>NZ_QJRF01000001.1 GCF_013393345.1 Pseudomonas taiwanensis
GCCGCGCCGTTGGTGGGCGCGGTGACCATGCGCCCGCCCGCAGCGTTTTCCTCGTTCACCGCCAGGGCGTAGAGGTTGACCCATTCCATGGCGCTCATGGTGCTGCCGATGACGTTGGGCTTGCCCAGCTCCTGCAGGCTGCGGTGCAGCTTGGCCGCGCGGCGGCGCACATTCAGCCCACCGGGGAGGATGCCTTCGTGGCCGAGGCCGTTGCTTACGCATTCCTGCATGGCGTCCCAGAGTTTCAGCAGCCCGGCGCGGATCTCCGCCTCGCTGCGCCAGGCCTTCTCGTTGGCCAGCATCAGTTCCGAAA
>NZ_QJRF01000012.1 GCF_013393345.1 Pseudomonas taiwanensis
TTCTTCTACGGGTTCCTGCACAACGCCGAAGGCCACCGCCTCATCCACTGCGACCGCCTGTGGATCTTCGGCAAACTGCCGGGCCAGCCGGTGGAGTACAACCCGCTGGCCGGCGGTGATCGCCCGAAGCCGGCGCTGCGCAACTTCACCTACCGCGAGAACGTGCGCACCGCGCGTCAGACCCAACGCGATTACGACTTCAAGAACCCGCTGTACAACCACCACACCGAGCGTGACGGCGTGGACCTGGACCACCAGGCCA
>NZ_QJRF01000013.1 GCF_013393345.1 Pseudomonas taiwanensis
CAGCGTGTATTCCTCATGCGCAGGTCAGTACGACAGAACTTAGGGAGCCCATGACCCAGGACATCTGTACTCCAGGCCATCAGCGGTCACACCAGCATCAAGCCGGCGGATTTCTGTTTCCCGGCGGAGCGACCTGGCCGCCAGCGGACGCATCGAGCTCAGCCGCGAACTGCTGAAGTCGGTGCTGATCAAGCTCTGAGTGCCCGGACGGCCTTCGCTCTGATGGGTTTCGTACCTCTACCCATCCTACGGTCACGCTTTCGTAGGATGGGTAGAGCTTGCGAAACCCATCACGCCC
>NZ_QJRF01000014.1 GCF_013393345.1 Pseudomonas taiwanensis
CCATGGCCTACCGCAAGATCACCTGGACCCACGCCATCGCCGGCACCGAAGCCTCGGACGACTGGCGCAAGCCCCAGGAAGCCTAATCCCCCAGGCGAATTCGGCGACCGGCGCAAGCGTGCGTCGGGCGCTCCCTCTTGCATCAGGAGCACTGGTCCGACAGCGGGCTGGTGAGGATTTCCATGGCAGTCCAATCCGATTTGCGCTTCACCTTCACCGCGGGAGCGGACGCGTTCGAGGTCGTCGAGTTCCACCTCGTCGAAGGCTTGTCCGAGACATTCAGGCTCAACGTCGACCTGAGCTGCACCAACCCCGCCATCGACTTCGGCCAGGTCCTCGACCGTCCCGCGCTGCTCACCA
>NZ_QJRF01000015.1 GCF_013393345.1 Pseudomonas taiwanensis
CCATGGCCTACCGCAAGATCACCTGGACCCACGCCATCGCCGGCACCGAAGCCTCGGACGACTGGCGCAAGCCCCAGGAAGCCTAATCCCCCAGGCGAATTCGGCGACCGGCGCAAGCGTGCGTCGGCCGCTCCCTCTTGCATCAGGAGCACTGGCCCGACAGCGGGCTGGTGAGGATTTCCATGGCAGTCCAATCCGATTTGCGTTTCACCTTCACCGCGGGAGCGGACGCCTTCGAGGTCGTCGAGTTCCACCTCGTCGAAGGCTTGTCCGAGACATTCAGGCTCAACGTCGACCTGAGCTGCACCAACCCCGCCATCGACTTCGGCCAGG
>NZ_QJRF01000016.1 GCF_013393345.1 Pseudomonas taiwanensis
CGCGCGAGTACTGCGTGCAAGCCGGCGACACCGACTACCACTTCGTCGAGCGCATCCTGCGCGAGGAAGGCTTCTTCTACGGGTTCCTGCACAACGCCGAAGGCCACCGCCTCATCCACTGCGACCGTCTGTGGATCTTCGGCAAACTGCCGGGCCAGCCGGTGGAGTACAACCCGCTGGCCGGCGGTGATCGCCCGAGGCCGGCACTGCGCAACTTCACCTACCGCGAGAACGTGCGCACCGCGCGTCAGACCC
>NZ_QJRF01000017.1 GCF_013393345.1 Pseudomonas taiwanensis
TGGGCAAGCCCAACGTCATCGGCAGCACCATGAGCGCCATGGAATGGGTCAACCTCTACGCCCTGGCGGTGAACGAGGAAAACGCTGCGGGCGGGCGCATGGTCACCGCGCCCACCAACGGCGCGGCGGGAATCATTCCGGCGGTGCTGCACTACTACATGCGCTTCAACCCCGAAGCCAATGACGACGACGTGGTGAATTTCCTCCTCGGCGCCGCGGCCGTCGGCATCCTGTGCAAGAAGAACGCCTCAATCTCTGGTGCCGAAGTCGGCTGCCAGGGCGAAGTGGGCTCGGCCTGCGCGATGGCCGCCGCTGGCCTGGCGGAAGTGCTGGGCGCGACCCCGGCGCAGCTGGAGAACGCCGCCGAGATCGGCCTGGAACACA
>NZ_QJRF01000018.1 GCF_013393345.1 Pseudomonas taiwanensis
TGGATTCATCCAGTTCGACGCTGGCGGAACTCAGCACCGCGGCATCGTTGGTGCCGGCGATGGTCACCGTGACACTGGTTTCAGTGCCGTCGGCGCTGAACACCTGGAAGGTGTCGGTGAGGCTGTCGTCGACATTCAGTTCGTCGAAGGCCGAATTGGCGACGTAGGTCCAGGCGCCATTGGCGTCGATGCTGAACTTGCCGTAATCGCCGGCGACATTGGTCTGCGCCTCGAAGGTCTCCGGGCTGTCGACGTCGCTGATGCTCAGGGTGCCGTCGGTAC
>NZ_QJRF01000019.1 GCF_013393345.1 Pseudomonas taiwanensis
GACGCACCCGCTACCGCGCCGTGGTCGAGCCGCGCCTGGCCCGCCTGCGGCTGGCTTCGGACTGGCGCATTTTCCAGACCCTGTCGGTGCCCGACATCGCCACCGCCGTGCTGAAGCAGCACGCCATCACCCTGGACTATGAGCAGCGGGTCACCAACCCCCATGTGCCGCGCGAGTACTGCGTGCAAGCCGGCGACACCGACTACCACTTCGTCGAGCGCATCCTGCGCGAGGAAGGCTTCTTCTACGGGTTCCTGCACAACGCCGAAGGCCACCGCCTCATCCACTGCGACCG
>NZ_QJRF01000020.1 GCF_013393345.1 Pseudomonas taiwanensis
GTTTCCCCCCTCTGGGACTCGTATTTTTTGCGTTATGGCCCGTTTTATGGTTCGTGTGCCATGGAGCTTTTCTCGCCGAGATAAAGCGTTTGCGGCCATAAAAAGTGTAAACAACCCTGTTCCGTCCGGGCCGAGCCCCCCAGAGGGGCCAAACTGCCCTGGGGGGTCTAGAAGGGAGGCTACTTGAGGGCAAAAGGGGTTTGAGTCGTGTGCCACCACCTACGCCGACCTCCAGGTTCAGCGGGGCGTCCCGGTTCCTCGCACGCCGCGCGCAGCGCTCCGTTTTCGGACACGCGAGCCGGGCACCCCGGTCAAAAATGATTCGCCTGCTGCGCGCTCCAGGAGGTTCTGATCCAAAAGTTTCCACGTCTGCAGGGTGCAGAAGGGAAGATATTTTTATGCACCAGTGGTTTCCCCCCTCTGGGACTCGTATTTTTTGCGTTATGGCCCGTTTTATGGTTCGTGTGCCATGGAGCTTTTCTCGCCGAGA
>NZ_QJRF01000021.1 GCF_013393345.1 Pseudomonas taiwanensis
TGTGTTCCAGGCCGATCTCGGCGGCGTTCTCCAGCTGCGCCGGGGTCGCGCCCAGCACTTCCGCCAGGCCAGCGGCGGCCATCGCGCAGGCCGAGCCCACTTCGCCCTGGCAGCCGACTTCGGCACCGGAGATTGAGGCGTTCTTCTTGCACAGGATGCCGACGGCGGCGGCGCCGAGGAAGAAGTGCACCACGTCGTCGTCGGTGGCCTCGGGGTTGAAGCGCATGTAGTAGTGCAGTACCGCCGGGATGATGCCGGCCGCGCCGTTGGTGGGCGCGGTGACCATGCGCCCGCCCGCAGCGTTTTCCTCGTTCACCGCCAGGGCGTAGAGGTTGACCCATTCCATGGCGCTCATGGTGCTGCCGATGACGTTGGGCTTGCCCA
>NZ_QJRF01000022.1 GCF_013393345.1 Pseudomonas taiwanensis
GCAGCAACGACGAGCACAGCTCCTGCTGGATTCGCGTGTCACAGAACTGGGCGGGCGCGACCTGGGGCCTCGTGGCCATCCCGCGCATCGGCCAGGAAGTCATCGTCTCCAACTTCGATGGGGACCCGGACCAACCGGTGATTACCGGCCGGACCTACAACGCCCACCAGCGACCGCCGTACGAGCTGCCGGCGCACAAGACGCGGATGTCTCTCAAGAGCCAGACCCACAAGGGCAGCGGCTTCAACGAATTGCGCTACG
>NZ_QJRF01000023.1 GCF_013393345.1 Pseudomonas taiwanensis
GACGCACCCGCTACCGCGCCGTGGTCGAGCCGCGCCTGGCCCGCCTGCGGCTGGCTTCGGACTGGCGCATTTTCCAGACCCTGTCGGTGCCCGACATCGCCACCGCCGTGCTGAAGCAGCACGCCATTACCCTGGACTACGAGCAGCGGGTCACCAACCCCCATGTGCCGCGCGAGTACTGCGTGCAGGCCGGTGACACCGACTACCACTTCGTCGAGCGCATCCTGCGCGAGGAAGGCTTCTTCTACGGGTTCCTGCACAACGCCGAAGGCCACCGCCTCATCCACTGCGACCGCCTGTGGATCTTCGGCAAACTGCCGG
>NZ_QJRF01000004.1 GCF_013393345.1 Pseudomonas taiwanensis
TCGGCGTGTCGTCGTCAACGGTAATGACCAGCTTCTCGGGTGCGGCCGTCACCGTGTCGCCGTCAGCGTCGGTGGCCCGCAGCAGCGAACCGAGATTGAGGGTGATGTCGTTCTCGTCATTGCCCGCTGCATGATCCAGCGGCTTGAGCAGCGTGAAGCTGTAGGCGCCGGCCGCCGTGAGGCTGAAGGTGAATACGTCCACCGCGCCGGCCGAAGCAGTGAGCATGTTGCCGACGACGCTGTAGGTCACCGCCACGCCGCCCGAAGTCAGCGTCTGCGGCAAGCCGCTGGTGTCGCCAGACAGGGAATAGCTCAATGGCGCATCGGCACCGGACTGGAAGATGCCGGTGACG
>NZ_QJRF01000024.1 GCF_013393345.1 Pseudomonas taiwanensis
ACACGCCGACCGCGACCGGTGCCGCTGCAAGCGGCACCGTGGACGAGGACGGCCTGGCCGGAGGCATCGCCGGTGGTATCGGTGACGTGGCTGGCGCGGCGACCGTGGCCAGTGGCAGCGTCACCGGTATCTTCCAGTCCGGTGCCGATGCGCCGCTGAGCTACGCCCTGTCCGGCGACACGAGCGGCTTGCCACAGACGCTGACTTCAGGCGGCGTGGCGGTGACCTACAGCGTCGTCGGCAACCTGCTCACCGCCTCGGCTGGTGCGGTCGATGTGTTCACCTTCAGCCTCACGGCGGCCGGCGCCTACAGCTTCACGCTGCTCAAGCCGCTGG
>NZ_QJRF01000025.1 GCF_013393345.1 Pseudomonas taiwanensis
TTTCGGAACTGATGCTGGCCAACGAGAAGGCCTGGCGCAGCGAGGCGGAGATCCGCGCCGGGCTGCTGAAACTCTGGGACGCCATGCAGGAATGCGTAAGCAACGGCCTCGGCCACGAAGGCATCCTGCCCGGCGGGCTCAACGTGCGGCGTCGCGCGGCGAAGCTGCACCGCAGCCTGCAGGAGTTGGGCAAGCCCAACGTCATCGGCAGCACCATGAGCGCCATGGAATGGGTCAACCTCTACGCCCTGGCGGTGAACGAGGAAAACGCTGCGGGCGGGCGCATGGTCACCGCGCCCACCAACGGCGCGGC
>NZ_QJRF01000005.1 GCF_013393345.1 Pseudomonas taiwanensis
CTGCGCAACTTCACCTACCGCGAGAACGTGCGCACCGCGCGTCAGACCCAACGCGATTACGACTTCAAGAACCCGCTGTACAACCACCACACCGAGCGTGACGGCGTGGACCTGGACCACCAGGCCAGTAGCTACGAGCGCTACGACTACCCCGGGCGCTACAAGAGCGAGGTGGGCGAGGCCTTCACCCAGGACCGCCTGCGTGGCCATCGCGGCGATGCGCGCATGGCCCTGGTCGAGGGTGACGACGCGCGCCTGGTGCCGGGCCTCTCCTTCGACCTCACCGGCCACCCGCGCCAGGACATGAACCGCGGCTGGCGCCCGGTGCGCATCGAGCACCGCGGCATCCAGTACACCAGCCAGGCCGAGGAAAGTGCCGACGCCAAACAGGGCACCCACTACAGCAGCACCGCCACCCTGGTGCCGGACGACGCCGAATGGCGCGCCACGCCGCTGCCCAAGCCGCGCA
>NZ_QJRF01000026.1 GCF_013393345.1 Pseudomonas taiwanensis
TTCGAGGTCGTCGAGTTCCACCTCGTCGAAGGCTTGTCCGAGACATTCAGGCTCAACGTCGACCTGAGCTGCACCAACCCCGCCATCGACTTCGGCCAGGTCCTCGACCGTCCCGCGCTGCTCACCATCTGGCAAGGCGGCCAACCCGTACGCTACCTGCATGGCTCCGTCACCTCGTTCCAGCAGGGCGACACCGGCTTTCGACGCACCCGCTACCGCGCCGTGGTCGAGCCGCGCCTGGCCCGCCTGCGGCTGGCTTCGGACTGGCGCATTTTCCAGACCCTGTCGGTGCCCGACATCGCCACCGCCGTGCTGAAGCAGCACGCCAT
>NZ_QJRF01000027.1 GCF_013393345.1 Pseudomonas taiwanensis
CCGAGGCCGGCACTGCGCAACTTCACCTACCGCGAGAACGTGCGCACCGCGCGTCAGACCCAACGCGATTACGACTTCAAGAACCCGCTGTACAACCACCACACCGAGCGTGACGGCGTGGACCTGGTCCACCAAGCCAGCAGCTACGAGCGCTACGACTACCCCGGGCGCTACAAGAGCGAGGTGGGCGAGGCCTTCACCCAGGACCGCCTGCGTGGCCACCGCGGCGATGCGCGCATGGCCCAGGTCGAGGGTGACGACGCGCGCCTGGTGCCGGGCCTCTCCTTCGACCTCACCGGCCACCCACGCCAGGATATGAACCGCGGCTGGCGCCCGGTGCGCATCGAGCACCGTGGCATCCAGTACACCAGCCAGGCCGAGGAAAGTGCCGACGCCAAACAGGGCACCCACTACAGCAGCACCGCCACCCTGGTGCCGGACGACGCCGAATGGCGCGCCACGCCGCTGCCCAAGCCGCGCA
>NZ_QJRF01000028.1 GCF_013393345.1 Pseudomonas taiwanensis
CGAGCCCCCCTACCCCACCACCTTCGCCGTCTTCAGTGCCTCGATCTGTTCGGCGCTCAAGCCCAGTTCGGCCAGTACATCCGCCGTATGGGAACCCACCGGCCCACCGACGTGGCGCGGCGCGGGCAGGCCGGCGGAGAACTTGATCGGGCAGGCGATCTGCTTCTGCGGCGGCAGACCATCGCGCGGCACCTCCACCACCAGGTCGCGGGCCTTGATCTGTGGATGATCCACCGCCTCGGACAGCGGCAGCATCGGCTCCACACAAGCATCCAAAGCGGCGAACACTTCAAGCCATTCGGCGAAGTCGCGCTTTTCGAACTCGACTTCGATGGCGCGCTTCAGCTCCTGCTGGTCCGCCGGCTTCGGTGACAGTCCCCGAACTGCCAGCTCGGGATGGCCGATGGCGGCGCAGAACTGCTGCATGAACTGTGGTTCCAGGCTGCCTACCGAGAACCAGCGGCCGTCGCGGGTGCGGTAGTAGTCGTAGAAGCTGCCACCGTTCAGGGCCTGGTTTTCCATGTCCGGCTCCACACCCGCACCGAGATATCCGGCGCCGGCCATACCGTGCAAGGCAAAGGCGCAGTCGGTCATGCTGACGTCCACATGCTGCCCCTCCCCTGTCGCCTGGCGATGGATCACCGCCGCCAGCAGTCCCATCACCCCGTGCAGGGAGCCACCGCCGATATCCGCCAACTGCACGCCCAAGGGCAGCGGCCCGCTGTCGCGGCGTCCGGTATAGCTGGCGATGCCGGCCAGGGCCAGGTAATTAATGTCGTGTCCAGCACGGTCGCGATACGGGCCGGTCTGGCCATAGCCGGTAATGGAGACGTAGATCAGCTTAGGGTTGATCGCCTTCAGCGCTTCATAGCCCAAGCCCAGCCGCTCCATGACGCCGGGCCGGAATTGTTCCAGGACGATGTCGTACTCCTGCACCAGCTGCCGGACCAGCTCCACCGCGTCCGGCTGTTTCAGGTCCAGGGCGATGCTGCGCTTGTTGCGATTGAGGTAGGCATGGCTGGTGGACTGGCCACCGTCGTGGGGCGGCAGCACGCGCACCAGATCCATGCGCGTGGGCGACTCCACCCGCAGCACGTCGGCGCCCATGTCAGCGAGCAGCAACGAGGCGAACGGCCCCGGCAACAGGGTGGAGAAATCGAGGACTTTCAGCGAAGACAGCGGGCCTTTCATGGCAACTCCTGATGCGTGTGTTCTGGCGGTCATTCCCAATGCAGCGACTGACGCGCATCGAGACGGTCGACCGCCGGGGCGTAACGGGCTTCCAGCACGTTACGGCGAATCTTCATGGTTGGGGTCATGCAGCCGTTATCCACCGTCCAGGGCTCGCGCACCAGCAGCAAGTGGCTGATGCGTTCATGGGGCTGCAGCCTGACGTTGAGTTGTTCGAGGGTAACCAGCAGGTCCGCCTCCACCTGGGCACGCGCCTGCTCGCGCGCTGCCGGGCTCAGCTCGATCAGTGCCAGCGGCTGGTCCAGGCCGCTGCCCATCAGGCACACCTGCTCGACCCAGAGATTCTTCGCGATCTCGCCCTCGATGGGGGCCGGCGCCACGTACTTGCCCTTGCTGGTCTTGAAGATGTCCTTCACCCGGCCGGTGATGCGCAGGTAGCCGTCGTCGTCGACCTGTCCCTTGTCGCCGGTGTGCAACCAGCCATCGCGCAGGGTTTCCGCGCTCTTGTCCGGTTCCAGGTAGTAGCCGGTCATGAGCGACGGGCTGCGGTAGAGGATTTCGCCGTCTTCGGCGATGCGCAGGTCATTGTCCGGCATCACACGGCCCACGGTGCCGAAGCGCACCTGTCCCGGCCGGTTGAAGTTGCCGTAGGCGAAATTCTCGGTCATGCCGTAACCCTCGCAGATGGTCAGGCCGATGCGCCGGTACCATTCCAGCAGCGCCACCGGAATGGGCGCGGCACCGCTCACCAGCACCCGCGCGCGGTCAAGTCCCAGGCCGCGACGGATCTTCCAGGCCACCAGAGAGCCCAACAGCGGAATGGCCAGCAGACGATCGAGTCGTCCCTGCGGCAACCGCTCCAGCACGCCCTGCTGGAAGCGCGTCCACAGGCGCGGCACCGAGAAGAACTGGGTGGGCCGCACCTGGCGCAAGTCCTCAGCGAAGGTTTCCAGGGATTCGACGAAGGCGATTTCACCACCGCAATAGAGGCTGTTGGTTTGCACCAGGAAGCGTTCGGCGGCATGGGAAAGCGGCAGGTAGGAGAAGAACTGGTCGTCCGGCCCCAAGCCCATCTCCCTCACCGATCGGCTGGAGGCGAAGGCGAACGCCCGGGCCGTCTGCATTACGCCCTTGGGCTGGCCGGTGGTGCCGGAGGTATAGAGGATGCTGAGCAACTCGTCCGGGCGCTGTTCATGGATTTCGCGCATAGGCTCGTGGCGCGCCAACAGCTCACCCCAGGCATGGTCGGCACGCAGGGTCGGATAGGGCATGGCAACACGCACAACTTCACTGGGAATGCCCGGTTCCATCCGCTCGGCATCATCCAGCTTGCCGAGAATGATTACCTTGCAAGCGGAATGGCGCAGCACATACTCGATGCTCTCGGCCGATTGCAGCGGGTAGAGCGGCACGCTGACCAGCCCGGCGAGCATGATCGCCATGTCGCTCAGAATCCACTCGGCGCAGTTCTTCGCCAGGATCGCCACCCGGTCGCCCGGCTCGCAGCCCAACGCGCGCAGTGCGCTGGCCAGTCGTCGGGCGCGGTCGTCCGCTTCGCGCCAGGTAATGGGATGCCAGGTCCGCGCCACCGGCTGGCGCAGCCAGACGCGGTCCGGCGTGGTCGCCACCCAATGGGTGAAACGTTGCAACGGCAGTGCTTCACTCATCCTTCGCCCCTCTTATTGTTGTTATCGGCTCGCGGCCCGATGGCCCCGTCACTCTAGAGCCTGAATACCTTTCGTGCGTTGGCGTGCAGGAATTTTTCCTTCACGGCCTCCGGCAGCTCCATCTCATCCACTTGCGCCATGCAGCTCGAAAGCGACAACTGCGGGAAGTTGCTGCCGAACAGCACCTTGTCCTGGCCGTAGGTCTTCATGTAGTGGACCAGGGCCTGCGGGTAGTACCGCGGCAGGTAGGCGGAGGTATCGATATAGATGTTGTCGTGCTTCCAGGCGACGCCGATCATTTCCTCGGTCCAGGGGTGGCCAATGTGCCCGGCGACGATGCGCAGCTCGGGGAAGTCCAGCGCCACTTCATCCAGGTAGGGCACGGGCCGGCCGGTTTCCGAAGGCATCAGCGGACCGGTGTGGCCGACCTGGGTGCAGAACGGGATATCCAGTTCGATGCACTTCGCATAGAGCGGGTAGTAGAGCCGGTGGTTGGGCGGCAGCTTCCACAGCCAGGGCACCACCCGAAGCGCCTTGAAGCCCAGTTCGTTCACCGCCCTGTCCAGCTCGCGCAGGGCAGCCATGGGCTTGCTCATGTCCACCGCAGCCACGCCGACGAAACGGTCAGGGAAGGCACGGGTGTATTCGGCCACTTCGTCGTTGGTGCTGACCCAGCGCTCGGGCCGGCACCAGGCGCTGACCATCAGCTTGTCGATGCCGGCGCGATCCATCTCGGCCACGGTTTCCTCGGGACTCAGTCCCTTGTCGAGCAGGGCGGTGGTCCCGGATTTCTCAAACAGCCTCACCGCCTCGGGTATCAGCTCGCGAGTTCGACCAGTAGCAAGCTGGGCCCAGGCATCGATGGCGCCTTGCGCATGAGTCATGACGTTTGCCTCGCGTGAGTCAGTCGAAGGTACGCACGGCGCACCCACAGGTAGGGTGCGCCGCGCGCACCACGTCTCCGCCTCAGAGCTTCATCCCGCGGCTGATGATCTCTTTCATGATTTCCGAGGTGCCGGCGAAGATGCGCTGGATGCGCGCGTTCGCGTACATCTTGCAGATCGGGTACTCCCACATGTAGCCCCAGCCGCCATGCAGCTGCACACCCTCGTCCACCACCTTGCACAGCAGCTCGGTGGTGAACAGCTTGGCCTCGGCCGCTACTTCGGGGGTGAGCTTTTTCTGGTTGTGGTCCATCACGCAGCGGTCCGTAAACACCTGGGCGACGTCGATCTGGGTTCGCATCTCGGCAAGCTTGAAACGGGTGTTCTGGAAGTGCGCCACCGGTCGGTCGAAGGCCTTGCGCTCCTTCACGTAGTCGATGGTGGTGAGCAGCGCGGCCTCAGCGCCGGCCACTGCACCGCAGGCGTTGGTCAGACGCTCCTGGGCGAGCATGTTCATCAGGTAGAAGAAGCCACCCTTGGCATCGCCCAGCAGGTTTTCCTTCGGCACCTTGACGTTATTGAAGAACAGCTCGGCGGTGTCCTGGCTCTTCATGCCCAGTTTCTTCAGGTTGCGACCTCGCTCGAAACCTTCCATGCCCCGCTCCACCAGGAACAGGCCCATGGCGTGCTTGTTCGAAGGGTCGGTCTTGGCGGCGACGATCACCACGTCCGCCAGCAGGCCGTTGGAGATGAACACCTTGGAACCGTTGAGCAGGAAGTGGTCGCCCTTGTCCACCGCCGTGGTGCGCATGCCGGCCAGGTCGGAACCGGCGGAGGGTTCGGTCATGGCCACCGCGAGGATGCTTTCGCCACGGACGATGCCCGGCAGGAAACGCGCCTTCTGCTCGGCGTTGCCGTACTCGGCGATGTAGGGGCCGCAGAGGGCCGAATGCAGCGGAATCATGAAGCCCGGCTCGTTGATGTAGGCCAGCTCCTCGCACATGATCTGCTCGTAGCGGAAGTCCTTGAGACCGGAACCGCCGTATTCCTCATCCACCCAGGGCAGCAGGAAGCCCATCTCCCCCGCTTTCTTCCACACGCTGCGGTCGACCACGCCGGCCGCTTCCCACTCGTCCTGATGCGGAACCACTTCCTTCTGCAGGAAGGCACGGAAAGCCTCGCGAAACAGATTGTGTTCGGTCTCGAAATGAATGCGCTGCATGGGGTTGCCTCCCTGGGCCGAAGTCGTGCCGCAGGTTAGGCGCCAGCGCCCGGCACCCTCAATGACGCAAGCGCTCAGTGCGAATTGACCCATTCGGCCAGGTTGCCGGCGCACGACGAACCCTTGTAGGAGCGAGCTTGCTCGCGAACAGTCCGAGCACGGCATTTCGCGAGCAAGCTCGCTCCTACATAAAAGAATCCGTGAAGAACCAAAAAAAAGCCCGGCTACGGGGGCCGGGCTTGAGAAAGTCTCCTCACAGGGAGGAGAACGCTGTAGCAGTCGTCGATCAGGCAGCGGTCTGCGGAGCGGCTGGAGCTTCGGACTTGCCGCCGGAAGCCAGCTCGCGCTGCAGGGTGTCTTCGTCCAGTTGTTTGCACCACTTGGCGACCACGATGGTGGCAACGCCGTTGCCGATCAGGTTGGTCAGGGCGCGGGCTTCGGACATGAAGCGGTCGATGCCGAGGATCAGTGCCAGGCCGGCAACCGGCAGGTGGCCAACGGCGGACAGGGTGGCAGCCAGCACGATGAAACCGGAACCGGTGACACCGGCGGCGCCCTTGGAGGCGATCAGCAGCACGGCCAGCAGGGTCAGTTGGTGGGTGAGGTCCATGGGGGTGTCAGTGGCCTGGGCGATGAACACCGCCGCCATGGTCAGGTAGATGGAGGTGCCGTCCAGGTTGAAGGAGTAGCCAGTGGGGATTACCAGGCCGACCACGGACTTCTTGGCACCCAGTTTTTCCATCTTGTTCAGCATGCGCGGCAGGGCCGACTCGGACGACGAGGTGCCGAGCACGATCAGCAGTTCTTCGCGGATGTACTTGATGAAGCGCAGGACGCTGAAGCCGTGGGCACGGGCGATGCCGCCCAGGACCACCAGGATGAAGAACACGCAGGTGATGTAGAAGCACAGCATCAGTTGGCCGAGCTGCACCAGAGAACCCACGCCGTACTGGCCGATGGTGAAGGCCATGGCACCGAAGGCACCGATGGGGGCGACCTTCATGATCATGTTGATGATGCCGAACATGACCTGGGCGATGCGGTCGATGAACTCCAGTACCGGCTTGCCGTGGTCACCCATGCGCTGCAGGGCGAAGGCGAAGATCACGGAGAAGAACAGTACCTGCAGGATGTCGCCCGAGGCGAAGGCGCCGACGATGGTGCTGGGGATGACGTTGAGCAGGAAGGCAATGGTGCTCTGCTGTTCGCCGGCAGCGGCGAAGGCGGCAATGCCCTTGGTGTCCAGGGTGGACGGATCGACGTGCATGCCGACGCCAGGCTGGACGATGTTGACCACTACCAGGCCGATGAGCAGGGCAACAGTAGAAACGATTTCGAAATACAGCAGCGCGTAGCCGCCGGTCTTGCCCACTGCCTTCATGTCCTGCATGCCGGCGATGCCGCTGACCACGGTGCAGAAGATGATGGGCGCGATGGCCATCTTGATCAGTTTGACGAAGCCGTCACCCAGAGGTTTGAGCGCAACGCCCGTCTCCGGATAGAAGTGCCCCAGCAGGATGCCGATGGCGATGGCGACGATGACCTGGACGTACAGGCTCTTGTAGAACGGTTGGCGGGACATGGCAGTGTTCCTTTCAAGTGATCCCGACCTGTTCCGTAAGGCCTGGCGTCACTGTGATCGACGGATCTCCCTGTCTGGGAGACTTTTGTTGTTGTGCGGTCCAGTCGAATGGACGGCACTGTCTCCATAGCAGCCGCTGTGCCAAGTCTTTGAATTTTAATAAATCCTTATATTTCAATAACTTATATATACGCCCAATCTTATCCCATGCGCCCATCGGGCGGATTTCCGCCAGGACCCCAGGGGGATTTCCGCCACCTGCGCCCTTGTGGCCGCCTCCAGCCGCGCCCTAACATCGGCCTCCCCGACCACGGATCAGCCTCATGCGTGAGCGCACCATCGCAAGCCATTTCGTCCGGGCCGCCCTGGGCGGCGCCCTGCGCCATGGCGTGGACTGCACCTCCTTGCTGCGTGCCGCGGGTATCCAGCCCGCCGTGCTGGACGAACCACGGGCGCGAGTGGCGCCCGAGCAGTTCGCGCGGCTGATGCAGGTGCTCTGGGAAGCGCTCGACGACGAGTACATGGGTTTTGGCCGGCAACCCAGCAAGCGCGGCACCTTCGCCATGATGTGCCACGCCATCATCCATTGCCGCAGCCTGGAAAAGGCCCTGGTCAGGGGCACGCTTTTCTATGGACTGTTCCCCGATTCGCCGCGAATCCAGCTGGAACGGGAAGGCGACTTCGCCGTCCTGACAGTGGACGACACGTTGCTCCGCGACCCGGACCACTTCCTGGTGGAAAGCCTGCTGGTCATCTGGCATCGGCTGGGCAGCTGGCTGATCGGCCAACGCATCCGGCTGGAGGAAGCCACTTTCAGCTACGCCAAGCCGGCCCACGCCACCGAGTACGAACTGCTCTTCCCTACCAGCCGCCACTTCGAGACGCCACGTATCAGCCTGCGTTTTCATTCGCGCTACCTGGCCATGCCGCTGCTGCAGGACGAACGCACCCTCAAGCACTTCCTCGAACACTCCCCGGCCGACCTGCTCGCTCGCCCCGACGGCGGCGACAGCCTGACCAGCCAGATCCGCCGCCTGCTCGGCCGCGACTGCCGCACCTGGCCGGACCTGGAAGCAGTCGCCCAGCACCTGCACATCAGTCCGCAGACCCTGCGCCGGCATCTGAGGGAAGAAGGTTCGAGTTTCCAGGAACTGAAGGACCACCTGCGCCGCGACCTGGCCATCTACCACCTCGGCCGGGATGAACTCTCGATCCAGGACATCGCCGAGCAGCTCGGCTTCTCCGAACCCTCGGCATTCCATCGTGCGTTCAAGAAGTGGACGGGGCTGACGCCAGGGGCGTACCGGGCGCAAGAGGCGTGAGCCGAAAACGCTTGGGCAACTGGCAGCGACGTAGGATGGGTGGAGCTTGCGATACCCATCAGCCTTGTCCGCATGGGTATCGCTCCGCTCCACCCATCCTACGGCACTGCCCTGCAACCCCATGGGGCAGCTGCGCTGCCCATCGCGAATAAATTCGCCCCCACAAGGAAATCGGACCGCATTTACAACAACGGAAACCGAATCCTGAACTCCGCCCCGCCCAGCGCGGACTCTTCCAGGAACAGCTCGCCGTCGTAGCTCTCGATGATGTCCTTGACCACCGCCGTACCGATGCCCTGCCCCGGGTGCTGGGCATCCAGGCGTTCGCCGCGCTTGAGGATTCGATCTCGCTGGTCTTCCGGTACGCCGGGGCCATCGTCTTCCACCCTGAGTTCGCAGTGTCCGTCACGCACGTGGGCGCTGACCCTGATCTCCCCCAGGCACAGGCGGAAGGCGTTCTCCAGCAGATTGCCGAGCATTTCCAGCAAGGCGCCCTGCTCCATGGGGATCATCAGGTCCTTGTCGAAATCCCGCTCCACCCGCACGCGCTTCTCTCGATAAACCTTGTCCAGGGCATCGCAGAGGGTGTCCAGCAAGGGCGCCAGGTGCACGCGATGGCGTACCAGGCCACTCTTGCGCAGTGACGCTCGTTGCAACTGATAGCTGATCTGCTGGCTCATGCGCTCGATCTGGCTCTGCAGCACCCGCGCCTGCTGGCGGTCATCGGGCTTGGCGGCGATGTTCTCGCTGACGCCCTGCAGCACGGAGAGCGGTGTCTTCAAGCTGTGGGCAAGGTCGTCCAGTGAATTGCGATAGCGCTCGCGCTGGCGGCGCTCGCTGTCCAGCAGGCGGTTGAGTGATTTGGTCAGGCGCAGCAGTTCGCGGGGGTGTTCGTCACTCAGGCTGTCACGGCTGCCGGATTCCACCTGGTCCAGCTCGGCACTGAGGCCGCGCAGGCTGCGAAAGCCCCAGGTCAGGCCGAACCAGAGCAGCGCGAGCAGCACCAGCAACGCGCCCCCCAGCCAGAGATAGAGCTGCTGGAGGAAGCCGTCGTACATGGACTGGTAGTCGCTCACCGGCTGCATGGTGACGACGCTGTAGGCGGCCCGTTGTCCGCGCAACAGGTCCACCTCCACGTCGTAGACGAAGAACTCGCGCCCCCTGGCATCGGCGACCCGGAGAAACTCGTGGCCCTGGCCGTCGTAACGGGGCCGGTAGGTCACCTGCTCGTCCCGTGAAGACAGCGACTGCCAGACCAGGACGCCTTCGCTGTCGTAGATGTAGCCCAACTGGCTGGCTTCCAGGTTGTCGAACTCCTCGTTCGGCAGCTTGTCGGGCATCTCCAGCTGACCGTTTTCCACCCGGGCCGCGGCGATCAGCGCACTGGCATCGGCCGCCAGGCGCTGTTCGATGGACTGGTCGAGGGCGATCACGAAGGCCCCGCGCAGCGCCGGCAGCAGCGCCAGCATGAACAGCACCGCCATCGCCGCGGCACCGAGCATCAGCCGCAGACGCAGGGACCACCCCATGGGGCGGAAGAAGCGTCGCCATCCCTGGGTCATCGGCAGCGCTCGGTGAACAGGTAACCCTGACCGCGCACGGTGTCGATCGGCTTGAATCCGCTGCCGCCCTCCAACTTGCGGCGCAGGCGCCCCACCAGCACTTCGATCACGTTGGGATCGCGCTCTTCGTCATTCGGATACAGCTGCTCCATCAGCCGCTCCTTGGCCACCACTTGCTGGTGATGCCGCATGAGGTATTCGAGGATGCGGTACTCGTAAGCGGTGAGCGCCACCGGCTCGCCCTCCAGCTGTGCCTGCTTGCGGTTCAGGTCCAGCAGCAGCGGGCCCGCCTCTATCGTCGATTGGACGAACCCCGAAGAGCGCCGCAACAGCGCATTCAGCCGCGCCTCCAGTTCCTCGAACTGGAACGGCTTGACCACATAGTCGTCGGCCCCGGCGGCCAGCCCCTCGACCTTGTCCTGCCAATTGCCACGGGCGGTAAGAATGAGGATGGGGAAACTCTTGCCCTGGCTGCGCAGTTGGCGGATCAGGTCCAGCCCGCTCATGCCAGGAAGCCCGAGATCGACCACGGCCAGGTCATGGTTGTACTCCGCAGCACGATAAAGCGCTTCCTCGGCGTCGGGCACTGCATCCACGACGTGTCCCTGCTCGCCGAGGCGGGTGTAGAGGTGATGGCGCAGCAACGCCTCGTCTTCCACAACCAGCAGTTTCATGGGCCGTTCTCCCTTTCAAAGAGGCGGCCGGGCAATTGCCCGGCCTGTTACATGGAACGCATCAGAACTTGTAGTTGGCGCCCAGGTAAGCCTGGCCGCTGCTGTGCAGGTCCAGGGAGCCCAGGCGCGGACCTCCGTGTTCGCCCATGTCGGTGCTGACGTTGGTACGCAGGTAACGGTAGCCGGCCTCGATCGACGCGTTCTTGCTCAGGTCCTGGAGAATACCGGCCTGCAGGCCAGCAGCGTAGTTGATGTTGCTGTCGCGGCTCATGGCCTTGCTTTCCTGCTCCAGCTTGACCAGGCCGAGGGTCGCGCCGCCGAACAGCTTGGTGTTGTAGTCGCCCACCGGCACAAATACGTCGTAGCTGCCGAGCAGGTTCTGCTGACGCAGCTTGTAGCCGCTATCGCTGTCGGAGAAGTTCTCGTAGGTCATGTAGTAGCGGCCGCCGTCAGTCTGCTGGCCGGCACGTACACCCCAGGTGCCGGTCTTGTGGATGACCTTGTCCAGTTCGGGGTTGTTCAGGTTCGCGTTCAGCGAATCGGACTTCTGGATATTGTTGTTGGTCTGACCCCAGGTCAGGCCGACGAAGTTGTCCGCGGCCTGGGCGCCGGCGGCGGCAAGGGCCAGGGCGGATGCGAGGGCGATACGGCTGAAGGTACGGTTCATGATGTGAATCCTCTTCGAGTGATCGAGTAGTTGCTGAACTCGGAGCTAGATTGCCCATCGACCACTGAACCGCTCCTGAACCCTTCTTGAACCTGAGCTGAACGAAACCTCTTACACCGCCCTAAGACACGTTCAGCCTGCCCTCCCCTGAATCGCAGGCAAAAAAAACGGGAGCCCATCCGGGCTCCCGCACTCAATTCAGAGAAAATGTCCGGAACCGGCACTGCCAGGCTTCCAGACTACAACCTCACCTGCGTTCCAGAAGAAACGCCCGGCTAGTCTGGCAAAAACCGGGGCATGGCTTCCGTTTCGCTTTGTTTGCCATTTGCAAACATATGTAAACGGCTGCTCCGCTGGCCGATTCTGACGACGCCGGGCAGAATGCCGCCATGACTTCGAACCACCCCGCTTGTTGCAGCCCTTTCGACGCCAGCTGGCCCTTTCCTGAGGCCCTGCCGGGCGTGGTCATGCGTTCCTGCCGCTTCGACCCGGCCCTGCTCGGCGCCGACGACTTTCCACGCAGTGCCATTGCCGCACCGGCCAATATCCAGCGCTCGGTGGCCAAGCGGCAGACGGAATTCCTCGCCGGCCGCCTCTGCGCCCGCGCGGCCCTCCTCGCCCTGACCTGCCGCGCCGATGTGCCCGCCCTCGGGGAAGACCGTGCACCGGTCTGGCCGGTTGGTATCACCGGTTCCATCAGTCACAGCCACGGCCTGGCCACCGCCCTGGTCGCCCATGGCAAGCAATGGCGCGGCCTCGGCCTTGACCTGGAAGAACCCATGTCCGCCGAACGCGCCCTGCGCCTCGCGGAAGAAATCCTCACCCCTGCCGAACTGCAACGAATGGACGGTCTCACGCCCGACCAGCAGGCCCGGCGCATCACCCTGACCTTCTCCATCAAGGAAAGCCTGTTCAAGGCCCTCTACCCCATCGTGCAGAAGCGCTTCTACTTCCACGATGCGGAGCTGCTGGATTGCGATGACGCCCGAGCGCGTCTGAGGTTGCTGATCGACCTATCGGCGGAGTGGAAGACCGGGAGTGAGCTGGAAGGCTGGCATTGCGACTTCCAGGGGCGGTTGCTGAGCTTGGTGGCAGTCGCCGCCTGAAACTGGTGGAAATACCTGTGGGGGCGATTTCAATCGCTAATAAACTCGCTCCCACAAGGCATTGATGGGTATCGCTCCGCTCGCGGAGCGCCGCCCGACCCATCCTACGAATTGAATCCGCTGGGAACTCCTGTGGGGGCGAATTCATTCGCTGAGGACAGCGCAGCTGTCCCGAACTCTGCAAGACAGACCATCCCCACAAGTACCCAGCCAACGGGGCGCAATGCACAGCGATATCGGAATCACACCGGCGGTTCGCCTGCCCTTGTGGGAGCGATTTCAATCGCGAATGAATTCGCCCCCACAGAGAAGCGAAGCAGAACCTACAGCGTCTCCGCCTCGCTCTGCCGCCGTGGCCACACCAGGCTGAAGCGCGCGCCACCCAGCGTTTCGCTGCGACTGATCTGCGCGCGACCGGCGTGCCAATAGATGATGCGCCGCACGATGGATAGCCCCAGCCCATGACCGCCAGAGGCGCGGGTGCGGCTGTCATCCAGGCGCATGAAGGGTTTGAAGATCTTTTCCCACTGACTTTCCGGCACGCCGGGGCCATCGTCCTCGACATCGATGCGGCAACGCTTGTGGCCGATCTGGTAATTCAGCTGAACCCGCGACTCGGCATGGCGCATGGCGTTGCTCACCAGATTCTGCAGGGCGCGATGCAGGTAACGCGGTTCAGCCTCGACCCAGGCACCGTCAGTGCCGACGTTCAGACACAGGCCGCGCTCGATGCGAACATTGGCGCGCAGATGGGAAAGCTCGGCGATCACCTGGTCGAACAAGGCATCCAGGTCCACGCGCTGGAAATGCAGGGCCGGCGAGCCCTGTTCCAGGCGCGCGTAAGTCAGCATCTCGTCCACCAGCTTGTCCAGCTCCTGGATGTCGCTGTCCATGCCATCCATGTACTTGCGCCGGGCACCCTCGCTTTCGGCGTCGGCGATCATTTCCAGACCGAAGCGCAGCCGCGCCACCGGGGTGCGCAGTTCATGGGATACGGCGCGGATCAGCTCCCGCTGCAGCATCAACAGGCGCTGCAGCTGCTCGGCCATGCCGTTGAACGCCGCCGCCAGACGCCCTACGGAGTCCGCGCCCCTGGCCGGCACCCGCGCATCCAGCTTGCCCTGGGCGATGTCGGTGGCGGCGCTTTCCAGGCCCATCAGGCGATGTTCCAGCTGCCGCACCAGGAAGTAGACGGTCAGACCGATCAAGGTCAGGCCAAGCAAGCCGATCAGCACCAGCATCTGCGGTGGATAAGGGTTCATCTGGTGCAGCGGCCCCATCTCCAGCACCCAGGGCGTGTCCACCATCCCGGCGAATACACGGATGGAGTCGCCATCCTTGCCCAGAGCCATCACCGTATCGCCCTCATCCACCCGGCGGCGCTGGTCGATGTCGAGATCGGCGCTCCTCAACGGGATCAGACGCAGGTCGAAGCCGAACTGCTTGTTCTCCTTGAGCGACGCCAGACGCTGGGGTTGCTCGTTCACCGGGAAGCGCACCAGCTCATCCATCAATAGATAGACGGTGGCCCGCGCCAACTGCTCGCTGATCTGCTCCACCTCGCCGGTAAGCAACAGGCGTTCGCTCATGCTGATGAGGCCATAAACCCGCGCGGCATGCGGACCGGTCTGCTCAACCAGCACCTGGCCACGCACCAGACGGCTGCGTGCGCTGCTGTCCAGCTTCGAGGCGTCCATGGATTCCAGTTTCAGGGGAATGCCCAGCAGGCGCCCCCAGAGCACTACCGCGCGGCGGCGCTCCACTTCGTTCATGGGTTGGAGATTGTCCGCCATCAGGCGGAAGGTGCCGCGAGCGAGGCTCTCGCGGTACTGGTCGGAGCGCACCTCGTTGACCTGGTGAATGGTGAACGCGCCGAGAAGCGCCACCAGCACCAGCGTCACCAGCATGCCGCCATAGATACGCAGGAAGATCGAATTCATGCCCAACTGCTCAAATGGTGACCGTAGGCGGTTCAGACCAGCCCTTCAGCGGCCTCTCTTACAAATAGATAGCCCTTGCTGCGCACTGTCTTGATCAGGCGCGGGTGCATGGGGTCGTCCCCGATCTTCGGGCGGATGCGCGAAATGCGCACGTCGATGGAGCGGTCCTGGCCGTCGTACTCGATGCCGCGCAGGGAGTTGAAGATCTCCTCGCGGGACAGGATGCGGCCGGCATTCACCGCCAGCAGCCAGAGCAGGTCGAACTCGGCGCTGGTCAGCTCGATGCTGCGCTCACTGAGCCAGGCCTCGCGCATGGCGTTGTCGATGACCAGCGGGCCGAACTCCAGCCGCCGTTGGTTCTCCGCCACCGGCGCTTCGGCCACCACCTCGGTGCGCCGCAACAGCGCACGGATGCGCGCCAACAGCACACGCGGGCGGACCGGCTTGCAGACGTAGTCGTCGGCGCCGAGCTCCAACCCGAGAATCTGGTCCATGTCATCGGTGCGCGCGGTGAGCATCAGGATCGGCCCCTCGTACTGGCCGCGCAGCTTGCGGCAGATGGACAGGCCATCTTCGCCCGGCAGCATCAGGTCCAGCACCACCAGATCGGGGCGTTCCTTGAGAATGCGCGCCACCGCCTGCCCGCCATCGGACTCGATGGCCACCTGCAGGCCGTTGCCTTCCAGGTACTCGCGCGTCAGATCGGCCAGACGCTGATCGTCTTCGACTATGAGGATTCGCCAGGCTTCTTGCTCCACCACACACTCCCGTAGACAGCATCCAGACCATCATGAAAAGGGTCGCATTGTATCAATGCCGGACCGATAGCACAGCGCATGCCAACCAGATACGAAAACACAAGATATTGTGTTAGCTTGCGACGCCATCGACAGCGCCGCCGCACCCCGAAAAACGTCCTTTCGGCGGCGACGAACGGCAGAGCCTAGAGCCACCGGGCCTTTGCTTCCGTTACTCCGCAGTCACCCACAAATCACCCACAAGTTATCCACAGGCTAGATGTTGTGGGTCGCCTTGCAATACCCCCAACAGCGCATTATCTTGTACCCCCATCAAGCCCAGCCCCTACATATTGGGGTGAGGGCGTACCACCGGACACAATTAGAATCAAGCGCTAAAGGCTTTTTCAGGGCCTGACCACCGGTGTGTAACTTGCAGGAATTCACCCACCATCCGCCCCAGGCGAATGGTGCCGGCCCAGGACACAAAGAACGTGACTGGGGGCCGGAAGCCGGTGCGGCGTGAACAGCGCCCACCACTAGGTATTGTGTTTGTCACGGCGCTTTAACACCGTGACGTTTGACTTGTAGGGCCAGGAAGGCACTTGAGTCCTGTCCTTCAGCCTCGTAGCTCCACGTTTCGCGTCCGGCGCATCGCCGTGCGTATCGCGTTGTGAAAAGGAATGAAGGCGACTCGGGCGCCCTTACATAAATCAGAACATGGAGAACCCCATGCAGACCGACACCACTCGCGAGAACCCGCAGGCCGCAGCGCCGCAGGCAGCAGATTCCAATCAGGATCTGGCCGCCACTGCGCCCGGCCAGCTGCGCGTGATCAAACGCAACGGCACCGTCGTCCCGTACACTGACGACAAGATCACCGTTGCCATCACCAAGGCGTTCCTCGCTGTGGAAGGCGGTACTGCCGCAGCTTCTTCGCGTATCCATGAAACCGTCGCCCGCCTGACCGAACAGGTCACCGCGACCTTCAAGCGCCGCATGCCCTCCGGCGGCACCATCCACATCGAAGAAATCCAGGACCAGGTCGAACTGGCCCTGATGCGCGCCGGCGAGCAGAAAGTCGCCCGCGACTACGTGATCTACCGCGAGTCCCGCGCCCAGGAGCGCTCCAAGCGCAGCGCCTCCAGCGACGTCGCCCAACCGCACCCGAGCATCCGCATCACCCGCGCCGATGGCAGCCAGCAGCCGCTGGACATGGGTCGCCTGAACACCATCATCAGCGAAGCCTGCGAAGCCCTGGCCGAAGTCGACGGCTCGCTGATCGAGCGTGAAACCCTGAAGAACCTCTACGACGGCGTAGCCGAGAAGGACGTCAACACCGCCCTGGTGATGACTGCCCGTACCCTGGTAGAGCGCGAGCCGAACTACTCCTACGTCACCGCCCGCCTGCTGATGGACACCCTGCGCGCCGAAGCGCTGGGCTTCCTCGGTGTTGCCGAGAGCGCCACTCACCACGAGATGGCCGATCTCTACGCCAAGGCCCTGCCGGCCTACGTGGAAAAAGGCGTCGAGTTCGAACTGCTCGACCCGCAACTGAAGACCTTCGACCTGGAAAAACTGGGCAAGGCCATCAACCACGAGCGTGACCAGCAGTTCACCTACCTCGGCCTGCAGACCCTGTACGACCGCTACTTCATCCACAAGGACGGCATCCGCTTCGAACTGCCGCAGGTCTTCTTCATGCGCGTGGCCATGGGCCTGGCCATCGAAGAGAAGCAGAAAGAAGAACGCGCCATCGAGTTCTACAACCTGCTGTCCTCCTTCGACTACATGTCGTCGACCCCGACCCTGTTCAACGCCGGCACCCTGCGTCCGCAGCTGTCGTCCTGCTACCTGACCACCGTGCCGGACGACCTGTCGGGCATCTACAGCGCGATCCACGACAACGCCATGCTGTCGAAATTCGCCGGTGGCCTGGGCAACGACTGGACCCCGGTCCGTGCGCTGGGCTCCTACATCAAGGGCACCAACGGCAAGTCCCAGGGCGTGGTTCCGTTCCTGAAAGTGGTGAACGACACCGCCGTCGCCGTTAACCAGGGTGGCAAGCGCAAGGGCGCTGTCTGTGCCTACCTGGAAACCTGGCACCTGGACATCGAAGAGTTCATCGAACTCCGCAAGAACACCGGTGACGACCGCCGCCGTACCCACGACATGAACACCGCGAACTGGATTCCGGACCTGTTCATGAAGCGCGTGTTCGACGATGGCCAGTGGACCCTGTTCTCGCCGTCCGAAGTACCGGACCTGCACGACCTGACCGGCAAGGCCTTCGAAGAGCGCTACGAGTACTACGAAGCCCTGACCCAGTACGGCAAGATCAAGCTGTTCAAGACCATCCAGGCCAAAGACCTGTGGCGCAAGATGCTCTCGATGCTCTTCGAGACCGGCCACCCGTGGCTGACCTTCAAGGACCCGTGCAACCTGCGCAGCCCGCAGCAGCACGTGGGCGTGGTCCACAGCTCGAACCTGTGCACCGAGATCACCCTGAACACCAACAAGGACGAGATCGCGGTCTGCAACCTGGGCTCGATCAACCTGGTCAACCACATCGTCGATGGCAAGCTGGACACCGCCAAGCTCGAGAAGACCGTCAAGACCGCAGTGCGCATGCTCGATAACGTTATCGACATCAACTACTACTCGGTTCCGCAGGCTCGCAACTCGAACCTCAAGCACCGTCCGGTCGGACTCGGCATCATGGGCTTCCAGGACGCTCTGTACCTGCAGCACATCGCCTACGGCTCCGACGCGGCCATCGAGTTCGCCGACAAGTCCATGGAAGCGGTGAGCTACTTCGCCATCCAGGCTTCCTGTGACCTGGCTGACGAGCGCGGCGCCTACGAGACCTTCGACGGCTCCCTGTGGTCCAAAGGCATCCTGCCGCTGGACTCCCAGCAGATCCTGATCGAGGCCCGTGGCCAGAAGTACATCGACGTCGACCTGACCGAGTCCCTGGACTGGGCCCCGGTTCGCGACCGCGTCAAGAAAGGTATTCGTAACTCGAACATCATGGCCATCGCGCCGACCGCGACCATCGCCAACATCACCGGCGTATCGCAGTCCATCGAGCCGACCTACCAGAACCTCTACGTGAAATCGAACCTCTCCGGCGAGTTCACCGTGATCAACCCCTACCTGGTACACGACCTCAAGGCTCGTGGCCTGTGGGACCCGGTCATGGTCAACGACCTGAAGTACTACGACGGTTCCGTGCAGCAGATCGAGCGCATCCCGCAAGACCTGAAAGACCTGTACGCCACCGCGTTCGAAGTCGAAACCAAGTGGATCGTCGACGCCGCCAGCCGCCGTCAGAAGTGGATCGATCAGGCCCAGTCCCTGAACCTCTACATCGCCGGCGCCTCGGGCAAGAAACTGGACGTGACCTACCGCATGGCTTGGTACCGTGGCCTGAAAACCACCTACTACCTCCGCGCCCTGGCCGCTACCAGCACCGAGAAGTCGACCATCAACACCGGCAAGCTGAACGCCGTATCGGCAGGTGGCAGCGACACCCTGCAAGCCGCTCCGGCTGCAGCGCCGGCACCGGCTCCAGTGCCCAGCGCGTGCTCCATCGACAACCCGGATTGCGAAGCCTGCCAATAAGGCATCGCACGGGCCGCCCCCTCTCCCCTGGGAGAGGGCTTTTCCCTCCCCTCTCCCGCTTGCGGGAGAGGGGCCGGGGGAGAGGGTAAAAAGGCAGCACCCAGTTTCAACAAGCCCACCCACAAACCGGGTGTGCACAGGCCAGGGCAATCCACCGCCCCGTCCTTGATCCAACGCTTTCGCGTGCATCCATCCACGCACCCAAACACCCAGGCCGGCACAGACCGGTCCGCAGACCAGGAGAGGAACAATGCTCAGCTGGGACGAATTCGACAAAGAAGACCCCACCGAAGCCAAGGCAGCCACCGCCGTTGCCCAGGCCGCAGCCAAGACCATCGACAAGCTCGACGACGAAGCCGCCGGCTCCGTTGAAGACGCCCGCGCCGTATCGGCCAACGACTCCGACGCCGTCGCCCGCGCCAAGAAGGCCCTGGACGCCCTCGACATCCAGGAAGGCCTGGACGACCTCGAAGGCTCCGCCGCGCGCGTGCAGGTTGGCGACAAGCAGATGATCAACGCCCGCGCCGACCTCAACCAGCTCGTACCCTTCAAGTACGACTGGGCCTGGCAGAAGTATCTGGATGGTTGCGCCAACCACTGGATGCCGCAGGAAGTGAACATGAACGCCGACATTGCTCTGTGGAAGAGCAAGGACGGTCTGTCCGAAGACGAGCGCCGCATCGTGATGCGCAACCTCGGCTTCTTCTCCACCGCCGACTCCCTGGTTGCCAACAACCTGGTGCTGGCCGTGTACCGCCTGATCACCAACCCCGAGTGCCGCCAGTACATCCTGCGCCAGGCCTTCGAAGAGGCGATCCACACCCACGCCTACCAGTACTGCATCGAGTCGCTGGGCATGGATGAAGGCGAGATCTTCAACATGTACCACGAGATCCCGAGCGTCGCGAAAAAAGCGTCCTGGGGCCTCAAGTACACCCGCTCGATCTCCGACCCCGAGTTCAAGACCGGCACCCCGGAGACCGACCGCCAGTTCCTGCGCAACCTGATCGCCTACTACTGCGTTCTGGAAGGCATCTTCTTCTACTGCGGCTTCACCCAGATCCTCTCCATGGGCCGCCGCAACAAGATGACCGGCACTGCCGAGCAGTTCCAGTACATCCTGCGTGACGAGTCCATGCACCTGAACTTCGGCATCGACGTGATCAACCAGATCAAGATCGAGAACCCGCACCTGTGGGATGCCCAGATGAAGGACGAAGCCACCCAGATGATCCTGCAGGGCACCCAGCTGGAAATCGAATACGCTCGCGACACCATGCCGCGCGGCGTACTGGGCATGAACGCCGCGATGATGGAGGACTACCTCAAATTCATCGCCAACCGCCGCCTGACCCAGATCGGCCTGAAAGAGGAATACCCGGGCACCAGCAACCCGTTCCCGTGGATGTCCGAAATCATGGACCTGAAAAAAGAGAAGAACTTCTTCGAAACTCGCGTTATTGAATACCAGACCGGCGGCGCGCTGAGCTGGGATTGAATCCGGGTCAAGACATTAGGAAAACATAAACGCTTTGCCTGAAATGGAAGTTCGGGGTAGCGATAGAAAGACAAAAGCCCCGCCTAGTGCGGGGTTTTTTATTGGAATATCAACACATGCCATATGATCTGGAGAAGCGACTTGTTATTGGACTCGCCTCAAGCGCACTGTTCAACCTAGAGGAGTCTGATGAAGTATTCAGAACAAAGGGAGAAGAAGCATATAGAAAATACCAAAGAGAGAATCAAAATGTTCCACTACCACACGGCGTTGCCTTTTCCTTCATTAGAAGACTCCTATCCCTCAATCAGCTAAATCCATCCGACCCTCCGGTGGAAGTCATACTACTTTCTCGAAACGACCCCGACACTGGGCTCAGAGTGATGAAATCAATTCAGCACAATAGCCTTCCCATGACCAGAGCAGTCTTTCTCCAAGGAAGATCGCCGCAAGCATATATTCCAGCTCTAAAGATCAGTTTGTTCTTGTCCGCTAACGAACTAGATGTCAGGCAGGCGATGCTTGCTGGCTACCCTGCAGGTCAGGTACTCAAGACCTCCGCGTACGATGACCCCCTTGACTCAGAGCTCAGAATAGCCTTCGACTTTGATGGAGTATTAGCAGACGACGAGGCGGAGGCGATATATCAAGAAACTAGGAACCTCACAGACTTCCACGAGCACGAAATAAACTTAGTGGATACGCCGCACAACCCAGGCCCTCTTGCAGAGTTCTTAAAGAAAATTTCAAAAATACAAAAATTGGAGCAGGACAAGAAAAATTCAGAATCATCGTACCAACCAATTCTCAATATCAGCATCGTGACAGCGAGAAATGCCCCCTCCCACGAAAGAGTTATCAATACAATGCGCAATTGGGACATAACGGTAAATGAAGCGTTTTTTCTTGGTGGTGTAGAAAAGAAGTCAGTCTTGGAAGTCCTAAACCCTCACATTTTCTTCGACGATCAGAGGCTACACCTAGACCCCGCAGCATCTACCTTACCGTCGGTGCATATTCCTTTTGGCGTGACGAACCTCAGACAATAACGCACGCGGCTGCTTAGTTGCTTCCCATGCCCAGGCTTGTGTAGGGTGGATGACGCTCTTTTCATCCACCACCCTTCAAGGCACAAGACCCAAAGACTCAGGAGGAGTCATGTCCAACTACCGCCGTGCACGGATGCCGGGCGGCACGTACTTCTTTACCGTCAACCTGCGCGACCGCCGCGACAATCTACTGGTACGTGAAATAGACCTGCTGCGCACCGTGGTCCGCTCGGTCAAACAACGTCACCCGTTCCATATCGATGCCTGGGTTGTGCTGCCCGAACATATGCACTGCCTCTGGACGCTGCCTCCCGGAGACATGGCATTTGCGAATCGTTGGAAGGCAATCAAATTCGCTTTCTCGAAACGCTTGTCGAATGCCGAATCACGCACCTCTCCCCAACACGCCCGTGGTGAACGGGGAATCTGGCAGCGCCGCTATTGGGAACACCTGATTCGTGACGATTTCGATTACCAGCGGCACTTCGATTACATCCACTTCAATCCGGTCAAACATGGTCATGTGCAATGCGTGCGGGATTGGCCGTATTCGAGTTTTCACCGAGCGGTGAGGGATGGGATTTATCCGGCGGATTGGGCGGGGAATGCATTGGAGAACGAGGCAGGGAATTGGGGCGAGTGAGTAGGGGATTGACTCTGCTTGGTGGATGAATAGAGCGTCATCCACCCTACGTGACTTCATGCCTCCCAATCAGCCAAATCCCACGCTGCAACTGCATTGCCGCTTCCCTGCTCCGCCCATAGCCTCTGTCCCCGGCGCCTAAGAAACGCTTACTCACCTAGCGGCCAGACCGCTCCCGAAAGCTCAGCGGCTTTTTTGTGCCTGCGGCATACTCGCGCCCGCACAAAACCTCTGTTCTGCCGGGAGTGGGCTAATACAAAACCCGAAAGGGAAATACGTCCGGCCCTCTAGGTGGGGTTTCTTAACTCCCGGCGCCACAGCCTTAAGAAAGCTGATTGAGACCTAGCAGAGGTAAATGGATATGCCCGAGTTCCCCCAGTTTCACCCCGCCCCTCCCCCGCACGTCGAAGTCCTCCTGCCCGCCACCTTCATCCGCCACAAGCGCCAGTTGCGTGCGGTGCTGCTGGATGAAGAGCCCTGGTTTTCCGCCAGCGATCTGGCCCGGCTGATCAACCACGCGCCGTTGCCCGAACGGGTGTCGCGTAACCTGGATGAAGACCAGCTGCAACGCGTCTGGATGCGCAACAGCCATGGCGATTTCGAGCAGGAATTGCTGATCAGCGAGTCCGGCGTCTACGCCGTGTTGATCCTCTACTACCACCCGGAAAATCGCTGCATCCGGCAATGGCTGACTCGCGAGGTGATTCCTCGCCTGCGGGAAGAGGAACTCTTCGACGGCAGAGGCCCTTACCGGGAAGTGATCCAGTGGCAGGAGCGGGATATCGAAGTGCTGCACTGGCAGGGCAAGGCATGGCTGTATCTGGGCGATTGCCCGGACCTGCTCCAGCGCCCGCCGATTGTGATCGGCTGATGTGAAGCGGTGCTCAGCAAGCGGAGCGATGCCCACCGCGACAAGATTGATGGGTTTCGCTCCGCTCTACCCATCCTACGAATCTGTAGAGCAACCTGCAGGCCACAAGGATCAGAGTGTGATAGTGGCAGCCGGATAGAACAAGACATTGAGCACGAAGAGGATCATCCAAAAGCCTATCTCCAATGTTTCGGTGATCGGCTGGATGCGTTTTATTGCGCCATATACATGCACGACAAACATCAGCGTGAACACCAGAAAAAGAATATCGAAGGCATAGCTGTAACTGGTGCCCGTGGTAACAGAGCGCAACATGGTTATTTCAACGATGAGGATAAAGGCGCCAAGGCATCGGCCGAAATAGATAGCCAGGTGCTGATGCTCCGGAATGGTCCAGCGCATGGCTCTTGCCCAGGCTAGCGGGGCAACGAATATCGGCAGGAAAAAAAACAGCGTGGTCACGATCATCAGGGTGGTGATGTATTCCTTGCTGTATTGCGCGTAGTAACCAAGCATCACAGAACTCCTTGTTCCGCAGCCACAGGAGGGCATTGCTGGATAGTTATTGTTATTTCCGATGGGTTTGCGGCGGCAAGAATTGTAATGGCAGGTCACTTGCGTCAAGCGCACGAAGTAAAACCGCTACCAAAGAACGCAATAGGAGCAATAAGGATTACTACACAAGTTCAACTTGCTGGCGACAGTCGAACGCTGAATGACCGGCAAGGCCGGTTTAGGAGATTGCCCTGCCTGGGGGATGAATAAGCGTCATCCCCCAGGCAGGGCGAGACTGCACCTGGGCGATTGCCCGAGCCTGCTCCAGCGTCCACTGATTCACCTGTAGGTTGGTCCGAGCTAAGCGAGGCCCAACGGTGATGGCAAATCGTTGGGTTTCGTGCCTCTACCCAACCTACGTCAGCGCACGTGCCAGCGGCCCATGCGCAGTCCGTACCGTCAGGTATTGAAGCGCGCAACCAGCGCGTGCAGGGAATGCGCGGTAGTTGCCAACTCGCTGCCCAACTGGGAGGAGCGCGAGGTGATGACAGCATTGTGCTCGGCAGCCTGGGAGATGGTGCCGATCTGCCGCGAGATATCCTCGGCCACCTGGCTCTGCTCCCCGGCTGCGCTGGCCATCTGCTCGGCCATCAGGTGAATGCGCTCGACCGCAGTGGTGATGCCATCCAGGGCGGCTTCCGTCTCGATTACCCGCTCTACCCCGCTACGCGCCTCACTGCTGCCCTGCCGTGCGACCGTCACGGCCTTACCGGCCACATTCTGCAAGTTAACGATAATGCGCTGGATGGCCTCGGTGGACTCCTGGGTCTTGGACGCCAGGGCGCGCACTTCATCGGCGACCACGGCGAAGCCACGTCCCTGCTCGCCGGCACGTGCGGCTTCGATGGCCGCATTCAAGGCCAGCAGGTTGGTCTGTTCGGCGATGGCGCGAATCATGTCCGCCGCCTGCTGGATCGACTCGGCTTCGGTGGCCAGCCCAGTTACCGATGTGCTGATCTGGTCCACGGTTTGTGCCAGTTTCTCTACCACTATTCGGCTCTGCTGCGCTTGTCGCGAGCCCTCCAGCGAAAGCTGGCTGACCTGTTGGGCTTCCTGGGCGGTCTGCTGCACATGGCTGGAGACCTGGGAGATCGAGGTGGCCATCTCGTGCATGGCAGTGGCCGCCATTTCCGCTTCGACCCGCTGCGCTTGCAGCGCCTGTTCGGCCTGTTGCACCAACTGGCCATTCTGCGAGGCCTGGCTGGCGGTCAAGTCAGCAAAATCGCCCAGCCGGCAAAGCGCGGAACGAATCCGCGCCCCCTCGCTGATCAACGCCAGCTGCAGGCTGGCCACAGCACCGGTGTCATCGGTATAGGTGCGCGCCACCAAGTCACTGGCGAATGCCTTGGGCGCGGCCTGCGCCACCCGCGACAAGGCACGCTTCACGAAACCCAGGGTGGCCAGGGTTTGCGCGAAGGTAAGCAACAACACGCTGGCGATGCCGAACCCCGCATGCCCGTTGGCGTATAGGGTCACGCCCAGCAGCGCGCCGAGCACGGGCAGCAGCAGGAAGCGCGCAGCCACGCCCAGTCGCTCCCCCACGGAATTTGCCGCCCGCCCACCATTCAGTCGTGCATAGAGCAACTCCGCGCGGCGCACCTGACTGGCATCGGGTCGGGTTCTAACCGACTCGTAGCCCACCACCTGCCCCGCCTCGAGAATCGGCGTGACATAGGCGTTGACCCAATAGAAATCGCCATTGCTGCAGCGGTTCTTGACGATGCCCATCCAGCTTTTGCCAGCCTTGAGGTAGTCCCACATTTGCCTGAATACCTGTTCGGGCATGTCCGGGTGGCGTATCAGGTTGTGTGGGCTGCCGATCAGTTGCTCGCGGCTGAAGCCGCTGACAGCGCAGAACTCGTCATTGCAGTAGGTGATGATGCCACGGCAGTCGGTGGCCGAAGTCAGATGCTGGTGATCGGGAACGCTGCGCTCCCGTTGGGTGATCGGCATGTTCTGGCGCATCTGTATTCCTGATTCGAGCAACGCTGCGGATTATGGGAACCAGGGAATCCCGGCCTCGACAGGCGCCAAGGGATACTGGTGTGCAGAGGCAAGGTGGCTGCGTGATGCAGCCCCGGCCTGGTGCTCGATCCTAGGAACGACGGTTCGTCCCGACTTCGCTTTGGCTGTCAGGCACTTTTCATTTCGCGACAGGGGTTTGAGGGGAGGTTCGTCGGAGCGATTGAAACTGCTTGGATGGCAGCCGCACCAGCGGCTGCCATTTCTCTGATCAGGCTTGCGCGCTTGCCAAGCCCATCTGCCAGAAGTCCGCTTCCAGGCGCGACGCCTTCGCGAATACGTCTACCAGTTCCTCGAAACGACGCTCCGTCATGCTGCGCGCCGCCAGGTCATCGAGGTGTTTGCGTGCCGCTGCGGCTACGCCCTGATACGCCTCGCCTGCGTACTCGCCAATCCACTCGCGATAGGGATGATCACCCAGCGCTGCAACGCCGTCGGGCGTGAGGTTGCGGCCGATCTCGGCATAGCCGATCACGCAGGGTGCCAGGGCCACGTGAAGTTCCAGCAGGTCTCCTGCAGCGCCGCAATCCAGCACGAAGCGGGTATAGGCCACGGTCGCCTGGTGCTCCGGTGCCGACTCGATGTCTTCCTGCGAAAGCCCCCACCGCGCGCACAACCGCACATGCAGGTCGGTCTCATCGAGGATCGCCGCCAGCCCCGCCTGCGCCGCCCGAATATCCGCCGGAGTGCGGCTCTTGTAGGCAGCCAGCGCCCAGGCCCGGGCGAACTGGATCAGGAACAGATAGTCCTGAACCAGATACGTCTGAAACGCAGCTTGCGGCAGCGCCCCGGCGGCCATCTGGCGCACGAATGCATGATCGACATAGCTGTTCCAGTCGGCAGGTGCGGCGGCCTTCAAACGGTCGAAGATATCCATTGCTCAACTCTCGATTACATAAACGGCGTAAAGCTACTCGAGTTCGAGCGCCACGTTTACGTAATTGTGTGACAGCCCGCGACGGTTTCATGTTGGGTTTCGCTTCGCTCTAGCGGAACGCCGCCCACGCAAGCCTGATCACGCTCCACGTAGGATGGGTTGAGGTACGAAACCCATCGCGTCGAAGGTGAAAAGATTCGCGAATCTCTACCCAGCCCAGCCCAGGTAGCGATGTGGATTTCTCAATGAAATACTCCATCCAGCCTACGTTTCGACCATAGGCTGGGTGGAGCAAAGTGCTCAATCTGGCTAGCAGTGCCCAGACAGCGATTCATGGCCACGAGCGATCAGTGCCGGATACCACCAAGCCATTCAGGTGCGGAGGTGAGGCTCTTGTGGATCAGTGGCCAGAGGGTCTCCGCAGCAGCGCGGGAAAACATCTTGAAGTGCCCAATCTCACTCATACCCGTGTCTTCAGGGGAGATGCTTTGCAACGATGAGTGGGAAGCGTGGCTGTAGTAGTCAACGACCTCGACGACGGTACTCAAGGGCGCCATCTGATCGTCGTTGAATGCCAGCGCGGCCAAGGTACCCTTGAACTTCCTGTACCCCTCGCGATTCAGACTTGGATCATCCTGAACATACCCAGGCGCCCGCACCCATTGCCGCCACCGGTGAATTACCCTGCGTGGAATGTTCTCACCGGCTCCAATTTTCTTGGCAGGAAAGTAGCCACGCAATGGAACGAGCAACGGGATCAGGACATACACATACATTCCTAGCAGTGCCCTGATACGGAGCCCAAAGTTACCCATGTAACCGCTTTGCGCCGACACCAGCACAATGCGATCTACGACACCGATGGCAGGACATGCTCCCAGGGTCGCGCCACCGAAACTGTGCCCAATGCAACAAAGAGATAGATCGGGATACTTCAGACGCAACCGGTACAGGATGGTGCTCAGATCCTGGCTGAACCAGGTTTCCACATCTATTCGATCCATCTCCGCCTCGGGTACCGCGTTGAGACCCAGACCACGATGGTCGAACGTCACGACGCAAGAACCTCGCTCAGCAAGCCAGCGTGCGAACGATTGATAGAAAACGGCGTTAATCCCAAGACCACCACAAATGACGACCACATTCCTCACGGGCTCATCAGCAGGGAGAAACTGGCGGACGAAAAAGTTGCCATTGCCATAGAGGTCAATTTTCTCGACTTTCATCAGGCAGGCTCCTCTTTGTGGGCGAACATTCGAGAAGACCGCACAGATTTTGTGCCTTGCAGCACGGGCCGAAATCGTTTCAGAGGTTTCTCTCGACGATTCATCGCTCTGGCTCCATTCCAAGAGCGAATGAATATGAGCACCCGAAATAGGCCGAACAAGAACCAGAAATCTCACCTTACTTCATGAATTTTCTGACCTATTATCCAGAAAGAATGAATAGGAATTCCAACCGGTAGCTCCGTGATAGCAAGACCCAACCTGCCCCTCAGCAATACCGCGCCACCGCCTCCGCCAGGTCGGCGGCCACCCAGGCTTCCGGAGCTTGGGACTCATCCCCTTGCCGATACTTGCCAGTTCGCACCAGACAAGCGTGCAGGCCGGCAGCCTGGGCGCCGATGATGTCAGCCACCACATCGTCACCAATCATCAACGCCTGATCGGCACGCACGCCCATATCGTCCAGCGCGCTGGCGAAGAAGTCCGCAGATGGCTTGCCCAGCACCAGCGCCGTGGTACCTGCGGCGTATTCCAGGGCCCGCACGAAAGGCCCGGCATCCAGATGCAAGGCGCCGTGGGCACGGAAGTAGCGGTTGTCGCCCATGCAGATCAGTGGCACCCCGCCAATCAGCAACTGGAAGGCGCGGTTCAGGTGTTCATAGTCGAAGCGCATTTCTGCATCGCCCACGACCACGGCATCCGGGTCTGCCTGATCGAGCCATTGGGCGAATTCCTCTTCCAGCCCCGGATGGATCAGACAGAACGGACGCAGCCCGTGGTCCTGCAGGTAACGACGCACGGCCCTGGGCGCAGTGAAGAGTTGCTCCGGCTGCACCTCGAAGCCCATGGCCTTGAGTTGCCTTTGGATGCTGGTCAGGCCCTGGCGCGAGGTATTGGTGATCAGCCGCAGGGGATAGCCTCTGTCCTGCAACTGGCGCACGGCCTGCACGGCGCCGGGAATGGGCTGGTCGCCATCGCACAGCACACCGCTGATATCGAGCAATACCGCCTGCAAGTGGGGCATGACTCAGCCGAAGCCACGGGCCAGAACGATATCGAACAGGCCCCGGCGCAACTCGCCGTCCTGCTCCAGCTCGATGGTGTTGGTGAAGCGATCATGGGCCCACGGATCGCCAGCGATGAAGGGGTCGCCCTTGAAGTAGAGCTGTAGCGTGACCGGCACATGGAGCGCTTCCATGATCCGGAAGTGGATATGGGCGGGGCGCATGATCCCGCCGTACTTTTCCAGTCCCGGCAGATTCGGCGGAACGGGGTAGCGGCCAGGCATGACGGTCTCAATGCGGTACTTGCCCTGAGCGTCGGTGTAGAGCATGCCGCGCAGCTTGAAGTTGCCCTTGTCGGTGTAGTTGCCGGGTGTTTCGGTGTCGTACAGGCCGGCACCATTGGCCTGCCAGACCTCCACCAGCGCGTTCGCGACAGGCGTGCGGCAATCGGAGCTGAACACGGTGCCCGTCACCACCAGACGCTCACCCGGTTCCTCGGGCCCGGCCAGCCGCGACTGGAATGGCGCACCGAAGCGGTAGTACGGGCCGAGAATATCGCCTTGGGTCACCGAGCAGGCTTGCTGCGCGAAGGCGGACCTTGCCAGCAACCCGCCACCCAGCAGCACCACGCCGCCGCCGAGGAAATGCCGCCGTGAGATGCCTGCCATTGGATGCTTGTTCACGCCCGCCTCCTCCCGGTGGCCCGGTTGTAGTGACGACGGCACGCCAGACTGCCCGCCGTGGATACGACGAGGCGTGTGCCTGATGAGTCTAGGCACTCCCCATCGCATCGTCAGGTGCGACTGATCCCGCGGGTCTACCTTTGCATGCGTGACATATCGCTTTTCGTCAGCAGGCCAACACGAGGCAGGAACGGTTCATGAACCAGCCCCCATCCAGCAACACCGCCGAGCCGGAGCCGCCGCCGGGCACCTCAGCGCCTGAACCCGAGGGATGGCGTCGCTGGGTGCCGGGATTGCAGCTCCTGCACGACTACCAACTCGGCTGGCTACCGAAGGACTTGCTGGCCGGCCTGGTCCTCACGGCCATGCTGATTCCCGTCGGCATTGCCTATGCCGAGGCCTCGGGCGTTCCCGGTATCTACGGTCTGTATGCCACCATCGTTCCCCTGCTCGCCTATGCGCTGTTCGGCCCCAGCCGCTACATGGTGCTCGGGCCGGACTCGGCACTGGTCGCCATCATTCTTGCGGTCGTGCTGCCGCTCTCCGGAGGCGACCCGCAGCGCGCCATCGTCCTGGCCAGTGCCATGGCGCTGGTGTCAGGCGTGGTCTGCATCGGTGCGGGCCTGTTGCGACTCGGGTTCGTGACGGAATTGCTGTCCAAACCGATTCGCTACGGCTACATGAACGGCATCGCACTGACGGTGCTGATAAGCCAGACACCGAAGCTGTTCGGTATCTCCATTGAAAGTGCCGGTCCGCTGCGTGATGTGGTGAGCCTGTTCCAGGCGGTGTTCGACGGCAAGGCCAATTGGTACGCCTTTGCGGTGGGCGCCGGCAGCCTGGTCGTCATCCTGTTGCTCAAGCGTTTCGAGCGCGTACCCGGCATTCTCATTGCGGTCGTGGCGGCCACCCTGATAGTGGGCGCATTCGGCCTGGAAGCCAGCCACCAAGTGAAGGTGGTCGGTGAGGTTCCCCAGGGATTACCGAGCTTCGCCCTGCCTCTCATCGAGATGAAAGACCTGACCGCCGTGCTGATCGGCGGCTTCACCGTGGCGCTGGTGGCCTTCGCCGATACCAGCGTGCTTTCTCGTACCTACGCGGCAAAAACCAAGACCCGCGTGAACCCGAACCAGGAAATGATCGGCCTGGGCGTGGCGAACCTGGCGACCGGACTGTTCCAGGGTATTCCCATCAGCAGTAGCTCCTCACGCACGCCCGTGGCCGAGTCCGCAGGTGCCAAATCCCAGCTGACCGGGGTATTCGGCGCCCTGGGCGTGGCCCTGCTGTTGCTGCTCGGCCCCAACTTGTTGCAGCACCTGCCGGAAAGCGCGCTCGCGGCCGTGGTCATTGCTTCCGCCATCGGACTGTTCGAATTCAAGGATCTACGCCGTATCCACCGCATCCAGCGTTGGGAGTTCTGGCTGTCCATCGTTTGCCTGATAGGCGTGGTCGTGCTCGGTGCGGTCCCCGGCATCGGCCTGGCCGTGCTGATTGCGGTGATCGAATTTCTCTGGGACGGCTGGCGCCCTCATCACGCCACCCTTGGACGCGTGGACGGCATCCGTGGCTACCACGACATCTCGCGCTATCCAGACGCGCGTCAGGTGCCGGGGTTGTTGCTGTTCCGCTGGGATGCGCCGCTGTTCTTTGCCAACGCTGAGCAGTTCCAGCGCTGCATAGAAGAAGCTATCGCCCAGTCCCCGACCCCGGTTCGCCGCGTGGTGGTGGCTGCCGAACCGGTCACCAGCGTCGACGTCACCTCGGCGGACATGCTGGTGGAGTTGGAGCGGAGGCTAAGCAAAGGGGGGATCGAGCTGCGCTTTGCCGAGATGAAGGACCCGGTCAAGGACAAGATGCACCGCCTGGGCGTACTGGATGAGATCGGGACCGAGGTGTTCCACCCGACCATAGGGTCGGCAGTCGATGCGTATCTCGTCGAGCACAATGTCGACTGGACCGAATAGGCGACGAATAGGCGCCCCAATCGCCCGTTCATTCCATCCCCCACGTGTGGGGGCGATCCCCGATCTACCCTCTGGTAGTTGGCGTCCCACCGGAGTGAAGCGATGAATACGAACGACAAACCGAACCTCGACAAGCTCAGCATGAAGCCCATCGATCCCTCGGAACCGTCCGCCCGGGGCAAGGCGAAGTTCCAGATCGAAACACGTCAAGGCGGTGATCGGCGAAAGATGGGGGATCGCCGCGAGACCATCCGCTTCGAAGAGGATCGTCGGCAAGTCAACAGACGCGGCAAGAGCAGCGACCCCTGGGACCAAAGCATCGATTTTTCATGAGTAGCGCAACTCGCTGATATCGATGGCGACCAGCAGCTGCGCTTCAATGGCGTGGTTTTTCGCATCGCGGCGGTACGCCCGTCGCTTGCCCGGCGTGCGCAGCCCCTGGGCCTCGATGTAATCGTGGACGTACTGGGCGGCGGGCAATCCGCCACTCACGTCGACGCTGTAGTCATGGCGACGCAGTAGAAAGTCCTCGCCGAAATAGAACTCCTGTTGCGGGCAATGCGTCGCGACGTCCTCCGGAAACTGAACCCGCAAACGCCGCCATGGCTGACCGCCCTCATCCCACGGCGCGACCTCTTCAACTTTCACGCCCGGCAGCGTGAAGAGGAACGGCATGGTCAGGTATGACCACAGCGCGTAGCCGTTGAAGTAGGCGCGGTGAAGCGGGTCCCAGGGTGTCGTTTCCCCGTGGCCCTGGAAAGACGTCCGCGGGTCGAGCCGTTCTGCCCGCAACTGCCCATCGGTGGTTTCGATCGCGATCCGGCCGGGCGTGTACGCCGTGCGCTGATTCGGCGCGCCAAACGGCATCACCGAAGCCCTCTGCTCATGCAACCAGACGGTCATGCGGCGCGGTTCGCTGTCCTGGGTCAGGCCCTTCATGCCCCAGAGCGATCCGCCCGTCACGATGCTGGCATCCACCCGGGTGAACGCGTTCCAACGCTCTCGCCCACCATGCGCCAGCAGTACCCGCTCCAGCAGTTCGCTACCGTGCCCGCTCATGGCAATGCTCCTCTCAAGGCAGGACCGATCTGCCGGTCCCATTACTGGAAAGCGAAGCCCAGGGCTGGGCACTGCGCCAGCGGCGCTGGCCGGCAGGGGATTCCCGTTCGCTTTGGACGATCTGCACCATACCTCATACGTTCTGTGCCCAAACGCTTGGCTTACCCGGCAACACTATCTCCACACCCCACGCAGTCTGCGGGGGATCAGGAGAGATGACTCATCGGAAACTGATGGCCCCAGGCGTGAGGGGCACGGAACGACCCCTCGGTCGCTCCCACGCAGGTTGCACGTTGAACCTTCGTCCCAAGGGCACTCAACCAGATTGCCGGGACACCCCTTAGCCAAGTTACGGGAAGCCAGAATCATGAAAACGCTCGATATCACCAGCCAAGCCAACCCCACCCAAACGAACAGACTGTCGCTCGGTGCCTACACCACCGCTGTCGGAACCTACGGCGCCTACTTCGCCCTCGCTGTCATTTACTTCTGGTTCGGCGGCATGAAATTCACCCAGTACGAAGCAGAAGGGTTGGTCCCGCTCGTGAGCAACAGTCCGCTGCTGGGTTGGCTCTATGACCTGTTCAGCGTGCGAACCTTCTCCACCCTGCTCGGGTTCCTGGAGGTGTCCATCGGCCTTCTGATTGCGGGACGCTTGCTGTCGCCGAAGTTTTCGCTGGTGGGAGGTGCCCTTTCCGCCGGGCTGTTCTTCACCACGCTGAGCTTCATGTTCTCGACCCCCGGTGTGATCGAGCCCAGTGTCGGATTCCCCGGCATCAGCGTTGCGCCTGGCCAGTTCCTCCTCAAGGACCTGGGATTGCTCGCCGCGTCCATCTTCGTCGCCGGCCACTCGCTGAGCAGGATCGAATCCCGCTGAGCTTGCCGGAACCCAGGCCTGGGGCACTGCGGTGCCCCAGGCCTGGTCGTTCCGGGCACTCAATGCGGTCTGGATTGCCGGGACGAGGGTGAGCTGCTAAAAGCTGAAAGATCATTCACAAACCAGATACCGCCATGAGTGAAAGTGAGAAATCGAATAGCCGCCTGTTCGACCTCGACCTGCTGAGAGCCATCGTCACGGTGGCCGACTGCGGCAGCTTCACCACCGCCGCCACCCGCCTGCATTCAACCCAATCCACCATCAGCCAGAAGATTCGCCGCCTGGAAGAAATGGCCGGGCATCGCCTGCTGGAGCGCGGCAACCGCGATGTGCTGCCCACCGATGCTGGCGACACCTTGCTGGGTTACGCACGACGCCTGCTGGCCCTCAATGACGAAATGGCCGAGGCGCTCTCCGGTGCCACCGTGGCGCTGACCGTACGCATCGGCGTGCCGGACGACTTCGCCACCGGGCGCACCACCGAGCAACTGGCCGCCTTCAACCGGCGCTACCCGCAGGTGAAGCTGGAGGTCACCAGCGGTCTCAGCCGCGACCTCAGTGCCAGCTACGACCGTGGCGAACTGGATCTGGTGCTGCTCAAGCAGCGCCAGAACAGCCGCGAGGCAGTGGCCTGCTGGCCGGAGAAGACGCGCTGGGTGGACAGCGCCAACAACCCCTGCATCGACCTCGACCCGCTACCGATCGTCACTTTCCCGCCGCGCGGGGTGTACCGCGACGAGATGATCAGCGCCCTGGAGTCCGTGGGCCGGCGCTGGCATATCAGCTTCACCAGTTCGAGCCTGTCCGGCATCCAGTCGGCCATCGCCGATGGCATGGGCATCGGCCTGCTGCCCCTGCGCGCGGTTACGGCGGGCCACGCGGTCGTACCGAAGAACACCGGACTGCCCGCTGTGGATATGTTCGAAGTGGCCCTGCTCCATCGCCCTGCGGCGGACCCGATGGTGCAGGAGCTTGCGCGCGTGCTGACACGGGTCCTGGCCCAAGACACTCGGAGCTGAGCTGCGCCAGTGACCACATTCGAAAAATGAATACGGTGGATTCCAACATTTAATTTGTGCATGAAATCGCCGCTGGATATCGTGGCTTTCAGCGACGGCAGCGCCCCCTTGGCGCTCCGATCTGCACGGTTTGTAGCCTCGGCGCCACGCGCGACAGGCAGCAAGACAACAATGAGGAAATACCCCATGGCCAAATCCACCTATTACGCGCCGCACGGCGGGCACCCGGCACAGACCGAGCTGCTCACCGACCGCGCCATGTTCACCGAAGCCTATGCCGTTATCCCCAAGGGCGTGATGCGTGACATCGTCACCAGCCACCTGCCCTTCTGGGACAACATGCGCATGTGGGTCATCGCCCGCCCGCTGTCCGGCTTCGCCGAAACCTTCTCCCAGTACATTGTCGAACTCGCCCCCAACGGCGGCAGCGACAAGCCTGAGCAGGACGTCAACGCTGAAGCGGTGCTGTTCATCGTGGAAGGCGAGCTGACCCTGACCCTGCAAGGCCAGGTCCACACCATGCTGCCGGGCGGCTACGCCTTCATCCCGCCGGGTGCCGACTACAAGGTGCGCAACACCTCCGGTCAGCACACCCGCTTCCACTGGATTCGCAAGCACTACCAGAAAGTCGACGGCGTACCACTGCCGGAAGCCTTCGTCACCAACGAGCAGGACATCGAGCCGAAGGTGATGCCGGATACCGAAGGCCGCTGGAGCACCACCCGCTTCGTCGACATGGCCGACATGCGTCATGACATGCACGTCAACATCGTCAACTTCGAGCCGGGCGGCGTGATTCCCTTCGCTGAAACCCACGTGATGGAACACGGCCTGTACGTGCTGGAAGGCAAGGCGGTGTATCGCCTGAACCAGGACTGGGTCGAAGTGGAAGCCGGTGACTTCATGTGGCTGCGCGCCTTCTGCCCGCAAGCCTGCTACTCCGGTGGCCCTGGCCGCTTCCGCTACCTGCTGTACAAGGATGTGAACCGCCAGATGCGACTGACCCTGAACCAGCCGCACTGATGATTCACCTCGACGGGAGCCTTAGGGCTCCCGTTGTCGTTTCTGACTTCCATGCGGACTTTGTGTAGGAGCGAGCTTGCTCGCGAAAGGTCGGCTCGAAAGGTTCGCGAGCAAGCTCGCTCCTACAAACCTCACACCGCCTGAACGATCTGCTCCCGCAACCACTGGTGCGCCGGGTCGCGGTGGGAGCGTTCGTGCCAGAGCAGCCCGGTATCTCCAACGGGGCCTCCACCATGTTGAGGACTTTGTGTAGGAGCGAGCTTGCTCGCGAAAGATCGGCTCGAAAGGTTCGCGAGCAAGCTCGCTCCTACAAACCTCACACCGCCTGAATAATCTGCTCGCGCAACCACTGGTGCGCCGGATCGCGGTGGGAGCGTTCATGCCAGAGCATGGCCATCTCGTAGCCCGGTATCTCCAGCGGAGCCTCCACCACTTGCAGGGAGGCGCTGCCGCGTACCAGTCGCTCAGGCAACATGGCCACCAGGTCGGTGCTCTCCAGCACCGATCGGAGGAAGAGGAAATGCGGCACGGACAGCACCACCCGCCGCTCCAGCCCGTGCTCCGCCAAGGTCTCGTCGGTGATGCCATGGAAGCCGCCGCCATCGGGCGAGACGATCACCTGTTCCAGCGCGCAGAACTGCTTCAAGGTCGGCCGCTTCTTCAGTCCCGGATGGCCGATGCGACCCGCCAGCACGTAGCGCTCGGCAAACAGGGTGCGGCGCCGCAGGTTGTGGGGAGAGCCTTCGACAGTGTGGAAGGCCAGGTCGATTTCCCCCTGCTCCGCCTGCCGGGCGATGCGTGCTGGCGCCATCTCCACGACGGCCAGCCGCGTGCCCGGAGCCCGTGCCCGCAGTCCAGCCAGGGCCGGCAGGAGAATGGATGACTCGCCGTAGTCGGTGGCAGCGATGCGCCAGGTCTGTTGCGCCTCGGCCGGGTCGAAGGCACTGGCCGGCGCCACCGCCCGCTCAAGCGCTTCGAGTGCCTGGCGCAGGGGCTCGCGCAACTCCTCGGCGCGCGCGGTTGGGCGCATGCCGCGTGGTCCCGGCAACAGCAGCGGGTCGTCGAAGACGTCGCGCAACTTCGCCAGGTGCACACTCACCGAAGGCTGGGAGAAGTTCAGCCGCTCCGCCGCACGCGTCACGTTGTGCTCGGCCAGCAGCACGTCCAGGGTCACCAGCAGGTTGAGGTCCAGCCGCCTGAGATTATTCATTGCAATACCTGGAATATTGGATATTCATTTCCAATATACCTGGCGGAATTCCATCCTGCGCCCATCCCGCACTGGAGGTGTTCCCCATGAATGTCCTGATCGTATTCGCCCACCCCGAACCCCGCTCCCTAAACGGCGCCCTTCGGGATTTCGCCGTGCAACGCCTGGAAGCCGCCGGCCATCAGGTTCAGGTCAGCGACCTCTATGCGATGGGCTGGAAGGCCACGCTGGATGCCGATGACCACCTCGACTACCGGCCGGGCGTGCCTTTCTCTCCGTCCGGCGATTCGAAGCAAGCCTTCGCCAATGGCCGGCAGAGCGATGACATTGCCCGCGAGCAGGAAAAGCTGCGCTGGGCCGATGCGCTGATCCTGCAATTCCCGATGTGGTGGTTCACCATGCCGGCGATCCTCAAGGGCTGGGTCGAGCGCGTTTACGCCTATGGTTTCGCCTACGGCGTGGGCGAGCACTCCGACAGTCGCTGGGGCAACCGCTACGGCGAAGGCAACCTGGCCGGCAAGCGCGCCATGCTGATCGTCACCACCGGCGGCTGGGACTCCCACTACAGTTCGCGCGGCATCAACGGTCCCATTGATGATCTGCTGTTCCCCATCCAGCGCGGCATCCTGCATTACCCCGGCTTTGACGTGTTACCGCCCTTCCTGGTCTATCGCACCAGCCGCATGGACGAAGCCCGCTTCGCCGCCGTGCGCGAAGAACTTGGCCAGCGCCTGGACAGCTTCTGGCAGACGCCGCCCATCCCCTATCGCAAGCAGAACGCCGGCGACTACGAAATTCCCGCCCTCACCCTGCGCCCTGACCTCGCCCCGAGCGAAAGCGGCTTCGCAGCGCATCTCGTCCAGGACTGAAGCGCGGCAATGGGGCGCTTACTGCGCCCCGAATAGCCCCTGTCCAACCACTGGTGCTTCCGGTAAAAACACTCGAGTTGCGTGGAGCACGACCGATAAAGGACAGGAGCGAATAACAACAATGAAGACCACGATATCGCCATGGACCGGCCGCCGGTCCCATGCTGCGTCCAGCCTTGCCCTCATGGCCAGCCTGTTGGCCGGCTGTGTGCCCGTGCCGCCCCCGTCCGGCTATACGCAAGTGGTGCCGCCAGCGGACTTCAGTATCCGCTTCAACGCAGACCCGGCCGTATGGGGGGCTTACGCCTCGCTCGTGGGTCATCGCTTCACGCCCCAACAGCAGGACGTGCCCGGATACGACATTTCCTGGAGCACACCGGGCCAGGAAATCCGCGAAACGGCTCGAAGCCACGCCGGCGACGTGCTGTTCAGCCGCACCATTCGCCGCGGCGCTCGTCCGGGCCAACTGATCAGCAACCTGAACGGCGTCGAATGGGTGGGCACGCTCGAAGCCGATGGTTCCGTGCTCTTTCTCGGCATCGCACCCTACCGCATCCGCCAGTCCCCCGATGGCGCCTATGTGCACGAGATTGTCGAAGCGAGCGCTGATGGCAAGGTGACGAAAGTCCTGTTCTCCACGCCCTATCCGCAAGAGAACGCCCCTACGCAGACGATTGCCCAAACCGCTCCGCCGGCACCTGCCACGCAGCAACCCACCGCTGAGCAAGCTGCCCTGTCACCGGCCGTGACCGCCACAGGCCAATCGGCACCTTCCGCTGAGCACGTCCATTCGGCGCTGACCGCCACGACAGCCGTCGTCGAATCCGCTCCGTCGGTATCGGCCGAGCCTCAGGACAATCCTCCCTCCGCCAGCCCGGACAGCGCAGCACAAGACGCTCAGGTGGAGGCCTTGATGGCCCAGCACAAGGCCATGATCCAGGAGGCGGGAATCGAGGAGGAAGTGAACGCTCAGGCGGCCGAGATATTGGCCCAGATCGAGCGAGAGAACGCCGCCAGCCAACCCGCGCCTGCGAGCACTGAAGCCTCGGCCCCGGCAGCCAATGGCCTGCTCACCAAAACGGTCAATGGTGTGGGTTACAACGTGAGCCCCAGCCTTCCGGCGCCGATCACGGGTACCTACGAGTACGAGGGTAACGGCGAGCCGGTGGTCCGCATCCATGACGGCGATATGGCGAGTGCATTCCAACCCCACGGCGACCCGGAAATTCCGATCACCGCCTGGATAGCCAAGGCGCCCGATGGCTCGGATCTGAAAGAGGACGGCGTGAACGGCCGTTACCAGTTGATGCTGGTCATTCAGTACGGCGCCGGTGGCGGTGGCAACTATCCGGAAGGCAGTTATTCACTGCTTCCGGTCGTGGTCGCCCCCGATCTGGGCAAGGCCTTCATTCTTGGCGAGCGAGTCAAGAACAGCCTGGACTGATTCCTCCGCCGTGCTTACTGCGCCCCGAACATCGTCGTCCAGTAGATGCCCGCATCGCTCTTCGGGTCCACCGCGTAGGCGGCGCCCAATTCACGGAACTGCGGGTTCATGAGATTGGCGCAGTGGCCAGGGCTGGCCAGCCAGCCATCCACCACTTTGCTGGAGGTGTCCAGGCCGGCAGCGATGTTCTCGCCGATCAGTTGCGCGGAGTAACCGGCCAGCTCGGCACGGTCGCCGGGGGTACGGCCGTCGCGGTCCTTGTGGTCGAAGAAGTTCTGGTTCGCCATGGCGCGGGTATGCTCCAGGGCGGCGCCTGCCAAGGTGGCATTCCAGGTCAGCGGTGCTGCTGCGGGGAACGACTGGGTACCGCATTGGCGGGCCTGGTTGCGGGCGCTGTTGATCTGCGCCAGCAGTTTCTGCCCTTCCGCCTGCCAGTCGCCCAGGCCGCCAGCCAGAAGCGGCCGGGCCAGCACGATGCGCCAGTCCTGCCCCTCGCGGCTCACGCCGACATCGACGAACTGCGGGTCGAGCACCACCTGGCAGAAGCTTTCCTGCAGGGCCTTCATGGCCGCCTGAGCGTCACGCGGACCGGAGAGGTTGATGGCCTGCACGTTCACCAGCGGATAAGCCGTTCGAGAAAGCGCTTGCTGGAGGTCGCCAATACTCCCCGCCGGCAGGATCAGCCGAGGGTCGGCCTTGAGCGGGGGCAACTCCATCGACGCCTGGCCGGCACAAGGCTGCACCTGGCCGCGATAGGTGTTGATGGAATCGACCAGTTGCGTCTCCTCGCTCGCCACCGCGACGCTGGCCACCGCCAGTCCCAGTGACAGCGCGCCAAGGCGCAGAACGGATGACATGACCTCCATGGAAACCTCCCTCAAGCTGATTGCGCTCAATGATGCGCGATTCCGCCCCATCCTGTGCACTCTCCGTGGCAATTTGCGGCGCGCAGGTGAAAGAAAATCCGCCGCACGGCGCTTCACCCTGCAAGACCCTGGATAAAGTTTTGTTATCAGCTACCGCCGTCCGGTTCCCCATTTCCACTCAGTCGCGCGTCAGCGCCGGATCGTGGGCGTGGTCGCTGCCGGGAATTGTCGGGCTGGGGAGACGAACTCAGGAGGGTGGTTTTGGCGGTCAGCCAGGATCATGGCCGCCGCCTCGACCTCGCTCACTCAATGGCATTCGATGCGATTGCGACCGCCGCGCTTGGCGCGATACAGCGCCATATCACTGCGTGACAGGGTGACCTCGGCGCTGGAATCGGTGGGATGGAGGGTGGCGATACCGACGCTGACGGCCAGCGCCAGGTGCTCGTCGCCGTGGGGCAGTGGTGTGCTGCTCAGTTCCTGCTGGACACGCTGGGCGAAGATCGTGGCCTCCTCGACTGAAGCATTGCTCAGCGCCACCGCGAACTCTTCGCCGCCCATGCGCCCGGCGGCGTCGGTCCGACGCAGCTGAGCGCAGAGGATCGACGAGAAGTGCCGCAGCGCGAGGTCCCCCACGGAATGGCCCCAGCGATCGTTGATGGCCTTGAAGTGATCAAGGTCGAACATCAGGATTGCCACGCAGTAGCCGGTCGAGCGTTGCACACGTGCCAGTTCGCCCTCGAGCTGCTGCATGAAATGCCGGCGGTTGGACAGCTGGGTCAGTGAGTCGGTGGTGGCGAACACCTGCAGTTCCGCTTCGATCAGCTTGCGCTCGGTGATATCCGTGATGAAGCCGTGCCAGAGCACGCTGCCGTCCGCCAGCGGCCTGGGCCGCGCATCACCCTGTCGCCAGGACGCGCCGCAACCCGGCAACAGCACCCGGTATTCCAGATGCCAGGGTTTGAGGTCACGGGCGGAGGATTCGAGGGAGCCGAGGTACAGCGCGAGGTCGTCCGGGTGGATGATCGCGTGCAACGCGTCGGCGCTCTGCTCCAGCCGTTCCGGCGTCAGCCCGTAGATGTCACGGACCCCGGCGCTGACATAGGAAAAGTACGAGTGTCCATCCAACCGTCGCCGGTACTGGAAGACCATGCCCGGAATCTCGTTGGTGAGGTCGGTCATCAGCGCGGCGGTCTGCTGCATCTTCTCCGACAGTGCCCGCATGGCGGTGATGTCGGTGGTGGTGCCCACCATGCGCAGCGGTTTCCCGTTCTCATCGCGCTCAACTACCTTGCCGCGACTGCACACCCACTTGTAGCTGCCGTCCCGGCAACGCAGCCGGTGTTCCACTTCGTAGGCTTCGGTGCGCCGCTCGAAATGGGCCTGGATAGTCGCCTGCACGTACGCCAGGTCATCCGGGTGGACGCGGGTGTAACTCTCCTCGATGCGATTGCCGACCTCGTGGTCGGCGTACCCCAGCAGCGCTTTCCAGCCTGTGGAGTAATGGATTTCGCCCGTCACTGTGTTGCGGTCCCAGATGCCGGTTCCGCTCCCGGCAATGGCGGGGGCCAGGCGGCGCTCGCTTTCGCGCAGGCGCTCGAGTTCCCGCCGATCCGACTCCTCCCGCGCCAGCACGCCGGCCGCCAGTTCGGCGAAGTCACGCAGCCCCTGCTGCTGATCGATATCCAGATCCCGGGGCTGGTCGTGCAGCAGGTAGAGCATGCCGAATGGGGCGCCATCCTCCCCGGGCAAGGGGCAGGCGGCGAGAAAGCGCAGATCGGGCAGGGCCTTCACCAGGCCGTGATTGCGCAGGCCCTCATCTGTGCTGATATCAGATACCACGAGCAGGGCATCACCCTGGGCAGCGAAGGAAGGGAGAAGGTGGCCATCCGGCAACTGGGCTGCCAGTGTCCAGCCGTCACAGGCGCGGACCGGCTGGAGGTCACTGTCGCCAATGGTCAGGAGGGCGGCCCTGACATCGAAGTGTCGTCTGGCCATACGGACCAGGCCGTTGAATCGCTCATCTCTGGCGCCTTCCGGCGCGTTGGAACTGCTGGGCAACTGCATTCGGACTCCACTTCGCAGGGGCGATTACGCCGCCTGGCGCCTGTTGGCCTGGTGAGATGCAATCTAACCATAATGGCCAATTGGCGCCAGATTCTCCGCACGGCCTGGCGGGCTGACGAGTTGGCTGGCAGCCTCCCCCGCCGCCCCAGTAGAATCTCCACCCGTTTCCCCAATGAACCAGCGAGAGAGCCGCCATGGGCGCCCAGTGGAAAGCCAAACCGAAAGAAGCCGCCGCCAACGCCCGAGGAAAGATCTTCGGCAAACTGGTGAAAGAGATCATGATCGCCGCGCGTAACGGCGCCGATCCGGACATGAACCCCAAGCTGCGTCTCGCCGTACACCAGGCCAAGAAGGCCTCCATGCCGAAAGACACGCTGGAGCGCGCCATCAAGAAAGGCGCTGGCCTTTCCGGTGAAGTGGTCAACTACGAGCGCACCCTCTATGAAGGTTTCGCCCCGCACCGCGTGCCGGTGATCGTCGAGTGCCTGACCGACAACGTGAACCGCACCGTGGCTGAAGTGCGCGTGCTGTTCCGCAAGGGCCAGTTGGGCACCTCCGGCTCGGTTTCCTGGGACTTCGACCACCTGGGCATGATCGAGGCGGAACCGGCCAGCGCCGATGCCGATGTGGAACTGGCCGCCATCGAGGCCGGCGCCCAGGACTTCGAAGCCGACGACGAAGGCACCGCGCTGTTCTACACCGAAGCGACCGACCTGGACGCCGTGTGCAAGGCGCTGCCGGACTTCGGCTTCACCGTGCAGTCGGCCAACCTGGGTTACAAGGCGAAGAACCCGGTCAGCCTGTCCGGTGCCGAACTGGAAGAAGTGGAAGCCTTCCTCGAGGCCCTGGACAACCACGACGACGTGCAGAACGTCTATGTCGGCCTGCAAGCCAACTGATCCCGCGAGCCGCCGGCAGTTCCACGAGGAGCATGCCGGTCAGGCCCGTGACGAAGCGCTACGCCTCTTGGCGCAGCGCGAAGCCATGGGCCCGCGCTGGCTCGCCTGGGTCGCCACCGAGCTGTATCACCTCAAGCCGTCGGCCTTCGCCAACATGGTGCGCCGTGAACTGGAACGCCTGAATACGGCAGACCTCCAGTTCGGCCAGGCATCGAAAGAAGTGCATTGAGGCGCGAACTCCCCCCGGAGCTCGTGTAGGGTGGATCACGCTTCATCGATCCACCATCGGGACTGCGGCAGGGTGCAGATGGTGGAAATAAAAAGCGATTTCCACCCTACGTAACTGAGCGCCAACCTACGGATGGTGCCTACGACTGAGTTTGAACTGCCCGGCGCAGGTTGAATCCCCACCCCTGCTGCATGCCCAACGCCGCAACCAGGATCGCCGCCACGCCCGCCCACTGCAGCAGTTCGAGCTGTCGGCCGAAGGCGAACCAGTCGACGAAAATCGCCGCGATCGGGTAGATGAACGACAGCGCGCCGGTCATGGCGGTCGGCAGTTTCTGGATGGCGCCATAGAGCAGCACGTACATCACGCCGGTGTGGATCACCCCAAGGGTCAGCAGGATGGACCAGGTATCGCTGCCCTGCGGCAGGCTGGACAGGTTCGCCATGGGCGCCAGCAACAGCACCCCGGTAGTGACCTGAATCAGCGCGATCAGGTGCGGAGGCACCCCACTCAGCCGCTTGATGATCAGCGCTGCAATCGCATAAAGCAGCGCCGCGCCTAGGGCCAGGGCAATGCCCGCCAGGTAATCGCTGCCACTTTCGCCCTGCCCGCCGTGGGCGCTGACGATGGCCAACATCCCCGCGAATGACACCGCCAGCCATGCCAGCTTCTGCGCGGTGATCTTCTCGCCGAGGAACAGTGCTGCCAGCCCCACCAGCATGAACGGCTGGACGTTGTAGATCGCTGTGCCGATGGAGATGGACGCCCGCGAATAAGAGGCGAACAGCAGTACCCAGTTGCCGACGATGGCCACGCCGCTGAGTACCGCCAGAAGGAAGGTGGCACGGGTCAGGATGCCGGGACGCAGGAAGCCCATCGCCGCGCAGATGACCAGCAAGGTCAGTGCGCCGAACAGGCAGCGCCAGAACACCACATCCAGCACCGACTGCCCCGACAGCATCACCAACCAGCCAATGGTGCCGGAGATGAGCATGGCGGCGACCATTTCCAGCGAACCGCGTTGAATCGATTTGTCCATGATGTGGCTCCTCTGCATGGGGCACAGTATGCCGAGCCACATCGGGACGATTCCATGCGAAAGCGAAGGCTTGAATAACGATCTACCTTTACTATCAAGGCACTTTCGTCCGTTCACCTAACGAGGCATCCATGACCGACGACATCGACCAGTTGCTGCTTGCCGCACTGATGGAAGACTCCCGCCGCTCCCTCAAGGCCCTCGCGCAAATCAGCGGCCTCTCCTCCCCCAGCGTCGCCGAACGCCTGCGCAAGCTGGAGGAACGCGGCGTGCTCAAGGGCTACACGGTGGACGTGGACCCGAAAGCTTTCGGCTACCAGTTCCAGGCCATCGTTCGCGTCCGCCCCCTGCCCGGCCAGCTGCAGGAGGTGGAACGCCGCATCCAGGACATTCCGGAGTTCACCGAGTGCGACAAGGTGACCGGCGAAGACTGCTTCATCGCCCGGCTGTGCGTTCGCTCGATGGAGCAACTCGACACCCTGCTGGACCGGATCAACGTCTACGCCGAAACCAACACCGCCATCGTCAAGAAGACGCCGGTGAAACGCCGGCTGCCGCCAATGGCGTGAGGCGCCCGCCTGGGCTCCCCGATATCGACTGCGCCAATGAGTTGTATCGCCCAGGAAACGTCGCGATGCGTCCGCCGCTGGAGTATGGTCGCCACATCTCGATAAACAGAAGGCAGGTGGGCGATGGCAGCCCTGGATCACAACCCGGCACCGCAGGATGCGGCTGACAAACAAGACGGCGCGGCCCCCATCGCGCGAAAGGCCGACTCTCGTGGCGATGTTGCCGTGATCACGACGCTGCTTCCCTACCTGCGGCCGTACGTGGGCCGCATCGCCCTGGCCCTGGGGCTGATCGTCGCGGCCAAGCTGGCCAACCTCTACATTCCCATCGCCCTCAAGCAGATCGTCGACCAGCTCAACGTCGAACCGAGCCTGGTGGTACTGCCGGTAGCCCTGCTGGTGGCCTACGGCGCTTCGCGTATCGGCGTCACCCTGTTCACCGAACTGCGCCAGGTGGTGTTCGCCCGGGTGATGGCCCGTGCCTCGCGGCAGATCACCCTGAAGGTGTTCCAGCACCTGCATGGACTGAGCTTGAAGTTCCACCTCAGCCGTCGCACCGGCGGCGTCGCCCGCGATGTGGAGCGTGGCGGCAGCGCCATTTCCGATCTGCTGGACTGGACCCTCTACACCATCGTCCCGACCCTGCTGGAGGTGCTGCTGGTGACGGCGGTGCTGGTCTGGGCCTATGACTGGGGCTTCGCCTTCATCACCCTCGGCACCCTGGTGGCCTACGGTCTGTGGACCTTCGCCGTCACCGAATGGCGCACCCGCTTCTACCGCGCATCCGTGGAAGCGGACACCCGCGCCAACGAGCGCGCGGTGGATTCGCTGCTCAACTACGAGACGGTGAAGTACTTCAACAACGAGGCCCACGAGTCGGCGCGCTACGACGAGAACCTGCGCTTCCTGGAGAACGCACGGGTCAAGGCCACCAAGTCCCTGGCGCTGCTCAACCTGGGCCAGACCGCCATCGTCGCCATCGGCGTCACCGCCATGATGTGGCGCGCTGCCGCCGGGGTGGTCGCGGGCGAACTCACCATCGGCGACCTGGTGCTGGTGAACACCTACCTGCTGCAGCTTTCCGCCCCCCTGTTCATGCTCGGCATGATGTACCGCGAGGTGAAGCAGGCGCTGACCAACATGGAACGGCTGTTCGGCCTGCTGGACGAACGCCAGGACGTGCGGGATGCAGCGGATGCCGTTCCCTTGCAGACCACCCAACCTCGCGTGCGCTTCGAGAACGTGCATTTCGGCTACGACCCACGCCGGGAAATCCTCCACGGCGTGGACTTCGAGATTCCGCCGGGCGGGACGGTAGCAGTGGTCGGCCATTCCGGCTCGGGCAAGTCCACCCTCGCCCGCCTGCTCTATCGCTTCTACGACATCGACTCCGGGCACATCCGCATCGATGGCAAGGACCTGCGCGAGCTGACCCAAGGCTCGGTACGCAGCGCCATCGGCATCGTTCCGCAGGACACCGTGCTGTTCAACGACAGCATCTACTACAACATCAGCTACGGCCGCCCCGGTGCCAGCCGCGAGGAGGTGGAAGCCGCCGCCCGCGCCGCGCACATCCACGACTTCATCCTGCGCCTGCCCGACGGCTACGAGACTCCGGTGGGCGAGCGCGGCCTCAAGCTGTCCGGCGGCGAAAAGCAGCGCGTGGCCATCGCCCGCGCCCTGCTGAAGAACCCGGCCATCCTGATCTTCGACGAAGCCACCTCGGCGCTGGACTCCAAATCGGAAAAGGCCATTCAGACTGCCCTGGACCGCATCCAGGTCGGCCGCACCACGCTGGTCATCGCCCACCGCCTATCGACCGTGATGGATGCCGACCAGATCCTCGTCATCGATGCCGGCCGCGTGCTCGAGAAAGGCACACACCGCGAGCTGCTGGAAGCCGGCGGCACCTATGCGCAGATGTGGATGCTGCAGCAGCAGGAGCCGGAGGTATCACCCTCAACTTGACAGGGTGACCTGTGGGGGCGATTTCAATCGCGAATTTCGGCAGGTCTTCGACCTGCTTCTTTCCCCCGTTAACGGGACAGGCACCCACCTTCGCATCTGGCGCATGATCTCTCCGCCTAGCTCATGGCCCGTGTAGGAGCGAGCTTGCTCGCGAAAGAGCAACGCAGAAGTTTCGCGAGCAAGCTCGCTCCTACATGAAACGCGCCCTACTCCTCACTCTCCAGCACATCGCCCGCCCAGCTCAGGGCGGCGACAACCGTGGGAAAGCCGATGGTGCTGGTCAGCGCGAGCAACGCATGGTGGATATGCGCAGGACTGGCTCCGGCCTCCAGCGCCCGCCGCGTATGGCTGTGGACAGCCCCTTCGGAATGGCTCGCCGCCGCCGCGGCGAGCTGGATCAATTGCAGGCTGAGTTCATCCAGAGGGCCGGCCTGGCGTACCACAGCGCCGAGGGTCTCCACCGCCTGGAAATACGCCGGGTGCTGCTTCTTCAGGTGCTTGTAGGTTTCAAGAGCGTGTTTGCGTTCCATGGGGACACCTCGCGTGGGCATGCCCTTTCAGCTTAGGCAAGCTTGCCTCGACTAAGGTGAATGAACCGCTCCCCGGCAAAGAGGGCACCCGCCGTGTTCGAGAGCCGCCTCGCCAACCGCTGCCCGACCTCAGCATGACCCGCAGCCTGATCGGCGTCGCCGTGCTGGCGCTGGCGCTCTACCTGGGAGCGGGCGCACTGCTTTTCGCATTCCAGCGCTCGTTGCTCTATTTTCCGCAGCCCCGCGCCATCGGCGGCCCTGACCGGCTCCTGATGTTGCCGGTGACGGACCAGCAGATCGCCGTCACGGTACGACCGCTGGCCAGTTCCAAGGCGCTCATCTACTTCGGCGGCAATGCAGAGGATGTGTCCCGCAGCCTGCCGGACTTCGCCAAGGCCTTTCCCGATCATGCGCTCTACCTGCTGCATTACCGGGGGTTCGGCGACAGCACCGGCCAACCCACCGAAACCGCCATCCTCGACGATGCCCTGGAGCTGTTCGACAAGGTCAGCGCCCTGCACAGCGAAGTGGCCGTGGTCGGCCGCAGCCTGGGCAGCGGCGTGGCCATTCACCTCGCCAGCCAGCGCCAGGTTGCGCGGTTGGTGCTGGTCACGCCCTACAACAGCATCCTCGAACTGGCCCAGCGGCAGTTCCCCATGTTCCCGGTGCGCTGGATGCTTCAAGACAAGTACGAGTCCTGGCGCTACGCCCCGGTCATTTCCGTGCCCACCCTGCTGATCGTCGCGGAGCATGACGAGGTGATCCCACGCTGGAGCAGCGAGAAGCTCTTCGCCCAGTTCCGCTCGGGCGTGGCGCGGCGGGAGGTGATCCCCGGGACCGGCCACAACGACATTGGCGGCCGCCCGGAGTACCTGAATTTGCTTCGAAGCGGAATCTAGGATCTGCACGAAAAGTGCCTGCGCTCGGTGATGCTGCGTTGAAATCGCCCTCAGAATGCTCATTTACAACACGTAAACTGCGCTTCTTCGGCCGATTTCGCCTTGCCTGACCTTCGCTCGACGACTTTTCGTACAAATCCTACGCTCTGGCGGACGAGGGGCTGAGCATGTGGATTTCGCGGACATCGAAGTCCCGCAGCAGGTAATCCATGCGGCTCTCGTGGAAGCGACGCATGTGCGGCAGCGCGCAATGGCTCTCGAAAGCGGCGCGGCTCTGCCAGACCTCATAGAAGATGAACAGGCTCGGGTCCTGGGCGTCGCGCAGCATGTGGTACTCGACGCAGCCCTCCTCGGCCCGGCTGGGTTCGACATAGCCGCGGAACAGCGCTTCGAACTCGTTGGTTTTCTCGGGACGGGTGTGGGCATGCAGGATGAAGCCGTAGGGCTGGGTCATGGAATTGCCTCGCAGCTGAAGTGAGTTTTATCAACCCTATCGCAAAGCAAGCTCATCAATTCATGACTTTCCAGCAAGTATCAATTGCGCCCCGACCGGTGTTTCCGCGAGGGCGCGACCGGTAGTCTGCCGCCACATCGACTTACGGAGGCTACTGCCATGAAAAAGGTCCTTCTGCTCAACGGCGGCAAGAAATTCGCCCACTCGGACGGCCGCTACAACGCCACCCTGCACGATGCCGCGCTGGCCTTCTTCGACCGCGCAGGCTTCGACATCAAGGAAACCCAGATCGACGCCGGCTACGACATTGCCGAAGAGGTGCAGAAAATTCTCTGGGCCGACGTGGTGATCTACCAGATGCCCGGCTGGTGGATGGGCGCGCCCTGGACCGTGAAGCGCTATCTGGACGAGGTCTTCACCGAAGGTCACGGCAGCCTCTACGCCAACGACGGCCGCACCCGCTCGGATGCCTCGCAAAAATACGGTAGCGGCGGCCTGATCCACGGCAAGCAGTACATGCTGTCGCTGACCTGGAACGCGCCGCAGCAGGCCTTCGACGACCCCACCGACTTCTTCGAGGCCAAGGGTGTGGATGCCGTGTATTTCCCCTTCCACAAGGCCAACCAGTTCCTCGGCATGAGCGCCCTGCCCACCTTCCTCTGCGTGGACGTGATGAAGCAGCCGAACATCGAGGCGGATGTGAAGCGCTATGAAGCGCACCTGGCCGAGGTGTTCGGCATTACCGCCTGATCCGCGCAGACATCCGTAGGTTGGGTAGAGGAACGAAACCCAACGTTTCGTAGCCGATGCCGGAAACGTTGGCCTCGCTGCGCTCGGACCAACCTACGAGGCTGCTACGCAGCCCTTGGCGAATGAATTCGCCCCTACAGCAGGGTTTTGCCGGCGAAGGCGGCTGCTACGGTCACGACCAATAGCAACGCGCCGATCAGGACCTTGTTCGGCGATTGTCGCGCGGCTTCCGTGGGCGCGACCTGTTGCTGTGCCGCTGCGCGAAGCGGATTGGCCACAGGCTGGCGCGTCGCCGGGCGAGGCACCGCGGCCTTGGGAATCTGCGCGACGGGCATGAACAGCGTGGCGTCCTCGTCCACCGCCTGGGGTGCCGCCACTTTGGGACCGATCACCAGCAGGGTTACCGAACCCATGCGAATCTGGTCACCCGGTTGCAACACGGCGGTGCTGACCTTCTGCTGGTTGACGAAAACGCCGTTGGCGGAGGCCAGGTCCTTGACCTCCAGCACATCGTCCTTGAGGAAGAACTCGCAGTGCCGGCGCGACAGCTCCTGGTCGCTGAAGCACAGCTCGCATTTCACCGAGCGCCCGAAGGTCAGCGAGCCGGTGACGTGGTACTTCTGCCCTTCGTGTTCGCCCTTGATCACCTGCAGGAACCAGCGCGCCGAGGCTTGTGCCTTGGGGCGAGCCTTGGCCGGGTCCACCAGCAGGAGTTCGAGCTGGCCAATGCGCACGACGTCATCGGAGCGCAGCTGGAAGCGTGCACCGATGCGCTCGCCATTGACGAAGGTGCCGCCGGGTGTACCGCAATCGCTCAGGTAATACTGGCCATGATCCTGGCGGATTTCCGCGTGGAACAGGCTGATCTCCGGTTCCGCCAGGACCAGGCTGTTGCGGCTGTCCTGGCCGATGGTGAAGCGCTCGTCCACCAGCCAGATGGGCGCCTGGCGGTTATCCGCGAAGTGAATCCGTAGCATTTGGGGTCCTTGGAGGCAGGGCACACGGCAATGATAGCTATGTGCCTGCAACCCTGACCTTGCTGGAGTTGGCAGTTAATTGAAGAGACGGTTCCAGAACTTCTTGATGGGATTGCTCTCTTCCTGCTGCCGTGTCTGCTGTTGCGGTCGAGTCTGACGGGTCGCCGCCACCCGCGCGGCCTTGGCCTTGCTTACGCGCTGTTCGTGGACCGCGCGAAGTTCGAGCAGGGTCGGGTTCGATGGCGAAACTTGCAGGCCGGCATCGATGAATTCCAGCGCGAGGGAAAATTCGCGGCGGCCATAAGCCTCCTCGCTGTGCTCGACGAAGCGCTGCGCCACCTTCTCCAGTCCGGCCAGCGCCTGTTCGTTGCCCGGTTCCAGGATCAGCGCCTGCTGGTAGTGGAACACCGCACTGTCCTGCTCCGGCTGGATCAACTGGTCCTCGGCGAGGCGCTGTTCAGCCAGGGCCAGGATGCGCGCGACCCGCGCAGCAAGCACACGCTGCAAGCCATCACCGGCCTTGGCATTGTCATTGTCCAGGCGCAGCACTTCATGGAAATAGAAGTCGGCATTGTCGGCTGACGGCTCCATCAGCTTGCCTTCGGCCAGGCGCTGTTCCCCCAGTTCCAGCAGGTCGGCGATCTTCATGCGCAGCACCACGTAGTAGCCGCCGCCGCTGGAGACTGCCAGTAGCATCAGGCCGGCCAGGCCCCAGAGCAGACCACGGTAGCTACGGCCCGCCGCTGAGCGTTTCGCAGGCGCGTCAAGCTTCACGGCGGGTGCGATGCGAGTGAAATCGAGGTCGAGATCGCACAGCTCCGTCAGACTTTCCAGCAGCACGCGGCAATCGGCGAAGCGCTCTTCCGGCTCCTTGGCGAGCATGCGATCGATCAGGTGCTGGTAGTCGGACAAACCGCGGCGCAGCAAGGGCGGGTCCATCTGCACATGGTTGAGCACGGTATCGGCGTAGCTGGCACCGCGATAAGGGTTCTCCCCGGTCAGCAGCTCCAGCAGGATCACGCCAAGGCTGTAGATATCGCTGCGGGCATCCAGCGGCTGGCACTGGGCCTGCTCCGGGCTGCTGTAGGCAGGGCTGCCGACGGCGACGTTGAACTGGGTCAGCTCCGTGTCCAGGTCGAGGTCCTTGGCGATGCCGAAATCAGTGAGCACCGCCGTGCCATCATCGCGGAAGAGAATGTTGGCCGGTTTGATGTCGCGGTGTATCAGGCCCTTGTCGTGGACCACGGCCAGGGCGCTGGCGATCTGCCGGACAATGCGCAAGGCCTCCAGCGGCTCCAGGACGTGGCCCTTGTGGCGGCCGAGGTCGCCACCGGGAAGAAACTCCATGGCGAGATAAGGCCGTCCGTCGGGCAAACGGTCGATCGCGTGGATGGTGACGATGGACGGATGGTGCAGGGAGGCCAGCGTGCGCGCCTCCCTGACGAAGCGGTCGACCAGCGTTTCGTCGTCCAGCCGGTCCAGCACCTTCACCGCGACCTTGCGATTGAGGGACTCCTGGGTGGCGAGGTAGACCTCGGCCATCCCGCCTTTGCCCAGGCGTCCGTGCACGAGATAGCCGGGAATTTCGAGAAGGTTGTCGTTCATGTTCAGGGTCTTCGGGATTTGAGCAGCCGGCTCAGGAACGAATTGGACCTGCTTGCCGGCAAAGAGGTTTCCGGCTGCATCAGGCCGATCACGATGCAGGAGATGTTGTCCCGACCGCCGGCATCACAAGCCTGTTCCAGTAATTGTGCGACCAGGTCGTCGAGGGTTTCCGCGCCAGCGCACTGGGCCTGGATCTGTTCGTCGTCCAGCTCGCCACTCAGGCCGTCGCTGCAGAGCAGCAGCAATTCGCCCGGTGCCAGCCTGCCATGCACGCGCCCGACTTCAAGGTCCTGATGGACCTGGCCGAGGCACTGGGTCACGACATTGCGCCGCGGATGCTTGCGAGCCTGCTGCGGTGTCAGCTCGCCAGCATCTATCAGGGCTTGTACCAGACTGTGGTCATGGCTGAGGCGCACGATGCCAGCGGCGCTCACCTGATAGGCGCGGCTGTCGCCGGCCCAGACCAGGTCGAATGCGGGTCCGTCCAACTTCACCGCGACCAGGGTGGTGCCCATGCCGGAGCCGCCTGCCGCCGCGACGACGGCCGCGTGGGCGAGCTGCACAGCAGCCTCGAGGTCCTGCCCGGCGGCGGTCGCGTCCCGCAGCGTGGAAACCGCCACCGCGCTGGCCACTTCGCCGCGCTGGTGGCCGCCCATGCCGTCCGCCACGGCCCAGAGCCCCAGCTGCGGGGCGCAGAGCAGTGCGTCTTCGTTGTGTTCACGCACGCAGCCGGTGATGGACTGCGCGGCGTATCCCAGTCGTTCGGGCATTGGGCTCTCGGTTGCCGGCCAGCATTGGTCCCGCATGATGCGGCGACGGCCGATCGATGTCACCGCCCGGTGGATGAAGTGTTAAGCAGTCGAGCATATTTGCCCGGCCATGCAATGGCACGCCAGGCGGCTATGCTGACTTCATCGGTTCCGTAAACCAACAGGCACGTGCAGCCCAGGAGGTGGTAATGGCCATTGAGCGCTTCAAGGCAGGGATGCGCTGATCCATTCACCCCCTAGCGGAGTAACCATCATGAGCAAAGGTCTCGATGCAAAACGCGCGGCGAAGAAAAAGCCGCAGAAGACCCTCCTGGAAAAACGCACGGCCAAGCGCAGCAAGAAAGCCGGTGGTGGCCTGCTCGGCGCCCATGCACCGAATCCTTGAGTCTTCCAACGCAATGAAGACGCCCTCCTGATGGAGGGCGTCGTCTTTTCGGGGCGTCAGGCAGCGCGATGACCGTCGGGCGCTGCTTCCTCCTGTGATGCGGCCTCTGGCTTGATCACCAGCAAATCGCCTTCCAGCCGATCCAGCACGGCCTCCGCCGTATTGCCCACCAACGCGCCCGCCAGACCCTGACGGGCAACGGTACCCAATACGGTCAGCCCCGCCTCGAGCTGGTGGGCGATCTGCGGAATCAAGGCTCTGGCCGGTCCTTCACCCAGGTGCAGGCGATGCTCCGGCAGTTCGTATTCCTCCATGAACCAGCGGCACTGCTCATGGCAATGACGGGCGACGATCTGGTCGAGCGTCTGCTCCGGATCGGCCTGGGGCAGCCGACCTGGCGAATAGGCACTCACCACATGCAAGGTCGCGCCAAAGAGGCCGCCGAGGAAATTGGCGTGCTCCATGACATTGCCCTGCAAGGTGATGTGCGCCGCGTCCTGGTGTTCGACATCCATGGCGGCGAGAACGGTGCCGCCTTCCCAGACGCGGCCACCCCGGATCAGCAGCAGCGGCGTCGGAACCTGGCGCAACAGGTGCCAGTCGTCGGGGGTCATCAGCAGTTGGCTCAGGCGCCCAGCGGCACGGTGCTGCTTGATCACCAGGTCGCAGGACTGGGCGCGGCAGGCCTCCAGGATGGCATTGCTCGCGCGGTCGAAATCCACCCGCGCCACCGCCCCCCGCGCGTGCACACCCGAACGCAGGAGTCCGACCAGGTACTGGTCGAGCACGCCGGAGGAGCTATCGCTGGGATCACACAGCAGAACGTTGAGGGTAGCGCCGAGCTTCTGGGCGATCTGCAATCCCCGTTCGAGGGCTTCGGACTCGGAGTCCAGCGGGATGACGACCAGGATCTTCTTGACCGAACGCATGGCAACCGTCCTCCGGTTGATGAAGCCCCAGTGCCCGCCGATCGCTATTGCCGGGGTGTGGGACGAGCGTGCGGCAGCGGGCGCTGCCGTCGTCGCCAAGGAGTATGACCGCCCTCCCTCACCCGGCAAGGCAGGTCATCGCAGCGCAAAGTCCGATTGGTTCCTGATCAAGTCCGGGAAGGAATAAGCCTTTCAGGTGGCAAACTTAAAGGCTATGTCTGCGTTAGTTGCCAGAGATGGGCCATCGGTCCAGGAGCCTTGTAGGAGCTAGCTTGCTAGCGAAACGGGGCCATTCGCTGGCAAGCCAGCTCCTACGGGCAATGCAGCTACTTGCAACACTTAATGCAGACATAGCCAACTTAAATGCCCGAAGAAACAAAGATCGCTTTACTCCGGCTGCTGACCACCCATCCGCCGGCTGATGGCCTCGGCAGCCTGGTGCAGACGCCCGGCGGCTGAGCTGTCGGTGTCGGCGCGGAACACGCTGGCGGCACCGACTACGGTGATCACACCTGCAAGCTTGTTGCCGGTGGCGAACAGGGGCGCCGACAGGGCGTTCACTCCCGGCATCAGCAGGCCGTGTACCGGGTGCATCCCGGTGGCGCGGATTTGCATCATCTGATCCTGCAGTTCGGCAGTGGCGGGCGCATCCGGCAGGGCCATTTCCTCATCGCGCAGGAAGGCGGTTTCACCCTCCGGCAGGTAGGTGTTGAACACCATGCCGGTGGACGAACCGAGCAACGGCAGCACCGAGCCCACCTGGGTGACCAGCGTCACCGCACGCAGCGCCTGCTCGACATGCACGACGGTCGGCCCCTTGTTGCCCCATACGGCGAGGAAGCAGGTCTCATTGAGTGCATCGCGCAATTCCACCAAGTGCGGCATGGAGACCTTCACCACGTCCAGCCGTCCGATGGCAGCCAGCCCTACCAGCAGCGCTTCGCGGCCGAGGCCATAGTGGTTGGTGGTGGCATCCTGCTCGGCGAAACCGCTGGCGATCAGCGCCTGCAGGTAACGGTGCACCTTGCTCGCCGGCATCCCAACGTGCTCGGCCAGTTTCGACAGCGAGGTGGCCGGTGCCAGCTCCGCCAGCCCCTTGAGGATGTCGGTCCCCACTTCCGCGGCCTGCACCTTCTGCCGGCGTGGTGCGCCTGCGCTGTCGTTGTCGTTCGTCATGTCCTGGCCTTGGTCGGTGTGGAGGGCGCTGTTATAGCTTGACCCCTTTTGCCTTTCAAATTACGTTATGCGTAATCAAATTACAAAAACCGCGAGGTCGCCATGGTCTCCCCCACGCAGCTCACTTACCAATCCGGTTTCGATAACGAGTTCAGCAGCGAAGCGCTGCCGGGGGCCCTGCCCGTTGGCCAGAACTCGCCGCAGAAAGTGCCCTATGGCCTCTATGCCGAACTGCTTTCCGGCACCGCCTTCACCGTTCCGCGCAGCGAAGCCCGGCGCACCTGGATGTACCGCATCAAGCCTTCGGCCAACCACCCGCAGTACCAGCGCCTGGAGCGCCAGATCGCCGGCAACCGCCTGGGGCCGGTGACGCCCAATCGCCTGCGCTGGAACCCGCAGGACATCCCCGCCGTGGCCACCGACTTCATCGACGGCCTGCTGACCATCGCCGCCACCAGCGATGCCGAACAGGCTTCGGGCGTCAGCGTGCACCTGTTCCGCGCCAACACCTCGATGCAGCGGGTGTTCTTCAATGCCGACGGCGAGTGGCTGATCGTTCCCGAGCACGGCCGCCTGCGCATCGCCACCGAGCTGGGCTTACTGGAAGTGGAGCCGCTGGAAATCGCGGTGATCCCCCGTGGCATGAAATTCCGCGTGGAACTGCTGGACGCCACCGCTCGTGGCTACATCTGCGAGAACCACGGCGCCGCGCTGCGCCTGCCGGACCTCGGCCCCATCGGCAGCAATGGCCTGGCCAACCCGCGCGACTTCCTCGCCCCGGTGGCGCACTACGAAGACATGGACACGCCGGTCACCCTGGTGCAGAAATTCCTCGGTGAACTCTGGTCCACCGAGCTCGACCACTCGCCGCTGGACGTGGTCGCCTGGCACGGCAACAACGTGCCCTACAAGTACGACCTGCGCCGCTTCAACACCATTGGCACCGTGAGCTACGACCACCCGGACCCGTCGATCTTCACCGTGCTCACCTCGCCCGGCGAAACCCATGGGCAGGCCAACGTCGACTTCGTGATCTTCCCGCCGCGCTGGATGGTGGCCGAGAAGACCTTCCGTCCGCCGTGGTTCCACCGCAACCTGATGAACGAATTCATGGGCCTGATCCAGGGCGCCTACGACGCCAAGGCCGAGGGCTTCTCCCCCGGCGGCGCCTCCCTGCACAACTGCATGAGCGCCCACGGCCCGGACAACGCCACCACCACCGGTGCCATCGCCGCCGATCTGAAACCGCACAAGATCGACAACACCATGGCCTTCATGTTCGAGACCAGCCGCGTGCTGCGCCCCAGCCAGTACGCGCTGGAATGCCCGCAGCTGCAGAGCGACTACGATGCATGCTGGGCCGGCATGGCCAAGACCTTCGATAAGGGCAGGATTTGATATGACCCAAGCAGACAACCGCCGTAGCTGGATCGCCTCCGCCAACGGCCACCCGGACTTCCCCCTGCAGAACCTGCCACTTGGCATCTTCAGCCCGGCCGGCGCCTCGCCGCGCGGTGGCGTTGCCATCGGCGACGCGATCTTCGACCTCAAGGTCGCCGCCGATGCCGGCCTGTTCAGCGGCGAAGCGGCCGAAGCCGCGCAGTCCGCCTGCGGCGACAGCCTCAACGCCTTCTTCGCCCTCGGTGAGTCTGCCCGCCGCGCCCTGCGCACCCAGTTGCAAGACCTGCTGGCCGAAGGCAGCAGCGCCCAGGAGCGCCTGGAAGCCATGGGCCAGGCCCTGATGCCGTCCGCCGCTACCTGCCAGCTGCACCTGCCGGCCAAGGTGGGCGACTACACCGACTTCTATGTGGGCATCCACCACGCCAACAACGTCGGCCGCCTGTTCCGTCCGGACAACCCGCTGCTGCCCAACTACAAGTACGTGCCCATCGGCTACCACGGCCGCGCGTCCACCGTCTGCGTGTCCGGCACCCCGGTGCGCCGTCCCATCGGCCAGACCATGCCGCCGGGCCAGGAAGTGCCGAACTTCGGCCCAAGCAAGCGCCTGGACTACGAACTGGAACTGGGCATCTGGATCGGCCAGGGCAACGAGATGGGCGACTCCATCGCGATTGCCGACGCCCAGCAGCACATCGCCGGCTATTGCCTGCTCAACGACTGGTCCGCCCGCGACGTGCAGGCCTGGGAATACCAGCCGCTCGGCCCCTTCCTGGCGAAGAACTTCGGCACCACGGTTTCCCCCTGGGTGGTCACGGCTGAAGCCCTGGAACCCTTCCGCGCCGCCCAGCCGGCACGCCCGGAAGGCGATCCGCAGCCTCTGCCCTACCTGCTGGACGAAGCGGACCAGGCCAAAGGCGCCTTCGACATCCAGCTGGAAGTGCTGATCCTCACCGCGACCATGCGCGAGCAGGGCCTGGCACCCCACCGCCTGGCGCTGAGCAACACCCAGAACATGTACTGGACCGTGGCGCAGATGGTCGCCCACCACAGCGTCGGCGGGTGCAAGCTGCAAGCCGGCGACCTGTTCGGCTCCGGCACCCTCTCCGGCCCGGAGCCCGAGGCCTTCGGCAGCCTGCTGGAGAGCACCTTCGGCGGTAAGCAGGCGATCAGCCTGCCGAGCGGCGAGCAGCGCACCTTCCTGGAAGATGGGGATGAAGTGATTCTGCGTGCGCGTTGCCAGCGGGAGGGATACCCCGCCATCGGCTTCGGCGAATGTCGCGGAGTGCTGCTGGCGGCACGCTGAGATGAAGAAGGGGCAACCGATTGGTTGCCCCTTTCATTTCTAGCGATTGCTCTTGTCTAGCGATGGCTCTTGCCGTCGTTCTTGCTGGAAGACGCCTCAGCCCGATCGCGGCCGTGGGCGTTGTGATCGCCCGGCGTAGTCTCGGACACGGCACGTGCGTTGGCCAGGCCGCGGCTGTCCTTGTCCCGGGCCACCGCGGATGTGGCATAGCCATGGCCATTGTCATCGTTGCGCAGACTGCCGTAGCGGTTGCCCTTGTCCTCGCCATTGCGGGTGGCCTTGCCCGTGTGGTCGGCACTCTTGCCGTAGCCGTTACCCTTGCCGTCGTGGCTGCCGGCATGACCACCGCCAACGCCGCCACCAAAACCGCCGCCATGGCCACCACCGTGTCCACCGCCATTGCCGCCCCCATTGCCGCCGCCATTGCCACGGGCATAGGCGGAGTCGATCAGGGATGCGCCGCCGGGCAGCACGATACCCACCGCAAGGACCATCGCACAGGTCGCCGCGGCCAACAGGGTTTTCTTATTGATCAATTTGGAGCCTCCACGGGCTTTCTTTCACGGTATGCCGTGAGACTTCGAACGTGCGCGCCGGTTCAACGCCAGACGACAAGTGGAGCCGCCCATGGGGCAAAGGGTTTCTGCGCTTTGAACCGGTTCATGTTTCGGCAGCTCGCAGAAGCGGATTTTCTGCAATAGTTGCGGCACTCACCCCTGCTTTCGCAGTCCATCGTCACAGGGAAATGTCCTTCATGGAGGCCACGGAAATGACCAGAACCCGCACACTCATCGCCACGCTGACCAGCCTTGCGCTGATCACCGGCTCACCTGCCTTGCTCGCGGACCCCGGCAAAAGCAAGGGGCACGACAAGGGCCACTCGAGCTCTTCGCAAGGCAGCAATTGGTCCGGCGGCCCACAGGTGGATATCGGTGGCATCCGCATCATCCTCGATGACAACCGTGAGTACTGGGGCCCGACCCAAGCGCTGCCCCCGGGCATCCAGAAGAACCTGGCACGTGGCAAGCCGCTCCCGCCGGGCATAGCCAAGAAGCTCGACGGCCGCCTGGTCAACCGCCTGCCCCACTACGACGGCTACGACTGGGTCCGCGCTGGCGCCGACCTGATCCTGGTCGCGGTAGCTACCGGGATCATCTACGAAGTACTGCAGGACGTGATGGATTGAGAATCCACCCCTCTCCCGCAATGGGAGAGGGGAAATCCTGCCCAATCTGTGGGAGCGAATTCATTCGCGAATGCCCCCTCGTAGGTTGGTCCGAGCAGAGCGAGGCCCAACGAAGCATCGCTCGACCCCGCCCCGTTGGGCTTCGTTCCTCTGCCCAACCTACAAAAGCGCGTTGGGTTTCCGGATGGGCGTGGCCTACGCCCGCTTGTTCAACAATCGCGCCAGACGATCCCCGCCGAACTGGATCAGGGTCACCAGCACCACCAGCAGGATGATCACAGTCAGCATGATCTGCGTATCGAAGCGCTGGTAACCGTAGCGGTAGGCCAGATCGCCCAGCCCGCCGGCCCCAATGGCGCCGGCCATGGCAGACGAGTTGATCATGGTCACCAGGGTGATGGTGAAGCCGCCGACGATGCCCGGCCGCGCTTCCGGCAACAGCACGTTCCAGATGATGTGGCGCCGCTGACAGCCCATGGCCTGGGCCGCCTCCACCAGGCCGAAATCCACCTCCCGCAGGCTGACTTCGGCAATGCGCGCGAAAAACGGCGTGGCGGCGATCGTCAGCGGCACCACCGCCGCCCACACGCCATAGCTGGTGCCCACGATCAAGCGAGTGAAGGGAATCAGCGCCACCATCAGGATCAGGAACGGGATCGAACGCAGCACGTTCACCACGCTGCCCAGCGTTCGGTTCAGCGTGCGGGCTTCGAAGATGCCGCCGGGGCCGGTGGTCACCAGCACCAAGGCCAGGGGAATCCCCACCAGGAACACGATCAGCGAAGAAGCGCCGATCATCAGCAAGGTGTCGAGAATGCCCTGCAGCAGCCGGTCAAGCATGGGCGACATAGCCGAGCACCTCCGCCTTGTCCGCCAGCGGCCGCGCCCGCTCCAGCACCTCCAGCCCGCCCTGTCCCGCCAGCATCGCGCTGAGCAGCAGATGCCCCTGGGCGCGTCCCTGGATGCGGTCGATGCCGCCATGCACCAGGCTCACCCGCGTGCCGAGGGCCTGGGCGATGGCCAGCAGGTCCGGCTCGCGGCCGCTGGCGCCGGTGAAGTGCAGGTCCAGCAACAGTTCGTTGGCGCCTTCGGCCGGCTGGCTGACCAGCCGTGCCAGCAGGTCGTCCGGCAGGTCGTGGCGCAGGGTACCCAGCAGGGTCCGGGTGACCTCGTGCTGCGGATCGCCGAACACACGCCAGACCTCTCCGTACTCCACCACCTGGCCACGCTCCAGCACTACCACGCGGTCGCAGATTTCGCGGATTACCGCCATCTCGTGGGTGATCAACACGATGGTCAGCCCCAGGCGCTTGTTGATATCGCGTAGCAGGGCAAGGATGGCCTGGGTGCTTTCCGGGTCCAGCGCCGAGGTGGCTTCGTCGCAGAGCAGGATTTCCGGCTGATGCACGAGCGCACGGGCAATGCCAACGCGCTGCTTCTGCCCCCCCGAGAGCTGCGCCGGGTAGGCATCGCGCTTGTCCGCCAACCCCACCAATTGCAGCAGCTCGCTGACCTTGCGCTCGATATCGGCCTTGGGGACACCGGCGACTTTCAGCGGCAGCGCGACGTTCTGCCAGACAGTCTTGGCCGACATCAGGTTGAAGTGCTGGAAGATCATGCCGACGCGGCGGCGCAGGAGCACAAGCTGCTTCTCGTCGAACTGGCCGATGTCTTCTTCGTCGATCACCACCTGGCCGCTGGTGGGCTTTTCCAGGCGATTGAGGGTGCGGATCAGCGACGACTTGCCCGCGCCGCTGCGGCCGATGATGCCGAACACTTCACCCCGACGGACTTCCAGGTCGATGCCTTGCAGCGCCTGCACCGGCCCCTTGCTGCCCTGATAGGCCTTGCCCAGTGCCTGCAGGCGAATATGCGGCAGGTCCAGGCTGATGTTGCGGTTGAAACTGACCATGTAGGGCCTCTCTGTTCCGTATAGATGGGGAGCCGTATTGCTCTTCTGTGGGGGCGAATTCATTCGCGATGGGCTGTGCAGCAGCCCCCGGGCGAACCTGCGGTTCGCTTAGCGATTGAAATCGCCCCCACAAAGGGCGGGCTCCGCCCGCTTATTCCCAGCCCGGCTGATAGAGCTTGCCGTGAGCCTTATCCAGCGCGGCGCGCACCTGCGGCGAGTGCTGGTAGATGTCCACGAACTCGCCCAGGCGGCCGTCGTCCTGGTAATCGGCGCGGGTGACGAACTGGATGATGTATTCCTTGTTCTCGATGCCGTCGAACAGCAGGGCGCTGTTGGCATCGAGGGTGCCGGCTAGGCGGATGTAATGCGGGTAGCCCTGGGCCAGGTCGACGTCATCCAGGGCGCGCACCAGTTGCACGGCCTCCAGCTCGATGATGTCGATCTTTTTCGGGTTCTCGACGATGTCGTCCAGGGTCGCCTTGTAACCGACGCCATCCTTGAGCTTGAGCAGTCCGGCCTTCTGCAGCAGTTGCAGACCGCGACCACCGTTGATGGGGTCGTTGGCGATGGCCACTTTGGCGCCTTCCGGCAAGTCGGCGATCGCCTTGTACTTCTTCGAGTAGAGGCCGACGTTGTTGATCACGCCGGGCGCGAAGGGCTTGAGGGCAAAGCCCCCTTCCTTCTTGGCGTTCTCCAGGAAAGGCGTGTGCTGGAAATAGTTCACGTCGATGTCGCCTGCAGCCAGGGTGATATTCGGCGAGTTCCAGTCGGTGAATTCCACCAGTTCCACTTTCAGGCCTTTCTTCGCAGCCTCTTCCACCGCCACTTCAAGCGGCGGGGCGAAGGCAGCGGTGGTGCCGACCTTGAGGACCTTGGAATCGGCGGCATGGGCGATACCGGAGGCCAGGAGCAGGCCGAGGGTGAGGGATTTGAGGAGGTGTTTGGGCATGTCTTTAGTCCTTGAGTAACGGGGGAATGGGTTGGCAATTACCTTGTGGGGGCGAATTCATTCGCTGAGGAGCGCGTAGCGCTCCCTGAATTGCTGAGGGGCAAGCCTTCGGCCTGCATAGCGAATGAATTCGCCCCCACAGAAAAGGCAGCGCCCTTGTGGTCGGCCGGCAGCCGGTCGCCCGCGCCAAACAACTTCCGCCGCAAGGTGCCCTCGGCATACGCCGTCTTGTACGCGCCGCGCGCCTGAAGCTCCGGCACCACCAGGTCGATGAAGTCCGCGTAGCTTTCCGGGGTGACGATGCGGGTGAGGTTGAAACCGTCCAGACCGGTCTCGTCGATCCAGGCCAGCAGCTCGTCCGCTACTTGGGTGGGCGAGCCCACCAGCAGGATGTAGCGCCCGCCCAGGGCGTGCTGTTCCAGCAATTGGCGGCGGGTCAGGCTGTTGTCTTTGAGCTTGCTGGCGGCCGATTCGATGGCGTTGGTCTTCACATACGGAATCGGCTCATCCAGCCCGAAGCGGGAGAAGTCGATGCCCGTGGAGCTGGCGAAGTGCGCCACGCCTGCCTCGGCGCTGGCGTGGGCCAGGTACTCGGCGTGCTTGGCGCGGGCCTCGGCTTCTGTCGGCGCGACGATCACGCTGATGCCCATGAACACCTTCACCGCGTGGGGATCACGGCCGGCGGCCTGGGCCGCCGCGCGCACCTTGTCTACCTGGGCGCGGGTGGCGGCCTTGTTGTTGCCGCTGATGAACACGCACTCGGCATGCTCGCCGGCGAAACGCAGCCCGCGCGCCGAGGAACCGGCCTGGAACAGTACCGGCGTGCGTTGCGGCGAGGGTTCGCAGAGGTGGTAGCCCTCGACGTTGAAGAACTCACCCTGGTGACGGACCTTGTGCACCTTGTCCGGCCGGGCGTAGATGCGTCGCTGCCGGTCATTGACCACGGCGCCCTCCTCCCAGCTGCCCTGCCAGAGCTTGTAGAGCACCTCCAGGTACTCATCGGCCTGGTCGTAGCGGCGGTCGTGCTCCACCTGCTGCGTCAGCCCCATGGCGCGGGCGGCGCTATCCAGGTAGCCGGTGACGATGTTCCAGCCCACCCGACCATCAGTCAGGTGATCCAGCGTCGACAGGCGTCGGGCGAACAGGTACGGCGCGTCGTAGCTCAGGTTGGCGGTCAGACCGAAACCCAGGTGGCGCGTCACGCCCGCCATGGCCGAGACCAGCAACAGCGGGTCGTTGACCGGAAGCTGGATGCTTTCCTTCAAGGTCAGGTCGACGTTGCCCTGGTAGACGTCGTAGACGCCGACGATGTCCGCCAGGAACAGGCCGTCGAACAACCCCCGCTCCAGCAACTGCGCCAGCTCGGTCCAGTAGGACAGCTTGCGGTAGTCGGCCGAACGGTCGCGCGGGTGGGTCCAGAGCCCGTGGTTGATGTGCCCCACGCAGTTCATGTTGAAGGCGTTGAGGAGGATCTGCTTGCGCGCCATCAGATCGTCCCCCGGCGCGGTGGCAGTTTGTCGTTGAGGTAGAAGTTGCCCACGGCGTGGTACTTCCAGCGCACCGGGTCGTGCAGCGTGTGCACGCGGGCGTTGCGCCAGTGACGGTCGAGGTTGTGTTCGGCCAGGCTGGCGCGGGTGCCGGACAGCTCGAACAGCTTGCTGCCGGCGGTCAGCGACACCTCGGTGGTCAGGGCACGGGCCTCGGCCACGCCGATGGACGCAGCGGCCACGCTGTCGGCGTTGGGTTGGGCGGTGGCGGCATCCAGCAGGCGGCCGGCGCGGTCGAGGATGGCCTCGGCGGCATGCAGACGGATGGCCAGGCGGCCGAACTCCTGGATGGTCAGTGGATCGTCGCTGGCCTTGTCCACGCCGGAGTCGATCCACGGCCGCGAGCGGGTACGCACGAACTCCAGTGCATCTTCATAGGCGGCGCGGGCGATGCCAGCATCGATGGCGGCATGGAGAATCTGCGCGAAGGGGCCAACGGTGGTCGGACGGTCGAAGGCATCCTGGAAGGACACCAGGTCCTCGGTGCGCACCGGCACGTTCTCGAACACCACCGAGCCGCTGCCGGTGGTGCGCTGGCCGAAGCCGGACCAGTCATCGATGACCGTCAGCCCGGGGGCATTGCGCGGCACGAAGGCGAGGTACTGGTGCCCATCCTCGGCCACCACCAGGGTCGGCACCCGGTCGGCATAGAGGGCGCCGGTGCAATAGAACTTGCGGCCATTGATGCGGAAGCCCGCGCCTTCGCGGATCAGCCGGGTATTGCGGTCATTGGCGGTGCGGGTGCCGATTTCCGCCAAGGCGTTTCCAAAGCGCTGGCCGGCCAGGGCGGCGGCGAACAGGCGTCGTTGCTGGGCCTTGCTGCCATTCACCCGGAGAACTTCCAGTGCGTAGAAATGGTTCTGCGGAATCTGTCCAAGGGAGGCGTCGGCGGCGCTGATGATGGCGATGACCCGGGCCAAGGTCACCCGCGATACGCCAGCGCCCCCAAATTCGCGCGGCACGCTGATACCCCAGAGACCGGAACGGCTGAAAGCCTCGAGCTCCTCATGGGGCAAGCGCCGGTCGCGGTCACGCTCGGCGGCGCCGGGCTTGAACTCGGCGGCGATGCGGTGAGCCACCTCAATGGCTTCGGCGTCGTCGCGAATGATGGCGACGCTGAGAGCCGGTGCGGGTTGCGGCAATGTCATGGTGAACTCCTCAAATCCAGGAATGACGGGCCGGCTTGGCGCCGTTGAGGTGATAAGCGCCAACGGCCTGGACCTTCCAGCGCACCGGGTCGTGCAGGGTGTGGACGCGGGCGTTGCGCCAGTGGCGGTCGAGGTTGAACTCGGCGAGGCTGGCGCGGCTGCCGGCCAGCTCGAAGAGCTTTTCGCTGGCGAGCAGGCTGATTTCCGTCGTCAGCACCTTGGCCTCGGCCACGGCGATGGAGGCACGGGCAGCGGACTCGCCATCGATGGGCGCAGCGGCCACTTCGTCCAGCACCTGGCCGGCGCGTTCCAGCAACGCGTTGGCGGCATTCAGCTCGGTCTTCAGGCGGCCGATCTCGGCGATGGTGTAGAGCTCCTCGCTGGCGCGTTCGACGCCGGCATCCACCCAGGGCCGCGAGCGTTCGCGGATGAAGGCGATGGCGTCGTCGATGGCCGCCTCGGCGATACCGGCATCGATGGCGGCCTGGATCAGTTGCGACACCGCGCCCTGGATGCTCGGCACCTCGGCCAGCCGGCTATTGTGGAAAACCAGGTCGTCGGCGGCCGGCGCCTGGTCCAGCAGCACGGTGCCGCTGGCGGTGGTGCGCTGGCCGAAACCGGACCAGTCGTCGACGATCCGCAGCCCCGGTACACCGCGCTCAACGAGGCCAAGCACGCCGACGCCGTTGTCGTCGATGGCCTTGACCGCCACCCAGTGGGCGAACAGCGCGCCGGTGGAATAGAACTTCTCGCCGCTGACCTTCAGCCCCTCGTCGGTACGAGTGATGCGCGCCTTGATCTCCAGGGTGTGCTTCGTGTTGCGCTCGGGGCCGGCATTGGCCAGCCGGCGACCGGCGAGGATGCCGCCGAACACCTTGCGCTTCTGCGCTTCGCTGCCGACGTTCTCGACCACGTTGAGCAGGCCGAACTGGTTCTGCGGAATCTGCCCCAGTGCCGGGTCGGCGGCGCAGATGATGCGGAACACTTCAGCCAGGGTGATGTGGGAGACCTCGGCCCCGCCGTATTGGCGCGGGATGCGGATGCCGCCCAATCCCAGGCGGGTGAAGTGTTCCAGCTCGCGCCAGGGCAGCAGGCGGTCGCGGTCGCGTTGTGCGGCCTGTTCCCTGGCCAGCCTCGCCACCTCATGAGCGGCTTGCAGGGCCTGTGCATCGTTTTCGATCAGCGCCGCCGGGAGTAGTGGCGGGGCTTCATCACGAAATGCGTGGTGGGCGGTTTCGTTTGTCATGGGGTGTGGCCTTCAGCAATGGAGCAAGTCGGGCTTCCCTCACCCCAGCCCTCTCCCAGAGGGAGAGGGAGTTTTTTCCGATCGAGGGGAGGCAAGCGGAGCGAGGCTGGAGAATCAGAACGCCGGGGCGATCTGGCCCTTGTAGCGGGTGACGATGAACTGGCGGACTTCCGGCGAGTTCAGGGCCTTGGCCAGTTTTTGCAGGCCCGGGTCCTGGAGGTTGTCCGGACGGGCGACGAGGAATTCGGCGTAGAGGTCCTTGCCCTTCTCGACGATCAGCGCGCTGTTGGTGTCGATACCGGCTTCCAGCGCGTAGTTGGCGAAGACGAACGCCAGGTCCACCTGGCTCACGGAGCGGGCCAGCAGCGCACCTTCCAGTTCACGGATTTTCAGCTTCTTCGGGTTCTCGGCGATGTCGCGCTGGGTCGCCAGGGTGTTGCTCGGGTCCTTGAGCTTGATCAGCCCCGCCTCGTGCAGCAGCACCAGGGCGCGGCCGGTGTTCACCGGGTCGTTGGGGATGGCGACGGAAGCGCCGTCCTTCAGTTCGTCGAGTTTCTTGATCTTCGTGGAGTAGGCGCCGAAGGGCTCGATATGGATGCCCACCACCGGCACCAGGTTGGTGTGGCGGCTCTTGTTGAACTCATCGAGGAACGGCCGGTACTGGTAGTAGTTGGCGTCGAGGTTCTTCTCCGCCAGTTGCACGTTGGGCTGGATGAAGTCGGTGAAGACCTTGATGTCCAGGTCCACGCCTTCCTTGGCCAGGGTGGGTTTGATGAACTCAAGAATTTCCGCGTGGGGAACCGGAGTGGCGCCGACTACGAGCTTCTCGCCAGCTTGGGCGGAGAAGGCGACGACGGCGGCCAGAATGGCGAGTGCCTTTTTCATTGCAAGTGCTCCTGGGCAGTATTGGGTTGGCCGTCGTGGGGTGAACGTGAGGCCTTGGGTGGGCAGCGATAGCCGGCTGCCCTGCGGCGAGATTTCAACGGCGGCTGTAGCGGATCACGAGGCGGTCGCCGCTCATTTGCAGGGCCTGCACCAGCAGGATCAGCAGGGCCACGGTGACCACCATCACGTCAGTCTGGAAACGCTGGTAGCCGAAGCGGATGGCGAGGTCACCGAGGCCCCCGCCGCCGATCACGCCGGCCATCGCGGTGTAATCCACCAGCACGATGGCGGTGACGGTCACGGCGGCGATCAGCCCGGTGCGGGCTTCCGGCAGAAGGGTGTGCCAGATGATCTGCCAGGTACTGGCACCCATGGACTGGGTAGCCTCCACCAGTCCGCGGTCCACCTCGCGCAGCGCGGTTTCCACCAGCCGTGCGAAGAACGGGGTGCAGCCGGCCACCAGCGGCGGGATCGCCCCGGCGACGCCAAGCGACGTGCCGGTGAGCAGCGTGGTCAGCGGGATCATCACGATCAGCAGGATGATGAAAGGCAGCGAACGCAGCATGTTCACCACGGCCGAAGCGAAGCGGTAGAAACCGGGCTTCTCATGCATCTGCTTCTTGCCAGTCAGGTAGAGCAGCACACCCAGCGGCAGGCCGAGCAGGACGGTAAAGCCGAGCGCCAGGGCGAGCATGGTCAGGGTGTCGATGCAGGCCTGGCCGATTTCCACCCAGTCGAGGTTGGCAAGCAGTTCGTTCATGGCCTCACCTTCCTGCGCAACCGCGCGGCCGGGTGCGGTTCAGCAAGACGGTCGCCCTCGCCGAACAGCTTGTGGCGCAGGCTGCCGTCTTCGTACTCGCGCTTGAACAAGCCGCGCGCCTGCAACTCGGGCACCAGCAGGTCGACGATATCCACGAAGGTTTCCGGCGCGACGATGCTGGACAGGTTGAAGCCGTCCACGTCGGTCTCGTCCACCCAGGCCTGCAACTCGTCGGCCACGCTTTTCGGCGAACCGACCAGCAGCGGGCCGTCGCCACCCAGGGCGCAGTAGTCGGCGATCTCGGCGGTGGTCCAGGTACGGCTCGGGTCCGCCGCGGTGAAGGCATCCACCGCCGACTGGATCGCGTTGCTCTCGACCTGGCGCAACACCTGATCCGGCGCGTACTGACCGAAGTCGATGCCGGTCCAGCCGGACATCAGCGTCAAGGCGCCGTCATGGCTGGCGAACTCGCGGTACTCGCGCCATTTCGCCTGGGCCTCGGCATCAGTGGGCGCGACGATGACCGTAAGTTGATTGAACACCTTGATGTCGCTGCCCTTGCGCCCGGCCAACTCGGCCTGATGACGCAGGTCGGCCACCTGATTGCGCAGGATGTGGCGGGTGGGCGCGGCGACGAACACGCACTCGGCGTTGGCGGCGGCGAAGGCCTTGCCCCGGCTGGAGGCGCCGGCCTGGTAGAGCACCGGAGTGCGCTGCGGCGATGGCTCGCTGAGGTGGAAGCCGGGCACCAGGAAGTGCGCACCCTCGTGGTCGATGGGGTGCACCTTCGCCGGATCGGCATAGACGCCGCTTTCCACGTCGGCGACCACTGCGTCCTCGTCCCAGCTCGCTTCCCAGAGCTTGTAGCAGACCTCCAGGTATTCCCCGGCCAGGGCATAGCGCTGCTCATGGTTGAGCTGCTGCTTGAGGCCGATGTTGCGCGCGCCGCTCTCCAGGTAAGAGGTGACGATGTTCCAGCCGGCGCGGCCACCGGTGAGGTGGTCCAGCGTGCTCATGCGCCGGGCGAATGGGAACGGGTGTTCGAAGGACACCGAAGCGGTGACGCCGAAGCCCAGGTGCCGGGTGGCGGCGGCCATGGCCGGCACCAGCAGCAGCGGGTCGTTCACCGGCACTTGCGCGGCATTGCGCAGGGCCTGCTCCGGGCCGCCCTGATAGACGTCGTAGACGCCCAGCACGTCGGCGAGGAACAGGCCGTCGATCTTGCCGCGCTCCAGGGTTTGCGCCAGTTCGATCCAGTAGTGGATATCGGTGTAGCGCCGCGCCTGGTCGCGCGGATGGCGCCAGAGGCCGGGGGACAGGTGACCCACGGCGTTCATGGCAAAGGCGTTGAGGCGGATCTGCTTGCTCATGTCGCGCGCCTCAGGACCAGTCGTGACGCGGCGGCTTCACGCCGTTGAGCAGCCAGTTGCCAACCACGTGGTACTTCCAGCGCACCGGGTCGTGCAGGGTGTGCACGCGGGCATTGCGCCAGTGACGATCGTGGTTGTGGCGCGCCAGCGTGGAGCGGGTGCCGCCCAGTTCGAACAGCTTGTTGGAGGCTTCGATGGCAATTTCGGTGGTCAGCACCTTGGCCTTGGCCACGGCGACCGAAGCGGCGGCCACATTGTCCTCGTCCGGCGCCGGGCGGGCGGCGTCCATCACCTTGCCGGCACGCTCCAGCAGCGCTTCGGCGGCCTCCAGGCGAATGCCCAGGTTGCCCACCTGGATGATGGTCAGCGGGTCCTCGCTGGCCTTCTCCACCCCGGCATCGATCCAGGGGCGGGCGTGGTCACGGACGAAGGCGATGGTGTCGCGCAGGGCCGCACGGGCGATCCCGGCATCGATGGCAGCGGTGGTGATCTGGGCGAACGGGCCGGCCAGGGTCGGGCACTCGTAGGAGCGGTAGGTGGGGAACAGGTTCGCCGACGGCACGCGCAGATCCTCGGCCAGCACCGTGCCGCTGGAGGTGTTGCGCTGGCCAATGCTGGACCAGTCGTCGACGATCACCAGCCCTTCGCTACCGCGCGGGACGAAGGCCAGCTGGGCCTTGTCGTCCTCGTCCACGGCCAGCACCGCCAGCCAGTGGGCGTAGAGCGAGCCGGTGCAGTAGCCCTTGCGACCGTTGATGACATGGGCGTCGCCGTCGCGGCGGATGCGGGTCTGGATGTCCTGCACGTTCTTGCCGCCGGTTTCCGACAGCGCATTGGCAAAGCGGTTGCCCTTCAGCGCCAGGCCGAAGAAGAAGCGCTTCTGGTCATAGGTGCCTTGCAGGCGGATGTCTTCCAGCAGGCAGTAGTGGTTCTGCGGAATCTGTCCGAGGGAAGCGTCGGCGGCCGAGATGATGGCGATCACTTCGGCCAGGGTGGCGTAGCTCACCTCGGCGCCGCCGAACACCTTGGGCACGGTGATGCCCCAGAGGCCACTGTTGGAAAACACGTCCACCACTTCCGAGGGGACCTGGCGGGTGCGATCGCGCTCGGCATCACCCTCCAACAGGAAGGCTGCGACGCGGTGGGCCACTTCTATGGCCTGGGCATCGCTACGGATGATCTGGGCGTCGGGGATACCGATGGGGTACTGGGCGGAAATCGGGGTTTGCGACATGGGGCTCTCTGCACTGCTGTTTCGCCGCGAACAGTCGCGACCTTGCTTGCAGAGGGATAAAGCAGTACCCGTGCCAGTTTTGTTTTTCCTTATAAATCAATAACTTGATAATTTTTATCAACAGCCAGGCCTGAATTAAGCAGGCAACTTGCTGGTCAGGTGTTGCTGGAGCAACACCTGACGCAGGAAAAGACAGGCTGATCAGCCCAGCGCTTTAGTGCAATTTTCTTGCACTGTGCGAGCAATAACATTCATTAGCCTTCTATTTTTTCGCCCCTTAGCATGCCCCCATCCCCGACGCCCGGCCCGGACCGGCCTGCCCACGCAGGCTCCCGAGGAACCGTGCGCGAGAGAAAAATTTTCCATATCCAAGGATGGTGCTCCCGCCCCGGTGGGATTGAGAGGACCAGGGGCCTGTACGAAAAGCCGTCCGGTATCGGCACTTTCCGTACAGCGCCTCCGGCCTCTCCGTTTATTAACTGCCCAGTGTCATACCCATGCCCCAGAACCCTCTGCGTCTCTGGCTGCGGCGCCTGCTGCCAGACGCCAGCAACGCCCCCCCACGGGAATGGCTGCGCGCTGCCATTGGCGGCTGCATCGCCGTTTTCCTCGCCGCGCTGGTGTGCAGCCAGCTATACGGTACCGACCTGGCCTTGCGCCTGATCGCGCCGTTCTCCGCCTCCGCGTTGCTGCTGTTCGCTGTTACCTCCAGCCCAGTTGCCCAGCCCTGGCCGGTGATCGCCGGCAACGTGCTGGCGGCGGCCATCGGTTTGCTGGTCAGCCACTGGGGCCTACCCCCGTTGGCCACCGCCGCAACCGCGTTCGGCCTGGCCCTGGTGGGCATGCAAGCCCTGCGTTGCCTGCACCCGCCCAGCTGCGCCATCGCCCTGGGGGCTGCGCTCGGTGGACCGGTCTTCTCTGCGCTCGGTTGGCATCTGCTGTTGCCGGTGCTGCTGGGTTCAGTGGTACTGGTGAACACCGCACTGCTGTTCAACAACCTCAGTGGCGTCCCCTATCCGCGCAAAGTCGCACACCCTGCCAGCGGCCCGCACCTGACCGCCGATCCGCTGCCCGGTGAACGCAACGGCATCGCTGAGATTGACCTGGACCACGCACTGGCCGAGTTCGGCAGCTTCGTCGACGTGACCCGCGATGACCTCCAGCGCCTGCTCCAGCTCACCGAAAAGCATGCGCTGCGCCGCACCATGGGCGACCTGCGGGCGGCGCGGATCATGTCCCGCGACCTGCGCACCATTGCCCCGGACGCCCCGGTGAGCGAAGCCTGGCGACTGCTCGACCAGCATCATCTGAAAGCCCTTCCGGTGCTGGACGACAAGCAGCAGCTGGTGGGCATCCTGACCCTCTCCGACCTGCTCGGCCATGCGGCCAGTGCGGCGCCCCGCAGCCTCGCCGAGCGCTTCCGCGCCCGTCGCGAAGCACCGGTGTCGAGGCTGATGAGCCGCCCGGTACGTTGCGTGACTGTGGATACGCCGGTGGTGGAACTGGTGTCGCTGCTGTCCGATCAGGGCCTGCACTGCCTGCCGGTGCTGGACGACGGTGGCCGCGTGGTGGGAATCGTCAGCCAGAGCGACCTGATCGCCGCGCTCTACCGCAACTGGCTGCAGGACCTGCAGCAGCCGGAGCTGCAATTGGCGAGTTGAGCCCGGCAGGACTCCTCGCGATCGGTCGCCGAACGTGTAGGAGCGAGACCTGAACGCAGCATGATGGGTTTCGTCCCTCTACCCATCCTACGATTCGCTCTCAGATCGGGTCCCAGCGCCGGGACCAGTCGATGTCCTCGCTCACCACCTCGCGCAGCAGGTCGATGGCCTGGCGCAGGGCTGGGGAATCCTTCTCACGGGAATACACCAGGTAGGTGGGATAGGTGAATTCCGGAGCCTTCTCCACCCGTTCCAGCTCGCCGTTTTCCAGGTGGCCCTGTACCACGCGGGCTCGGAAGTAGCCGGAGCCGCCGCACTGGAGGATGTAGTGCAGCGCCAGCGGCCCCAGGTTGGTGGACAGCACAGCGCTGGCCTTTTCGGGCATCGCGGCATCGTGGCGCTGACGGAATTCCGGGCCCCAGTCGTTGTAGATGTAGGGCTCGGGATTGGTCGCCGAACGCACCTGGACCAGCTTCTCCTCCAGCAATAACTCCACCTGCAGGCCTGGCCAGTAATCCGGGCGATAGACTAGCGCGGCGTCCAGCAAACCGCGCTGCAATTGCTGCTGCAGATGACCCGCTTCGCCGACTTCCGCACGTACCGCGTGGGACGGCATGCGCTCGCGCAGGCGGATCACCCAACTGAGCACCAGCGGGCTGCACAGGCTCACTTCGCCGCCCAGGTTGAGCACGTCGCGATAGCCTTCGGGCAGCGGTAGGTCGCGTCGGGCAGCTTCCCACGTCTGCACCAACTGGTTGGCGTAGGCGACGAACACCTCGCCGTCTGCGGTCAGCCGCGCGCCCGCGCGATTGCGCACGAAGAGCCGGCAATCCAGCTGTTGTTCGAGGTTATGCACCCGCGCGGTGATGGTGGTCTGGGTGACGTGCAGGCGCTCGGCCGCCGCGACGAAGCTGCCGGTACGGACGATCTCGAGGAAGGTGCGCGCCAGGTCGATATCCATGGGCTTGCTCAGGTGCTGAAAGGTTGGCCGAGTTTACCGGCTGAAGTGGCGTGTGTAGGAGCGAGCTTGCTCGCGAACAATCCGTGCACGATCTTTTCGCGAGCAAGCTCGCTCCTACAAAAGCGTGGCCCGGTCGTCCGTGGCTGGCGCCACCAGCCTCAACAGTCGCGCCGCGCTGTTGCGGATTTCCTCCCGCAGCGCTTCCGGTTCGCGCACCTCGAAGTCGAAGGGCAGCTTCACCAACTGGCGGGCGAACCAGCTCATGCTGTCGGTGCGGGTGCGCAACAGCACGCCCTCCTCCACCGGTTCCAGCAGGCCCATGCCGCTGCTCAGTTCTTCCGCGGCACGGGCCAGGTCGCATTTGAGCAGCACTTCCACCGCCGTCGAGCGGGGCAGTTGGGCGATGCTTCCGGTGAGGAACGCGGCGGCATCGAAGTCTTGCGGGCGTTCGAAATGGGCGTCCAGGAGCAGCAGCGTCTGCATCCGGTCCAGGCGAAAGCTGCGCAGGTCCCGGCGCAAATGGCAGTAGCCACTCATGTACCAGCGACCGGCGCGGTAGACCAGGCCGTAAGGGTCAGCCTCGCGCTCGCTGCTCTCGCCATCGCCCGAGCTGTAGGTGAACCGCACCCGCTGCCGTGTCTGGGCGGCGGCCGCCAGGTCCAGCAGCCAGCGCTCGCGGGTGCTGGACCTGGCATCCGGCAAGTCCAGGGTGGCGGCTTCGCCGAGGGCGCGCAGGCGCGGTTTGAGATTGGCCGGCATCACCCGCTCCAGCTTGGCGCGGGCGCTGGCCACTGCCGGTGCGGCCTGCTCCAGGCCGAGGTTCTGTACCGCCAGCAGGCCGAGCGACAGGGCCAGGGTTTCCTCGTTGGTGAACATCATCGGCGGTAGCTTGAAGCCGGCCACCAGACGGTAACCCCCGTGGCGACCTCGCTCGGCGGTCAGCGGAATGCCGATGTCTTCCAGGGTCGCGATGTAGCGCCGCAGTGTGCGGCCATCCACCTCCAGCCGCTGGGCCAACTCACTGCCACTGAGCTGGCCGTGGGTCTGCAACAGCTCGAGTACGGCGAGCACACGGGTGGTGGGATTGGGCATGGCCGGGCTCCGCGAAAAATATTCTCAGGCGCGAAAATAATTAGGGCGGAATATAGCCTGATTGACTCCTAAGGTGCTCCCACGGCCGCTCAGCATGGCCTTTCAACCTCACTTCAAGGAGCAAGACTATGGAACCCGTTCTTTTCTATGGCGTACCGCAAGGCTGTTCGTTCGGCTCGATCGTGGCCCTCGAATGGCTCGGCCTGCCTTACCGGCTATGCCGCGTAGAGATGCTCGAACAGCCCTGGGACCCGCTGTTCGCCCGGATCAATCCACTGAACAAGACGCCCGCCCTCCTCACCGAAAGCGGCCAGCCAGTCAGCGAAAGCCTGGCCATCCTGCTCAGCCTTGCCGGCCGCAATCCCGGCGGCGAGCTGTGCCCGGTCCAGGGCAGCCCGGAATACGACCGTCTGAGCCAGATGCTGGCCTACCTGGTCACCGACTTTTTCGGCGCCTTCGCACCGCTCTGGGCGGCTTACGAGATGGCCGATGGCGATGACACCACCAAGGCCGTGTTGCGCAAGACAGGCACTGCCGACGTGCGCGTGCAATGCGCCTACCTGGATGGTCTGCTGCGGGATCGACACTGGCTGTTGGGCGAACGTCGCAGCCTGGCGGACGCTTACTTCGCGGGGGTCAGCCGTTGGGTGGAATACATGAAGCTGTTCGACCTGGGCCGGGAATTCCCTCACCTGCAGCGCTACCTGCTGAAGCTGAAGGCCGATCCAGCCATCACCTTCGCCCGCGCCATCGAAGACGGCGTGCCGGCCAACAGCCGTGGCGGTTTCAAGGGGCATGTGACGCTGGCAGAGCTGGTACCGCGACTAGCGGCCTGAGCCTTCCCCACAGGAGCGAGCTTTCGCGAGCAGAGCTCGCTCCTACAGGGGATGGCACCTGCGCTGAGTTGTCAGGGCTGCAGATCGAACAGGGCGTTGCCGCTTTCCATGTCGAAGGGCGCGGAGAAATGCTCGTGGACGATCTTCCACTGCCCGCCGCGCTTGACGTAGCACTGGGTGCCGCGCATCCAGCTGGTCTTCACCTCGCCATCCTGCTCGCCGCCGCAACGTACGAGGCAGTGCAGGAAGGCGACGTTGGTGTCGGCCTGGATAGTCGGCTCGGCGGGTTCGAAGATGCCATCGCCGGCGCACATTTCCATGCAGAAGCGCCAATGCTGGCCGTAGGCATCCAGGCCCTTGAACTGCAATTTGAGGATCGCGTCATAGGCGATCACATCGTCCGCATAGCAGGCCAGGATGGCGTCGACATTCTTGGCGCGGGCGGCCTTCAGCCACTGGTTGAAGACTTCGTGGACTTCCAGTTCTGCGGTTGCCTTGAGGGTTTCACTGCTCATGGTGTGTCTCCTGGGTTCCGGAAGGGGTTCCGTCGGCGGCATGCCGTGGGTTCACCCTTAGTCGTGGGCCGCTGTCCGGCTTCGACACCGCCTTCGCCGGGGTCGACGAACGGTGGCGTCACTCCTCCAATTCACGCAGGCGCCCCTCGATGAAGCGCCGCTCGGGTTCCTGGCGTACCAGCGCCAGTGCGCTCTGGTACGCCGCACGTGCCTCGGCCTTGCGCCCGAGACGACGGCAGAAATCGGCGCGGGTGGTATGCGCCAGGTGGTAATCGCCGAGTTCGCCGGCATCCAGCAGGGCGTCCACTTCCGCCAGTCCCGCTTCGGGGCCATCGCGCATGGCGATGGCCACGGCGCGATTGAGAGCCACCACCGGCGACTGGACCAGCCGTTGCAGCACATCGTAGAGGCCGACGATCTGCCCCCAGTCCGTCTGCTCGGCACTCGCCGCCTGGGCATGCACGGCGCTGATCGCGGCCTGCAGCACATAGACGCCGACGCGCCGGCTGGCCAGGGCCTGCGTCACCAGGGCGAGGCCTTCCGCTATCTGCGCCCGATCCCACCGGGAGCGGTCCTGCTGATCCAGCAGGATCAGGTCGCCAGCCTCGGTGGTGCGTGCGGTGCGGCGCGAGTCGTGCAGCAGCATCAGCGCCAGCAGCCCCATCACTTCCGGGTCCGGCAGCAGCTCCAGCAGCAGTCGCGCCAGGCGAATGGCTTCGGCCGATAGATCGGTACGGGTCAGGGAGTCGCCGGAGGACGCCGAATAACCCTCGTTGAATACCAGGTAGATGACCCGCAGGACGTTATCCAGCCGCTCCGGCAATTCGGCGAGCGACGGCACCTGATAAGGAATGCGCGCGTCGCGGATCTTCGCCTTGGCGCGGACGATGCGCTGGGCGATGGTGGACGGCGTACTCAGGAAGGCATGGGCGATTTCTTCGGTCTTCAGGTCGCAGACTTCGCGCAGGGTCAATGGCACCTGGGCGTCGGCGGGCAATGCTGGGTGGCAGCAGGTGAAGATCAGCCGCAGGCGGTCGTCCTCCACATCCTCGCCCTCCTCGAACTCGCTGGCGGCTTCTTCCAGTTCGGCCAGCAGATGGCGCTTGGACGCGTCGAAACGGACGCGCCGGCGCAGTCCGTCGATGGCCTTGAAGCGGCCGGCCGACACCAGCCAGGCGCGCGGATTGGCCGGGATGCCGTCCCGCGGCCACTGCTGCACGGCGGCGATGAAGGCGTCGTGCAGGGCTTCCTCAGCCAGATCGAAGTCCCCCAGCAGGCGGATCAGCGTGGCGAGGACGCGGCGCGAGTCGCTGCGATAGATCGCCTCGACCCGCTGGCGCAGTTCGGCCTCGTCCATCAGGCCCCCCGCTGCATCAGGAGACCGCACCCAGGGTCGGCCGAACCTCGGGTTCGCGCACCGGCCGCACCTCGATGCAGCCCAGGCGTGCCGGCGGGATCTTCGCGGCGATCTGCAGCGCTTCGTTGAGGTCGCGCGCCTCGATCAGGTAAAAGCCGCCGAGCTGTTCCTTGGTTTCCGCGAAGGGGCCGTCGGTCATCGACACGCGACCGCCCTGCAGGCGCAATGTGGTGGCGGTACGCACCGACTCCAGCGCGTTGGACGCCAGGTAATGGCCGCTGGCGGCGAGCTGCTCGGTGTATTCCACGCACTCGCCGGCGATGGCCTGGTAGTCGGCATCGGTCAGGGTGGCCAGCTTGGCTTCTTCGATATAGATCAGGCACAGGTATTTCATGATGGGTTCCTCGGGTGGCTGCGGGGTACTGACACCCATTGGTCGTTTGGCCGCGACGGGAATCGACAGGGCCTATGGAAAATTCCGTTCTTCGTCAGGATTGACCATGCCTTGTGGGAGCGAACTCATTCGCGAATGAATTCGCTCCCACAAGGAGAGAATCAGGATAGCGTTCCCTGCTCGCTCGACCCGCCCAGGGGCCGAGCGGTCCGTTTCAGGTTATTTCTCGGCGGCGGCCTTGAGGTTCACCAGGCCCTGGTCGAACTTGCTGCCGACCATGTCGTCCATGTCGAAAAACACCTGCATCAAGCGGTGGGTATAGGGGGACGGCCCGTACATGGCCCAGGTGACCTGGGTGCTGCCGCCATTCTGCGGCTGGAGGTTGAATTCGGCGGTGTTGTGGGCTTCGAAGGGCATCTGGAAGTCCAGCTTGATCTCCACCTTCGAGGCCGGCTCGCTCTGGGTGATCTCCATGCGTCCGGTGCCCACTTCGTTGTTGCCCTGCCAGGCATAGGCGGCGCCGACGCCTTCTTTCGGCCCGCTGTAGCTGCGCTTGAGTGCCGGATCGAGCTTTTCCCAGGGCGACCAGGCCTTCCATTGGTGCAGGTCGTTGATCAGCGGGAAGACCTTTTCCGGGGGCGCCGCGATGGTGGTCGTGCGTTCGATGCGGAAATGATCCGGGCTGATCGCGGCGTACCCCAGCACGCCGAGTATCGCAATGACGATGATGGCGATTATGGCTTTGAACATGGCGCCCTCCCGGGGCTTGCAGGCAGGTGGACTGGCACTTGGGCAGCATTGCCAGAACAAGGTTAGCCGCTCTGCGCCGCGGTGCCCGGAAGCCGGATGTGACGCCCCAATTCCTCGAACAGGGTGATCACCGAACGCAGCGCGCGGCAGTCCGGCCGGGTCAGCAGCCAGAGCGCACTGGTGCAGCCGGGCAGGTCGCCCTCGAGGATCTGTAACCCCGCTTCGCCACGCACCAGGTATTCCGGCAGCGCCGCCACACCGAGGCCGGCGCGCACCAGTTGCGCCACCGACAGCATGCTGTTGCAGCGATGCATCGGCTGCACGTCGGGATAGTGCTGGCGGCGCCAGACTAGGCTGGGATGATTGGGCAGGAAATCGTCGGGGGCGATCCAGGCCATGCGCGCCGGATCGCGCTCGGGCGTGCGCGCTAGGTAACCCTCAGCCGCGCAGAGCACGTAGGGCACTGGTCCCAGGCAGCGACCCACGAGGTGGCCGGGCGGCGTAGTGGTCAGGCGCAGGGCAATGTCGGCGTCGCGGCGGCTTAGGTTGGCGAAGTCGTTGGAGGTGGTCAGCTCCAGTTCCAGCGCCGGATAAGCCGGCATGAAGTGGACCAGGGCGGGCAACAACAGGCCATGGAGGACGGCATCGGTGCAGGTCAGCCGCAAGGTCCCGCTGACAGCCTCGCGGCCCTGCTCCAGGCCCACACGCGCCGCTTCCAGAGCCTTCTCCGCCAGCTCGGCCTGCTGTGCCAGCAGTTGCGCCGTCGTGTTCGGCAGGTAACCGGCGCGGCTTTTCTCGAACAGGACGCTACCCAGTGCCTGCTCCAGGCGCCGCAGCGAGCGGAATACCGTGGAGACATCCACCTTGAGCTGCTCGGCGGCCCGCGCCAGGGTCCCGCCACGGACCAATGCGAGGACCAGGGCCAAGTCGGCGTGGTCGATCCTGTATTGCGTCACTGCAATTCCACCTTGCCAAATCGCCAATATTGATTGCCTTTTCGCAACTATATAGTCGGCCGGTGCGGGCGCAAACCGCGCCCGGAAAAGGAGGACAGAGATGAAGCAACTGCGCATCGGCCTGATCGGTGACAGGGACGACAGCATCACCGCACACCGAGCCAATCCTCACGCCCTGGAACTCGCCGCCCGGGCCACCGGCCGCGCCGTGGAAGGCATCTGGCTGGCGACCGAGCGCCTCGGTGAACACAACCTCGATGATTTCGACGGCCTCTGGTGCGTACCCGGCAGTCCATACCGCGACACCGACGCGGTGCTGACGGCCATTGCCCACGCGCGATGCAATGCCCTGCCCTTTCTCGGCACCTGCGGCGGCTTCCAGTACGCACTACTGGAGCATGCGCGCAACGTCCTCGGCTGGGCCGACGCCGAGCATGCCGAAACCCATCCGGATGCCGCCCGCACAGTCATCAGTCCCCTGCCCTGTGCCATGCGGGAAACCCTGGAGCGGGTGGAGCTGCGTGCCGATTCGCGTCTGGCGGCGGCCTACGGCGTCCAGGAAACTTTCGAAGGCTATTTCTGCGGCTACGGCCTGAACCCCGCCTTTGGCGAGCAACTGACCCAGGGCCCCCTGAAGGTCGCGGCCACCGACGCTGCCGGCGCGGTACGAGCCATGGAGCTGGACGGCCATCCCTTCTTCATCGCCACCCTGTTCCAGCCGGAACGCGCCGCGCTGATCGGCCGCCTGCCACCGCTGGTGCACGCCTTCGTCAATGCCTGCCAGGAGAACGCCCGATGATTGCCCCGACGCCGGAACCGCCCTACTACGCGGTGATATTCACCTCGCTTCGCAGTGAGACCGAACAGGACTATGCCGCCACCGCCGAGCGCATGCTGGAGCTGGCGCGCGAGCAGCCCGGTTTCCTCGGCGTGGAGTCCGCACGCGGCGCCGACGGGCTGGGGATAACGGTGTCCTACTGGCGCAGCGAGGACGACATCCGCAACTGGCGCATCCAGGCGGAGCACCGGGAAGCCCAGCGACGCGGGCGCGAAGAGTGGTACCGCGCGTTCCGTACCCGCGTTGCCCACGTCGAACGGGCGTACGGCAAGGCCTGAGTGCCTCAGGCTGCGCGCGGCGCCTCCAGCACCAGTTCCTGAGCGGCATCGCGCTTGAGCAGCGCGTAAAGCACGCCGGTCAGCAAGCTGCCGGCGACTATTGCCAGCAGATAGAGCAGTGCGTGGTTGATGGCATTGGGGATCAGCAGCACGAACAGGCCACCGTGAGGCGCCATCAGCTTGCAGCCGAAATACATGGACAGCGCGCCGGTCAGTGCACCGCCGATGATGCTGGCCGGGATCACCCGCAGCGGGTCCTTGGCGGCGAACGGAATGGCGCCTTCGGAGATGAAGCACAGACCGAGCACCAGCGCCGCCTTGCCGGCTTCGCGTTCCCCTTGGGCGAACTTGCGGCGCATCAGCAGGGTGGCGATGCCCATACCGATGGGCGGTACCATCCCGGCGGCCATGGTGGCGGCCATTGGCGCGTAGCTCTGCGAGGCCAGCAACCCCACGGAGAACGCGTAGGCGGCTTTGTTGATTGGGCCGCCGAGGTCGACGCACATCATCCCGCCCAGCAGCAGGCCGAGGAGGATGGCGTTGGACGTGCCCATGTTGTCGAGGAAGTGAGTGAGGCTGGCGAGCATGCCCGCCACCGGCTTGCCCACCACGTAGATCATCACCAGGCCGGTGAACAGGCTGGAGAGCAGCGGGATGATCAGGATCGGCTTCAACGCTTCGACGCTCGCTGGCAGGTTCAGGTGGCGGTTGATCGCCCGTGCCGAATAGCCGGCGAGAAAGCCCGCGACTATGCCGCCGATAAAGCCGGCGCCGAGGGTACTGGCGAGCAGGCCGCCGATCATGCCCGGCGCCAGACCCGGACGGTCGGCGATGGAATAGGCGATGTAGCCGGCCAGGAGCGGCACCATCAGCTTGAAGGCCGCCTCGCCGCCAATCTGCATCAGGGCAGCGGCTAGTGTTCCCTGTTCCTTGAATGCCTCGATGCCGAAGACGAAGGACAGGGCGATCAGCAGGCCGCCCGCCACCACCATCGGCAGCATGTAGGAGACGCCGGTGAGCAAGTGCTTGTAGGCCCCCTTGGGTTCGGCCTTGGCCTTGCCCGGCTGGGCGTCTGCCTTGGTGTCCAGCAGTTGGCCTTCGCTCAGGGCGCGCTTGAGCGTGGCTTCGGATTGCTTGAGGGCAACCCCGGTGCCGCAGCGGAAGACCTTCTTGCCGGCGAAGCGCGCCGTGTCCACTTCGATATCGGTGGCCAGCAGTACCGCGTCCGCAGCCGCGATGGCCTCGGGGCTCAGCGGATCGCGAGCGCCCACCGAGCCCTGGGTTTCCACCTGGAGATCGATGCCGAGGCGCTGGGCCGCCTGCTTCAACGCCTCGGCCGCCATGAAGGTGTGGGCCACGCCGGTCGGGCAGGCGGTGACGGCGACGATGCGCGGTCGGGAAGCGACGGGGGCGACAGATGCTTCGGGTTGCTGTTCCCGGGCATCGACGGCGGCGCGCAGGAGGAAGGACTCGCTATCGCGCAGGGCCTCGGCGGGGCTGGCGATGAACACGCGCTTGCCGGCGAAGCGAGTCAGGTCCAGCGCCCCGCTCTTGACCACCAGCACCCAGTCGGCGGCTTCAAGGGTGGCGGCGGACAGCTGGCTCTCCGGGTGCTGCGGGTCCACGATCTCGACGCTGGTGCTCCAGCCCAGGCGCTGCGCGGCGGCATCCAGCAGGCGCGCACAGAGCACGCTGGTGACCATGCCATTGGGGCAGGCAGTGACTATGGCGAGTTTCATCGGGACACCTCTTGTTGTTCTGCCAGCGCCTGGATTTCTACGGCGTCTTCGAGCTGTTGCAGTTGCGCGGCATCGCTGATGCCGAAGCCCACCTGAGTCACCGCCTGGGCGGCGATGGCAGTGGCGTGGCGCAGGGTGCGAGCTGCCGGCCAGCCGCTGAGCAGGCCGTGAACCATGCCGGCCAACAGGGAATCACCGGCGCCCACAGTGCTGGCCACGCTGACCCGTGGCGGCCGGGCATGCAGGGCGATTCCGGTACCGAACCAGTTCACGCCGTCGGCCCCTTGGGAGATGACAACCTGTTCGATCCCCAATGCCTGTAGCCGGCCAGCTTCCTCGCGCTGCGCACTGACATCGGCCAGCGACCGGCCGCAGCATTCGCCCAGCTCATCGGCGTTCGGCTTGATCAGCCAGGGCACCGCGAGCAGGCCGGCGCGCAGGGCCTCGCCACTGGTGTCCAGCGCCACTTTCAAGCCATGGACCTTGAGCCGCGTGATCAGCTCGGCAAGAAAAGCCGGTGCCACGCCTCGGGGCAGGCTGCCGGCCACCACGGCCAGGTCATGTCCCGGCGCAACGGTATCCAGCCGCGACAGCAGCGCTGCCTGGGCGGTAGCGTCCACCATCGGGCCCGGTCCGTTGATGTCGGTGACGCGCCCATTGGCTTCCGCCAGCTTGATGTTGCTGCGGGTTTCCCCCGCCACGCGGATAAAGGCGTCGACGAAACCGCGTCGGGTGAATAGCGCCTCGAAGGCTTCGGCGTTGTCCCCACCGAGAAAGCCGGAAACGGTCAGGCTGTGGCCGAGGTCGGCCAGCACCTGGGCCACGTTCACCCCCTTGCCGGCGGCATGGCTGGCCTGGGCCTGGCTGCGGTTCACCTCGCCAGGTTCCAGGCGGTCGAGACGCAGGGTCAGGTCCAGCGCGGGGTTCAGGGTAATGCTGAGGATTCGGGCCATCAGAAACACTCCGCCAGTTCGCGCACAGCCGCCGCGCTTTCCAGGCCCAGTGCGCTTTCGGCCAGCTCACGGGCGGCGCTGAGGTTGAACTCGCGCACCCGCGCCTTGACCTCGGCGATGCCGCTGGTGGACAGGCTCAGCTCGTCCACACCCAGCCCCACCAGCAACGGCACCGCCAGCGGGTCACCGGCCAGCTCGCCGCACACGCCCACCCATTTTCCCTGGGCATGGGCTGCGCGCACGGTGAGGGCGATCAGTTGCAGTACGGCCGGGTGCAGGCCGTCGGCCTGGGCGGACAGCGTCGGGTGGCCCCGGTCGATGGCCAGGCAGTACTGGGTCAGGTCGTTGGTGCCGATGCTGAAGAAGTCCACCTCGCGAGCCAGCACGGGGGCGATCAGGGCCGCAGAAGGCACCTCGACCATGATCCCCAGCTGGAGGTCGGCCTGGGGAATCTCCGCGGCTACCTTGAGTGCCATGTCGCGCGCCTGGCGCCACTCTTCGACGGTGCCGACCATGGGGAACATGATGCGCAACGGCCGCCCTTCGCTGGCACGCATCAGCGCGCGCAACTGGGTTTCCATCAGCTTCGGGCGCTGCAGGGTCAGGCGCACGCCGCGCACGCCGAGGAAGGGGTTTTCCTCGTCCGGCATGGGCCAGTACGGCAAGGGCTTGTCGCCTCCGACATCCAGCGTGCGGGCCACCAGCGGGCGGTCGTCGAGTGCGTCGAACACCCGGCGATACTCCGCTTCCTGGGTGGCCAGATCCGGTGCCTGAGGGTGAGCCATGAAGATGAATTCGGTACGCAGCAGGCCGACGCCTTCCGCACCTTGCGCCACCGCCTTGGCGGCGCCCGTGCAGTCGCCCAGGTTGGCGCAGATTTCCACCCGATGGCCGTCGCGGGTCAGGGCGGGCTCCAGCTTGTCGGCATCGGCCAGTTGCAGACGGCGCTGCCGGCCTTCCTGTTCCTGGCGGGCACGTTGCAGTTGATCGGCATCAGGCGCCACCACCAGCCGTCCGCGCTGGCCATCCAGCAGTAGCGGCGTGAGCGGTTCCAGCAGCAGCACGCCCGCCCCGGCGCCCACCAGTGCGGGAATACCCAGGGCACGGGCCACGATGGCGCTGTGGGAGGTGGCGCCGCCACGGGCGGTGAGAATGCCGGCAACGCGGTCGCGGTCCAGACGCGCCACATCGGACGGCGCCATTTCGTCCATCACCAGGATGTAGGGCTCTTCCGGCTCAGGAACCTCCTCCACGCCGCAGAGCTGTGCTAGCACACGACGCCCGATATCCCGCAGGTCCGCGGCACGCTCGGCCAGCAGCGCATCGTGCAGGCTTTCCTGCTGGGCGGCGGCGCCTTCCACCACCGCCAACCAGGCAGCGGCCGCGCTTTCACCCTGTTTCAGGCGGGCGTCTACCTCGTCGCCGAGTTCCGGGTCGGTGAGCATTTCCAGGTGGGTGATGAAGATTTCGCGGACGGCTTTCGCCTCGCTGCGCAGCACCAGCGCCTCGATCTCGCCGCGCACGTGGTCGATGGCCTGCTGCAGGCGCTCACGCTCGACGCCGGGGGACTCGCCGCGCAGCGGATAGTCGAATTCCTGGTGCCGATGGATGTGCGCAGGACCCACGGCGATTCCGGGCGCAGCAGGTACCGCCTGAAGCTGGCTGCCGGGCGCGGGGGCGACGATGGGGGGTGCCGCCGGCTCGTCTTCCGGCATGGCTTGTACGTTGACCGGCAAAGGCTCGACCTCTTCGCCCAGCCCCTGTTCGATGGCGGCTTTCAGCGCCGGCAAGGCAGCGTCGGCGATAGCCGGTTCAGCGATGATTTCGATGATCTGACCACGGCGAATACCCAGGCCCAGGAGCTTGCTCAGGCTCTTGGCGGACACGGCAGCCGTGACGCTGTCGGCGAGCCGCAGGCGAATCTCGCCCTCGAAGGTCTTGGCCAGTTGCGCCAGCTCCTTGGCCGGCCGCGCGTGCAATCCGTGGGCATTGGGCAGTGGCAGGCGCACGCTGGGCCAGTCGGGCTGGACCTCTCCGCCCAGCACCTCGAGTACAGCGCGGCGTTGAGTGGCGCGGGCGAGTTCGCGGCCACGCCCCTCTATCAACAGCGCACAGAGGCGCTCCAGCAGGGCCAGGTGGGCGTCTCCCAGGCTGGCCAGGCAGAACAGGCCGTTGAGGGGCTGGTCGAGATGGCGCAGGGGCTTGTCCGGCGTCAGATAAGCCAGGCCGGGGCGTTGCACCGCCTGGTCGCTGTGCAGCCACCAGAGCCCATCGCCCAACGGCAGCGGTTCGCCCTGCAGCAAGGCGGCGGCAAAGCCACCCTCCACGCATTCGGTCCGGCGCAGGAGGCGCGCGGCTTGCAGCACCAGCTCGTCATAGTCATCCACCGCCAGGCCAAGGCCGATCAGTTGATCGTCCAAGGCCAGCTCCTGGGGAGCGCCCTGCAGCAGCTTGAGGATGTCTTCCGGAGTTTGCGCCTGACGCAGTTCGCTGCCGAGGTCGGCTTCACCCAGGGCACGCGTGAGTATCTGCAGGAGGCGCAGGTGTTCATCGGATTTGGCGGCGATGCCGATGGCGAGGTACACGATCTGTCCACCGCCCCAGTCGACGCCCTCGGGGAACTGCATCAGGCGCACGCCGGTGTTGAATACCAGCTCGCGGGTTTGCGGTGTGCCATGGGGGATGGCGATGCCCTGGCCGAGGAAAGTGGAGCCTTGGGTTTCGCGAGCCTCCAGACCGGCGAGGTATCCCGCCGCGACCAGGCCATCGCCCTCGAGCCGCTCGGCCAACATGCGCAACGCACACGCCTTGTCCGCCGCCACCAGGCCCATGGAAATCTGCCCTGCGGTCAGTTCGAGCATCGCATCACCTCTCCGGGCCTTGCGCCCTTCTTATCGTTGTCAGCCATCAGCAGCGTCACCGAACGTCGGTTGCGTCGGTTAAAGCGTAGACAGAACGCTTGCTGAATCGTTTCACTAAACTGAGCTGGCACGTTACTCGATAATCTTCGGTTCTTGAAGCCCGCCCGATGAAACACATCCGCATAACAGGAGTCGTCAACTTGAAACTCAGCGATATCGCCCGCCTGGCCGGTGTGTCGGTGACCACCGCCAGCTACGTGATCAACGGCAAGGCCGAGCAGAAGCGCATCAGCCCGGCGACCGTGGAACGCGTGCAGGCGGTGGTGGACGAGCATGGTTTCAAGCCCAACCCCCAGGCCGCCGGTCTGCGCAGCCGGCAGACGCGTACCCTGGGTTTCATCCTCCCGGACCTGGAAAACCCCAGTTACGCCCGCCTGGCCAAGCTGCTGGAACAGGGCGCGCGGGCTCGGGGTTATCAACTGCTGATCGCCAGCTCCGACGACGAGCCGGATAGCGAACGTCAGCTGCTCAAACTGTTCCGCACACGGCGCTGCGATGCACTGATTGTCGCCAGCTGCCTGCCGCCGGACGACAACAGCCTGGAGCAACTGCTGGCCGAAGGCCTGCCGGTGATCGCCGTCGACCGGGTCCGCAACCCAGGGCGTTTCTGCGCGGTAGTCAGCGACGACCGCCAGGCCAGCCTGCAACTCACCCGCAGCCTGCTGAACCCGGCCCCAGGGCGCGTCGCCCTGCTCGGCGCGCGGCCGGAGCTGCCCATCAGTGCCGAACGAAGCGCGGGTTTTCATGAGGCCTTGAAAGGACTCAAGTGCGAAGTGCTGGAACTCCAGGGCGAGGACTTCAGCCGCGAGTGCGGCCAGCGCCTGATGGCCGACCTGCTGCAACGGGGCGAGCTGCCCGATGTGCTGATCACCACCGCCTACGTCCTGCTCGCGGGGGTGCTGGATGCCCTGCGCGAACACGGCGACTGGCCAGAACGAATGCGCGTGGGCACCTTCGGTGACACCCAATTGCTGGACTTCCTGCCGCTAGCAGTGAACTCCATGTACCAGCAGCACGAGCTGATCGCCGAACAGGTGCTCGCGCTCGCGCTGGATGCGGTCGAGCGCGAGGTTTACGAACCGGGGGTGCGTGGTGTGGCGCGGAAGCTCAAGGAGCGCTAAAAGCGTTCTCACCCTGTGGGAGCGAATTCATTCGCGATTGAAATCGCTCCCGCAACGCACTTGTCCGTGATTTCAGCCTCAGACGGACGAGAAGCAGTTATCCACAAAGAGGTGAGCGCCACTGACGAAGGATGCCTCATCCGATGCCAAGAACAGCGCGGCGCGCGCCACCTCTTCCGGTTCGCAGAGGCGCCCCTGCTGCGACGAAATCGCGGCCTCGCTGGCCTCCACGCCCATGGCCTGCAATTCCTTCATTTCACGAATGCCGTGGGCCGTGCGGATGAATCCGGGCGCCACAGCGTTGCAGCGTATTCCGCGATCACGAAACTCCACGGCGATGGCCCTGGCGAACATCTGGCAGGCGCCCTTGGTGGCGTTGTAGACCACCTCGCCGGGGGTGGCGTACTCGGCGGAGATGGATGAGGTGCAGACAATGCTGCCCTTGCCCTTGGCCAGCATCTGCGGCAACACGGCCCGGGTCATCAAGTACATGCTCTTGACGTTGACCGCCATCAGCCAGTCCCACTCATCCTCCTCCACATCGAGGAAGGGTTTCACGATCAGCGTGCCGGCGTGATTGAACAGGATGTCCGCGCCTCCGAACGCTGCCTCCCCTTTCGCCACGGCCGCCTTGACCTGATCGGCCTTGGAGACATCGGCGCCCACCCCCAATGCTTCCCCACCAGCCGCCTTGATCTGCCGGGCCAGCTCGTCGGCCGCGTCACCATTGCGATCGACGATCACCACCTTGGCACCCTCGGCGGCGAACAGGCGGCTCGCGGCTTCACCACAGCCACCCGCACCACCGCTGATGATCGCAACTTTGCCGAGCAGACGCGGTCTTGCTAAGTGCATGGCGTACACCTCGTATCGATGGGGGCAGTCAGACCAGCCTAGCCCAGCTTCGCGCATCAAGACCCCGACTTGACCTTGCTCCAGACGCGGGTCCGGACACGTTCCAGCTTCTGCGCCAGCGGCTCGAGCGTGAACAGTTTGTCCATCACCTCCCGTGGCGGATAGACCATCGGGTTGTCGTGCAGCGCCTGGGTGACCAGGCTGTCCGCCGCCTTGTTGGCGTTGGGATAGCCGAGGTAGTTGGAGGTATCGGCGATCACGTCCGGCCGCATCATGTAGTTGATGAAGGCGAGGCCTTCCTGCGGGTGCTGGGCATCCTTGAGCAGGACCAGGTTCTCGAACCAGACCGGCGCGCCCTCTCGCGGAATGCTGTATTCGAGGCGTACCTGGGAGCCGGCGTTCTTCGCCGATTGCTGAGCCTCATAGACGCCGCCGGCCCAACCCACCACTACGCAGATATCGCCATTGGCCAGGTCGGTGATGAACTTCGACGAGTTGAAGTAGGCGATATGCGGCTTGAGCCTGACCAGCAGTTCTTCGGCCTTTGCGTAGTCCTCCTTGCGCGTGCTGTGGGGCGGCAGGCCGAGGTAGTTCAGAGCGATCGGAATGATCTCACCGGGTGCGTCGATCATGGCAACGCCGCACTGGCTGAGCTTTTCGAGGTTCTCTTCCTTGAGCACCAGGTCCCAGGAGTCGACCGGCGCATCGTCACCGAGGATGGCCTTCACCTTGTCCGCGTTGTAGCCAATACCGGTGGTGCCCCAGAGATAGGGCACGGCATAGCGGTTCTCCGCGTCGTTGGCCTGTAGCTTGGCGAGGATTTCCGGGTCGAGATGGGACCAGTTCGGCAAGCTGTCGCGGTCCAGTGGCTGCAGCACGCCGGCCTCGATCAGGTTGGGCAGCGTGCTGTTGGTCGCGACAACCACGTCGTAGCCGCTGCCGCCGGTCATCAGCTTGCCTTCCATCATCTCGCTGCTGTCGAACACGTCGTAGACGGTCTTGATGCCGGTCTCGCGGCTGAAGTTCTTCACCACATCCGGACCGATGTAGTCGTACCAGTTGTAGACATGGACGCGTTGCTCAGGCGTCTCGGCCTGGGCCTGGCCGAGCCCCACGGCAAGGATCGAGGCCAGGGCGAACGTCAGGGTGCGGGTTGGCGTCATCAGGGTGCTCCAGGTGGACCGGGTGCGGGTGCAGGCCGCCCCGTTGGGTAAGTGGTCGGGGCGGTTCGACTCAGGGAATCAACAGTTCGCGGCGTCCATCGGCATGCTCGATGCGTTCGCCGGGGAGGATCAGGCGGCGGTCAGCGAGGTACTGGTACTCGGCGCGGGCTTCCTGCAGCAGTCGAAAATCCAGCTCGACCACCTGCCGGCACGGCTCACGGCCGGCCTCGAAGATCAGGCGGCCGAAGGGATCGACCGCGGCGCTTCCACCCGCGAATACCAAGTCGTCATCGCCCTCTCCCACCCGGTTCACCATCAGCGCGAAGGCCTGGTTTTCCTGGGCGCGGGCCATGATCGCGGTGCGGTGCACAGGACCGTAGGGGTCCATGTTGCCGTTGGTGACCAGGATCAGCTCGGCGCCCAGCTGTGCCAGTGCCCGTGCGGTCTCGGGCAGTTCGATGTCGTAGCAGATCAGGATGCCGATGCGCACGCCCTTCCACAGGGCCGTTGCGTAGCGGTCACCGGGCGTGACGAGCCCGCGCTCGGACGGCCAGAGATGGGTCTTGCGGTAATGCAGTGCCACGCCGTCGGGCGTCACCAGTGCCGAGGTGTTGTAGACGGTGCCATCGGCCCGTTCGAGCAGTCCCACCAGCACGGCGACATCCTTCTCACGGGCGGCACGCTGCACCGCCTGGAGGCTGGGACCATCCAGGGGTTCGGCGACAGCCGCGACAGTATCGGCACTCGGAAACCCCATCAGTTGGGTTTCCGGAAACACCACCAGCTCAGTTCCAGGCGCACAGGTGGCAATGGCCTCCAGGGTGCGTTCGAGGTTGTAGGCGGTGTCGCCGTCACGACCGGCGAGTTGGACGAGTTCTACCTTCATGGATGCTCCTTCTTGTCAGCGGGCGGGCAGGCGTCACAATGCTCGCCACTCGCCCTGGCATGACCGGAGTATGGGGCTCGCCCCGGCCAGGAGTAATTACGCAAGCGTGGTAACCCATCGGGGGTAGCGAACATGAGTCTGACCTTGCAGGACATCGCCTGGCACCAGTCCGTCGGCCGGCTGATCGAACAGCTCGACCGTCCCGGATTCTGGCTGGCCCTGGTGCGCCTGCTGGAGCAATACCTGCCCTTCGACAGCTGGGTGGTGCTGCTCTTCAGCGACGGCCGACCTCAGGTATTCGCCGAGTGCCCAGGTACCGATGGCGGACCCGATTCGCTGTTCCAGGACTACCTGCGCGGTCTCTACCAGCTCGACCCGTTCTACATCGCCAGCCGCGAAAACAACGCCGCCGGCCTGTTCCGCCTGGGCGAGGTGGCGCCGGAATGCTTCGAGCAGACGGACTACTACCAGCGCTATTTCCGCCTCAATGTGGTCGCCGATGAAGTGCAGCTGAACGTGCCGCTGGAGAGTGGGCGGACGCTCTGTCTTTCGCTGGGTTCACGCCAACGCTTCAGCCCGGAGCAGATCGCCTTGCTCGGCCTGATCCAGCCCTGGGTCGCCGGGCTGATGCGCCAGCGCCTGACCTTCGAACAGGAGCTGATGGCCAGCCCGCCGCCACCCGCCCCGGCCTGGCAGGCGCAACTGGAAGCCGCCGGGCAGAAGGTGGAAAGCGCCCTCACCGCCCGCGAACTGGAAGTGGGCCGTTTGATGCTGAGCGGCTGCTCGAGCAAGGAGATCGCGCGCAAGCTGGATATCTCCGCCGAAACGGTGAAGGTCCACCGCAAGCACATCTACAGCAAGCTGGGGATCAAGTCGCAGTCGGAGTTGTTCCGGCTGTTCCTTGAGGCGCAGGAGGGGTGAAGGTTGGCTTTTCCGTGGGGGCGAATTCATTCGCTATGCCGGCGTTGGTTTTGCAACGCTGAAGGCCTTCCGAGATTACGCGCCAGCCTGACGCAACCCTCTCCCCCGCCCCTCTCCCAGAGGGCGAGGGGTGACTCGCGCCGGCGAGGGACAAACCATCCTGAAGAAGCCAGCTGCCGGAAACTTGGCAGTTCGTAGGATGGGTAGAGGAACGAAACCCATCGCGATTGAATTGATGGGTATCGCAAGCTCCACCCATCCTACAACCGATAAATCGGTTTAAAGAATTACATCCTGCCAATCAACCGTTTCCGCAACCCTGACCGAAAACGACATATTCCAGGCGATGAACTTTGCCCTGGTGATCTTCGTAGGTCATATAAGCCGGAACTACGCCGCAGACATCGGGAACTTCGCTTCGGGAAAGAACCTTGGCGATATCCAGTTCCATTCCATAGTGATACTGCTCGATTACGGGTTCCCCGGCGACCGCAGATTCCACAGGCTCTGCAGCCAAGGCGAAGGCAGGCATGCCGGCAAGCGCCAGCAAGGCAAGAGTTTTCATTGGATTGTTTCCCGAGTGCTTGGAGTTTGAAACTTCGACCAGCTCTCCACGAACTGGTCGAAGGTACAGCGCAACACCTTGCGGTGATGTTTACGGCAGCAAGTGCCTCATCGTGGGAGGCGGGATAATTTTAAGGGTCGGGAAACTTCACAAACAGCGCCGGATACAACAAGGACTTTTTACTGGCCGAACAACAATCCATCCAGCCAACCGGAAGTTTCCGGCTTGGCGCCCTTCTGCCCGATCACCACGGTGCAGGTCATCCCGGCGGCCAGCAGCATGCCTTCCGGGACCTCGTCGAGATGGATGCGCACCGGCACCCGCTGGGCCAGGCGCACCCAGTTGAAGGTGGGGTTCACGTCGGCGATCAGTTCACGGCTTTCCGGATTGTCGCGGTCGTAGATGCCCCGGGCGATGCTGTCCACACGCCCGGTGAGGCGCTCGCCGCTCATCAGCCTGAGTTCGGCAAGATCGCCGACCTTGATGTGTGGCAGGCGGGTCTCTTCGAAGTAGCCGTTCACATAGAAGGACTGCTCGTCCACCAGGGCCATGCTGGCCTCGCCGCGCTCGGCGTAGTCGCCCTTATAGACGTTGAGGTTGGTGATATGGCCAGCCACCGGCGCGCGGACTTCGGTTCGCGCCAGATTGAGTTTCGCCGCCTCCAGGGCAGAGACGGCCTCGTGGTATTCGGCCAGGGCGGCGGCGGCCAGGTGGCCGGCGTCTTCACGGCTCTCGCGGGAGACCACCAGGTCGTCCATGTCGGCGCGGCGGTCGGCGTTGACCTTGCGCATCGCCAAGGCCGCCTTGCGGGCCGCCACCAGCGCTTCGGCCTGCTGCACCGCCACCTCGTAATGGGACGGGTCGATGCGCAACAGCAGGTCGCCCGCCGCCACTTTCTGGTTGTCGCGTACCGCTACTTCCACCACCAGGCCGGCCACGTCCGGGGCGATGTTGATCACGTCGGCACGCACGCGGCCGTCGCGGGTCCAGGGCGAGTCCATGTAGTGCTGCCAGAGGGTGCGCACCAGCACGACCGCCAGCGCGAGGATGAGCAGGGTCGCGCCGACACTGATGATTCGTTTCAGGGACATGGGAGCCTCAACGGTAGATGGTCAGCGCCAGGGCGCCATACAGGCAGGTGAACAGGCCGACGCGCAGCAGCGCCGGGTGCCAGGCGTGGCGGTAGAGGCCGCACCAGGCGAACAGGCGATCCAGCGCCCAGCCGAGCAGGAAGGCCACCAGGAACAGCACCGTCAGGCTCGGCAGATAGACGCCGTGCAGGGCGATTTCACGTGGCATGGAGGGCTCCTTGCGGATGCACGGCCACTGGGTCGCCACCCAGCGGGTTCTGCGGGTCCAGCAGCGAAGTACGGATGAAATGCAGGTAACTCTGCAGGCGCCGCAGGGGCGAGGTTTCGAACTGCGGCGCGCAGGGCTCGGCTGTGCTGCGCACGCTGTCGATGGCCTGCTCCACGGCGAGCAGCGCGCGCTGCCGATTGGTTTCCGAAGGCTGGATGAACAAGCGGATCAGGGCGCGGCCCATGGCACGGATAGCGTTGCGCCAGGGCATGGATTCGGCATAGCAGGACAGCGCCGGCAGACGCGCCTGCTCCAGGCGCATTTCGATCACCGCATGCCCCACTTCCTGCACCAGGAACATCCAGCGCAGCAGCTGGCGCTGCACGTCCGGGCGTCCGGCGGAATACAGGTAGGCCTGGTTCAGCAGGTCGCGGGTGCCGCTCTCGAAACCGGACACCAGTCCCTTCATCCGTCCGCTCACGGCACGCACGACGCACATGCGCAGGTCGCGCTCCAGGCGCCGCCACAACCAAGGCCGGTTGGGCGGCAGGAGCACGGCGGCGGCCACAGTTGCCAGGGCCATGGACAGTACCGAGGCCAGGTATTCGTTGAGCACCCGGTGCGGGTCGAACAGCGCCTGGTTGGCCGGCATGGAGTTCATGCTGAACCAGATCAGCAGGCCGAGGCCGGCACCCGCCAGTTGTGGCCGAGCCAGCAGGTAGGCACCCAGCGCGACCACCGGTGCCAGGGCACAGCAGAGCAGCGCGAAACCGTCGATTGCCGGCAGGACCCGGAAGGTCATGAAAATGCCCAGGCAAGCGCCGGCGGTAGCCCCCAGGGTAAGTTGCAGCGAAAGACGCCGGGGGTTGGAGGAGGACGATGCCAGCGCCGAAACCATGCCGATGGTCATCGCGAAGGTGCCGCCACTGGGCCAGGCCGTGGCCATCCAGAAGGCGCCGAGCAGGAGGATCAGCAGGCTGCTGCGCAGGCCCGCCACGGCAGCGGCTACCGCGTTCGCACGGGGCCTGAAGCTCTCCTTCCACTGCTCGCGGGCGTGATGGTCGTCGAGTAGCGAGGCGTGGGTCTGGGCATAGCTGTGCAGATCGTCTGCAAAGCGATAGAGCAGCTCCGCAGCCGTGTCGTAATCCAGGCTCTGGGCTTCGCTGGGGTGTTGCATGGCGAGCTGCGCGCGGCCGCTGCGGATCAACTGCATCAGCTCCTGCTTGCAGGCTTCCAGGCGGACGGCGAGCTGCGCCGCATCGGCCTCGCTGCTGAGACGATCACGCAGCGGCAGCAACAGCCGTGACACTTCCACGAGACACGGTTGCAGGGCATCCAGCACCGCACCTCCGTAGGAGCCAGCTCTGCTGGCGAACGCTTCCGGCTCCGGGCTTTCGCGAGCAGAGCTCGCTCCTACATCGGGTGCCGGCGCGTTGGCCAGACGGCGCAGCAACTGATGCAGACCATGGAAACGGGTCGAGAGCACCATGAACTCGTTGTTCAGCCGCGCCAGGCGCCCGCTGCGCATGCGCATGTGCGGGTCTTCGAAGGCGGTGGCGTTGCGCATGTTCTCCAGGTTCACGGCGGCGGCCGCAAAGCGCGCGTTGCTGGCATCGAAACGCGCGGTATCGAGGCCACCGGCCAGTCCCTCGTAGGCGAAGGCGGCGAAGTCGCGGAAACGTCCGTGCAGCGTGTTGCGCAGGTCGGTGCTGGTGCTCTGCGGCAGGATCAGGCCGTTGACCAGGCCGGTGCAGAGAATGCCCAGGCTGATCTCCAGCACTCGCCATAGGGCGAGCATGAAGGCATCGTCGGGGTGGCTCGTGGCCGGCAGGCCGATCATCACCGCCGTGTAGCCGGCCAGCACGCAGGCATAGCCGCGGAAATCCCGGTAGCGCGCGGCGCCAGCCGTACAGAGGCCGATCCAGATGGCCAGGCAGAGCATGAACAGCACTCGCTCCTGATTGAACAGGGCGATCAGCACCACCATCACGGCCAGCCCCAACAGGGTGCCGATGATGCGGTAGAAGCTCTTCGCCAGGACCTGCCCGCTCTGCGGCTGCATGACGATGAACACGGTCACCAGCACCGTGCCCGGTTGCGGCAGTTCCAGGCGATAGGCCAGCCAGAGGGCGAGGAAGGCAGTGAGCAGGGCCTTGAAGATGAAGGCCCAGGTCAGGCCGTCACTGCGCGCCCACTCGACCAGCGCGCGGTTGAAGGTTCGAACCATGTCGGGTCCTCAGGGCTTGGGGAGAAAACGCAGGCGTGGTTCCTGCGGGGCCAGGCTGGCGTCGCTGGGACCGACCGGTTCGGCGAGCACGCCGCCACCGAGGGCCAGCAGCAGGTCGGCCTGGGCACCGAGCAGCGCGGCGCGTACTTCCTGTTGCTGGAGCTGGCGCTGGAACAGCGTCGGCTGGGTTTCCAGCACCGCGTCGAAGCCGGTGAGGCCGCGTTGCTGGGCCAGCAACGCGAGATCGCAGGTCTTCTGCGCGGCGGCCACCGCTTCGGCGGCGAGCATCTGCTGTTCATGCAGCGACTTGATGCGCACCAGGGCATCGGCCACCTGCTGCAGGGCGCCAATCAAGGTCTGGTTGTACTGCTCCACCGCGACGTCGTATTCGGCGGCGGCAGCCCCCAGCTGGCCACGGCGCAAGCCGCCATCGAACACCGGCAGGCTGATGGCCGGACCGAGGTTGTAGGTGAGCTTGTCGTAGCGCAGGAAATCCAGCACGCCGCCCTGGGTGGCGTTGGAGCCGATGCCACCCAGCAGGTTGACGTTGGGGTAGAAGCCCGCCTTGGCGACTTCGATGCCGCGCGCCTGTGCTGCCACTTGCCAGCGGCTGGCAACCAGGTCCGGACGTCGGCCAAGCAGCTCCAGCGGTAGCTCGGCCGGCAGCGCGGGCAGGCGTTGCAGGTCGAGTGTTGGTCGCTGCAGACGCTCGCCCTCCCCCGGTCCCTTCCCGGCCAGGGCGGCAAGCTGGTTGCGAGTCAGTGCGATGGATTCGTTCAGGGCGTCGATCTGCCGATGGGTTTCCGGCAATGGCGCCTCGGCGCGGCTGATCTCCAGTCGGGTACCGATACCGTCGCGCAGGCGCTGCTGGGCCAGGGCAAGGATTTGTTCCTGCTGTGCAAGGCTGGCCTCGGCGACGTCCCTCTCTGCGTGTTGCAGCGCCAGGCGGATGTAGCTGCGCACCAGGTTGCCTTGCAACTCCAGCACCGCCAGGCGGGCTTCGGCCACGGCCACCTGGGTCTGGTCCAGCGCCTGGTGGCTGCGGCTGCGCTCGCGCCCCCAGAGGTCAAGGTCATAGGAAAAACCCAGCAGGCTGGTGTTGTTCCAACTGGTGGTGCGGGCGAGATCGCCAGGGCCGTAGAAATTGTCTTGCGGCCAGCGCTTGCGCTGCACACTGGCGTCAAGATTGACCTGCGGCTGCTCGGCGGACTCCACCACGCCGGCCAGGGCCCGGGCCTTGCGAACACGAGCGGCGGCCATCGCCAGACTGGGGCTGCCGGCCATGGCCTGCTCCATCCAGGCGTCGAGTTGCGGGTCGCCATAGGCACGCCACCACTGGGCACTGGGCCAGGCGGCATCTCGTTCGGCACGGCGAATGGCCGAACCGGGGTCCAGTTGGGCAGCATCCAGGCGTTCGGCCTGGGGCGCTATGCCCTGACTATCGATACAAGCGGAAAGGAGCGAAACGACGGCGAACAGACTGGCGCGGGCGACGCCGGGCCAAGGATTGCGGTGCACTGCGGCATATCCTGAATGCTGGGTAACCAGGGCTGATGCCTGGAACGGCGGCGATTCTAGAACTGGGCACTCTCGGCGATAAGGCGACGGATAGATGAAGGATTGTGTACTGAATCAGCCATAATCCCGGGACATATTTCGTGACAAAATTTGCCTCCCTTCCGGGCCAGGACCCTCCATGGACATCCTCTTCAACATGCGCGCCTTCGTCTGTGTGGCGGAGACCGGCAGCTTCACCGCCGCTGCCCAGCGCATGGACCTCACCACCTCGTACATCTCCCGCGCCGTCGCCACCCTCGAAACCCATCTGCGCACGCGCCTGCTGCACCGCACCACCCGCCGCATCGCCCTGACCGAAGCAGGCCAGCGCTACCTGCTGCGCTGCGAGCAGATCCTCGGCTACATCGAGGAAGCCGAAGCAGAAGCCAGTGAGGCCCACGCACGGCCGGTGGGCAACCTGAAGGTGCATGCCATGACCGGCATCGGCCAGCACTACCTGATCAAGGCCATCGCCGGGTACAGCGAGAAATACCCGGACGTGAGCTTCGACCTGACCCTGGCCAACCGCACCACCGATATTCTCGACGAGGGTTACGACATTTCCGTCGTGATCGCCCAGGAGCTGCCGGATTCGGGGTTCATCTCCAAGCAGCTCGGCACCACCTACAGCGTGCTCTGCGCCTCCCCCGGCTACATCGAGAAACACGGGGCGCCGCGTATGCCGTCGGAGCTGTCGAAGCACCGCTGTCTGCGCCTGGTGAACAACGTGATGTCCCTGGACAAGTGGCTGTTCGAGGGCCCGGACGGCCAGGAGATGGTCAGCGTCAACCAGACGCCGTTCCAGGTGAATACGGCCGATGCGATGACCGAAGCCATCAAGGCCGGGTTGGGGGTTGGCGTGGTGCCGGTGTACTCGGCCATCAGCGGTCTGAAGGACGGCAGCCTGGTGCGCGTACTGCCCAACCACAGTCTCTTCCCCCTCGGCATCTACGCGCTCTATCCATCGCGGCAGTTCCTCGATGCGAAGATCCGTACCTGGGTCGAGTTCCTTCGGGAGTTCCTGCCGGAGCGGGTTGCGGCGGATGAGAAAGCGGTGGCGGAGTACAGCTTGAGGTTGGGGGGGCGGTAGCAGGTTGGCTTTCGCGCGAGCCTGAAGGCACCCTCTCCCCCGGCCCCTCTCCCTGAAGAGGAGAAGGGTGACGCGCGCCGGCATCACCCAGCCCTGGCATGGGCCCTGTAGGGGCGAATTCATTCGCCAAGCAGATCGAAGAGCTGCCCTTGGAAATCCATGCGCGGCACCACATCCCTCACCCCCTCCCCTCTCCCAGAGGTAGAGGGGTGACTCGCGCCGGCAAGGTACAAGTCTTCCTGAAGCCGACCTGGGCCTGAAGCCGGCTACTTGCCGTACCCCTTCACCGCCTCAAGCCAGTCCAGGTCCAGGCGGTTCTGCTCCACATCCAGCCCTTGTGCCTCCATCGCCTCGCGGTGCTGGTCGATCTCATGCACGTGGTGGCTGAGATCGGCACTGTTGCCGTCCAGCTGGTGCATCTGGGTCAGGCCCAGGTGGTAGAAGCGAAGCAGCTTCATCGCTGCTGGATCACCGGCCGCCACCCCTGCCTTGACCTTGTGCATGACATTGGTGACGCGCATCAGGTTGCGCTTGAGCCGCCAGCCGTAGACGGCGGGCGCCATCCAGGGGCGTGACCAGAACTGCAGGCGCACCATGGCGATGGTGAGAGCCAGGCCCGCGAGGACGCCGATCAGGTTCCAGCGGAAGTTGTCGCCGCCTGGCGTACCGAACAGCTGCACGCAGAAGGTGGACAGCAGCAGTGCCAGGGCGATGAACACGACCGCGATGATCAGGGTGCTGCGGCGGGTCTGGCTCCGGTAGAGCTCGGGGCTCATGGGGCGGATTTCGAAGGATTCGCTCATCAGGCTTCCACTTGGCTCCACTGCTTGTTCATGCGTTTGTCGGACACCGCCATCTTCGTACCCAGTTGCTGGGCGAACAGCGAAACGCGGTATTCCTCCAGCATCCAGCGGTAGAGCACCAGTTCCGGATCACGCTTGCCTTCCTGGGCGTGCTTAGCCAGACGGGCCAGGTATTGCTCCCAGTAACCGGCCAGTTCGCCGGACCAGACACGGTCGCGCTGCAACTGTGCGGCGATCTTGTCGAAGCGCTGCTCGATGGCCTTGAGGTAACGCGGCAGTTCCTTCATCCACTCCGCCGGGGTTTCGCGGACGAAGCCGGGATAGACGAGGTTGCCCAGCTGCGCCTTGATGTCGTTAAGCGCCACCGCCTGGGCCAGGTCGATCCGGCCCTTGAAGCGCTTCTGCAGGCCATGCCAGAGCTTGAGGATTTCCAGGGTCAGGCGCGCCAGGCGCTCGGCGTGCTCGGCCCAGGCGCCGCGCTTCTTCTCGGCGAGGGATGCCAGGGCCGCGCCATCGCGAGGCAGGCTGGCTTCGCCATCGAGGATGCAGCTGTCCAGGCTGGCCAGGAGGATGTCCTCCACCAACGCATCGACGCGGCCCATGTCGCGGTACAGCAGACCGAGGTCAGTGAGGCCCGGCAGCTTGCCACGGAGGAACTTGGCGGTTTCGCCAAGCTGTTGCAGCAGCAGGCGCTGCAAGGCGCGACGATGCTGCCACTCGGCTTCGGCCTGGGTCGGGAAGCGGCTTTCCTTGACGGCGCCACCCTCCTCCACCAGTGCCGGGTACACGGTCATGGAGAGGCCGGCGACCTTTTGCTGGGTCTTTTCCGCGACCTGGGCGAAGCCCTTGGCCTCCACCGGTTTCTGTTCCTTCTGCGCCTGCGGAATGGCCAGGGCGGCCTGGCTGGCTTCGGCAAAGCGCGCGGTGATCTCGGCCAGGTCGCGGCCTTCGCCGAGGAACTTGCCGCGGGCGTCCACCACTTCCAGGTTCATCTTCAGGTGGCCTTCCAGTTGGGTAGCCGCCTCGACCCAGGCCTCCTCCGGCACGCGGGCGCCGGTCATGCGCTGCAGCTCACGGCCGAGCGCTTCCGGCAACGAGCCCTGGGCGAACATCAGCTTGGAAAGGGCGGCTTTCACGAAGTCCGGCACCGGCACGAAGTTCTTGCGGATGGCCTTGGGCAGGTTGCGCACCAGGGCGACGCACTTGGTTTCCAGCAGGCCCGGCACCAGCCATTCAAGGCGATCCGGCGGCAGCTGCGGCAGCAGCGGCGCGGGTACGCGCAGGGTCACGCCGTCGCGGACGTGACCGGGCTCGAAGTGATAGGACAGCGGCAACTCCAGTTCGCCCAGGCGCAGCTTGTCCGGGTACTGCGCGGCGGTGACTTCGCTGGCTTCTCGGGCCAGCACGTCTTCCTCGCGCATGATCAGCAGGTTCGGGTTCTTCGCCCGCTCCCGCTCGTACCAGCTCTCGAAGCTGGCGGTTTGGTAGATGTCCGCTGGCAGGCGCGCCGCGTAGTAGGCGAAGAGGGTTTCCTCGTCAGCGAGGATGTCGCGCCGGCGTGCCTTGGCTTCCAGTTCGTCGAGCCGTTCCAGCAGTTGGCGGTTGGCCGTCAGGCACTTCGCCTTGCTGTGGATTTCGCCTCGCACCAGGCCCTCGCGGATGAACAGCTCACGGGAGACTTCCGGGTCCACCGGGCCGTAGTGCACCGCGCGGCGGCCAACGATGATCAGGCCGTAGAGGGTGATCTGCTCGAAAGCCACGACCTGCCCGCGACGTTTCTCCCAATGGGGCTCCAGGTGATTCTTCTTCACCAGGTGACCGGCCAGCGGCTCCAGCCAGTCCGGTTCGATCTTCGCCACCATGCGCGCGAACAGCTTGGTGGTTTCCACCAGTTCGGCGGCCATGATCCACTGCGGGCGCTTCTTCGCGATGGCGGTGCCGGGGTGAATCCAGAAACGCCGCTGACGGGCACCGAGGTAGTCGCCGTCTTCGGTTTTCTGGCCGATCTGGCTCAGCAATCCGCAAAGGATCGCCTTGTGCACCTTGGCGTAATCGATGCTGCGTTGTTGCTGTTCGGCCTTGGCGGCGGCATCACGTGGGGCTTCGGCAGGACTGCTTTTCGTAGGATGGCGCTGAGCGGAGCGATGCCCATCGGTTCGAGCAGCATGGGTATCGCTACGCTCCTCCCATCCTACGGGGGTCTCTGCGCGTTTGGATTTACCGGAGTCAGGGAAGAGCTTCAGCTCGCGGCAGATCAGCACCAGCTGGCGGTGGGCATCGCGCCATTCGCGCAGGCGCAGGTAGTTGAGGAAGTTCTTCCGGCACCAGTTGCGCAGCGGGTTGGAACCCAGCGCCTGGCGCTGTTCCTCGAAGCCGCGCCAGAGGTTGATCAGCGCGGCGAAGTCGGAGTCCACGTCCTTCCACTGGGCGTGGGCCTGGTCGGCCGCCTGCTGGCGCTCGACCGGACGCTCGCGCGGGTCCTGCACGGACAGCGCAGAGGTGATCACCAGCACTTCGTCCAGGCTGCCCTGGCGGGCGCCTTCCAGCACCATGCGGCCCAGGCGCGGGTCGATGGGAAGGCGCGCCAACTGCCGGCCAATGGGCGTGAGTTGGCTCTCGCGGTTAACCGCCGAGAGTTCTTGCAGCAGGGTGAAACCGTCCTTGATCGCCTTGCCATCCGGCGGCTCGATGAAGGGGAAGGCTTCGATATCGCCCAGGCGCAGGTGAAGCATCTGCAGGATCACCGCCGCGAGGTTGGTGCGCAGGATTTCCGGATCGGTGAAGGTCGGGCGGGAGAGGAAGTCCTCTTCGCTGTAGAGGCGCACGCAGATACCCGGCTCGACCCGGCCGCAACGGCCCTTGCGCTGGTTGGCGCTGGCCTGGGACACCGCTTCCACCGGCAGGCGCTGGACCTTGGCGCGATAGCTGTAGCGGCTGATGCGCGCGGTACCGCTGTCGATCACATAACGGATGCCCGGCACCGTCAGCGAGGTTTCCGCGACGTTGGTGGAGAGCACGATCTTGCGGCCCGGCATGGGGGCAAAGATTTTCTGCTGCTCGGCGGGCGTCAGGCGCGCGTAGAGCGGCAGCACCTCGGTGTGCTTGAGGTTGGCCTTGCGCAGCACGTCGGCGCAATCGCGGATTTCCCGTTCGCCGGGGAGGAACACCAGCACATCGCCTGGGCGCTTGCCCACTTCGCGCTCATGGGCGGTGATCTCGTCCAGGGCGCGGAGGATGCCCTGGTCCACGGACAGGTCGTCGAACAGCGCTTCACCGTCTTCGTCCACCTCGGCGGCCAGCGGCCGGTACCAGGTGTCCACCGGGTAGGTGCGGCCGGAGACCTCGATGATCGGCGCATCACCAAAGTGTTTGGAAAAGCGCTCCAGGTCGATGGTGGCCGAGGTGATGATCAGCTTGAGGTCGGGGCGGCGCGGCAGCAGGGTCTTGAGGTAGCCGAGGAGGAAGTCGATGTTCAGGCTGCGCTCGTGGGCCTCGTCGACGATGATCGTGTCGTAGCGCTCGAGGAAGCGGTCGTGCTGGGTTTCGGCCAGCAGGATGCCGTCGGTCATCAGTTTGATCAGGCTGCGCTCGTTGGACTGGTCCTCGAAGCGCACCTGGTAGCCCACCAGCTCGCCCAACGGGCTGCCGATCTCTTCTGCCACGCGTGTCGCCACGCTGCGTGCCGCCAGCCGGCGCGGCTGGGTATGGCCGATCAGGCCGTGGGTGCCACGGCCAATCTCCAGGCAGATCTTCGGCAACTGGGTGGTCTTGCCCGAGCCGGTTTCACCGGCAATCACCAGCACCTGGTGCTTTTCCAGCGCCGCCTTGATCTCGTCGCGCTTGGCGGCGATGGGCAGGGCGTCGTCGTAACGCATCGCTGGCACGCTGGCACGCCGCGCCTCGACGCGCGCGATGGAGGCCTGGAAGCGCTCGACCCACTGCGCCAGCTTGGCGTCGTCCGGATGCTTGCGCAGCTCGTGGAGCTGCCGGCGCAGGCGATGGCGGTCAGCGCCCATGGCCTGGTCGATGCGTTTCAGGAGTTGTTCGGCGCTGGGGGATTGCTCGCTCATCGGTTCCGCTGATTCTGCTGTCGTTTTCGGCAAGGGCGGAATTGTCGCAGATTTCCCCCTGCGCGGGCTCGGAGCGATTTCGTTCGGATTTGCCGGCGATGATCCCGGCTGGACCCTGTGTAGGAGCGAGCTTGCTCGCGAAAGGTCGGGCTCAGAAGCTTCGCGAGCAAGCTCGCTCCTACAGGTCCGGAAGATCAGTTCACTTCGGCGACGGCCTGAGGCTCACTGCGCGTATCGATGCTCGCCTCCACCGACATACCCACCCGGAGCTGGCCGAGCAGCGGCTGGCCGGCATCCAGCACGACCTTCACCGGGATGCGCTGTACCACCTTGGTGAAGTTACCGGTGGCGTTGTCCGGCGCGATGGCGGCGAAGGTCACGCCGGTGGCCGGGGCAATGCTTTCCACGCGACCGCGCAGGGATTCGCCGGGGAAGGTGTCCACCTCGATCTGCACCTCCTGCCCCGGACGCACGTGGGTGAGCTGGGTCTCCTGGAAGTTGGCCACCACATAGGCGTGCTCCAGCGGCACCACTGCCAGCAGCGCGTCACCGGGTTTGACGAAGGCACCGACGCGTACCGCGCGACGGCCGACCATGCCATCGATGGGAGCCTTGAGTTCGGTGTGGGAAAGGTCCAGTTCGGCCTGGCGCAATGCCGCCTGGGCGCTGGCCAAGGCGGCCTGCGCGGCATCGCGTTCAGCGGTGAGTATGTCGGTCTGTTTGCGCGTGGCAAGCAGCGCGGCGCTGTGTTCGGCCTGACGCGCCACGACGCTGTCGTAACGGCTGCGGGCCTGCTGCGCGGCCTGCAGGGTGCCGGCGCCACGACCGACCAGTTTCTGGTAGCGCTCCAGCTCATGCTGGGCGAAGACACGCTCGGCACGGTCCGCCTCCAGCGTGGCCTGGGCCTGTTCGATCACCGAATCCTGCCGCTCCAGGGTGGCCCCGGCATTTTCCAGCTGGGCCTGGGCACTGGCGACACGTGCGCGCGCGCCTTCCAGGGCGGCGCGGTAGTCACGATCATCGATGCGGGCGAGCAACTGTCCGGCCTTCACCATCTGGTTGTCTTCCACCAGCACCTCGCGGATGAAGCCGGGCACCTTCGGCGCCGCCAGGGTGAAGTCGGCATGGACGAAGGCGTCATTGGTGTACTGGTCGGTGCTTTCACCCAGCAGGTGCCAGGTGCCCCAGGCCAGCAGGCCGACGCCCACCAGCAATGCGGCCGGGATCACGGGTTTGAAAGTGCGGGGTTGGTTCATGGTCGACTCCGGTCAGGTCGGGGCGCGCGGCGGATAGATGCGCGTGGGCACGAAGGGGATAAGGAGGATCAGTGCAACCGCCACGGCGGACATGCAGAGGTAGAGGTCGGCGGATGTCAGCACCACAGCCTGGAGGTGCAGCCGACGGGCCAGTTCGACGCCGCCGTCCACCAGCGGGTTGTTGCCCAGGCGGTCGACCAGTTGCGTCGAATGAAGATGTAGGCGCAGGGTGGCGAGCGCTTCCAGAACACCGCCCGCCAGCACGGCGGCGAACCCCTTGATAGTGTTGAACCAGGCCGACGCGAAGGGCCCGTCGGTGGGCTTGATGCTGCCGGTGGACAGCATGAGCAGTGGCAGCACGGCCATCGGCGGACCGAATATCTGCAGTGCCTGCACCAGGTAGAAATCGTCGCGAATCCAGGCCGAGGTCAGCTGCGAACCCAGCCAGCAGGAGCAGGCGAGCATGGCCAGGCCGCAGGCGAGCACCCAGCGGCAGTCGACCCAGCGCAGGTTGCACAGGGCCGCCACCAGGGGCAGTGCCAGCAGCTGCGGCAAGGCCACCACCAGCATCACCGGCGCGGTCTGCAACGGGCGGTAGCCCTGCACCTGGGCCAGGTAGCTGGAGGGAATCACCACGGCCGCCAGCAGTACGAACAGCACGCCAGCCAAGGTGAACAGGGCGAAGCTGAGGTTGCGCAGCTTGAGCAGTTGCAGCTTGAAGAACGGCAGCGGGTGCTTCCACTCGTTGAGCAGGAACAGCACCAGCAACACGCTGCCGCCACCGAGCAGCGCGCGGATCAGCGACGACTCGAACCAGTCGAGCCGCTCACCCTGCACCAGCCCGACCACCAGCATGAACAGCGCGGGGAAGCCGAGCGCAAGCCCGAGCCAGTTGAACTGGCGGAAACGCTCCAGGCGCAACGGGTCCTGGGGCAGCCCCCAGGCCACGGCGGCCATGGCCAGTAGGCTGGTGGGAACGATCTGCCAGAAGGCCCAGCGCCAACCGACGAACTCCACCCAGTACGCGGCCAGCGGCGTACCCAGGCTGGGGCCGAAGGTCGCGGTGAGGGCGTAGCCGGCGAGGCCGTAGATCTTGATGTTGGCGGGGAGAAAGCGCAGCGCCACGGTCATCAGGATCGGCGGCAAGGCTCCACCTGCGAGCCCCTGCAGGCCACGCAGCCACAGCAGGCTCTGCAGGTTCGGCGCCAGCGGACTCAACAGCCCGAGCAGCATGAAGGCGGCGATGGCCCAGAGGGTGAAGCGGCGCAGGGACAAGGTCACCGCGAACCAGGGCGCGAAGGCCATGGCGCAGACCGAGGGCGCTGCATAGAGCGCCACCAGCCAGGTGCCTTCGTCACGACCGATGCCCATGGCGCCCCGGATATCCGCCAGCGCCACCTTGATCACGTTTTCATTGAAGCCGGATACCAGCACGGCCAGCAGGACGCCGAGCATTCCAACGACCAGCCGCAGGGTGAAGGGAGTAGCGACAGGCGCCGCCACCGGGCCGGCGACCGGCAGCGGCAAAGCCAGGGAGGCGTTCATCGAGACGCCTTTTCGCCAGCGCGGGAAGTGGAGAAAACGACCATGAGGAGTTACCGGATTGCGGGCACGAGACTGAGTCTATTTGTGCGCCTGCCATGCCGATAACTGCAATTATGCGAATGAATCAGTGCGTTATACGCACGTATCCCCGCTAGCCGCGCAAGCCCTCTTCGCAGCAGCGTTTGATCAGGCGGCGCAGCCAGCGATGGGCGGAGTCGTTGTCGAAGCGCGGATGCCAGGACTGCCGCACCCGCACCTGTTCCAGTGGCAACGGAATCGCGAACGAGCGCAGTGGCAGGCCGAGCCGCTCGCACACGGAAATCACCGGATCGGGCATGGGGAGGATCAGATCGGAATCGTGCAAGGCCAACACTGCCGAGAAGAAGCTCGGGGAAATCAGCCCCACCCGGCGTGAAAGCCCCAGATCGTCGAGCGCCTGGTCGATGGGACCGCGCACCAGCCCCCGGCGCGAAACACTGATCTGGTCAAAGGCGGCGAAGCGTTCCGGGGTGATGGGCGCCTCGAAGATCGGATGCCCCTGGCGCACCAGGCCGTTGAAACGGCATTCGAACAGGCCCTGGGACTTGATCTCCGGGGTGAGCTTGTCGGAAGCGCCGACGATCAGGTCGATGCGTCCGGCGCGCATGGCATCGTCGTCTCCATCGATTTCCGGAACGAAGCGCAGCACCGCACCCGGCGCTTCCTGGCGCATCAGCTCGAACAGCCGGCCGCCATAGCAGACCATGAAGATGTCGTTGGTGCGCACGTTGAACTGCCGCGTCAGGCTCGACAGGTCCACATCGCGGGAATGGAACAGGCCGCTGGCCTGCTCGACCAGCTCGCGCACCTGTTCACGCAGTTCCAGTGCCCGCGGCGTCGGCACCAGACCGCGCCCGGCACGCACCAGGATCGGGTCACCCACCGCATCGCGAATGCGCGCCAGCGTGCGGCTCATGGCCGGCGCACTCAGGTGCATGCGCCGCGCGGCACCCGCCACGCTGCCCTCGTCGAGCAGGACATCCAGGGCCACCAGCAGGTTGAGGTCGGGCAATGACATCGCCGGCTCCAGGGCGAAAGGGAAGATCGCCACTGTAGCGACCGGCCTGAATGCCGTCGATGGGACGCCACGAACGACAAGGCCCCGCAATTGCGGGGCCTTGTCGGGAAGCGATGGGGATCAGGCCTGGGCCTTCTCCTGCTTCGCCTTGAGCTTCTTCAGCTCTTCGTCACGCAGTTCGCGACGCAGGATCTTGCCGACGTTGGTGGTCGGCAGCGCATCGCGGAACTCGATAGCGCGCGGCACCTTGTAGCCGGTCACGTTGCTGCGCATGTGCTCCATCACCTGTTCCTTGGTGAGGCTGACGCCGGGCTTGGCCACCACGAACATCTTGATCGCCTCGCCGGATTTCTCGTCCGGTACACCGATGGCGGCGCACTGCAGCACACCCGGCAGGGTCGCCAGCACGTCTTCCAGTTCGTTCGGGTACACGTTGAAGCCGGACACCAGGATCATGTCCTTCTTGCGGTCGACGATGCGCATGAAGCCGTCGTCCTGGATCACCGCAACGTCGCCGGTCTTCAGCCAGCCTTCGGCATCGAGGATTTCGTCGGTGGCTTCCTGGCGCTGCCAGTAACCCTTCATCACCTGCGGGCCCTTCACGCACAGCTCGCCGGGCGCGCCCAGGCCAACGTCGTTACCCTCGTCGTCCACCACCTTGCACTGGGTGGAGGGCACCGGAATGCCAATGGTGCCGATCTGGATGCTCTGGAAGGGATTCACCGATACCACCGGGCTGGTCTCGGTCATGCCGTAGCCTTCGCTGATGGCGCAACCAGTGACCTGCTTCCAGCGCTCGGCAGTGGCCAGTTGCAGGGCCATACCGCCGGACAGGGTCAGCTTCAGCGCGGAGAAGTCCAGGTTGCGGAAGCCCTCGTTGTTGCACAGGGCAACGAAGAGGGTGTTCAGGCCGACGAAACCAGTGAACTTGTACTTCGACAGCTCCTTGGTCATGGCCGGCAGGTCGCGCGGGTTGGAAATGAGGATGTTGTGGTTGCCGGTCAGCATCATCGCCATGCAATGGAAGGTGAAGGCGTAGATGTGATAGAGCGGCAGCGGGGTGATGAGGATCTCGCAACCGTCGTTCAGGTTGGCGCCCATCAGTGCCTTGCACTGCAGCATGTTGGCGATCAGGTTGCGGTGGGTCAGCATCGCGCCCTTGGCCACGCCGGTGGTGCCACCGGTGTATTGCAGCACGGCGATGTCGCCACCCTGCGGGCTGGCTTCATTGACGGCACGGCCACGGCCCTTGGCCAGGGCATCGTTGAGCTTGACCGCCTTCGGCAGACTGAACGGCGGCACCATCTTCTTCACGTGCTTGATCACGGCGTTGACCAGCAGGCGCTTGAAGGTCGGCAGCAGGTCGCCGACTTCAGTGACGACGACGTGCTTCACGCCGGTCTTGGGCAGCACTTCTTCGGCCAGGTGGGCCATGTTGGCCAGGCAGATCAGGGCCTTCGCGCCGGAGTCGTTGAACTGGTGCTCCATTTCCCGCGCGGTGTACAGCGGGTTGGTGTTGACCACGATCAGGCCGGCACGCATGGCGCCGAAGACGACGACCGGGTACTGCAGGATGTTCGGCAGCTGCACGGCGATGCGGTCGCCGGGCTTGAGGTCGGTGTGATTCTGCAGGTAGGCGGCGAAGGCGCCGGAAAGTTCGTAGAGCTCACCGTAGGTGAGGGTCTTGCCCAGGTTGCTGAATGCGGGCTTGTCGGCAAAGCGTTGGCAGGACTGCTTCAATACCGCCTGGACGTTGGGGTATTGGTCGGCGTTGATCTCGGCGGGAACACCCGCTGGATATTTGTCCTTCCAGAAGTTTTCGGTCATGGAGGCCCACTCCTAAGCAACAGCTGATTTCACTGTCCTCGAGGGACAGTTGTTTGTTGTGTTCTGTGCGATTGTGCGCCCGTCCGGGCAAAAAAACGCGCCGAGATTATCAGCTTTGCCAGAGGCTCACCAGCACCAAACCAGCCCTTACCAGTCATAAAAGTGACCCAAAGCGGTGCAACTGGTCATATTTGGAGTCCGAACTCTAATTCGCCGACAAACGGCGTATTTCGGGGCTTTCACGGGTTCTCAAGGAGGGATCGGACTGTCGGACAAGCCGGCCGTGCGGAAAAGCGGAATGAAAATGGGGCGGGAGGAACGAGGGCAGGACGGAGGACCCGCCCTGCCCTTTTTCGGTCAGGCGATATCGCGCAGCTCACGACGCAGGATCTTGCCCACCGGGGTCATCGGCAGGGCCTCTTTCAGCACGATGTGCTTGGGCACCTTGTAGCCGGTGAAGTTTTCCTTGCAGTAGGCCTTGAGCTCCTCGACGCTGACGCCGCCCTCGCGCGGCACCACGAAGAGCTTCACCGCCTCGCCGGACTTGTCGTCCGGGACACCGATGGCCGCGCAGTTGGCCACCTTCGGGTGGGCCATCACCACATCCTCGATCTCGTTCGGATAGACGTTGAAGCCGGAGACGATGATCAGGTCCTTCTTGCGGTCGACGATGCGTACATAGCCGTCCGGATCGATCACTGCGATGTCGCCGGTCTTCAGCCAGCCTTCGGCATCCAGCACCTCGGCGCTGGCCTCGGGGCGCTGCCAGTAGCCTTTCATCACCTGCGGTCCCTTGATGCACAGCTCGCCGCGTTCGCCCAGTGGCAGTTCATTGCCGGCGTCGTCGATGGTCTTGAACGCAGTGCCCGGCACCGGAATGCCCACGGTTCCCAGGCGAGCCAGGCTGCCGTAGGGATTGGTGCTGGCCACGGGGGAGGTTTCGGTCAGGCCGTAACCCTCGACCACCGAACAACCGGTCATGGCCTGCCAGCGCTCGGCGGTGGCCTTGACCAGGGCGGTGCCGCCGGAGTTGGTGACCTTGAGGTTGGAGAAGTCGAGGTGTTTGAACTCGGGATGATCCATCAGCGCGACGAACAAGGTGTTCAGGCCCAGCAGCGCGGAGAAGCGCCACTTCTTCAGCTCCTTGATGAAGCCGCCGATGTCCCGCGGGTTGGTGATGAGAATGTTGTGGTTGCCGTTGACCATCATGCACATGCAGTTCGCGGTGAAGGCATAGATGTGGTACAGCGGCAGCGGCGCGATCATGATCTCCTGGCCCTGCTTCATCAGCGGCGCACCGTCCGGGCCGTGCTGCGACAGGCAGGCGTCCACTTGCTGCATGTTGGCCACCAGGTTGCCGTGGGTCAGCATCGCGCCCTTGGCCACGCCAGTGGTTCCGCCGGTGTACTGCAGCACGGCGATGTCTTCCAGACTCACCCGCACCGGCTTTAGCGCATGGCCCTGGCCCTGCTTCAGCGCGTCCTTGAAGGACACCGCCTGGGGCAGGTGATAGTCCGGGACCATCTTCTTCAGCTTCTTCACCACGGTGTTGACCAGCCAGCCCTTGAGGCTCGGCAGCAGGTCACCCATGCGGGCTTCGATCAGGAATTCGATTTCGGTGTCGGGCAGCACCTCTTCGACCAGCTTGCCGAACAGGTTGATGTAGACCAGCGCACGCACTCCGGCGTCCTTGAACTGGTGACGCATCTCGCGGGCGGTGTACAGCGGGTTGGTGTTGACCACGATGAGGCCAGCGCGCAGGGCACCGAACACGGCGATGGGATACTGCAGGACGTTGGGCATCTGCACGGCGATGCGGTCGCCGGGCTTGAGATCGGTGTTCTTCTGGAGGTAGGCGGCGAAGGCGGCGGACAGGCGATCCAGCTCCGCATAGGTCAGGGTCACGCCCAGGTTGCTGAAGGCTGGACGGTCGGCGAATTTCTTGCAGGACCGCTCGAACACCTCGATCACCGACTTGTAGGCGGCCAGATCGATTTGGTTAGGCACACCGGCCGGGCGTTTGTCGCTCCAGAAATCAGGTTGCATTGTTCTTATCCTCGAATCCCTGAAATAGTCTGGCCCGCACTGCGGGGCTGCCCGGAACTTAACAGTTCCGACGCAGCCCGCAAATATGCGACCGAGTGTCATTGACCACGTGAATCTTGCCGATAGTCCAGTTAGATTCGCCTAGCATCAGAACAAGAACATGACATTCGGATTACCTATCACCCATGCGTTTCCCCCTGGTCCTGTGTGCGCTGCTGTCCTGCCTGTTCCTCAGCTGCGGCGTCCGGGCCGACCTCCGTCTGGCCACCCTGGAATATCCGCCTTACTGCTCGCAGTCCCTGCCGCAAGGCGGCAGCATCATCGAGCTCACCACGCGCGCCTTCGCCACCCAGGGTTACAAGGTCCAGGTGGATTTCATGCCCTGGGCGCGCGTGCGCGCCGCCCTGCACAGCGGCCATTACCAGGGCGCCCTGGCCCTCTGGCCGCGTGAAGTGGTGGAGGAGAACCTGCATGCCTCGCGTCCGCTGTTCTACAGCGAGCTGGGTTTCTTCGTGCGCAAGGACACGCCGGTCGATTTCAAGGACCTGTCCGAGCTCAAGGGACGCAAAGTGGGCGTGGTCAGGGGCTACGGCTACCCGGCCAGCGTGCTGCGCTCGGGCTTCAGCGCCGAAGAGGCGGTGGACGACATCTCCAACCTGCGCAAGCTGGACGCCGGGCGTTTCGACCTGGTGCTGCTGGAGCGCGTCGTGGGCCAGTACCTGGTCGCCACGGACGATCACCTGCGCGGCAAGCTCGAATGGCAGCCGCCAGCGCTGGAACGCATTCCCCTGCTGGCGGGCTTCACCGCACCGCGCCCCGGTCAGCCGGACTGGGCGCAAATCTACGAGCGCGGCCTCAAGGACCTGTTGGCCAGCGGCGAGTACACGCGAATCCTCGAACGCCACAACGTAGCGCCCAACTGAGCAGGCTTTGCGCCACCTTCGCGCCCGTGCACAATGCGCCGAATCCCCGGCATAAGGATCGGCCATGCGCCACGACGCCTTCTGGCTCGACGCGAGCGATAGCACGCCCCTGTACGTCAATCACTGGTCCGGCGAAAGCCCGCCCAGGGCCGTGGTCATGCTGTCTCACGGCATGGCCGAACACGGCGGCCGCTATGCCCGGCTGGGTGCGGCCCTGACAGCCGTCGGCTTCGAGCTCTACGCCCTCGACCAGCGTGGCCATGGCCGCAGCGCCGAGCATGGCGTCCTCGGCCAGTACGCGGCGGACGGCGGCTGGAACAAGGTCATTGGCGACCTGGCCAGCCTCAATCACCACATCCGCCAGCAGCACCCGCAAGCGCCGATCTTCCTGCTCGGCCACAGCATGGGCAGCTACATCGGCCAGGCCTACCTGATGCACCACAGCTGCAGCCTGCAGGGCGCCGTCCTCTCCGGTTCCAACTACCAGCCCGTCGCGCTGTACAAGGTGGCTGCCCTGATCGCCCGCTTCGAGCGCTGGCGCCGGGGCAAGGAAGGCCGTAGTGCGCTGATCGAGTTCCTCTCCTTCGGCTCCTTCAACAAGGCCTTCAAGCCCAACCGCACGGCCTTCGACTGGCTCAGCCGCGACCCGGCGGAAGTGGACAAGTACGTCACGGACCCGCTCTGTGGTTTCCGTTGCACCAACCAGTTGTGGCTCGACCTGCTCGGCGGGCTTCAGAGCATCACCCCACCGAAACACCTGGCACAGATCGACCCCGATCTGCCGCTGCTGGTGATCGGTGGCGAACGCGACCCGGTCAGTGAAGGCCGGCGCCTGCAGGAACTTGCCGCGGCCTTGCGCCGGGCCGGCATCAGGGACGTGCAGCTGAACATTTACCCCGACGCCCGTCATGAGCTGCTCAACGAGAGCAACCGCGACGAAGTGACCAACGACGTGATCGACTGGCTGGAGCGCACCCTTGCCCACAGTCGGCACCACCCAACGCAAGCCAAGGAGACCGCATGAGCCAGGTAACCAACTTCACCTACGACGCCCTGGAAGTCGGCCAGAAAGCCACCTTCTCCACCACCGTGGAAGAGCGTCACGTCCAGCTGTTCGCCGCCGTCTCCGGCGACCGCAACCCGGTGCACCTGGACGCTGAGTACGCTGCTGGCACCATGTTCAAGGAGCGCATCGCCCACGGCATGTTCACTGGCGCCCTGATCAGCGCCGCCATCGCTTGCGAAATGCCTGGCCCGGGCAGCATCTACCTCGGCCAGCAACTCAAGTTCACCCGCCCGGTGAAACTGGGCGACACCCTGACCGTAGAGCTGGAAATCCTCGAGAAGCTGCCGAAGAACCGCGTACGCATCGCCACCCGCGTGTTCAACCAGAACACCGATCAAGTGGTGGACGGCGAAGCCGAAGTGCTGGCACCCAAGCAGCAGCTCTCGGTGGAACTGCCGGAATTGCCGCCGATCACCATCGGTTGATTGCGCTGGATACAAAAAAGCCCGGATGAGTCCGGGCTTTTTTGTGGGCGACTGTTTTTCCTGTGGGAGCGAGTTCATTCGCGATAAGGGTGGGCACCGAGCGGGCCTGACGCTGCCCTCACCCCAACCCTCTCCCAGAGGGAGAGGGAGCTGTCCGTGCCCGCTGAGTAATTCTTCGTTTTCCTGTGGGGGCGAATTCATTCGCCAAGCAGGACGCAGTCCTGCCGTAGGTTGGTCCGAGGAACGAGGCCCAACGATTCAGCCCTGTTTTACTCCGCCACCGTCACACTCGCCGTCATCCCAGCGCTCAGGGTCACGTCGTCCGGCACCTTGTCCAGCTTGATCCGCACCGGAATCCGCTGCGCCAGGCGTACCCAGTTGAAAGTGGGCTCGACGTTCGCCAGCAACTGAGTATCCGGAATCGCATTGCGGTCGGTGATGCCGCGGCTGATGCTTTCCACCTTGCCGGTCAGCGGCTCGCCCGCGCTCATCAGCCAGACCTTCACCGGCGCACCGACCTTGATGCGCGGCAGCTTGGTCTCCTCGAAATAGGCCTGGACGTAGAAGGAACCGTCGTCCACCAGCGCCATCACCGGCTGGCCAGCGCCGACGTAGTTGCCCTGGGCCAGGCGCAGGTTGGTCACCTGGCCATTGCGCGGCGCACGCAGTTCGCTGCGGGCGAGGTTGATCTCGGCCACCTTCACCTCCGCCTGGGCTTCACGGTATTCCGCTCGCGCCACGTCGGCGGTGATCAAGGCGTTCTCGCGCAGCTCCGCGCTGATGGCCTGCGGCCCGAGATGTACGCGGCGGGACGCCTCATGCTCATGCAGGCGCAACTGATGCTGGCGGGTTTCGGCCACCGCGCGGGCCTTTTCCAGGGCGGCCTGGTAGCGCTCACGGTCGATGCTCAGGAGCAGGTCGCCGGCCTTGACCTGCTGGTTGTCCTGCACCTTCAGCTCCATCACCCAGCCGGACACGTCGGGCGATATCACCACCACGTCTGCGCGCACCCGTGCGTCGCGGGTCCAGGGAGCGAGCATGTAGTGCTGCCAGAGACCATAGCCGGCCACGATGGCCACCACGACCAGGGCAAGGGTTACCAGTACGCGCAGCGTGGAACGCATCGTCATCTCCTTCACCAGTGCCCGGTCAACGCGACCAGCGCCGCCAGCACACACACATACAGGGCACAGTCGAACAGCGCTTCGTGCCAGATCCAGCGCGCCAGCCCGACTCGCGCCAGGCCCACGCGCAGCGCGCCGGTCACCAGCAGTGCCAGCAACGCATAAAGCAGAAAGGGGCTGAGCAGCACACCGCCAAAGGACCATTCACGCAAGCCCATGGCTCTCCTCCTGTTGTTCACACCATTGCCGCCAACTCTGCTGCAACTGCAACAGCGCCGCCTGGGCGAGGCGACGGTCGATGGTCCGGCCGGCCCCCCGCAGGGCCTTCAGCAAATCCTCGACCGGCTCGTCCAGCGCCTGGGCGCGGCCGGGCGCCGGCCCCTGCAGCACCACACGTTCCAGATGCCGCAGGAAGCGGTCCTCCGATGCGCCCAGCGGCCTGTCGGCTGCGGCCAGGCAACGCCGCAGGTGCAGCAACTCGTCGCCCACATCCAGACTGGCGATGCCATCGTCCCAGCGACTGCGGCTCTGCTCCGGCAGCACCGGGTAGAGCCGCGCCAATTGCAGCAGGCGATCCGCCATGCGCCCACCGAACCAGTTCTCTGCTCCGGCCAGGCGCACGCCGGTCAGTCGCGCCAGATCGTTCAGGCTCGCCTTGAGCAGGCGGCGGCCGTGCCACACTGGATTGCGCAGGGGAATGAGGCGGAACGCGCATACCGCGAAGCCTACGCCAAGGAGCATGGAAATCGCCTCGTTGAAGAACAGCCCGACATCGAAGCGCATGAGGTTCTGCGGCGCACAGAGCACGATGAAATGCAGGCAGAACGAAGTAGCCGTGGCGCCCAGCGCAGGCTTGGCCATGCCCAGCGCACCGAAGAACAGCGGCACGCCGAGGGCCATGCAGAGCATTGCGAAGCCGCTGAGCTGCGGCAGGAACAGCTGGCCGACAACAAAGGCCACAGGCAGCGCATAGAGGATCCCGCGCAGGAACATCATGCCGATCTGCTCGGCATTCTCGCGGCTGGCGAACAGGCCGCAGATCACGCAGGTCAGGGTCAGCGCGCCCACTGCCGCGGTCCAGGCGGTGGCCAGCCAGAAGGCCGACAGGCCGAGGAAGGCCAAGGCGCTGCGCAGGCCGTAGATGGCGGCGGTCGGCACGTCGCGATGGGCGGACAAGGGCTGTGGTGCATCCTCCGGCGCTTCGCCCCGCTCCACCGCATGCATGGCGTCGACCGCCTCCGAGGCCTGGCGCATCACCACTGCCATGCGGCCCAGGCAGTATTGCTGGACGGTGCTCAGGGACTCGTCTTCGGACGCCAACAGCAGTCGGTCGCGCAACGCATCCAGGCGTGCCACATCGGGTTCAGCCAGGGTCTGCTCCACTTCCTCCACCCAGGGCCGCAACCCTTCGGCTTCGTCTTCCCCCAACTGGCGCCACTGGCGCGCGACCCCGCGCGCCAGGCGTAACAGGCTGAGCAGGTCGCGACTGAGCACCTGCAGCGCCAGCGCACGTTGTCGTCCCAGGTTGCCCTCGAACCAGGCGTGCTCGCGCTGTGCATCCACCGCCACGATGCGCCCCAGCACGCCGAGCAGGCCCTGGCGTTCCTGCCGCTCGCCCTTCAGGGCGGAGATCGACGCCTGGATGCCGCATTGCCAGGCGTCCCGCGCCTGGCGCGCCAACTGGCGTTCCACCCGCTGCGGCCAGAGCAGTGCGCTGGTGAGCGTGGCGCAGAGGATACCGAGGCAGATCTCCGTGGAGCGCGCCACGGCCTGGTCGAACACCGCCAGCGGGTGGGCGATGGCAGGCAGGCCAATGATGGCGACCGTGTAACCGGCCAGCACGAAGGAATAGGACCAGGCACTGCGCAGCATGGTGGAGGCGGCGGTACAGATGCCCAGCCAGGTCGCCAAGGCCAGCAGGAACAGCCAGGGCGTCTGCGCGAAGAGACCGACGATAGCCACCGACATGACCGTGCCCACCAGGGTGCCGAGCAGCCGCGCCAAGCCCTTCTGCACCACCATCCCGGACAGCGGCTGGGCCACGATGAACGCGGTCATCAATGCCCACTGCGGCTGCTGGAGGTCGAAGCGGAAGGCGCACCAGAGCGCAAGCGCGCCGCCCAGCAGGGTCTTGATCGCGAACTGCAGCGCCGGAATGTCAGGCGCCAGGAAAGCACGCAGGGCGTCGCGCACGGGCGGGGTCCAAGGCTGATCCGTAGAAATTGAAGATAGCCCGCATTTCGCGTTCGTCGGCTGTTCGTTGTTAATTAATTAAATGCATATTTAAATAAGCCATCCTTACCCGTCCGGAGATGCTTACCGTGACCCGCCCCCGTTCCCCCGGCCGCCCCACAGGCGATTCCCAGCTCCAGCGCGAACGCCTGCTGGACGCCGCTACCGAAGCCTTCGCCCATATCGGCGTGCACGCCGCCAGCCTGCGCAGCATTGCCCAGCAGGCCGGCGTGACACCCGCACTGGTGAATTACTACTTCGGCAACAAGGAGCGCCTGGTGGAGGCCATGGTCGAGGAACGCCTGCTGCCTCTGTTCCAGGGCATGGGCGAACGCCTGCAACAGGTCGGTGACGATCCGCTGGAGCTGGTCGGCGCCTTCGTTCGCGGCATGAGCGCCAACCTCAGCCGGAATCCCTGGCTGCCACCGCTCTGGGTCCGTGAAGTGCTCTGCGAAGGCGGCGCGCTGCGCGAAATGCTCACATCCCGCTTCGCCCCGATGGTGCCCTTGCTGTTGGCCCAGCGCTTCGCCGCAGCGCAGGCGGGGGGACGCCTCAACCCCGATATCGACCCACGCCTGCTGGTGGTTTCCCTGGTCGGCATGGTGATGCTGCCCTACGCCGCCGGGCAGATCTGGCGCGGCATCTTCGCCACGCCGGAGCTGGGCGACGAAGCCATGGTGAAACACATCATGGCCCTGCTCGAGCGCGGCCTGGAGGTGAAGCCATGAAACGCCTGCTTCCCTGCCTGTTGGCATTCGCCCTGCTCAGTGGCTGCGAAGACCCCGCGCAACAGCCGCTGCTCGGCACCCTTGAATGGGACCGTATCGGGCTGCCCGCCGAAGCCTCGGAAACCATCCTCGCCTGGCGTGTGGCCGAAGGCGATCAGGTGCAGCAGGGCCAACTGCTGCTGGAACTCGACCCGCGCCGCCTCGATGCTCGCCTCAAGGAAGCGCAAGGTGACGTCGCCCAGGCGCAGGCGCGGCTCGATGAGCTCAGCAACGGTGCCCGCAGCGAGACCATGGACGCCGCTCGCGCCACCCTCACCCGCAATCGCGCGGAAGCGACCGATGCCGAGCGCAACTTCCAGCGCATTGCTGCCCTCTATCAGCGCCGCCAGGTCGCCATTGCCGAGCTGGACCGCGCCCGCGCCGCCCGCGACCAGGCCAACGCCGCAGTGAAGAATGCCGACGCCCAGCTGCGCGAACTCACCAACGGCACCCGCCCGGAACAGATCGAACAGGCCACCGCCCTGCTCCTGGCCGCCCAGGGTCGGCAGGCGCAGTTGCAGGTCACCCGCGAACACCTGAGCCTGCGCGCGCCCCGCGACGGCCGGGTCGACGCCCTGCCCTTCAAACCGGGCGACCAGCCGCCGCTGAGCGCCGAGCTGGTCAGCCTGCTGGTGGGCGATGCGCCTTACGCGCGGGTTTACGTGCCGGCCTCCGTGCGGCCGAACATCACCATCGGCGATTCCCTGAAGGTGAAGGTTGAAGGCGTGGCCGAACCCTTCGATGCCACCGTGCGCAGCATCGCCAGCGAGTCCAGCTTCACCCCCTACTTTGCCCTGACCGGCGACGATGCCAGTCGCCTGGTGTACCGCGCCGAACTGGTGCTGCAGGGCGAGGCAGCGCGCAAGCTGCCCGCGGGCCTGCCGGTGCAGGCGGAGCGAGTGAGCCATGAGCAGTAACGACGCGGTCATTCGCGCCAGCGGCCTGACCAAGCGCTTCGGCCAGCTCACCGCCGTCGATGGCCTGAATCTGCACGTCAACCGCGCCGAAGTATTCGGATTCCTCGGCCCCAACGGCTGCGGCAAGTCCACCACCATCCGCATGCTCTGCGGCCTGCTGCTACCCAGCGCGGGCGAGATCGAAGTGCTGGGCTGCCGCATTCCCCAGGACGCCGAGGAACTGAAACGCCGCATCGGCTACATGACCCAGAAGTTCTCCCTGTACGAAGACCTCACGGTGGGGGAGAACCTGGAATTCCTCGCCACCGTCCAGGGACTGGACCGCCGCGAAGCCCGCCAGCGCATCGACGAATTGCTGGAGCGCTATTGGCTGGCGGATCGCCGCAAGCAGCTCGCCGGCACCATGAGCGGCGGCCAGAAACAGCGCCTGGCCCTAGCCGGCGCGGTGCTGCACAAACCCGACCTGCTGCTGCTCGACGAACCCACCAGCGCCGTGGACCCACAGTCGCGCCGAGAATTTTGGGATTCGCTGTTCGAACTGGCCGAAGCCGGCACCACCCTGCTGGTCTCCACCCACTACATGGACGAAGCCGAGCGCTGTACGCGCCTCGGCATCCTCGATGCCGGCCGTCTGGTGGCCGACGGCAGCCCCGCCGAACTGATGGCCGCCCTGCCCGGCCGTCCGCTGCTGGTGGAATGCGCCCAGCCGCGTCAGGCCCAGCGCGCCCTGCAAGGCGCCGAGGAAGTCATCGCCATGGCCCAGATCGGCGCCACGCTGCGCGTGCTCAGCGCTGTCGATGATGCCCACGATCGCATCGCCCGGCGTCTGGCCGAACAAGGCGTCGAAGCCGAGGTGAAACCCACCGAGGCCAACCTCGAAGACGTCTTCGTCGCTGTCACTCACCGCCCGCTGCAGCAGGCCGGAGCCTCGTCATGAACCTGCGCCGCCTGGGGGCCATCGTCCTCAAGGAACTCCGCCAGCTGCGCCGCGACCGCCTGACCTTCGCCATGATCGTCGGCATCCCGGTCATGCAACTGGTGCTCTTCGGCTACGCCATCAACATGGATGTGCGCGGCCTGCACGCCGCCGTGCTGGACCAGGCCGATACTGCCCGTTCCCGCGAAGTGGTGGCCGAACTCGGGGCCAGCCAGGTGCTGGACTTCCGCTACCAGCTCGCCACCCCACAGGAACTGGACAAGCTGCTGCGCGAAGGCAGCATCAGCGCGGCCCTGGTAGTGCCGCCGGACTTCGAGGCGCGTCTGCAACGCAAGGACCGCCCACCATTGCAGCTGGTGGTGGATGGCTCCGACCAGGTCGTGCAGGCCTCAGCCCGGCAACTGGCGGCCTATCCCCTGCCCGGCTGGCCCAACCTGACCGGCGTGCAGGTGGTGAACTTCTACAACCCGGAACGCCTGGCGCCGCTGAACACGGTGCCGGGGCTGATCGGCGTGATCCTGACCATGACCATGGTGCTGTTCACCGCCATCGCCCTGGTGCGCGAGCGGGAGCGCGGCAACATGGAGCTGCTGATCACCACGCCGGTTTCGCCCTGGGAACTGACCCTGGGCAAGGTGCTGCCCTTCGTCGGCATCGGCCTGGTGCAGGTGACGGTGATCCTGCTGGTGGGGCTGTGGCTGTTCGAAGTGCCGGTGCGCGGCTCGCTGCTGGAGCTCTACGGCGCGTCGCTGGTTTTCATCTTCGCCAGCCTGACCTTGGGCGTGTTCATCTCCACCCTGGCGCGCAGCCAGTTCCAGGCCATGCAGATGGCCTTCTTCACCTTCCTGCCGCAGATCCTGCTCTCTGGCTTCATGTTCCCCTTCGCCGGCATGCCACAGGCGGCGCAGTGGATCGCCGAGATACTGCCGCTGACCCACTTCCTGCGCCTGACCCGCGGCATCATGCTGCGCGGCGCGGGCCTGGCCGACCTCTGGCTGGAACTGGTGGTGCTGGTGGTGTTCACCCTGGTGATGCTCACCGTTGCGGTGATGCGGGTGCATAAGCGGTTGGATTGATAAGCGCGTATGGAGCAAGCCGTTTTGTGGGAGCGAATTCATTCGCGAATAAATTCGCTCCCACAAAGCGGGTTGCCGCCGAACGAAGCGAAACCCAACGATTCACGGCCCTGCCCCATTTCGTTGGGCCTCGTTCCTCGGACCAACCTACGGTCTCTCACCTCCACCGGATCAAGCCAGCAACCCCGCCATCGTCCGCTCGCCCAAGGCCGGACCGATGCTCATGCCGACACCGCTGTGCATCAGCACCGCCGTCACGCCGGGAGCGGCCTTGAGCACCGAGAAGGGTCCCGGACCACGTGCGCCGTAGACGCCCTGCCAGCGCTCCACCACCGTCAGGCGGGTGCCCAGGGTGTGCTCGGCCAGCTCCAACATGATGTCGTCCACCGCTTCGGCGTTGAAGGGCGACGCATCGCTGCCGTAGTGGTGGGAATCGCCGACGATCAGTTCGCCGTAAGGCGTCGGGCTGACCAGCAGGTGGATGCCGTTTTCCTCCAGCTCCGGCTGCTCGTTCTGGATCTGCTCGCGAATAGCCTCGGCTTCCGGCAGGTCGGCGAAGGCGCCGTAGTGCACGCAAGAGAGGCCGGTGAGCACCGCCTGGTTCAGCCCGAAGTCGCGCTCCGGGCGCACCCGCAGCATCTGCAGGCGGCAGACCTGGGGTTGTAGCGGAGCGATCTGCTCGGCCAGCAGCGTCTGGTAGTCGTGCCCCGAGCAGATAACGATCTGCTCTGCGCGGCAGCTGCCTTTGGTGCTGTGGATAACCCCCGGTTCGACATCGCGCACAAGGGTGGAGAAATGGAATTCGACGCCATGCTCGCGGCGCAGGTATTCCACCAGCGCGGGAATGGCCTCGCGGGAATAGAGCTGCTGGTCATCCAGCCCCAGCAGCGCGGCTCGGTGGTGGCTGAACTGGCCCTGGTAGAGATCGTGCAGGCGCTCGCCACGCAGCAGTTCGACGTGATAGCCGTGCTCGGGGGCGCGCACTTCGCAGAAGGCTTCCAGCAGCTCCTCTTCGGCGCGGGTACGGGCGAACAGCAGGGAGCCGTTGCGGTGGATTTCGAAGCCGGCGGCCTCGGCCCAGCCCGCCCAGATTTCGCGGCTGGCGCGGGCCAGCGCATGCATGGGGCCCGGCGGTTGGCCGGTGACCAGGGCCTGGCCGAAGTTGCGCACCGACGCGCCCAGCGGCGTGGCGCTGCGCTCGAAGACGCTGACGCGCAGGCCGCGACGGGCGGCGGCGTAAGCGTGGGAAAGGCCGAGGATGCCGGCGCCGACGATGGCGATATCGGTGTCTTGCAGGGGCATGAGTGACTCCTTGGAAAACAGTGCCGCCCCTCTTCCCTCACCCCGGCCCCGCTCCGCGCCCCTGCCTGGCGCTTCGCGCTCAGGCGCTCATAGGCACTGGAAGCAGTGCTTCCAAAAGCGTGCCTATTCGCCCCAGAGGGAGAGGGGGGAAAGAGCGAGGGAGCGGGCTGATAGTTCGACTTACTGCGGCAGCTTCTCGGACTTGCCGTCGTAGCGCTTGCGCCATTCGGCAAGGATCTGGTCGCGGTTCTGCGAGGCCCAGGCGAAGTCGTTCTTGATCAGGCGCTGTTCGTAGTCGGCCGGCAGTTCGGTCTGCGGCTTGGCGATGCCCGGAGCGGCGAGAACGGCGAAGTTCTCCTTGTACAGCTCCATGGCGGCCGGGCTGGCGGAGAAGTCGGCGAGTTTCTTCGCCGCTTCCATCTGGTCAGTGCCCTTGACGATGCCGGTGGCTTCGATCTCCCAGCCCAGGCCTTCCTTCGGCAGGACGATGTCCAGCGGGGCGCCCTGGCGCTTCAGCTGCACGGCCGGGTACTCGAAGGAGATGCCGATGGGGAACTCGCCGGCGGCGGCCAGCTTGCACGGCTTGGAACCGGAATGGACGTACTGGCCGATGTTCTGGTGCAGGCCATCCATGTAGGCCCAGCCCTGCTTCTCGCCGAAGGTCTGCAGCCAGGCGCTGACGTCGAGGAAGCCGGTGCCGGAAGACGCCGGGTTCGGCATCACGATCTTGCCCTTGTACTCGGGCTTGGTCAGGTCTTCCCAGCTACCGGGTTTGCTCAGGCCCTGCTTCTCGGCTTCCACGGTGTTGAAGCAGATGGTGGCGGCCCAGACGTCCATGCCGACCCAGGCCGGCGGGTTGGCGGCGTCGCGGTAGTTGGCGCCGATGGTTTCCAGGTGCTTGGGCGCGTACTTCTCCAGCATGCCCTGCTGGTCCAGGATGGCCAGGCTGGAAGCGGCCAGGCCCCACACGGCGTCGGCCTGCGGGCGGTCTTTCTCGGCCAGCAGCTTGGCGGTGATGATGCCGGTGGAATCACGCACCCACTTGATCTCGATATCCGGGTTCTGCGCTTCGAAGGCCTTCTTGTAGGCCGACAGCTGTTCGGCTTCCAGGGCGGTGTACACGGTCAGCTCGGTAGCGGCCTGGGCCTGGAGGCTGAAGCCGGCCACTACGGCGGCGGCGAGGGCGAGGCGTTTGAACATGGAAAGCTCCTTGTCGGGGGTTGGCTTGCGGTTTTTGGTTGTTCAGGGGGTGGCAGGCGAGCCCTGGCGCCAGGCCTGGGACCGGCGCAGCAGGCCGCGCGAGGCCCAGGCCAGCAGCAGGGACACGGCGGCTGAGGTCAGCAGGATCAGGGTGGACATGGCGGCCGCACCGCCGACGTTGCCGGCATCATCCATGTTCAACACGGCCACGGCGGCGAGGATGCTGTCCGGGCTGTAGAGGAAGATGGCGGCGGACACGGTGGTCATGGCCGAAACGAACAGGTAGCGAATGATGTCCAGCAGCGCCGGCAGGCAGATCGGTACGGTCACTCGCAGGTAGTGGCGCCAGAGCGGCGCCTTGAGCGACAGCGCGGCGGCTTCGAACTCGCCGTCCAGCTGGCGCAGCGCGGTGGTGGCGGTCATCTGCGCGGTGGTCAGGAAGTGCGCGATGGAGCAGATCACCAGCAGGGCCATGCTGCCGTAGAGCGCATGAAGTGGATTGCCCGGCAGGTTGAAGAAGAACACGTAGCCAAGGCCGAGCACGAGGCCGGGCACCGCCATGGGCACGAAGCTGAGCAGGCGCAGCGCCTGGTTGAGCCACCGCTGGCCACGGGTCTTCTCCATCAGGTAGGCGCCGGTGAAGATCAGCGCGCTGCCGAATATGGCCGTGCAAGTAGCCAGGGTCAGGCTGTTGCGGTACGCCAGCCAGCCGCCGCCGGCGGTTTCCTCGAAGGCGTAGTGACGCAGGGACAGCGACAGGTTGTAGGGCCAGAACTTCACCAGCGACGAATACACCGCCATGCCCAGCACCAGCAGGAGAATCGCGCAGACCACCAGCACCAGCGCCAGGAAGCAGGCATCGCGGACCTTCGACGGTGCCGGATGGAAGACCTGCGCGCGGCCGCTCATGGCCTCGCCCTGGCGGCGGCGCAGCCAGGCATCGACACCAAAGCTGAGCAGCGCAGGGAGTAGCAGCACCATGCCAATCAGCGCACCCCGACCGAACTGCTGCTGGCCGACCACCGCCTTGTAGGCCTCCAGCGCCAGCACCTGGTAGTCGCCGCCGACGACCACAGGCACGCCGAAGTCGGTGATGGTCAGGGTGAACACCAGACAGAAGGCCGCGAACACAGCCTGGCGGGTGGACGGCCAGGTGATGCTGCGGAAGGCCTTCCAGGGGCCCGCTCCCATGCTGGCGGCAGCATCGAACAGGCGCGCATCCGCCATGCCCAGGGCCGAGAGCAGCACCATCAGCGCGTGGGGGAAGGTGTAGATGGCTTCACCCAGGACGATGCCCCAGAAGCCATAGATATTGTCCGGCAGCCAGTCGCGCAGCAGGCCCTGGTTGCCGAACAGGTAGATCAGCGCAATGCCCGGCAGCATCGACGGCGCCAGCAGCGGCAGCAGGGAAATCCCGCGCCACAGCCCCTTGGCCGGAATCAGCGTGCGTTGTAGCGCATAAGCGAACAGGTAGGCGGTGGGCACCACGATGGCGGCGACGCTCAGGGACACCTTCAGACTATTGCCCAGCAGCCAGTGGAAGTTGGCGCTGGCGAACAGCCCGCGGGCTGCGACGAAGCCGCCGCCCTGCCCCGCCTCACCGCTGAAACCGCGCCAGAAGATCGCCAGCAGCGGCAGCAGCACCGCGAGGATCAGCAGGCCGAGGAACAGGTATTTGCCTCCCTGCACGAAGAGGCGGTCGCCGAGGTCGCCGCGCAGGGCGCCCTTGGCCGGCGCTTTATCCAGCTTGATCACGGCATCCATCTCAGGCGAACACCTGCAGGCTGCGGGACGGCAGGGCCACCCAGATATCCGGAGTGCCGAGGCGCGGCAGGCTTTCCGGGGCCAGTTCGGCCAGCAGCGGATAACCCGGCAGTTGCTCCAGCTCGAAGCTCATGCGGCAACGGTTGCCGAGGAAAGTGATCTCCCGCACTTGGGCACGGAAGCGGTTGTCCTGCTGCTCGGAGGGGTTGATGGCGATAGCTTCAGGGCGGCAGAACAGACGGCCGCGGTCAGCACTTGCGGCGCTTTCAGGCAGGCGCAGGCGCATACTGCCGACACGGGCGTGACCGCCCTGGCGCGAGTCGAAGGGCAGCCAATTGCCCTGGCCGACGAACTCGGCGACGAAGGGCGTGGCGGGCTGGCGATAGATGTCTTGGGGCGAGCCGTATTGTTCGACGCGGCCCTGGCTCATCACTGCGATGCGGTCGGCCATCAGCATGGCCTCGTCCTGGTTGTGGGTCACCATCAGCGTGGTGATGCCCAGGCGCTTCTGCAGTTGGCGCAGCTCGGTGCACAGGTGCTCGCGGACGCGGGCGTCCAGCGCCGACATCGGCTCGTCCAGCAACAGCAGCGACGGCGCCGGAGCCAGGGCGCGGGCCAGGGCTACGCGCTGTTGCTGGCCACCGGAGAGCTGGCCGGGGAATTTCTTCTCGCTGCCGGCGAGGCCCACCAGTTCCAGCATCTCGGCGACGCGGGCACGAACCTGCTCGCGGCCGCTACCGGACAGGCCGTAAGCGATGTTCTGCTCGACGGTCAGGTTGGGGAACAGCGCATAGGACTGGAACAGGATGCCGTAGTCACGGGCCTGGGGCGGCAGACGCGAGATATCCCGCGAGCCGATGTGGAGCGTGCCGCTGTCCTGCTGTTCCAGACCTGCGATGCAGCGCAGCAGCGTGGTCTTGCCACAGCCCGACGGCCCCAGCAGGCACACCAGTTCGCCTTCGGCGATATCCAGGGACACCCCGCCCAATGCGGTGAAATGGCCGAAGCGCTTGTGGATATCTCGCACCCGCATATGGGTGGCGTGGTGATCGGCTGGGTTCATGGCGGTACCTCGTTAAGCAGTTGGCGTGCACGGGTGCACGGCTCGACGAGGGTGATGCTAGGGGGGCAATGCGAACGTCAGATGGCGGTTGGGCAAATTACGCCGATAGTGTCATTGGCGGATTTGGGATAGGGGATCGAACCGTCAGGTACCACCAACGGCGCCACGCCGGACTCCGATGGTGGATCGATGAAGCGTGATCCACCCTACGACTCCGACGTGCTTTTCGTAGGGTGGATGTCGCTCTTTACATCCACCTTCCCTACTCCGTGCTTTCCCGCGCCACGGCCAGAAAGGCCGCCGGCAAGCGCGCCTGGCGCCGCTCCTTGAGGCAATAGAGGTACTCGTCGATCTGCGGCGCGCCCTTGAGTTCGATCACCCGCAGCTCCGGGTTATCCGGCACTTCGTGGCGGGCGATGATGCTGATGCCGAGATTGCGGATCACCGCTTCGCGGATGGATTCACGGCTGCCGATTTCCAGCAGCGGGCCGATGGAGATGCCGGCGTCCTTGAGCATGTCCTCGGTGAGCTGGCGGGTGGTGGACCCGGGCTCGCGCATCAGCAGGCAGTGGCCCTTCAGGTCCTCCAGGCTCGCGGACTTGCGTCTCGCCAGGGGGTGCTTACGGTGCACGGCCAGCACCAGCGGGTCGCTGCCCAGCACCATGCGGACCAGGCGCGCGTCGTCGAGCTTCTGCGAGGAGGCGGCCAGATCGACGCGGTATTCCTCTAGCGCTTCGATCACCTGCTGGGAGTTGCCGATATCCAGCGACACGTCGATCTGCGGAAAGCGCGTACGGAAGCTGCGCACCAGGTCGAGGATGTAGTACGGCGCGGTGGCGCCAATGCGCAGGGTGCCCTGCATCTGTCCGCAGTTGCGCAGGAAGAACTCGATGTCGGCTTCCTGCTGCAGCAGCACCTTGACCATGGGCAGCAACTTCGCCCCCTCCTCGCTCACTGTCAGACGGCGACCACCACGATGGAACAGTTCGACGCCGTACTGGCTTTCCAGGTTGCGGATCTGCGTGGTTACCGTGGGCTGGCTGAGGCCGAGCTTCTTCGCCGCCAGGGTGATGCTGCCCAGGCGGGCAACCATGTAGAAGGCCTTGAGCTCAGCGCTGAGCATGGCAACGGAACCTCGGAACGGGGAATTGCAGGCATTCTGCCCGCGGCCGGGTGAACTGCACAGTGGCGGAGGAAACCTGTGGGAGCGAATTCATTCGCGATGCCGGACGCAGTCCTACTCGCCTACGCGTTCCACCCGTGCCCTTTGCTGCAGGCGGAAGGCCGCAGGTGAGATGCCGAAGCGCGTGCGAAACAACCTGGCCAGATGGCTGGTATCCGCTGCGCCGATCTCGTCGGCGATCAGTGCCAGGCTGTGATCGGAATTCAGCAGCCGCCATTTCGCATGGTTCAGGCGCATCTCGGTCCAGTAGGCCTTTACCGTCACGCCGTGCCTGGCCTGGAACAATCGATCCAGCTGACGGCGACTGACGCCCGCCACTTCCGACAGCACGTCGACACCGGTTGCGGACGCCATCCATTGCCGCATCAGCGCGATGGCGCGATCGACGTGCCGCCCGTGAACCGTCGCGGCCTCTCGTGAGCGCAGCAGGTGTTCGCTGCTTCGGCTTTCATCCACCAGCATGTCGGCCAGGCCCTTGAGCGCCTTGGTTCGGCCACAGGCGCGAGACAGCAGTTCCACCGCCAGGTCGATGGCCGCAGCACCGCCTGCACAGGAAATGCGATTGCCGTCGAGACAGTAGAGCCGCTCGCGCTGTAGCGGGATGCGCGGATAGGAGGCGCGGAACTCGGCCTCATGGCGCCAGTGCACCACCACCTTGTGCCCGGTCAGCAAGCCGCAGGCAGCGAAGAGGAAACACGCGTTATCGATGCACACCAGCTTCACGCCCTGCGCGGCGGCCTTGCGCAGGAGCGGGCGGTAAAGGGGGGCGAGGGCCTCGGTCGCGCCGGCACGGCGTCCACCGAACACGACCAGGTAGTCGTAGTCGGCCAGCGCGACCTGCTCCGGGCTGGCATCCACCTGGACGGCCGCCCCACTGCTGGACACGACATGCCCGTGTTCGAGGCCGAGAATCGTCCAGCTGCAGTAGCGTTGCCGACTGTAATCTTCGTCGTCGCCGGTGAAGCGCAGCTTGTCCAGGAAGCCGCCGAATGGCAGCAGGCTGAACTCGGGAAGCGGCAACAGCAGGAATCGAACATCGGGTGGGCTGGCATCTGCGTGCATGACGGCATGTCCAGAAACTACCAAAGGATGTCCAGAAAATACCGCATACATCGACGAGCCGTCCCTAGACTGACCACAGATTTTCACGAGGACTGACAGATGGCTCCGGATACCTGGCTGATTTACTTCATCGCCACCATCGGCCTGGCGCTCACGCCCGGCCCCAACAGCCTGCTCGCCCTGACCCACGGCGCGCTGCATGGCTCGAAGCGCACGCTGTTTACCATCACCGGCAGCGTCTCCGGTTTCAGTCTGTTGATCGCGCTGGCGATGTTCGGGCTTGGCACGCTCCTGGAGGCTTCGTCCGCCGCGCTGACGGTGCTCAAGTGGATTGGCGGCGCCTATCTGGTGTGGCTGGGCCTGCAGCTCTGGCGAGCCCCCGCCCTGCACCTGAACCCACTGACCGGCGCGGGTATACCGCCGCCGTCGAACCTGTTCCGCCAGGGGTTCCTGTCGGCTCTGGCCAATCCCAAGGTACTGCTCTTCTACGGTGCTTTCCTGCCCCAGTTCATCGACCTGCAACGTTCACTGGTCAGCCAGTTCATCGTGATGGCGGCGACCTTCGCGGCAGTGGAATTCCTGGTGGAGTATCTACTGGCTCGCCTGGCGTTCAGGATCCGGCCGTGGCTGGAGCGCGGCGGCAAGGGCTTCAACCGTGGTTGCGGCACGCTGTTCGCACTGGTCGGCGCAGCGCTGCCGCTGACGCGCTGATGCCGCAACGACGAAAAAGCCCCGCGCCAGGCGGGGCTCGTTCGCATCAGTAACCTCCACTACCGCCCATGGGCTCGCTTTGCTGCGAACCTCCGCCACCATCACCACCGCCGTTGCAGGACGAGCCACTGATCGCAATGAACAGCGCCACCATGACCAAGGGGAGCAAGCGTCTGAGCATCTGAGTTCTCCCGTAAGGTGAGCCCCCATCATTCAGTCAAGCGTGGTGCACAGGAGGTCGCAAGCGCAGGTGGCCAGCGCTCGAAACGGTAGTGAGGAAAGGATCAGGCGGGAAAAAATGGCGTCGTAGAGTGGGTTCGAACCAGCAACCTTCCCCTTATTAGGACGAGCGCGAACTGGCCAGTATTGAATAACTGCCAAACCACTCAACAGCTCAATACGTACCGGTCAATAGGTAGCCATTGCAGGCGCTAACCGCTCAGCAACCAGCGATTTGTATGCCTAGATGTACTCCTAAACCACAGAACAACCTTAACCACCTGCAATTTCTGAATGCTTAGATTCCCTTCTCGTCCTCAGATCAAGGCCCACTCATTGGGCTTTTTTCGTTTCTGGGGTTTGGTGATGTCGAAGAAGTGTCGAAATCGACCCACTTAAAGGCTCAGTGAGACAGTGCCTGGAAGACGTGCTTGGGGTCGTTGTGAATGGCCCGCAGCAACACCTTGGCCGGTCCAGTGGGTTCACGCCGACCTTGTTCCCAATTGCGCAACGTGCCGAGCTGCACATCGAGGCCGCGAACTTGGCTTGGGTCAGGTCGGTGGCCTTGCGGATTTCCTTCACCTTCAGCGCGTCCACGGCGAGCTCCCGTGAAGGCTTGCGCTCGCCACGGTGGATCTCGTCCATTTGCTGGACGCTTGCCAGCAGGTCTTCAAAGAACTTGCTCATGGCGCTTACCTCCACCGCTCAATGATTTGCTTGAGCACCTTTCGCGCGGGAGGGGGCGGATTCAGGTGGCCGCGAAAAAATAGCGTATCGCTATATTTTTGCGATGCCGGTAGTATAATTATCGCAGATCGCTATACGGACACAGCATGCACATCATCACGCAGAAGCGTATCTGGGAAGCTAAGGAAAGATGGTCGCATTCGGCCAACGCACTGGATGCTTGGTATCGCCTACTGAGCAAGCTGGACCCAAAAGACTTCGTCGAGATGAAGCAGACCTTCCCCAGCGTGGACAAAGTAGGTGACAAACATGTGTTCGATATCGGCGGTAACAAGCTGCGGCTCATAACCGTGGTGGACTACCAGTTCAAGAAGGTCTTCATTCGAGCCGTCCTCGATCACCAAGAGTACGACCGCAACCAATGGAAGTGAGGTGCACAACATGAGCGCACTCCTCAAGCAAGCCGTCGAACACTGGCGCTACGTTGCTCCGCTGCTCACGCCTCCACATACCGAGGCGGACTACGACGTACTGGTCGAAAGCCTCGACGAACTGCTCGACGAGATTGCCAGTACCGAGAATCACCCTCTCGCCGTTCTGGCCTCGCAGATGGGCGACCTGATCGCTGCCTATGATGCAAAGCACTACGTCATGCCCGATGCCCCGGGGCACGAGGTGTTGCGCTATCTGATGCACGAGCACAACCTCACCCAGAGTGACCTGCCGGAGATCGGAGCTCAGTCCGTCGTGTCCGAGATTCTCAATGGCAAGCGCCAGCTCAATGTCCGCCACATCCGTGCGCTAGCGGAACGCTTCAAGGTACCGGCGGACGTTTTTCTCTGAACGAGACGAGCAACTGCCACCACACTCCGGTACATAGTCAGGGCTTTTCGTCCCGTCGGACAATAACGCTAGCCGAGCGCCCAGGGGTTTCGCAGGCGAGTGCGCAGAAGTCCGATGGAACATGAGCGGCGTTACGCGAGCAGTATCTCTTAAGATGCGAACGACGTTGAGAGACGAAGTCGTGCCAGAAAACTCTGAAAATCCAGCAAGTAGAACGACATCCTTTCTTGATACGCACCCTCGGAATAACATCCGCTCCTCTCTGCTGGCGACATCTTATCCAGCGTTACTTGGACGGTTCTCTGCTCGAACATCTGGACGGGCGTCAGCACGCACCCGAAGACCGTCCTGCAATAGGGTATGCGGCAATACGAAGTCCTTGAACAGAGGCTGTGTGAAAGGATTATTGGTTTTCTCGGTGCTGATGCGATACCGCATACCGCCATCTGGTGCAGAGAAGCTAATGTCTACGCTGGTACTGGTACCGCCATTCAGTCGAGCCTGGCTCAACAAGCGATAAAGCGACCAAGGCCCGCGATAGACCAGTCCACTGCTGCTGCCCCCGCGTTGACAAGCGTCATGCGACTTTCATTGCTTGGTGCAAGGGTGTTGGGCCAAATGAGCGCCGTGCTGGTGGTGGGTCCATGGCTGTAGGTGATCAGTTGACCCTCCACGCTGAGCGAACTGCTGCGCTTTGTGGGTGACAACCCTAGCGGCTCAACATAGAACTGCACACCCAACATCCCACGGCTGTTGAAGAATGCATCGCGGATGCGGTCAGCCGACTCCAACTGGGTGAGCACGTCGGAACGTACCAAGTAACCCGCTAGGCGCTCGGAGTACAGGGCCTCCAGGTTCTCCTCGACGAACAGGTTCAGGTACTTTTCCCGGAACGTCTGTAGGCGGCCTTGAGGTCCAAAGAACGCCGTGAAGTCATCAAGGGATGCCTCGTCCCGACTGGCCGGATTGAAGGGATATCGGTTGGCCAAGCGTTCGCGATAGAAGCGAAAGACGTCGGCATCCCAGCGCCGCTCTAATTCACGTAAGGCCTCCACCAGGATCACCCTCGACGATTCGTCGGCCAGCTTCGCTACCTGACGGTTCATCGGTTCCGGTAGCCCTGCAGCGATGCGCTGCAAGTTGGCGATGGGGTCGGGGCCCTTCAGGGAGAAGCGTTCCAGAACCACACCGAGGGCGGCTTTGCCGCGGTCGGGACCGTCGTGCACGAGGCGCACCTGGTCCTGAACGCTTCCGATTGCCAGCATCGTCTCATCCAGGTAGGAAGCCCGCTCGCCCTTGGCGTCCAGCAGTTGGCTCAGCGGAGCAAAGGCACGGGCGATATCCATGATCGGTGGTGCAGTTTCCGCGTCGTCGCGACTCTTGCTCGTCCTCTCCACCATGGCCGCAGCCTTGTCTGCAACAGTCTCCCTGCCCTCCGTCGCAATTGTCGGCTCCGCACCGAGTTCACCGTTGTCACGCACCGTCTCGATCAAACGCCGCATCGGCGCCGCCGGGCTGGTGACGCTGCCCAGAATACTCACCGCCTGGGAGACATCCTGAAAATCCCGCACTTCCAAGAGAGCGAGGCTTGTCTGCCACGAATCCACGTAGTCACGGCTATAGATTGCTCGAATGCGTTCGGTGAGGGCCGCTTTGTCCGCTTCCGAATAGTCGACTTTATCGCGCTCACCCAGAGCCCACTGGTCGATCATCGCCAGTTCGGTGAGATCCTGGCTGTGTGGAGCGAAATAATTGCGATAGCCCTTGGCGGTCAGCAGAGCATCGATGCGACCATTCGACGGCAGGTAGCTCCCCTCCTCTCTTACTGTCGCAACAGGCTCGTAGACGATATCGAATGCTGGGCCGATTTCATTGCGCAGGTCCAGCGGCGAGCGCAGGGAGGCACCAGACTCCCTGCGCATGGTCATGTAAACGCGCTGGGGTAGCGGAATCTGCCGCAGTTGGCGCTGGACCACAGCAACCCGCGCCTGGTACTGGGGTAGGCGCGTATCGGCGTACTTCATGGCGTAGTCGAGGTGACGCATCAAACCACGCTGGACGCGGTCTTCGCCTGGGAAATCCGCCTGCCATTGTGCAGCCATCCAACCCTCCACCACAGGCGGGCGGCGGTTGGGTCGGTCTTCGATCATCCGATAGACACGAAGCGCGGCCAATTGAGCATCGCTATCCACATCAGAACCATCGAGCCGGTTTATCACACCACTCGCCAACGCCGGCAGGAAACGCTCCGAAAGTAGCGCCAGATAGGCCTCATCGACCTTTGGGCCAATGGCTCGCCCCTGGTATAGCCCGAGGTCAGAGATTAGCGGCCAGGCGTCTCGGTAGTCGCCATAGACCGCCACCGCATTGCTGATCTGATCCAGCGGTTGAAGCAGATTGCGGCCAGTCGGGTCGAGTTTGCCGTCAATAGCGCGAGCACTGAAATCGCGGCTGCGTTCCAGCACGCTCATGGCCTTTTCGCGGTTCACCGCATAGTAGTGGTACCACCCGCCGATGATCAGCAGACTCCCGACCGAGGCAATGCCAAAACGAATGGCCAAGGCATGCTTCTTCTGTACTAGAACCCTGGGGTTGTCGCCGGCCAGGCCGGACTCGGGGTAGATGATGCGCTGGAACAGTTGCTGGGCGAAGTACACCATCGCACGGCCGCTGGGTTGCACGTGATTCACAGGCTCCCGCAGGTCGTAGGTCTGCGCAGCCGAGGCCACGAATGCGTTGTTGAGCACACCCTGTTGGTAGACCGAGGAAAAGAACACACCACGCGGCAAGGCGGGAGTGGCAAACCGGTCACTGCCCATCACGTCTGCCAGGAAGCCCAACAGTATCGCCCGCAGGCCGGATAGTTGGCGCACCAACGAATAGAGGGCCTCGCGCTGCTTCGTCTCAGTGACGTCCGCCATGGCATCGAAGACTTGCTCGTTCAGTCTCCCCAAGAAAGCGTCGTAGCGCATTCCCAACTCCTCCAGCCAAGAATCGTATTCCCGCAGCGAATCCAGCGTGAAAGTGAAGCCGAAGATATCTTCCCGCACCGACTTCGGTAGACGAGCAAACAGCGTTTCGAAGCCCTCGAGCAAGTCGAATTTGCTGAGTACGACGTACAACGGAGGACGTGTGCCGAGCTCACGGCTGAGCTCTACCAGGCGGGCTCGCAGCAGTGCGGCCAAGGCCTTTCGGTCGCTCGGTTTCTGGTTCAGCAAGGTCACTAGGCTGACCATCAGCACCACGCCATTGAGCGGCCGACGACTTCGATTGCGCCCCAGCCAAGCGACGAAACTGTCCCATAACCGCGAATGGAGGTCTTCCGGCAGTCCGGCCGGGAGCCTGCGCGGCGAGACACTCTTATCGACGGCTGCGGCGTCCTGGATGGGGGCGTTCTCGGAATCGACGCTGATCCTGGGCTGGCTGATGATCTCGCCAGGCGGGTCAATGAGCACTGCCTGTTCGCCCATCCACCAGTCGATGGAGTAGATCTTGTCGGGATCCTCCTGCATACGACGGCTGCCGGCCTTCATTTCTCCAGTCAACGAGAAGCTCTGATTGGACCGGTTGACGAAGCTGGTCTTGCCCGAGTTCTCCTGTCCCAACACAAGGTACCAGGGCATCTGGTACAGGGCGTTTCGCCCCTTGAGATGCGACTGGAGTGTTGCGAGGCTTCGGTCGAGATCGCGCTCCTGGGCTTCTACATAGCGCAAGCAGGCATCGACTTGAACCGCTTCAGTATGTTTGCGGTCGGCTTCCAGATGCTGCGCTCGTTGGCGCAGGCGCAGCGCCCATACCAGCAATGGGATGACCAGCAGCACCACTGTGGCCAGCACGCGAGCGGTCAGGCTTTCCAGCGGGTGGTACTCACCCCAGGTCCATTTGGGCCCCAGCCACCAGATGGCTCCCAGGGCGAGGATCAGGAGCAGCAGTAGCACCAGGGACAGGCCTGGCTTGAACCCGCGCAGTACAGGCCGACCGAAGCGTTGGAGGTTGGACCAGATTTTCCACATGGCAATATTCCCTGTTTAATCCTTGTGTTCCACTGCGGCCGGCGCGTGCTGCGCCAGGAGATCGAAAAGAGCAGGCTCCCACTCGCGAGCCGAAGCACTACTCATGGCGCCATGCGCCCGCGCATACAGGCCATCGGCAAGCCAACGCAGCCCGCGAGCGGCGAGCAACTCGGCAGCAATGGTCATGAGGTGACAGCCATGCCTGAGATCAGTCCGCTGTTGTTGAAGTGACTCCAAGCGTCGGAGCATCGGCTCCACACCGCGGGAGTCCAGCAACGTTCGCAGTTCATCACGCAGTGCGGGGTACTCCAGTGCTGTGCCTGATCCCCCGGTGGCACCTCCTTGGCGAGCACCGCTCAGCCAAGCCTGCGTAGCACCGTCTACAAATGGCCGCCCATCGGCGAACTCCAACTTGGTCAAGGCTGGCAGTCGAGTGACGAAGCGTTCGGCAGCCTGCCGAATGGCCTCTGCCACTAATGGCATCTCCAGCCTGCGAGCGATGCCGGCTGACAAGAAACTGCCCCGAAGCCAATACGGCGAAGACGCGACGCTGCGTTCCACACGCTGTAACAGGGGCGGATCGACGGTGTTGTTCTTCAGCGCTTCGTCATAGCCTTCGGCGATATCCGCAGGAACGGCCATCAGCTCGGTGCGGTCCCCCTTGCGGGGTGAAGGCGCATTGGTCAGATGCCCCCAGAGCGCGAAGCGGCGCAGGACGTATCCAGCTGGGTCGTAGGCATCCTGCTGATTGATGATCTCCGCTGCTGAAAGCAGTGAACGTCGGTTCTCACGTTCGTTGCCTGGGCCGGCCAGGGCGGGAGAGAAGAAGGCATCCGTTACCGCATCGCCTTGCGCAGAAACCGCGGCAGGCTGCTTGACGAGCTCCGGTGCACGATTGGATTCAACATGGCGCCACAGCTTGGCTTCGAGCGAGGTCAGCGTCGGTACGTCCAACTTGGCTGACTCAGCACATACCTGAAGGGTGTCGAGTGCGTGCTGCCCGGCCTTGTAAAACTCGGCGGTAAAGCCTTTGGCGTCCAGCGTAGGCAAGGCATCGCCCAGGCGCTCAAGGTGCTGGGAAATCAGACGGCGCTTGACCATGTAGCCCGTGCCGCCGGGTTTGGGGTGTCCCGTTTCCCAGTAGCGCTCTACCATGCCAGCCAGCACGCCGGCGGCCTCTGCCCAGCCACGCCAACTGCTCGAACGCAGCCGCACCGTGATCAGGTGCCCGGCAATACGCAGGTGCTTGCACTGGTTGCTCAAGTACCGCCGCGCTCCCTCATCGATGAAAGCCCAATCGATAGTCTTTTCCTGAAGGGTGCCGAGCTTGATCATCTCGTGGTCAATACTCTGGAAGAGTTCGTCTTCCTCATCGAATACCCCGGCAGGCTGGCGTTCATCCAGCGGGGCCAGCAACGCCTTGAGGTCTAGCGGAGGAAGCGCTTTCACCAGTGACACGCCTCTCGCTGCTGCATCATCTGGCCGGCCAGCGCGCTTACATCGAAGCGCAGTCCATGAAATGGGCTGTGGTCGCTCTCAAGTTGCAATTGCTGGCCCGGTCGGGTCAGCTCGCGCAACTGCTCGATGGCCACAAGCCCCCGCCCAGCATCGGTGACCGTGCCGTCTTCCAGAACCTGCCAAGGCCGCGACGGAGATATCGGCCGGCCATCTAGCAGAAGGCGGATACTGACGCGATTCACCGGCAGGGGATCGGCAGTCAGCAGCTGTAGCCGGGAGATATTCGACAGGCAACTTATCGCCAGAAGCGGACGAGGCGCGGCGCCACTCAGCGCCGGTGAAGAAATCACCACTTTGAACTGTCCCGGCAAGTCATCCGCGCTACGCCCGAGTATCGAGGCGGTCTGATCGGGACGCCGGCCCACCTCATTCTCGCGAACGAGTACAGTGATATCCGCCGCCCTTACGGCAGGTTCGGCACTGACGGAAGGGGGTTGTGATGACGGTGGTGTCGGCGGCGTTCCGGCTGCGGCATCGAAGCAGGCAAGCCGCTCGACCGCGGATACGATCCTGGTGCAATCCGGGCCGGCCGCTACTGCGGTGCCTCCGGCGTCCCAGCCAATCAAGGCTGCAGCCGACAGCAGGGTCAGGCTAAATAGCTTCATGCGATGGAATCCTCTCCGTCCAAGTTCCACTCCAGGCATTTGCGCGCCAAGGTGCGCTTGGGGATGCCCAGGCTCAATGCAGCGTTGCGGCGCGATCCTTCGACCTTGCGCAGGCGGTCGGTCACGATAAGTCGCTCGATTGTCGAAAGTGCTTGAGGAAGGTTGTCGGTATGAACTAGGTCCTGCAGCATCCCGGCCATGGTTCTACTCGCCGGACGCAGATTGACCGTTTGGCTGTCGACCAACTCACCCAGTAGCGAGCTGCGGATACGCTTCCCGGGTGCCGTGCGCTCCGCTGCCGCCAGTACAAGGCTGCGCAACTCGCGGACATTTCCCGGAAAGGCGTAGCGCTGAAGGCGCGCCAAAGCGCTGTCCGAGATCCCGGCGACGCTGCCTTGGTGCTCCCGGTTGTGGTGGAGCAGCACATGTGAAACCAGGGCCGGGATATCCTCCGGGCGATCGCGCAATGGCAGGATATGCAAGGTCTGTTGACGTATGCGGAAGTACAGGTCCTCCCTGAAGGCACCGTCCAGCACCAACTCCGGCAGAGGCCGGTGGGTGGCGCAGATCAGGCGAAAATCAGAGGCCTGCTCGCGCGTGGCGCCCACGGGCCGGAACTTCTTTTCATTCAACAGGCGCAGCAAGGTGCCCTGCAGACCCAGCGGCATGTCGCCGATCTCATCGAGAAAGAGCGTCCCACCGTCAGCTTCGGCGACCAGCCCCTTACGTGCCTGCAAGGCACCGGTGTATGCGCCGCGCACGGTTCCGAACAGCTCCGCCTCGATCAAGTCCTTGGGGATGGCTGCGCAGTTCACCGGCACGAAGCTTCCGTGCCGAGCAGATGCCTGATGAATCAGCCAAGCGGCATGGTCCTTTCCAGAGCCGGTTTCGCCGGTGATCAGAAGCGAGAGCGAGGAGTCGGCCAGACCTAGCATCTCTGACCGCAACTTTTTGGCCGTGGCCCCGGTGCCAATGAATCCCGCAGCCAGCAGCCGCGAGGCACGCGCCAGGCTTTGTTCGACCTCGCGCCTTTGGATAGCGGCGCGCTCAAGGCGGGCGTTTGCACTCTCGCCATACTGCTCGCGCAGGAGCTTAATGATCAGCTCATGGCATTGGACCAACTCTTGCCATACTCGGTCTTTTCGCCACGCATGCAGCGCAACATCACTGCCCACGATAGCTACGACACCGAGCGCTCCCTGTGGTCGCGATCCGGCAATGGGCAAGACCAGCATCGCGTCGCCACTAGCATGACGCTCCTGCAACGAATCGAACCCTGCTCCAACATCTACCAGATGGCCCAGGCGCTCCACATGGCAGGGTTTGTTGCTCATCAGGCCATAGACCAAGGGGTTATCCAACTCGGCCAACGAAATAGCGGGAAGATCCTCTTGTGGCCCTCCATGCTTAGCGACCGGTAGCAGGCGCTCTCCAGCGAACTCCCGCCAATAGCAGTAGGCCTGGTTCACTCCCGATGAGCTGCACAAATGCAGGAGAAACCGATTGGCCGTAGCTTCGAGGTTTCCGGCCTGGAGCAGCTCCCGAATCAGAGTGACGACGTCCATGACATCCATGCCGCCCTCCTGGCTCATTCGAGTACTGCTTCGAATGAGCCATCACTCCACCGCACTACCGCGCGCTGGATCTTGTCTCCCCGCGACAGGCGTTGCAGCACCCCCAGCGACAGAGGTGGCAGCAACTCGCCATCGATGCTCGCATCGAGCATGCGCGCACCGTTCTGATGCCGCGAACAGCGCGCCCGCAGTTCACCTCGCGCCCCATCGTCAACCACCAACGTTGCGTCATAGCGTTGCGAGAACTGCTGCTGCAACCGCTGCAGGCGGCTGTTGATGATCTCGTTGAGTACGGATTCGTCCAGGTAGCGATAGGGGACGATCTGCATTCTCGCCAATAGTGCCGGCTTGAAGAAGCGCATGAGCCGTTGGCGCAGCGTATCTCCATCGAGATCGGTCAGTGAACTGTCCCCTTCGTCGAAGCCGAGATTCGAGGTCAAGAAGAACAAGATGTTCTGACAGTCAATACGGCGGCCTTCACCATCGGCCAGTTCGCCCTTGTCGAACGCCTGGTAGAAGACGTTCAGCACCTCCGGATGCGCCTTCTCCACCTCGTCCAACAGCACGACCGAATATGGCTGCTTACGGATCGCCTCGGTCAGCACGCCGCCCTCTCCATAGCCGACATAGCCGGGTGGAGCGCCAAGTAGCCGAGAAACAGTGAACTTCTCCTGGTACTCGGACATGTTGATGGTGGTCAGGAACTGCTCACCACCAAAAAGCGAGTCCGCGACCGCCAGCGCGGTCTCGGTTTTGCCCACGCCGCTCGGACCGACCAGAAGGAACGCCCCTATCGGCGTACCGGGGCGTAGCAAATCGGCCACGGCGGTAAGCAAGCGCCGGTAGACGACATCCAGGGCAGCATCTTGCCCCTTCACGCGCTTGCGAAGACTGGCTGGCAGGCTGTCCAAGCGAGCCATCTGGTCGCTGCTGATGGTCGTGGCCGGGATGCCGGTCCAGTCGGCAATTACCTGGGCGATCTGCTCGGCGCCGACATCAGCGTGCAGCAGCGCGCCATCGCGCTGCAGCTCTGCCAGCTGGCTCAACTTGATTGCGAGCGTCTGCGAAACGTCCTCCCCGAGGTCCTGCGCTCGTAGTGCCACGATCTCATCTACCAATGCCCTCTGCTGCTCCCAGGCCTGGCGCAGTGCATCAATGCGATGCTCAACGGCCTGCCGCGATACGGCCAGTGCTTCCAGGCGATCCGGTGCAACCGCTCGCCCCGCACGTCGGTCGCGCACGAGTTGTGATGACTCTGCATCGATCTGGCTGAGCTCATTCTCCAGCGCGATCAGCCGCCGCGGTGGCTCTGCCAGCGCTGACGCCACTCGAGCGCATGCGGTGTCCAGCACATCGATGGCCTTGTCTGGCAGTTGCCGGCCAGAAAGATACCGGTCCGCAAGCGCCGCTGCGGCTTGCAACGCATCGTCACCGATAAAGACCTGGTGAGACGTCTCGTAGATCGGGCGCAAGCCGCGAAGGATGTGCACCGCCTGCTCTGATGTGGGTTCCTCAAGCTTGACCAACTGGAAGCGGCGGGTCAGGGCAGGATCCTTCTCGAAGTACTTCTTGTACTCGGACCAGGTGGTGGCGGCGATGGTGCGCAGCTCGCCGCGCGCCAATGCCGGCTTGAGCAGATTGGCGGCGTCGCTGCCGCCCGCCACATTGCCAGCACCGATGAGGGTATGCGCCTCGTCGATGAAAAGAATGATCGGCCTGGCTGAACCCTTGACCTCATCGATCACCGCCTTCAAGCGCTTCTCGAATTCACCCTTCACGGAAGCCCCGGCCTGCAGGGCACCCAGGTCGAGCCCCCACAGTTCGACCATGCGCAGTGGCTCGGGCACACGGCCCTGCACGATGCGCAGGGCAAGGCCCTCGACCAACGCACTCTTTCCAACTCCTGCGTCGCCCACAACGATGGGATTGTTCTTGCGCCGGCGCGAGAGGATATCGACCATCAGGTCGATCTCCGCGTCACGGCACAGCACTGGGTCGACGCCCCCATCTCGTGCCTGCATCGTGAAATCATGGCCGAACTTGGCCAGCGCGCTGTCGCCGCTGGCCTGATCCGAATAGGAGCCGGGTACTGCCGAGGCCCCCGGGGACTCTGCCGATGCCGCCAGCAAGGTAGAGAAGCGCTTGCGCAGCGCCTCGCGACTCACGCCGTCGAAGAGCTGGATTGCAGATAACGGCAGGTAACGCGCCGGACTGAGCAAGGCGGCCAGCAGGACGGCACCACTGCGTATGTGCGGCTGCCCTAGCTCGACCGAAGAAAGGAGCCAGGCTTCTTGCAGCACCTCGACGAGTAGAGGTGAGAAGGATGGATATTGACCGTGACTGCCGTCGCGATCGGGAAAGGCAGTGGCCAAGGCATGGCGAACCTCATCGACACCCAGTCCGACTTCGGCCAATGCAATGCGCATGTCACAAGCTGGCTGCTCAAGGAAGACGGTCAGTAAATGTGCGACGGTCACCTCTGCGCCGCGTTGCCCAATGCACAAGCTTCCTGCTTCCTCAAGTGCATTCCGGCAGAAGGCGCTCAGACGTTCAAATAGCGACGCTAGATCAACCGTGATCATGTTGAAACTCACCCATTTGAGAAAAGACTTCCTTGATTCAGGACGACGTGCATATGTGAGGCGTCCCTCCACCGAAGATAGGTTTGTGTTTGAGGTAAACACCTAATCTCACATTCGTACGCGCAATACCCTTGAAGGGAAATACGAATTGAGACTTCTCGTATATGCGAATTTTCTGAAAAGAAGTGACGAACAATCTCGCGCCCTGCCCCTACAAAGCTGTAGATATTTCGCGCCAGAAATTGGGAAAACTCTTATTCCTTTAAGACTTGATCCTGTTCTAGCCTGAGTCCTTGTTGCAGCATGCACGTATTCCGTGGAGTTCCGTGGAGTTCCATGAGTTCAATTCCACATATAGCCAGCCGGAAGGGCGATATGCGGCATCTCGCCTCTTCATGAGCCCGCAAAAGCGAGCCCGCCTGGTTTGCGTCCATGCAATAGCAACTTCAATTTGACACCCGTCAAATCAATTGAACTACCGAAGGAGTGGCTCATGGCAAAGAACGGATCGATTGCGCCGAAGGAACGCGTCAATATCACGTACGTCCCGGCAACTGGCGGCGAACAAGAGGAAGTAGAGCTTCCACTTCGACTGATGGTGGCAGGTGACTTCAAGGGACACGAGGAAGATATCTCGCTCGAAGATAGGATGCCGGTGCGCATCAATAAGGACAATTTCAATAGCGTCCTTGCTGAGTCGAATCTTGGTCTGAAGATGGATGTTCGTAATGTGCTGGTCGAAGGGGCCGAAGACACTTTGCATGTCGATCTAAAGTTCCAGTCGATTGAAGACTTCAATCCCGATGCCATCGCGCGGCAGATTCCTGAGTTGAACAAGCTGCTTGAACTACGTGAGGCGCTGGTAGCGCTCAAGGGGCCGCTGGGCAACGTTCCAGCGTTTCGCAAGCAGTTGCAGGCGATGCTTGCTGATGAGGGGGCACGCAGCAAGCTCGCCAAGGAGCTTGAAGCCGTACTGGGTGAAAGCGCGAACTGACTTCGCCTTCCGATCTGTGGTGATGGATCTTCGCAGAACGCCGACCAGAATGCGGCGGCCTGTGACCTGCATTACCTCCTCACAGACATCGAACTCTCCGGGCCTCGGCACCGAATGAAGCGCCTTGGGCATAGGCGCAACTGGTTGTTTCGCCAGACAGCCTCATGAACAAATCCCTCCCTTTCAGGTTTCAAAGGACATGACCATGACAAGAGCGATATCCGCCACTGTCGAACAGCAAGATTCCCAACCACAAGGTGGCCTACTGGCCCAGATCCTTGCACAAACGCGCATGGAGCCGAGCCAGGAGGGCTATGCAGTAGCCGAACGAGGCGTAGCCGCCTTCATCGCTGAAATGCTCAAATCCCAGGATCGAGAGCAACCGGTCAACAAACAGCTGGTCGACCAGATGCTGACGCAGATCGACGCCAAGCTCAGCAAGCAAATGGACGTTGTTCTGCATAGGCCGAAGCTACAGGCGCTGGAGAGCAGTTGGCGTGCGCTCAAGCTTCTGGTCGACCGCACCGACTTCCGCGAAAACATCGTGATGGACCTGCTGCATGTCACCAAGGCGGAATTGCTGGACGACTTCGACGGAGCTAGCGATGTCACTCGGAGCGGGCTGTACAAGCACGTCTACACCTCGGGGTTCGGCCAGTTCGGCGGTCAGCCGGTGGGGTCCCTGGTCAGCAACTACACCTTTGGCCCCTCCGCCCCGGACATCAAGCTGCTTGGCTACGTTGCCTCGGTAGGTGCGATGGCACACGCGCCATTCCTGGGTGCCGCGGGTCCTGAAATGCTTAACCTGGACTCCTTCCAGGACGTCCCCAACCTCAAGGAAGTGAAGGATATTTTGGAGGGGCCTCGGTTCACCAAGTGGCGCGGCCTGCGCGACTCGGAGGACGCCCGCTACCTGGGTCTGACCATGCCGCGCTTCCTGCTGCGCCAGCCGTACGACCCGCTGGAGAATCCTGTTCGCAGCTTCGACTATCGAGAGACCATCGACGGTAATCACGACAACTACCTATGGGGCAACACGGCTTTCCTTCTGGCCAGCCGAATCACCGATAGCTTCGCCAAGTATCGCTGGTGCACCAACATCATTGGCCCGCAGTCGGGCGGAACGGTCGATGACCTCCCGGTTCACCTGTACGAGTCGCTCGGTCAGTTGCAGGCCAAGATTCCGACCGAAGTGCTCATCTCCGATCGACGGGAATTCGAGTTGTCCAGCGAAGGCTTCATTCCGCTGACCATGCGCAAGGATAGTGACAACGCTGCCTTCTTCTCCGCCAACTCGGTACAGCGCCCCAAGGTCTTCCAGAAGACCCCGGAAGGCCAGGCCGCCCAGAGCAACTACATGCTCGGCACCCAGCTGCCGTACATGATGATTCCCAACCGTATGGCTCACTATCTCAAGGTGCTTCAGCGTGAACAGATTGGCACCTGGAAGGAGCGCCCGGATCTGGAGCGCGAGCTCAATACCTGGCTTCGTCAATACGTGGCCGATCAGGAAAGCCCATCTGCAGACGTCCGCAGCCGCCGCCCGCTGCGCGCCGCGAAAGTCGTCGTGCAGGATGTCGAAGGAAATCCCGGTTGGTACGGCGTCTCCTTGGCGCTTCGCCCGCATTTCAAATACATGGGCGCCAACTTCGAGTTGTCGCTCGTAAGCAAGATGGAAAAGGAATGACGAGGAGCTGAGCCATGCCTCGGTCGCCGGGACAAGGAAGCTTGTTTGAACGGTTGGACCCAGACCTGCCGCCACGTCGCGCGCGTACGCAGCAGGACTTGGCGGCCGAGCGCGTCAGGGCCATCAAGAACCATTTGGAACTGCTGCTCAACGCCCGTCGGGGCGGCTCCCAGAGCTGCCCCGAATTGGGCCTGCCGGACATGAACGACGCGGGGGCAGGCCAGATGGATCTGAGAAACCAGATTTGCCTGGACATCAGGGAGGCAGTGGCTGCCTACGAGCCGAGAGTCCAGGTTGTCGACGTCCGTCCGCTCATCACTGGCGAACAGCCACTTGGGTTGCGATTTCGCCTCCATTGCTTGGTGCCAGTCAGAGACGCATCGGAGCAGGTGGAGTTAGACCTGCTGGTTCACCACCGGCAACAACGGATCAACGTGATGTGATGGACTTCCAAGGAGGCTAGATGTCACTAAAGGGAAAGTTCCGGGAAGAACTGGATTACATGCGCCGCCTTGGCCGGGTGTTCGCGCGCAGCAATCCGCAGTTGGCTAGATTTCTCGGCGACGAGGCCACTGATCCAGACGTTGAGCGACTGCTGGAGGGCTTTGCCTTTCTAACGGCCAAGCTGCGCCTGAAGATCGAGGACGACTTCCCGGAACTGACGCATCCGTTGCTGCAACTGCTGTGGCCCAACTACCTGCGGCCGCTACCCAGCGCCACGATCATGCAATTTCCGCCTGTGGACCGAGCTATCACCGTCCGCCAATGCATCCCCAAGGGAACCCGCATACGCTCGCGCAGGGTCGATGGAGTGGAGTGTGAGTACCGGACCTGCTCGGACGTTGTCATCTACCCATTTCAGATTGGCGAAGTGAGCGATGCGCATACGCTGGAGAAGTCGACAGTCCGGATAGACCTCTCAACCCTGAGCACGAGCCCGGCCAGCACCTACGACTGCGACAGGCTGGACTTCTACCTGAGCGGCAGCGACTACACCGCCATGACGCTCTATCTGTGGCTATCCAAGTACCTCAGCGAGGTTCGCCTGGAATGTGATGGTGTGGTCAGGCACATCCCCGCCAACCAGATCGACTTCCCGGGTTTCAGACCGGATGAGGCGTTACTGCCGTACCCGAAGAACGCCCTGGACGGATATCGAATCCTGCAGGAGTACTTTCTCTTTCCGCGAAGGTATTTTTTCTTCAGCCTGACGGGCCTACGCTCGCTTTGGCCGTCCCACAGCACGCAGCGCATCCGGCTGGAATTCAACTTCACTCGCCCGATGCCGGACGACGTGCGCGTTCAGAAGGACGACCTAGCGCTTTACTGCGCACCCGCGGTGAACCTGTTCGAGCACGAGGCCGAGCCGGTGAGGTTGACCGGAAAGACGGTCGACCATCGTCTGCGCCCAGCGGGCCAGCGGCCAGACGCATACGAGATTTTCAGCATCGATCACGTCGATGGCTGGAAGAATGAAGCTTCCGGGCAGCCCGGCACCTGGCTGCGCACCTACCAACCGTTCGAATCCCTGCGGCACCAGATTGACTTCGAGCAGGGCAAATCCGTCCTCTACTACCGCACCCGTATCGACCCGGCGTTGGTAGAGTCCGGCGTTGAGCATCGAGTGTCCTTTATACGCAGCGACGAGCAGCGCTACATCGGCCGGGACGAGACAGTCTCTTTCGCGCTCACCTGCACCAATCGAGACTTGCCGCTGGCGCTGGCCGTGGGCGACATCTGCGTCCGTACGCCAGGCATGCCGAACTTCGTTTCCTGCCAGAACCTGACCACGCCGACGCCCTCGTACCGGCCGGTATTGGACGGCGACCTGCAATGGACCCTGATATCCAACCTTTCCCCTACCTACCTGTCCCTGCTAACGGCCGATCCCCTGAAGTCGGTCATCCGCGCATACGACTTCGCAGCGCACCACGACATACAGCGTGCGCGCGCCACCCAGATGCGCCTCGATGGGTTACTTGAGGTGGAGACCGCGCCGATCGACCGAATGTTCAAGGCCTTGCCCATTCGGGGCATGCGCAGCGTGGTCAAGTTCGATCAGGACGGTTTCTCCTGCGAAGGGGATCTGTACTTGTTCGGCACGGTCCTTAGCCACTTTCTGTCGGTGTACGCGAGCATCTCTTCCTTCCACGTGCTGGAGGCCATCAACGTTAAGAATCAGGAGCACTACGCATGGCCCATGCGCAGCGGAACGCAGCCCCTGATCTAGACGCCGTTCTCCTCGACGAAGCCAAGGAGCACGACTTCTTTCTGCTGCTCGAGCGCCTTCACGGGTTGCACGACGATGACTTGGAGTCCGATGACGCATTTGCCGCCGAGCGGCAACGCATTCGCCTGAGCAATTATGCCGGCATGGGCTTTCCTGCTTCGGACGTTTCGCTGGCAAAACGTCTCGAAGACAGTCATCCGCACCAGTACCTGGTGCAGGCCACCTTCTTTGGCGTGCACGGGCCCGATTCGCCCTTGCCTGACTACTACGTCGAGCGAATTGCCTACGAGGCGGGCCAGGGCGAAGGCATCCGGCCGGCGGTCTTCGATGTTTTCAACCACCGCCTCCTGACCCTGCTGCATCAGGCCTGGCGCAAATACAGGCACTACATTCGCTTTCGGCCGGGAGCCAGCGATCGCTTGTCTCAGCGCCTGTTTGCCTTGGTGGGCCTGAAGGACGACGCCATCCGGGGCTCCACCCCCATCGCCTGGAGCCGGCTGCTGAGCTTCGCCGGCGCAGTGGTTCATCGCAGCCGGTCGCCAGCGATGGTCGCAGGCCTCATCGCGCACTGCTTCGACCTTAAGGATGTCGCCATCCGTGACTTTGAGCTGCGGTATACCGATATCGCGCCCGAAGACCGTGTAGGCCTGGGAACACTCAACGGTCAACTGGGCGAGAGCTTTCGCATTGGGGACAGCGTAAAAACCCGCCACTGCAAATTCACCATCGTCATTACCAATCTTTCCGAAGAACGTTTTCGCCAATTCCTTCCCCACGGCGAGAACTTCGAGCGGCTTCGCATGCTGGTGGCCTATCTCCTGCGGGACCAGACACCGTGCGATCTTGAACTGGGTCTACGTGAGAACGAAGTCCCCCCCTTCAATCTGGGGCAGGCCGATGGCTCCGGCACGCAACTGGGTTGGACCAGCTTCCTGGAACAGCCCGAGCTGCGTAGGCCTCCCCGTGTCCGACTCACGGTGCATACATGACTACAGCCAACTCCGAACCGCGCTTGTCGCTGGTCGTAGCAAATCCCCAGGCACTTCAGCAAGGAAGTGCCCCGCGGCATAGCTTCGGTACCGACGGTGGGTTCATCGGATCTCAGGGCGCCAATTGGACTCTGCTTGACCGACGTGGGCGGGTTCGTCCGCACCACTGCGAAATTCGCTATGAGGACGGGGGCTACCTCGTTATCGATCGGTGCGGCGAGACCAGCCTCAACGACCAGACGCGCCCACTGGGCCTCAATGCCAGCGCGAGGTTGCGCAATGCAGACAAGCTGCACGTCGGCCCGTATCACATCGCCGTCCACCTGGACGGTGAGCTTCACCATCTGCCCGATCCCGGGCGAACGCTTGCCGAGCACGATGTCGGCGAGTTTGTCCATTTATCCAACGACTACCTGGAAAGCCTGCCGGACGCGACGCCGGAAAATGTGAGTGCCAGTTTCCAGCAGCAGCCTGGGTGGTCCAAGTTCCATGCGCTGGCCGAGCCACCACCACCGCAAGACCAACTCGACCCACTGAAGGCACTCGACGCCGCACGTGACGCCACCGCGACCTTGGCGGCGACCGCCAGCCTTGACCCCCACCACTACGGACACACACCGCTGGCCGCCCAGGCAAACGTCACCACGACTCAATTCGAAGCCGTCTACGGCTCGCCGATGCACGCCCCAGGAGAACCCCGCATGCAGAACACCCAGACTCCGGCTGCGCGAGAATGGCAACGCCAACTATCCGACGGTGCGGATCCCTCCAGCATGGTCGCTCCGCTCGTGGAGGGGCTTGGCGCGTCGGTCGGCGCGGTCGATGGACAAGGCGCTTTTGAATTCCTGGGCGAGGTGGGTCGAACGTTGGGAGCCTTGATCCGCGGCCTGTCGACTTTGAACAACAGTCAGCCAGGTGCTGACCAGCGGATTTCGCTCGCCGGCCGGACGCTGCAGCCCATCGAAGACAACCCCTTCCGTCTCGACCAGAACTACCCGGATACCGTACGCGCACTTTTCTCCAGCGAGCGCAGCCTCGTGCATTTGTCGCCAGCGGCAGCAGGTGGCTGTGCACAAGGCTATCACTGCGGGGCTAGATGCGCTGCTGCAGGCTTTTTCGCCGGAGCAATTGCATGCCCGTTTTCAGCGCTACCGCAGCGCGCAGTCCGAGCAACCTCACCCTGATGACTGGGCATGGCGCATGTACGGGCACTACTACGATGAACTGACCTCCGGCCGCCAGCAGGGATTCGACAAGCTGTTCTGGGAGGTCTTCGAGCAAGCCTTCGACCAGGCCTTGCGCGCGGAGGCGTAATGAAGCACGCCATTGCGCTCCTGCTCGCTGCAACTTTGCTTGCCGGTTGCAGCACCGTGGGCAATGTCTTCAAGAAGACGGGGAAAATCCTCATGGACCCTTCCGTTCAGGTCGGTGCTGCTGAAGATCAGCCTACGCAGATTGCACTGAGCTTGTTCGCCAGTCTGGACGTCAACCCCAACCCGGTCAGCCTCCCGACCACCGCGCCTATCGAAGACAGCGTACCAATCTCCGAGGCGCTGGAGGACGATGGCCCGTTTGCGGTAAATCTGCGCAGCGGGAGCAAGCGCGAACTCATCGAGCATCTCCGTGCACTGCTCGGGAAGCTGCAAGAAGAGATGCCGAGCTCGCCCAGCGCACTCGCGGTTCGCCAGCGGGCGTCAATTCCCGGCCTGATCGTCGACGAGCAATATCCTCCGCTGACACTGGGCAAGACCTTCCCAGAAACCCTGTTCAGCAGTACTGCGACATCGCGGGGGCCGTTCCCGGCGAACTGGATGTTGCGGCACCTGGCCCAACCAGGCACCGACACTGACCCGTGGTCCCAGGCCATGCGCGTGCGGGAGCTCGGCCAGTACAACCGCACCGCGAGTATCGCCCCGGCTGCCGACGACACGGATGCAACGCCGAGCACAGCAACGCCTATAGCCTTCCGGGTATTGCAGCTCAAAGACGACTCGATGCTGGAGAACATCGATCCCGAGCTATTGCGCCAGGATGCCAAGAAGGCGCTTGGAAGCACCTTGCTAGCCTCGGACGACTACACCTTGGTGCCAGGCCAGTTCAAGTTCATCGAATACAGCGCCATTGACGAAAAGACCCGCTACATCGCCGTGGTGGCGAACTTTCATGATCCCAATGCCGAGCACTGGCATGACGTCTTCCGGGTTGAGCCACGCGGACGCAAGTACCCCTTGATGGTGATGCTGCAGAAAACCCGCGTCGGCATCACCGATGAGAGCTATCGACCGTCACAAAGCAACAGCTACGCGGCCGCCCATACGAGTACTCACCCATGACCACCCGCAATCCCGTTGTCTGGAGCGAGGGCTTGTTCGTCAAGCCACAGCACTTCCAACAGACTGCCCGTCACCTGGAGCACTTCATCAACACGCGCCAGGGCAGCAGGTACCTGTACGGCTTCTCCGAGCTGGAGCTGAACCAGGAATTCCTTGCCTTCGGCAAGATCGCCATCGTTCGCGCTCGCGGCATCATGCCCGACGGCACTCCATTCGATATCCCCCATGACCAGCCTCCACCGGAGCCGCTTGCCATCGCCGACGCCGGCGCGGCCAACCAGATGGTCTACCTGACGCTACCGCTGCGCTCAGACGGTACCGCTCAGGTGCGCTGGCCTGACACCTACGGCAACAACCGCTACGTCCTGCGAACCGAAGAAGTCCGAGACACCCACAGCCATCAAGGCAGCCATGTCCCGCTGGACCTGGCCGTGCCCAACCTGCAATTGGCTCTGGAGCGCGACGACCGCAGTGCTTTCACCGGACTGGCCTTGGGCCGGATTCTCGACCTGCGGCCTGACGGAAGCCTCCTGTTGGACGCCGGCTTCTACGTCACCGGTCTGCACCTCAATGCTATCCGCCCGCTCGCGAATTTCATGGAAGAAATTTCAACGCTGATGCAGGGACGTGCCAAGAACATCGCACAGCGCATCGGCTCGCCCGGCCAGTCCGGCGTTGCCGACGTCACCGACTTCAATCTGCTGCAGGCCCTCAACCGCTGGGTGCACCAGTTCCGCCACATGGCGCGCGACCCGGACGTGCGGCCGGTTGACGCCTACCTGGCCTGTGGCCAGGCGTGCGGCGAGCTGGTTACCTGCATCGACGAAAGCCGCCTGGCGCCGGAGTTCCCGGCTTACCAGCACGACAACCCCAAAGGTTCGTTCCAGCTCCTGGAAGAGACCCTGCGCCGGCTGCTTGGCACGGTCCTGCAACCCCGAGCCGTCTCGCTGCCGCTGGTCAGGCAGGCCCACGGCATCCTGACCGCACAGGTCAACGACACCAGCCTGATGCAGGACGCGGACTTCATCCTGGCCGTGCACGCCCGTATGCCACTGGAGCAGATGCGCCAGCTGTTCCAGCAACAGGCCAAGGTCGCTTCGCAGCAGACGCTGCTGGAACTCATTCGCCTGCAGCTGCCCGGCATCCCACTCAGCCCGCTGCCCGTGGCGCCGCGGCATCTGCCGTTCCATGCCGGCTTCACCTACTTCCAGTTCGACCGCACCTCCGATGCCTGGCGCAAGCTAATGCCGACGGGCACGAACAGCTTCGGCTTCCACATCAGTGGTGAATTCCCTGAGCTGCAGATGCAGTTCTGGGCCATACGGAGTCAATGACATGAGCACCATCATCGAAATCGGAAACGACCGCCTCGACCGCTCCCCACAGAAGCCTGATGATGCGCAGTGCCAACCACCCACGGCTCCACCGCAGGACGATTTCCTGCGCGCCGCCCCGACCGCGGGCATTCGTGACAAGGGCGACATGCTCTACGACTCAGTGTTTCGCATCGACGAGGACGACGATCTGCAATTCCAGTTGCGCGGCCACAGCCTCAACCCGCTGGTGGACGCTGCCCAGCCGCTTCTAGGGCTGGTGATACGTTTGCGCCGCCTCGATAGATGCGACGACATCCCCAAGCTCTATTCCAGCGTGCGCGACCAGATCACCGCGTTATCCGAAGAGGTTCGCCAAATGGGTTACGACGGTGCCGCGCAACTCGCCTACCGCTACGCCCTGTGCGCCTTCATCGATGAGGCCGTCATGGCGACCGAATGGGGCAGGTCTTCGCTGTGGCGGGAGCGCTCCCTGCTCAGCTACCACCACAACGAGACCTGGGGTGGAGAGAAATTCTTTACCGTGCTCGCGCGTATGCAGATGGACCCGGCCCGCTACCGCGACGTGCTGGAATTCAAATACCTGTGCCTGTGCCTTGGTTTCCAGGGCAAGCACGGCCAGCAGCACAACAACAAAGACACCCTCAACACCATCATTACCAAGCTCCACCAACTTCTTCGTGCACAGCGTGGCGATGCACCTGAACGCCTGACCGACGCGCCTGACAACGTCGCCTCCAGCCGTTACCGGCTGGCTCGCCAATGGCCCCTGTGGACGCCCTGGGCCATCGCAGGGGTCGTTCTGGCCGCTGCCTATCTCTACTTTTCGTTCCGTCTTGGCAGTACCACCGAGCAAGTGCTGCGGGCGCTGGATAACATCCTCAAGTACTGATCTTCGAGGCCACGATTGCCCGGCCGCCTGTGCCGGGCAGTTCAATCCGCCGGCCGTAAAATAAAGGACACCGTCGACCGCGCGTGATAGGGGACGGCTCCATTTCGCGCTCCAAGCAGGAGCCTCCCGCAATGAGTTTCGGACTGCTCTGCCAAGAGCCAATGGCTGGCAGGACGATAGGCCATGGCCAGCGTACTAAGCATCTCGTTGACGGGCAGAACATGAATCCGTCCGGCTCGACCAGTTGCGACTGGGACCAAAATTTCTGCGGTTGGCCCATTCATCGAAAGAGGGAGGGGGAGCCAAATTTCGCCGCTACATCAAGCGGCGTCGCATGGCCGACATGCAGGAAAATCACCTCGGCAATTACGTGAAACAAGCACTTTCCTAGCGGGAGCCGCCCAGGTCGCCGCAGTTCATCTCCATCATCGATTGAGTCGCAAGGTGAAGTGACCTGGGGCAGGCTAAGGCGCGCTGGAAACGCTGAATTTTCGGAGTCCTGCGCCACGCATCGGGCCATTAATGGCCCGGCGGGCCGAAAATGGCTCGATTTTTTCTTAATAAAAATCAAACACTTATAAATATTCGAGCCACCAATGGCCCGATAACCCCTGAAAAAAAGCGTTTTTCAGCGAATCGGCTCCGATTTGCAAACCTTCGGACAACCCAAAAACTCTTCTAACACATTGATATAAAAAGGAAAAAACCAAGCAAAAAAACGATTGGCACAGCGATTGCGATGTACCCCTTGTCATCACCGATGGCGCCACGGCCCACCGGGCCTCACACCAACGAACAAGGAAGCAATCCATGCCAACTCCCGCCTATATCAGCATCCAGGGCAAGACCCAGGGCAACATCACCCAGGGTGCCTTCACCGCCGACTCCGTGGGCAACGTCTACCAGGAAGGCCACGAAGACCAGATCCTCGTTCAGGAAATCGAGCACCTGATCGCCACGCCGACCGACCCGCAGAGCGGCCAGCCGTCCGGCCAGCGCGTGCACAAGCCGTTCATCTTCACCGCGCCGCTGAACAAGGCCACCCCGCTGCTGTATCAAGCCCTGGCCTCCGGTGAAATGCTCCCCGAAGTGGAAGTTAAGTGGTACCGCACCTCCACCGAGGGCAAGCAGGAGCACTTCTTCACCACCAAGCTCGAAGACGCCACCATCGTCAACATCAACACCCTGCTGCCGCACGCGCAGGATCCGAGCAAGGCCGAGTACACCCAACTGGTCAAGGTCGCCATGGCCTACCGCAAGATCACCTGGACCCACGCCATCGCCGGCACCGAAGCCTCGGACGACTGGCGCAAGCCCCAGGAAGCCTAA
>NZ_QJRF01000029.1 GCF_013393345.1 Pseudomonas taiwanensis
AAACTCTTCAGTTCAATACTGCTTGGGTTTTGAGAAAACCCTAAACTTGGCTCAGCAATCGCAAATAAACTCTCGAATTCACGAGTGTTACTTGTGATGCTGATAATCAGTTGACTATCAGTCTTACCTCACAAGCACCCACACGAATTGCTTGATTCAGTTGTTAAAGAGCGTTTCGATCAAGCCTTTCGTCTCAACCGAGGCCGCGCATTCTACAGCAGCCTTTCTTACTGTCAAGCTGTTTTTCGAAAATCTCTTTTCTACTCAACCGCTTGCGCTTCCGATCCGATTCACTCTTCTCGTCAGCGGGAGGCGCATTCTACAGCGTTCAAACTCGCTGTCAACACCTCGATGATCACCTTCATTCACTCCTTTCGGAAGACTGAAGCGGCCAGCACTACCACCACCAACCGATCACCACTCCCCGCGCGCTTCCAATCAGTTAAGTGCTTGATTTTCAAGCTCTTTCTCTGCTTCGTCGCTGGGAGAGGTGCGCATTATAGGGATGCAGAATCTGCCGTCAACACTTAATTGAAACCTTTTTGTCATTTCGCCTGAAAGTTGCAAATACCCTGGGCAACCAGCGCTCTACCAATGGGAGTCTCAGCAACATCAAGGCGGCGCCGACAAGCGCGTAGCCGGCCCACTCGGCCATATCGGCACGGACAACCCAAAGCATATGCAGCAATGCGATGGCCAGGATGGCGTAAACCAGCCTGTGCAATTGCTTCCAACGCTTGCCCAGCCGACGGATGCTGAAGCGATTGGACGTTACAGCGAGCGCAAGCAAACCGCTGAACCCCAAGGCACCCACGAATATATAGGGGCGCTTGCCCAGGTCGATCAGGAGCTGCTGCATGTCCAGGCCAAGGAGGAAGACGGCATAACCGGTGATGTGCAGCACCACATAGGTGAAGCACCAAAGCCCCAGTTGGCGACGAGCCGCAATCCACCCTCCCCAGCCGGTCAGCTTCTGCAGCGGCGTCATGGACAAGGTGATAAGCAGCAACCAGAGCGCCGCCAACCCCAGACGGTCAACGAGCACCTTGCCCGGGTCGGGACCCAGAGCAAATATCCAGGCCTGATAAAGCCACAGCCCCACAGGGATCGGCGCTACCAGGAACACGAACAATCGCCAAAGCTTGAATCGCATCAGTAGTACTTCCTCAGATCCAACCCGACATAGAGGCTGGCCACTTCGTCATAGCCATTGAACATGCGCGTCGGCACGATATTCGGGCTGAACAGCCCACTGGGAAGTCTTCGCTCATGAGCCTGACTCCAGCGAGGATGATCCACCTCAGGATTGACGTTGGAATAGAAGCCATATTCCTCCGGAGCGATGGATTGCCATGTCGTAGGTGGCTGCTCGCTGACCAAGCTGATTCGCACGATCGACTTGATGCTCTTGAAGCCGTACTTCCAGGGCACCACCAATCGAAGCGGTGCACCGTTCTGATTCGGCAAGACGCGCCCATACATTCCCACGGCCAGAATGGTTAGCGGATGCATAGCCTCGTCCAGCCGCAATCCTTCCACATAAGGCCAATCGATAAGGGAGAACCCGGAGCGTACGCCGGCCATCTCATCTGGTGCGAGCCGGGTTTCGAAGCTGACGTACTTGGCATTACTGGTAGGTTCGACTCGCTTCAGCAAATCCGCCAAGGGGAAGCCGAGCCAGGGAATCACCATGGACCAGGCTTCCACGCACCGGAGTCGATAGATGCGCTCCTCCAGCCCATGAGGCTTCACCAGATCCTCTATCGAGTAAGTACCTGGCTTGGCCACTTCACCCTCTATATGCACAGTCCATGGCTCGAGCTGCATCCTCTCCGCATGGCGCGCCGGATCCCCCTTGTTGGTTCCGAATTCATAGAAGTTGTTGTAGTGGGTCGCATCCTGAAAGGGCGTGATCGATTCGCTACCCGGAGTAACCGCCCGCCAATGGGTACCCGCCAGCTTTTCGTTGAACCAGGCCGGACCCTGGACTGATTCGACATCGGGGTAGGTCGATGCGGCCAGGGAATGACCGGGCAATGCGGCCATTGCGGCAAACCCGCCGGCAGCGGCTATCAACTGACGTCGGGAGAGGTAGACGGATTCAGGCGTGACTTCGTGCTCGCGGCACGCAGAGGAAGGTGGGATCTGGATCAGCATGGCGGCTCCGCAATTCGGGCTGGGATGCCCAATGGACTGCGGAGCCGCGAAGAAATTACATCACTCGACTTGCTTGCGACGACGCAGCTGGAGCAAGTATTGCACCGGCCCGGACGCGGCGTAAGCCAGGAAGATCAGCAGGAGAATACGCGGCGGGTCGCTGAAGACCACCGCAAAGGCCAGCACAACGACCAGGATGGCCACGAAGGGCACGCGACCTTTCAGGTCCAGGTCCTTGAAGCTGTAGAACTTGATGTTGCTCACCATCAGCATGCCGGCAAGGGCAACCAGCAGGGCCACGATGAACGACATGTTCGAACCCTTGATGCCGAAATCGCTGAAGGCCCAGACCGTACCCGCGACCACCCCGGCCGCAGCAGGACTGGCGAGACCGATGAAGAAACGCTTGTCCACCTTGCCAATCTGGGTATTGAAGCGAGCCAGACGCAGAGCGGCACCGGCGACGTATATGAAGGCCACGGTAAGGCCGACACTGCCCAGACCACTCAGTGCCCACTCGAACGCCAGCAACGCCGGAGCGACACCGAAAGCGACCATGTCCGACAACGAGTCGTACTCGGCCCCGAAGGCGCTCTGGGTGTTGGTCAGGCGCGCAACTCGTCCATCGAGGCTGTCCAGCACCATGGCAACGAAGATAGTGGCAGCCGCCACCGAGAAGTTGCCGCTCATGGCATTGATGATGGCATAGAACCCGGCGAACAGATTCGCGGTGGTGAACAGGTTGGGCAGCAGGTAGATGCCGCGATGCCGAACTTTACGGCCCTCAGCGTCCTGGCCTTCCTCGACATGTTCGTCGATGGGCAGCAGGCTGTCGTCTTCGGGGGCCTGATGCGGTTCTTCGGGGCGTTCACTCATGAACAACATCCTTGCAGCGAATTCAAGGGGTGGTAGGCGACTCGTTTGAACGCGCCGCCCGGCAAACAGGCTTTATACCAGAACAGTACAACCATAACGAAAGAACGCGGCCAAGGCCGCGTTCTTTGGGGATCGGAAAAGACCTTAGTTCTTGGTCTTGTCGACGATCTTGTTGGCGGAGATCCACGGCATCATCGCGCGCAGACGCTCGCCAACCTGCTCGATCGGGTGAGCAGCGTTGTTGCGGCGGTAGGCAGTCATCGAAGCGTAGTTCGAAGCACCTTCCTGGATGAACATCTTGGCGTATTCGCCATCCTGGATGCGCTTCAGAGCGTTGCGCATGGCCTGACGGGATTCGGCGTTGATGACTTCCGGACCGGTTACGTACTCACCGTACTCGGCGTTGTTGGAGATCGAGTAGTTCATGTTGGCGATGCCGCCTTCGTACATGAGGTCGACGATCAGCTTCAGCTCGTGCAGGCACTCGAAGTAGGCCATTTCCGGCGCGTAGCCAGCTTCGACCAGGGTTTCGAAACCGGCTTTCACCAGCTCAACGCAACCGCCGCACAGAACAGCCTGCTCGCCGAACAGGTCGGTTTCAGTCTCGTCCTTGAAGGTGGTTTCGATGATGCCGGTACGGCCGCCGCCCACGCCGCAAGCGTAGGACAGGGCTACGTTCTTGGCGTTGCCGGAAGCGTCCTGGTAAATAGCTACCAGGTCAGGGATACCGCCGCCTTTCACGAACTCGGAGCGAACGGTGTGGCCCGGAGCTTTCGGCGCGATCATGATCACGTCGAGGTCAGCGCGCGGTACAACCTGGTTGTAGTGGATGGCGAAGCCGTGGGCGAAGGCCAGGGTGGCACCCTTCTTCAGGTTCGGCTCGACTTCTTCCTTGTACAGCTTGGACTGGAACTCGTCCGGGGTCAGGATCATTACCAGGTCAGCGGCAGCAACGGCTTCCGGCACGCTCTTGACGGTCAAGCCATGGGCCTCGGCCTTGGCAACGGTGGCGGAACCGGCGCGCAGGCCGACAGTCACGTCAACACCGGAATCTTTCAGGTTGCACGCGTGGGCGTGGCCCTGGGAACCGTAACCGATGATGGCAACTTTCTTGCCCTGGATGATGGAGAGGTCACAGTCTTTGTCGTAATAAACTTTCATGTTCCTGACTCTTTTATAGCGAAAGGGATGGGGTGCATGCACCGCGACAAGGGCACATTAAGCGATCTGCTCCATTGCGTAAAATGATATATTCGCAACGCAATGTGCCGGAATATGAAACACTCATGGACAACCACTCCCTCAGGCTCTTTCTTTCCCTGGCAGACAACCTGCACTTCGGCAAAACCAGCCGCGAGCAGCATGTCAGCCCCTCCGCGCTCAGTCGCAGCATCAAGCAACTCGAGGACGAACTTGGCGCACCACTGTTCGTACGCGACAGTCGCTCGGTTCAGCTGACCCGCGAGGGGCGGCAGTTCCGCGAATACGCGAGCGAGGTCATGAACGGCTGGCATGCCATCCGCCAGCGACTCATGCAGGACCAATTGGACCTGCACGGCGAACTCTCCCTGTATTGCTCGGTAACGGCGAGCTACAGCTTCCTCTACGACATCCTGAGCAGCTTCCGCCAGGACTACCCCCGCATCGAAATGAAGTTGCACACCGGTGACCCTGCAAAGGCCGTCGAGCGGGTGCAACAAGGGCAGGAGGATCTTGCCATCGGAGCCCGCCCCGACAACCTGCCAGCCGGTGTCGACTTCCAGTCGATTACCCGCTCGGAGCTGCGCTTCATTGGCCCACAGTCACCACAACTGCTGACAGACGAACAACTCAGGCAGCCCACAGCGCAGAGCTGGAAGGACGTACCGATGATTCTTTCGGAAGAAGGCCTGGCCCGGACCCGGACCGACCGCTGGCTGAAAAATCACGGCATCAAGCCGCGCATCTATGCCCAGGTGAGCGGCAACGAGGCCATCGTCAGCATGGTGAGCCTGGGATTTGGTATCGGCGTGGCGCCGCAGATCGTGCTCGACAACAGCCCACTGACCGCCCGCATCCGCATCTACGACATCCAGCCGCCATTGGCCCCTTACGATATCGGCCTGTTCGCCCTGGAAAAACGTCTCAAAGACCCGCTGATCGCAGCCTTCTGGAATCGCCGCCAGTAAAATCCGGGCAAAAAAAACCCCGCACCAGGCGGGGTTTTTCATGACTGCGATCAGATCGTCAGCACTTTGTCGCCACGGGAAATCCCGGTGACGCCACTGCGTACGGTTTCCAGGATCGAGCTGGTACCGATCGCTTGGATGAAGCTGTCCAGCTTGTCGCTCGTGCCCGCCAGCTGGATCGTGTAGACGCTGGAAGTCACGTCGACGATCTGGCCGCGGAAGATGTCGGTGGTGCGCTTGACCTCAGCACGCTGAGCACCGGTGGCCTTGACCTTGACCAGCATCAACTCGCGCTCGATGTGAGCGCTCTCCGACAAGTTCACCAGTTTGACCACTTCGATCAGCTTGTTGAGGTTCTTGGTGATCTGCTCGATCACCTCATCGTGGCCGATGGTGGTCAGGGTCAGACGCGACAGAGTCGGGTCCTCGGTCGGAGCAACCGTCAGGCTTTCGATGTTGTAGTTGCGCTGGGAGAAGAGGCCGACCACGCGGGACAGAGCGCCCGGCTCGTTCTCAAGCAGCAGGGAAATGATGTGTCGCATGTTCAGGTCCGCTCCGTCTTGCTCAGCCACATGTCGCGCATGGCGCCATCCCGAATCTGCATCGGGTAGACGTGCTCGCTGGAGTCGACCTGGATATCGAGGAACACCAGGCGGTTTTTCAGCGAGAACGCTTCTTCCATCTTCGCCTTCAGATCCTTCGGATCAGTCACGCGAATGCCGACGTGGCCGTAGGCCTCGGCCAGCTTGACGAAGTCAGGCAGCGATTCCATGTAGGAGTGCGAGTAACGGCTGTTGTACTGCATGTCCTGCCATTGGCGGACCATGCCGAGCGCACCGTTGTTGAGGTTGATGATCTTCACCGGCAGGTCGTACTGCAGGCAGGTGGACAGCTCCTGGATGTTCATCTGGATACTGCCCTCACCGGTCACGCAGGCGACGTCGGTTTCCGGGAAGCTCAGCTTGATGCCCATGGCTGCGGGGAAACCGAAGCCCATGGTGCCCAGGCCGCCGGAGTTGATCCAGCGATTGGGCTTGTTGAAGCGGTAGTACTGCGCCGCGAACATCTGGTGCTGGCCCACGTCGGAGGTGACGTAGGCATCGCCTTTGGTCACTTCCCACAAGGTCTCGATCACGGTCTGCGGCTTGATGATGCTGCCGTCGCCCTTGTCGTAGGGGAACAGATCACCGCCAGCGCGCCACTCCTCGACCTGCTTCCACCAGGCAGCGACGGTTTCCTTGTTCGGGGTTTCGCCGATTTCCTTGAGGATGGCGACCATCTCGGACAGCACGCTGTCGACCGGCCCCACGATCGGGATGTCGGCCTTGATGGTCTTGGAGATCGAAGCCGGGTCGATGTCGATATGGATGATCTTGGCGTTCGGGCAGAACTTGGCTGCGCCGTTGATGACGCGGTCATCGAAGCGCGCGCCGACGGCCAGGATCACATCGGAATGGTGCATCGCCAGGTTGGCGGTATAGCTACCGTGCATGCCGAGCATGCCGACGAACTGGCGATCACTGCCCGGGAAGGCGCCCAGGCCCATCAGGGTGTTGGTGACCGGCAGGTTGAGCATCTTGGCCAGCTCGGTGAGCTGCTCGGATGCGTTGCCCATGATCACGCCACCGCCTGCATAGAGGATCGGGCGCTTGGCTGCCAGCAGCATCTCGGCAGCCTTGCGGATCTGGCCGGAGTGGCCGCGAACTGCAGGGCTGTAGGAACGCAGCTTGACCTTCTTCGGGTAGCTGTATTCGAACTTCTGGGTCGGATCGCCCATGTCCTTCGGAATGTCGACGACAACCGGGCCGGGGCGGCCGGACTGAGCAATGTAGAACGCCTTCTTGATCACCTCGGGGATTTCCGAGGGATGCTTGATGATGAAGCTGTGCTTCACGATCGGGCGGGAGATACCGACCATGTCGGTTTCCTGGAAGGCATCGGTGCCGACCATGTTGCTCGGCACCTGGCCAGACAGGATCACCATCGGGATGGAGTCCATGTAGGCGGTGGCGATGCCCGTAACGGCGTTGGTCGCACCCGGGCCGGACGTCACCAGCACAACACCGGGTTTGCCGGTGGCGCGGGCGTAGCCGTCAGCCATATGGGTAGCAGCCTGTTCATGACGGACCAGGATATGGGTCACTTCATTTTCTTTGAACAGGGCATCGTAGATATGCAGGAGGGCACCACCCGGGTACCCGTAAATGTACTTAACGCCTTCGTCACGCAGCGAGCGGACGACCATTTCAGCGCCAGATAAAAGCTCCACGTTTTTCACCTCTAGAACGCCAGATAACCGCCCGCGACCGGACAGCCTGATTAGGTTTGCCTGCAATCAGCGCGTGAGCGACTGGTGGTCGCCGACTACGTCAGCTACTGACTGAACAAGCATTGGGTCGGCCCCTGAGAGTTGTTGCGGGGCTTTCCCACCCAGCGCGAGGTAACGCGTTGCGGGTGTTACAGGTCGGCGCGGGTGTGCACCTCATCGACTACTACAGCTTCCGACTTGCGGCCGGCCCACTGGAATAGCGAACCCTGGATTCTTCGGATTACTACACTACAAGTCAAGTAATCCGTTGCGGAATCTTGCATGGATTGCTGTGACGCGACGCAGGATCAGGACAGGTAGCTTTTGGTTATAGTTAGCGGAGGATTCTCCGCCACCAGAAGGAAACCGCATGCACCGCATGATTTTCGCCGGCAGCCTGCTGCTGGCACTGAGCTCGTCCGCCATGGCCGGCCAGGTCTACAAATGGGTCGACGCCCAGGGTGTCACCCACTTTGGCGCACAGCCGCCGGAAGGCCAGCAGGCCACCAGCGTGAACACCTCGGTACCGAAACCGCGCCCCAGCCTGCCGAGTCCGGATAGCGAAACCAGCCAGCCTGCGGCCCCACTCCCGGAGAGCAAACCGGTGGGCGATCAGAAAGCCATCGATGAGAAGGTGAAGGCGGATGTCGCGACCCAGGAAGCGGAGCGTCGCAAGTACTGCGACACCATCCGCACCAACCTGGCGCAACTTCAGAACAACCCGCGCCTGCGTGCCGAGGTCAACGGGGAAGTTCAGCGGCTGACCGAGGAAGAGCGCCAGTCCCGCATCAAAGAAGCCGAGAAGGCGATCGGCGACAACTGCAACTGAGGCACTGCCTCAGTTCGCCCCACCTATCAACTGGTCGAACGCCCCGATGGCGTCGAGCAGCTTGGCCACTTCGACGAGCCGCCCCCGGTAAACCTCTTCCGCCATGGCGCGGATCCCCGACGCATGCGGCAGCTCCAGGTCATTCTCGATAATGAGCTTCATGCGCGGCAGGAAGATCCACTGAAGCCATTGCTCAAACGCCAGGGTATCGACACAGAACGGGGTCTGGCTCGCCAGAGCCTCCGCGCTGGGTGGCGTTTCCTCCCACCAATCCAGGGCACGCAGCTCCCGCTCGATGAACAGGAGCTGATCGGCCAGTTCGACGCAGCGCGGGTCCATCAGAGATTGACCTTCGCCTTGTTACGCGCAAGCGCGGCACCGGACGGGTCGCCCTGGCGATCGCGGGAGCGTGCGATCAGATCCCACAGGCTGGCCTGCATGGCCGGACGGCCATTGGCGTAGGTCAGCGCACGACGGGCGAATTGTTCGGCCTGGGCGGCATCGCCCTGGGCAAGGCGCACTTCGGCCAGTCGATAGAGCACTTGCGGTTCACGGGGCGCGATGCGCTGCGCACGCTCCAGGCTGGCAGCGGCGCCATTGAGGTCGCCACCACCCTGTTGCTGCTGGGCGGTGGTCAGCAGCGCCAGCACCGGACCGTCAAGCTGTTCGTCGGCCGCCAGACCGCCCGCATTGCTGGGGATGCCGGTCGGAGCGCTGGGTGCGGGAGCACTGTAGCTGGGAACGGTGTAATTGCTGGAACCCGTAATGGGGGCGCTGGGCGCTGTGGCAGCCGGACCACCTGTAATGGGACCGGGAGTAATACCGCCGCTGGTGATACTGCCGCTGATAGGCGCACTGGATGCCGGTGCGGTAATGGGCGCGCCGGAACTGGCGCCCGGCACCATCACTACCACGCCGGAATCTTCGGGAATGCTGCGAGGCGCCGCAGGTGCCTGCTTGTAGCCACCGCGGTTGGAGGTTCCCTGCTCCAGTTCGGACAGGGGCGCGCCGGAGTCGACCACGGGAATGGCGCCTCGCTGCGGGGTAGAGCAACCGGCCAGCAAGGCGGCTGCCGCAAGGGCGGGAATCCAGGCTTTACTCACGTTTCGTCCTCTCGGTTCATTGCATCCAACCGCGAACCCAGTCCATCACCGAGTCCACGGGTGCTCCCAGGCCGCAGGGTGCGCCTGGTGCGGGTTCGCTGCCACGAATGTACGGCATCTGGACTGCGCCTGGGCAGCTCTGGTCAGAGCCCTGGCCGCTGTGCGGATCAATCCATGCCTGAGTCACGTTATCCGGCATCGGCATATCCAGGGGCAGCGGATCGGCCTTGCGCATGAAGCTGGTCCACACCTGCAGTGCGCCTGTGGCCCCCGTCAGCGGTGTCTTGCCATTGTCGTCGCGCCCCAGCCAGACCACGGCCAGCAGATCCTGGCTGAAGCCCGCAAACCAGCTGTCACGCGAATCATTCGTCGTGCCGGTCTTGCCCGCGAGGGTCAGGGATGACGGCAACTGGCTGTACACCGAGCGCGCCGTACCTTCACGCATCACACGTTGCATGGCGTTCTGCACCAGGTAGATGGCACCCGGATCGAAGCGTTGCTGGATCTGGAAGGGGTAACGCTTGAGCGGTTCGCCCTCGGCAGTCAACACGCTGCGGATCGCCCGCAACGGCGTATTGAAGCCCCCATTGGCCAGTGTCTGGTACATGGTCGCCACTTCCATCGGACTCAACGCACCGGCGCCAAGCAACATCGACGGATAAGCCGGCCACTCACGAGATACACCCAGCCTCTCGAGAGTTTTGAGCACATTGGGCACACCCAGTTCCAGACCCAGCTTGGCAGTCGACAAGTTGTAGGAATTGGCCAGCCCCTGATAGAGGTAAATAGTCCCGTGGGCACGGCGATCGTAGTTCTGCGGACGCCATACCTGTCCGTCCTGCCCTTTCACCGAGAAGGGTTCGTCAGCCACCCAACTGGTCAGGGTGTACTGGCTCGGACGCTCCAGTGCGGTGAGGTAGATCGCCGGCTTGATCAGCGAGCCGATGGGGCGCACTGCATCCACGGCGCGGTTGAAACCGGCGAAGCGCGGTTGGCGGCTGCCGATCAGTGCCTGGATCTCACCGGTTTCCGGATTGCTCACGACCATGGCCGATTCCACCTGATCCACGCCCTTGCGCCCTGCCAGGCGTTTCAAGGTTTCGTCCAGCGAGGTTTCCGCCTTGGACTGCAGGATGGGATCGAAACTGGTGAAGATGCGCAGACCTTCTTCGGTCAGGTCCTCTTCGCGGTAATCCTGGCGCAGCTGGCGTTTCACCAGATCGAGGAAGGCCGGGTAGGAGCTGTCCGCCAAGCTGCCGCGCTTGCTCACGCCCAGGGGCTTCGCTTTGGCTGCAGCAGCTTCGGCAGGCGTGATGACGCTCTGCTCGGCAAGTAGATCGATCACCAGATTGCGGCGCTCCAGCGCTCGCTCCGGGAATCGACGGGGGTTGTAGTAGGACGGCCCCTTGACCATTCCGACCAGCAACGCGATCTGGTCCACCTTCAGTTCGGCCAGGGGCTGGCTGAAGAAGTACTGGCTGGCGAGGCCGAAGCCATGGATGGCACGCTGGCCGTCCTGGCCGAGGAACACCTCGTTCAGGTAGGCCTCGAGGATTTCGCGCTTGTCGTAATGCAGCTCCAGCAGTACCGCCATCATGGCCTCGGTGGCCTTGCGGGAAATGCTGCGCTCGCTGGTCAGGTAGAAGTTCTTCACCAGCTGCTGCGTCAGGGTACTGCCGCCCTGGCGCAGCTCACCGGCCGTGGCGTTGATCCAGAAGGCACGGGCAATGGACTTGAGGGAAACGCCGTGGTGATTGAAGAACTCGCGGTCCTCCGTCGCCACCAGGGTTTCCACCATATAGGCCGGTACCTGATCCAGCTTGATCAGCACACGGTCTTCATGATGGGCGGGATACAGCCCGCCGATCAGCAGCGGTTCCAGGCGAGTCACGGCGAGATCAGCGCCGCTTGCCTGGCTCAGGCCCGCCACATAGTCGCCGGAAAAGCGCACACGCACCCGCTGCGCCGGCTCGGCACCTTCGTAGAACTGGAAGCCACGGGTGTTGAGGTCTACGGTACTGCCGGAAACGGCGGCGGCGCCCGGGCCGTTGGACACGCTCTCGCGCCGGTAGCCCAGGGCGTCGAGTTCCTTCAGGAAATCGTCCTTGGACAGTTTCAGGCCAACGAACAGCTCCAGCGGACGGGCATACACCTTCGCCGGCACTGTCCAGCGTTTGCCGGAGAATTTCTCCTGCACCACGGCGTCGAGATAGATGGCGAAACCGGCCAGCACTACCAGGCCTACGAGGCCCAGTTTGACGGCCCAGCCCAACCAGGGGCGAAGGCCGCTGGAACGGCGTTTAGAGCGGGATTTGGGGGATCGGGGACGAGTCATGGCGGCGCATTATACGCACTTTATCCACAGCCAACAGGCACGCCCTGACGGTTTGCAGGGCCGCCTGTAGAGGCGATAATGCCGCCCTTCCACAGCGACAGAACAAGGAATGCCCGTGAGCCAGTCCCTGATAGCCGCCCTGCAGAATCCCGCCCTCTACCCCCACTCGGTGGACGGGTTCCAGGTCATCGAGACGCACATCTCCTGGGTGCTGCTGACCGGAAGTTACGTCTACAAGGTGAAAAAGCCGGTGAATTTCGGCTTCCTCGACTTCACCGACCTCGAAGGCCGCCGGCACTTCTGCGAGGAAGAACTGCGCCTCAACCAGCGCCTGACCCGCGATCTCTATCTGGAAGTCCTGCCGATCACCGGTAGCATCGAGGCCCCGCAAATCAATGGCGACGGCGCGGCCATCGAGTACGTGCTGAAGATGCGCCAGTTCCCCCAGGAAAACCTGCTCAGCGCATTGCAGGCTCGCGGCGAGCTGACCCCCGCCCATGTCGACGCACTGGCCGGGCAGATCGCCAGCTTCCACCTGGCCGCACCGAAAGTAGCCCTCGAACACCCGCTGGGCACTGCTGATGCAGTGATGATGCCCGTCCGCCAGAACTTCGAGCAGATCCGCCCGCTGCTCAGCGACAAGGCCGACCTGCAACAACTGGATGCGCTCGAGGCCTGGGCCGAAAGCAGCCACGAGCGCCTCAAGCCCCTGCTCGTGCGACGCAAGCAGGAAGGCTTCATTCGCGAGTGTCACGGTGATATCCATCTCGGCAACGCGACGCTGATCGACGGCGAAGTTGTGCTCTTCGACTGCATCGAGTTCAACGAACCCTTCCGCTTCACGGACGTCTACGCCGACATCGCCTTCATCGCCATGGACCTGGAAGACCGCGGCCTCAAGTCCCTTTCCCGCCGCCTGGTCAGCCAGTATCTGGAACACAGCGGCGACTACGAGGGACTGGAGCTGCTCAACTTCTACAAGGCCTACCGCGCGCTGGTTCGCGCCAAGATCGCCCTGTTCAGCCTGGCTCACCAGGACGATGCCGTGCAAAAGGCCGCCACTGTTCGCCAGTACCGCAACTATGCGGGCCTCGCGGAAAGCTACAGCGCCATCCCGTCACCCTTCCTGGCCATCACCAGTGGCGTGTCCGGTTCCGGCAAGAGCCACGTCGCGCTGCGCCTTGTGGAGTCCCTGGGCGCCATTCGCCTGCGTTCGGACGTTGAGCGCAAGCGCCTGTTCGGTGAACAGCCAGCCGGTGCGCAAGGGCTGCAGGACGGCATCTATAACGCTGACGCGAGCAAGGCGACCTACGAACGCCTCAACGAACTGGCGCGCGTGATCCTGCATGCCGGCTTCCCGGTAGTGATGGACGCCACCTTCCTGAAACAGGACCAACGCAAGGCTGCCCGCCAGGTTGCCGAAGAGACCGGCACACCGTTCCTGATCCTCGACTGCCACGCGCCGGAAGCGGTGATCGAAGCCTGGCTGGAGCAGCGTCGGGCCGAAGGCAACGACCCGTCTGACGCCACCATGGATGTGGTGCGCGCCCAACTGGCCAGCCGCGAACCGCTGGATACCATCGAGCAGGCACAAAGCAAACGGATCGACACTGATCAGCCCGCCAGCCTCGATGGCCTGGTGGAACTCATCCGCCAACACCTGCCGGGCGTCTGACCGCCCCCTCGCCGCGCCGGGCAACATCCGTCGCGGCTTCTATACTGCCGGCTGGGTCGCACTCAGCCGGTAGCCGGAACTTCCCCGCCGATTACCCGTGCAGACAGTTGAAGCCTGCGCCCGCCCTATCGTCAGCAGTGATCGTATTCCGTGCAGGGAGCGCACGAGGATTGAGCGATAGCACAAGGCCACGCCCCAAGAATGGCCGCTACACTTATCCATAGGCCCTGCTCCTCTCGTGCCATTCCATCGCAAGGAGGCTCGATGAACGACGAACTGCAACACATGAAGAATCTGGGCAAGACTTCTGCACAGTGGCTGCATGCCGTCGGCATCCACAGCGCTTCCGATTTGCGCAGGCTTGGCGCTGTCGGTGCCTACAAAGCCGTTCGGGCACGAGGCTTCCGGGCGTCCAAGGTTCTGCTCTATGCCATCGAGGGTGCCCTGCTGGACATCCACTGGAACGACCTGCCCCCTGGCCACAAGGCAGAACTGAACCATCAGCTGGATACTCCAGTCGCCCACAACAAGAGCTAGCTCACAACCTCCATCAAGAGAGATTTACGAGCCGGCCCGAGGTCCCTATTGTTTCAGGGACCTTCGTGTGCGATGCCATTCCAGACAGTTCAAGGAATTACTGCCATGTACCTACTTGGGGAGCAACCGGCCTACGCCGATCAGCTGATCAACAGACTGCAAAGCATCCCCGGGCAGCTGCTCGACGGGCTGGAACCCAGCGGCCCCGCACTACGCCTGGAGCAGATCGAAGACCTGTCACCGCTGATGCCCGGCAACCAGCTGTTCCTGATCGAGAACGGCCTGATCCATGCCATCGTCGACGAGCGCCCGCTTTTCTATCTCCAGGAGGGTGACCTGATCGGCCTGCGCCAAGGCATCGACCTTCCCTCCTGCCGCTACAGCAGCGACGAGCCCATCAGCCTGCTGCCGTTCAGCCGCAGCGAAGTGTTCAAGCACATTTATGGCAACGAGAAGCGCCAGGAACTGTTCATCCAGTACCTGGTGGGTCATACCGCCCTGCTCTCGGATGCCGTGGCGCGCCTGAAGCAACCGGACGTACGCCCATCCACCGGCTTCCAGCACTTCTCCGCGGGCGAGGAGCTGATTCACCAGGGCGACGAAGCTGACCACGTCTTCATCATCATCGAAGGCCATGCGGAAGCCTTCGTCGATGGGCAAAAGGTCGGCGACGTGCAGAAGGATGAAATCTTCGGCGCCATGGCCGTGTTCACCCGTGAACGCCGCAGCGCCACGGTAGTGGCCAGCGAGGCCTGCACCGTGATGGTGATCCCCAAGGAGCAGTTCCTCAGCCTGATGCAGAGCAATCCGCGGATCGCCCACAGCCTCATCGAGAGCATGGCGCGCCGCATCGACCTGCTGAACAAGGAAGTCACCCAGCTTCGGCTATCCCCCGAGCGAAACTGATCCAGACAACAGAAACCCCGGCACAGGCCGTAATGCTGTTCACATAAGAACGCCGCTAATCCCTTACCGGGTGAGCGGCGTTCTTGGTTTCTGCAGCGGGGAAACGCTGTAGGAGCCAGCTTGCTGGCGAATGGGCGATATCCCGGAAAGCTTCGCGAGCAAGCTCGCTCCTACAACAACAGGGACACCTCGTGGGCGGGGCTAACTGAACAGTATTACGGCACAGGCCGGGGTTTCTGCTTATGGAATCAACGGATGAAGAAAAGTCGGAATCGGCGCTTGACTCGGTAATGATAATCGTTATTATTGGCACAACTGATCGCGAGATCAGCCGGTAAGCTGAGATTCCAAGCAGTCGGACTCTTCAGGTTATCTCCTCATCAGGCTAATCACGGTTTTTGACCCGGCAAATTGCCGGGTCTTTTTTTGCCCGCGATTTTCATCCGGCGTGCCTCAGCGCGCCGGAGCCATCTGCTTCTTCAGGTTGGCGCAGTGATCGATAGGGGCAAGCGCCGCGGTGTACCAGACATAGTCGGCTGCACCCTGCTCCACCGGCTTGCCCACCTCGGAGAGGATCAGCACGGCATTGCCATCAGCCTTGCCCAGATCCGCCAGGTGCAGGGGCACGCCCAGGTCGCGACGCACGTGGAAAGCACCGGCGAACAGCATCGCCGGGGCCGGTGCCGCCAATAGCCGCTCGGCCATGCGGCGGTCACGCTGTTGCTGCACGGCTAACATCGCTGGCATCTGCGATCCCGGGAGCATGCCGCAATGCGAATCGCGGATCTGCTCCAGCAACGGTTCACGCACGGACTCAGCGGTGGACAGCTTGCCCTGCAGAACCGGGCGCTCCTTGTAGATGCGCTTGATCTCGCTGCGGTCGAGGTTGGCCGCCAGAAGCGGATAAGGCTGCGTCAGCGCATGGTGGACAATCGGCCCGTATAACTCCCAGTTCCAGTTCTTCTGCCAAGCCAGCGCCTGGGGCAGGTCACTGGGCATCGGCCCACGGCGCACAGCATCCACCTTGGCCTGCTGTTCGGGCTCAAGCATCTCCAGCAACAGGCTGCCCTGATCACGGCGACTCTCAAGGGCCTGCAGCAGCCAAAGCTGCAGGGCATGGTGATCCGGATTGTCATGCTGCTCGCCAACCAGCACGCGCGGCTGGGCAGCGAGCCGTTCGACCAGTTGCTCCGGCGTCAGAAGCTCCCCGGTGCGCAGGTCACGGATTTCACCCAGCTCCGGTCGATCGCGCCCCTCGGGGCTCTGCCAGGCTGGCGGTGGTGGAAGGGTCTGACAGGCAGCCAGCAGGCTGCAGAAGAAAAGCAGGAAAACACGCATGGAAAGTCCTTGTTTGATTCAGCGAGCAACAATCAGGGGATGGCCCCGCTCCGGATGGCGCTGCACCAGCACCTCCAGGCCGAAGACGGCCTTGAGTGGTTCCGCCTGAAGCACCTGCTCCGGCGAGCCCAGCACATGCGGTCGACCATCGGCGAGCAACAGCAGGCGATCGCAGTAACGCGCGGCCAGATTCAGGTCATGGAGGATCACCAGCACCGCTACCCCGCGCTCGGCGAAGGCACGCACGGCCTGCAGGGTGATGTGCTGGTGCAAGGGATCGAGCGCCGAAGTGGGTTCGTCGAGCAACAGTATCTGCCCGGCTTTCCCCGGCCAGAGTTGCGCCAGCACCCGGGCCAGGTGCACGCGCTGACGCTCGCCCCCGGAAAGCGCCACATAGCTGCGGCCGGCAAGATGGCTGGCATCCGCCGCCTCCAGCGCCTGCGCCACGACCTCGGCATCGCGTTCTCGTCCGGTGTCGTGAGGCATGCGCCCCATGGCCACGACCTCTTCGACGCGAAACGCGAAGCTCAGCGTGGAGCTTTGCGGCAACACTGCAAGGCGCCGTGCACGCTGCGGACCGTTCCACTCGGCCAGCGCACGGCCATCGAGGCTGACATCCCCGCCTGCAGGCGACACCTCGCCGCACAAGGCCGCGAGCAGGGTGCTCTTGCCTGCCCCGTTGGGCCCGAGCACGCCCAGCACCTCGCCGGGTTGCAGTTCCAGATCGACGCCCGTCAGCACTTGCTTGCCGCCGCGCAGCACGTCCAGTTGTTCAACGCGCAGCATCAGCTACGACCTCGCACCAGCAGATAAAGGAAGAACGGCGCGCCGATGAGCGCCGTGACGATACCGATGGGCAATTCCGCCGGCGCCAGCACCAGGCGTGCGGCCAGATCCGCCAGCAGCATCAGGCTGGCCCCGGCCAATGCCGACGCGGGCAGCAGGATTCGGTGATCAGGACCGGAAACCAGGCGTACCAGGTGCGGCACCACCAGGCCGATGAAGCCGATCAGGCCGGCCGCCGCCACTGAGGCGCCCACACCGAGCGCGGTACAGAACACCAGCTCGCGCTTCAGGCGTTCCACGTCGAACCCCAGGTGACGAGCCTCTGATTCGCCCAACAACATGGCATTGAGTGCCTTGGCCCGACGTGGAAGCCAGATGATGACGAACAGGGTGACGATCAGCAGCGGCCATAGCCGCGAATAGCTGGCACCGTTGAGGCTGCCCATGTTCCAGAAGGTCAGGCTGCGCAGGGTGGCGTCGTCGGCCAGGTAGGTGAACAGGCCGATCACCGCACCGGCCAACGCCGTAAGGGCGATGCCCGCGAGCAGCATGGTGGCCACGCTGGTCTGACCGTCGCGGCGCCCCAGTCGATAGACCAGCACCGTCACCCCAAGGCCACCAGCAAAGGCGCAGATGGACAGCAGATAGGGCGCGAATGCGTCCGGCAATCCGCCCAGTGCGGCGCCTCCAACAATGGCGGCGGCGCCACCCAATGCGGCACCACTGGACACCCCCACCAGACCGGGGTCCGCCAGCGGGTTGCGGAACAGCCCCTGCATGGCGACGCCGGACAAGGCCAGCACCGCACCCACCGCCAACCCGAGCAGGGTACGTGGCAGGCGAATCTGCCCAACGATCAGTTCGGCCTGCTCAAGACCCTGGGCGGAGAACGGCAGGCCCGCCATGCGCAGGGCTGCACGCAGGGTTTCACCCAGGGGCAAGCTGACCGGCCCCAGCGCCAGCGACAACCAGAGCGCCAGGAACAGCAGTACGCCCAGCGCGATGAACAATGGACGGGAAGCGACAGACGCGGTCATGGCTGGCTCGGGCTTTTCTCGGTCAGGGCCGGAGCCGAAGGATAGAAGCCTGCGGAAAGCGCAGCCATGCCATCAGGCAGGCGCGGACCCAGTCCTCCCACCAGCAGTGTCGGATCGAGGCTGAGCAGGCGACCCTCGCGGGCGGCGCGGGTCGCGGCCAGGGCCGGATTCTGCTTGAGCAGCGCCTCGCGAGCGGCATCGCCTTCCAGACGGCGATCGGCGATCACCACGACGTCCGGGTCCAGCGCGGCCAGCGCTTCATTGGAAATTGCCTTGTAACCCTGATGGTCAGTGAGATTCTGCCCACCGGCACGTTCGATCAGCCACGCGGCAGCCGTGTCCTTGCCGCCGGCCATCGGTGTGCTTCCGGAATGCCCCAGCAGGAACAGTACGCGCGGCGCTTTCTGCACCTGCTGCGCCTGGGCAATCCAGTCAGCCTGTCTCTGCAGCCGCAGACGATAGTCGGCAAGGGCCCGCCCGGCACGGGCTTCGTCGCCCAGCAAGGCGCCGATCAGTTTGAGGTTCTTTTCAAGGGTGGCGAGGTCGGGCGTGGACGCCAGGCGCTCGATGCGCACCCCAGCGGCCGTGATCTGCGCCAGCACCGGCGGCGGCCCCATTTCCTCGGTACCGACCAGGACGTCGGGACGTAGCGAGAGAATCCCCTCCGCCGCCAGCTGCCGCTGGTAACCGATGCTGGGAAGGTTCTTCAGTGACTCGGGATGCTGGCTGGTGGTATCCACGCCCACGAGCTTGGCCTGGCCACCCAGGACCACGACCCACTCACTGACGGAACCACCGGCGCTGACCCAGCGCTGGGGCAGCGCTTCGGCCGCAGCGGCCTGGTGAGAAAACAGGATGCCTGCGCAAAGGCTGGCCAGACCGACAACTAGACGCATCGAAAACAACTCCATCGCTGAATGCGGGAAACGCCAACGCCCTGTTTTCACAGGGCGTTGGCCTGGATCGGGGCGCAGCGCGCCCCTGGCTGCTCGACCTCAGAGCGCCGGCGCGGTTTCCGCCAGTGCCCGCCAGTCCTCACGCTCAGGAATACCGGGTTTGCGCGCGCCGAACAATTGCACGACCAACTGCCCTTCGGCATCGAAGGCCTCCCAGCTGGTGATCACGCCATCGGTACTGGGCTTGCGCACGCGCCACAGCTCAGTCACACCGGCTGTCTGCAGGTGCAGGTTGAATTCCGGATCGAGCACATTGAACCAGGTATCCAGCCACTTCAGGTTGCTGACGGTACCGCTGTGGATCTGGATGCAGTGGCGGTTGCCTACGAACACCATGATCGGTACTTCACGGGCACCGGCTTCTTCCATCAGGCGCGGCAGCTCAGCGGTATCCAGTTGTTCCGCCCATTGGGTACCAGCCAGGCGCAGTGCCTGGGTGCGCTCGGCACCGTGTTTTTTCAGCAGGGCGAAGAAGTGGTGGGTGTCTTTCAGGGCGGCCCAGCCTTCACGCAGGGCGTCGACATTGATCTCGGCATCGGGCTTGGCCTGTACCGGCTCAGGCTGCGGCCGGAGATCGAGCTCGTCGCTCTGTTCTTCAGCGCGGAAGCGCTCCACCAGCGGCTCCCAAGCGGCCAGATCACTGTCGCCGGTGAGGAAGACTTTATGCACGGCGGTGCCTTGCTGATCGAAGATCTGCACGCTGCGCTGGGTACCACGCGGGGTTTCCTCAGCCACCGCGAACACGCTCGCCCAGCCACCCATGAAAAGACGCAGGTCGATGTCGGCGGAGACCACCAGGCCCATCTGGCCGTTGGCCATGACCGAGACTTCGCGGTAATAGCCCTTGCGCTCATGCACGCAATGCTCGTTGCGGGTCAGCGCCATGATGTAGCCCAACTCGCCCAGGGCAGGCAGCAGAACGGCCCAGTCGGGGCGCAGGCGCACGGTATCGACGCCAAGGCGGCTGGCGGTCAGTTCGGCCTCGCTCACGGACAGGCGCTGGGCGGCGTCACGTGCGCGCAGGCGAGGCTGCTCGGAACGCAGTGTCTGCCACGCCTGGTAAAGGGGGGAAACCGGGCTGGTGGTCGAAGTTTGCAAGCTCATCTGAAGCTCCTTGTGATTCAGCGACTCGCCGAAAGGGCGAACTCAATGGGGATGTGCACGCGGCTAGGCACAAGCTGGCCGTTCTGGGTTTCGGGGCGGAAGCGCCACGCGGCTACCGCATCCAAGGCGGATCTATCCAGGCTCTCGACGCCGGAGGAGCGCAGGAGCCGTATCTCTCGAAGCAGACCTTTCTCATCAAGCCGCACCTCGACCAGCACAAGGCCCTGCTGATTACGACGCTTGGCCTGGGCCGGATAAATGGGGGGCTTGGGCGGCGTGAGGAACGACGGCTCACGACTGAAAACTTCAGTGGCAATCGGTTTGGACGCTGCCGCAGGTGCACTGGCGGCGGCTGCCTGCGCAGGACGACTTGGCGCCGCGCTGGCCGCAACGGCCTGCGGTTTGGTCGGCGCATCGGTCTTAGCTTTTGTGGACTCGGCCGGCACGACGGGTTTGGCAGGAGCCGGGCGGGGCTTGCTCGCCACCACGGGCTTGGGCGCCGGCCGTTCGACCTTTACCGGCTGAGTCGGCCTGGTCGGGAGCGCCGGCTGCATCGCCGGAGCAGAGGCTTTTACGGGGGCAGGTTCCGGACTCACCAGCTGAATCAGCATCGCCTCGGGAGCTCGCACGGCCGCGCCCGGCTCTGCTCGGAGCCCATGCAGCAGCCAGCCCACACCAAGGTGCAGAGCCAGAACAAGAGCGAAGCTGGGCAGGAAGCGCGGCATCGAGACCGACCAATAATCAATACGAATTCATTTGATTATTATTTGCATTTGACTGTCAACGTCATTATGGTTCTGCGCCGATATCAACCTGCGATCACCAGTAAGACCTGACAGAAAAAACCCGGAAAAAGCGGACATATCGCTGGAAACGGATGCCAGGACGCCGGAAATCCTCTGGCGAACTCATGTCGGCTGCTGGTACGCCCTTGTTACCGGGAGCCTCCCATGCCGCTGCGTCCGCCCTTTGCCCGTCGATCCGGGCTTGCTCTGATGTTGCTCTGCCCTTCTCTCGTCCTGGCTGCCGAAAAGGCCGCCACCCAGTTCGACACCATGACCGTGACGGCTACCCGCAGCGAGCAGCGCCTCGATGAGGTTCCCAGCACGGTGTCGGTGCAGACCGAGCGCGACATCGACCAGAAGAACGTGAACAACATTCGCGACCTGGTGCGTTACGAGCCGGGGGTTTCGGTGAGTGGGGCCGGCAGCCGCTTCGGCCTGTCCGGTTTCACCATCCGCGGCATCGGCGGCAACCGCGTGCTGACCCAGGTGGATGGCGTGTCCGTGCCGGACGCCTTCAACTTCGGCCCCTTCCTGAATGCCCAGCGCAATTACATCGACCCGGATATCGTCAAGCAGGTGGAAATCATCCGCGGCCCGGCCTCCTCGCTGTACGGCAGCGATGCCATCGGCGGTGCGGTGAGCTTCCTGACCAAGGACGCCGCCGATTATCTGGACGAAGGCGATGACGCCTACGCCCGTCTCAAGTCCGGCTACAGCAGCGCCGACAACAGCTGGCTGCGCAGCGCCACCTTCGCCGGTCGCCAGGGCGTGGTGGATGGCGTGCTTCATCTGGGCCGTCGCAGCGGCGACGAAGTCGAGACCTTCGGCGGCCGTGGCGGCACCGGTGCCGGCCGCGAGGAAGCCAACCCCCAGGACTTCACCACCGACAACCTGCTGGCCAAGATCGGCTGGAACTATGCGGGCAACGATCGCCTGCAACTGAGCTACGAGAGTTTCCATGACGACGTGGACACCCGCGTGCTCAGCGAAGCCTCGACCCTGACGTCCACTTCGCTCGGCGGCGGCATGTTCAGCAACGCCCTGATCGCGGCGAGCAACGCCACCGACAGCACCGACCGTGAGCGCATCAGTCTGGAACACCAGCTGGAGCTGGATACCGTCTTCGCCGATCAGTTGAAATGGCAGCTCAACCATCAGGACAGCAAGATTCGCCAGCAGACCGATCAGAGCCGCTACAGCTGGGTGGCCTTCAACCGCAACCCGGTACCGCCGGCGTCGGCCTTCGAACGCCTGCGTACCCGCGACTCGACCTACGAGGAAAAGCTCTGGTCGCTGAACAGCCAACTCGACAAGCATTTCGCTGTCGGCGCGACCCAGCACCACCTGATCTACGGCGTCGACCTCAAGCGCCTGGAAAGCAGCGACCTGCGCAAGGGCAACGAGATTCGCGTCAGCACCGGCCAGCCCCTGCCGCCGGCTTTCGGCGCGGAAACCTTCCCGCTGAGCGACTTCCCCGATCCAGTCACCCACGAATACGCCCTGTTCGTCCAGGACAGCATCGAGATTGGCCGCTGGACCCTGCTGCCAGGCCTGCGCTACGACTACTACGAGCTCAAGCCCGACGTGACCGCGGAATACCTGAACAGCAATCCGGTGAACCGCAATCCTTCGGACTTCAGCGACAACCAACTGTCGCCCAAGCTGGGGGTCACCTACCGCCTGGACGACGCCCACAGCCTCTACGGCCAGTACGCCGCCGGCTTCAAGGCACCAGAGCCTGTGGATATCTTCGGTGAGTTCGTCAACGCCGGGATGGGCTACCAGACCATCGCCAATACCAGCCTGAAGCCGGAAACCAGCGACAGCTATGAAGTGGGCCTGCGCGGCAAGTACGACACCGGCAGCTTCGGCGTGGCGCTGTTCTACAACCGCTACGAGGACTTCATCGATCAGGTGACCATCCCCGACCCGACCGGCAACAACCTGCTCACTTTCCAGTCGCAGAACCTGAACAAGGTGACCATTCGTGGCGCCGAGGCGAAGGGGGAGTTGTTCCTCAATCAGTTCGGCCTGCCCACCGGTACTCGCCTGATCGGGTCCATTGCCTATGCACGCGGCAAGAACGAGGAAACCGGCGAGCCGATCAACAGCATCGACCCGCTCAAGGCCGTCATTGGCCTGGGTTATGCCGAGCCGACCGGCAAGTTCGGCGGCGAACTGGCCTGGACCCTGGTCAAGGGCAAGGACCGCATCGACCAGACGAACAACGCCAGCTTGCGCATCACCGAGCAGTTCGCAACACCCGGCTACGGGACCCTGGACCTGAACACCTGGTGGCAGGTCACCGATGCCTTCTCGGTCAACGCCGGCCTGTTCAACCTGACCGACAAGGAATACTGGCAGTGGGGCGACGTCCAGGGCCTGGACGCCAACAGCCGCAGCCTGGGCCGTTACACCCAACCGGGCCGCAACGCCTCGGTCAACCTGGTCTGGGAAATCTGACGCCTTTCAAGGTTCAGCACACGGATGTGCCCCTCTTGGCAATCCACGGCGGCGCGCGATAATGCGCGCCTGCCGTGGAGAAGCCGATGATCCTGCTTTGCCGCCCCGATGAGCTGGCCGAAGGTCAGAGTCGGGGCTTTGTCGTAGATGACCTGAAGATTCTGCTGGTGCGCCGGCACGGGCAGGTCCATGCCTATGAGAACCGCTGCCCACACCGGGGCATTCCCCTGGAGTGGACGCCGGACCAGTTTCTCGACCACAGCGGCAGCCTGATCCAATGCGCCGCCCATGGTGCGCTGTTCCTGATCGAGTCCGGCGAATGCGTCACCGGCCCCTGTGTCGGTGAAGTGCTGGAGTCGGTGGGCATTGTCGAAGATGCCGAAGGCATCTGGCTGCTGGATGCAGCCTGAAGCTCAGATCCTCACATCAAGACGGCGACAGACGCGCACTTCTTCCGGCGTCAGTTCGACCCCATAGGCCAGCACTTCGACACCGGCAGAAACGGCCTCACGCAAGGCCGCCGCATAAGCCGGATCGATTTCCTCGGCCGGGCGCACCGCCTCGATCTCCGACAGGTTCACGCAATACAACTGCACGGCCCGTACGCCATCGCGAGCCAGCGCAGCGAGCTCGCGCAAATGTTTGCTGCCCCGCGTGGTGACCGCATCCGGAAATGCCGCGACCAGCGTGCCATCGAAACCCAGCGTGACACTCTTCACCTCGATGAAGGCCGGACCCTCAGCGAAGTCCAGGCGGAAGTCCGCGCGGCTGTTTTCCTGCCCATAGGCGACTTCACGCTTGAGGCTGGCGAAACCCGCCAGTTCGGGGATCAGGCCCGTCTTCAACGCTTCCTCAACCAGGGCATTGGCACGGGCAGTGTTGACGCAGGCCAGACGCCCCTGGGGTGTTTCGGCGATTTCCCAGGTCCCGGGCAATTTGCGCTTGGGATCGTTGGAGCGACTGAACCAGACCCGGCAGCCCTCGCTCATGCAATTCAACATCGAGCCGGTGTTGGGGCAGTGAATGGTCAACTGCTCTCCCGAAGCGGTCTCGATGTCCGCGAGGAAACGCTTGTAACGCTTGAGCAGCCTGCCCTCTTCCAGGGCTGGGGCGAACTTCATTTGCCCGCCCAGGTCTTCAGGCCGCGCGCCAGCCGCTGCACCGCCTCTTCCAGGCGCGGCAGGCTCTGCGTATAGGCGAAGCGCACATGATGACCGGACTGGTAGCGGCCGAAATCCAGGCCCGGCGTGAAGGCCAGATGTTCAGTTTCGATGAAATGCCGACAGAAGGCATAGGCATCGCCACCAAAGGCGGAAATGTCCGCATACAGATAGAAGGCACCCTCCGGCTCGACCGCAATGCGGAAGCCCAGGTCGCGCAGGGCCGGGAGCAGGTAGTCGCGGCGGCGAGCGAACTCTTCGCGGCGCTGCTCGAAGATCTCCAGCGTGCGCGGCTGGAAGCAGGCCAGCGCGGCGTACTGGGCCATCGAAGGCGCACTGATATAGAGGTTCTGCGCCAGCTTCTCCAGTTCAGGCACGGCATCGGCGGGCGCTACCAGCCAACCGAGACGCCAGCCGGTCATGCCGAAATACTTGGAGAAGCTGTTCAGTACGAAAGCGTCGTCATCCACTTCCAGCACGCTGCTGGCGTCCATCCCGTAGGTCAGGCCGTGGTAGATCTCATCCACCACCAGATGACCACCGCGAGCCTTCAGGGTCTGCGACAACGCTGCCAGTTCATCAGCGTGCAACACCGTGCCCGTAGGATTGGCCGGCGAGGCGACCAGCGCCCCCACACTGTCGGAATCCCAGTGCCGTTCGACCAGTTGCGGGGTCAACTGATAGCGGGTTTCCGGTCCGACCGGCACCAGCTGCGCTCCACCTTCCACAAGCCGCAGGAAGTGGCGGTTGCAGGGATAGCCGGGGTCGGCCAGCAGCCAGTGCTTGCCCGGGTCCACCAGGAGGCTGCTGGCCAGCAGCAGCGCCCCGGAGCCTCCGGGGGTGATGAGAATGCGATCCGGGTCTATGTTCAACCGATAGCGCGATGCGTAGAAGCCGGCGATGGCTTCGCGCAGTTGCGGCAAGCCGCGAGCGGCGGTGTAACGGGTATGCCCGGCGGCCAGGGCTTCCTGTCCGGCCTGGATGATGGGCTCGGCGGTGGTGAAGTCCGGCTCGCCGATTTCCAGGTGGATCACATCATGACCCGCCGCCTGGAGTTCGTTGGCGCGAGCCAGCAGAGCCATGACGTGGAAGGGTTCGATGGCGCGGCTGCGTGCACTGTAGGACTGGGCCATTGGCCTTCCTTTATTAAGGCAAAGAGAGGATTCTAACCAATGGTCCCTGGACGCTGCAGCATGTACGACGCCGGGGAGTGGCGTACCCGGATTTGATCTGGTAAGTTCGCCCGCTTGCAGCCGCAGGGCCGGCACCGCCGGCGATGGACCATAATCCTGCGCAATGGATTAAGAAAGTGAGAGGCGGCCATCCATGCCCACCAATGCAAAACAACAGAACAGCCAGTTGATTCGTGGCTTCGTGCCCTACCAAGAGACCAAGGGCGAGGAGTACATGAGCGACAGCATGCGTGCTCACTTCACCAACATCCTCAACAAGTGGAAGCTGGAGTTGATGGAAGAGGTGGATCGTACCGTGCACCACATGCAGGACGAAGCTGCCAACTTCCCCGATCCGGCCGACCGCGCTAGCCAGGAAGAAGAATTCAGCCTGGAACTGCGGGCCCGCGACCGCGAGCGCAAGCTGATCAAGAAGATCGACGAGACGCTTCAGCTGATCGAAGACAACGATTACGGCTGGTGCGACTCCTGCGGCGTCGAGATTGGCATTCGCCGTCTGGAAGCCCGCCCCACCGCCACCCTTTGCATCGACTGCAAGACCCTGGCGGAGATCAAGGAAAAGCAACTCGGCTCCTGATGCCGAAACGGGGCGCCAATGGCGCCCCGTCGCTTTGTCCACAACGTGATGTCCCCTGCCTATATCGGGCGCTTCGCCCCCACGCCCAGCGGCTATCTGCATTTCGGCTCGCTGGTCGCCGCCCTCGCCTCCTACCTCGATGCCCGCTCAGTCGGCGGCCGTTGGCTGCTGCGCATGGAAGACCTCGATCCTCCACGGGAAGTTGAAGGTGCCCAAGCGGCGATCCTCCGAACCCTGGAAACCTACGGCTTTGAGTGGGACGGCGAAATGGTGCGTCAAAGCGACCGCCACGAGGCGTACGCCAAGGTGATCGACCGTCTCTATGAGATGGGCCTGGCCTATGCCTGCACCTGTTCGCGCAAGCAGTTGGAAGGCAGCCTGGGTATCTATCCGGGGACCTGTCGCAACGCACAGCATCCCCTGCACGATGCCGCCATCCGCATCCGTGTACCGGAGCTGGCATACCACTTCGTCGACCGCGTGCAGGGTGAATACCGCCAGCACCTGGGACGAGAAGTGGGCGATTTCGTCATCCGCCGCCGCGATGGGCTCTATGCCTATCAGTTGGCCGTGGTGCTGGACGATGCCTGGCAGGGTGTTACCGATATCGTGCGGGGCGCCGACCTGCTGGACTCCACGCCGCGTCAGCTCTATCTGCAGGAACTGCTCGGATTCCGTCAGCCGCGCTATCTGCATGTGCCACTGATCATCCAGCCGGATGGCCATAAGCTGGGCAAGTCCTATCGCTCGCCGCCCTTGCCGGCGGACAGCGCCGGACCGCTACTGGCACGCGCGCTGCGCACCCTCGGCCAGGAACCACCCGCCGAACTGGCCGAAGGCAGCCCCCGAGAAGCACTGGACTGGGGAATCGCCCATTGGGATGCCACGCGCATACCGCGTTGCCGAACACTGGCCGAAACACAGCTGCGCTAGCCACTCGCCGCCGTACCGGGCATTCGCTACCATCGCGGCAGACACGACGAGAATTGCGGCATGTACATCTATCGACTGGTCCTGCTCCTGGTGGTGGGAATCTACCTGTTCTCCCCCGCCATCATGGATTGGTGGATCGACCCCAACGGCGCCTGGTACCGCCCCTACCTGCTGTGGCTGATCCTGATCGTGGTGACCTTCATTCTGCAGAGTCAACGCGATGCTGATGAGCTTTAGCCTCACCCAGCTGATCCTGATCAGCGCTGCCTATCTTCTGGCCCTGTTCGGCGTGGCCTGGCTCAGTGACCGGGGCTTCGTCCCGCGCTGGATCATCCGCCACCCGCTGACCTACACCCTGTCTCTGGGCGTGTACGCCAGCGCCTGGGCTTTCTACGGCACCGTCGGGCTCGCCTATCAATACGGCTACGGATTCCTTGCCAGCTACCTCGGCGTGTCGGGGGCGTTCCTGCTGGCACCGGTTTTGCTCTATCCGATCCTGCGCATAACGCGCACCTACCAGCTTTCATCCCTGGCGGACCTCTTCGCCTTCCGCTTCCGCAGCACCTGGGCCGGTGCGCTGACCACGGTGATCATGATCATCGGCGTGCTGCCGCTACTGGCGCTGCAGATCCAGGCCGTGGCCGATTCGATCGGCATCCTCACCCGCGAGCCGGTGCACAACCGCGTCGCTTTCAGCTTCTGCGCCCTGATCACGCTGTTCACCATCCTCTTCGGCGCACGCCATATCGCCACCCGCGAGAAGCACGCCGGCCTGGTGTTCGCCATCGCCTTCGAATCGGTGGTCAAGCTGGTGGCCCTGGGCGGTATCGGCTTCTATGCCCTCTACGGCGTATTCGGCGGCCCACGCGAACTGGAGCTGTGGCTACTGCAGAACCAGGCCGCCCTCTCCACCCTGCACACGCCTCTGCAAGAAGGTCCATGGCGCACGCTGCTGCTGGTGTTCTTCGCATCAGCGATCGTCATGCCGCACATGTACCACATGACCTTCACCGAGAATCTCAACCCACGCGCCATGGTCAGCGCGAGCTGGGGTCTGCCCCTGTTCCTGCTGTTGATGAGCCTGGCCATTCCGCTGATTCTCTGGGCCGGCCTCAAGCTGGGCGCCACCACCAACCCTGAATACTTCACGCTCGGCCTCGGTATTGCCGTCGACAATCCGGTGCTGGCCTTGCTCGCCTATGTCGGGGGCCTGTCCGCTGCCAGTGGCCTGATCATCGTGCTGACCCTGGCGCTCTCCGGCATGGCCCTGAACCACCTGGTGCTGCCGCTCTACCAGCCACCCGCCGAAGGCAACATCTACCGCTGGCTGAAGTGGACCCGTCGCGCGCTGATCGCCTTCATCATCATGGCCGGCTACGGTTTCTACCTGCTGCTGGGCGCCGAGCAGGATCTCTCCAACCTCGGCATCGTCGCTTTCGTCGCCACCCTGCAGTTCCTTCCCGGCGCGCTGTCGGTGCTCTATTGGCCGACGGCCAACCGCCGCGGCTTCATCGCAGGCCTGCTGGCAGGCTTCATCGTATGGCTGTTCGCCATGCTGCTGCCACTGGTGGGCAACCTGCAGGGCGTCTACCTGCCGCTGTTCAACGCCATCTACGTGCTCGACGACACCAGCTGGCACATCGCGGCCATCGCCTCCCTGGCAGCCAACGTGCTGATCTTCACCCTGGTCTCGCTCTTCACCGAAGCCAGCCCCGAAGAACGCAGCGCCGCCGAAGCCTGCACCGTGGACAACGTACGCCGCCCACAACGCCGCGAACTGGTGGCCAGCTCGCCGCAGGAATTCGCCAGCCAGCTGGCCAAGCCCCTGGGCGCCAAGACGGCACAGAAGGAAGTCGAACAGGCGCTGCGTGACCTGCACTTGCCCTTCGACGAACGCCGCCCCTATGCCCTGCGCCGCCTGCGTGACCGCATCGAAGCCAACCTCTCCGGCCTGATGGGCCCGAGCGTTGCCCAGGACATGGTGGAAACCTTCCTGCCCTACAAATCCGGCAGCGAAGGCTACGTGACCGAGGACATCCACTTCATCGAAAGCCGGCTGGAGGACTACCACTCGCGCCTCACCGGCCTGGCTGCCGAACTAGACGCCTTGCGCCGTTACCACCGCCAGACCTTGCAGGAACTGCCCATGGGCGTCTGCTCGCTGGCCAAGGACCAGGAAATCCTGATGTGGAACCGCGCCATGGAGGAACTGACCGAGATTCCCGCCCAGCGCGTCGTGGGATCGCGCCTGTCCACCATCGCCGAGCCCTGGAAAGGATTGCTGGAAGGCTTCATCAATCTGCCCGACGAGCACCTGCACAAACAGCGCCTGACCCTGGACGGCCAGGTGCGTGCACTCAACCTGCACAAGGCGGCGATCGAAGAACCCCTGGCCCCTGGCAGCAGCGGACTGGTGCTGCTGGTGGAAGACGTGACCGACACGCAGTTGCTGGAAGACAAGCTGGTGCACTCCGAGCGCCTTGCATCCATCGGCCGCCTCGCGGCCGGCGTTGCCCACGAAATCGGTAACCCCATCACGGGCATCGCCTGCCTGGCGCAGAACCTGCGCGAAGAGCGCGAAGGCGATTCCGAGATCAAGGAACTCAGCAGCCAGATCCTCGAACAGACCAAGCGCGTCACGCGTATCGTTCAGTCGCTGATGAGCTTCGCCCACGCCGGTGGCCGCCAGCAGGCCAGCGAGCCGGTGTGCCTGGCTGAGGTCGCGCAGGACGCCATTGGACTGCTGTCACTGAACAAGCGCAGCATCGATGTGAACTTCTTCAACCTCTGCGATCCGCAGCACGTCGTCGAAGGCGACCCGCAGCGTCTCGCCCAGGTCCTGATCAACCTGTTGTCCAACGCCCGCGACGCGTCCCCCGTGGGTAGCGCCATCCGCGTGACGAGTGAAGCCTCGGAACACACCGTCGATCTCGTCGTGGAAGACGAAGGTAGCGGCATTCCGAAGGCGATCATGGACCGCCTGTTCGAACCCTTCTTCACCACCAAGGACCCAGGGAAAGGGACCGGCCTTGGCCTTGCACTGGTCTATTCGATCGTGGAAGAGCATTATGGACAGATAACCATCGAAAGCCCGGCCGACTCCGAGAGCCAGCGCGGCACCCGAATCAGGGTGACGTTGCCTCGTTTTGTCGAAGCTACATCCGCCGTGGGCTGAGACCGTCTAGAGAGCCGAATTAATGCCACATATTCTGATCGTCGAAGACGAAACCATCATTCGCTCAGCCCTGCGACGCCTGCTGGAACGCAACCAGTACCAGGTCAGCGAGGCAGGCTCCGTGCAGGAAGCCCAGGAGCGCTACAGCATTCCCGGTTTCGACCTGATCATCAGCGACCTTCGCCTGCCCGGCGCTCCCGGTACCGAACTGATCAAACTGGCCCAGGGCACCCCGGTGCTGATCATGACCAGCTACGCCAGCCTGCGCTCGGCGGTGGACTCGATGAAGATGGGCGCGGTGGACTACATCGCCAAGCCCTTCGACCATGACGAAATGCTCCAGGCCGTCTCGCGCATCCTCAAGGAGCGCCAGGAAGCCAGGTCGACCCCGAGCGAGCGCCCCACTGCGGGCCGTGGCGGTGACAAGGCCGCTGCCGCCAATGCCGATGGCGAGATCGGCATCATTGGGTCCTGCTCGGCGATGCTCGAGCTCTACAGCAAGATCCGCAAGGTCGCCCCGACCGACTCCACCGTGTTGATCCAGGGGGAGTCCGGCACCGGCAAGGAACTGGTGGCCCGCGCCCTGCACAACCTTTCCCGTCGCGCCAAGGCACCGTTGATTTCGGTGAACTGCGCGGCCATTCCGGAAACGCTGATCGAGTCGGAACTCTTCGGCCACGAGAAAGGTGCGTTCACCGGCGCCACCGCCGGCCGTGCCGGTCTGGTGGAAGCCGCCGACGGTGGCACCCTGTTCCTCGACGAGATCGGCGAACTGCCGCTGGAAGCTCAGGCGCGTCTGCTGCGCGTCCTGCAGGAAGGCGAGATTCGCCGTGTGGGTTCGGTGCAATCGCAGAAGGTCGATGTGCGCCTGATCGCCGCCACCCACCGCGACCTCAAGACGCTGGCCAAGACCGGCCAGTTCCGCGAGGACCTCTATTACCGCCTGCACGTCATCTCCCTGAAGCTGCCCGCCCTGCGCGAGCGCGGTAACGACGTGCTGGAAATCGCCCGCTCCTTCCTGGCGCGCCAGTGCTCCCAGATGGGACGCGAAAGCCTGCGCTTCGCCGCGGATGCCGAACAGGCCATCCGCCACTACAACTGGCCAGGTAACGTGCGGGAACTGGAGAACGCCATCGAGCGCGCGGTGATCCTGTGCGAGAGCCCGGACATTTCGGCAGACCTGCTGGGCATCGACATCGAGCTGGATGACCTGGACGACCTGGACTTCAACGAAGCCGCAGCGCCGGCCCAGGCCAACAACACAGCCCACGAGCCCACTGAAGACCTGTCGCTCGAAGACTACTTCCAGCACTTCGTGCTGGAGCACCAGGACCACATGACCGAAACCGAGCTGGCCCGCAAACTGGGTATCAGCCGCAAATGCCTGTGGGAACGCCGCCAGCGCCTGGGCATCCCGCGCCGCAAATCGGGCGCTGCAGCCGGGCCTTGAGCGCCGGCGAGGGTGACAGCACGGAAACACAACAGGTTCCGTTTGCTGTTACCCCGCCTAACATCACGTAACAAAGCCGGGTTTAAAGGTAACGAAAACCCGGCTTTTTTTTGCCCCTCGCTCAGCCATCGACCCCCGCAAAGCCTTGATTTACAAGGAATCTCAAAAGTTGGCATGGCTTCTGCTTTATCTCTGGCACAACAACAATAACAAACGCTGAACCCCACAATAAAAACAAGACGTATCGACTCCAGCACAACAAAAACAAAACAGCGGAGGCGCAGCTAACTGATTCTTTTGGAGAGGAATTGCCCTTGGGGCTCGCCCCACAGCCAGACCGAGAACAATAAAACTGTCCCGAGACAGCACCCGTACTGGTTGGGTCATGGAATGATCAAGGCACCATCAGCGTCCAAAGCAATCCGTTTGCTATTAACCCTCGATTGGAGGGCATATCCAGAGGTGAAGTGCCTGCTGGACCGGGTCGAACAACAAAAACACCAAGCCCGAAACAATAAAAACAAAGCACGCACCAATTTGGGGGGGAGCTTCGGCTCCCCCAGTAGCTTTGCCTTCTCTCAGACCTTTTCTTCTCCATCCCCCCTCCCAGTGCTAGAATCCGCGGCCATCGTGCGCCCATATCCTTTTCTGGCCGTCCATTCCGCAAAACAGTGCATCCCATGCTGAAGAAGCTGTTCCAGTCTTTCCGATCCCCCCTGCGCCGCGCGCAGCATCCGCGCAGCACACCCGAAGTACTGGGCAACAATCAGCACTCGCTGCACCGCTCGGGCATCAGCCGCAACGCCGTGGTGGTCGTAGACCGCCTGCAGAAGGCGGGTTATCAGGCCTATGTCGTTGGCGGTTGCGTCCGCGACCTGCTGCTGAACCTGCGCCCCAAGGATTTCGACGTGGCCACCAGCGCCACCCCGGAACAGGTGCGTGCCGAATTCCGTAATGCGCGGGTGATCGGCCGTCGCTTCAAGCTGGCCCATGTGCAGTTCGGCCGGGAGATCATCGAAGTCGCCACCTTCCGCGCCAATCACCCGCAAGGTGAAGACGAGGAAGACAGCAACCAGGCCTCGCGCAATGAAAGCGGTCGAATCCTGCGCGACAACGTCTACGGCAGCCTGGAAGACGACGCCCAGCGTCGTGACTTCACCATCAATGCGCTCTACTACGACCCGACCACCGAACGCATCCTCGACTACGCCCACGGCGTGCATGACATCCGCAATAGGCTGGTGCGCCTGATCGGTATCCCCGAGCAGCGTTACCAGGAAGACCCGGTGCGCATGCTGCGTGCCGCGCGGTTCGCCGCCAAGCTGGACTTCGAGATCGAGAAACACAGTGCCGCGCCCATTCGCCGCCTGGCACCGATGCTGCGCGAGATTCCCTCCGCGCGCCTGTTCGACGAAGTGCTCAAGCTGTTCCTCAGCGGCAAGGCCGAGCGCACCTTCGAGCTGCTGGTGGAATACGACCTCTTCGCCCCGCTGTTCCCGGCCAGCGCCGCTGCGCTGGAACGTGACCCCGAATACACCGGTCGACTGATCCGCCAGGCGTTGATCAACACCGACGAGCGCATCCGCCAGAACAAACCCGTTACCCCGGCGTTCCTCTTTGCCGCCTTGTTGTGGCCGGCCCTGCCCGCCCGTGCGGCGCAGCTGCAGGAACGCGGCATGCCGCCGATACCGGCAATGCAGGAAGCCGCCCACGGCCTGATCATGGAACAGGTCCAGCGCACTGCCATTCCCAAGCGTTTCAGCATCCCGATCCGCGAGATATGGGACATGCAGGAACGCCTGCCGCGCCGCAGCGGCAAGCGCGCCGACCTGTTGCTGGAAAATCCGCGTTTCCGTGCCGGCTACGACTTCCTGCTGCTGCGTGAAAGCGCCGGCGAGCAAACCGATGGCCTGGGCGACTGGTGGACCGATTACCAGGACGCCAGCGACAGCCAGCGCCGCAACATGATCCGCGAGCTGAGCGCCAAGGATGACCAGCAGCCCTCGGGTCAGCGTCGCCGTCGCGGTGGCAGCCGCCGCCGTCGTGGCCCGCGTAGCGACAACGCCCCCGGCACTCCGGGCGAGTAATCATGGAGCGCGTGTACATCGGCCTCGGCAGCAATCTCGCCGAACCCGTCAGCCAGCTGCGTGGCGCCCTCGAAGCACTGGGCGACCTGCCCCGCACCCGGCTCGCTGCCGTTTCCTCGCTCTATGCCAGCGATCCGCTCGGCCCGCCGGACCAGCCCCGCTACGTCAATGCCGTCGCGGCCCTGGAAACCGAACTCGCACCGCTGGAACTGCTGGATGCCCTGCAAACCATCGAGCTTGCGCAGGGGCGTGTACGCAAGGACGAGCGCTGGGGCCCCCGCACGCTGGACCTGGACATTCTCTTGTTCGGCCAACGCCGGATCGACGAGCCGCGGTTGCAGGTTCCGCACTACCACATGCATGCCCGCGCCTTCGTGCTCTATCCCCTGGCGGAAATCGCCGGTGACCTGCAGCTGCCCGATGGGCGCCCGCTGCAAACGCTGCTGGACGCCTGCCCCTTCGAAGGCCTCGAGCGCCTGCCCGACCTGGCGGTAACGCCGTAACAGGTCGGTAACACCTGCAATTGACTTCATGCCCCCCCATCGGGACTATAAGCGTCCCGTTGCCCCGCGCCGGTGCAAACTGGTGCCGATGAGGACGTTTTCATGCCTGATGTGACCCTGACCACCCTGCAAGAGCTCAAGCTGAAAGGCGAGAAGATCGCCATGCTGACAGCCTATGACGCCACTTTTGCCCAGGCCGCCTGCCAGGCCGGCGTGGATGTGCTGCTGGTGGGTGATTCCCTTGGCATGGTCCTGCAAGGCCATGACAGCACCCTGCCGGTCAGCGTGACCGAAATGGCCTATCACACTGCAGCCGTGAAACGCGGTAACCAGGGCGCGCTGATCATCAGCGACCTGCCGTTCATGGCCTATGCCAACCTCGAGCAGACCTTCGCCAATTCCGCCGCGCTGATGCAGGCCGGTGCCCACATGGTCAAGCTGGAAGGCGCCGCCTGGCTCGCCGATCCGATCCGCCTGCTGGCCGAGCGCGGTGTGCCGGTCTGCGCCCACCTGGGCCTGACCCCGCAAGCCGTGAACATTCTCGGCGGCTACAAGGTCCAGGGTCGCCAGGAAGCCCAGGCGCGCCAACTGCGCGCCGACGCCATGGCCCTGGAACAAGCCGGCGCAGCCATGCTGCTGCTGGAATGCGTGCCCAGCGAGCTGGCCGCCGAAATCACCCAGTCGGTGAAAATCCCGGTAATCGGCATCGGCGCAGGCAGCGCCACCGATGGCCAGGTACTGGTCCTGCACGACATGCTCGGCCTGTCCCTCACCGGCCGCGCACCCAAGTTCGTGAAAAACTTCATGGAAGGTCAGACCAGCATCCAGGCTGCGCTCACCGCCTATGTCCAGGCCGTCAAGGACGTCACTTTCCCCGCCGCCGAACACGGATTCTCCGCATGATCACCGTCAAGACCGTCCGCGAACTGCGTGCCGCCATCGCCCGCGCACGCAACGAGGGCAAGCGCATCGGCTTCGTGCCGACGATGGGCAACCTCCACGCCGGGCACGTCGCCCTGGTGGAGAAGGCCAGCCAGCGAGCCGACTTCGTGGTCGCCAGCATCTTCGTCAACCCGCTGCAATTCGGCCCCAGCGAAGACCTGGCCAAGTATCCGCGCACCCTGGTATCCGACCAGGAGAAGCTGGTGGCCGCTGGCTGCCAACTGCTGTTCCATCCGGACGTGGAAGAGATGTACCCGGACGGCATGGACGGCCAGACCCGCGTAAATGTGCCGCTGGTGTCCGAAGGTCTCTGTGGCGGTAGCCGCCCTGGTCATTTCGAGGGCGTCGCCACCGTAGTCAGCAAGCTGTTCAACATGGTCCAGCCTGACCTCGCGATATTCGGCGAGAAGGACTTCCAGCAGTTGGCAGTCATCCGCAAGCTGGCGCGCGACCTGAACATGCCGATCCAGGTCATGGGCGAACCCACGGTCCGTGCCGAAGATGGCCTGGCCCTGTCGTCTCGCAATGGTTACCTGGACGACGCCCAGCGCGCGGCCGCCCCCGCCCTGTACCGCACCCTCCAGCAACTGGCCTCCGCCATCCGCGCAGGCCGCCGCGATTTCGCCGCACTGGAACAGGAAGGCCAGGCCGAACTGGCCAGGGCCGGTTTCCGCCCGGATTACCTGGAAGTCCGCGAAGCGCTGAATCTGCGCCCCGCCGGCAACAAGGACCATCAGTTGGTGATCCTCGGTGCCGCCTTCATGGGTAACACCCGCCTGATCGACAACCTTGCCTTCAACCTCGAAGCGCAAGCCTGATCGACGCCCGTCATAGCCTTGAACCCCCTCGGGGGTTCGGGCAAACTCTGCCGCCGCCCGCATCCTGACGAGGAAAAGCCATGCACGCCATCATGCTCAAGGCCAAACTGCACCGCGCCGAAGTCACCCACGCCGTGCTCGACTACGAAGGTTCCTGCGCCATCGATGGTGAATGGCTCGATCTCGCCGGCATCCGCGAGTACGAACAGATCCAGATCTATAACGTCGACAACGGCGAGCGTTTCACCACCTACGCCATCCGCGGCGAAAACGGTTCGCGGATGATCTCGGTGAACGGCGCCGCGGCGCACAAGGCCAAAGTGGGTGATCGCGTGATCATCTGCGCCTACGCTCACTACAGCGAAGCGGAACTTGCCAATTTCAAACCGCGTATGCTGTACATGGCTCCGGGCAACGAACTCAGCCATACCAGCAACGCGATTCCGGTACAGGTTGCCTGAGACCGGACAGCTGAATGACCCGAAGCCCGGACCTATCCGGGCTTTTTCATAAGTCGCACACAGGTACTCCATGGATCACCACCTGACGCCGCTCGATGTCACCCAACTGCCCACCTGGGCCGCGCTCCGCCAGCATCGCCAGGACCTTGCCGGCTTCAGCCTGCGTCAGGCCTTCGCCGAAGATTCCGAGCGCTTCAAGCAGTTCAGCCACAGCGCCTGCGGCCTGCTGCTGGACTTCTCGAAGAACCTGATCCGTGCCGACACCCTGGACCTCCTGGTCAAGCTGGCGGAAGAAGCCCAGCTCGGCGATGCCATCAAGGCCATGTTCCGGGGTGACGTGATCAACGCATCCGAGGGCCGTCCGGTGCTGCACACCGCACTGCGCCGCCCCATTGGCGACAAGGTCTGGGTGGACGGCGTCGACGTGATGCCTGAAGTCCATCGCGTTCTGCATCAGATGACCGAACTGGTGGGCTACGTACACAACGGCCTGTGGCGCGGTTACACCGACAAACCCATCACTGACGTGGTGAACATTGGTATCGGCGGATCCTTCCTCGGCCCGCAACTGGTCTCCGAAGCGCTGCTGCCCTTCGCGCAGAAAGGTGTGCGCTGCCACTACCTGGCGAACATCGACGGCAGCGAGTTCCGCGAACTGGCCTGCCGCCTGAACGCTGAAACCACATTGTTCATCGTCTCCAGCAAGTCCTTCAGCACCCTGGAAACCCTGAAGAACGCGCAGGCCGCACGTGCCTGGTACCTGGCTCAGGGTGGCAGCGAAGAAGAGCTGTACCGGCACTTCATCGCCGTTTCCAGCAACAAGGAAGCGGCGGTGGCCTTTGGCATCCGCGAAGAGAACATCTTCCCGATGTGGGACTGGGTTGGGGGTCGTTATTCGCTCTGGTCCGCCATTGGCCTGCCGATCGCCATGTCCATCGGCATCTCCAATTTCAAGGAACTGCTCTCCGGCGCCTACAGCATGGACCAGCATTTCCAGAGCACGCCGTTCGACCGCAACATCCCGGTAATCCTCGGCCTGCTCGGTGTCTGGTACGGCGACTTCTGGGGCGCACACAGCCACGCGATCCTGCCCTACGACTACTACCTGCGTAACTTCACCGACCACTTGCAACAGCTGGACATGGAGTCCAACGGCAAGAGCGTGCGCCAGGACGGCACCCCCGTCACCGCCGGCACCGGTCCCGTGATCTGGGGTGGTGTCGGCTGCAACGGCCAGCACGCCTATCACCAGTTGCTGCACCAGGGCACCCAGCTGATTCCGGCGGACTTCATCGTCCCGGTCTCCAGCTACAACCCGGTGGCCGACCACCACCAGTGGCTGTTCGCCAACTGCCTGTCCCAGAGCCAGGCGCTGATGCTCGGCAAGTCCCGTGAAGAGGCTGAGGCGGAACTGCGCGCCAAGGGGTTGCCCGAAGAGGAAGTACAGCGCCTGGCACCGCACAAGGTCGTGCCCGGCAATCGCCCGAGCAATACCCTGGTAGTGGAGCGCATCAGCCCGCGCCGCCTGGGTGCGTTGATTGCCATGTACGAACACAAGGTTTACGTGCAGAGCGTGCTCTGGGGTGTCAATGCCTTCGACCAATGGGGTGTGGAACTCGGCAAGGAACTGGGCAAGGCGGTCTATTCACGCCTCACCGGCCAGGAGGAAGCCCAGGCCGAGGACGGCTCGACCCAGGGCCTGATCGACTTCTTCCGCGCGCGTCACCGCGGTTGATCTTGTGGGGGCGAATTCATTCGCAGTGGGCGCGAAGCGCCCTACAAAGCTCCGGGCCGAACCTTCAGTCCGGTTAGCGAATGAATTCGCCCCCACAACATTTGCTTCCATCTTTTGTATCTACCGACAGAACCGCTGCCGATACTCGCTCGGCGTTACCCCCAGCGCCTGAACGAACGCCCGCCGCAGGTTGTATTCGCTGCCGAAACCGCTTTTCTCCGCCGTACGCTTCAGCGATGAAGCCCCCGCCTCCAGCAATCGACAAGCCTCTTCCAGCCGCAGCTGGAACAGCAGCTTCGCGGGCGTCACCCCCAGCTCCGCCTGGCAATGCCGGTGAAGCGTCCGGGGCGATACCGCCATCTCCGCCGCCATCACCTCGATGTCCAATGCTTCGTGCAGGCGACCGCGCAACCACTGGACCAGCTTCTCCAGCACGCCTCCCGAGGGCGCCTGCTGCGCCAGCAGTTCGACGCTGAACTGCCGCTGCCCTCCTGGCCGGCGCAGGTACATCACCAGCCCTTTGGCCACCTGCAGCGAGACCGTACGGCCGTGGTCCTCCTCCACCAGGCTCAGGCAGAGGTCCATGCCGGCCGTTACCCCCGCCGAGCTGTAGAAGCACCCGTCGCGAACGAATAGCGCGTCTTCCTGCACCAGTAGTTTCGGGAACAGCCGTTTCAGCAACACCGCGTACTTCCAGTGGGTCACCACCGGGCGGCCATCGAGCAGTCCGGCCTGGGCGAGCAGAAAGGCCCCGGTGCACACCGAGCCGCAACGCGCCACCTGGGTTGCCGCGTCCTTGAGCCAGCGCGCCAGCACGCCCTGCGCCATCGCCCGTTGCACCCCATAGCCGCCCGCCACCAGCAGCGTGCTGCCCGCCAGGCTGCTCGGCTCCGGCAGGGCTTCGGTCATCAGTTCCAGCCCGGTGCTGGAACGCACCAGCCCACCGCTGACGGAGACGCACTGCAAGACATAGGCAGGACTGGCCTCCTTCGGCAGGTGTCCGGCGACAGCGGCGAACACTTCAGCCGGGCCGGTGGCATCCAGCAGCTGGAAGTCCGGGAAAACCAGTAGCAGCACAGAATGGGGTTGCGGCATGGAAATACTCGAACGATGGGCTGGCAGATATTCACTGATAGCTGTCATTCCTGACATTTGCCTGCGCGCCACACTGGTAATCCCTAATTTCGGAGAAGCCTGATGCGCGCCCTCCTGCTGGTCCTGACCCTTCACCTCCCCCTGCTGGCCCACGCAGAATCACTCCAGCCCTACCAGCCGCGCTTCGGTCGCGGACAGCCGCTGGTGGCCGTAGTCGGCGAGAACCGCATGACCGAACTGGTGGACTACCTGGTGCCCTTCGGCCTGCTCAGCCGCGCCGGGGTCGCCGAAGTGATGGCCCTGTCCACCCGCGAAGGGCCGTTGCAGATGATGCCGGCGCTGCGGCTCGAAGCGCAGGCGACCACTGCCGCGTTCGAACAACGTTATCCACAGGGGGCGGACTACCTGATCGTTCCCGCCGTGCACCACAGTGACGATGCCGTCCTTACCGCCTTCGTCGCCGGACAGGCCGCCAAAGGCGCCACCATCGTGGGTATCTGCGACGGCGTGCTGGTACTGGGCCACGCCGGCCTGCTCAACGGCCGCAGGGCGACCGGCCACTGGTATTCGCAGGCACAACGCGAGGCAGACTTTCCCGACGCCCGCTGGCAGGTCGACCGGCGCTATGTGGTGGACGGCAAGCTGCTGACCAGCTCGGGCGTCAGTGCCGCGCTACCCGTGTCCGTGGCGCTGGTGGAAGCCATCGCCGGCCCCGAGAAAGCACTCGCCTTCGCACGCGAGATCGGTCTGGCGGACTGGTCCGTCGAGCACCAGAGCCAGGCCTTCGCCTTTGGCCCCGGGGGTTACCTGACGGCCGCGGCCAATTACCTGGCCTTCTGGCGCCATGAGAACCTGACCCTGCCGATGCGGGCCGGGATCGATGAAGCCACCCTCGCCTTGCGGGCCGATGCCTGGGCCCGCAGTTTCCGCAGCACAGTGCTGGCCGTGGGCGGTGGTCCGGTGAGTACCCGTTACGGCCTGGCGCTGCTGCCCGATGCCCCCGCAGGTGGGGAACCGGCCCTCCCTGATAGCGATGCGGCGCCCGGCCGGGTGCTGGACGAAACGCTGGACGAGATCGCCGCACGCTATGGCAGCGCCACCGCCGCCTTCGTCGCCGCCCAACTGGAGTATCCACGTCCCTGAACGATCCGGCGGGCCGCAGGTTCAAAACTCCATGGACAACCCTTGAACCCGGCGACGGCTTGGATGCACCCTTGTCGCCATCTCGGCTTTACAACAACAAGGACCCGCCATGTACGAGATCAGCCTTCACCCCGTGCCGGACGCCGTGCGCAAGCACGCCCTTATCGACAACGATGCCTACCTGCGCCTGTACCAGCAGTCCGTGGAACAGCCAGAGCTGTTCTGGAGCGAGCAGGCGACCAACTTCCTCACCTGGTTCAAGCCCTGGGACCAGCTGCACCACAGCGACCTCGCGAAAGGCGAGGCCGAGTGGTTCAAGGGCGGCAAGCTGAACGTCGCCTACAACTGCATCGACCGCCACCTGGAACAGCGCGGCGAGCAGATCGCCATTATCTGGGAAGGCGACAACCCCAGCGAATCCGCGCAGATCACCTATCGCAAGCTGCACAGCCACGTGGCCCGCTTGGCCAACGTGCTGAAGAGCCGTGGCGTGAAGAAAGGCGACCGGGTCTGCATCTACATGCCGATGATCCCCGAGGCGGCCTACGCCATGCTGGCCTGCGCGCGCATTGGAGCCGTGCATTCGGTGGTATTCGGCGGCTTCTCCCCGGATGCCCTGCGTGACCGCATCCTCGACGCCGATTGCCGCACCGTAATCACTGCCGACGAAGGCGTGCGCGGCGGCAAGTACGTCCCGCTGAAGCAGAACGTCGACAAGGCCCTGAAGGACTGCCCGAACGTATCCTCGGTGCTGGTAGTGCAGCGTACCGAAGGCAAGATCGACTGGCAGGACGGGCGCGACCTCTGGTACCACGAGGCCCTGCACGGCGTTAGCGAGGATTGCCCGCCCGAATGGATGGATGCCGAGGACCCGCTGTTCATCCTCTACACCTCCGGCTCAACCGGCAAACCCAAGGGCGTGCTGCATACCACTGGCGGTTACCTGCTGGGCGCAGCGATGACCCACAAGTACGTGTTCGACTACCACGACGGCGACATCTACTGGTGCACCGCGGACGTGGGCTGGGTCACCGGCCACAGCTACATCGTCTATGGCCCGTTGGCGAACGCCGCCACCACCCTGATGTTCGAAGGCGTCCCCAATTACCCGGACGCTTCGCGCTTCTGGCAGGTGATCGACAAGCACCAGGTGAACATCTTCTATACCGCTCCCACCGCCCTCCGCGCCCTCATGCGCGAAGGCGAGGAACCGGTGAAGAAGACTTCCCGCGCCAGCCTGCGCCTGCTCGGCAGCGTCGGCGAACCGATCAACCCGGAAGCCTGGGAGTGGTATTACCACGTGGTGGGCGATTGCCGCTGCCCCATCGTCGACACCTGGTGGCAGACCGAAACCGGCAGCATCCTCATCACCCCGCTGCCCGGCGCTACCGCCCTGAAACCCGGCTCGGCCACCCGCCCCTTCTTCGGCGTGCAGCCGGTGCTGCTGGATGAGAAGGGCAAGGAAATCGACGGTGCCGGCGCGGGCGTACTGGCGATAAAGGCCAGTTGGCCTAGTCAGATCCGCAGCGTCTATGGCGACCACAAGCGGATGATCGACACCTACTTCGCCGCCTATCCCGGCTACTACTTCACGGGCGACGGCGCCCGTCGCGACGAAGACGGTTACTACTGGATCACCGGCCGCGTCGACGACGTGATCAACGTTTCCGGCCACCGCATCGGCACCGCCGAAGTGGAAAGTGCCCTGGTTCTGCATGACGCCGTGGCCGAGGCCGCCGTAGTGGGTTACCCGCACGACCTCAAGGGCCAGGGCATCTACGCCTTCGTGACCCCGATGAAGGGCCTGGAACCGACCGAAGAGCTGAAGAAGGAACTGCTCGCCTTGGTAAGCAAAGAGATCGGCAGCTTCGCCAAGCCCGAGCTGATCCAGTGGGCGCCGGGCCTGCCCAAGACCCGTTCGGGCAAGATCATGCGGCGCATCCTGCGCAAGATCGCCTGCAACGAGCTGGATAACCTCGGCGATACTTCCACCCTGGCCGACCCGTCAGTGGTGCAGAACCTGATCGACAAGCGCCTCAACCAGTAAGCCCCCTCAAGGCGCCAGTCTCCCTGGAGGCTGGCGCCTTCGCCCGGAAGCCCTCGCTGCATGGAATTCATTCGTCGCCGTATCGAAAGCCAGATCATCGGCCTTACCGGTCTCGCCCTTGGCCATCTCGATTTCGAAAACCCCAAGGGCGACCCCGGCCTGTTCGGCCCAGACTCGGTGACCTGGAAGGTTCACGGCGATTTCACCTCGATGATGATCGGCGGCATCAGCGCCTTGCTGTTGCAGATGCTGCACCCCCTGGCGCTTTCCGGAGTCTGGGACCACTCCAATTTCCGCGCGGATATGCTCGGCCGCCTGCGCCGCACCGGCCAGTTCATCTCCGGCACCAGCTATGGCACCCGCAAGGATGCCGACTGGCTGATCGACAAGGTCCGCACCATCCATTCACAGGTGGTGGGCACCGCGCCGGACGGACGCCCCTATGCCGCCAGCGACCCGGCTCTGCTGACCTGGGTCCATGTGGCCGAAGTGAGTTGCTTCCTCAAGGCCCATCTTCGCTACCTCAACCCGCACCTTTCCGGGGAGGAACAGGACCGTTACTACGCCGAGATCGCCCTCGTGGCCGAACGGCTCGGTGCGCGGGACGTACCGAAGTCCCGCCAGCAAGTGGCGGACTACCTGGAGGCGATGCGCCCGCAACTTGTCTGCGACGAACGCAGCCGGGAAGTGGTGCGTGTGCTCCTCGGTGCCCCGGCACCCAGCGCAGTGGCCAAGCCCTTCGGCGTACTGATGATGCAGGCTGGCATCGACCTGATGCCGGACTGGGCCAGCGCCATGCTCGACCTGCACCAGCGCCCCTGGCAGCGCCGTGTGGTACGGGACCTGGTCTGGCGGGTGGCGCCGCTGCTGCGCTGGGCCATGCGCAATGGCGCAGTCCATCGTGCGCGCCGACGCATGGGGCTGCCCCCCCGTTGAGAGTGTGGTCCGGTCAAATTGCCTGTGCCACGATCGCTGCTTGCCCGGTCATTGCCTGACCCCATTCACCGCCGCGAGGACAGATCCATGCAAGACGTCGTAATAGTTGCCGCCACCCGCACCGCCATCGGCAGCTTCCAGGGTTCCCTGGCGAACATCCCCGCCCCGGAGCTGGGCGCCGCCGTAATCCGCCAGCTGCTGGCGCAAACCGGCCTCAAGGGCGAGCAGGTCGACGAAGTGATCCTGGGCCAGGTGCTCACCGCCGGCAGCGGCCAGAACCCGGCGCGCCAGGCTGCCATCCTGGCCGGCTTGCCCCATGCGGTTCCCGCCATGACCCTGAACAAGGTCTGCGGCTCTGGCCTCAAGGCCCTGCACCTGGCAGCCCAGGCCATCCGCTGCGGCGACGCCGAGGTGATCATCGCCGGCGGCCAGGAGAACATGAGCCTGGCGCCCTACGTCATGCCAGGTGCCCGCACCGGTCTGCGCATGGGTCACGCCAAGCTGGTGGACACCATGATCCAGGATGGCCTGTGGGACGCCTTCAACGATTACCACATGGGCATCACTGCCGAGAATCTGGTGGAAAAATACGGCCTGAACCGCGAGCAGCAGGACGCCTTTGCCGCCGCCTCTCAGCAGAAGGCCGCGGCCGCTATCGAGTCCGGGCGTTTCATGGATGAGATCACCCCCATCCTGATTCCGCAAAAGAAAGGCGATCCGGTCGCCTTCGCCACCGACGAGCAGCCGCGCGCCGGCACCACCGCTGAAGCCCTGGCCAAACTCAAGCCGGCCTTCAAGAAGGACGGCAGCGTCACCGCCGGCAACGCCTCCACGCTCAACGACGGTGCTGCCGCCGTGCTGCTGATGAGCGCGGAGAAGGCCAAAGCCCTGGGCCTGCCGGTGCTGGCCCGCATCGCCGGTTATGCCAATGCTGGTGTCGATCCGGCGATCATGGGCATCGGCCCGGTTTCGGCCACCCGCCGTTGCCTGGAAAAAGCCGGCTGGAGTCTGGGCGACCTGGACCTGATCGAAGCCAACGAGGCCTTCGCCGCGCAGTCCCTGTCAGTCGGCAAGGAACTGGGCTGGGACGCCGCCAAGGTCAACGTCAACGGCGGAGCCATCGCCCTCGGCCACCCCATCGGTGCCTCCGGCTGCCGCGTGCTGGTGACCTTGCTGCATGAAATGATCAAGCGCGACGCCAAGAAGGGTCTGGCGACCCTCTGCATCGGCGGCGGTCAAGGCGTGGCCCTGGCCATCGAGCGCTAAGCCGGTTCTGTAGGTTGGGCTGAGCCCAGCGAAGCCCAACCTACGGCAAAGCCGCTTTGATAAACTGCGCGCCCCTTTTTGCGAGACGCCGCGCATGTCCTCCGCTCTCATCCAGGCGCTGCGCGCCGCACTCGATGCCCGTCAGCCGCTGCTGGCTGAACTCCATGCCCAAGGCACCGATTGCTATCGGCTGTTCCACGGTAGCCAGGAAGGGGCGCCAGGCCTGACCGTCGACCGCTACGGTCGCCAGCTGATGGTGCAAAGCTTCCACCAGACACTGGAACGCGGCCCACTCCTGGACCTGGCCGCTGCGGTGGACGAATGCCTCGGCGAGAAACTGCTGCTGGTCTACAACGACCGTTCCCAGGGCAATTCGCGGATCGATCGTCGCGATCCCATCTATCAGGCAGAACCGGCCGCCCTGGAAGACCTCGTGGGTCGCGAGTGGGGCCTGAACTACCGGGTACGTGGCCGACACGCGGGGCAGGACCCGCTGCTATTCCTCGATCTGCGCAATGCCCGTGGCTGGGTCAAGGACCACAGCGCCGGCAAGTCCGTGCTCAACCTGTTCGCCTATACCTGTGGTGTTGGCCTCAGCGCCGCTGGCGGTGGGGCCAGCGAGGTGTGGAACCTGGACTTCGCCGAGGGCAATCTCGCGGTCGGCCGTGAAAACGGCGCCCTGAACCCGGACCTGGCCCCCATGCACTTCGTGCAATCCGATTACTTCCCGGCGATCCGCCAACTGGCCGGCCAACCCATCGCCCGCCGCCACGGGCAGAAGCTGCCCAGCTACCCGCGCCTGGAGCAACGGCAGTTCGACCTGGTGTTCCTCGACCCGCCGGCCTGGGCCAAGAGCGCCTTCGGCACCGTGGACCTGCTGCGTGACTACCAGAGCCTGCTCAAGCCGGCCCTGCTGGCGACCGCGGAAGGCGGCGTGCTGATCTGCAACAACAACCTGGCCAAGGTGGCCATGGACGATTGGCGCGAACTGGTGCTGCGTTGCGCCAGCAAACTGGGCCGTCCAGCCCGTGACTGCCAACCGCTGGCACCGGCCCCCGACTTCCCTTCCCAGGATGCGCGTCCACCGCTCAAGACCCTGATCCTGCAGCTCTGAAAGCCGTTCGGTAACGAGAGCCAGCCGTCAGGCGGAACCCTGAGGCCGTGCCATAATCCAAGGCATTCTTCGCCGGGATAGTTGACGCCTCATGTACAAAGGATTGAAACGGGCCGTTTGCGCCCTGCTGATCGTCGTAGCCCTCTATAGCCTGCTTGGCTTTCTGATCATCCCGGGGATCGCCCTGCGGGTGGCCAACCAGCAATTGGCCCAGTACGCCACGGTTCCCGCACGGCTGGAGCGCATCCAGCTCAACCCCTTCAGCCTGGAACTGACCCTCTGGGGGCTGCATATCGGCGAAGACAGGGCCGAGCAGGTCGGCTTCGAACGACTCTATGCCAATCTGGAAATGGACAGCCTCTGGTCCGGCGCCCTGCACCTTGCGGATGTGGAGCTGGAGAAGTCCACCACCGAGGTGCTGTTCGCCAAGGACGGCAAGCTCAACCTGACCCAGCTGTTCAAGCTGCCTCCCAGCGAACCCAAGGCGGAAGAACCGGCTGGCGATCCCTTTCCCCTGCGCATCGACCGCATCAAGTTGAGCGAGGGCGGTTTGCATTTCCAGGACCTGCGCCCGAGCGAGCCCATCGAGTTCGTCTACGACTCGCTGAATCTGGAACTGCGCAATCTCAGTACGCTGCCCGATGACAGCTCCGAGATGTCCCTGGTCGCCACCGGCCCCTATGGCGGACGGATCGACTGGGAAGGCCAGATCAGCCTGGTACCGTTCAGTTCCAGCGGCCAGCTGAAGCTCACGGAAGGCAAGATGAAGGCCTTCTGGCCCTACGTCCGCGATGCCGTGCCCCTGGTGCTGGAGCAAGGCGTGATCAGCCTGTCCACCGAGTACAAGCTGAACCTGTCCAAGGGCACCCAGCTCAACCTGGACAAGATCTGGATCAAGGTGTCGCCTTTCGCCATGAAGGCGCCGGACAATCGCGCCCTGGTCAAACTGGAGACGCTGGAGGTCAGCGACAGCTCCCTCGACCTGATCAAGCAGGAAGTGGTGATCGGCAAGATCCATAGCCAGAACCTGGAAACCTGGGCTGCCCGTGAAGCCGACGGCCAGCTCGACTGGCAGAAACTGTTCGCCAGCGAAGCCAAGCCGGCAGCCAGGAGCGACGAAAAAACCACCCAGGAGGCCGTCGATGACAAGGCCGAGCCGGGCAAGCCCTGGCTGGTGCTGCTGCGCGAAGCCCAACTGCGCGGCTACAAGGTGCACCTGGCCGATCGGGTGCCCAAGGAACCGGTGCAACTGGAGTTGGGGCCGCTGAACCTGGACCTCAAGGACTTCGACAGCCGCGGCGAGTCCCCCTTCAACCTGAGCCTCGACACCGGCCTCGGCAAGCAGGGCAAGCTGCAGGCGGTGGGCCAGGTCCAGCTCAAGCCCACGACCGCCAAGCTGCAGGTGCAGACCCGCGACATCGACCTGCGGGTGGCCCAGGCCTACCTCAGCCCGTTCGTGCACCTGGAACTGCGCAGCGGCATGCTCGACAGCGACCTCAACGTCGACCTCAAGAGCACCGAACCGCTGGCCCTGGCCATTACCGGCCGCGCCCTGGTGAACCAGATGCACACCCTGGACACCATCAAGGAGCGTGACTTCGTCAAATGGCAGCAACTGCTGGTGGAAGGCCTCAACTACCAGCACGGCGATACCCTGAACATCGACAAGGTGAGCCTGAGCCAGCCCTACGCGCGCTTCATCATCAATGAAGACCTCACCACCAACGCCAGTGACCTGGTGATCAAGCAACCCGCCGAGGCTGGCACTCCAGCCACCACTTCCGCCAAACCGGAACCCGCCGCCAAGCCCCTGGGCATCCGCATCGGCGGCATCGAGATCAAGGACGGCTCGGCCAACTTCGCCGACTTCAGCCTGACACCGAACTTCGCCACCGCCATCCAGCAGCTCAACGGCGAGATCGGCACCCTCGACAACCGCAATCCCAAACCGGCCAAGGTCGCAATCAATGGCAAGGTGGATCGTTACGCGCCGGTCACCATCAAAGGCAGCCTGAACCCCTTCGATCCGCTGGACAGCCTGGATATCGCCACCAGCTTCAAGCGTGTCGAACTGACCACCCTGACCCCCTATTCCGGCAAGTTCGCCGGCTACCGCATCCGCAAGGGGCGGCTGAACCTGGACCTGCATTACCAGATCGAGAAGGGCCAGTTGAAAGCCGAAAACCATCTCGTGCTGGAACAGTTGCAGCTCGGCGAGCAGGTATCCAGCCCCGACGCGGTGGACCTGCCGGTGCGCCTGGCCGTCGCCCTGTTGAAGGACACCGAAGGCAAGATCGACATCAAGCTCCCCGTGGCCGGGAACCTCAACGACCCGCAATTCAGCGTTGCGCCCATCGTCTGGCAGACCCTGCGCAACCTGGTGCTGCGCGCCGTGCAGGCGCCCTTCAACTTCGTTGCCGGCCTGGTGGGGGGTAGCAGCGAAGATCTTGGCCAGGTTCCCTTCCCCGCCGGCAGCAGCGAGCTCGACACCGATGCACAGAAGGCCCTGGACACCCTGGCCGACGCACTGAAGAAGCGACCGGCGCTGCGCCTGGAGGTGGAAGGCGCCAGCGCCAAGACCGCCGACGGCCCGCTGCTGGCCCAGCAGCGACTGGAGCGGGAATACCAGAGTACCTACTACAAGATCGCCCAGCGCCGGGGCGACAAGGTGCCTGCCGAGGCGAGCCAGATCGAGGTTCCGGACGACGAGAAAGGGCCTATGCTGGAAGGCATCTACCGCACCCGCCTGAAACAACAGCCTCCGGCCGAGTGGAAGGAACTGGACAACGAGCAGCGCACGACCAAGCTGCGCGATGCGGTGCTGGCGTCCTGGGCACAGAGCGATCTGCTGCTGCGCCAGTTGGGCCAGGCCCGCGCTGCCACCATCAAGGATTACCTGGTGGACCGTGGCGGTCTTGGCGATGAGCGCATCTTCCTGCTCGACGTCAGCCTGGTGGACCCCAACCAGGCCGGAGAAGTGATCACTCCGCTGCACCTGGACAGCGAGTAGGAGCCCTCCATGCGTACGCTGCCGCTCGCCCTGCTGACCCTCGTCCTGGCCGCTCCGGCCGGGGCGGAGAGCATGCGCTGCGGCAGCAAGCTGATCAGCCTCGGCGACCGCACCTTCGAGGTCCTGCAAAAATGCGGAGAACCGGTGCACCGCGACCTAGTCGGCTACACCCTGGGCTCCTATGACCGTCGCGAGTTCAACGTGGAGGAATGGGTTTATGGCCCCAACAACGGCATGCTCAGCATCCTGACGTTCGAGGGCAATCGCCTGGTGCGCATTGAAACCCGGCGCAATCGCTGACGCCCATCGGCGCCGGGTGTAGGCTGTGGCGACCTCCCGCCATTCGGACATTCCCGTGAAGTGCCGCGTCCTTCTCTTCGCCTCGCTGCTGCTGGCCCTGGGCAACGCCCACGCCTCCTCCACCTTGCGTTGCAACAGCAACCTCATCAGCCTCGATGACACCACCGGCGAAGTCCTGGAGAAGTGCGGCGAACCCATCAGCCGTGCCGACCTGGGTTTCAAGGAGGTGGTCGACGAGTACTACCGGCGCAACGAGGTCCGGGTCGAAGAATGGGTCTACGGGCCTCGCAACGGCATGTACCAATTCCTCCGTTTCGAGGGCAATCGACTGCGCAATATCGACAGCAAACGGGGCAACTGACAGCCGCTCGGACGGAATGCTAGGCTCTGCGCACTCTTCCCCCGGACAGGATGCCGCCCCCCATGAAAGCCTTTGCCTGCGCCCTTGCAGCCACCCTCCTGCTGACCTTTGACGCCACCGCTGGCACCTTCCGCTGCGAGAGCAAACTCGTCAACGAAATCGACAGCAAGCGCAACTGAGCCGCGCGCGATGATCATCCTTCCCGCTGATCAACCCCTCGACTGGCGACGCCCGCCCGTCATCACCCTGCTGCTGATCCTGCTCAACACCCTGATCTACCTCGTCTACCAGGGCGGCGACCAGGCACGCGTCGAAGAAGCGCAGCAAATCTACCTGGACGGCGGCCTGCTCAACCGTGAGCGCGCGCTGTTCATCGACCACCTGGTGGAGCGCGAGAAGTTCGACGCCGACCAGCGTCACAGCATCGACGCCATGCGCCGCCAATACCTGGCGGCCATCATCCTCCGCGACCTGGAATTCGAGGACTGGTTGCACCGCCTCCCGGCCTACCAGGCCGACCCTGCGTGGCAGCAGGCACGGCTCAAGGCCGAAGCAGCGCGGGACCTTATCAGCGCCCAGCGGTTCGGCTTCATTCCCAACAAGTTCAGTGTCCAGGGGCTGTCCGGCGCCATGTTCCTGCACGGCAGTTTCGATCACCTGCTGGGCAACATGATTTTCCTGTTCATCTGCGGCTTCGCCCTGGAAGCGGCACTCGGACGCTGGGTCTATCTCGGCCTCTACCTGGCAAGCGGCCTCGCTTCGCACCTGCTTTGGTGGGCCATGGACCCGGTCTGGGTCGCCGGCATCGGTGCCTCGGGGGCGGTATCGGGACTGATGGGCATGACCATCGGCGTCTACGGCCTGCGCAAGATCCGCTTCTTCTACTGGCTGGGCCCCCTGATCGGCTACTTCAAGGCGCCGGCTTTGTGGATATTTCCCGCATGGCTCGGCAAGGAGCTTTACGGCGTACTGCTGGCCGATGACCACGTGAACTACTACGCGCACCTCGGCGGTCTGGCCTTCGGCTTCCTCTCGACCTGGACGCTGCACAAGGTGGGATTCCTCAAGGTGGATGAGGCCTATCTGAACAAGGAAGATCCGGACGCGCCGTTCAAGCGCGAGCTGGCAGCCCTCGACCAGCTCATCGGCCGTTTCGCCCTCGATCAGGCCACCCCGCGCGGCCTCGACCTGCTGCAGCGCTACCCGGGCCGGCTGGCGCTCCTGGAACGGCTCTATCCCGTGGCCAAGAGTCGCCAGGACAAACCGTTGCTGACCGCGGTACTGAAGCAACTCTTCAGCCTGCCGGAACAAGCGGCCACCCTGCCCCTGCTGCAGAAGCTGGCCGACGATGTCGCCGATCCGCAGCAACGCCTGCTGCAGCATCCCGCCGTACTGCTGCACTTGCTGCAACGCCTGATCAAGGCCGGGGACAGCACGCGCGCGCTGGCACCCTGGCGCCGACTCTGCCAGACGAATCCGGTACCACCGCAGCTTCCCGGGCTGACCCTGCAACTGGCCAAGCAACTGGGCCAGCGCCAAGACCTGCGCGGAGTCGGTGAACTAGGCCAATACCTGCGCCGAGCCTTCCCCGAAGCGGAACAGACGCGCCAATTGGCGCTGTACCAGCAACACCTCGCGCGCTGATAGAAAAAGCCCCGCAATTGCGGGGCTTCTCTTTTTCCAGCAGCGTCAGAGTCGAGTACTGAAGTCGCGGACTTCCCGCTCCGCCCGTTCCTTGCTCCAGCCGTAGCGCTCCTGCAACTTGCCGACCAGGTACTCGCTATGGCCTTCAGCCACGTCCAGGTCGTCGTCGGTAAGGTCGCCCCACTTCTCCTTCATGCGGCCGTTGAGCTGCTTCCATTTGCCTTTGATGATGTCGGCGTTCATAGAGATGCTCCCATTGCTGTTGCCGGGCCGCTCGGAAAGAGGCGGCCCGGCCAAGGGTTAATCGGCGGACTTCAGGCCGTCGGCGGAAACGGCGGTGACACCCTTGATGTTCTTGGCGGTTTCAATGGCCAAGTCACGTTCGGCATCGGTTTTCACCATGCCGGACAGTGCGACCACGCCCTTGTTGGTTTCGACCTTGATGTCCATGCCGCTGAGGTTTTTGTCGGCCAGGAATGTCGATTTGACCTTGCTGGTGATCCAGGTGTCCGAGACAGCCTCTTCGGCCTTCTGAACGGTGTCGCTAGCTGCCAGCATGGTTTGACCGCTGGTTTCTGCATAAGCGCCGGTAGCGAACGGCAGGCTGATGGCGGCAGCAGTAACAGCGGCAAAGGTCCACTTGGTGAAAGACTGTTTCATGAGGGGGTTCTCCTCTTTTCTTCGGAACATCTGCAGCAGCTTCCTGGCTGCAGGGTCCCCAGGAATGTCGCAAGGCCTGTGCCAGCTTCCGATAAAAGAAAAAAACCAATCAAATCAGCCAGATGGGAGAATCACCAAAAGGGCCACCACATGCAGTCTGCAAGTTCTCTCCCGAGCGGCCTTGCAGACTGCACGATAAAAGCCGCCTCAGCGTGCCACGTTGCTTAGTCGCGCGATGGTGTCTTCCAGGGCAGTGACCTGGTCCAGCAAGGGCGAAGCCGGATAGCGTGCACGGATGTAGGCCAGCAGCTTTTGCGCCGGCTCCACCTGCCCGAGTCCTTCGGCGAAACCGCGCGCCGCCAGCAGGTAGGCGCGGGGAATGTGCGGATAGTCAGGAAAACGCTGGTGCAGGTTGCGCAGCAGACTCAGGGCTTCGCGAACCTTGTGGCGATCGAGCAAGGCGCCTGCGATCTGCTCGCACACCATGGCGTCGCCCGGAAGAAAATCGGCCTGGAACTGGCGGGCGTTGAGCAGCGCCGTGGCAGCCAGCGCAGAATTCTGGCGGGCGACCAGGGGCAGGTAATGCTCCAGGTGCCGCAGACAGCGCTCCCGGGCCCCCAATCCGAACAGCAACTGGTGGAAACGCTCGTTCAGGCGCAGGTCCTGAGGATCACGCTGCAAGGCGTTGGTGAGTATTTCCAGTGCTCCGTCACTCTGTCCTTCCTTAAGGCGAATCTCGGCTTCCACGAGTGCTTTGCGGCGGCGCCACTCGCTTTCCGGCAAACCCTGCTGGGTGCCTTCCTCGGCAATGGCAAAGCCCAACGCCCCCTGATACTGGAACACGGCATAGCCCATCATGCTGCACATCACCACGCCGAAGTATCCGAAGAGGAAGGTGGCGATGGGCATCAGCACCACCTTCGGCAGACCACCGGATAGCATCCAGGCCACGTAGCTGGGCGACTGCCAGAGGATGAAGAGAAAGGCGCAGAGGATCAGGTAACGCCAGCCCATGGCCTTGATCACTTCACCCACCTGGTCTGGGCTCAGCGCCGCACTGAGTTCCTTGCTCAGCGCCAGGCGGATGATGCTGGCCGGCAGCAGGAGCACGATGGCGATGTTCACCACCCAGAAGATCGTCTCGCTGTTGAAGTCCGCCGCTAGCCACAATGCCCCCAGCGCAATGGCGAAGACCGCCATCTGCTTGAAGAACAACGAAAAGCCTTCACCCGCGAACGCGCTCACCAGTGAGGGCGCTTCGCGAACGCCTTCGCTGCTGGACTCGATCACGCTGTGGAAATACTTGGTGGCGATGCTCAACAGGATGACCCAGAGGATCAGCGATCGCGGCATGAACAGGCCTGCGAGGGCCAACAGTGCGCTGAAGGCCATCGGGCCGGTCTGCAGGCCATACGCGAAGAATTGAGGCAGGCGTTCCCAGAAGGGCTGGGCGGTGTTGGCCGCGCCGAGGAAGGTCAGCTGGCTGCGGCACAGTGGGCAGACGGGGCTGTCGTCAGGCGCATCTGCATTCAGGGGAATGCAGCAATCGCCGAAATGGCGCTGGCAGGGCACGCAGTGCCAGGTTGCGGGTTGGGCGGGATGGTACTGGCAGAGCGTCTTGTCCATGACTGTTCCAGGCACGATGGCGGTTCGCCATTGTCCGGGCAAAAAAAGAGGGCCCGCAAGGGGCCCTCTCTTTCATCGTGCGGCGATTATCAAACGCCCGAAGCCTCGGCGGCTTCTACGTCCTTCATCGACAGCTTGATGCGACCACGGTTGTCGACGTCCAGAACCAGGACTTTGACTTCCTGGCCTTCCTGCAGAACGTCGGTGACCTTGTCGATGCGCTTGTCGCTGATCTGCGAGATGTGCACCAGGCCGTCCTTGCCCGGCAGGATGTTGACGAAGGCGCCGAAGTCGACGATGCGCTCGACCTTGCCCACGTACACCTTGCCCACTTCGGCTTCAGCGGTGATACCCAGAACGCGCTGACGCGCGGCCTCGGCAGCTTCCTTGGTCTCGCCGAAGATCTTCACGCTGCCATCGTCTTCGATGTCGATGGAAGCCTTGGTCTCTTCGCAGATCGAACGGATGGTAGCGCCGCCCTTGCCGATGACGTCGCGAATCTTGTCGGTGTCGATCTTCATCGCGATCATGGTCGGCGCGTTGGCCGACAGCTCGCTGCGGGACTGGGCGATGATCTGGTTCATCTGGCCGAGGATGTTCAGACGCGCTTCCAGAGCCTGCTCCAGAGCGATCTCCATGATCTCTTCGGTGATGCCGTTGATCTTGATGTCCATCTGCAGCGCGGTCACGCCCTTGGCGGTACCGGCTACCTTGAAGTCCATGTCGCCCAGGTGGTCTTCGTCACCCAGGATGTCGGTCAGAACGGCGAACTTGTCACCTTCCTTCACCAAGCCCATGGCGATACCGGCAACCGGCGCCTTCATCGGCACGCCGGCGTCCATCAGCGCCAGGGAAGCACCGCAAACGGAAGCCATGGAGCTGGAACCGTTGGACTCGGTGATCTCGGAAACGACACGGATGGTGTAGGGGAACTCGTCGCCTTTCGGCAGCATGGCGGAAACGCCACGACGGGCCAGGCGACCGTGACCGATTTCGCGGCGACCGGCGCTGCCCATACGGCCGCACTCACCTACCGAGAACGGCGGGAAGTTGTAGTGCAGCATGAAGGCGTCCTTGCGCTCGCCTTCCAGGGTGTCCAGCAGCTGGGCGTCACGGGCGGTGCCGAGGGTGGCAACGACCAGGGCCTGGGTTTCGCCACGGGTGAACAGGGCGGAACCGTGGGTCTTGTCGAGCACGCCGACTTCGATCTTCAGCGGACGTACGGTGCGGGTGTCACGGCCGTCGATACGCGGCTTGCCGTTGACGATGTTCTCGCGAACGGTGCGGTATTCCAGCAGGCCGAAAGCGTCTTTCACTTCACCCGCCGGGAACTGGCCAGCTTCTTCGCCAACGAAGCGGGCGATGACCTGGTCACGCAGCTCGTCCAGGCGGCTGTAGCGGTCCTGCTTGATGGTGATGGTGTAGGCCTGGGAGATGGCCTCGCCGAACTCGGCCTTGATGGCGCTGAGCAGGGCGGTGTTTTCGGCCGGCGCGGTCCAATTCCAGGTCGGCTTGCCAGCTTCGGCAGCGAATTCCTTGACGGCCTGAATCACGGCCTGGAATTCCTGGTGGGCGAAGAGTACGCCACCCAGCATCTGGTCTTCGGTCAGCTCTTGGGCTTCCGACTCAACCATCAGTACGGCGTCTTGGGTACCGGCAACCACCATGTCCAGGCTGGAGGCCTTGAGCTGCTCGTAGTTGGGGTTCAGCAGGTAGCCGGTCTCTTCGTGGTAGGCCACGCGAGCGGCGCCGATCGGGCCGGCGAAGGGAATGCCGGAGATGGCCAGGGCTGCGGAGGTACCGATCATGGCAGCGATGTCCGGATCGGTCTTCTTGTTGGTGGAGACCACGGTACAGATGACCTGCACTTCGTTCAGGAAGCCTTCCGGGAAGAGCGGACGGATCGGGCGGTCGATCAGGCGCGAGGTCAGGGTCTCTTTCTCGGACGGACGACCTTCACGCTTGAAGAAGCCACCGGGGATGCGGCCGGCAGCGTAGGTTTTTTCCTGGTAGTGCACGGACAGGGGGAAGAAACCCTTGCCCGGGTCAGCTTGCTTGGCGCCGACCACGGTCACCAGAACGGTGACGTCTTCGTCCATGGTGACCAGTACGGCACCGGAGGCTTGACGGGCGATACGGCCAGTCTCGAGGGTTACGGTCGATTGACCGAACTGGAACTTCTTGATTACCGGGTTCACGGTGTTTTCCTTCTCTGTGTTGCCTTGGGGGAAATCGGGGGAAGGGCGGGAGTCGGACCCGTTTCAATCCCTTAAAAAACCAGAAGCTGGAAAGCCGAAAGCTGGAACGATGTCCAGCTTCCGGTTTCCAGCTTCCAGCTCGTCTGTGTCGCTTAGCGACGCAGACCCAGACGACCGATCAGGGCGCTGTAACGAGAGGTGTCCTTACCCTTCAGGTAGTCCAGCAGCTTGCGGCGCTGGTTAACCATGCGGATCAGACCACGACGGGAGTGGTGGTCTTTGCCGTTGGCCTTGAAGTGATCCTGCAGCTTGTTGATGTTGGCGGTCAGCAGGGCAACCTGCACTTCCGGAGAACCGGTATCGCCTTCAGCTTGCTTGTACTCGTTAACGATCTGGGCTTTTTCAGCAACGCTCAGTGCCATGATGGGCTTCCTCTGAGAGTAATAGGCCGGAACCTGCGTCCCGTGTTTAAAAAGGAGGATTGACCGTGCCTATTAACAGCCACCCTCGGATCGGTCATTCCGACCGAATCAGTCGACGCGGCGCAACGCGCCCGTCATCGCTCACTTCACCGATACCGATGAAGCGACCGGTATGATCCTGAACTCGCATCATGCCGAACTTTGGCGCTTCCGGAGCTCGCACCGGCTGGCCATGGAGCCAGTAGTACGCGCTGTGTTCGGTAAGCTGGATCAGCGGCCAATGTTCCAGTCCGCTGTCGACCGGTAGGAGGAACTGATCGATTGCCTCATTACCGCCTTCGGCGTGGACCTTTTCGAGAGTCTCCAGGCTGATCGCCTGGGCCAGCACGAAGGGGCCCGCCTGGGTCCGGCGCAGCTCCGCCACGTGGGCGCCGCATCCGAGTGCCTGGCCAAGATCCTCGACCAGAGTGCGGATGTAGGTGCCCTTGCTGCAAGCTACGGCCAGTCTTGCCTGGCTGTTCTCACAGGCCAGCAATTCCAGGCGCGCAATAGTAACAGAACGCGCCTCGCGCTCCACTACTTCACCAGCACGTGCCAGCTTGTAGAGGGGCTGCCCGTCCTTCTTGAGGGCGGAGTACATCGGCGGTATCTGCTTGATTTCGCCACGAAAACGCGGCAGCAGAGCCTCGATGTCCTCGCGACCAACGGTCACCTCGCGACGCTCGGTCACTTCACCTTCGGCATCACCGGTGGTGGTGGTTACGCCAAGCTGCGCCAGGGTCTCGTAACCCTTGTCGGCATCCAGCAGGTACTGGGAGAACTTGGTGGCCTCGCCGAAGCACAGCGGCAATACGCCCGTGGCCAGCGGATCGAGGCTGCCGGTATGGCCAGCTTTCTCGGCGTTGAGCAGCCAGCGCACCTTCTGCAGCGCGGCGTTGGAACTCATGCCGTGCGGCTTGTCGAGGATCAGCACACCGCTGACATTGCGGCGAATACGTTTTACCTGGGCCACGCCATTACTCCTCGTCGTTGCCCGGGTGCTTGCGGTCTTCCGCCACGGCGCGCTCGATCAGCGCCGACAGCTCCGCACCGCGACGGATACTGGCGTCGTAGTGGAAGTGCAGTTGCGGCACGCTGCGCAGCTTCATGGCCTTGCCCAGCTGCATACGCAGGAAACCAGCGGCGTCCTGCAGGATGTCGCAGTTAAGCTTGACCTTCTCGGCATTGTCGTCCTGGCCCATCACGGTGATGAACACCTTGGCGTGGGACAGGTCACGGCTCACATCGACAGCGGTGATGGTTACAAGACCTAGGCGCGGGTCTTTGATCTCACGCTGGATCAGCAGCGCCAATTCGCGCTGCATCTGGTCGCCGATGCGCTGGGTACGGCTGTAGTCTTTAGCCATTTCGTTTCACTCTTGAACGCTTAAAAGCCGAAAGCCAGGAGTGGAAAGCGATGGCTTCCAGCTCCTGGCTCCCGGCTTGTGGCAAGCGCGACACTTACAGCGTGCGCGCCACCTGGACCTTCTCGAAGACTTCGATCTTGTCGCCGACCTTGACGTCGTTGTAGCTCTTCACGCCGATACCGCACTCCATGCCGGCACGCACCTCGGACACGTCGTCCTTGAAGCGGCGCAGGGATTCCAGTTCGCCTTCGAAGATAACTACATCCTCGCGCAGTACGCGGATCGGACGGTTGCGGTGGACCAGACCCTCGGTAACCATGCAGCCTGCGACCGCGCCGAACTTCGGCGAGCGGAACACGTCACGCACCTCGGCGATACCCAGGATGTTTTCCCGGACTTCGCTGCCCAGCATGCCGGACAGTGCTTTCTTAACGTCTTCGATGATGTCGTAGATGATGTTGTAGTAGCGCAGGTCCAGACCTTCCTGCTCGACGATCTTGCGCGCACCGGCATCGGCACGCACGTTGAAGCCGAACAGCACGGCGTTGGACGCCAGCGCCAGGTTGGCGTCGCTCTCGGTGATACCACCTACGCCGCCACCGACAACACGCACCTGGACTTCTTCGTTGCCGATACCGGCCAGGGCGCCCTGCAGGGCCTCGAGAGAACCACGCACATCGGACTTGAGCACGATGTTGAGGGTCTTCTTCTCGTCCTGGCCCATGCTTTCGAAGATGTTCTCCAGCTTGGAGGACTGCTGGCGAGCCAGCTTGACCTCGCGGAACTTGCCTTGACGGAACAGGGCAACTTCACGTGCTTTCTTCTCGTCGGCGACCACGGTCAGGTCATCACCGGCGTCCGGAGTGCCATCCAGGCCGAGGATCTCGACAGGGATGGACGGACCGGCTTCTTTAACCGGCTTGCCGTTCTCGTCGAGCATGGCGCGAACGCGGCCATAGTTGACGCCGCAGAGAACCATGTCGCCTTGGCGCAGGGTACCGTCCTGAACCAGCACGGTAGCGACCGGACCACGGCCCTTGTCCAGGCGGGACTCAACCACGACACCACGGCCAGGGGCCGACGGAGTGGCGGTGAGTTCCAGGACTTCGGCTTGCAGCAGCACGGCTTCGAGCAGCTCGTCGACGCCGGTACCGGCCTTGGCCGAAACAGGCACGAACTGGGTATCGCCGCCCCACTCTTCCGGAATCACATCCAGCGCGGCCAGGCCGTTCTTGATGTTGTCCGGGTTGGCTTCCGGCTTGTCCATCTTGTTCACCGCGACCACGATCGGCACACCAGCCGCTTTCGCGTGCTGTACCGCTTCAATGGTCTGCGGCATCACGCCGTCGTCGGCCGCCACCACCAGGATGACGATGTCGGTGGCCTTGGCACCACGGGCACGCATGGCGGTGAACGCTGCGTGGCCGGGGGTGTCCAGGAAGGTCACCATGCCGCGATCGGTTTCGACGTGGTAGGCACCGATGTGCTGGGTGATACCACCCGCTTCACCGCTGGCCACCTTGGTACGACGAATGTAGTCGAGCAGGGAGGTCTTACCGTGGTCGACGTGGCCCATTACGGTCACTACCGGCGCGCGGGTCAGTGCCTCACCTTCGAACTTCAGGGACTCGGCCAGTTGGTCTTCCAGGGCGTTCTCGTTGACCAGCTTGACCTTGTGACCGAATTCTTCGGCGATCAGTTGAGCGGTCTCACGGTCGAGTACCTGGTTGATGGTCACCGGAGTGCCCATCTTGAACATGAACTTGACGACTTCGGCGCCTTTGACCGTCATCTGGGCGGCCAACTCGGCCACGGTGATGGTCTCGCCGATGCTGACTTCACGCACGATAGGTCCTGTCGGGCTCTGGAACCCGTGCTGGTTACGCTTTTTCAGCTTGGACTTGCCGCCTCGGCCACCGCGACGGAAGGAATCGCTCTCTTCCTCTGTGCTACGCGGCGCGACTCGGGGAGCCGGAGCCTTTTCCTTCTCCTTGAGGGAAGGACGGTGCTGCGCATGCTTGCGGTCGCGGCGATCATCGTCATCACGAGCACGCTCGGGACGACGAACTTCTTCTTTCTTGCGCTCGCCGTTCACCGCAGCTGCGCCAGCCGGGGCAGGAGCAGCTGCCGCAGTGGCAGCTGCCACAGGTGCAGCTGCAACAGCAGCCGGCGCGCCAGCCGCAACAGCGACTTCCGCGGGAGCGCTTTCAGCCACTACCTTGGGACGAGCTTCCGCTTCGCGACGAGCAGCCTCTTCAGCACGCTGACGAGCTTCTTCCTCGGCCTTCAGTCGAGTAGCTTCTTCCGCCGCGCGCTGCTCTTCGAGTTCGCGCTGACGCTCAGCTTCGATCTCGTCAGGGCTGCGCTTGACGTAGGTTTTCTTCTTGCGTACTTCGACGTTGATGGTCTTGCTACCGGCGACCCTCAGCGTAGTAGTGGTCTTGCGCTGCAGGGTAATCTTGCGCGGCTCTTCCAGGCGCTCACCGTGGCTGCTCTTGAGATGAGCCAGCAGGGCCTGCTTCTCGTTATCGGTTACAACTTGTTCGGCGCTGGTGTGCGGCAATCCCGCCTCGCGCATCTGCAGCAGCAGGCGCTCCACCGGTGTATCGACCACTTGGGCCAGTTCTTTCACCGTGACTTGCGTCATGCACTTCTCTCCTCAGGCCGTGAAACTTACTCGAACCAGTGGGCTCGGGCGGCCATGATCAGCTTGCCGGCACGCTCTTCGTCCATGCCGTCGATGTCGAGCAGGTCGTCGATCGACTGCTCGGCCAGATCTTCGCGATTAATAACGCCACGTACGGCGAGTTCAACAGCCAGGTCCTTGTCCATGCCTTCCAGGGAAAGCAGGTCTTCGGCAGGCTGGGCATCCGCCAGCTTCTCTTCGGTTGCGATAGCCTTGGTCAGCAGGCGGTCCTTCGCGCGCGCACGCAGCTCGTTGACGATGTCCTCGTCGAAGCCGTCGATGCTGAGCATTTCTTCCATGGGCACGTAGGCGATTTCTTCCAGACTGGTGAAACCTTCTTCAACCAGTACCTGGGCCAGCTCTTCGTCCACTTCCAGCTCTTCAACGAAGGCGCGCAGGATGTCGCCGGTTTCGGCTTGCTGCTTGGCCTGGATGTCCGCTTCGGTCATCACGTTGAGGGTCCAACCGGTCAGTTGGCTGGCCAACCGCACGTTCTGGCCACCACGCCCAATGGCCTGGGCCAGGTTGTCTTCGGCAACGGCGATGTCCATCGCGTGGGCATCTTCGTCGACGATGATCGCTACCACTTCGGCCGGAGCCATGGCGTTGATCACGAACTGCGCAGGGTTGTCGTCCCACAGGACGATATCGACGCGCTCGCCGCCCAGTTCGCCGGAAACGGCCTGGACGCGGGAACCGCGCATGCCGATGCACGCACCCTGCGGGTCGATACGCTTGTCCTTGGAGCGCACAGCGATCTTGGCGCGCGAACCCGGATCACGGGACGCAGCCATCACTTCGATCAGTTCTTCGGCGATTTCCGGCACTTCGATGCGGAACAGTTCGATCAGCATCTGCGGCGCAGTACGCGACAGGATCAGTTGCGGACCGCGGTTCTCGGTGCGGATTTCCTTCAGCAGGGCACGCACACGGGCACCGACGCGGAAAGTTTCGCGAGCGATGATGTCCTCGCGAGCCAGGAGCGCTTCGGCGTTGTTGCCCAGGTCGACGATCACGTTGTCGCGGGTGACCTTCTTCACGGTGCCGAAAATGATATCGCCCAGCTTCTCGCGGTAGGCTTCAACTACCTGAGCACGCTCGGCTTCACGCACTTTCTGCACGATGACCTGCTTGGCGGTCTGGGCAGCAATGCGGCCGAACTCGATGGACTCGATCTTCTCTTCGATGATGTCGCCGATCTTGGCTTTTTCATCGCGCTCCTGGGCCTGATCCAGGGTCAGCTGGATGGCCGGATCTTCGAAATCGGTTTCTTCGACCACAGTCCAGCGACGGAAAGTGTCGTAGATACCGCTCTGACGATTGATCGACACTCGCAGGTCGACCTCGTCTTCAAAACGCTTCTTGGTAGCAGTGGCCAGGGCCAGCTCCAGCGCCTCGAAAATAACGCCAGCCGGTACACCCTTTTCATTGGATACCGACTCAACAACCAGCAGTACTTCTTTGCTCATCGTACGCCTCGCCTTTCGCAATCCATTGGATCCGCGGGATCCGCGTCTCAGTCAAAACGGGGAATGATGTTGGCCTTGTCGATCAACTCGATCGGCAGGAGGAACTCGCGGTCTTCGATAAGAACAACCACGTCCTGCTCCTCCACCCCGCGGAGAAGCCCTTGAAAATTGCGCCGCCCTTCGAAGGGTGAACGCAGCTTGATCTTGACCAGCTCACCAGCGTGGGCCGCAAACTGTTCAAGGGTGAACAGCGGACGATCCATGCCCGGCGAAGAGACTTCGAGGGTGTATTCGTTGCTGATCGGGTCCTCGACGTCGAGCACACCACTGATCTGCCGACTGACCTTCTCGCAATCATCGACCAGGATGCCGTTTTCGTGATCGATATAGATACGCAGCAGGGAATGCCGCCCTTGAGACAGGAACTCGATGCCCCAGCACTGATAACCGAGCGCTTCGACTACCGGGGCCAACAAGGCCTGCAACTGTTCTAGCTTGCTCGACACCTGATCGCCTCTCGCATGCTGTGCAAATAAAAAATGGGCGAAACGCCCATCCCTTCAAAAACCGCCTGATCTGTGATCGGAGGTCAACTGTCCAGCTAGCAAAAAGCCCCTAAAAAGGGGCTTCGCGACTACTGGTTGCGGGGGCTGGATTTGAACCAACGACCTTCGGGTTATGAGCCCGACGAGCTACCAGACTGCTCCACCCCGCGTCAAAGCTGGTGCGAGAGTATACGGCCAGCACCTTTCGTGGTCAACCGAACATCCCGCAAGAGAAAGGCCCGCATCACTGCGGGCCTTCTCTTTGTATGGTACCGAGGAGGGGACTCGAACCCCTACAGCCTATGGCCACTACCACCTCAAGGTAGCGTGTCTACCAATTCCACCACCTCGGCAAAACTTGCTTACTTCTGCTCCGGAGCTTGCGGCACATCACCCGATTGGGTAGCTGGCTTCTGCTCTTCGAGCACCGGCACATCATCAGCTGCCGGCTTGGCGGGTTGAACTTCGAGAGCCGCCGGATCCGGCAGGCCTACGTTGCTCAGCGCCTCAGCCTTTTCTTTAGCGAAGAACGCTAAGCCCAGGCTGGTAATGAAAAAAACCGCGGCGAGTATAGCAGTAACTCGACTCAAAAAGGTAGCGGAACCTTGGCTTCCGAATACGGTTGCCGAAGCGCCGGAGCCAAAGGAGGCACCAGCATCCGCGCCCTTGCCCTGCTGAACCAGCACCAGGCCTACAACGCCCAGAGCAACCAGCAAGTGCACCACAATTACGACAGTTTCCAGCATCTCGTCAGCTTCCTGCGGCGCGACAGATCGCACCGAACTCATCCGCATTCAGGGAGGCACCACCTACCAGCCCCCCATCGATATCCGGCATGCCGAACAAGTCGGCCGCACTGGCCGCCTTCACACTGCCGCCGTACAGAATTCGTACGCCGCGAGCAACTTCAGCATTCTCCGCCGACAGTTGCGAGCGAATCGCCGCATGAACCTCTTGCGCTTGCTGCGGCGAGGCTGTCAGCCCCGTACCAATGGCCCAAACCGGCTCATAGGCAATTACCGCCTGCGCAAATGCGCCCACACCAAGCTCTTCGATCACGCTACCCAGCTGACGCCCCACAACTTCGAGCGTCTTGCCGGCTTCGCGCTGCTCCCGGGTCTCACCGACGCATAGCACCGGAACCAGACCACAGGATTGAGCAGCAGCGAACTTGCGACTCACGACTTCGTCGCTTTCGCCCAGAATCAGGCGTCGCTCCGAATGACCAACCAGAACCAGACTGCAACCCACGTCTACCAACTGGCTTGCCGCGATCTCTCCGGTGAGGGCTCCCTGCACCGGCTCCACCGCACAATTCTGCGCACCCACGACAATCGACTTGCCGTCCAGGCCTTGAAGGACCTGATTGATGTACAGACAGGGCGGCATGACCGCGACTTCGACGCCAGCAGGCAAGGCCAATTGGCGCAAGCCTTTGATCAGCTCTGCGACGCTGGCGCGGGTACCGTGCATTTTCCAGTTACCGGCTACCAGAGGTCGGCGCATGCTTTATCTCGTCGATCAAAGTGGGCGCAGATGTTACCCAAGAGATTTTCAACAAGCAAGAGAAATCAAGCACATACCTCTGTTACGACTTTTGCCAGTTCTTCGGCATAGCCGCGCACCAGCTTTTCGTCGTCGCCTTCGACCATCACACGCACCAGTGGCTCGGTACCGGACTTGCGCAGAAGCACACGCCCACGACCTGCCATTTGGGAAGTGACGCGGGCAGACGCATCCTTCACAGCCGGATGGTTGATCGGGTCCACGTCGCCGCCCGCGTAGCGGACGTTGATCAGAACCTGAGGGCACTTGCGCATGCCTTGACGGGCCTCGGCGAGGGATTGACCGCTGCGCTGCAAGGCCAGCAGGACCTGCAAAGCGGAAACGATGGCATCACCCGTCGTGGTGAAATGGCTGCAGACGATATGGCCGGAATTCTCGCCACCCAGCGTCCAGCCATTCTTCTGCAGCTCGCTCATCACGTAGCGATCGCCGACCTTGGCACGTACGAAGGGTATGTCGAGTTCCTTGAACGCCAGTTCGAGACCCAAGTTGCTCATCAGGGTGCCCACGACACCACCGTTCAGCCTGTCGCGACCATGCAGGTCACGGGCGATCAGATAGATCAGTTCGTCGCCATCCACCACTGCACCGGTGTGATCGACCATCAGCACACGATCACCATCACCATCGAAGGCAATACCGATGTCCGCGTTCTGCTCGACGACAGCTGCCTGCAGGCTGCTCATGTGAGTGGAGCCGCAATCGTCGTTGATATTCAGCCCATTGGGCTGTGCTGCCAGGACGCTGACCTGGGCACCCAGTTCGCGAAAGACGCTTGGCGCGACCTTGTAAGTGGCACCGTGAGCGCAGTCCACCACCACCTTGAGGCCGCCGAAATCGGTGCTGATCGGGGTCGTACTCTTGCAGAACTCGATATAGCGGCCGGCGGCGTCGTTGATGCGGGATACCTTGCCCAACTGAGCAGAATCCACCACGGTCATCGGCTGATCGAGCAGCTCTTCGATCATCAGTTCCACTTCATCCGAAAGCTTGGTGCCCGTGCCGGAGAAGAACTTGATGCCATTGTCGTGATGCGGGTTGTGCGAAGCACTGATGACGATACCCGCATCGGCTAGGAAGGTGCGGGTCAGATAAGCAATAGCCGGAGTGGGCATTGGGCCGAGGAGCATCACGTCGGCACCGGCAGCGAGCAGACCAGCCTCGAGCGCGGATTCGAACATGTAACCGGAAATCCGGGTGTCCTTACCAATCAGGATGCGGCACTTGCCCTGTTTGCGAAACGCCATACCGGCCGCCCAACCAAGCTTGAGCATGAATTCTGGAGTAATCGGGAACTGCCCGACATGGCCACGAATACCGTCGGTGCCAAAATACTTTCTACTCATGGGGTGCTCCGTATTGTCTTATTCCGCCGCTTGTACCGCGGCGATCATGCGTACTGCGTCAACGGTCTCTGCGACATCGTGCACACGCACGATGCGTGCGCCCTTGGCCACGGCCAGGGCGGCCAGCGCGAGACTGCCCGGGAGACGCTGCTGAACTTCCCGTCCCAGCGTCTGGCCAATCATGCTCTTGCGCGAAACCCCAACCAGCAATGGACGCCCGAGTTCGTGCAGGGCCTCCATATGCTTGAACAGGCTCAGATTGTGCGCCAGGGTCTTGGCAAAGCCAAAGCCCGGATCCAGGACTATCCGATCTTCTGGAATACCCACAGCAAGGCAAGCTTGCATGCGCTCGGAAAGGAATTCGCCGACTTCGCGCACAACGTCGCCATAGTGCGGGTCCTGCTGCATGTTGCCCGGCTCACCGAGCATGTGCATGAGACAAACCGCCAGACCTGTATCGGCGGCGGCGTCCAGGGCGCCATCACGACGCAATGAACGCACATCGTTGATCATTCCGGCACCCAGCCGGGCGCCTTCGCGAATCACTGCGGGCGTCGACGTATCCAGCGAGATGACCACATCCAGCTCGCGGGCAATGGCCTCAACCACAGGCGCTACACGTTCTAGCTCCTCGGTCGGGGACACGGGGCGCGCGCCCGGGCGAGTCGACTCACCGCCGACATCGATCAGGGTCGCGCCGGCAGCCACCATTTCCTCGGCATGACGCAATGCTGCGTCACGCACATTGAAACGGCCGCCGTCGGAGAAGGAATCAGGGGTGACGTTGAGGATGCCCATGACTTGCGGCTGGGCCAAATCAAGAACCCGGCTGCCGCAAGGCAACCGGGTCTGGTACTGCACTGACTTCATCTACAGGCCTTAGTGTTCGCCAGCCGGCCCGCCGATGGGGGTTTCAGGGCGCTTGGCATCTTCACGCGGGGCGGGAGTGCCGGAAGTACCCGAACCACCTTGCCAGTCCTTGGGCTCACGCACCGTGCGACCAGCCATGATGTCGTCGATCTGCTCGGAGTCGATGGTTTCGTACTTCATCAGGGCTTCAGCCATCGCATCGAGCTTGTCGCGATTCTCCGTCAGCAGGCTCTTCGCAGTGGTATAGCTCTCGTCGATGATGCGACGAACTTCCTGGTCGATCAGCTTGGCGGTTTCACCCGATACATTCGCGTGCTGCGCGCCAGCGCTGCGCCCAAGGAACACCTCGCCCTCCTCTTCCGCGTACATCAGCGGACCGAGCTTCTCGGACAGGCCCCACTTGGTGACCATGTTCCGAGCGATCTGGGTCGCACGCATGATGTCGTTGGAGGCACCCGTGGTGACCCCATCGAAGCCCAGGGTCATCTCCTCGGCGATACGGCCACCAAACAGCGAACAGATCTGGCTGGTCAGCGCGCGCTTGGACAGGCTGTAGCGGTCTTCCTCGGGGAGGAACATGGTCACGCCCAGGGCACGACCACGCGGAATGATCGACACCTTGTAGACAGGGTCATGTTCCGGCACCAGGCGACCGACGATGGCGTGACCCGCCTCATGGAACGCGGTGTTCAGTTTCTCTTTCTCGGACATGACCATGGATTTGCGCTCGGCGCCCATCATGATCTTGTCCTTGGCCAGCTCGAACTCCTTCATTTCGACGACGCGCTTGTTGACGCGAGCGGCGAACAGCGAAGCTTCGTTGACCAGGTTGGCCAGGTCGGCACCGGAGAAGCCCGGGGTACCACGCGCGATGACGGCAGGATCGACGTCGTCGCCCATGGGAACCTTGCGCATGTGCACCTTGAGGATCTGCTCACGACCACGGATGTCCGGAAGGCCCACGACCACCTGACGGTCGAAGCGACCAGGACGCAGCAGGGCCGGGTCCAGCACATCAGGACGGTTGGTGGCGGCGATCACGATGATGCCGTCGTTCATTTCGAAGCCGTCCATCTCCACCAGCAACTGGTTGAGAGTCTGTTCACGTTCGTCGTGACCGCCACCCAGGCCGGCACCACGATGGCGACCAACTGCGTCGATCTCGTCGATGAAGATGATGCATGGCGCGTGCTTCTTGGCCTGGTCGAACATGTCGCGGACACGGGATGCACCCACGCCGACGAACATCTCGACGAAGTCAGAACCGGAAATGGTGAAGAACGGCACTTTGGCCTCGCCTGCAATGGCCTTGGCCAGCAGGGTCTTACCGGTGCCGGGCGGACCGACCATCAGGACGCCGCGCGGGATGCGACCACCCAGGCGCTGGAACTTGCCCGGATCACGCAGGAATTCCACCAGTTCGCTGACTTCTTCCTTCGCCTCATCGCAACCAGCGACGTCGGCGAAAGTGGTCTTGACCTGGTCTTCCGACAGCAGGCGCGCCTTGCTCTTGCCAAAGCTCATCGGGCCGCCGCGACCGCCGCCGCCGCCCTGCATCTGGCGCATGAAGAACATGAAGACAGCGATGATCACCAGAATCGGGAAGCTGGCCACCAGGAGCTGGGTCCAGATGCTCTGCTGCTCAGGCTGCTTGCCTTCGATGATCACGTTGTTGTCGATCAGGTCGCCAATCAGGCCGCCATCCTGAATCGCCGGACGAATCGTCTTGAAGGGCTCGCCATCGTTGCGCTTGCCGGTGATGACGAAGCCATCGACAGTCACGCGCTCGACCTTGCCTTCCTTAACCTGCTCGATGAATTCCGAGTAGTTGAGTGTCTGCGGTTCGCTCGGACTGGAGAAATTGTTCATCACCGTGACAAGGACGGCGGCGATGATCAGCCACAGGATGAGATTTTTTGCCATATCGTTCAATTAGCTACCCTCTGGAACGGGCTCCTTCCTGGAGCGCAGCCCGCATGACGGCTGGTGATTAATCGGCCTAACTTACTACACAACCCCTGCCCCTGGCAGGCGCCGTCTGTAACCCTTTATGAGACCTCGCGGCCTCCCTGCTCTATCCAGCTCCTGCAGCAGGGAACCGATTGGTCAGGTTCCCGTTGCAGTCTATTCCCCACGGAAGCCGCGCGCGAGCAGGTATTGCTCCCGGGAGCTGTCACGCGACGAAAGCGGCTTGCGCATCTGTACCTTGTCGAACATCTCGCGCACCTGCTTGTGGTAGACGTCGAAACCTTCGCCCTGGAAGATCTTGATCAGAAAATCGCCGCCCGGGCGCAGAGTACGGCCCGCCAGGTCCAGCGCCAGCTCGCAGAGAAACATCGAGCGCGGCTGATCGGAGGCCCTTACGCCACTCATATTGGGGGCCATATCGGAAATCACAAGGTCTACCGGGTTGTCACCGATCGCCTCGAGGATGCGTGTGAGGACTTCATCATCGGTGAAATCGCCCTGAATGAAGGTCACGTCAGGGATGCTATCCATTTCCAGAATGTCGGACGCGATCAATCGGCCGCGATCACCGATCACCCGGCTAGTCACCTGGGACCAGCCGCCGGGGGCCGCACCGAGGTCGACGACGGTCATGCCAGGCCGCAGGATGCGGTCCTTTTCCTGGATTTCGAGCAATTTGTAGCTGGCGCGGGAACGATAACCGTCCTTCTGCGCCTGTTTGACGTATGGGTCGTCGATATGTCTTCGCAGCCATTGCTGGCTACTCTTGGAACGGGCCACGGTATACCTCGTGTTCGGCTGTGCGCCCCGGAATCACTCGGGTAAACTAGCAGCCTTTTTTCGCAGGGGTTTGATTATGGCGCTCTCACAGGAGCACAAGAAGCAATACAAATCTATCGGTCATCACCTGAAACCGGTATTGACGGTGGCCGAAAACGGCCTGACCGAGGGTGTACTGGCCGAACTGGAGCGCGCGCTGAACGATCACGAACTGATCAAGGTCCAGTTCCGCATCACCGAACGTGATGACCGCCGCGCCCTGATCGACGAGCTCTGCTCCGCCGGTAACTGCGAGCTGGTCCAGGTCATCGGCAAGATGGCGCTGGTCTATCGCCGCAATCCCAAGCCGAACCGCAACCTCTCCAACATCAGCCGTTTCAGCGGGCTCTGATTCCCCTGCCAGGGCGCGCACTCAGCGCGCCCGGCCCTCCGCCAGTTTCACTGGCAAAGGCTGGATCACCAGCAGCAGGCCGCAAAAGGCCAGCGACAAATAGCTGAAATTCAGCCAGTACGCCGCCTCCGGCATCCAGAAGCGCACCAGCAGAAACACCGCCACCAGAGCCAATACCGCGGCGAGCAATTGCGCGCGCGCATCACGCCAGAGACGCGCAAGCCCTACATGCTGAATCAGCAGCAGGGCCTGGAGCAGTGCGCAGAATCCGGCAAAGGCTACCAGCAGGGGTCGCAGACCCGCAGACACTTCATCGACCAGCATGGGTGCCAGGCCAATCTGGCCCAGCGCCGGCAGCATGACGAAATGCAGCAGCCAGAGACCACCTACCCAGAAGGTCTGGGCCAGCTGCCAGGCAATGGCGCCGGCCCGGTAACGCTTAGACGTGGCGGACTTCGACAATCTCGTACTCGACGATGCCGCTCGGAGTCTTGACGGTCACTACATCCCCTTCTTCCTTGCCCACCAGGGCACGGGCGATGGGAGAGCTGACCGACAGCTTGCCTTTCTTGATGTCGGCTTCGTCGTCGCCAACGATCTGGTAGGTAACGGCTTCGTCGGTTTCGACGTTGGCGATATCCACCGTGGTGCCGAAAATCACCTTCCCGGTGTGGGCGATGCTGGTGACATCGATGACCACCGAATTCTGCAGGCGGCCTTCGATATCACGGATACGCGCCTCGACCATGCCCTGCTGCTCGCGCGCCGCATGGTACTCAGCGTTTTCCTTGAGATCGCCCAGCTCACGCGCTTCGCCGATGGCCTGACTCAGTTGCGGGCGCATCACCTTGGTCAGATGAGCCAGCTCCTCTTCCAGGGCGCGCGCGCCCTGGACAGTCATGGGGTACTTATTCATGCCTTGATCCCTGCATGCAGATCCTGCAGCCGGCGAACGGTCTTCTCGGAACCGAACTTGAGCGCTTCACAGACCGCCTGACCAGCCGCGATGGTGGTGGTGCAGTAGATCTTGTGCTGCAGGGCGTTACGACGAATCGAGTAGGAGTCAGCAATCGACTGACGCCCCTCGGTGGTGTTGATGATCAGGGTGACCTCATCGTTCTTGATCATGTCAACGACATGCGGACGACCTTCAGTCACCTTGTTCACGCGGCGTACCGGCAGACCAGCGGCCTCGATCACCTTGGCGGTACCGGCGGTGGCAACGACTTCGAAGCCCAGCGCGACCAGATCACGTGCGACCTGAACGGCTTCCGGCTTGTCATCTTCGCGCACGCTGATGAATGCACAACCCGAGTTCGGCAGAATCTCGCTGGCACCCAGCTGCGCCTTGGCGAAGGCTTCACCGAAGCTGTCACCAACGCCCATCACTTCACCGGTGGACTTCATTTCCGGGCCGAGGATCGGGTCGACGCCCGGGAACTTGGCGAACGGGAACACCGCCTCCTTGACGCTGAAGAACGGCGGGATGATCTCTTCCTGGTAGCCTGCTTCGGCCAGGCTCTTGCCTGCCATGACACGCGCGGCAACCTTGGCCAGCGACTCGCCCACGCACTTGGAGACAAACGGCACGGTACGCGAAGCACGCGGGTTCACTTCGATCACGAAGATGTCCTCGCCCTGAACCGCCATCTGCACGTTCATCAGGCCAACCACACCCAGTTCCAGGGCCATTTTCTTGACCTGGTCACGAATCTCGTCCTGGATGTGCTTCGGCAGCGAGTACGGCGGCAACGAGCACGCGGAGTCACCCGAGTGCACGCCAGCCTGCTCGATGTGCTGCATGATTGCGCCAATCACCACGCTCTCACCATCGCTCACCGCATCCACGTCCACCTCGATGGCGCAGTTGAGGAAGCGATCCAGCAACACCGGGCTGTCGTTGGACACCTTCACCGCTTCACGCATGTAGCGCTTGAGCTCTTCTTCCTGGTAGACGATTTCCATCGCGCGGCCGCCCAGTACGTAGGACGGGCGCACCACCATCGGATAACCGATGTTCTTCGACAGGGCCAGGGCTTCATCTTCGCTGCGCGCGGTGGCGTTGGCCGGCTGGCGCAGACCGAGGCGCTGCACCATCTGCTGGAAGCGCTCGCGGTCTTCCGCGCGGTCGATGGCCTCGGGGCTGGTACCAATGATCGGCACACCTGCTTCTTCCAGGGCGCGGCAGATCTTCAACGGAGTCTGGCCGCCGTACTGGACGATGACGCCTTTCGGCTGCTCGACGCGGACGATCTCCAGCACGTCTTCCAGGGTGACCGGCTCGAAGTACAGGCGGTCGGACGTGTCGTAGTCGGTGGAGACGGTTTCCGGGTTGCAGTTGACCATGATGGTCTCGTAACCGTCTTCACGCATGGCCAGTGCCGCGTGCACGCAGCAATAGTCGAACTCGATGCCCTGACCGATGCGGTTGGGGCCACCGCCGAGAATCATGATCTTGTCGCGGGTCGACGGGTTGGCCTCGCACTCTTCCTCGTAGGTCGAATACATGTAGGCGGTGTCGGTGGCGAACTCGGCGGCGCAAGTATCGACGCGCTTATACACCGGCAGCACCTTGAGCTTGTGGCGATGGGCACGCAGGCTCTTCTCGGAAACACCGAGCAGCTTGGCCAGGCGCGCATCGGAGAAGCCCTTGCGCTTGAGCTTGAACATCAGGTCGCGGTCGAGGGCGGACAGGCCAAGGGTCTGTACCGCTGCCTCATCCTTGATCAGGTCTTCGATCTGAACCAGGAACCACTCGTCGATGCGAGTCAGTTCGAAAACTTCGGCAATGGTCTTACCGGCGCGGAACGCATCGGCCACATACCAGATGCGGTCGGCGCTGGGTACAGTCAGCTCACGACGCAGCGTGCTTTCAGCTTCCGGATCGTTCAGATCAAGCTTCGGATCGAAACCGGCAACGCCGACTTCCAGGCCGCGCAGGGCTTTCTGCATCGACTCCTGGAAGGTGCGACCGATGGCCATGACTTCGCCCACAGATTTCATCTGGGTGGTCAGGCGGGCATCGGCTTTCGGGAATTTCTCGAAGGCGAATCGCGGAACCTTGGTCACGACGTAGTCGATGGCCGGCTCGAAGGACGCCGGGGTGCGGCCGCCGGTGATGTCGTTGGACAGCTCGTCCAGGGTGTATCCAACAGCCAGCTTCGCGGCGATCTTGGCGATCGGGAAGCCGGTAGCCTTGGAAGCCAGGGCCGAGGAACGCGACACACGCGGGTTCATCTCGATCACGACCATACGGCCGGTGTTCGGGCAGATGCCGAACTGGACGTTGGAGCCGCCGGTTTCCACGCCAATCTCACGCAGCACCGCCAGGGAGGCGTTGCGCATGATCTGGTATTCCTTGTCGGTCAGGGTCTGGGCCGGGGCCACGGTGATGGAGTCACCGGTGTGCACGCCCATGGGGTCGAAGTTCTCGATGGAGCAAACGATGATGCAGTTGTCCTTCTTGTCGCGGACCACCTCCATCTCGTATTCCTTCCAGCCGATCAGCGACTCGTCGATCAGCAATTCGCTGGTAGGCGACAGGTCCAGGCCACGGGCGCAGATCTCTTCGAACTCTTCACGGTTGTAGGCGATGCCACCACCGGTGCCGCCCATGGTGAAGGAGGGACGGATGATGCAGGGGAAGCCGACCTTCTCCAGCACGCCGTAGGCTTCTTCCATGCTGTGGGCAATACCCGAGCGCGGGCAAGCCAGGCCGATATCCTTCATCGCCCGGTCGAAGCGCGAACGGTCTTCGGCCTTGTCGATGGTGTCGGCATTGGCGCCGATCATTTCCACGCCAAACTTCTCCAGCACGCCGTGGCGCTCGAGGTCGAGGGCGCAGTTCAGCGCAGTCTGGCCGCCCATGGTGGGCAGCAGCGCGTCAGGACGCTCTTTCTCGATGATCTTGGCGACGGTCGCCCACTTGATCGGCTCGATGTAGGTGGCGTCGGCCATGGCCGGGTCGGTCATGATGGTGGCCGGGTTGGAGTTCACCAGGATGACGCGGAAGCCTTCTTCCTTCAGGGCCTTGCAGGCCTGAGCGCCGGAATAGTCGAACTCGCAGGCCTGGCCGATCACAATGGGGCCGGCACCGAGGATCAGGATGCTCTTGATGTCTGTACGCTTGGGCATGGGACTCTCGTTGCAATATTCAGGACAGGGTTGCGGTCGCCAGCTTCACGCCAAAGCCGACGAACAGGGCGCCGACGCCGCTCGAGGCGCCGGCAGCCAGCCGTTGCCGCCGGCGGAACCAGGCCGCCAGGCGTACACCGGAGAAAATCAGGAAACTCAAATACAGGGCGCTGATGACTTCGAGGATTGTGCCCAGCACCAGGAACGACAGGCCGGGGTAGGCGTATCCCGGATCGACGAACTGGATGAAGAAGGACACAAAGAAGAGGATCGCCTTGGGATTGGACAGGCTCAGCAGCAGTGCCTTGCGGAACGGCTGGTTGACGTCCATGTCCTTCACCGGAGCAGCCTGCTCGACCGGCTGGCGTAACTTCTGCCAGCCACCCCTGAGCATGCCGACACCGAGATAGAACAGGTAGGCGGCGCCGAGGTACTTCAGGCCGAGGAACAGCATAGGCTCGGCCTTGAGCAGCGAGGCGATTCCAAGTGCCGACAGCAGCATCAGGATCGCATCCCCGAGGAACACCGCGCTGGCCGCCCGGTAGCCGGCAGCCACGCCGCGCTGGGCGGCAGTGGCGAGCACGAACAGCGAGTTCGGCCCGGGCAGCAGGACGATGAACAGCGTCCCCAGGACGTAGGTCCAGAGGTCGGTGATTCCCAGGGTCGGCATCATCTTCGCAAGCCCCTCAACGGTCTCAGCGACGCTCGGCCATCGCCGCGATGAAGCGGTCGAACAGCGGAGCCACGTCGTGCGGACCAGGGCTGGCTTCCGGGTGACCCTGGAAGCTGAAGGCGACCTTGTCAGTGCGCTCGATGCCTTGCAGGGTGCCGTCGAACAGCGACTTGTGGGTCGCGCGCAGATTGGCCGGCAGGGTCGACTCGTCGACAGCGAAACCATGGTTCTGGCTGGTGATCATCACCACGCTGGAATCCAGGTCCTGCACCGGGTGGTTGGCACCATGGTGGCCATGGCCCATTTTCACGGTCTTGGCACCGGAGGCCAGGGCCAGCAACTGGTGGCCGAGGCAGATGCCGAATACCGGAATCTCGGTGTCGAGGAACTCGCGAATCGCCTGGATGGCGTAGTCGCACGGCTCGGGGTCGCCAGGGCCGTTGGAGAGGAAGATGCCGTCCGGGTTCAGAGCGAGCACTTCGCTGGCCGGGGTCTGCGCCGGTACGACGGTCAGGCGGCAGCCGCGAGCAACCAGCATGCGCAGGATGTTCAGCTTGACGCCGAAGTCGTAGGCCACGACGTGGTACGGCAGCTCGCTGGCAGCGATCTCCGGATGGCTGTCGGTTTCCAGGTTCCATACGCTGGAGCGCCACTCATAGCGCTCCTCGCAGGAGACGACCTTGGCCAGGTCCATGCCTTTCAGGCCGGGGAAGCTGCGAGCCAGCTCAAGCGCTTTCTCTTCGGTGGCGTCGGCGCCAGCGAGGATGCAGCCGTTCTGAGAACCCTTCTCACGCAGGATGCGGGTCAGGCGGCGGGTGTCGATGCCGGCGATGGCGACGGTACCGTTCTCTTTCAGATAATCCGGCAGCGACTGCTTGTCACGCCAGTTGCTGGCCAGCAGCGGCAGGTCACGAATGATGAGACCGGCGGCCCATACGCGACTGGATTCGGCGTCTTCCGGAGTGGTACCGGTGTTGCCGATGTGCGGATAGGTCAGGGTGACGATTTGTTGGGCATAGGAAGGATCGGTAAGGATTTCCTGATAGCCGGTCATGGCAGTGTTGAACACTACCTCGCCGATGGTATGGCCATCGGCCCCAATGGCTTCGCCGCGAAAAATGCTGCCGTCGGCAAGCGCGAGTATGGCTGGCTTAATCAAGAAGACCTCCCGTAGATCAAGGCTGAAGCAAACGCAGGTTGTAAAAAAGCGGGATGACGTTGTAACCGTCACCCCGCTTTTTTATCTGAGCCATTTCTGCGTAACTTTTAGTGGACACACTAAAGCTGCAGTTTACAGGAATGCGTCATTTCGGTCCACCCGAAAGACATCCCACTTGGCAGACGCGCGATTGCGCGATCACACATCAACGCAGACCCAGCACATCCTGCATGTCGTAGAGTCCCGCTTCCTGGCCGTCCAGCCAGAGCGCGGCACGTACGGCGCCGCGGGCAAAAGTCATGCGACTGGAGGCCTTGTGGGTGATTTCCACGCGCTCGCCATCGGCGGCGAACAGCACGGTGTGATCGCCCACCACATCGCCGGCGCGCACAGTGGCGAAGCCGATGGTTTCGCGGGCGCGGGCGCCGGTCTGGCCTTCGCGACCGTAGACAGCGACCTTGGACAGGTCGCGACCCAGAGCGTCAGCCACCACTTCACCCATGCGCAGCGCGGTACCGGACGGCGCGTCCACCTTGTGACGGTGGTGGGCCTCGATGATCTCGATGTCGACTTCGTCGCCCAGCACACGGGCAGCGGTATCGAGCAGCTTGAGGCAAAGGTTCACGCCGACACTGAAGTTGGCGGCGAAGACGATCGGGATTTCCTTGGCAGCGGCGGCCAGCAGGGCCTTCTCTTCAGCGGAGAATCCAGTGGTGCCGATCACCATGGCCTTGCCCGCCTGACGACAGACTTCCAGGTTCTTCAGGGTCACCGAAGGGTGGGTGAAGTCGATCAGCACATCGAACTCGTCGGCCACCTTGGCCAGGTCGCCGGACAGCGGCACGCCGATGCGCCCCAGCGCCGCCAGCTCGCCAGCGTCGGCGCCGACCAGGGTGCTATCCGGACGGTCGATGGCGGCAGTCAGGCCAGCGCCTTGTGCCTGCTGCACCGCTTCGATCAGATTCTTGCCCATGCGCCCGGCGGCGCCCATGACTGCAATACGTCGCATAAAAAAGCTCCAAGCTGGAAGCCTGGAGCTGGAAACCGGCAGCGGAGCGAATCAGCTCCGGCCACCGACTACCAGCTCGTCGTTAGAGATCGCCGAAGAAGCGCTTCATACCCTCGAACCAGCTACTGGCCTTGGGCGAATGGGAGCCATCGCTCTGCAGCGTCTTGCGGAACTCGTCGAGCAGCTCGCGCTGGCGCTTGTCCAGGTTGACCGGCGTTTCCACCACCACCCGGCACATCAGGTCGCCAGCACCGCCACCGCGAACCGGCGCAACGCCCTTGCCGCGTAGGCGGAACAGCTTGCCGGTCTGGGTCGCTTCCGGAATCTTCAGCTTGACCCGGCCATCCAGGGTCGGCACTTCCAGTTCGCCACCCAAGGCTGCGTCGGCGAAGCTGATCGGCACTTCGCAGTAAAGGTGCTTGCCATCACGCTGGAAGATCGGGTGCTCGCGTACGTTGACCACTACGTAGAGGTCACCGGCCGGCCCACCCAGCGCACCGGCCTCGCCCTCGCCGGAAAGACGGATGCGATCACCGGTATCGACGCCCGCCGGTACTTTCACGGACAGGGTCTTGTGCTCTTCCACGCGCCCCTGACCATGGCAACTGCCACAGGGGTCGCTGATCATCTTGCCGCTGCCATGGCAGCGCGGGCAGGTCTGCTGCACCGAGAAGAAGCCTTGCTGCATACGCACCTGACCGATACCACCGCAGGTGGTACAGGTAACCGGACTGGTGCCCTTCTTGGCGCCAGAGCCATCGCAGGTCTTGCAATTGACCAGCGTCGGCACGCGGATGGTCACGGTGGTGCCGCGCACCGCCTCTTCCAGATCCAGTTCCAGGGTGTAGCGCAGATCGCTGCCGCGCTGCGGACCGCCACGCTGGCCGCCCCGCTGACCACCGAAGAAGTCGCTGAACACATCACCGAAGATGTCAGAGAAGCTCGCTCCGCCGAATCCGGCACCGGCGCCCCCACCCATCTGCGGATCGACGCCAGCGTGACCGTACTGGTCGTACGCCGCGCGCTTGCTGGCATCGGAGAGAATCTCGTAGGCCTCGTTGGCCTCTTTGAATTTGTCTTCGGACTCCTTGTCCCCCGGATTACGGTCCGGGTGGTGCTTCATCGCCAGCCGGCGATAAGCCTTCTTGAGTTCAGCCTCGCTGGCGCCGCGCTCGACACCGAGGATTTCGTAAAAGTCACGTTTAGCCATAGTTTCCTGCACTCTCGAATTCACCAGCCCCAGACACGCCAACGCGGGAGCAAGCTCCCGCGCGGCAGATCAGGCGTACGGACCGTCTGGCACCGCACGCCGGGGCGAAAGCAAGCGTGACACTTACTTGTTTTCCTTGACCTCTTCGAACTCGGCGTCGACGGCATCGTCACCCGCCTTGTCCGCACCGGAAGCTTGCGGCTGCTCACCAGCCTGAGCCTGATCGGCGTACATCTTCTGAGCCAGCGGAGTGGAAGCCTGGGACAGGGCATTCATCTTGGCTTCGATGTCGGCCTTGTCGTCGCCCTTCACGGCAACTTCCAGCTCGCCCAGCGCTTTCTCGATCGCAGCCTTCTCCTCGGCAGTGGCCTTGTCGCCCGCCTCGGTGATCATCTTGCGAGTGGCGTGAACCAGCGCATCACCCTGGTTGCGGGCAGCGGCCAGCTCTTCGAACTTGCGATCTTCCTCGGCGTTGGCCTCGGCATCACGCACCATCTGCTGGATCTCTTCCTCGGACAGGCCGGAGTTGGCCTTGATCACGATGGACTGCTGCTTGCCGGTGGCCTTGTCCTTCGCGCCAACGTGCAGGATGCCGTTGGCGTCGATGTCGAAGGTCACTTCGATTTGCGGCACGCCACGCGGAGCCGGCGGAATCTCGGCCAGGTCGAACTTGCCCAGGGACTTGTTCTGGGTAGCCTGCTTGCGCTCACCCTGCAGCACGTGAATCGTCACGGCGGCCTGGTTGTCGTCGGCAGTGGAGAACACCTGCGACTTCTTGGTCGGGATGGTGGTGTTCTTCTCGATCAGCGCGGTCATCACGCCACCCAGGGTTTCGATACCCAGGGTCAGCGGGGAAACGTCGAGCAGCAGTACGTCCTTCACATCACCGGCCAGCACGGCGCCCTGGATGGCAGCACCGATGGCGACGGCTTCGTCCGGGTTCACGTCCTTGCGCGGCTCTTTGCCGAAGAAATCGGCAACCTGCTTCTGCACCAGCGGCATACGGGTCTGACCACCGACCAGGATCACTTCCTGGATATCGGATACGTCGAGGCCGGCATCCTTCAGGGCAATGCGGCAAGGTTCGATGGTGCGAGCAACCAGGTCTTCGACCAGGGCTTCCAGCTTGGCGCGGGAAATCTTCACGTTCAGGTGCTTCGGACCGGTCTGGTCTGCAGTGATGTACGGCAGGTTGACGTCGGTCTGCTGAGCGGAGGACAGCTCGATCTTGGCCTTTTCGGCAGCTTCCTTCAGACGCTGCATGGCCAGCGGGTCGCCCTTCAGGTCCATGCCGGACTCTTTCTTGAACTCGTCGACGAGGTAGTCGATCAGGCGCAGGTCGAAGTCTTCACCACCGAGGAAGGTGTCGCCGTTGGTGGCCAGTACTTCGAACTGGTGCTCGCCATCGACTTCGGCGATCTCGATCACCGAGACGTCGAAGGTGCCGCCGCCCAGGTCGTAGACGATGACAGTGTGGTCACCCTTGGCCTTGTCCATGCCATAGGCAAGCGCAGCTGCGGTCGGCTCGTTGATGATGCGCTTGACGTCCAGACCGGCGATACGGCCGGCGTCCTTGGTGGCCTGGCGTTGGCTGTCGTTGAAGTAAGCCGGAACGGTGATCACCGCTTCGGTTACCGGCTCGCCGAGGTAGTCTTCGGCGGTCTTCTTCATCTTCTTCAGCACTTCCGCAGAGATTTGCGGCGGCGCCATCTTCTGGCCCTTCACTTCCACCCAGGCGTCACCGTTGTCGGCCTTGGCGATCTTGTAGGGAACCATCTTGATGTCTTTCTGCACGACGTCTTCTTCGAAGCGGCGACCGATCAGGCGCTTCACGGCGTACAGGGTGTTTTGCGGGTTGGTGACCGCCTGACGCTTGGCGGACTGGCCGACGAGGGTCTCACCGTCGTTGGTGTAGGCGATGATGGACGGCGTGGTGCGAGCGCCTTCGGCGTTCTCGATCACCTTGACGTTGCCGTTTTCCAGGATGGCCACGCAGGAGTTGGTGGTCCCCAGGTCGATACCGATGATTTTGCCCATATTCTCTCTCCCGAAACTTTGGATTCTCCGCGGCCTCACTTCATGGGCCGCGGCAGCACATAAACGCTTGAACTAACAGATGGGGGCCCGAGCCCGGATTTCAAGCCTGCTCGTCAATCGACGGCGGCGTTGCGCTCGGCGCCTTGCTGACCACCACCATGGCGGGGCGCAGCAGACGGCCATTGAGCAGGTAACCCTTCTGGAACACCTTCAGAACGCTACCCGGCTCGACATGGGTGCTCTCTTCCATGGCCATGGCCTGGTGGTGTTCAGGGTTGAAGGGCGCGCCGTGCGGGTCCACGGCTTCCAGCTGGTGACGCTTGAGCGTGTCGTGGAACAGCTTGAGCGTCAGCTCCATGCCTTCGCGCACCGGCTTGATGGTCTCGTCGGTGGCACTGGACAACTCCAGGCCGCGCTCCAGGCTGTCGACGACCGGCAGCAGGTCGTTGGCGAATTTTTCCAGCGCGAACTTGTGTGCCTTCTCCACATCCTGTTCGGCGCGGCGGCGGATGTTCTGCAGCTCGGCGGCAACACGCAGCGACTGATCCTGGGCCGCGGCCAGTTGCTCTTCCAGCACCTGTACGCGGGCGGCGAGGTCTTCGCCGGATGCGGTTTCGGCAGCAGGATTCGCTTCGGGGGTCTGGTTATCCAGGGTCTGTTCGTCGGCCATGCCTTCCTCCTCATAAAAGACAGCTGCGGGTAAAGACCCGCTGATATGTCCGCCTATATGGGGCCGCAATTTGTCGCTTCAAGGGGGAGGGACGATTGTCAGGCAGAAAACAAACACTGTATAAATACCCAGCCATCTCAGCGCGGGAGTCGCACCATGCTGGTACACCTGTCGATCCACAACTACGCCATCGTCGAGCACCTGGATCTGGAACTCGAGGGTGGGATGTCCGTGATCACCGGCGAAACCGGTGCCGGCAAGTCGATCATGCTCGACGCCCTCGGCCTGACACTGGGTGACCGCGCCGACAGTGGCGTGGTGCGCCCCGGCGCCGACAAGGCCGATATCCTCGCCAGTTTCGACATCAACGAAATTCCCGAAGCCCGCGCCTGGCTGGCCGAACGCGACCTGGACAACGACGGTCCCTGCATACTGCGGCGTGTCATCACCGCCGAAGGCCGCTCCCGCGCCTACATCAATGGCAGCCCCTGCCCCCAGGGCGACCTCAAGACCCTCGGCGAACTGCTGATCGACATCCACAGCCAGCACGAACACCAATCCCTGCTCAAGGCGGACACCCATCGCCGCCTGCTGGATGAATTCGCAGGCGCCAGCGACCTGGCCCGCCAGGTGCAACTGGCAGCCCAGCGCTGGCGGCAGACCCGCCAGGAACTCGAACGCCTATCCCGCGCCGGCGACGAGCAGCGGGCGCGCCACCAACTGCTCAGCTACCAGTTGGACGAGCTGGAAAACCTCGCACTTGGCGAGAATGAACTGGAACAACTGGAGCAAGAGCACAAGAACCTCACCAATGCCGAGAGCCTGTTGGCCGCCTGCCGCCAGGTCATCGAAATGTGCAGCGACAGCGATGCCGGCAACGTGCTCAGCGCCTTGACCGCCAGCCTCAACCGCCTCACGGCGTTTCATGCCCAACCGGGTGCCCTGGCGGAGTCAGTCAACCTGCTGTCCAGCGCGCAGATCCAGGTCGAGGAAGCCATGGGCGAGCTGAACCGCTTCCTCGATCATTTCGACGCCGACCCCGAACGCCAGCAAGCCCTGGAAGAACGCCTCGACTCCATTTACACCCTTGCGCGCAAACACCGCGTCCAACCAAGCGACCTGGCCGAACTCCAGCAGCGCTTGCTGGATGAACTGGAAGCCCTCAACGCCGACGACGAAGCCGCCGAGCGACTGGCCGAGGAACTGGCAGCCTATGAACGTCACTATCAGGAGAAAGCCGCGGAACTGAGCCGGCTGCGCGGCGATGCAGCCGGAAACCTGGCTGGCGCCGTGGAAATCGAAATGCAGCGCCTGGGCATGCCCGGCGGGCGCTTCAGTATCCAGCTACATGCCAGCCAACAGGACGAGCCGCAGCACTACGGACTGGAGCAGGTGGAATTCCTGGTGAGTGCCAACCCCGGACAGCCCCTGAAAGCACTGGCGAAGGTGGCCTCAGGCGGCGAGCTGTCGCGCATCAGCCTGGCGATCCAGGTGATCACCGCGCAGACATCCCGCGTACCCACACTGGTCTTCGACGAAGTGGACGTGGGCATTGGCGGCCCCACCGCCGAAGTGGTTGGGCAATTGCTGCGGCGCCTCGGCGAGCGCGGCCAGGTCCTCACCGTCACTCACTTGCCCCAGGTTGCCGCGCAAGGCCATCACCACCTGTTCGTGCACAAGGTGCGCGGCACCCAGGAAACTCGCACCGCGGTGGCGAAGCTGCAGGAAGCGCCACGCATCGAAGAGATTGCCCGCATGCTGGGCGGCCTGGACCTCACCGAGGAGTCCCTGGCCCATGCGCGGAAGATGGTGGTCAGCGCCCAGCGCTGATCCCTCCCTAAAACGAAAAAGGCGACCTTGTGGTCGCCTTTTCTTATTGCGCGAAGCGCTTACTTCTTCTTGCGGATATACAGCACCAGATTGTGGTCAACCAACTCGTAACCACGCTCTTTGACGATTTCCTTCTGGCGCTTCTCGATTTCCGGATCGAAGAACTCGATCACTTCGCCGGAATCGACGCACACCATGTGGTCGTGGTGACCGCTATCGGCCAACTCGAACACTGCATGACCGCCGTCGAAGTTGTGACGAACCACCAGGCCCGCCGCTTCGAACTGGGTCAGAACGCGATAGACAGTGGCCAGACCGACATCTTCGCCGGCATCCATCAGGGCCTTGTAAACGTCCTCAGCGCTCATATGGCGTTGCTCGGTGGAGTCGAGCATCTGGAGGATCTTGACCCGAGGCAAGGTCACCTTCAGGCCAGCTTTACGCAGTTCGTTGTTTTCAACCATGGTCGGTTTTCTCGAGGAATGCGGCTTTCGCAGCTTCCCTTAATGCAGGTATGATCGGGACTTTTCGTGCCCAGCCAAGATAGTGGAAGTCTCCCACCGATGCAAAACACCAAGCTCCTGCTGACCAGCCTTTCATTCGCAGGCTTGCTCGCACTCGCCGGTTGTTCGTTTCCCGGTGTCTACAAGATCGACATCCAGCAGGGCAACGTCGTAACGCAGGACATGATAGACCAGTTGAAGCCCGGAATGACCCGGCGTCAAGTGCGGTTTATCATGGGCAACCCGCTTATCACCGACACTTTCCACGCCAAGCGCTGGGATTACCTCTACAGCATCCAGCCCGGCGGCGGCCAGCGCCTCCAGGAACGTGTCAGCTTGATGTTCGACAACAACGATCAACTGATTGGCCTGGCGGGTGACTTCATGCCCGGCGTGAGCCGTGACGAAGCGATCCTCGGCGGCGAAAGCACCACCACGACCACCGAAGCCAAGCCGGAACAGCCGCAAGAGCAGCAAAAGCCCGAAGAGCCGGCAGCACCGGGTTCCCTGCTGGAGAAAATCCAGAAGGAAGTGGACAGCGCCGAACCCGTCCCGGTACCGATTCCGGAACCGCTGGAAACTTCGCCGCAATAACACGCGGCAACAAAAAAGCCCGGGCTGGTCCCGGGCTTTTTCATGGCTGGAATTCAGGTGTCCCGTTCGCCGGCCCGCACCTGGGCAGCCTTGGCCGCACGTTGCTTGCGCACTTCCTTGGGATCGGCAATCAGGGGTCGATAGAGCTCCACCCGATCACCCTCTTCCAGCAGTCGCGATTCCGGGTCCGACAGCGCCTTGCCGAAGATGCCAAGCGGGCAGTTGGCCAGGTCCAGGCCCGAGAAGTGCTCCGCCATCCCCGAACGCAGCACCGCCTGCCGGGCACTGATGCCCGCAGGGACCTCAAGACGCAGCAACTGCTGGCGGCCCGCCAGGGCGTAGACCACCTCGATGCGGATCACACCCTCAGCCATAAATCTGCTTCGCGCGCTGGCAGAAGGCATCCACCATGGTGTTCGCGGCCTGAGTGAACAACGGCCCCAGGGTGGCCTTGATGATGGGACCCGCGTAATCGAATCGCAGATCCAGGCTGATCTTGCAGGCCTTGTCGCCCAGCGCCTTGAAATGCCACACGCCGTGCAATTGGCTGAAGGGGCCTTCCTCCAGGTTCATCTCGATCGTACTGCCGCCATCCAGTGTGTTGCGGGTCACGAAGCGCTGGCTGAGGCTGCCCTTGGCGACTTCGAGGCTCGCGAGCATGTGGCTCTCGCTCTCCTCCATCACAGTGGCGGCCGAGCACCAAGGCAGGAATTCCGGGTAACGCGCCACATCGTTGACCAGGTCGTAGAGCGCCTGCGCAGGGAACGGCAACAGGGCGGAGCGCTGGATATGGGTGGTCATCTTGGCCTCGAACGGGGTTCCAGGCCGCACCGCATATAAATGCGCCGGGCCGGACTGGTCAAAAAAAGTGCCGCATTGTCGGGGATTCACCAGCATCGCTCAAGCCTACGCCGCCGTAGCCGCGCCGTCTGCGACTCCCTATAATGCGCCGCCTATGGCCAAGCAAAAGAAACATCCGGAAGGCACCATCGCCCTCAACAAGAAGGCGCTGCACGACTATTCCATCGAACAGAAATTCGAAGCCGGGCTGGCTCTCGCCGGCTGGGAAGTGAAAAGTCTGCGCGCCGGAAAGGCACAGCTGGTGGACAGCTATGTGCTGCTGAAGGACGGCGAAGCCTGGCTGCTCGGCAGCCACATCACCCCACTGAAGACGGCGAGCACCCACGTGATTGCCGACCCGGTGCGCACCCGCAAACTGCTGCTGCACAAGCGCGAGCTGGGCAAGCTGTTCGGCGCAGTCCAGCAGAAGGGCTACGCATGCGTGGCGCTATCGATCTACTGGAAAAAGCACCTGATCAAGTGCGAGATCGCCCTGGCCAAGGGCAAGAAGGAGTTCGACAAGCGCGCCACGGAGAAGGAACGCGACTCCGACCGCGAGATCGCGCGAGCCATGCGCACCAAGGGCAAGGAATAAGCCCTACCCAGAAAAACGCCGGGCAATGCCCGGCGTTTTTGATGGCTGTGTCCGCATTAAGTGTTGCAAGTGGCTGCATTGCCCGTAGGAGCTGGCTTGCCAGCGAATGGCCCCGTTTCGCTAGCAAGCTAGCTCCTACAAGGCCCCTGGACCGATGGCCGATCTCTGGCAACAGCTAACGCAGACATAGCCTTTTTGATTGCCTCAGATTCCCTGGCGCCGCTGCGATCGCGCCAACCGGTGCGCCTCCAGCTGACCTTCCTCCAGTACCTCCTGCACGTACTGGATGTGCTGGTGGGAAATCTCCCGTGCCTCCTCCGCACGCCGCTCGATGATCGCCTCGTAGAGGGCACGGTGCTGCCTGGTCAGCATCTCGCGGGTCTCGCCGCGTTGCAGGTACATCCCACCGATATTGGTCACCACGTTGTGCTTGAGCAGGTCGAACAGGCCACGAATGGTGTGCAGCAGCACCGCGTTATGGCTCGCCTCGGCGATCGCCAGATGGAAGCGCGCGTCCGCCGCGCCCTCCTCCGCTCGACTGGCCTTGCTGTCCGACGCGTAGCAGGCCTGCAAGTTCTCGTAGGCCTCGGCCAGGCGCTCGTGATCCACCTCGGTCGCCCGCTGCGCCGCGTAGTACGCACATGAACCTTCCAGGGTGTGGCGGAACTCCAGCAGATCGCGCTGGGCCTCGGGATTGCTCTCCAGCAGCTGCAGCAGAGGATCACTGAAGGTCGACCCCAATTCGGCCGCGACATAGTTGCCGCCGCCCTGCCGACTGACCAGCAGCCCCCTCGCCACCAGCTTCTGGATCGCCTCACGCAATGAGGGGCGCGACACGCCGAATTGCTCGGCCAACGCACGTTCGGCAGGCAGCCGCTCACCGGCCTTCAAGGTGCCCTCGAGGATCATCGCCTCGAGCTGACTGACGATATCGTCCGACAAGCGGCGCTGACGTATCTGACCGAATCCCATTGCTCTACCCAACCTTTCACGCCACCTCGGGCGACCTTCAAACACAGCGCCTGCGGGGCGCGACGCGGCAGCCTAACCAGCCCGCCAGCCACGCACAAGAAGCGCACCTTCCATCTGCCGCTCGACCAAAGTCGCAACGCGGCAAATTGACACAAGGATAGTCCGGCTTTTACTCTGAGTCGTCGCTCTTGTAAATTGGTATTACCAATTTAGGCGATACGCAGCGCCGACTCGGTCTTCGCCTGCCGCCGCGCCACGAGCGCAACGGTTTTCGCCCGATCCGGCAAACAGGCACTCCAAAAACAATTAGGGAGCCACCCCACGATGCAAACCTGGCAGCAGATCTATACCCCCCTTGGCAGCCTCGGGCTGTCGGCGCTCGTCGCACTGATTCCGATCATCTTCTTCTTCCTGGCCCTCGCGGTGTTCCGCATGAAGGGCTACATCGCCGGCACCATCACCCTGGCGCTGTCCCTGGCGGTGGCGATCTTCGCCTTCCAGATGCCGGTGGACATGGCGTTCGCCGCGGCCGGCTACGGCTTCGCGTACGGACTCTGGCCCATCGCCTGGATCATCGTCGCGGCGGTGTTCCTCTACAAACTCACGGTCAAGAGTGGCCAGTTCGAAGTGATCCGCAGCTCGGTGCTGTCCATCACCGACGACCAGCGCCTGCAGGTCCTGCTGATCGGCTTCTCGTTCGGCGCCTTCCTCGAGGGTGCGGCCGGATTCGGCGCCCCGGTGGCCATCACCGCCGCCTTGCTGGTGGGCCTCGGCTTCAACCCGCTGTACGCAGCAGGCCTGTGCCTGATCGCCAACACCGCTCCGGTAGCCTTCGGCGCGCTGGGCATTCCGATCATCGTTGCGGGACAGGTCACGGGCATCGACGCCTTCAAGATCGGCGCCATGACCGGCCGCCAACTGCCGCTGCTGTCGATCATCGTGCCCTTCTGGCTGGTCGCCATGATGGACGGCTGGCGCGGCATCAAGGAAACCTGGCCGGCAGCCCTGGTGGCCGGTGCCAGCTTCGCCGTCACCCAGTACTTCACTTCCAACTTCATCGGCCCGGAACTGCCCGACATCACCTCTGCCCTGGTGAGCCTGGTATCCCTGACCCTGTTCCTCAAGGTGTGGCATCCCAAGCGCGCTGAAGATCGCGAAGTGGTCGGCGTATCCGGTGGCGCAGCGATGATGGGTGGCTTCGGCGGCCCGCGCAGCACTTCGCCTTCGCCCTACAGCTTCGGTGAAATCCTCAAGGCCTGGTCGCCCTTCCTGATTCTGACCGTACTGGTGACCATCTGGACCCTGAAGCCCTTCAAGGCCATGTTCGCCCCAGGCGGCGCGCTGGAGCAGTTCGTCTTCCTGTTCGCCATTCCGCACCTGGACCAGTTGGTGATGAAAGGCGCGCCCATCGTGGCCACCGCAACCGCCATTCCGGCCATCTACAAGCTGGACCCGATTTCAGCCACCGGCACCGCGATCTTCTTCTCCGCGCTGATCTCCATGATCGTCCTGAATATCCATGTCAAAAGTGGTATTACCACTTTGAAGGAGACTTTCGTCGAGCTGAAGTGGCCGATCCTCTCCATCGGCATGGTGCTGGCCTTCGCCTTCGTCACCAACTTCTCCGGCATGTCCACCACCCTGGCGCTGGTTCTGGCCGGTACCGGCGCGGCCTTCCCATTCTTCTCGCCGTTCCTTGGCTGGCTGGGCGTGTTCCTGACAGGTTCCGACACCTCGTCCAACGCCCTGTTCGGCTCCCTGCAGGCCACCACCGCACACCAGATCGGGGTCAACGACACCCTCCTGGTAGCAGCCAACACCAGCGGTGGCGTGACCGGCAAGATGATCTCGCCGCAGTCCATCGCTGTGGCCTGCGCCGCTACCGGCATGGTTGGCAAGGAATCCGACCTCTTCCGCTTCACCCTGAAGCACAGCCTGATGTTCGCCGCCATGGTCGGCCTGATCACGCTGGCTCAGGCCTACGTGTTCACCGGCATGCTCGTCCATTGATCGAGCGCCCGGGCTGCCTCGCGCGGCAGCCCGGTTTTCACTTACTGCCCTGAAGCCCGCACCGGACCGACTACATGATCATCTCCGCCTCCACCGACTACCGTGCCGCCGCCCAGCGCAAGCTCCCGCCCTTCCTGTTCCACTACATCGACGGCGGCGCCTATGCCGAGTACACCCTGCGCCGCAACGTCGAAGACCTGGCCAGCATCGCCCTGCGCCAGCGCGTGCTGCGGAACATGTCCGAGCTGAGCCTGGAGACCAAACTGTTCGGCGAGACCCTGTCCATGCCGGTGGCGCTGGCCCCGGTAGGCCTGACCGGAATGTACGCGCGCCGCGGCGAGGTACAGGCGGCCAAGGCGGCTGCGAACAAAGGCATTCCCTTCACCCTCTCCACCGTTTCTGTCTGCCCGATCGAGGAAGTGGCGCCGGCCATCAACCGCCCCATGTGGTTCCAGCTCTATGTGCTGAAGGACCGCGGCTTCATGAAGAACGCCCTGGAGCGGGCCAAGGCCGCCGGCGTGACGACGCTGGTCTTCACCGTCGACATGCCGGTGCCCGGTGCCCGCTACCGTGACGCGCACTCCGGCATGAGCGGCCCCAACGCACCGCTGCGTCGCATGCTGCAAGCCATGACCCACCCGTCCTGGGCCTGGGATGTGGGCCTTCTCGGCAAACCCCATGACCTGGGCAACATCTCCACCTACCGCGGCAATCCCACAGGCCTGGCCGACTACATCGGCTGGCTCGGAGCCAACTTCGATCCGTCGATTTCCTGGAAGGACCTCGAGTGGATCCGCGACTATTGGGAAGGCCCGATGGTGATCAAGGGCATCCTCGACCCCGAAGACGCGAAGGACGCCGTGAAGTTCGGTGCCGACGGCATCGTCGTCTCCAACCACGGCGGTCGCCAACTCGACGGCGTTCTCTCCAGCGCCCGCGCCCTGCCAGCCATCGCCGATGCGGTGAAAGGCGAGCTGAAGATCCTCGCGGATTCCGGCATCCGCACCGGCCTCGACGTCGTGCGCATGCTTGCCATGGGTGCCGACACCGTGATGCTCGGCCGCGCCTTCGTCTACGCTCTGGCCGCAGCAGGCGGTGCCGGCGTGAGCAACCTGCTGGACCTGATCGAAAAGGAAATGCGCGTGGCCATGGTGCTGACCGGCGCCAAATCCATCGGCGAGATCAACGCCGATTCGCTGGTACGCGAACTCGGCCGCTGACCGGCCGCCCCACTCCGGCGGGCCGCCCGCGGCCCGCGACAAATAGACGGGACACCGCATGAGCCTGCCGATTCCTTTCCTCAATACCGTCGAACGCCTGATTCCCCACGAGCGGCGCTTTGACGATCCGCTGTCCACCCTGGCCTTTGGCACCGACGCCAGTTTCTACCGGCTGATTCCCAAGCTGGTGATCCGCGTCGAGAGCGAAGCCGAAGTCATCGCTCTGCTGAAAGCCGCCCACGCCGAACTGGTCCCAGTGACCTTTCGCGCAGCGGGCACCAGCCTTTCCGGCCAGGCCATCACTGACTCGGTACTGCTGGTCCTGGGTGACAACTGGAACGGCCGCGACATCCGCCGGGGTGGCGAGCAGATTCGCCTGCAGCCCGGCGTCATCGGTGCCCAGGCCAACGCCTGGCTCGCCCCCTTCGGCCGCAAGATCGGCCCCGACCCGGCGTCCATCAACGCCTGCAAGATCGGCGGCATCGTCGCCAACAACGCCAGCGGCATGTGCTGCGGCACCGCGCAGAACAGCTACCAGACCCTTGCCGGGCTGCGCCTGGTGCTGGCCGACGGCACCCTGCTGGATACGGAAGACGCGGCGAGCATCGCCGCCTTCCGCCAGAGCCACGGCCCGCTATTGGCCGAGCTGACGGAGCTCGGCCGACAGACCCGCGCCAATACCGAACTGGCCGCAAAGATTCGTCACAAGTACCGCCTGAAGAACACCACCGGCCTATCGCTTAACGCCCTGGTGGACTTCGACGAGCCGTTGGACATCCTCAGTCATCTGCTGGTCGGCTCCGAAGGCACCCTCGGCTTCATCAGCGCGGTCACCTACGACACCGTGCCCGACCACCCGCACAAGGCCAGCGCGCTGATCGTCTTCCCCGATGTGGAAAGCTGCTGCAAGGCGGTGACCCTGCTGAAGAGCCAGCCGGTGTCGGCAGTGGAGCTGCTGGACCGCCGCAGCCTGCGTTCGGTCCAGAGCAAACCCGGCATGCCGGAATGGGTGAAAGGGCTGTCGAGCAACGCCTGCGCCCTGCTGATCGAGTCCCGCGCGGCGAGCCAGAGCCTGCTGCATGAGCAACTGGCACAGATCATGGCGTCCATCGCCCACTTCCCGCTGGAGCAGAAGGTCGACTTCAGCGAAGACCCGACCGTCTACAACCTGCTGTGGAAAATCCGCAAGGACACCTTCCCCGCCGTCGGCGCCGTGCGCCAGACTGGCACCACGGTGATCATCGAAGATGTCACCTTCCCCATCGAGCAACTGGCTGAAGGCGTCAATCGTCTGCTGGCGCTGTTCGACAAGCACAGCTACGACGAAGCGATCATTTTCGGCCACGCCCTGGAGGGCAACCTGCACTTCGTCTTCACCCAGGGCTTCGACAGCCCGGACCAGGTCGCCCGCTACGAGGCCTTCATGCAGGACGTGGCGCACCTGGTGGCGGTGGAGTTCGGCGGCTCGCTCAAAGCCGAACACGGCACCGGACGCAACATGGCGCCCTTCGTCGAGCTGGAATGGGGCAGCGATGCCTACCAGCTCATGTGGCAGATCAAGCGCCTGCTCGACCCACGCGGCGTGCTCAACCCGGACGTGATTCTCAGCGAAGACAGCGATATCCATCTGAAGAACCTGAAGCCGCTGCCGGCGGCCGACGAGATCGTCGACAAGTGCATCGAGTGCGGATTCTGCGAACCGGTATGCCCCTCCAAGGGACTGACCCTGAGCCCGCGCCAACGCATCGTGATCTGGCGTGACATCCAGGCCAAACGGCGCGCGGGCATCGACACCACTGAACTCGAACGGGCCTACCAGTACCAGGGCATCGACACCTGCGCCGCCACCGGCCTTTGCGCCCAGCGCTGCCCCGTCGGCATCAACACCGGTGACCTGGTGCGCAAGCTGCGCGCAAAGAGCGCCCACCACGCCGGCAGTGCCGACTGGTTGGCCGGCCACTTTGCGACCGCCCTGAGCGGTGCGCGTCTGACCTTGCGTGTCGCCAACGGCGCCCGACGCGTGCTCGGCGCCCCCTTGCTGGAAAAAACGTCCGGTGCCCTGCGCCAGCTTTCCGGCAACCGCCTGCCACAGTGGACACCTGCCCTACCCCAAGCGGTTTCCCCCATCCACATCACCCCGGCTACCGTCGATGCGCGGCCACGGGTGGTCTACCTGGCTGCCTGCGTGTCCCGCGCCATGGGCCCATCGGCAGGCGACCGCGAACAGGTGCCGCTGATCGACAAGACCCGCATGCTGCTGGAGAAGGCCGGCTACCAGGTGGTGTTCCCGGAAAACCTCGACAGCCTCTGCTGCGGCCAGCCCTTCGCTTCCAAGGGGTACGCCGAGCAAGCCGAAACCAAGCGACGCGAACTCGTGGACGCCCTGCTCAGTGCCAGCCGCGGCGGCCTGGACCCTGTCTACTGCGACACCAGCCCCTGCACCCTCCGACTCGTGCAGGACGGCTTGGATTCGCGCCTGCAACTGTTCGACCCGGTGCGTTTCATCCGCAGCCACCTGCTGGATCGGCTGGAGTTCACCCCGCAGGACAAACCAGTAGCCATCCACGTCACCTGCAGTACCCAGCACCTCGGCGAAGCGCAGGGCCTCATCGACATCGTCAAGCGCTGCACACGGGAAGTCGTGATACCGGAAGGGATTCATTGCTGTGGCTTCGCCGGTGACAAGGGCTTCACCACCCCGGAGCTGAATGCGCATTCCCTGCGCTCCCTGAAGGACGCCGTGCAAATCTGCGACGAAGGGATTTCCACCAGTCGTACCTGCGAAATCGGCCTCTCCCAGCATGGCGGCATCGACTACCACGGGCTGGTCTACCTGGTGGACCGCGTGACCCGCCCGCGCTCGGGGCTGTAGAGAACACCTTCCCCCTGTAGGAGCGAGCTTGCTCGCGAAAGATCGAGCTCGGACTTCGCGAGCAAGCTCGCTCCTACAGCATCCCGCCTAGCCGTAGCCAGCCTTGCCACTGGCGCAAAAAACCTGAACCCCAGCGGAAACAGGGCAGTCCCCCCCCATAAGCCCGGCAAATGGCCATGGGCTTATTCGTCTCGGACGCAAAGGCCCCGAGTGCCGAACAATTGAGAGGTGACTCCCATGAAACGCACCGCCCTCTTCATCACCGCCGCCCTGCTTGCCTCACCCATATTTGCCGCCGACGACCTGTGCGCGGTCAACCTGCAGAAAATCAATGACGCCATGGCTACCAACACCAGCCTCGGCGAGCCACTGCGCCAGGAAGTCGAAGACCTGCGCATGAAGGCCGAACAGGCCCAACAGAGTGGCGACACCAAGGCCTGCATCAACCACAGCAGCATGGCCCTGCAGCGCCTGCAGCAACCGGCCACCGATGGCGGTGCCGGCGAATCCAGCTGATAGACGTCCAGCCTGTGGAGGGCGGCCGAGCCGCCCCGCAGGTTGTCGAAAAAGGAAGGCCAAGCGAATGCGGACTCTGCAAATCGGGTCCGCCGCCCAACTTCGAAACACAAGCCGGGGGCTTACCTATACTGCTCAGCGGTTAACCCGAAAAGGAGGTTCGACATGCGCCGTCTTGCCGTTTTCCTTGCTGCCGCCCTGCTCAGTGCTCCGCTCCTCGCCTCACACTGTCCTGCGGACATGGCGAAGATCGATCAAATCCTGAAAAGCGATCCACCCGCCGACCCCGCCGTGCTCGAGCAAGTGAAAAAGCTCCGCGCCGAGGGCGAGGAACTGCATAACTCCGGCGATCATGCCGAGTCCGAGAAAGTACTGGCTGAAGCGCTGAACCTGCTCCAGTCCAGCGAATAGGAAACCACCCGGGATTCGGCGCGAGCCGGATCCCGGGCAGGCTTCAGGCCTCCTGACCCAGCAGGGAGAGCGCCATGCGGCGTACCTGCTTCAGGTCCACGGGCTTGCTCAGGCAAGCGTCGGCACCCCGACGGCGCGCTTCAGCCAGGAGCTTTTCATCCACCGCCGCACTTATCACCAGCACCGGCGTCATGGCCAGGCGCGGGCTGGAGCGCACGAAGTCGAGCACGTCGAGGCCGTCGCCGTCGGGCAGGTCCAGGTCGAGCAGCAACAGCGACGGCGTGATATCTGCCAGCAGCCCCAGCGCCTTGCCCACGGAACCGGCCCCGCGCACTTCCGCCATGTCGCGCAAGCCTTCCTGCAACACCTTCAGGCAAGCCGGGTGGTCCTCCACGCAAAGTACCTTCGGCAACACTTGCGGCTCTTCCATCTCTTGCTTGATCGGCGCCGGAGGCTCGAAGTCGCCCGATGCCGCGACACTGGGCAAGTCGATCCAGAAGCGACTGCCAATATCCGGCGCGCTGCTGAAGCCCATTTCACCGCCCATCAACTCCGCCAGTTCGCGGCACAGCACAAGGCCGATGCCGGTGCCCGGAATGGTGGAGTTCTCCCGACCCAGGCGCTGGAAAGGCTGGAACAGCATCGTCTGCTGCTCCTGGCTCAGACCCGGGCCGCTGTCGGCCACCCAGAGACGCACGGCGGCGGGGCGAATCTCGTAGCCCATGCTCACCATCCCCTGCGGGCTGTTGTACTTCACGGCGTTGGACAGCAGGTTCAGCATCACCTGGCGCAGGCGGCGGGCATCGGCCATCACGTGCAGTGGCAGTACAGGTGGCGGCATCAGCTGCAATTGCAGATTGCGAGCCTGCAACTCGGGCTGGATCAACTCGGAGCAGCTGGCCAGTAGCGGGCCGATCTCCACCGGCTTGAGCTGCAGCTTCTGGCGCCGGTTCTCGATGCTCGACAGATCGAGGATGTCATCCACCAGCGAAGTGAGGTGTCGGCTGGCGTTGACGATCTCCTGCGCATAATCCCCCTCCACCTTGCGATCGTCCTGGCCTTCCGCCTCCAGCGCGATGAGCTGGGCGAAACCGTTGATGGCATTGAGCGGGGTGCGCAGCTCGTGACTCATGCTGGACAGGAAGCGGCTCTTGGCCTGACTTGCCGCCTGCGCCTCGCGGCTGGCGACGCGCAGCTCTTCTTCCACCTGCTTGAGCCGGGTGATATCCACATGGGTGCCGGCTACGCGCAAGGCGCGGCCGTCGGAGTCGCGCTCCAGCACCTTGCCGCGGCTGAGCAGCCAGGAGTAGCGACCTTCAACGTCGGCAAAGCGGTACTCGGCGTCGAAGTTGTCCTGGTCGCTGACAGAGAACAGCATGCGCAAGCGTCGCACCCGCTCCACATCGTCCGGGTGCACGCGCTCGTTGAATTCGGCGAAGGTGATGCTGTCGCTGCGCAGGCCAAAGCGTTTGACGAAGCGCCCGCTCATCTTGATCGACAGGGTGATGGCATCCACTTCCCAGAGGCTTTCCGTGGTGCTTTCCAGGACCAGGTCGAGGTTGCGCCGGGCTTCCAGCCGCTCCTCCTCGCTCGCCTGCAATTGCGCGCCGCTGAGCTGCACCGCTTCGGCCAAGGCCTGCAACTCAGCGATGCGGCTGCTGGGCGCAGGCGGGCGGAAGTCGCCCTGGCCGATGCGCTTCATCATCCCCATGATGCCGGCCATGGGGGTGGCCAGCTCACCGCTGAGCCGCCGCGAGCGCGACCACATCCAGGCGAAGAACAGCGCGTAGAAGAAGCCGAGCCCGGCGATCAGCAGGTAGCCGATCTGCTGGTAGCGCTCGGCGAGCCGGTTGGTTTCCTTGAAGATGTTGGCCTCGTCCACCACCATCATCAGCCGCCACCCGGTCTGCGGAATCTCAGCCCAGGCCACCAGCTGCTTGCGCCCACCCAGTTCCACCTCCTGCACATTGCCCTTGCCGGCGGCCATGGCCTCCAGCAGCGGCTGCATCTCGCGGTGGCGAGCCAGGTTAAAGTCCTCGGGCTTGAGTACCTCACGGCGCACGGCTTCGTCGTAGGAGAAACGGGTCAGCTCGCGCAGGCCGAAGTCGCGCTCGCCCGCCTCCGGCAACGCCATGATGCTGTGATCACGGCTCACCAGCATCGCGTAGCCCTGCCACGGCACCTTCAGGCTGCCGATCTCGCCCAGCATCTGCCCGACGGTGATATCCAGGCCCACCACCCCTTCGAGGAAGTCGCCACGGTAGACCGGGGTGATCGCCGACATCATCCAGCCGAGACCGGCCGGGTCGAGGTAAACGTCCGTCCACATCGTCTTGCGCTGCGGATTGTGCTTGGCGTCGGCGAGGTAATAGAAGTTGTAGTTGGGTATCACCATGTCATGGGGATACTGCTCGGGCGTCATGAAGAACGGGAAGATGCGGTTGTAGCTGTCCCAGCTGTTGAAGTAGACCGCCGCCACGAGCGGGTTGGCTTCGCGGATGGAACGCATCAGCGGGTCCACCTGGGACAAGCGCAAGGCCTTGTCGTGGTCCTGCTTTTCCACCGGCGTGCTGCTGGCATAGAAAGACGCGGCGCGGCCGTCGTCGGTGCGGGTGTAATAGACGCCGTCGGAGCTCAGCACATGACGCTGCCGCTCCAGGTCATCCGGCCTGAAGCTGCGGTCCTGCAAGGCACGGCCAATCGCATCGCGGAACAGCCGCGTGGGCACCTCGATGCCCTGCAGGCGCATGTCGATTACCTTGCCCTCGCGCAGCACGGCGCTGCTCAGGTCCTCCAGCGCGCTCTGCTGCAGGTAATCCACCTGGGCATCGCGAATCGCGCTGTTGGTCAACAGATAAGCCGTGATCAACACCGATTCGACCAGAATCAGCGGGATCAGGGCACTCTGTACGAAGGCACGCCAGATCCACTGGCGGAGGGGGGTTCGGGCAGAACGCGGCATGGCGACGTCTCGGCTCAAAGGTCTTCCTGACAATAGCCTGCAATCATATCGCAAGCACCCATGACATTAGGTTAAAAGCGCGGTCGACGCTGCTCCCCTTTTTGCCGTAGAATCCGACCCGTTGTACACCCTTGCAGTTCTTGGGGCCGATTAGGATTCGACGCCGGTAACAAAACTCTAGGGGCATGCCGAGCTGGTAGCAGACCTCGTAAATTAGCTGCTGCAAACTATTAGTTGCCAACGACGACAACTACGGGGCGGCCCTCGCGGCCTAACCCTTCTGGCGGCTTCGGCTGCCAGCAGTCATGAGGGGATGCCTGTAAACCCGAAATGACTGTCAGATAGAACAGGATCGCCGCCAAGTTCGCTGTAGACGTAACGGCTAAAACTTATACAGCTCGCTCTGAGCACCCTGCCAGTCGGGCCGCAAAGAGCTAACTCAGTAGACTTGGCTAAGCATGTAGTCCCGAAAGCGGAGAGCTGGCGGACGGGGGTTCAAATCCCCCCGGCTCCACCAAAACCCAAGACTAAGCCCCTGAAGATCGAGAGATTTTCAGGGGCTTTTTCGTTTCTGCCTTGATGTGTCGAAGAAGTGTCGAAGAAGTGTCGAACTCAGCCGTGGCGCTCATCGAGGTCCGCGAAATTGCTGATCCTCACGGCACCTTCAGGAAAGCGCGCTATCACCTCCAGCTGCCCGCCCATGGCTTCGATGTGGCTGCGCAGGGTGGAGATGTACATGTCGGTGCGTTTCTCCATCTTGGCGATGGCAGGCTGCTGCACATGCAACACCTCGGACAGCATCTTCTGCGACAAGCCACGCGCCTGGCGAAGCTCGTTCAAGGGCATCTCAGCCAGCATTTCCTGAGCCCTGGCTTCAACCCGCGCCCTGGCTTCAGGCGACATCTTCTCGCGCAGTGCATCAAATTTCTTAGCCATCGATCAGGCCCTCCTTTCGAATCTGTTCCAGGTGCTCGTCATACAGGCGATCAGCCACAGGAACATTCACGTCATACCAGCGATCGTCCCCGGTCTTGTCTCCACCGATCAGCAGAATCGCCGAGCGTCTCGGGTCGAACGCGTAAAGCGTCCGCAGCGGGCGCCCATCGTGCTGTGTTCGCAACTCTCGCATGTGGCTGTGTCGTGAACCGTTGATGCCGCTGCATGGGGCAGGATCAGGACGTGCTTTCTTCTGCTCGGCGCTGTCTGGCTAGCTGGTCGATCACGTAGCGACCCCACTGGTCCGCCATCGCGTCGGCGACGCCCTGGTAAGTGCGGCAGAGGTTCTTCCAGCGTTCGGGGCCGGGCACCCGGTAGCGCGAGAGCGGATCGCGTTCGTAAACGATGTGGGAGGGTTCCAGCTTCGGCAGGTTCTCCAGCCAGAAGTGAATTCGACTGCGCTCGCCGTGGCCGAACATCCAGGGCTGGACCGTCTGGTCCGGCTTGCGGATCTGCGTGGAGATCACAGAGGTGGGGCTCTTCAAAGCCTTGAAGCGAATCGGGGCAGCCAGCAGGCTGCGGACGAAATCGAGCGCCCTGCCCTGCCTGCCGTCTGCGATCTTGGCGGCGAAGTGGCGGGCACCGGATACGGCGAGGTCAATGTACGGCGGTTGGGCGATCAGCAGGTCCCAGCCCATATCCAGCAGTTCGCATACATCCCCCTGCACGTGTTCGCCTTCGGTTTCTGAGGGCAGCAGATCGCAGCTCACCGCATGGAAGCCGACGCGGGTCAGGGCGTCGCGTACGCGGCCGGAGAATTCGCAGGCCACCAGGGCCCTGGGTTGGCGCTCAGGCACGGCTCAGAGCTCCCTGTCGAACAACTCGCAAATGGGCACGGAGGGCATGGGCTCGCCGCTGCCAGACACAACGCGCTAATACTTCGGGGCGCGGCGCACGGGCTTGTGTTTCCCGCAGAACAAGGCCGATGGGCAGACGCAACGCCCAGTGGCCCTGGATATCCGTACGGGGCGGCGACGCGCGCAGCACCAGGACCGGGAGAGAGCGTGCTTCGCCCGTTCGCGACGGCACCAGCAGACAGAGCAGGCGCAATGTTCGGCGAGGGCGAAGCGGCGGTAGCAGTCGAACGCGTTGATGGTTCATGCCCTTCGCTCCTTCTCCAGCAACTGCTGAGTCAGAAGCGCCACATTGACCATCACGTACTTCCCGACCTTGTGCGAGGGGATGTAGCCGTTTCGAATCCAGCCCCACACCACGTCGTGGTCATTGCCCATGCGAATCCAGTCCGCGAATTCGCGCCAGGGCATTACTGGCGGTGGGCTGAGCAGGTCCTTAAGCGAGAGGGTCGTTCCTTCCACATCCATGGCCTTTGCTGCACTATGTTGGTCTAAATTGGTCATTATCTAAAGACTATGTCTTTTGACTATGTTCAAAACCATAGCATAGACCCAGTTTTTGGACATAGTCTAAAATCATTGGATTATTGAATCGAGATGTCTATCACTGATAGGGCATTGCTATTGATCGGCATGGCGAGCCTTACCGACCTTTCCAAGGCCGGAGAAACCAATTACCCACGCTGGGTGAGCATCAAGCGCGGAAAAGCCCGAGTAGGTGCAGAGGAAATTGAGATCCTGGGCAAGTTATTCCCTGCATACCGCTGGTGGTTGAGTACCGGAGAAGTCATGCCTGAGGTTGGACAAACGAGCCCCGAGTACGACGAGGCCAACCAAGCGGGATAGGAGCCACCCAGGTGTGGCTAAGAGCTGACTTTCCTAAGCACCGGAGTCAGGAAGGACGACTGCATGGCCTTCTACATTGAGATAAACAAGGTGGCTGAAACCGAGGAGTACGTTGAGTACTCCTTCGGCCAACTGGTGGATGTCGGAATGCTCAGATTGGATAAGGTGCGTGGCACAGTGACAATTCTTTCCGAATGCCCGCTAGATCAACACGGGCATTGGTCTCTTAGGGCCACCGTGAAGCTAACCAGGCATTGGAAGGAAGGAATACTCCCTGAAAAAACAGAATGGGCGTCGTGATAGGTAGTTAGACGCTGATTTGCCCGGGCACGGGGAGTCAGTAAGGGATTGCAAGGAGGGCAGAATGAAAGCGGACTGGGACGATGCACCGAATAAAAAAGGGGACGAATGAAAAAGGGGAATGAAAAAGGAATGAGAAAGGGGACAGATTTATTTTCGCTACTCTAACCCTGCCCCCCGAGCAAAAATCCATCGTGCGCGCGGCTAAATCTAGAGTAGGAAAATAATTCTGTCCCCATTTCGCACTTTACAGGGGGCGGGCTGAGCAGGTCTTTAAGCGACAGGTTGATTCCTTCCACATCCATGGCCTTTGCTGCACTATGTTGGTCATTACTGGTCATCAGCTAAAGTCAATTTGACTCTAGCTGATTTGAAGCATATTTGACTTGAGTCATATTGACTAGAGTCCATTTAGATGCATTTGGAATGATCAAAGAGCGCGTTATAACCATCCTGTCGTGGTCGGACATCAGGCTGCCGAAGCTTGAGGAGCTGACCGGCATTAGCCGTTACACCTGGAGCAATCTTAAGAATCCCTCCAAGAGCAGGGAGATTAAGGAAGAGGAAATCTTGGCGATTGCAAAGGTCTTCCCACAGTTCCGCTGGTGGCTCCTTACAGGCGAAGTAATGCCCGAGGTAGGCCAGGTAAGCCCCGATTACGAAGACGCGAACCGAAACTTGACCGAACAAAACGCGGGATAGCGATCACAACGGAAGTGACTAGGCGCTGGTTTGCCCGAGCACAGGAAGTCAAGAAGGATTTGCAGGGACACTAGGGAGAGGGGGTGTAAATTGTATGACTATGAAAGTATTCAGAAGTGGCTTCTAGGAACCATTTGGGGAGTTCTACTGCTAGGCGTGATTGGCAGCATCATAGGCGCTATTTTGATATTTCTCCTAAAACGCCTATGGCAAAGGTTGTCCGAAAGCAAAGAAAAAATAATTATCCGAATATTGTTCCCACTAGCATTACACTATGAGAGAGGAGAGAAAATTAGAAGCGCACTAATGGGCAAGGAAGGTGAGAAATACATCTCTTACCTAATTGTAAGTGCGGCATTCTTAATATTCTCCTCAGTATTCTTTGTAGCTATGGCAGGGGCAGCAATTTCCACTTACGTAGTGCATGAACTTTCAAAACCACAGCTTTTGGCTGGCTTTGTCGGCGGTTCGCTATACCTATTGAGCGAAGTTACCAAAAGAGTCTTCTATATTTGGGGGCTAGTTTCTTGGGATATTCATGGCTTAGCGGAAAAAATAAAGAAAGATCAACCAAAGAAATTTTCAGCGTGGTGGGAGCTAAGGAACAGCAGGCCTGAAAAAACCCAAGAAAATAATAGCGCTACAAGCCAATCGGACTAGTGGGCCACTTTTTGTGATCCTCTATATCCACTAGCAATCACTCGCCGCCATGCAAGATTAGTTATCAGGATCAGAGATGGACCAACTTAGTTGCGACAACCCACAAGATGCAATTAGGTCGCTATCTATAATTTACGGCGTCCCCCAAGATAAAATAGAAAATGTATACCTAGGCGACTGGCCGGATTATTTAGATAATGACCAGTACGCAGAATCAATAGACTATCAATATATCCCTTGGCTTATGGGAAGCCATGTTGGCGGCAAGCTTTCATACGATCTTGGCGAAATTGTTTACTACCATAGGACTCGATATGATGGGTCAAGTACTTGGTTCAATGGCGGACTCTTATGCTCGAACGACGGAGCAATTGACTTCCTAAATAAAACGCGCCACCTATATAACGGATATAACTTCGATAAAATTGTAGGGATATGTACAGCCAACATTCGCGACCGAACCGAATCTGAAGGTAGCGGCGTAACCAGAGGTGGCGGCCCATACGCTTTCGACACATTGGACGATGCAAAGTACGGCATTGGCGATAATTATGATGCGCCAGAAATGTTTTGCGGACCTAGGTGGAAAGGATGGTGTTCTGATGCGGAGGTAGCAACCGACCTAATAGAAATAATCAAGAAAAATCTCAAACCAGTTGTCGTAAAATTCACTGGAAACACAAGCGATCCCGAGAGATATACTACCGGACTATGGGATTACTTATATAGAATTACACACGGAATGGACTATGAGCCTTACACCCACACTTTTGCCGGGCGTGGAGTAAACGTATCCGCAAACCGTATTATTTCTCTAATAGATATTTAGCACCTCTCATTAAAAAGGAAAAATTAATTCCACTGACACTCTGAGTTATAAGGAATTAGCAAGGAGCACAAAATGAAATCGGACTGGGATGACGCCCCGCCTCGCCTGAAGGCATTCAAAGGACGTAATGAAATTGGGAAGTGGCTGATTACCGGCCTGATTGGCACCATCAGCACAGCGGGCCTGCTTCACCTTGCCGGCGCCCGAATTCCCTTCTTACAAGGTTCCACCTCAACGGCCCAGCTCGAGCAACCGCAAGAGGAACCGTCTTCCCTACCTCCATTTGAAGAACCGGCCCCGAATCAGCCAACCGCTGAAGAAATGTTCTGGTCCAGCGTCAAGCAGCAAGAAACCGAGCGCAACGCCCGGATCAAGCAAACCGACTACAACGACCAGAACTACACTCCGCGGGAGCCTGACAACGTGGTGAGCATGGAAGGCGTCAGACAGTCATCCGCCTATCAACAGCCCATCCAGCAGGCAACCACTCAGAGCAGGACCATCGAGAAGCACGGCGAATGGATTGATAAGTGGAGCGGCGGCGCCCGCTACTACGCCACCTGGACCATCGTGAATAACTACATCGACGGCGGCAGCGTGTGCGGAAACCACAAACGCGGATCAATTGATTATCGGGAATGCCGAAAAGGCGCGAAGCAGTTCTTCAAAGATGAATGCCGGGTTTGGGGAGAACGCTGGCAGAACGACCGGGAGCCGCAAAGCGATCGCATGAAGCAGAGGTATTGCTCAGCGGCGAGTAGCTTTAGTCCCATGGGCTAGCATGCGAGCGGAAGATTTTACTTTCTTAAAAACTCACAAGTCCGAATGCGCCTTAGTATTTCTCGCTCAGCAGCACCCACGGCATAGTTTTTATTTCCACCGGTAATTGAAGTGACTATTGAATTACCGCAATTCTCGCAAATAAAGTGCGTCAATCGAACATCAGACAGATAGTTCCTACACGAACTATCATCATACACCAAAGTAGCATCGCACCTCGGACAATAACACCAAAGGTCCGCAAGGCGATTACCCAACCACCTCCAGCGCCATCTAGCCCCAAACATGGAGTCTTCAACATACGACTCCCACTCTGGGACATCGGACTTCTCATCGTCACCTTTTACAGAAAAATAGATACTAACTACACCAACAAAACTCAGCAAGAAAGCCAGCAACCATACCCAACCAGGCATTGAATAGGACCCAACTAAGACGTCCCAACACCAAATTAATCCTGACCAAAGCAAAGAAAATGCAGTTGCCAAATACCCCCTAACAACAGGAATAGCCAAGAGGATCACCCCAGAAACTACCGAGGCAATTACTCCATTTCGAACTGATACAAATGAACTTTCGCTCACAAAATCCCCAGAGACCCCATTCACCGAACAACCAACAGACACATTGTTTAGTGGAAAACAATCTCAACCCAAAAGGCAGATCTCATAAAATTGAGATTTGACTCAAGACACTCGTTTGACGTCGTAAGCGCGAGGACCTTTCCCCTCAATCCTTACCTCAAACTCCACAGCATCACCAACAATAAACTCCTCCTGCCCGTCTGCAATATCGTCGTAGAAGAAAAAAACATCACGCCCCTTCTCTCTACGGATGAAACCATACCCTTTAAATGCGTGATAAACCGTGACGAAGCCACGATCAATATTTTTCCCAGCCAATGCTACTGCTCCCAATATTTAACCTTTGAACGAACATGAGGAAATTTTGCCGTCAACAAGCCTCGATAGCTTCGAGCTAACCCTCTATCCGTCCGAGACAAAATCCCAAGAGCGTTAATCAACTTATGGTAAGTCCTAATAAATCCAAGCGAATTACTTTCAGACTGCTTTCGACCAAGCAGCTTTTTAACCTCAATGTTTAGCTGAGTTTTCCTAGAAGGCCCATAAAGAGGAAGTATTTCAGACATCCTAGACCTTAGCGAGGCCGCCTGAGAATGGCCTAGCCTAGTCATCTGGGCAACTTGCGCAGAGCTTCTATTCCACAACTCATGATATGAGTCGGCAGTTGGATCCTTTAGAAACTCCAGCTCGCATATATGTACCAAATGCCTAATATAGTCACGATCTTTACGCCGAAGCTTTGGCACCCCATGGGCAACCCAAACTCCAGTAACTTTATACTCGCTCCGGCTATCAGAAGAATACTCAATCTTCTTTTTGCGCGGATGAATCCTGAGCTTGTGCCGCTTAAACATACCAGCGACTTTCTCGATGGCGCCTTCCAAATCAGCTTTCGAAATCACCCGATTGGAGGACAATGCCACGTCGTCCAAAAGACGCGTGTACTGAATCCCACGCGACTTTAAGTAACTCACAACAGAGTACTCGGTATTATGAAATACTAGATTAGCCACATAACTCGACGTGCAAGCTCCTTGTGGAACCTTACCGCGAAATGTAACCAAATCAGCTAAAACCTTTGACACCTCATCTGGAAATTTAAAGAAATTTTTAAAAACATCAAAAACACTCGGATATTTGATATTGTCGTAAAAATTCCTAATATCCAAACTCACAAGCACAGAGGAGCCTGTGTGTGCTCGTCCGTTATTGACATGATCGCGAGGAGAATCGACATCTCGAATACCACCTTGAAGGTATTCGGGGAAAAGCACATGCTCGAATATTCTCGAATTAATACGCTTCTGTATCTTCTTTAGATTGTGCTTTGGATCGTAAACAGTCCGATCCTTGCCTTTAGACGGAACAACGAATTCCGTATAGGAATTCTCAGTATCACGCGCCAAATCGAGCATGACCTTTGGAGCCACACCCAAACACTTAGCCAGAGTATCTATAGACGAAATTGACGAATGGGGATAATAAGGCTTGTCCTTCGCCATAAATGCTCCACGAGAGAATAAAGCTGAGAGTCAGTTAGCTATTACCTCCATCACCTCCGAAGAGGTATTGAAGCAATTTGCCAACCCACGGGGCCGCAACTATAACAGCTGCTTTCCACTTTGCACCTGAACTAACCCTTTCCGTATCGGGGCGGTCTCCCACTTCCGAACGAACGCTCTTAGAACAACCAGTCACGTTTATTACGATGTTGAAGAAAATCATTCTTCAGTCCTCCTGATATGCAGATAACGGGTGTTATCTGTCGCCAGACCAAGAGTTTGAGCACAAGGAACAATATTATTAATTCAGGTGGACTCTCTGCTTATACGCCAGACAAACGTCGCCATGGGCGGCGGGCCCCCGTTCGAATCCGGGGCCGATCGCGCTAGAGGGACGCGGGATGCCGGTCATGATCCCGAAGGATCGCCTAAAAAGTAGCCTTTCTAGGCATCGCTTTCCTTGTAACGTGACTTTTAAAGAGCAGGACAGGTGAGATACACCTGCGCAGCCGAAGCTGCAGCTCGACATTACAAAGCCATCAATACGAAGTCAATACGACATTACAAGGTGTCGAAAAAGTGTCGAAGACACTGGCCGACACAGCCCAGCAAAGGTCAGAAGCGCCACCACCGAGACAGCGGTACGACTAGCGTTGACCATCACTTGCCATCAGTGGACAAGCCCTGAAACGGGTTCAAATCCCCCGCCCCACCAAACCCAAAGCCCCTGAAGATCGAGAGATTTTCAGGGGCTTTTTCGTTTCGGTCTGGATGCGTCGAACTCAGCCGTGACACTCATCGGAGCCCGCGAAATTGCTTATCTTCAGGCACCGTCAGGAAGGCGGGCGAATGGCACAGGCATGCCCCACAACTGCAAAAGGTGTGGCGCCGGTTGTTCACGCCAAGCGGATGCGCAGAAACAGGTTCAGGCCGGCCGGCTCCTGTTCGATGCTGACCGATTCGCTAGCCAGCGTGGCTCGCGCCGCCAGGGTCCGCAGCTGCGCTTCGCTGCGGTGATAGAGGAACCAGCCGCCGAACTCCATGTAATCACGTGAGTGGTTGGGCTCGGTGAAGTTGCCGATGACCAGTTCGCCCCCCGGACGCAGTGTCCTGGCCAGGACCTTGAGCAGGAGTACAAATTGCCGGTCATCCAGGTAGTCGAACAGGCCGGCCGACCAAATCAGGTCGTAGCGCACACGACCGGGTCTGAAGCGGAAGGCGTCCTGTTCATGGATGGTGACGTCGGCTCCGCCGAGCAGCGCCCTGGCGTAGGCGATGGCCTTTTCCTCCTGCTCGATGCATTCGAAGTGAATGCGGCTCGCTGGACGCTCCTGCAGGTATTCGTGAATGTCGCGACACGGGCCACTGCCGACGTTCAGCACGCGGTGCGGTGTACCGTCGGCGTCCAGATCCGCCATCAGTGACTTGAAGTAATCCTTGCGATTGCGGACCGCGCGGGGAGCCTGATGCCAGTGGAAGAAATGGTCCCAGTTGCGCAGGTGCGCGATGGGTGACAACCAATGGGTATAGATCCGGTCGATGATCTCGAAGTCGCCGAAGTGTCCGTGCGGCCTATGCACCACGAAGCCCTGCAAGGTCTGCGGCGAGAAGGCGTCGCCGAACACTGGCCACATTGCCTTGACCTGCGGAAGGGTGATTTCGCCGTCGCCGACCCTGGCCGCTATGCAGTGGAACCAGTTGTTGAGCTCCTCGTACTGGTGCGGCTCCGGACCACCGCTGGCAACCAACTGACGGATGTACTGCAGGAGTTCGTGCATGGCGATCCCTCGCAACGGGTCCCAAGTGGCGTGGTGAGCATAGCTCAGGCCGTATCGCCATTCGCTGTGGGGATGCGCGCTGCCGGAGGTGCTGATAGCCGGTTCCTCCGATCAGAAAAGCCCCTGAAGATCGAGCATGGCGTGGCCTGCTCCACCTATTCGGCGGGCCAACCTTTGTGGGAGGCTTGCCGTGGCGCTCCTGCTTGCTACTCAGGCAGCGAGGCCCAGACCCAACGTCTAAAGGACTAGCGAATGAATACTCGTATCGAGATGACGGTAAACCCAGGAGAAGAAGAGCTCGCGACGATCATTGGGCCCTTGCGGGCGCATAACCGTTCTCGAGCGGGTGATCCGGGAAGGGAAACAATCGCGCTGCTGGTTCGCGATGAGCACTCCAATGAAATGCTTGGAGGCCTGTACGGGGAAATTTTTTATCGTTGGTTGTTCATCGAGTTGCTGGCCATTCCGGAGCACACGCGGGGGCAAGGTACAGGCTCTCGACTGATGAACATGGCTGAAGACGTTGCGCGTGAGAAAGGCTGCGTCGGCATCTGGCTGGACACCTTTGACTTCCAGGCACCCGCGTTCTATCAGAAACACGGATTCACCAAGTTCGGTCACCTCGACGATTTTCCCCCTGGTCACAAGCGCTTCTATTTCCAGAAACGTTTGGACTGACGGGGGGCCGACGCTATGCCATGAAGCTCGGTTGCGAACCCGAAATCCAGGAGAAAGCATGGCGCGAGAAGTGAAGGCAGGCATTTATCTGTGCACTGTAGCTTTCTCCGCTTATGCACCAATTGCAGAAGTGCTCGCAGTTATTCGAAAACAGGCTGTATTGACGCTCGCCAACTCTTGAACGCGCACGGCTGACTATCTCGTTGTTGGAATACCTGCACTGTTCCTGAGCTATCCAGATATCGTTGCCATTGGCGAAGTATTCGAGATCAGTCACCTCGACGGGGCCCGCCTTGAATGAAGTGCAAAATCCGGAATAGTGAGCAACTTCGCCATTTCCCAGATATATGCCGTGATGTGCATACAGTTTGCGTGGGCTGATCAAGTGCGAGCCTATGGGCAGGCTACTGGTTCCTTGATTGATATCTTCCAGCCTGACCAGGGAACTCGAGGCTCCTCGTGCCGAGAGAGCAGCACTGCGCGGCTTGGCGAGTGGCTGTTGATGGACGACGGCGGTGGTCATCAGGGCCAGACAGACAAGAACTGCTGAGCGAAGCGACGAGGCGCTGTCCGCAAATTCGTTTATCAAATGGCTCACGATGAAACCCTCCGAAACCCTTGATGTTTAATGTATCGCTGGGCTCGTGGAGCTTCATTTGTGCGTAAGACTAGATTAATCAACCAATCAATATATCTTCCCGATACCTAAGTATTAATCCAGACACCAAAGTAGAAGGCAGGCGGGGATCGCACTCGCAAATCCAAAGAGCGTTCCTAGAGTAAGCAGAAACTCAATAGCTTCCCGTCCACCGTCGGGGAACCGGGCGATCACCTCCAGTTGCCCATCCATGGCCTCGATGTGGCTGCGCAGGGTGGAGATGTACATGTCGGTGCGCTTCTCCATCTTGGCGATGGCCGGCTGCTGGACTGCTGTGCCTCGGACAACATTTGCGCTCCAGGGGCTCCAATCACCCCCCTCGCCCTGGCCCCCCTCCCCCAACGGCAAACTTATACATACAAATGGGAATGCCAATTGTCTCCGGCCGATCTACCGTTACCCATTGGTAGTCCCAGACAAGTGGCAAGGCGAGTTATGGCTTGGCAACAATGCCCCGTATGTCATGGCAGCCGCACCATTCAGAAGGACGGCCGCACCGTCGAGTGCCGCTACTGCCGAGGTCTGGGGCGGGTGTATGACGCCCCACCGAAGCCGTTTTCCGGTGGGCTGTTGTTCATGACGCTCCTGCAGGTAACGGCATCCCTCGGGGCTGGCTACCTTGCGACGACCTACACCAAGCACTGGGAGCAGACGCACAGCCTGATCCTCGGTGCCATGGTGGCGATCGCGGTTTACTGGGTGCTGACGCTGAAGATGTTCCGCGATCTGCTCCTGCTCGGTCTGGCGCTGGCGATCCTGTATCAGCTGTACCAGGTGTGGCTACAGCACAACTGACCCGCCTCCGACCGGGCACTTCCTGGCCGCGATCGCCCGTTTTTCTCACCACCGCAACAGTTGCCCCCCTCCTCTCCCACCGAGTAGTCCGAAACTCCTAGGCCGCCTGGGAGTATCGGTCGATGCGCCCGCACCCGGCGCTTCCTCATAGTGATGGTCAGTAGTGAACAAGGGTCAACGGTCAGGCCTTGATGACCAGAACTGCCGCGGAGAAAAACCATGACCATTACGACGACGGGCAGCCTTACAGTTCTTGATGAAACGGCGGGTTTGCAGAACTTCACCGCTACGCCAAGCGAACCTGAAGACTCGAATGACACCGAAATTCTGTTGGCGGCCCTACCCTCGCTCTTCTCCAACCGTTTGACCGCGCTCCAGGCCGGCATCGCAACGAATGCGGCCTTGAGTGGGTATACCGGTGCCGCGGGCAACACGGGCAGCAATGCGCTCACCATCAGCGCGGCGCCCGGCGCAAGCATTACCGATGTCAGCTTCGTCGACAGCTCTGGCGCAGCGCTCAATGGACTGGACAGCGGGCTGGATACGCTCGATGGCACCAGCATCTTTCTCTATACCGATTCCAGCAACAACAACATCCTGCTGGGACGAGCCGGTGGCGCGACGGGCGCGATCGTGTTCGCTGCCTATATCGAAGAAACCGGATCCCCGGTCTCGGGTGGCAAGATCTGGACAGTTGAGTACCAACCGCTCAAGCACCCGAACACCAACGATCCCGACGATGCCCTCAATCTGGCGGACAAGGTTTTCATTGGAACCAGTGAGGACCTCGTGTTCAGCCTGGCCAATGCCCCCTCCGGGCAAAACCTGTTCCTGATGTTCACGACGGCGACCCCCACCGTTGTCGGTGGCAGGATCACAGACCCCACCATCATCGCCACCGGCAAGAGCCCCGCCGACCAGTCATCGGGCGCCAACATAACGACTGGCGACACGATCAATACCAGCCAGGCGGGTGGCCCGACCACCTTCGGCACCAACAATCAGATGATCACGGAACAGGAGGGCATCCGCTTTTCGTTCGTCACCGGCGCCAGGCAGAACGTGACCATTCCCAACCTGGATCAGAACGAAGCCGATCTCGAATCCAACATCGACTTTACCGCCGTCTTCAACGCGCGGTCGGCCAGCTTCGACGTCGTGCAATTGCAAAGCGGCAAGACTGCCCAGGTAAAAATCAGCGCATTCACCACGGCAGCCGAACCTGGTGTGAATTTCATCAACGGTTATACGGGCGATACGTCGGTTGCAATCACCAATGTCCGGGTCATCAACATCAGCACCGGGCAGGTGATCGAGAACTCGAACGGTTCGGTGAATGATCCGGCCATTGCCATCACCTTTACGGCGGGTGTTGCAACGATCACCGGCGTCAAGGCCGGCTACAGGATCGAATACACCACAACGGCGGATCACAACCGCGTGCTCGTCGAGAACGGCGCGGCCCTCAACGCCAAGGGCACTAACCATGCCGATTTCGATATCGGCGGCTTCAAGCTGACCCACGTCTCTACTGCAACTGCAGAAATCGGCTCCAAGCTGGTCTTCGAGGACGACGGGCCGTCAGCGAACGGCACTGCCGTGGCCGGCACCGTCGACGAGGACGGCCTGGCCGGCGGCATCGCCGGAGGCACTGGTGACGTGGCCGGCGCGGCGACCGTGGCCAGCGGTAGCGTCACTGGCATCTTCCAGTCCGGTGCCGATGCGCCCTTGAGCTATTCCCTGTCTGGCGACACCAGCGGCTTGCCGGCGCTGACTTCGGGCGGCGTGGCGGTGACCTACAGCGTCGTCGGCAACACGCTCACCGCTTCGGCCGGCGCGGTCGACGTGTTCACCTTCAGCCTGACAGCAGCGGGCGCCTACAGCTTCACGCTGCTGAAGCCGCTGGATCACGCGCCCGGCAACGATGAAAACGACATCACCCTCAATCTCGGTTCGCTGCTGCGGGCCACCGATGCCGACGGCGACAAGGTGACCGCTGCTGCCGAGAAACTGGTCATCACCGTTGACGACGACACCCCGACCGCGACCGGAACTGCCGTGGCCGGCACCGTCGACGAGGACGGCCTGACCGGCGGCATCGCCGGTGGCATCGGCGACGTGGCCGGCGCAGCAACCACCGCCAGCGGCAGCGTCACCGGCATCTTCCAGTCCGGTGCCGATGCACCACTGAGCTACGCCTTGTCCGGCGACACTAGCGGCCTGCCGCAGACGCTGTCCTCGGGCGGGGTGGCGGTGACCTACAGCGTCGTCGGCAACACGCTCACCGCCTCGGCCGGCGCAGTCGCCGTGTTCACCTTCAGCCTGACCACAGCAGGCGCCTACAGCTTCACGCTGCTCAAGCCGCTCGATCATGCGGCGGGCAATGACGAGAACGACATCACCCTCAATCTCGGTTCGCTGCTGCGGGCCACCGACGCTGACGGCGACACGGTGACGGCCGCACCCGAGAAGCTGGTCATTACCGTTGACGACGACACGCCGACCGCGACCGGTGCCGCTGCAAGCGGCACCGTGGACGAGGACGGCCTGGCCGGAGGCATCGCCGGTGGTATCGGTGACGTGGCTGGCGCGGCGACCGTGGCCAGTGGCAGCGTCACCGG
>NZ_QJRF01000006.1 GCF_013393345.1 Pseudomonas taiwanensis
GATTCAGTTGTTAAAGAGCGTTTCGATCAAGCCTTTCGTCTCAACCGAGGCCGCGCATTCTACAGCAGCCTTTCTTACTGTCAAGCTGTTTTTCGAAAATCTCTTTTCTACTCAACCGCTTGCGCTTTGAGCGATTCCTTAACCAGGAACAACTCAGCAGTACCTATCGGTTACTGCAGAAAGCTCATCTTTCGATGGCTTTCACTAATAGGCAAAGCCCCGGCATGCGTTGGGCATACCAGGGCTTTGGGATAGAAGCTTGACGATGACCTACTCTCACATGGAGAAGCTCCACACTACCATCGGCGATGCGTCGTTTCACTGCTGAGTTCGGGATGGGATCAGGTGGTTCCAACGCTCTATGGTCGTCAA
>NZ_QJRF01000030.1 GCF_013393345.1 Pseudomonas taiwanensis
CTGGCCAGTGCCTCGGCGAATGTCAGTATCGAGATCGTCGACGACGTCCCAAGTGCTAATCCCGACAGCCGTGGCCTGACCGAGAACGGCAGCCCGTCCAGCGTCGGCGGCAATGTGCTGGACAACGACGTCGGTGGTGCCGACCAACCGAAGGCCTTCACCAGCTGGAATGGCGTGGTTGGCGCAACGCCGGGGGATAACGGCAGCCTGCTGGTCAATACGCCCTACGGCCTGGTGACTCTCAATGCTGACGGTAGTTACAGCTTCGCGCTGGCCAATGGTTCGGCGGCGGTGGAAGGTCTCGACCAGGGCGAGCAGGTCACCCTGCAGTACGCCTATTCCATGCGCGATGCCGACAACGATCCGAGCAGTTCGACGCTGACCATCACCATCACCGGCAGCAACGATATCCCCACGGTCGATGTCAGCACGCCCAACGCTGGCGGCGACCTGGCCAAGGTCTATGAGAAAGGCCTGCCGGATGGCTCCAGCGCCGGGGACGGCAGCACGGTCACCACGGGCAGCTTCTCCGTCGCCGACTCCGACGGGCTGGCCAACCTGAGGACCCTCAGCGTTGGCAGCCTGACGGTGGACCTCACCACCAGCAGCTTCGCCAGCCTGGTCGGGCAGAGCTTCACCACGGCTCACGGCACGGTGCAGATCGCGGGTTACAGCAATGGCGTCTACAGCTTCAGCTACACGCTGACTGAAGCGACCACCGATGCCGCCGGTCCGGAGACGGACGGCTTCCTTGTTAATGTGGGCGATGGCCTGGCCAGTGCCTCAGCGAATGTCAGCATCGAGATCGTCGACGACCTACCCGCCGCCAACCCCGACAGCCGTGGCGTGACCGAGAACGGCAGCCCGTCCAGTGTCAGCGGCAATGTGCTGGATAACGACGTCGGTGGTGCCGACCAGCCGAAGACCTTCACCAGTTGGAATGGTGTGGCCGGTGCCACGCCGGGGGATAACGGCAGTTTGCTGGTGAACACGCCCTACGGCGTCGTCACCCTGCATGCAGACGGTAGCTACAGCTTCGCGCTGGCCAATGGCTCGGCGGCGGTGGAAGGCCTGGACCAGGGCGAGCAGGTCACCCTGCAATACGCCTATTCCATGCGCGATGCCGACAACGACCCCAGCAATTCGACGCTGACCATCACCATCACCGGCAGCAACGATATCCCTACGGTCAATGTCAGCACGCCCAATGCTGGCGGCGATCTGGCCAAGGTCTACGAGAAGGGCCTACCGGAAGGTTCCAGTGCCGGCGATGGCAGCACGGTCACTACCGGCAGCTTCACCGTCGCCGACTCCGATGGGCTGTCCAATCTGAAGACCTTGAGTGTCGGTAGCCTCAGCGTCGACCTCACCACCAGCAGCTTTGCCAGCCTGGTTGGGCAGAGCTTCAGCACCGCTCATGGCACGGTGCAGATCACTGGCTACAGCAACGGCACTTATAACTTCAGCTACACGCTCACTGAAGCGACCACCGATGCTGCCGGTCCGGAAACGGACGGCTTCCTCATTAACGTGGGCGACGGGCTGGCCAACGCTTCGGCCAGCGTGGCCATCGAAATTGTCGACGATGTGCCGAAGGCCAAGGCTGACAGTGCCTCGCTCAGCGAGGGCGGCAGCGTCAACGGCAATGTGGTCAGTGGCGCCGGATCGGGTTCGGTGGCCGATGTGTTCGGTGCAGATGGACGTCCGTCGCCGACCACCGGTGTAGTGGGTGTGCGCGCAGGTGGTGACACCACGACTGCTGCTTCCGGCAGTGTCGGCGATCCCATCAACACTGGCCTGGGCACCTTGGTGCTGCATGCCGACGGAAGTTACACGTACACCAGCCACGCCAACTCGGTGGGCCAGGCGGGTGCAGTGGATACTTTCACCTACACCATCGTCGATGCCGACGGCGACCTCAGCACCACGACGCTGACCATCAATGTGTCCAACTACACAGTGACGGGGAGTGTGCAGGCCGGTTCGGATCAGGACGTGCGCGAAGCAGCCCTGAGCTTCGGTAGTGCACCGTCGAGTAACGACGAGTTCGCCAGCGGCACCCTGGTGGGTAGCGGTGGCAACGGGCCGTACAGCTTCAGCCTGGGTGTCGGGGCGGGCAATGGCCAATATGGCCAACTGGTGGTCAGCAGCACAGGCGCCTACACCTACACACTGGTTTCCGCACCCAAGGTCAATCCGGGTGATAACGGCAACAACCTGCAGTTCACCGAGACCTTCACGTTCACGGTGACCGACGCCAACGGCAACACCGGCACCGGCATCCTGACCGTCAACATCATCGATGATGTGCCGGACATCAGCGTGAAGGGGCTGGGTGCCCTGGGCGTGCAGGTGGACGAGACCAACCTGAGCCTCGATGCCAGCACCAGTTTCGCCGGCGCTTTCGCGACGGTGTTCGGTGCCGACGGTGCGGCCGTCAGTAACGCCATCACCTACAGCCTGAACGTGAAGTCTGCCGGAGTGGACAGCGGCCTGCGGGACACCGCGACCGGCAATAGCATCCTGCTGTCCAAGGTCGGTTCGGACATCGTCGGGCTGGTCAGCGGCGGGGGACAGGTCGCCTTCCGCCTGAGCGTCGCTGCCGATGGCACGGTGACCCTCGACCAGCAGCGGGCAATTGTGCATTCGCCTGACAGCGGCCCAGACCAGGTGGCGGGCCTGTCCAGTGCCGACCTGATCACCTTGAGCGCCACCATTACCGATGGCGATGGAGACAAGGACAGCGCGACCCTCGATCTGGGCAGCGCGATCAGCTTCCGTGACGACGCACCGACGGTGACCAGCAATGCCGTGGTGCAACTGGACGACGACGCCCTTCCCGGCGGCATTGCCAATGGCACTGGCGACGACCCGGACTCGGCGAATACCACGGGCAGCGTCGGGTTTGTCTTCGGTGCCGACGGTGCCGGTGATGTCCAGTGGCAGGGCACGGGCGCTCCCGTTGGCTTCAGCTACGTGATATCCGGCACCACGTTGCTGATCAAGCAGGGCACCACCACCGTCATCGAGGTGACCCTGAACAGCACCACCGGTGCCTACGGCGTGACCCAGCTCGCGCCGATCCAGCATGCGCTGGGCGGTGAGGAGAATGACCAGCTGTTCAGCCTGACCTACAAGGTCACCGACAAGGATGGCGACTCCACCAACGGCACCCTGGATATCAAGGTCGACGACGATACGCCGAGCGGGAAGAACGATAGCGCCGACGTAGCCGAAGGCAGCGGCCAGGACTTCAACGTGGTGTTCGTGCTGGACTTCAGCGGCAGTATCGATGACACCGAGCTGGACACCATGCTGGATGCGGTGCGCAATGCCGGACAGACGCTGTTCAGCACCACCGATGGCGATGTGCGCATCCAACTGGTGGCGTTCTCCGGGACCGCCGCGTCCTACCCGGTGGTGACTGATGTCACTGCGTTCATCAATCTGGTCAACAGCCTGAATCCGGCGGAAGGCGGCGAGCGCCCGTTCTCCGGCAACACCGACTTCACCGCGGCCATCCAGCAGACCATGGCGGTCTTCACGCCTTTGTCGAGCTGGAGCAACCAGGTCTTCTTCATCAGTGATGGCAATCCGAACGAGCAGACCGGACCGGGCGACACATCCCTGACGTCGGCCGTGGCGACCCAGTGGAACAACTTCGTCGATAACAACGGCATCAACGTCACCACCATCGGCGTAGGCAACGGCATCAATACGCCGCGACTGCAGGATGTGGACGTCGATGGTTCCGGCTCGCCCATCATGGTGGCCGCCTTCGAGGACCTGGTCGAAACCCTGGCCAGCCAGATCGTGGGTGGCGTGGTATCCGGCAACGTCCTGCTGGGCAGCGACAACGCCGTGGGTGGCGGTGACGATGATGCCTTCGGTGCTGACGGTGCGGGCCGCGTCCAATCCATCCAGATCGGCACCACCACCTATACGTGGAATGGCGCCAGCACGATCACTCTGAGCACCGGTGGCAGTCTTTCCGGCAGCCAGTTGAGTGCGATCACCACACTTGGTGGCGGCAAGTTGAGTTTTGATTTCACCACGGGTGCGTGGACCTATGTCGCGCCGAAGAATGTGGCCGCCGACACCAGCGAGAGCTTTACCTACAGCATCATCGACAAGGACGGCGACCCGTCTAGCGCCTCGTTGACGGTGCGGATCGAAGACACCTCGCCAGTGATCGGACGGGTGGACGAGGATGAGCTGCCTGGCGGAATCACCGACGGTGACGCCCAGACCACTGTGGTGACCGGCAATCTCGGTGAGCTGCTGGTCGGTACACCGGTCGGAGCGCAATTCAGTGTGGCCGCCACGCCGCAGGCGATGCCCGTGCTGACTTCGGATGGCGTAACCATCACCTATGCACGCGTGGGCGACACCCTGGTGGCCAAGGCTGGCACCGAAACGGTGTTCACCCTGCAGGTAGCCAGCAATGGCGTTTACACCTTCACCCTGCTGGGCGCGCTCGACCATCCCAATGGTGCAGGAGGTGACGATCAGATCCTCACCCTCAACCTGACGGGGGCGCTGCAGGCCAGCAATGCCAGCGGCAGCCTGCCTTTGGCGGGCGACCTCCTGATCCAGGTGGAAGACGACATCCCGGCCATCCTGCAGACCTCGAACCTGGTGTTCTCCAATGGCGACAGTGTTGCCGGCGCGTCGGGTGTATTCGTCTACAGCACCGGCGGCGACACCCGTGGCAGCGGACCCTTCTCGGCATCCGACTCGGACTTCACCGCCATCGGCCTGACCGGCACCGTGGGCGGCGTGGCGATTTCCTCGACGGCGGTGACCTGGGTGTCCGAATCGGCCACCAGCGCAATCTTCGACATCACCTTCAACTACGCGCCCAACTCGGCGAGTCCCGGGACGCTGGAACCGGCCAACGGCACCCTGACTTTTGACAAGGTCAACGGCACCTACAGTGTCGCGCTGGATGAGCCGATCCAGGGCTTCACCATCTTCAAGACCAGCACCTCGATCAGCATCTCGGGCTACGAGGTCAACAGCACGCTTCCGGATTCGACCCAGCCGATGGTCGCGGTGGTGGAGCTGGATAACGACTTCTTCGTGCAGTACACCAGTTATGCCGAGCCTGGCGGCGGCACGAATGAAAACAACCTGCGTGCCGGGATATCCACCACCTCCACCTTCACCGATGGCGAACTCTTCAATCAGGCCACCTCGTGGGTCAGTGTGAGTAACGCGGCCAATGGTGTGGGCGGGGACACAATGGGCAAGGGTGAAGTCCTGGACCTCAACTTCTACACCAGCAATCCGAAAGGCAATCTGGGTGTAGAACCCAGCGCCCGTGCCGAAGGCATGTTCCTCAAGTTCGATGGGGTGAACGGAGAAGACCTGGTCGTGGTGCTGAAGCTGGTCGGTGCCGGTGGCGCGAAGACCACCCGCGCGCTGGTGGTGAGCAGCACTGACATCATGACCGCCAACAGCGTGGCGCTGGCGGCCTATGGCATCACGCTGGACAACAACGACGGTGCCATCGTCATCGAGAAGAACGACTTCAACGCCCCGGGCGAGAACTGGCAGATCTACGGTGCGCAGATTCTAACCAGCGTCGAAAGCATCGCTTCCTCCTCGGCCATCAACTTCAACTCCACCATTGGCAGCGGTGGCGCCTCGGATGTGAGCGACCGGGTGTCGTTCACCTCGTCAGCCACCGACAACGACGTGCTCAAAGTTTCCGACGTGGGCTTCATCACGGGAGAGACCAGTACGCTGGACGCAAGCCTGAACTTCCAGGTCGGCGTACGCGACGCCGATGGCGACACCTCGTCGACCCAGGTACTGCAGGTGAACCTCGAATCCAGCACCACCTTCGTCGGCACCGCCAGCGATGACGTGATCCAGGGCACGAGCGGCAATGACCACCTGACAGGGCTGGCGGGGAACGACGTGCTGGTGGGAGGGGCTGGCAATGACATCCTCGATGGCGGCCTGGGCAGCGACACGGCGTCGTACTCCAACGCGGCTTCCAGTGTCGCGGTGAACCTCGCGCTGGTTGGCCAGCAGAACACCGGCGGCGGCGGGCTGGACACGCTGATCGATGTCGAAAACCTGCTTGGTTCGCACTTCAACGACGTGCTTGCCGGGAACAGCGGCAACAACGTGTTGGCGGGGAACGGCGGCAATGACCAACTGACCGGCGGCGACGGGGCGGACACCTTCAAGTGGCTGCCTGGTGAAAGCGGCATCACCACCATCACCGATTTCACTCCGGGTGTGGACAAGCTGGACCTGTCGCAACTGCTGACCGGCGAGCACAGCAATGTGGGCAGCCTGGACGATTACCTGACCATGGCCTTCGGCGCCAACACCACCATTACGGTGGACAGCAACGCCGCTGCCACGGGTGGGGACGGCCAGACCGTCGTGCTGCAAGGCGTGAACCTGATGGCGGCGTACGGGGCGCCGGACACCGCGTCGGTGATCACGCACATGCTCGATGATGGCTCGCTGAAAGTGGACGCCTGATTGCAAGCGAGGGCCCGCCTTCGGGCGGGCCCGAATCTGGATTGAAGCGGGGGAGGGACCTATGGTTTTCGTCCAGCGCGATGAAAAGGGCAGGGTGCTGCGGGTGGAGCACGAACCCTTCGACAATATGACCCAGAGCATGCCGGCCAACGATCCGGAAGTGCAGAGCTGGTTCGCAAGCCGCAGCCTGCATGATCACCTCTTGTCCTTGCAGCACTCCGACCTGGAACTGGTGCGGGTGGTCGAGGACCTGGTGCAGGTGCTGGTGAAGCGCGGCGTGATGAACTACACCGACCTGCCCGAAGCAGCGCGTCGCAAGCTCCAGCAGCGTGCATACGCGCGTTCTCAGGTGGTGGATCTGGGCGGATTGGTGCCGGACGATTCGCAATTGCCGTATTGAGGGACGGCTCCACATACCCGGGTCGATCTATTCGCATCGTCGGGCGTGTCATTCCCTCGTATTTGATCAACTCAACATGAGCGAATTGGTTGAAGTTTGCCTTGATAAAATTAAGTATTTCTTCAATTTGGACTTTAGTTCCATAAACGATTCCTGAGTATTCGAACAGGAATTGATGGTCTTGCCGAAAGTCATTTTCGACTGATAATAATTCTCTTTTTCTTTGGCGGATATATTTATTATTTGCGACCCGCTTCTACTAGCAGAAAGCCATTTATCGCTATATTTTCTGCGGTCATCCAATCCTGCTCATTCAGCTGATGGCGCACTGCTATATGTGCTCATGAGTTACTGGTTGGACGCCTGATTTTCCAGCTGTGGGGTCCCGAGGCCGCTTGTTTGGGCCAGGGACCCCTGGAACCGCGAGGTGAGAAGTGTCGCGACCGATACAAAAAGGCTTCACGCTCATAGAAGTGATGATAACGGTCGTTATTGTCGCGATTCTTGCAAGTATTGCGCTGCCTAGTTACACGCAGTATGTCATTCGAGGTAAACGGTCGGCGGCACAGTCGCAGATGATGGATATTGCCAACAGGCAACAGCAATTCCTCGTTGCCAACCGGGCATACGCCAGCAAGGCCGTTCTCGAAGCAAGCGGGTATGCACTCCCTTCTGATGTTTCCCCAAACTACAGCTACACCATTGATCTCGGTACCGGGACTGTTCCGTCGTTCACCATTCAGTTCACCGCGATCGGTTCGCAAACCAGCGATGGCAACCTCTCACTGACTAGCGAGGGCGTCAAAAGCCCTTCCGGGAAGTGGTAATCATGGCTTCGGGAAACGCGTTCAAGCGAAGTGCAGGCTTCAGCCTCATCGAAGTCCTGGTGACCCTCGTCATTCTCGCCATTGGGCTACTGGGCATCGCCGCCCTCCAGTCGCGGTTGCATCTTTCCGAGGCTGAGGCATATCAGCGGGCCCAGGCACTCATCCTGCTTCAGGACATGGAAAGCCGGCTTGCAGCCAACCGCAACGCCGCGGGGGGCTATGTCACCGGCGCGTCCAGTCCACTCGGTGTGGGCATGACCTGTCCGACATCCACGTCCACACGCCAGCAGATCGATTCCTCGGAGTGGTGCCAGGCACTGCAGGGCGCGGCGGAAGTCAGCGGTACTTCGAAGGTCGGTGGCCTGATCGGTGGTCGCGGTTGCGTCGAGAGCATCGGTAGCGGGCAGTATCTGATCACGGTCGCCTGGCAGGGGTTGTCCCCGCTGTCGACCCCTCCCTCGTCCGTGGGTTGTGGCAGGAACAGCTACAACGGTGCGTCCGGCTCCAACTGTACCAGCGACCTGTGCCGCCGCACGGTAACTGCTGTAGTCAGGGTGGCTAACCTATGACCTGCCTGAATTCCCGCAAGGCCGCGCGTGGTTTCGGCCTGATCGAGTTGATGATCGCAATGTTGCTGGGCCTGCTGGTCACTGGCTCGGTGTTGACGCTGTATCTGAACATCTCCCGTTCCAATGACGAAATGGCCAAGGCAAACGAGCAGATCGAGAACGGCCGTTTTGCCATGCAGGTCCTCCAGGAGGACATCAGTCATGCCGGTTTCTGGGATGGCTTCGTGCCCGGGTTCGACGATCTGACCTATGCCGATTCGCCGTCGGACGTTCCAGCCAGCTTCCCGGACCCCTGCACGGCATTCGATAGCTGGACCGCCTCCGACAAGGAAGCCGTCCTGGGAATGCCGGTACAACTCCTCAGCAGCGTCCCCAGTGGCTGCACCACGATTATTCAGAATCGGCTCGCTGGTACTGACATCCTGGTAGTACGGCACGCCGACACCTGTGTCGCCGGGGCGACGGGGTGTGATGTTTTCCAAGAGGGGCGCGTATATGTCCAGGCGTCTGCTTGCAACACCGAAGGTGGCTTGGCGATGGGCGACTCAGCCGCCGAGCTGTCTCTGCATAAACGCAACTGCACGACCATTGCAGACCGTCGCCGTCTGATTTCCCACATCTATTACATTCGCGATTTTGCAGTGACAGCAGGGGACGGCATTCCCACGCTTGTGCGGTCGGAGCTTGACCTTGCAGGCGGTGCAGTCAGTCAGCAGCCGCCCCTTCCTCTAGTAGAGGGGGTGGAAGGCATGAAGGTCGTGTTCAAGGTGGACAGTCGGAGCGACACCGGCGCCGCAGTGAACTTCGCCCAGGCCATTGACTGGCAGGACGACGACCGCAAGGACTCGCCTACCAATCGTGGCGATGGTTCGCCTGATGAAACCTGCCCTGGGGTATCGGCGTGCACCCTCGCGCAAACCATAAATACGGTTGCGGTAGAGCTTTCGCTGCTGGTGCGTAGCATCCAGCCGTCCCCCGGCTACAGCTCCGACAAGTCATTCGCGTTGGCGGGAAGCACCTTGGGTCCATACACGGACAGCTACAAGCGCCATGTCTATGGCACCACCGTCCGCCTGGTGAACGTATCCGGAAGGAGGGAAACGCCGTGAATAGGAGCCTGCAAATGATGCGGCAGCGCGGTGCGACCCTCATCGTGGGTCTGGTCATGTTGCTTCTGCTTACGCTGATGGTCTCCGGGGCTTTCGTCCAGAGCATTTCCAGCCACAAGGCCGTTGGCAACATGCAGGTCCGTGACGAGGCGGTGATGGCTGCCAACGTAGCCATCGAGCAGGTGATCGGTTCCGCCTTCACCACAGCCCCGACCGCAGAGGAGATCAATGTCGATCTCAACAATGACGGTAATCGCGATTACGTCGTGTCGATGCTCGCACCGGTCTGCCAAAGGGCCACTCTTGCCACGGCGGCCGCCCCGAGCAGCCTGAGTCTGGGAGCCATGTCCAACTCGACCTGGAACACGGTCTGGGGGCTGGACGCCACCGTCAATGATCCTGCCAGCGGCGCCAGGGCCCGTGTGCGTAGCGGCGTTCGGGTCCTGCTGACCGATGCCCAGAAGAATGCCGTTTGTCCCTGATGCCCCCTTTCGAGGCTGAATCGACATGAAGAAGTACTTCAATCTGGCCCTGATGGGGCTGCTGTTGGCACAGGGAGTGGCCAAGGCGGATGACGTGGATTTGTTCGTGGGCACGCCGGCAAGCGCGACGGAAGCGCCCAATGTCCTGATCGTTCTCGACAACAGGGCGGAGTGGAACACTGCCTTTAACAATGAGATGGCGGCCTTGTCGTCTGTAATTTCTGCCTTGCCGGCGAACAAGTTCCGGGTCGGCCTGATGATGTACACAGAGACCGGGAATGGAAACTCCAATGTCGATGGAGGCTATGTCAGGGCAGCAATTCGGTTGCTAACGGATAGCACCAAGCCAACATATCAGGCCTTGGTGAACTCTCTGGATGTTGGAAACGACAAGTCCAACGGAGGGAAGATTTCTCTCGCATTTGAAGAAGCTTATCTGTATTTCTCGGCCGGCAGACCTTATGCCGGCAATTTCAAGAATAAGTCCGACTACACCGGCAGTACTTTTGGCAGTACTCAGTCCAAGGACGTTTATGCCTTGGCGGGTAATGCCCTGGCAACGCGGGACGCGGCCACTTATACATCACCGATCGTGACGGGATGTGCCAAGAACTACGTCATCTACATCAGCAATGGTGCTGCTCAGGATGATCACAATTCTATTGATCAGTCCACCGAGGCGCTGGCGGCTTTGGGGGGGCGCACCACTGAGATCCCTATTACCCCCAGCGGTTCTCAGAACAATATGGCTGACGAATGGGCGCGCTTCATGAAGAAGAGCAGCCTGGGGATCACCACCTACACGGTGGATATCAACAAGAAGACCACCGGCCAGGGGCCTGGTTGGACGGCGCTGCTCAAGAGTGCAGCCAACGTCAGCAGCGGCAAGTACTTCGACGTCACATCCACCGGCTCTCAAATTGCCGACGCACTCAATGCGATCTTCTCGGAGATCCAGGCGGTGAACAGCGTATTCGCCTCGGTAAGCCTGCCGGTGAGCGTGAACACCCAGGGCACCTATCTGAACCAGGTGTATGTGGGTATGTTCAGGCCCGACCAGGACGGATTCCCCCGCTGGGCCGGCAACCTCAAGCAATACAAGCTTGGCGTGATCGCCAATGAATTGAAGTTGCAGGACGCCGACAGCAAGAGCGCCATCAACGCCTCCACGGGCTTCATCACCGAGTGCGCGCGCAGTTTCTGGACGCCCAATACGACCGTAGGCGAAACCTACTGGACGTTCCGGCCCCAGGGTGCATGCCTGCTGGTGCCGGGCTCCGACGTGTCCGACTATCCGGATGGCAACATCGTCGAGAAGGGTGCGCAGGCCTACATGCTGCGCAATACCACGAGCCGCACGATCAAGACCTGCGATCCGACCTTCTCTTCCTGCACCGCGCTGACGGATTTTGCGACGGCCAACACCGCCATCAGTAACTCGCTGCTTGGCGCGGCGGATGCAACCGAACGCACCAACCTGATCAATTGGGCGACAGGCACCGACAACATGGACGAGGATGGCGATACCGTCTTCACCGAGAAACGTCCGTCCATGCATGGAGACGTCGTGCATTCGCGGCCGGTTGCGATCAACTACGGCACTGACGTTGCCCCCCAGGTCGTGGTCTTCTATGGCGGCAACGATGGGCTGCTGCGAGCCATCAACGGTAACCGTACTACCAGCATCGGGTTGAGCGCGGCTGGCCAAGAGATCTGGTCCTTCATGGCGCCGGAGTTCTACGCCAACATCAAGCGCATCCGCGACAACACGGTCACTCTCAAGTTTCCCGGTCACACCACCGGAAGCCCGACTCCCCAACCCAAGCCTTATGGTTTTGACGGCACTGTCGCTGCCTACGTGGGAACTTCCAGCAAGTGGCTGTACGCAACCATGCGGCGCGGCGGACGGGCGCTCTACGCCTTTGACGTGAGCAACGCTTCCAGTCCTGTACTGAAGTGGAAGAAGGGCTGCCCGAACAATCTGGTGGCGGGGACAACTGCCAATGACACGGGTTGCACGTCAGATTTCTCAGGTATCGGCCAGACCTGGTCAGCGCCGAAGATCTTCAAGGCTGCCGGCTATGGTTCCGGTAACTCGCCTTTGCTGATCATGGGTGGAGGTTATGACCCCTGCGAGGATTCGGACCCCCACAGCTGCACCTCGTCCACCAAGGGCAATCACGTCTACGTGCTCGATGCGGACTCTGGCACGCTGCTGCGCAAGCTGGATACCGACCGCGCTGTAGTCGGTGATGTGACGGTGATTCCAGACCAGGTCACGGGGCTGGCCAAATATGCTTACCTGGCCGACCTGGGGGGCAGCGTCTATCGCATCGACATCGGCACCGAGAACACCTCCAACTGGGATATCACCAAGATCGCCTCGCTGGGCTGCAACACCGCTAACGCCAGTTGTACGAGCAATCGCAAGTTCGTGTTTGGCCCGGATGTGGTCCTTCACAATGACGAGTACATCCTGCTGCTCGGCTCCGGCGACCGGGAGAAGCCGCTAACCACTTTCACCTCGGCCAGTGCGGTGTCAAACCACTTCTTCATGCTGAAGGACCGCCCCGAGGATGAGGACTGGCTGGATGCTGAGAGCGACACGTGCGGCGACGATGTGATCTGCAGGGATTCGCTGTTCGCCATCACCACCAGCAGCACACCGACGGACACCCAATTGGCCGGCAAGAAAGGCTGGTACCTCGCGCTCGGCTCCACCGAGCAGGTAGTAACGTCGGCAATTACCGTGTTCGGCATCGTGACGTTCAGTACCCACATGCCCGCTGTGCCGGTTTCCGGGCAGTGCTCCAACCTCGGCGTCGCGCGGGTCTACAACATCAGCTACCTCAATGCGGAAGGGTTGGATGGCGATCGCTATGAGGTCATTTCGGGTGGCGGCCTGCCGCCATCTCCCGTGGCGGGGATGGTGACCCTCGATGACGGTTCCACGGTTCCCTTTGTGATTGGCGCCAACCCGGACTCGCCCCTGGAAGGCAGTCCACCGATTCCGCCCACCTCCACCATCCAACCGAAGGCACGGGTCTATTGGAATATCGAACAATGATCCTGTCTTTGTATAAGCGCCGACCTGGTCCTGCCTCGGGCAGCCAAGTCGGCTTCACCCTGATCGAGTTGCTGGTGACCCTGACAATCCTGGCCATTCTTGCCGCTGCTTCGGCACCGTCTTTCTCGGATTTCATAGAGCGGAGCAGAATCCGGTCGTATGCTGACGACCTTGCGAGCGCATTCCGAATCGCCCGTGGCGAGGCCATCAAACGCAACGATGTGGTCAAGGTGTGTGCGTCGAGCAATGGAACCAGCTGTGGCTCGACCGACGGTTGGGAGCAGGGGTGGATCGTTCTGGCGGGAAGTACCGTAATTCAACGCCGATCGGCCATTTCCAGCGGCTACCGGATCGCCGCGTCAGCCGCTAGCCTGGATTTCAAACCCAGCGCAGTGGGAGCCACCGTAACGGCACTTACCGTTTGCAGGGGCAATCCTGATGGCGCTCAGGAGCGGGTGGTAAGCATCAATGCGACAGGACGTGTGCGGGTCACCAAGACCTACACCGGCGCATGCCCTGATTGACCCCGCCCACCAATTAACTTCTCGACACATGGGCCGCTCGTGGCCCTTTGCTTTTGTAGGAGCGAGCTTGCTCGCGAACAGCCCGAGCGGGAGCGTTCGCGAGCAGAGCTCGCTCCTACAGATGCACCGAGTTCAGCCTGCTGCAGCGATCAGCCGGCGCCAGCTCACTCATGCCACGGCGCCGGTGCTCCGATCAGTCGGCCCATGGCGCCCAGGATTCCCAGTTCCCGCAACACGTCCAGTTCGCCCTGGGTTTCCACCATCTCTGCGATCAGGGGCAAGTCGATACTGTTGGTGGCGCGGAACAGCGCTTCGATGAACAGGCGCTTGTCGTTTTCCAAGTCGATGGCGCGGATGTAGGTGCCGTCGATCTTCAGGTAGGCGAGGCCCAGGTGGGCGAGGTTGCCGATCAGGCTGAAGCGTCCACCGAAATGCTGCAGGCCGACGCTGTAGCCGGTTTCGCGGATCGCATGGCAGACCTGGCCGAGTTCGCTGGCCGGTGGCAGGTGGCGTTCGTCCAGTTCCAGGGTGAGCAGCGACGCCTGTTGCGGATGCGCCTTGAGCTGGGCGAGCAGGCGTTCGCGGTGTTCTCCTAGTTGCAGGCTGGCGGCGGACAGGCTCAGGGCGATGGGCGACGGCGTTTGCTGCAGGTGCGCCAGGCAGTGCTCCAGCATCGCCAGGTCGAAGCGGGCGGCCCAGCCGAGGCGTTCTATCCACGGCAGGAAGCGACCTGCGGGCACTGCTTCGCCCTGAGGGTCGAGCAGGCGCGCCAGTACCTTGTGGTGCAGGGTTTCCGCGGTGTTGGCGCAGAGGCCTACCGGCTGGAAGTACAGGCGCAGCTTGCCCTTGTTCAGCGCCTCGTCGATCCATGCCCGCCAGTCGTGAAGGCTTTGCCCCGGAGCCGCGTCGAAATCATCCAGGCGCACCCAGGGGCGTTCCGTGCTCTGCGCTGCCTGGGCCAGGGCCTGATCGGCGCGGCCCATGACCCGCTGGATGTCTTCCCCTGGCCGGTACGCGGCGATGCCGAGCAGGGCGACTGGGCTGCGGTCGCTGGCGCCGATGGCGTGCAGGTTTTCCAGCTGCGAGGCAAGGGTCGCGGCCAATTGCTCGGTGTCTTCCCCGTTGAGGCCGGGTGAAAGCAGTGAGAACTCGCCGCCCCGGCTGCGTGAGGCCAGCCAGTCGGGATTGCCGCGTTGTTGCACGAGTTTGTCGAGAATTTCACCAACATCGCGGATCAAGGCGTCGGTGCGCTGGCCTCCAAGGCGCTGGTTGAGCCCGCCCAGGTCGTTGACCCGCAACAGCAACAGATAACCGGCAGCATTCTGGTCGTTGGGGACCAGTTGGTTGGCCAGGCGGATATCGAACTGGCGACGGTTGGCCAGCCCCGTGAGGCTGTCCTGATAGGCTTCCTCGCGCAGACGTTCGCTGCGCGCGGCTTCTTCCGCGAAGAGGTTGCGCAGCTTGTCCACCATCTGGTTCATCGCCAGCACCACGCGACGCAGTTCGGGCGTACGCGGCACCTTGGGCAGGGCGAGGAACTCGCGTCGGCTGATGGCTTCGGCCTGCTGCACCATATTGTCCAACGGTCGCAGCTGAGTGCGCAGCAGCCAGGCGCCGGCCAGAGCGCTGACCACGCCACAGAGCAGCAGCCAGGCCAGGCTGCCGATGGCGCTGTCCCAGAGTTTGGCCAGGGCGAACTGCGGGTGGCTCAGGACTTCAACCCGCGCCGCCTGTTGCCAGCCACGCATGATCAGCGCGTCACCGCCCTGCGGTCGGAGGTTGACCAGATGGGCGAACCATCCGGGCACCTGGTCGCTGGTGGTGGTGGTGCGACGCTCGGCAATCACGCCGCCATCGGGGATGCGCACCACGCGAATGCTGGCGAAGTAGCCACTGTCGAAAATCGAACTGACCATCAGCTCGATCATTGCCGGATCGTCCACATGGGGCGTCATCGACAGGCCGAGTGCAGTGGCGGCGTCCTGGGCATGGGAGCGCAACTGGCTGAGCAGCTGTTCGCGGGAGCTTTCCACGCCCGCGAGGAAACTGCCGGCGAAGGCCAGCGCCAGCAGCAGGCAGATGGCCAGGAACAGTTGCTTGAGTAACGACATGGGCTAACCCTCTCCTATGGCGAAGCCTTCGGCTCTCATTTTTTTCAGCAGGTCCTGCCAGCGCGACAGTTTCTTGGTATCGCCGGCACGCTTGGCACCGGTGTAGAGGCCTTCGGCATTGAAGGCATAGACCGGCAGCAGGTCGGTGCGCTGGGAGGCCGGGCGTATCTCGCCGATCAGGTTGTCCAGTACCAGGGGATCGGCGGTGGGGGTCTTGTAGTAGGTGAGCACCATATGCGCCTGGTTCTGGCGCAGTGCCTTGACGTAGGTGATGCGCAGCTTTTCGGCCGGAATGCCGAGGCGACGCAAGGTGAAGTACTTGGCGATGGAGTAGTCCTCGCAATCGCCAGCGCCCTTGACCAGCGCTTCGACGGGGGTGGCCCAGTAGTCGTTCTCGCGCCAGGTGCGGATGTCATCGGTGAAACGGAACTGGCGGTTGAAGAAGCGGTTCACGGCTGTGAGCTTATCGGCTTCGGGCAAATCGACGCTGGCCTGGATCAGCTCGCTCCAGGCGACGATGCGTGCCTTCGCCGGGCCCAGGTCGCCATAGCGTTTGGTGGCGTTCTGCAGGATCAGCTCGAAGTCCCAGTTGGCCAGCACGCTGGTCAGGCAGAGCAGCAGGCCGGCGAGCAGGCAGCCGCCTTGCCATGCCAGCCACGAGGGTTGCCGCAGTCCGATTGCCGCCCAGCGTTGCCGCATCAGCCGTCTCTCCGCCCAGGATGCTCAGAGCATAGGCGGGAATCGATGATTTGCCGGGGGTGGTGTCAGTGGCTGCGCAGGGTTTTCTGGCGAAGGATGTAGACGCTCACCAGAACGGCGCTGGTGAGCATGAAGCCGCGAGCCCAGGGCATCGGCACAAGGAAGCAGGAGAGGGTGATGCTGGCCCACATCAGGACCAGCGCGTAGACCTTGCCCTTGAGGGGAATGCCGTGGCCTTCCAGGTAGTCGCGTATCCAGGGGCCGAGTTTCGGGTGTTCCACCAGCCAGAGGTAGAACCGCCGCGAACTGCGCACGAAGCAGGCCGCGGCGAGCAGCAGGAAAGGCGTGGTGGGCAGTACCGGCAGGAAGATGCCGATCACGCCCAGGACGACGCTGAGCCAGCCGATGATCAGGAGGATCATGCGCAGCGCCGGGTGGCGCTGCTGCTGGATATCGCTGTGCGCCATCCGCGCCGCCTTAGTGGTGACGGGGCTTGAGCAGGGCAGGTTTTTCTTCCGGGGCGTTGCAGAGCAGGAAGAGAGCGGTCAGCAGTTCGGGGATCTGCTCGATCATCTCGTCCACCAGGTCGCGGTCCTTGGCGATGTCGGCGAACTCGGGCTGTTCGTCGAACAGGCCGGAACCCACCATGATCGGCAGCAGCAATTCGCTGACTTCTTCCTCGGCGCTTTCGAACCAGGTTTCCTCGCGCAGGAACACGCCTTCCATGAAGCCGATGCACCAGCCACGCAGGTCGGAATCGTCCGGGTCCTCGCCCAGGTCCAGGTCGCAGGGCATCTCGGGGTCTTCATCGCTGGCCAACTGGCGGGCGATGTGGGCCTGGAGGGCCAGCAGGGTGGATTCGATCTCTTCGCGCTCGGCTTCGCTGCGGTAGTGCGGCGGCTCGGCGAACAGGGCGTCGATCCACTCGCGCTCGGGCACCTGGTCCGGGCAGATCGACAGGGCGGTCAGGTAGCCATGGGTGGCCACATAGTCCAGAGCCTCCTCGTGCAGGTCATCGGCGTCGAGAAAGGCTTGCAGGCGGGACAGTTGCTCAGCGAAGGACATCGTGGGACTACCTTGAGGAATAAACGACGCTGAATTCTAGTCTAGTGAGCGGTTGGCGGCAAAAGGCGAGGGCGATGGGCGTGGCCATCTTGCCGGCGCGGCTGACGTATAATGCGCGGCTTGCTCCGGAGACCCCCATGCTCGATCAGGCACTGCGCATCCTCAAAGACGTATTCGGCTACGACGCTTTTCGCGGCAATCAGGCTGCGATCATCGAACGTGTGGCCTCCGGGGGCGATGCCCTGGTGCTGATGCCGACCGGTGGCGGCAAGTCGCTCTGCTTCCAGGTGCCGGCGCTGCTGCGCGACGGATTGACCGTGGTGGTGTCGCCGCTGATCGCGTTGATGGAGGACCAGGTCGCCACCCTGGACGAGTTGGGCGTGCCGGCCGTGGCGCTGAACTCCATGCTGTCGGCCGAGGCCCAGCGGGATATCGCCGAGCGCATCCGCCGTGGCGAGATCAAGCTGCTCTACCTCGCCCCCGAACGCCTGGTGCAACCGCGCATGCTGGCGTTCCTGCAGCGCCTGGAGATCGGCCTGTTCGCCATCGACGAAGCGCACTGCGTATCCCAGTGGGGGCATGATTTCCGTCCGGAATACCTGCAACTGGGCCAGTTGGCCGAACTCTTCCCCAATGTTCCGCGCATGGCGCTGACCGCCACGGCCGACATGCGTACCCGCGAGGAAATGGTCCAGCGTCTGCACCTGCAGAATGCCGAGCGTTTCCTCTCCAGCTTCGACCGGCCGAACATCTTCTACCGCATCGTCGCCAAGGATCAGCCACGCAAGCAATTGCTGGGATTCCTCGCTGAACGTCGTGGCGATGCCGGGATCGTCTACTGCATGTCGCGCAAGAAGGTGGAGGAAGTGGCGTCCTTCCTTTCCGAGCAGGGCTTCCCGGCGCTGCCTTATCACGCGGGGCTGTCCAACGATCTGCGCGCCCACCACCAGAAGCGCTTCCTTAATGAGGAAGGGCTGATCATGGTGGCGACCATCGCTTTCGGTATGGGCATCGACAAACCCAACGTGCGGTTCGTCGCCCATCTGGACCTGCCCAAGTCCCTCGAAGCCTATTACCAGGAAACCGGCCGCGCCGGCCGCGATGGCCTGCCTGCGGATGCCTGGATGGCCTACGGCCTGCAGGACGTGCTGCTGCTCAAGCAGATGCTGAGCAACTCCGAGGGGGACGAACGTCACAAGCGCATCGAGCAGCACAAGCTGGATGCCATGTTGTCCCTGTGCGAGGAAACCCGCTGCCGCCGCCAGGCGCTGCTGACCTACTTCGACGAGGTGCTGCCGCAACCTTGCGGCCACTGCGACATCTGCACCGACGGCGTACAGACCTGGGACGCTACTGAACCGGCACGCATGGCCCTTTCGGCCATTCACCGCAGTGGCCAGCGCTATGGCGTCGGCCACCTGGTGGACCTGTTGCTGGGGCGTGACAACGAGAAGGTGCGTTCCTCCGGCCATCAGCACCTGTCCGTATTCGGCATGGGGAAGAACCTCTCCGAAAATGAATGGCGCACCCTTTACCGCCAGCTGGTCGCCCGCGGCCTGGCGGACGTGGACCTCGAAGGCTTCGGTGGCTTGCGCCTGACCGAGGCGTGCCGCCCGCTGCTGCGGGGTGAGGTGCAGCTGGAACTGCGTCGCGACCTGTCGACCAAGGCGCCGAAGCCGGCTGCCAGTGCCGCCAGTCAGTTGGTGCGCGGCGAAGAACGCGAGCAGTGGGAAGCCCTGCGCGCGCTGCGCCGCAAGCTGGCGGAAGAACACAGCGTGCCGCCCTATGTCATCTTCCCCGACGCGACCCTGCTGGAAATGCTCCGCAGCAAGCCGCGCAGCCTGTCCGACATGGCGCAGGTCAGCGGCGTAGGCGCACGCAAGCTGGAGCGATATGGCGACGCCTTCCTCGAGGTGCTGAATGGCGCTGCCGAAGCCCCGCGTGCGGTCACCGATCTGCGTCACGAACTGGTGAGCCTGGCGCGTGCGGGGATGACCCCGGCGCAAATCGCTCGTCAACTCAATTGCAGCGAAAAGAACGTCTACAGCCTGCTGGCAGAGACCATCGGCAACCAGCAGTTGAGCCTGGAGCAGGCACTGGACCTGCCGGAAGACCTGCTGGGCGAGATCCAGGACGCCTTCCTGGACGGCGAGGGGGAGCTGCCGCCGGTTTCCGACGTGGCCCAGGTGTTTGCCGGCCGAGTGCCCGACGGCGTGCTGCATTGCGTACGGGCTGCCCTGCAGGCTGAATTCGAGAGCTGAGACGCGCGAACGCGGCGAACTGTGGGGTAGTGGCGGGCGCCGAAAAACTGGCGGTGCAAAACGACGAACTTGTGACGCAATGCACGACCGGCTAATGTGCGTCAGAGGCCTCCGACAGAAGAGGTAGTTGTGTCCTACAGCAACACTGCCTGGCTAAACGACGTTCGCCCCAATCCCTATGCCGATCAGCTCGAGCTGGGGTTTCGGCATCTGCGATTCACGCGCTCGTTGGAGCGCGAGTACCGCGATTACTTCCTCGAAGAGAATTTCGATCTCAAACGCATCGCCCTCAGCGTCGGCCTGCTGATCTGGCTGGCGTTCGCCGTGCTCGATTTCTATCTGATCAGCAGCGAGGAACGTTGGTGGATGTTGGCGGTGCGGCTGGGCGTGCTGGGATTGCTGCTGGTGTGCGGCGTCCTCATGCTCCAGCGGCGGCAGCGCCACCTCTTGGCCCCCCTCAGCCTGGTCTGCATCGGCGCCCTCGGCATAGGTGCGGCGGCAGTGGTGGCCATCGCCCATCGCAGCGATCCGTCGTTCCCTTATGAAGGCTTGTTGCTGGTGTGCATGGCAGCCTATTTCCTTGTGGGGCTGCGGCTCGTGGAGGCGCTGGGCGTTTCCCTGGTGATGGTGCTGGCCTATGTCGGGCTGGAGCTCTGGGCCGGGCTGCCCTGGCCGCGACTGGTGAACAACCTGCTGTTCCTGCTGTTCGGCAATCTGGCGGGTGCGGTCGGTTGTTACCTGCTGGAGTTCAAGTCGCGCGAGCATTTCCTAATCAGCCGCCTGATGCGCGTGCTGGCCGACCACGACAGCCTCACCGGCCTGTACAACCGCCGCAGCTTCAATCGCCAGTTGGAGCGGTTGTGGCGGCAGGCTCAGCGGGAGCAGCACGGTTTGGCCCTGTTGCTCTGCGACGTCGATCATTTCAAGGCCTACAACGACCGCTACGGCCACCAGGCCGGTGACCAGGTGCTGCAACAGGTGGCGCGCGTCCTCGAAGACACCGCGCGTCGCCCGCTCGACATGGCGGTGCGCTTGGGGGGCGAGGAGTTCGCAGTGTTGCTCTATGACATTGGCGAGCAGGAAGCGCGTCGCTGCGCCGAGAAGCTGCGCGCAGCCCTGGAAGGCCAGTCCATCCGTCATGAGGCCTCACCTACCGCGCCGGTGCTGACCATGTCCATCGGCGTCGCCTGCATCCATCCGTTACCGGGCATGCCATTGGGCAAGCTCTACGAACTCTACGAGCATGCGGATCGCGCCCTATACGAGGGCAAGGCTTTTGGCCGCAATCGGGTGGTGGCCTGAGTTCTGACGAGACTTTTCGTGCAGAACTCAATTCGTCGCTTCGGATGGCGCGCGCCGTGACTGTCCGGCGCGGCGGCCGGTGCTAGCATCGCCGCTCCTCCCGCTTCGAGCGATCCGCATGGACAAGCTGATCCAGGCCGACGGCCAGCCACGCTACGGCATCTTTCCCGCTGCACCGGACCTCATCAACTACCGCGATTTCGACTTCCGCTCGCCCATGGGGCGTCGTCTGGGGGCTCTGACGAAGTGGCGGCGCTTTCACCAATTCCAGTACTTCGGCTTGCTCAGTGACGAACTGATCGGTGGCTGCGCCTTGGCCAACCTGAGCCTGGTTGGGGTCGGCTTCGTTTATCTCTTCCATCCGGCCAGCGGCCGCATGATCGAGCGCCAGTTCAAGCTGCCGCTGGGCTTCGGGACCACGTTTTCCCAAACGCCGGATGAAGGTGTTTGCGAACTGCGTCAGGGCCGCAACCTGCTGCGCCTGGAGAATCGCGCGGATCTGGCACAGAAGCGCCTGCTGGTGGAGCTGGACGACGGCACCCGCATCGACGCCTGGTTCACTGAACGAGAGCCGGCCTTCCAGCCCATGTGCATCTGCACGCCGACGGCCGTGAATGGTTGGGTCTACGCGCAGAAGGTGGCGGGGGTCGCCTGCCAGGGCCAGGTGAGCAGCGCTCTGGGCAACTTCGATCTGGCGCAGATCGGCGCCTTCGCTCATCACGACTGGTCGGCGGGCTACATGCGCCCGGAAACCAACTGGAATTGGGCCTGCCTGTCCGGGCTGGCTGATGGGCTGCGGGTCGGCCTGAACCTGTCCTGCGGGGTGAACGAGACGAGCTTCACCGAGAACTGCTTCTGGCTGGACGGGGAATTGCTCAAGGTTGATACCATGCGCTTCACCTTCGATCGCGACCAGCCGCTGAGGACCTGGGCCATCGCGTCTCACGATGGTCAGGTCGAGCTCACTTTCGAGGGCGAAGGGCTGCACGAGGAGCGGCTGAACCTTGGTTTCATTGCAAGCAATTTCAAGCAAGTATTCGGGCGCTTTAGCGGCACGCTGCGTCCGGCGGGGCGTGCGCCAGTCCGGATCGAAAAAATGTGGGGATTCGTCGAGGACCAGTATGTGAAGTGGTAGGGGGAGGGGGCTTGCTCGCGGCTTTCGGCTATGGTTAGCTGGCTAATTATTAGTATAAGAAGTCCGAGTCAATTCGATGTCCTACCCCGATCAACACCGTTTCGCCATGCAACTCGCGCAGATGTCCCGCGCATGGCGCGCTGAACTCGACCGCCGCCTGGCCGGCATGGGCCTGTCCCAGGCGCGCTGGCTGGTGCTGCTGCACCTCTCCCGTTTCGATGAATCCCCGACCCAGCGCGAGCTGGCCAAGAGCGTCGGCGTCGAAGGCCCGACCCTGGCTCGCCTGCTGGACAGCCTGGAAGCGCAGGGCCTGATCCAGCGCATGGCCGTCGTCGAAGACCGGCGCGCGAAGAAGATCGCCCTGTGCCCTCCGGCCCGCCCCCTGATCGAGAAGATCGAAGCCATCTCCAGTCAATTGCGCCAGGAACTCTTCGACGGCATCGAAGATGAAGAGTTGCGCCATTGCCAACAGGTTCACGCAAGGATTCTGGCGAACCTGGACCGCCTCTGATGGGGCAGGACCTGGAAGCGCTGCACGAGCGCTTCGGCGCTCGCTATCCGCAATGGCTGCTGGGCCTGCTGATGCTCGGCAGCATGGCGATGATCCTCGCTTCCACCAGCATCAATGTCGCACTGCCGGCGATCATGTCCGACTTCGACATCGGCCGGCCGCTGGCGCAATGGCTCTCAACCGGGTTCCTTGCCGCGATGACGGCGGGCTTGCTGCTGGCCGCCTGGTGCCAGTCCAGGCTGGGGGCGCGGCGCACTGTGCAGCTCGGGCTTGGTCTGTTCAGCCTGGCTTCCTTGCTGGCGCTGGTAGCGGACGCGGCCTGGCAGCTGATTGCCCTGCGCATCGTCATGGGCGCTTGCGCCGGCATCATCCAGCCGTTGGCGATGGTGCTGATCTTCCGTGTCTATTCCGAAGGCGGCCGTGGCCTGGCGCTGGGTATCTATGGGCTGGGCATCATGGTGGCGCCGACCCTCGGGCCCACCATCGGCGGCTATCTGATCGATCACTTCGGCTGGGAGGCGGTGTTCTGGCTTCCCTTGCCGCTCTGCCTGCTGGCACTGCTGGGGGCCCAGTGGTTGATGCCCAGCGTACGCGACCGCAATACACCCGGCGTGGACCTCCGCGCCTTCGCCCTGCTGAGTGTTGCGCTCTTCGCCCTGCTGGGTGCCTTGGCCGAGGCACAGCGCTTCGGTTGGATGGCGCCCAGCGCCTGGATACCCGGGCTGCTGGGCATGGGCTGCGCCGTGCTCTTCCTGCGGCGTAGCCGCGCCTGCGAGCGGCCATTGCTGCCGTTGCAGCTGTGGCGTCATCCCGCGTTTCGTAAGGCAAGCTGGGTCGCTCTGGTGCTTGGGCTGGGGCTGTACGGCTCCACGTACCTGATTCCACTTTTCCTGCAGACGGTGGAAGGGTACAGCGCCGGCCAGGCAGGTCTTCTGCTGTTGCCAACCGGCGTGGTGCTGGGGCTGGCCTCTTTTCTCGGCGGCTGGGCCAGCGACCGCCTCTCGGCTGCTTCCATGCTGGTGTTCGGCCTGCTGGTATTCGCAGTCTCGTCAGCAGCGCTGGGGTTGGCTGGCCAGGGAGCTTCTTTCCTGGCGCTGTGCGGATGGGCCTGCGTGGGGCGGTTGGGGCTCGGGTTGCTCCTGCCCGCCATGAGCACGGGAGCCTTGGATGTCCTGAGTGCCGAGGAACTGGCCCTGGGGGCCGGGGCGATCACCTTCGTGCGCCAGTTGGGTGGCGCCTTTGGGGTCAACCTGCTGACCTTCTTCCTGGAGTGGCGCCATGCGGCAGAAGGGGGGAACGCAGCGGCTGAAGCACTCGCGTTCGAACAGAGCTTCTGGCTGGTTGCGCTGCTCTTCCTGATGGCGGTGGCACCCGCCTGGGGCGTGCGCTCTGCAAGGTCTTGAACGTGCAAATCGCACGACGAAAATTTTGTCAAGACCCTGGTTAATTTTTTCCTATAGTGGAGTAAGCTACAGAACAGCTTTGTGGCCAGCTGCCATTATGCTGGATGAAGGTGCAGGACGCCCGTCAGATCAGGTGTTGCGTGGGATGGATAAGGAGCGGCATCCCGCTATCATTGTGGTTTTGAGGTCAACGAATTTTCGCGTCACTTCGAGGATGCCCGGGCGGGACATCAGAGGTGCGACTCGCGAATACGCGTGACCGGGGAGGACGTATGGCGAGGGTTCACAAGCTCCTGCTGACACTTGCTTCAGGCTCTGCACTTTATTCAGGCCTGGTGCCAGCTCTGGGGCTAGGCGAAATCACCTTGCACTCCGCCCTGAACCAGCCACTGGATGCCGAAATCGAGCTACTCGAAGTCGGCGACCTCAACGACAGTGAGATCAAGGTCAGGCTGGCTTCGTCCGATGACTTCGACCGTGCCGGTGTCGACCGCTTTATCTTTCTCAACGACCTTCGCTTCAGCCCCGTGATCCGTGGCTCGGGCAGCCGCATTCGCGTGCTTTCCAACCAGCCCGTCCGTGAGCCTTATCTGAATTTCATCGTCGAAGTGGCTCGCCCCAATGGCAAGCTGCTGCGCGAATATACCCTGCTGCTGGATCCGCCCGGTTCGGCTTACACCGCAAGCACCGCACCGGTCGAACCGCTGCGTGAGGCGATTGTCGCAACCACCCCCGCCGCACCGGTACAACCCAGGCCGGCACCTGCCGCTACCCAGGGCAAGCACTACCAGGTCGCACGGGGTGACAGCCTCTGGGCAATCGCCAAGCGCTTGAGCGCAGGCAGTGGCATGACCCAGCAGCAGATGCTGGATGGTATCTATGCCCTTAATCCACAAGCGTTCCCAGATGGCGACCTGAATCGTCTGCATGCCGGACAAACCCTGCTGCTGCCCGATAGCGCCGTGCAGAACAGCGCTCCCGTCGCTGTGGCGCCTGTCGCTGCACCGACTGAGAGCCAGGTGGCAGCACCCGTGATCACCGCGCCGTCGGGGCCGACTCTCGACGAACTGACCCAGGCACAGCAGCGAGTGGATTCCAGCCTCGCGCAGGGTGAGGCCGAACGTGCAGAACTGCGCCAGCACATCGCCGAGCTCCAGGCGAAGCTGGACGCCATGCAAGAGCAATTGAGCGGCAGCGACCAGCAGATGACCTCGCTGCAGCAGCAAGTCCAGCAGATCGCCACTCCTCCAGTGGCAAGCGAGGCACCGAAAGCCCAGCCAGCGCCCGCACCAGCAATCATTCCTGCCGCCCAGGCAGCCGAGCAGAGTTCGCTCGCTCCCGTCCAGGCGGGCAGCTCCGGTATCAGCCCGGTCTGGTGGGCGATCATGGTTTCCGGTCTGGTGCTGTTGTTCCTCCTGGATTGGGTGCTGCTGCGTCGTTCCCGTCGCGAGGCTCAGGAGCAGGAACTGGAAGAAGCCCAAACGACCGGCAAGGCCAAGGTGGCCTTCCAGCATCGTCGCGAGGAAGTGCAGCCGGTTGCCCCGGCAATGCCGAAGCCCGCGCCGGTCGCGCCCGTCGCTGTGTCGCCGGTCGTTGTTGCACTACCCGTCGCCAAGCTCAATTCCGATGCATTGGAAGGCGCCAATATCTACATCGCTTACGGCCGCTGGCGCGAAGCCCTGGCTGTTTTGCGTCCGGCTGTTGCGCAGGAGCCGCAGCGTCTGGAGCTGCGTTATCGCCTGCTGGAAGTGCTGGGCGAGCTGCGTGACACGGTGGCCTTCACCCTTGAAGAAGCCGCGCTGCGCGACCTGCATGCCGACGAAGGCCGTCTGGCCGCCATCTGTGCCCGTTATACGGATCTGGGTTCGGTGGCTCCGAGCGAGCCGGTGTTCGTACTGGACGACGCGGCTTCGGCTCTCGCCAAGGCCAGCAATGAGCCTGTCGAAGGCGTGCAATCCGACTTCGATGGCTACCCGCTGGATGCCGACTGGGAACAGGTCAGCCCGTTCAAGACCGCCGAGCCCAAGCGCAAGGCCACTGTGGTCCAGGCCTTCGCGACTGTGGAAGACGACCTGGGCTTCCCGACCAATCTCCAGGAGCTTCCGGAAGTCTTCGAGATGACCCTCGACGCCGACACCCTGAGCCCCTTCGGCGAGTTGCCGGAACTGGCCCAGGCCGAAAGCCTGGACGAACTCACCGCCGAGTTCGTCGATCCCATGGTCACCCTGGAAGAACTGGACATGCTGGATGCCCGCCAGGAAAACCTCACCAAGCTGAACATGGCGCTCGCCTACATCAAGCAAGGCAATATCGAGGCGGCCTGCAGCATCCTCAACGAGGTCATCAGCGAAGGCGACGATCAGCAGAAACAGGAAGCGCGTGACCTCCTGGCGAAGATCGCCTGAAGCGTCTCAAACCCAATGAAAAAGCCCGGACCTGGTCCGGGCTTTTTCATTTGAGGTCGCACCGCAAAAGCGTGTAGGAGCGAGCTTGCTCGCGAACAGCCCCGTGCAAAGCCTTCGCGAGCAAGCTCGTTCCTACAATGTCCGTGACGGCGCAGGTTGTGCCAGCCCCATCATTCGCTTGGCCACCAGCACCAGCCAGCAAGCGAGGATAAAGGGTGCGGTCATGGCTGGCAGGCCGAGGGCGGCGAAACCGGGCTGCAGTGCAACACCCAGCAGGATGCCGGCCAGCGCACACCAGGGGCGACGCAGATCCTTGCCCAGTGCCAGGGCGATCAGGGCGCCGTTGAGGCTGAACAGTCCGGCCAGCACCGCTTGCATCGGCATTCCCTGGAGGAGTGCCAGGGCCAGGGCGGTGCCAGAGCCGAGCAGGGCCCAGACGCCCACGCGCCATCCGGCGAGGAACAGGGCAACGAGTACCAGGGCACCGGCGATTGGCTGATCGAGGAAAATCACCTGGCCGATGCCCCGCACGATCGTCAGCGGCGTATCGACCCAGCCGAATTGCAGGGTGGTGGCAGCAACTGGGGTAGGCGTCAGTTCCAGCGGACCTCCCAGGGCCAGCAACAGCCAGCCGAGGCCAACGAAGGGCGAGGTATAGGCGGGCAGCCAGTTGTGCTGGCGAACTGCCTTGAGCAGGGGATTGAGCACCAGGCTGGATAACCCGCTGGCGCAGAGAATCAGCAGCGCCAGGTAGAGCGAAGGTTCGAAGCGCGCACTCAGCAGAAGGCCGAGCAACACCCCGTTGTAGCCGTAGAGTCCGGCTTCGATGTCTGCCGGGGCATAGCGGCGGCGTACGGCGGTGAGCCAGGAGGCGGCTCCGCCGAGCAGGGCTCCGCCCAGCAGGTTGGGAGCGCCCACCGCGATGGCGAGCAGGATCAGCGCGCCGCACGCGGGATGGCGCTGGAGGAATATCTGGCTGAAACCGTTCAACTGGGCAGAAGCCCAGCTACGGACTTCGGGTCGTAGGGGCAGTCGGTACATGGCAGCTTGCAAAAAAAGTAGGCGCCCGGGTAAGCGGGCGCCGATTAACTGGCATTAGCCAGATGGGATTTCTGTTATCGCCCCGGCATCAAGGCCGGGGCGGGGCGCGCGGGTTCTCTTCGGAAATCGTCGCACCGGGTGTTTCACATTAATTCAGGGTCTCGATCCGCAGGCTGTTGGTGCTGCCCGGCTGGCCGAATGGTACGCCGGCAGTGATTACCACGGTATCGCCACGCGTGGCCATGCCCTGGGCCTGGGCGATCTCCAGAGCGGTACTGGTGACTTCCTCGACCTTGTGCAGGCGTTCGTTGACGACCGAGTAGATACCCCAGGCCACGGTCAGGCGACGTGCGGTATGCAGATTCGGCGTCAGGCTGAGGATCGGCGCCTTCGGCCGCTCGCGGGACGCGCGCAGGCTGGAGCTGCCGGACTCGGTGTAGTTCACCAGTGCGACTACCGGCAGGATGCTGCTGATGCGGCGGATTGCGCAGCTGATGGCGTCTGACGCGGTGGCCTCGGCCTGCGGACGACTGACGTCGAGCTGGCTCTGGAAGTCCGGGCCGTTTTCCACCTGGCGAATGATCTTGCTCATCATCTGCACGGTTTCCAGCGGGTAGTCGCCGGAAGCGGTTTCAGCGGACAGCATCACGGCGTCGGTACCCTCGGCCACGGCGTTAGCAACGTCGGTCACCTCGGCGCGGGTCGGGGCAGGGGAGAAGCGCATGGATTCCAGCATCTGCGTGGCCACCACGACCGGACGGCCCAGTTGGCGGCAAGTGCGGATGATGTCCTTCTGGATGCGCGGCACATTCTCCGCCGGCACTTCGACGCCCAGGTCGCCACGGGCAACCATGATGGCGTCGCAGAGACGGGCGATTTCTTCCAGGTGCACCACGGCCGAGGGCTTCTCGATCTTGGCCATGAGGAAGGCGCGGCCCTTGATCAGCTCGCGGGCTTCGACGATATCTTCCGGACGCTGCACGAAGGACAGCGCGACCCAATCCACACCCAGATCCAGGCCGAAGTCCAGATCGCGGCGGTCCTTGGCGGTCAGCGGCGACAGCTGAAGGACGGCTTCCGGCACGTTGACGCCTTTGCGGTCGGACAGCTCGCCACCGGCAATCACCTTGGTTTCCACAGCGTCTGCGTGCTTGGCGGTTACCTGCAGACGCAGGCGACCGTCGTCCAGCAGCAGGTTCATACCGGGTTCCAGGGCCTCAATGATTTCCGGGTGGGGCAGGTTGACCCGACGCGCGTCGCCAGGGGTGCTATCCAGGTCCAGGCGGAAGGCCTGGCCGCGCTCGAGGTTGACCTTGCCGTCAGCGAAGCGACCGACGCGTAGTTTCGGGCCTTGCAGGTCCATCAGGATGCCGATGGGATAGTTCAGCTGGCGCTCGACTTCACGTACCCACTGATAGCGCTGGGCGTGGTCGGCGTGCTCGCCGTGGCTGAAGTTCAGGCGGAACAGGTTGACGCCGGCTTCCACCAGTTGGCGGATGTCGTCGATGCCTTTGATCGCCGGACCGAGGGTGGCGAGGATTTTTACTTTCTTGTCAGGCGTCATTTTCAGGGCTCTCGAGAATCAGGATGGCGCGGAAGTCGTTCACGTTGGTACGGGTCGGCTCGGTGACGATGAGATCTCCGAGGGCGGCGAAATACCCGTATCCGTTGTTGTTGTCCAGTTCGTCGTTCGCGGACAGGCCTTGCTTGGTTGCACGGATGTAGCTGCATGGGGTCATGAGGGCGCCGGCGTTGTCTTCGGATCCGTCGATGCCATCGGTGTCGCCAGCCAGTGCGTAGACGCCCGGAAGTCCTTTCAGGGCAGCGGTCAGGCTCAGCAGGAACTCGGCATTGCGCCCGCCACGGCCATTGCCGCGCACGGTCACGGTGGTCTCGCCGCCGGAGAGGATCACGCATGGCGGCTTGATCGGCTGGCCATGCAGCACGACCTGGCGGGCGATGCCGGCATGGACCTTGGCGACCTCGCGGGATTCACCTTCCAGGTCGCCGAGGATCAGCGGAGTGAGGCCGGCGGCGCGGACTTTCTCGGCGGCGGCGTCAAGGGATTGCTGGGGTGTGGCGATCAACTGGAAGTGGCTGCGGGACAGGCAAGGATCACCCGGTTTGACGGTTTCCGAACGTGGGTCCTGCAGCCAGGCGCGCACGTGGGCCGGTACCTCGATTTCGTAGCGGGCGAGGATCGCGAGGGCTTCTGCCGACGTCGTCGGGTCGGCAACGGTGGGGCCGGAGGCGATCACGGTGGCCTCGTCACCCGGTACGTCGGAGATCGCGTAGGTGTAGACGGTCGCCGGCCAGCAGGCCTTGGCCAGGCGGCCGCCCTTGATCGCCGAGAGGTGCTTGCGCACGCAATTCATTTCGGCGATGGAGGCGCCGGACTTCAGCAGCGCCTTGTTGATCGCCTGCTTGTCCTTGAGGGTCAGGCCCTCGGCGGGCAGGGCGAGTAGCGAGGAACCACCGCCGGAAAGCAGGAAGATCACCCGATCGGATTCATTGAGGTTACTCACCAGCTTGAGCACGCGCTGGGCAGTTTCCAGGCCTGCAGCGTCAGGTACCGGGTGGGCCGCCTCGACCACTTCGATCTTGTTGCAGTTGGCACCATGGCCGTAGCGGGTCACCACGAGGCCTGAGATTTCGCCATGCCATTCGCGCTCGATCACTTCGGCCATGGCGGCGGCTGCCTTGCCGGCGCCGATGACGATGACGCGGCCGGAGCGATCAGCGGGCAGGTGGTCGGCCAGGACCTGGCGCGGGTGGGCGGCGGCGATGGCGGTGGCGAACAGGTCGCGCAGGAAGGCTTTGGGATCGAGGGACATGGCAGGCTCCAGATGAGCGGATTCTTGTTGTAAGGCGGTGTGCCGGCGAAGTGGGTCGCTGGGCGTGTCTGGCCGATTTCAGTCCCGAACTGCCGCACGCAGAAGCTCGGGACTGGAATCGACCTTCCTGGTCGTTGGCGCCGTGTCACCGCGGACCAGGAGGGTCGAAAGGGATCGTAGGACGGGTAGAGCGGGCGCTGGCCATCGCGGGAGCTGCCGGATCGATGGGCAGCGCTGGCGCTCAACCCGTCCTACGAAACATCACTCCTCGCGAATCGAGAAGTTGGCCATGTGCTCCAGGCCCTTGATCAGGGCGGAGTGGTCCCAATTGCTGCCGCCGATGGCCGCGCAGGTGCTGAACACTTGCTGGGCATTGGCGGTGTTCGGCAGGTTCAGGCCCAGTTCGCGGGCGCCGGACAGTGCCAGGTTCAGGTCCTTCTGGTGCAGGCTGATACGGAAGCCCGGATCGAAGGTGCCCTTGATCATGCGATCGCCGTGGACTTCCAGGATCTTGGAGCCTGCGAAGCCGCCCATCAGCGCTTCACGTACCTTGGCCGGATCGGCGCCGTTCTTGGCAGCGAACAGCAGCGCTTCGGCGACGGCCTGGATGTTCAGGGCAACGATGATCTGGTTGGCTACCTTGGCGGTCTGGCCGTCACCGTTTGCACCCACGCGGGTGATGTTCTTGCCCATGGCCTGGAACAGCGGCAGGGCACGTTCGAAGGCGTTCGGGCAGCCACCGACCATGATGCTCAGGGTCGCAGCCTTGGCACCTACTTCACCACCGGATACCGGGGCGTCCAGGTAGGCAGCGCCGGTCGCCTTGATCTTCTCGGCGAAGACCTTGGTGGCGGTGGGGGAGATGGAGCTCATGTCGATCACGACTTTGCCGGCACCAACGCCTTCGGCAATGCCGTCCTTGCGGAACAGGACGTCGTCGACCTGGGGGGTGTCCGGAACCATGACGATGATGAACTCGGCTTCCTGGGCAACCTCTTTCGGGTTGGCCAGAGCGACGCCGTTCTCGCCCAGCAGGTCGGCCGGAGCCTTGTCGAAGTGTTCGGAGAAGAACAGGGTGTGGCCGGCTTTCTGCAGGTTCTGAGCCATGGGCTTGCCCATGATGCCGGTGCCGATGAATCCGATCTTGGCCATGTTGAATACCTCGTTCTTAGATGGCGTTATGGGTTTTCAGCCAGCCCAGGCCGGCAGCGGTGGTGGTTGCCGGCTTGTATTCACAGCCGATCCAGCCCTGGTAGCCGATACGGTCCAGGTGCGCGAAGAGGAAGCGGTAGTTGATCTCGCCAGTGCCCGGCTCGTTGCGGCCCGGGTTGTCGGCAAGCTGCACATGGTTGATCGCGGCGAGGTTGGACTCGACGGTGCGCGCCAGGTCTCCTTCCATGATTTGCATGTGGTAGATGTCGTACTGCAGGAACAGGTTGGCGCTGCCCACTTTTTCGCGGATGGCCAGGGCCTGCTTGGTGTTGTTCAGGTAGAAGCCGGGGATGTCGCGGGTGTTGATGGCTTCCATCACCAGCTTGATGCCGGCGGCCTGGAGCTTCTCGGCGGCGAACTTGAGGTTCTCCACGAAGGTGCTCTCGATGGTCGCGCAGTCGTAGCCTTGCGGGCGGATGCCAGCCAGGCAGTTGATCTGGGTATTGCCCAGCACCTTGGCGTAGGCGATGGCCTTGTCCACACCCGCACGGAACTCTTCCACGCGGTCGGGGTGGCAGGCGATGCCACGCTCGCCCTTGCCCCAATCACCGGCCGGCAGGTTGAACAGCACCTGTTCCAGTTTGTTGGCGTCCAGGCGTGCGCGGATTTCCTCTACGGGGAAGTCGTAGGGGAAGAGGTATTCGACTCCGCTGAAGCCGGCTTCGGCGGCAGCGGCGAAACGATCCAGGAAGTCCACTTCGGTGAACAGCATGGACAGGTTGGCGGCAAAACGGGGCATGAATGTCTCCTTCTGATTCCCTTCTCCCGCGAGCGGGAGAAGGGAGGTGAAAGCCCCTCTCCCACCACGAATAGGAGAGGGGAAGACGGCAATCAATCCAGCAGCGAGATGGCGGTCGGAGCGTCGGCGCCAGACTGGGCCAGTTCCTCGAACTCGTTGATGGCGTTGATCTCGGTACCCATGGAGATGTTGGTGACACGCTCCAGGATGACCTCGACCACAACCGGTACGCGGAACTCTTCCATCAGCTGCTTGGCTTTGGCGAAGGCGGCCTGCAGGTCGTTGGCGTCATGCACGCGGATCGCCTTGCAGCCCAGGCCCTCGACCACCGCGACGTGGTCCACGCCGTAGCCGTTGAGTTCCGGTGCGTTGACGTTCTCGAAGGACAGCTGCACGCAGAAGTCGATTTCGAAGCCGCGCTGTGCCTGACGGATCAGACCCAGGTAGGAGTTGTTCACCAGTACGTGGATGTAGGGCAGGTTGAACTGCGCGCCCACGGCCAGCTCTTCGATCATGAACTGGAAGTCATAGTCGCCGGACAGTGCCACGACCGGACGGGTCGGGTCGGCCTTGACCACGCCGAGCGCTGCCGGAACGGTCCAGCCCAGCGGGCCCGCCTGGCCACAGTTGATCCAGTGGCGCGGCTTGTAGACGTGCAGGAACTGCGCGCCGGCGATCTGCGACAGACCGATGGTGCTGACGTAGCAGGTGTCCTTGCCGAAGAACTCGTTCATCTCTTCGTATACGCGCTGCGGCTTGACCGGCACGTTGTCGAAGTGGGTCTTGCGCTGCATGGTGCGCTTGCGCTCGCGGCAGGATTCGACCCAGGCGCTGCGGTCCTTCAGCTTGCCAGCGGCTTTCCACTCGCGGGCGACTTCCAGGAATGCGTCCAGCGCGGAACCGGCGTCGGAAACGATGCCCAGGTCCGGGGTGAAAACGCGGCCGATCTGGGTGGGTTCAATGTCCACGTGGATGAAGCGGCGGCCTTGGGTGTAGACGTCGACGGAACCCGTGTGCCGGTTGGCCCAGCGGTTACCGATACCGAACACCAGGTCGGACTCCAGCACGGTGGCGTTGCCGTAGCGGTGCGAGGTCTGCAGACCGCACATGCCAGCCATCAGCGGATGGTCATCGGGGATGGTGCCCCAGCCCATCAGGGTCGGGATGACCGGTACGCCGGTCAGTTCAGCGAACTCCACCAGTTTGGCGGAGGCGTCGGCGTTGATGATGCCGCCACCAGCGACGAGCAGCGGGCGCTCGGCGTCGTTCAGCATGGCCAGGGCCTTCTCGGCCTGGATGCGGCTGGCGGACGGCTTCACTACCTGCAGCGGCTGGTAGGCGTCGATGTCGAACTCGATCTCGGCCATCTGCACGTCGAACGGCAGGTCGATCAGCACGGGGCCCGGACGGCCGCTGCGCATTTCATAGAAGGCCTTCTGGAAGGCGTAGGGCACCTGGCCCGGCTCCAGAACGGTGGTTGCCCACTTGGTGACGGGCTTGACGATGCTGGTGATATCGACGGCCTGGAAGTCTTCCTTGTGCAGGCGGGCACGCGGAGCCTGGCCGGTGATGCAAAGGATCGGGATGGAGTCGGCGGATGCCGAGTACAGACCGGTGACCATGTCGGTGCCGGCGGGGCCGGAGGTGCCGATGCAGACGCCGATGTTGCCTGCGTTGGTGCGGGTGTAACCCTCAGCCATGTGCGAGGCGCCTTCGACGTGACGGGCCAGTACATGGTCAATGCCGCCGATCTTGTTCAGGGCTGCGTACAGCGGGTTGATGGCGGCGCCGGGGATGCCGAACGCGGTGTCGATGCCTTCGCGACGCATCACCAGGACGGCAGCCTCGATTGCTCTCATTTTGGCCATGTTTTGTGCCTCTTTCTTGTGAAAATTGTATACAAGCTACGTGGCTGGATTCTATTCATCGTCTGACTGAAGGGTCAAGGCCATTTGTGAGGCTAAAGGTCGCAGGGCGTCGACTCTTTTAAAACGCCTGTTTCATGGGGCTCTCCAGCGGTAGTCAGAACGCTGACGGAAATACTGTATACAAAAAATAATGTGATTGTATCTATCTGTTGATTTTTTTGTGTTCGGTGGGATAGTGAGCTACAGCTTTCGGATGCGTCGCAGGACGGGCTGGAAAATGCCCGCGTGGATACAGGAGTGCGCCAACCCTGGCCCGGACGACGCCGCACAAGGTTCAACCACTCACGAGGAACGCTTGAAAATGACCACCCTGACCCTGGAAACCGCTGTGAGCATTTCCAATCACGCCCTGACCGTTGGTCGGGAGCTGCGCACTGCGCCGCTGACGATCGCCGTGCTGGACGCCGGCGGCCACCTGATCACCCTGCAGCGCCAGGACGGCGCCAGCATGCTTCGTCCGCAGATCGCCATCGGCAAAGCTTGGGGCGCGGTGGCGCTGGGCAAGGGTTCGCGCCTGATCGCCGCGGACGCGCAACAGCGTCCGGCGTTCATCGGTGCGGTGAACAATCTGGCTGACGGCAACCTGGTCCCGGCACCGGGCGGTGTGCTGATTCGTGATGGTGAGGGCGTCGTGATCGGCGCCATTGGCATCAGCGGCGATACGTCCGATATCGACGAGCAGTGCGCGGTCAGTGCGGTGGAAGCGGCCGGTCTGAAGGCGGACGCTGGCGCGGCCTGATCGTTGATGGGGGCTGCTGCGCAGCCCTCAGCGAATGAATTCGCCCCCACAGGGAGTGCATCTCTGTGGGGGCGAAGTCTTTAGGGGGGGCAAAAAAACGCGACTATGGCTAGAAGGGGCTGCTCTTCTGTAGGGGCGAATTCATTGGCAATGTCTGCGTTAGCTGTTGCCAGCATTCAGCAGTCGGTCCAGGCGCCTTGTAGGAGCTAGCTTGCTAGCGAAAAGGAGCCATTCGCTGGCAAGCCAGCTCCTACGGGCAATGCAGCTACTTGCAATCGCCAGGCAGCCCGAAGGGGTGCCTAGGAGTGTCGGCAGGCGGTTATGGTGGGAGCGAATTCATTCGCGAAAGCAACCCGCAGGGTTGCCATCGTCGGTGCGAAGTCTCAGGCGCTCTTCGCCGAAACCTTTTCTTCCACTTCGCAGCCCTTGATCACCAGGCGGATGATGGTTTCCGCGGCGGCGTCGTAGTCGGCCTCGCTGAGGCTGGACTTGCCGGTGACGGTGGAAATCTGCCAGTCGAAATCAGCGTAGGTCTGGGTTGCGGCCCAGATGCTGAAGAGTAGGTGGTGGGGGTCGACCTTGGCCATCAGTCCCTGATCGATCCAGCCCTGGATGCAGTCGATGTTGTGCTTTGCCTGCAGGTTGAGGTGCTCGGTCTGTTCCTGGGAGAGGTGCGGGGCGCCGTGCATGATTTCGCTGGCGAACACCTTGGAGGCGTAGGGCAGGTCGCGGGAGATGCGTATCTTCGAGCGGATATAGGCCGTGAGCACTTCGTGGGGGTGGCCGGCCTGGTTGAAGGGCGCGGATGCCTGCAGGAGCGGCTCGACAATGCTCTCGAGAACTTCGCGGTAGAGGTTCTCTTTCGACTTGAAGTAGTAGTAGACGTTGGGCTTGGGCAGGCCGGCCTTGGCCGCGATGTCGCTCGTCTTGGTGGCGGCGAACCCTTTGTCGGCGAATTCCTCGCTGGCCGCGCGCAGGATGAGGTCTCTGTTGCGCTCGCGAATGCTACTCACATCGGCTCCTTTATTGGCTCGCCGAAGCGCCTGGAAGGCCGGCCGGCGAGAGGTCGGGCATGGTATCACCGGCATCAAATGACCCTCAAGCGAGCCACTGGATGAATTTCCTGTATACAAAATGTGTTGATTCTGTTTCCATTCGGCATCCGTCCATGTCATCGGTGCCCTGTCCGGTGCGTGTTGCGGCAGACGTCACCCATGCAAGACAACCACTTGCTCGACCCCTTCGGGCGTCGAATTTCCTATCTGCGCCTCTCGGTCACTGACCGTTGCGACTTCCGGTGCACCTACTGCATGAGCGAGGACATGGTCTTCGCTCCCCGGGCGCAGATCCTCAGCCTCGAAGAGCTCTATGCCGTTGCCGATGCCTTTATCGACCTCGGTGTGAAGCGTATCCGTATCACCGGCGGTGAGCCGCTGGTACGCAAGGGGTTGACCTCCCTGCTGGCACGACTCGGCGCCCGTGAGGAACTGGAAGACCTGGCCATCACCAGCAATGGTTCGCAGCTCGCGCACATGGCCACCGATCTTCGTCGCAGTGGCGTCACCCGCCTGAACATCAGTCTCGATTCCCTACAGCGCGAGCGCTTTGCCGCATTCACTCGTCGCGATCGCCTCGACCAGGTGCTGGCCGGAATCGACGCGGCGCGTGCTGCGGGCTTTCGTCGGATCAAGCTGAACACCGTGGTGCAGAAAGGCCGCAACGATGACGAGGTACAGGACCTCGTTGCCTTTGCGGTCGAGCGCGGACTGGATATCAGCTTCATCGAGGAGATGCCCCTTGGCAGCATCTCCAGCCACGAGCGCAAGGTCACTCTGTGCACCTCGGAAGAAGTGCGCGAGCGTGTTGGCCAGCGCTTCCAGCTGCTGCCCAGCAGCTATCGAACCGGTGGCCCATCGCGTTATTACCAGGTGATCGGCACTGAAACCCAGGTCGGTTTCATCTCTCCCCATAGCCGCAACTTCTGCGGCGACTGCAATCGTGTGCGCGTCACCGCCGAAGGCAAGCTGGTGCTTTGCCTCGGCCATGAAGGCGCACTGGACCTCAAGGCGCTGATCCGTCGACATCCCGGAGACAGGGAGAGGCTGCGCGCCGCGCTGATCGATGCACTCAGGCTCAAGCCCGAGAAACACCATTTCGAAGCGGATTCCCAGGTCCAGGTAGTTCGCTTCATGAGCATGACCGGCGGCTGATCGAGCTCCTTGGGTTAGCCCTGGCTGCGTTACGTCATCTCGCCGTAGGAGACCTACTGTCTTCGATGACGCGCCTTGCCATGGCGTCCCCAAGGACCCCGACGCCATTTTGATACTCAAAACAAGAGCGCCCTCGAGGCGAAGGAGAAGACACGTGGCCAAGACGCTATTGGTGAAGAACGCCGACCTGCTGGTGACCATGGATGGCCAGCGCCGGGAGATCCGGCAGGGAGGGATGTTCATCGAGGACAACCGCATCGTGCAGGTCGGGCCGAGCAGCGAACTGCCGCAGACCGCCGACGAAGTGCTGGATATGAAGGGCAAGATCGTCATTCCCGGCCTGGTCAACACCCATCACCACATGTATCAGAGCCTGACCCGCGTGGTGCCGGCCGCCCAGGACGGCGAGCTGTTCAACTGGCTGACCAACCTCTATCCGATCTGGGCGCGTTTGACCCCTGAAATGATCGGCGTTTCGACCCAGACCGCCATGGCCGAGCTGATTCTCTCCGGCTGCACCACCTCCAGCGACCACCTCTACATCTATCCCAACGGCTGCAAGCTGGATGACAGCATCCACGCCGCCGGTGAGATCGGCATGCGCTTCCACGCCGCTCGCGGCAGCATGAGCGTCGGCCGCAGCCAGGGCGGTCTGCCGCCGGACTCCGTGGTGGAGAAGGAAGCGGACATCCTCAAGGAGTCGCAGCGCCTGATCGAGGACTACCACGATGCGTCCCATGGCTCGATGCTGCGGGTCGTCGTGGCACCGTGCTCGCCGTTCTCCGTCAGTCGCGATCTGATGCGTGAAGCCGCCGTGCTTGCGCGCAACTACGGCGTCTCGCTGCACACCCACCTGGCCGAGAACGTCAACGACATCGCCTACAGCCGCGAGAAGTTCGGCATGACGCCGGCGGAGTACGCCGAGGACCTGGGCTGGGTCGGTCACGACGTCTGGCATGCCCACTGTGTGCAACTGGACGAGCACGGCATCGAGCTGTTCGCCCGCACCGGTACCGGTGTTGCCCACTGCCCCTGCTCGAACATGCGCCTCGCCTCCGGCATCGCCCCGGTGCGCCGCATGCGCGACGCCGGTGTGCCGGTGGGCCTGGGCGTGGACGGCTCCGCCTCCAACGACGGCGCCAGCATGATCGGTGAAGTGCGCCAGGCGCTGCTGCTGCAGCGAGTCGGTTTCGGGCCGGATGCCATGACCGCTCGCGAAGCCCTGGAGATCGCCACCCTGGGCGGCGCGAAGGTGCTCAACCGGAATGACATCGGTGCCCTGGCGCCGGGCATGGCGGCCGACTTCGTCTCCTTCGACCTCAATCACATCGCCTATGCCGGCGCGCTCCACGACCCGCTGGCGGCGTTGGTGTTCTGCACCCCGACCCACGTGTCCACCAGTGTGATCAACGGCAAGGTGGTCGTACGCGATGGCCAGGTGGTGACCGTGGACCTCCCGCGCGTGCTGGAGCGCCACAACGAGCTGGCACGTCAACTGGTGCTCGGCGAGTAACTCGTAACCGGGAGCGGGTCGTCCCGCTCCTGTCTTTCCCGTGCAATGGAAAACAAGGAGGAGGTCATGAAACCTCGGGTTTTCGGCTGGCTGGCTGCTGGCCTTTTGTCCGCGAATGGCGCCCTGGCGCAGACCTATGTGATTGGGGTTGAGCAGCAATCCTTCCAGCCCCATTACTGGATGAGCGATCAGGGTGAGTACCGGGGCTTTGCCCGCGACCTGCTGGATCTGTTCGCGCGCGATGCCGGGCTGGATATCCAGTACCAGGCGCTGCCGGTCCACCAACTCACCAAGCATCTGCTCAACGGCAGCATCGATTTCAAGTATCCCGACAACGCCAACTGGGCGGGCGACCTGAAAGGTGGCAAGAACATCCGCTACAGCCTGCCGGTGGTGGAGTACGTGGACGGTGTGCTGGTAGCGCCCAAGCGTCAGGGGCAGGGCGTGGACCAATTGGCCAGGCTGGCGGTGGTGGACGGCTGGACGCCCTGGACCTACCAGGACCGCATCGATGCGGGTCATACCCAGGTTGTGCGCAGTGACGACCTTGGGCAGATGATCAAGCAGGCCATGAAGCAGGAGGCTGACGGCGCCTATTACAACGTGGTGGTTGCCTCTTACTACCTGGACAACATCCGTGCGCGACCAGGGGCCCTGGTGTTCGACCCGAAGCTGCCCCACACCCGCGGCACCTTCAACCTTTCCAGCCTCAAGTACCCCGAACTGATCGCTCGCTTCGATCGCTTTCTCGCCGAGCACCGCCAGGAAGTGGATGCACTCAAGGCCCGCTATCAGGTGGAAGCCAATCTGGATTCCGAATACCTCGGGATGGAGCAGTGGAAAGTCGATTTCCTGAAGCGCCAGAAGGAAAAGACCAATCCCTGAACCGTTCCGGTACGCAAGCGCCGTTCCAGAGGCGTTCCATGGACCTGGAGCGAATCAGGCTCGAAATGTTGTACACAATTCTGAAAGAAACTGTTGTTTGAGATGTTCACAGAGTGTATATAATTCGGAAAACCTGACCGCCAGATCAGCTTTTCTGATGAAGCAACTGCATGAGGGGGCTCACGCCACCCTGTAAGCCCACGACCGACAAAAACAATAGGCAGGCTTTACCCATGAGTTCATTCGATATCTCCGAGGTTCGTGACGACCTCAGGCACGGCGCCCACCGCCGGCCGCAGGCGAGGCGATACCGCTTCGCAGGTCCCCATCCGTTGCTTGCTCATCTGTCCGCCACCAGCGCCCTGGCACCTGTGTTCGGCTGCCTGCACTGCCGCCCGGACCAGCCGGACAGAAATGCCGACGTAGAAGAATGCTTCCTCCTGTCCTCGACCACCGAGGCCAGGCAGTACTCCCTGGACGTAGCCGAACAGCGCAACGCTGAAGACAGCCCGTCCGGCATCGCCCGCCAACACCGCCTCGGCCTGACCGGCTGACGCACGGCGCGCGCAACTCCCTCCAATCCCGAACCTGCCTGCAGCCTGCCCGGAAACCGGGGCGGGCTCCGGGTGGGTGCGGGGCGGAAAAACTGAAAACCCACTACAACAAGGGAAAAAACCATGAATGCCAAGTATCTGCCGCACTGCCTTGCCCTCTCGACCGGCCTGCTCGGGGGCGGCCAGGCCATCGCCGGTGACCTGCTGTTCTGGCAGAACAACAGCCTGACCTACCTCTATGGCCAGAACTTCAAGGTCAATCCGGAAATCCAGCAAACCGTCACCTTCGAGCATGCGGATGGCTGGAAGTACGGCGATAACTTCTTCTTCGTGGACAAGATTTTCTACAACGGCGAGAAGGACGCGCAGGTGGGCGACAACACCTACTACGGTGAATTCCAACCGCGCCTTTCCCTCGGCAAGATCTTCGACCAGAAGATCCAGTTCGGCCCTGTGACCGACGTGCTGCTCGCCATGACCTACGAGTTTGGCGAAGGCGACGTCGAGTCCTACCTGATCGGCCCGGGCTTCGACCTCGCCATTCCTGGCTTCGATTTCTTCCAGGTCAACTTCTACAACCGCACCACCGATGGCAGCCGTCCCGGCGACAATGTCTGGCAGATCACTCCGGTGTGGAGCTACACCATTCCGGTGGGCAACTCCGACATCCTGATCGACGGTTTCATGGACTGGGTCGTGGACAACGACGAGAACAGCCGTGGCACCTACCACGCCAACCTGCACTTCAACCCGCAGGTGAAGTACGACCTGGGCAAGGCCATGGGATGGGGCGAGAAGCAGCTGTATGTCGGTGTCGAGTACGACTACTGGAAGGACAAGTACGGTATCGACAGCGAGAGCTTCCTGGGTGACGTGATCCTCGATGGCACCGACCAGAACACCGCCAGCCTGCTGGTCAAAGTGCATTTCTGATCCATCGGGAAAAAAGACCGGGGGAGGCGCGATGCGCCATCCCCACGGTTGAAAGGGGAGGAGAGCCAATCCATGGCACAAGCCTTTCGCTGCAATGTGGGAGCGAATTCATTCGCGATGCGGGCTTGCGGATTTCCCGGTGTACCAGACCGGGCGCCGCTGCACGGCCACTCGCGAATCAATTCGCCCTCACGGCGACTGGCCTCCCTCCGGGTCGCAAAGGGGATTGAACGCCTTACGGCAAGACTCGGTTCAGAAGGTGAATTCCAGGTTCACCGTCGGTGTCGAGGTGCGGCTGCCACGCCCGCCATCGACGCCGAACTTGTTGTGCCAATACTCGTAGCCGACGCCCAGCCACAGGTTCGGCTTGCGCTTGGCGCCCGGCATCGCGGCGACCATCAGCGAAGTGCGCATCAGGGTTTCCGGGGCGGTGTCCTTGTCGAAGTAGTCTTCGCCCTTCTCGCCGACGTAGTTGACGAACCCCTGGAACTTGGCGTCGTGGGCACCGAGCTGGAATGGCTTGAGCCAGGTCAGGTTGACCATGTAGGTGGCGTCGAACGTGTGGTCAGGATGCTTGGCGCTGGGGATGCCCGAGTGGTTCTTCTCGCGGTAGTACATCAGGCTCAGGTCGAGTACGGCGGCGCCGTTGAACTTGAGCGTGGGGCCGAACACGATCGCGCGCTTCTTGGCCGAGGCCAGGTTGTTGTTGCGATTGGCATCGAAGCCGAAGGTGAAGGCGTAGTCCTTGATCAGGCCGGTGCCCAGTGGCTGGTCGAACACCCGCGAGGCGAACAGCTGGTGACGGTAGACCGCATAGACCTCGCTGCCGCCGTGGTCGGTGCCCTTGCGCGGGTCGCGGCTGTCGGAGAGGAACACGTCCAGGTTGAAGAAGTTGCTGCCGTACTTGTAGCCATCCGCATGGGTGAAGCTGTAGGTGCGTTTGGCGAACTTGTTCGGGTTGTTGGGGTTGGTGTACTGCTGGCCGTAGCGGAAGCCAACACTGTTGTTCACCCATTCGAAGATCTTGCCGTCCTCGGCGGCGAATCCGGTCTGGCCAGTGGCCAACAAGGCGGCGCCAAGCGCCAGGCTGGTGTAACGACGCATTCGGGTACTCCTTCTTTTTGTTGTTGAGCAGAAAGCGGAAATGACCTGTCCTTGACGGCCGTGCGCGAAGGCAGCCGTCTCCGGGGTTGGGGTTAAAAGAGCCCGCCGGGTAGGCAGGCTTTGGAATTCCGGCCGGACCTCATGGGTACCGGCCGGATGGGAGCAAATTCAGTGCGCGGCGCAGTGCCGGCTGCGTTCCTTTTCACCCAGGATGTTGAACAGCAGGTTCAGGGTGAGGGCGCTGACAGTGGCCATGGCAATGCCGCTGTGGGTGATGGGTTCCATCCAGTGAGGAAGCTGGGCGAAGAGTTCGGGGCGAACCACCGGTGCCATGCCCATCCCCATGCTCACGGCGACGAGCAACTGGTTGCGCCGGTCGCTGATGTCGGCCTCGTGGAGAATCTTGATGCCGGTGGCGGCCACCATGCCGAACATCGCCAGGCCTGCGCCACCCAGTACCGCAGGCGGGATCGAGGCCACCAGGAAGGCGGCTTTCGGCAACAGGCTGAGGCCGATCAGGAAGGCCCCGGCGGCGACCGTCACGTAACGGCTGCGGACGCCCGTCATCTGCACCAAGCCAATGTTCTGGGCGAAGGATGAGTGGGTGAAGGTGTTGAAGAAGCCCGCCAGGAAGGACGCGCCGGCGTCACACATCAGGCCACGGCGCAGGGCGTTGGGGCAGACCTCGCGTCCGGTGATCTTGCCCAGGGCCAGGAACATGCCGGTGGACTCGACGAAGATGATCACCACCACCAGGCACATCGACAGCACCGAAGCCAGCTCGAACTTCGGCATGCCGAAATGCATCGGCTCCACCAGCTGGAACCAGGGCGTCTCTTCGAGGCCATTCAGGTCGACCATCCCGCTGGCACCGGCCAGGGCGTAGCCCAGGGCCATGCCGATCAGCACCGAGACGTTGACCCAGAAGCCTTTGAGGAAACGGTTCACCAACAGAATCGTGCCCAGTACCAACCCGGCGATGGAAAGGTACTCCAGGGCGCCGAAATGGGTTGCCGCGTTACCGCCGCCGGCCCAGTTGACCGCTACCGGAAAGAGCGTGAGGCCGATGGAGGTGATCACGGTGCCCGTTACCAGCGGCGGGAAGAAGCGCACGATGCGCGACATGAAGGGGGCGAGCAGCAGGCCGAAGAAGCCAGCGGCGATGGTCGCGCCGAAAATCCCCTGGATACCGACGCCAGGCATTCCGGCCATTACCGCCATGCTGCCGACGGCAGCGAAGCTGGCACCCATCATCACCGGCATGCGGATACCGACCGGACCGATGCCGATGGACTGAACGATGGTGGCGATACCGGCGACCAGCAGGTCGGCGTTGATCAGGAAGGCGATTTCTTCACGGGAGAGACCGGCGGCCTGGCCGACGATCAGGGGTACGGCAACGGCGCCACCGTACATAAGCAGGACATGCTGGAAACCGACAAGCAGCAATTGCATCAGGGGCAGGCGCTGGTCAGCGGGCGAAAGGGCGATTTCTCGCTCTGTCGGAGTGGTCATGCAACACCTCGGGCGCTTTTGTTCTTGTAAGTCGCTTGGCAATGCCGCACCTCGTGGGAGCGGCTTGCCGGGTATTCATGTTGCTGGCCGGGAGGGTGACTCCTGGCCGGGGTCGTGCTGGTACTGCGAGGAATAAAAAAAGCCTGCCTGGGGGCAGGCTTGAAAGCGGGTGATGCTTGGTGTCACCACCCGCCGTGGTCGTGCACGAGGTCCCGGGTTTTCAGGAGCCTCGCCGATGCTCAGTTGGTCTTGGCGCCCTGGGCGATCCAGCTGCCGATCAGGTCACGCTCTTCCTGGGTCATCTGGGTGATGTTGCCCAGCGGCATGATCTGGCTGGCGACAGCCTGGGCCTGGATCTTCGGTGCGAGCATCTGGATCTGTTGCGGGGTGTCGAGCATCACGCCGCCCGGCGCCGAGGTGAACATCGGGCTGGTGGGCTTGGCGGAATGGCAGACAGCGCAGCGTTCCTTGATCACGCTGTGGACCTTGTCGAAGTTACCGCCTGCGGCACTGGCCTGGGCCGGCGCTGCAGCAGGTTGCGCCGGAGCGGCAGCCTGCGGCTTGCTTTCGCTGGAGCCGGTTGCCGGGGCAGCGGCGCTGCTGGTGGCGGGGGTGGCCTGCTCCTGGTGGGCGGGCTCCACGGCCAGGCTGGGTTCGGCGGCCTTGTAGTTCGGCGCGGTGACGAAGGCCAGGCAGATCATGCCCAGGGCGCCGGCCGGCAGGGTCCAGGCGAACTTGTTGCTGTCGTGGCGGGTGTTGAAGTAGTGACGCACCAGTACTGCGATCACCGCGATCCCGGCCAGGATCAGCCAGTTGTACTGGCTGCCGTAGGTGCTCGGGAAGTGGTTGCTGATCATGATGAACAGCACCGGCAGGGTGAAGTAGTTGTTGTGGCGCGAACGCAGCAGGCCCTTGGCCGGCAGGACCGGGTCCGGGGTGCGGTTTTCTTCGATGGCCTTAACCAGGGCACGCTGGGCCGGCATGATGATGCGGAACACGTTGCCCACCATGATGGTGCCGATCAGGGCGCCGACATGGATGTAGGAACCACGGCCGCTGAACACATGGGTGAAGCCCCAGGAAGCGCCGATCACCAGCAGGAACAGGACCAGGCCGAGCAGGGCAGGGGTCTTGCCCAGCGGCGAGTCGCAGAGGAAGTCATAGATGAACCAGCCTGCGATCAGCGAGCCGATGCCGATGGCGACGGCGGCAGCCGGAGCGATGTCCACGCCGGGTGCGATCAGGTACAGGGTCGGGTTCATGTAGAACACCACGGTCAGCAGGGCGACGCCCGACAACCAGGTGAAATAGGCTTCCCATTTGAACCAGTGCAGGTTGTCCGGCATTTTCGGCGGAGCGAGCTTGTATTTCTCCAGGTGGTAGATGCCACCACCGTGGATGGCCCAGAGGTCACCCGACAGACCGTCGCGCGGGTTGGCGCGGTTCAGGTTGTTCTCCAGCCAGACGAAATAGAAGGATGCGCCGATCCAGGCGATACCGGTGATCATGTGAACCCAGCGAATGCTCAGGTTCAGCCATTCGGTCAGATGTGCTTCCACAGTGTTTACCTCTTTTCCCGCTGACCAGCACGCCGATCGTTGGGCTTCTCTTATTAGTGGTGGGGGTCGAGGAGGAGCTGCTCGTCCTCAGTGAAGAAATGCTCATCGCAGTTGTTGCCAGAACCGCTGCGATCAACCACCAGGAAGTCATCCCGCTTTTCGATCGTCAGCACCGGGTGGTGCCAAACGCCGCGATGGTAATTAACGCCCTGCCTGCCATTGGAGAGGAAGGCACGGACCAAACCCGGTACAGGTACATCGCCAAGTGGCGCGACCACGACCAGAAAGGAGTTGCCGAGCAGCGGGATGAAGGCCTGGCTGCCCTGCGGATGTCGTTCCAGCATGCGGATGCGCAGCGGCATCTCAAGGGATTCGGCGCTGAAGATGCTGATGATCGCCTTGTCGTCCGGCTGGGCGGTTTCGACCGTCGCCAGCTTGTGATAACGGCGGGTGGAGCCGTTGTTGATCATGAAGTACTCACTACCGTCGGTTTCGATCACATCTCCGAACGGGGCGAAGGCTTCTTTGGTCAGGGGCTCGATCTTCAGGGTTCGCATGGCTGTTCTACTTGTTCGTTGCTGGTTCCCATCCCCCGAGAGGGCGGGGCCGGTAGGGGAGGTGGAATTTCCATCCTCCCCCCTGGCTCTCCTCTGTGGCGGAGAGCCGATGGGCGGGCCGTGGCCCACCCGGTCCTGAATAGGGGCGGTGCGACTGCGGCTTACATTTGCTGCAGGCGGAACAGCGCGATCTTGTTGATCTCGGCCAGCGCCCTGGAAAACTCGGCTTCGGGAGAGTTGTGAATCCGCTCTTCGAAGGCCGCCAGGATCTGGTGCCGGTTGCTGCCTTTCACCGCCATGATGAAAGGAAACCCGAACTTGGCCTTGTAGGCGTCGTTCAGCTCGGTGAAGCGCGCGAACTCTTCAGCCGTGCATTCGTGGATACCGGCACCGGCCTGTTCGCTGGTGCTGGCTTCGGTCAGCTCGCCACGGACGGCTGCCTTGCCGGCCAGGTCCGGGTGAGCATTGATCAGTGCCAGCTGGGCTTCATGGCTGGCGCTGAGCAACAGGTCGGCCATGCGCTGGTGCAGGCCATCGATCTCGTCGACGCGGTCGTCCTGGCCCAGGTCGAACGCCTTCTCGGCAACCCAGGGCGAGTGCTCGTAAATGTCGGCGAACGCCGTGACGAAGGCTTCGCGGGACAGGGTGGACGGAGTCAGGGTCTGGAAGCGGCTCATTTGGCTTGCTCTTTGAAAGGGTGGGTGGCGTGCCAGTGGCGGGCGATGTCGGCGCGGCGGGCGAACCAGACCTTCTCGTGGCCATTCACGTAGTCGATGAAGCGCGCCAGGGAAGCGAGACGCGCAGGGCGGCCCAGCAGGCGGCAGTGCATGCCGATGGACAGCATCTTCGGCGCGCCGGCGGCGCCTTCGGCGTAGAGCACGTCGAAGGCGTCCTTGAGGTATTCGAAGAAGTCATCGCCCTTGTTGAAACCCTGCACCTGGGTGAAGCGCATGTCGTTGGTGTCGAGGGTGTAGGGAATGACCAGGTGCGGTTTTTCCGCGGTGCTCGCGGCGTCCCAGTAGGGCAGGTCGTCGTCGTAGGTGTCGGAGTCATAGAGGAAACCGCCTTCCTCCATCACCAGGCGACGGGTGTTCGGGCCGGTGCGGCCGGTGTACCAGCCTACCGGGCGCTCGCCGGTCAGTTCGGTGAGGATGCGGATGGCCTCGAGCAGGTGTTCGCGCTCCTGGGCCTCGTCCATGTACTGGTAATCGATCCAGCGGTAGCCGTGGCTGCAGATTTCGTGGCCGGCGTCGACCATGGCGCGGATCACATCCGGGTGACGCTGGGCGGCCATGGCGACGGCGAAGATGGTCAGCGGGATGTCGTGCTTCTTGAACAGGTTCAGCAGGCGCCAGACGCCGACGCGGCTACCGTATTCGTAGAGGGATTCCATGCTCATGTTGCGCACGCCCTGCAGCGGCTGGGCGGCCACCATCTCGGACAGGAAGGCCTCGGACTCCTTGTCGCCGTGCAGCACATTGCGCTCGCCGCCTTCCTCGTAGTTGAGGACGAAGGACAGGGCGATGCGGGCTTCGCCTGGCCAGTGCGGATGGGGTGGGTTATTGCCGTAACCGATCAGGTCGCGTGGGTACTCAGCGCTCACTGCAGTCTTCCTTCTCGTCTGTTGGATCGATCAGCGACAGCCCGGGAAAGTGGTGCGCGACCGTGGATGGGGTGATTGTATACAAACTGTCATGCGTTTTGTAAATCAAAAATTCGCTAAATTCGTCGGCTAGGGTGGCGGTTATAAACCTGCCCATTTGGTCAGGTATAAACGGGACAAGGCCCGGTGCACGCCGGGTACGTTGAAATTCGCTGTTGGCGCGGATTGGGCAGGGTTGATCCGTATTGATGTGGTGATTGTGTACAATTTTTTGTGTTTATGTCTTACATTCGACTGGTCGCGTGTTATTCTGCGCTCCGTACCTGGGGCCTTGGCCCCTGACCACGCACCTATATGAACAAGCAGAGGAGGTGTGGCGTTCCGATCGCGGCCAGTGCAACGGCCCGGTGGACGCCCAGCGAGCAATGGGACGTTTGACCACGCATGTACTGGATGCCGCCCACGGCTGCCCTGGCCGTGACATCAAGATCGAGCTCTACCGCGTCGAGAGCGCAGGCCTGGAGCTGGTTGCCACTACCGTTACCAACGATGACGGCCGCTGCGATGCGCCCGTGCTGCAGGGTGCCGATTACCAGAGCGGCGTCTACCAGATCCATTTCCACGCCGGCGACTATTACCGCGCCCGTGGCGTAAAACTGGCCGAGCCGGCCTTCCTTGATGTGGTGGTGCTGCGCTTCGGCATTTCAGCCGAACAGGACCACTACCACGTGCCGCTGCTGATCTCCCCTTACAGCTACTCCACCTACCGCGGTAGCTAGTCCACGATTCTCGTTACCCTCGACTCACTGGAGTCTTTATGGCCCGTTCACACTGCGGGCCTTTTTTATGCCTGCAAGAAAGTGCGGCGTAAAAAAAAAGCCCGGCGCAAGGTCGGGCTTAAGCGCATCACGGGGAGATGCGCAAGGGAGCATGGGGAACCGATAGGACCAGAGCTGTATGTCAGCCTCGAAAGGCTGTGCAGGTGCATGGGTGAATGTCGGATCAGGGAAGAGTCTAGGCGGCAATTTTCTGGGCGGCGGTCGGTGGTCGGAAATCCTTTCGGGCTGTCGCTGCCAGGCATCTGGCGGATTGGCGTCGCGCACTGAAAGCCGCACTCCAGCCCTGTTTCCGGACTCTCGATTGCCTTCCAGCGGCGCACTCGGCTTGCGCAGATCGCGCTAGGACGGTTCGCGAGCAGAGCTCGCTCCTACGGGAGGTATCGGGGGTGTAGTGAGCAGGGCGGTTGGTTCGTGGTCACGCTTTCTTCACATAAATGAAAAGGCCCTGGCGCAGCGCGACAGGGCCTGGTGAAGAGGGTGCTTGTGATTACAGGAAGATGAACTTGGCCACGAAGATGGCGCACAGTGCGTACAGGCTTACCGACACATCCTTGTACTTGCCGGTGAAGGCCTTCATTACCACGTAGGTCACGAAGCCCAGGGCGATGCCGTCGGCGACCGAGAAGGTCAGCGGCATCATGATCACGGTAACGATGGCCGGGATGGTTTCGGTGTGTTCCTTCCAGTCGATGTGGGCCATGCCGCCCATCATCAGCATCGCAACATAGATCAGGGCGCCAGCGGTGGCGTAGGCGGGGATCATGCCGGCCAGGGGAGCGAAGAACATGGCGGCGATGAACAGGATGCCCACAGTCACGGCGGTCAGACCGGTGCGGCCGCCAGCGGCTACACCCGCGGCACTTTCAACATAGCTGGTGACCGGCGGTACGCCGAGCACGCCACCGAACACGCTGGAGGCGCTGTCAGCCTTCATGGCGCGGGACAGGTTCTCGATGCGACCGTCTTCCTGCACCAGGTTGGCACGCTGGGCAACGCCCATCAGGGTGCCGGCGGTGTCGAACATGTGCACGAAGAGGAAGGCGAGGATCACGCTCACCATGGTCACGTTGAACGCGCCTGTGATGTCCATGGCCATGAAGGTCGGGGCCAGGCTCGGGGGCATGGAGAACACGCCGCCGAACTTGACGATGCCCAGGCCAACACCGATCAGGGTCACGGTGAGGATGCTGATCAGGATGCCGCCGAAGATGCGGCGGTATTCCAGTACCGCGATCATCAGGAAGCAGATGGCGGCCAGCAGCGGACCGGGGGAGGTTAGGTCACCGATGTGCACCAGGGTGGCCGGATGGGCGACGACGATTCCAGCGGTCTTCAGGCCGATCAGCCCGAGGAACAGGCCGACACCTGCGCCCATGGCGAACCGCAGGCTGCTCGGAATGCTGTTCAGCAACCACTCACGAATGCGCGAGAAGGTCAGGATCATGAACAGCACGCCGGAGAGGAACACCGCGCCAAGCGCGATCTGCCAGCTGTAGCCCATGGTGTTGACCACGGTGTAGGTGAAGAAGGCGTTCAGGCCCATGCCCGGGGCGAGACCCACCGGCCAGTTGGCGTAGAGGCCCATGAGGAGGCAGCCGAAGGCTGCGGCAAGGCAGGTGGCAACGAAGGCTGCGCCATGATCGATCCCGGCATCGGCCATGATGTTCGGGTTGACGAAAATGATGTAGGCCATGGTGATGAAGGTGGTCAGGCCTGCAGCCAGTTCAGTCTTCACGGTGGTGCCGTGCAGGCTGAGCTTGAAGAGACGTTCAAGCAGGCCCTTGGCGGGCGGTGTAGCGACGTACGTTCCTTGTTCTTGTTGTTTGATGCTTTCCACAGCGTGGTACTCCTCATCTCTTTTGTTTTGTTCACCCAGAGCCTGGAGTTGGCTCCGGACTGACTGAGGCGGATGGCGTGAGTGGTGCACTTCCTCCAATACTTGACCGCAGGGTCAGGAAGTCACGGCGCGATTATGCCTTTGTATACAAAAAAAACAAATAATGTTTTCAATGTTCGAAAAAACGCACCAATCTCTAAAAGCTGACTGATGGGTTAGGTTTTGCTGCGACAATTTGCAACCTAACGAACTATGAAATTCGTTTAAAAACAATTAGTTAGTGAAATTTGTGCTTTGGAGGGGAAATGGAGGGGAGGCAGTCGAAAGCACGGAATGGCACTCGGACAGGCGCGCTTATGACAAAAAAATGTAGGGAAATACGCTGATTTGTCGCTTCAGTCGTTGCTCGATGAGCCATTCGAGAACGGCTGTAAAAACCTGTGCAACCGGTCAGGAATGGGCTTCGAGCTGCGGCGAAACTGTTCAAGGTCGGATGATTGTGTACAATATCCTTCGCTTTTTCCCTGATTTCCCTCGCTGATCCACCCGTTCAGCCCGGCGGAAAGGGGCAAAAAGGGCCCTGGAAGACCGCCGACCCCCTTTGACGCGAGCCCCCATGAACGAACAGTTGCAGCCACTCAAGAAGCAGCCGCGCACAGCCAAAAGCACCCGCAGCGGCACTCAGGACGACGTCGTCTACGCACATATTTTCGATGCCATTCTCGAGCAGCGCCTCGCACCCGGTACCAAGCTGAGCGAAGAAGCCCTGGGCGAGATCTTCGGTGTCAGCCGCACGATCATTCGCCGTGCCCTGTCGCGACTTGCCCACGAAGGTGTGGTGCTGTTGCGGCCGAATCGTGGCGCCGTGGTGGCCAGCCCCAGCGTCGAGGAAGCCCGCCAGATCTTCTATGCCCGCCGTCTGGTGGAACGTGCCATCACCGAGCTCGCGGTCGAGCACGCCACCGCTGAGCAATTGCAGGAACTGCGGCAGATGGTCCTCGAGGAGCAAGCTTGCTTCTCCCGTGGTGATCGTGGCGCCGGCATTCGTCTTTCCGGCGAGTTTCACCTGAAGCTGGCCGAGGCGGCGAAGAACGCTCCGCTGGTGAGCTTCCAGCGCAGCCTCGTGTCGCAGACCTCGCTCATCATTGCCCAGTACGAGAGCGGTAGCCGCTCCCACTGTTCCTTCGATGAACACAATCGCCTGATCGACGCTATCGAGTCCCGCGATGCAGAACGCGCCGTGATGTTGATGATGCATCACATGGACCACATCGACGACAAGCTGAACCTGGACGAAAGCGGTGCCTCGGACGACCTGCACGCGGTGTTCTCGCACCTGCTGCAGACCAAGAAGAAGCCTGGCCGCGGTACGCCTCGCAGCGCCTGATACGAGCCGGCAAACAAAGCCCCGCGAATGCGGGGCTTTTGTTTTCCGTGGGGGCGAATTCATTCGCTAAACAGGCCGAAGGCCTGCCCATTGGCACAACCTATCCAGGGGACCGCTGCGCGGTCCTTAGCGAATGAATTCGCCCCCACATTGCGTAGGATGGGGCGGGCGGCGTTCCGCGAGCTTGCGATACCCATCAAATGGCTTCCGCATGGGTATCGCTCCGCTCAACCCATCCTACGGGCTGCATTGCCCGTAGGAGCTGGCTTGCTAGCGAATGGCCCTTTTTCGCTAGCAAGCTAGCTCCTACAAGGTTCCTGGACCCACAGGAAGAAAAGCCCCGCCGAAGCGGGGCTTTTTGTTTCCGCGTTCGATCAACCGCGCATATGCACGCTGCGACCGGCGGCAAAGGTCTCTTTCACGGTGCGGTCGTCGCCGAGGATGGTCAGGGCGAACAGGCGTTCCGGTAGGCTCGTGGCCTGCTGCATGCGGTAGTCCAGCAGCGGGGTGGCCTTGTAGTCCAGGACCACGAAGTCCGCGTCCTTGCCGGCCTGGAAGTTGCCGATCTTGTCGTCCAGGTAGAGCGAGCGGGCGCCGCCCAGGGTGGCCAGGTACAGGGACTTGAACGGATCGAGCTTCTTGCCCTGCAATTGCATCACCTTGTACGCCTCGTTCAGCGATTGCAGCTGGGAGAAGCTGGTGCCTGCGCCCACGTCGGTGCCCAGCCCCACGCGCACGCCGTGCTCTTCCAGCTTCTGCAGGTCGAACAGACCGCTGCCGAGGAACAGGTTGGAGGTGGGGCAGAAGGCTACGGCCGAACCGGTTTCCGCCAGGCGCTTGCACTCGTCGTCGCACAGGTGAACGCCGTGGGCGAATACCGAGCGCTCGCCGATCAGCTTGTAGTGGTCATAGACGTCCAGGTAGCCCTTGCGCTCGGGGAACAGCTCCTTGACCCATTCGATTTCCTTGCGGTTTTCGGACAGGTGGGTGTGCATGTACAGGCCCGGGTACTCGGCATACAGCTTGCCGGCCAGCTCCAGTTGCTCGGGGGTGCTGGTGGGGGCGAAGCGCGGGGTCACCGCATAGTGCAGGCGACCTTTGCCGTGCCAGCGCTCGATCAGCTCCTTGCTGTCTGCATAGCCGGACTCGGCCGTGTCGGTCAGGTAGTCCGGGGCATTGCGGTCCATCAGCACCTTGCCGGCGATCATCCGCAGGTCGAGTGACTGGGCAGCTTCGAAGAAGGCGTCCACTGACTCCTTGTGCACGGTGCCGAACACCAGGGCGGTGGTGGTGCCGTTGCGCAGCAGTTCCTTGATGAAGATGCCCGCGACGTCAGCAGCGTGGGCCTTGTCGGCGAACTGCTTCTCGGTGGGGAAGGTGTAAGTGTTGAGCCAGTCCAGCAATTGCTCGCCGTAGGAGGCGATCATGCCGGTCTGGGGGAAGTGGATATGGGTGTCGATGAAACCGGGCGTGATCAGGGCATCGCGGTACTCGTGCACCTCGACGCCGGCGTCCAGGCCCGGTAGTAGGGCTTTGGCGTCGCCCAGGGCCTTGATGCGGCCGTCTTCCACCACCAGCAGGCCGTCCTCGAAATACTGATAGGACTGCTCGACGCCCACCAGGGCGGGGTCGGCGATGCTGTGCAGGATGGCGGAGCGGTAGGCGGTTACGTGGCTGGTCATGTCAGTCTCGTTCGTTAGCGTTGCGATTCTTGCGTCCCGCGAGGGGAGAGGCCGGAGTGGGGAGCTCCCTGTCACGCGGCTCTCCCCACCCGGCACTACACGTCACCTTCCCCCTGGGGGAAGGAATAATTCAGGCCTGTTCCCGGCGCGAGGCGGGGACCAGCTTGGCGACGGTTTCGCCTTTCTTCACTTCGGCGCCGAAGTTGGCGTTATAGGTGGCGACGACTTCACCGGCGATCGATATGGCGATCTCCACCGGCAGCTTGCCTTTGACCTCCTGGATGCCCATCGGGCAGCGCATGCGTTGCATGGTTTCGGCAGCGAAACCGCGATCACGCAGGCGATGCTCGAACTTGACGCGCTTGGTCTTCGAACCGATCAGGCCGAAGTAGGCGAAGTCGTTACGCTTGAGGATTTCGGCGGTCAGTTCCAGGTCCAGCTGGTGGTTATGGGTCATGACGATGAAGTAGCTGCCCTTGGGCATCTCGGCGATCTCGTCGACCACCTCTTCGTTGACCACTTTCTCCACGCCAGCCGGAATGTGTTCGGGGAACTCGTTTTCCCGCGAGTCGATCCAGCGCACCTTGCAGGGCAGGCTGGCGAGCAGCGGGACCAGCGCACGGCCGACGTGGCCGGCGCCGAATACGGCGATATGTGCCTGGGGCTGGCCCATGGGTTCGAACAGCAGGACGGTGGCACCGCCGCAGCACTGGCCGAGGCTGGCGCCCAGGCTGAAACGCTCCAGGCGCGTGTCCTGGTTGCGATTCTCGAGCATCTCGCGGGCGATCTCCATGGCCTTGAACTCGAGATGACCGCCACCGATGGTCTCGAAGATCCGCTCGGCGGTGACGACCATCTTCGAACCGGCGTTGCGCGGGGTCGAGCCACGCTCTTCGATGATGGTCACCAGCACGCAGGGTTCACCACGGTGCTGAAGGTCGGCGAGGGCGCTGATCCAGCTCATTTGCTCAGTCTCCAGCTACGCAGTGGCCTGGTGGTCCGCGACAGTCTCCAGTCGTCCATTGCAGCCTGCTGAAAAGCTACCTGCGTTGCCGATGCATCGTTAGGGTCAGACTCAAAATGCTCATTTACAGCTCGTAAACTCCGCTTTTTCGTCTGCCCCTGCCTCGCCTCGGCTTCCTCGCCAACGCTTTTCAACAAGCTGCAGGTACGGATGGGGGCCGGCAGTGTTTCCAGCAGTACGGCATCGCCGTCCTGCTGCTTGGTCTTCGTTTGATCGGTGGATGTTGTCATTGTTCTGCACCGTTTTTTTTCTATGTAGGAGCCAGCTTGCTGGCGAATCGCCTTCGCCAGCAAGCTGGCTCCTACGGGTTACGCAGGCTCGGTCTCCGCCTGGGCGGGGGCCTGGGCCAGCTGTTGCAGTTTGCGCATCTGTTCGACGCCCCAGAGCACGCGCTCAGGGGTGGCCGGCGCGTCGATGTTCGGCTGTACCTTGTAGTCCCCCAGGCTCGCCACGGCGTCCTTGATGGCGCACCAGACGGCAATGCCGAGCATGAAGGGCGGCTCGCCCACGGCCTTGGAATGGAATACCGTTTGCTCGGGGTTCTTGCGGTTCTCTACCAGCTTCACCCGCAGGTCGATCGGCATGTCGGCGATGGCCGGGATCTTGTAGCTCGCCGGGCCGCTGGTCATCAGCTTGCCTTTGGCGTTCCACACCAGCTCTTCCATGGTCAACCAGCCCATGCCCTGGACGAAGGCGCCTTCCACCTGGCCGATGTCGATGGCCGGGTTCAGCGAGGCACCCACGTCATGCAGGATGTCGGTGCGCAGCATCTTGTACTCGCCGGTCAGGGTGTCGACGATGACTTCGGCACAGGCCATGCCATAGGCGAAGTAATAGAAGGGACGGCCGGAGGCCTTATCGCGGTCGTAGAAGATCTTCGGCGTGCGATAGAAGCCGGTGCTGGAGAGCGAGATCTGGTTGAAGTAGGCGAGCTGGATCATTTCCTCGAAGGAGAGGAAGTGGTCGCGCACGCGTACCTGGTTGTTCTTGAACTCCACGTCCTCGGTGGTCACCTTGAAGTAATTGGCGAGGAACTCCACCAGGCGGCCCTTGATGGTTTCGGCTGCGTTCTGCGCGGCCTTGCCATTCAGGTCGGTACCGCTGGAAGCGGCGGTCGGCGAGGTGTTGGGCACCTTGTCGGTATTGGTCGCGGTGATCTGGATGCGCGAAATATCCACCTGGAAGACTTCGGCCACCACCTGGGCGACCTTGGTATTCAGGCCCTGGCCCATCTCGGTGCCACCGTGGTTCAGGTGGATGCTGCCGTCGGTGTAGATGTGCACCAGCGCGCCGGCCTGGTTGAGGAAGGTGGCGGTGAAGCTGATGCCGAATTTCACCGGCGTCATTGCCAGGCCTTTCTTCAACACGGGGCTCTTGGCGTTGAACTCGCGAATTTCCTCGCGGCGCTTGGCGTACTCGCTGCTGGCCTCCAACTCCTCGGTCATCTCGACGAGCATGTTGTGCTCGACGGTCTGGTAGTAGTGGGTGACGTTGCGCTCGTCCTTGCCGTAGTAGTTCAGCTTGCGGACTTCCAGCGGGTCCTTGCCCAGATGGCGGGAGATCGCGTCCATGATCTCTTCGATCGCGACCATCCCCTGCGGGCCGCCGAAACCGCGGTAGGCAGTGTTCGAGGCGGTGTTGGTCTTGCAGCGGTGACCGTTGATGGTGGCATTTTCGAGGAAGTAGGCGTTGTCCGAGTGGAACATCGCGCGGTCGACGATGGAGCCGGAGAGGTCAGGCGAATAGCCGCAGTTGCCCGCCAGTTCCAGCTGGATGCCGCTGAGCAGGCCATTGTCATCGAAGCCCACGTCGTACTCAACGTAGAAGGGGTGACGCTTGCCGGTGATGCTCATGTCTTCCATGCGCGGCAGGCGCATCTTGGTCGGGCGACCGGTCAGGTGCGCGATGACCGCGCACAGGCAGGCCGGGCCGGCAGCCTGGGTTTCCTTGCCGCCGAAGCCGCCACCCATGCGACGCATGTCGATGACGATCTTGTTCATCGGCACGCCCAGCACCTCGGCCACCAGTTTCTGCACTTCGGTGGCGTTCTGGGTGGAGGTGTAGACGATCATGCCGCCGTCTTCGGTGGGCATGACGGAGGAAATCTGGGTTTCCAGGTAGAAGTGCTCCTGGCCACCGATGTGCAGGGTGCCCTGGATGCGGTTCTTCGCGCTGGCCAGCGCGGTAGTGGAATCACCGCGCTTGTGCTGGTGGCTGTCCAGTACGAAATGCTTCTTGCGCAGGGCGTCGACCACATCCAGTACCGGCTCGAGATCCTCGTATTCGACGATCGCGGCCATGGCGGCCTTGCGGGCGGTTTCCAGGCTGTCGGCGCCTACGGCCAGGACCACCTGACCGACGTACTCGACCTTGCCGTCCGCCAGCAGCGGGTCACCGGCAACCACCGGGCCGATGTCCAGCTGGCCGGGAACGTCCTCGGCAGTGATGGCGATCGTCACGCCCGGGAACTGGTAGCAGGGGCTGGTATCGATGCGGGTGATGCGCGCATGGGCGCGATCGCTCATGCGGGCATAGACATGCAGCTGGTTCGGGAACTCCAGGCGGTCGTCCACGTACACCGCTTCACCCGAGACGTGCTTGGGCGCGCTCTCGTGCTTGACGCTGCGGCCCACGCCGGTGGTGATATCGGCTCGGAACAGTTCCGCCAGTTCTTCCTGGGTCTTGTGGTGGAAGTGATTAGACATACGCGGTCACCCGGGTTTCGACTTCTGGGGATTGCAGCTCGAGGAAGAACTTGCGCAGCAGGTTCTGGGCGGTCAGCAGGCGGTATTCTTTGCTGGCGCGGAAGTCCGAGAGCGGGGTGAAGTCCTTGGCCAGTGCTTCGCAGGCGCGTTCGACGGTGCCCGGGTACCAGGCCGCGCCGATCAGGGCCTGCTCACAGGCGCTGGCGCGCTTGGGAATGCCGGCCATGCCGCCGAAGGCGACGCGGGCCTTGCGCACGACACCGTTCTCGATGACCAGGTTGAAGGCTGCGCAGACCGCGGAAATGTCATCGTCCAGGCGCTTGGAAACCTTGTAGGCACGGAACGCCTGGTTGTTGCGGGCACGGGGCACGCGCACTTTCTCGATGAACTCGGATTCCTGGCGGGCAGTGACCTTGTAATCGAGGAAGTACTCGTCCAGCGGCAGGATGCGGGTCTGGTTGCCCTTGCGCAGGACGATCTCAGCACCCAGGGCGATCAGCAGCGGCGGGGCGTCACCGATGGGCGAGGCGTTGCCGATGTTGCCGCCCAGGGTGCCCTGGTTGCGAATCTGCAAGGAGGCGAAGCGGTGCAGCAGCTCGCCGAAGTCCGGGTACTCGCGGGAGAGGGTTTCGTAGCAGTCGGACAGCGGGGTAGCGGCGCCGATCTCGATGAAGTTGCCGTTTTCCTCGATGCGCTTCATGGATTCGATGTGGCCGACATAGATCATCACCGGCAGTTCACGGTGGAACTGGGTGACTTCCAGGGCCAGGTCGGTGCCGCCGGCCAGCAGGCGGGCCTGCGGGTTGGAAACATAGAAGTCGGCCAGGTCGGCGACAGTCAGCGGAACCAGGCAACGCTTGTCGCCGCTGTTCAGTTCAGCGGTATCGCGCGGGGCGATGGACTTCAGCTGGGCGACGGTCTGGGCCTCGGCGGCATCGAACTGATCGGGCTGCTTCTGGCAGCAGGCCTGTTCGGCGGCGTCGATGATCGGGCGATAGCCGGTGCAGCGGCACAGGTTGCCGGCGAGGGCTTCCATGGTCTGGGCCTTGTCGAAGCCATCGCTGTTCTTCTGCAGGGCGAACAGCGACATCACGAAGCCAGGCGTGCAGAAGCCGCACTGGGAGCCGTGGCAATCCACCATCGCCTGCTGCACGGAGTGCAGTTGGCCGCGGTGCTTGAGGTCTTCGACGGTAATGAGTTGCTTGCCGTGCAGCGAGGACACGAAGGTCAGGCAGGAGTTGAGCGTGCGGTAACGGACGCGATCACCGTCAAGCTCGCCGACAACCACGGTGCAGGCGCCACAGTCGCCCGAGGCGCAGCCTTCTTTGGTACCGGGTTTGCCGACATGCTCACGCAGGTAATTGAGCACCGTGACATTGGGATCCAGGGCATGCTCGGTGCGCAGCTCCCGGTTGAGTAAAAACTGGATCAAGGACGACCTCCAGGCACTTTATTGTTTTTACGAGGGCTCGTATGACGGCAAATTTAGAGAGGTCTGACTTTTGGGTCAATAAATATTTGACTCGTAAGTCAGGAAATCTTCATCTGTTTCGGTTATTAGCACGTTGCGTCCGCTCTGCCTCAAGGCTCACGCGCATTTCGTACCACCTGTCCTAAGTGTAGGTAAGGGAGGGAGGGGTGCCGGGGCAAGTCGTTCAGGGGCGTTCGATGCCTTGTGGTAGACTGCGCGCCTGCCCGCGTCCTGCGGCAGAGTCGGAAATTTCCCCCTTTCGCTCTTGCACCCACTGCCCGTACCCGTAGTACTGTCAGCGCCGGAGCTTTGGCGCGGGAAAGCTCCGGCGCAGCGCACCATGCCCCCAGTTCAAAGGAAAACCATGACGTTCAAGGCACCGGACAGCCTCTCCGAGCAGATTGCCCAGCACCTGGCCGAGCGCATCATTCGCGGCGAGCTGAAAGAGCGTGAGCGCATCCAGGAACAGAAAGTCACCCTGGCCATGAATGTCAGCCGGGGGTCGGTACGCGAAGCGCTGTTGATCCTGGAGCGTCGTCATCTGATCACCATCCTGCCGCGCCGTGGCGCCCAGGTGTCCGAGTTGACCCAGCAACACGTGCGCAGCCTCTATACGCTGGTGATGGAGCTGTACATCCTCCTGGGCTACGCGGTTGCCGAACATTGGCGCCGCGAGGAAGACCTGGCGCCCTTCCGCGTGATCCAGCAACGCCTTGTCGAAGCGCGCGAGCGGGAAGACATCCTCGCGTTCGTCGATTCCAGCTTCGCCATCATGCAGGCGGCTTATCCCTTCGCCGACAACCCGTACCTGCAACAGACCCTGGACAACCTTCAACCGGCCATCGCCCGCACCTATTACATGGCGCTGGAGCGCCGTCGCGGCCAGATGGAGAACCTCGGTGCGGTGTTCGACGACCTGCTGCTGGCGGTGATCGCCCGCGACCAGGCAAAGATCCGCGAAGTGCTGCTGGACTACGGCAAGCAGAACTGCGAGCTGGTGCTCGCGGCCCTGGCCGAACGTTGAGCGGAGCACGTCGATGCGGCTGAAGTGCATCAAGCTGGCCGGGTTCAAGTCCTTCGTGGACCCGACTACCGTCAGCTTCCCCAGCAACATGGCCGCTGTGGTGGGGCCTAACGGTTGCGGCAAGTCGAACATTATCGACGCCGTTCGCTGGGTAATGGGTGAGAGTTCGGCGAAGAACCTGCGTGGCGAGTCGATGACCGACGTCATCTTCAATGGCTCCAATACCCGCAAACCGGTCGCCCAGGCCAGCATCGAGCTGATCTTCGACAACTCCGACAACACCCTGGTAGGCGAATACGCCGCATTTGCCGAGATCTCCATTCGCCGCCGCGTGAGCCGCGACGGTCAGAACACCTACTTCCTCAACGGCACCAAGTGCCGTCGCCGGGACATCACCGATATTTTCCTCGGCACCGGCCTGGGCCCGCGCAGCTACTCGATCATCGAGCAGGGGATGATTTCCAAGCTGATCGAGGCCAAGCCCGAGGACCTGCGCAACTTCATCGAAGAAGCCGCCGGCATCTCCAAGTACAAGGAGCGCCGTCGCGAGACCGAAAGCCGAATCCGCCGTACGCAGGAAAACCTCGCGCGCCTGACTGACCTGCGCGAGGAACTGGAGCGTCAGCTGGAACGCTTGCACCGGCAGGCCCAGTCCGCCGAGAAATACCAGGAATACAAGGCCGAAGAGCGCCAGCTCAAGGCACAGCTCGCCGCCCTGAAATGGCGGGCGCTGAATGAGCAGGTCGGTCAGCGCGAAGCGGTGATCGGCAACCAGGAGGTCAGCTTCGAAGCCCTGGTGGCCGAGCAGCGCAATGCCGACGCCAGCATCGAGCGCCTGCGTGACGGGCACCATGAGCTGTCCGAACGCTTCAACCTGGTGCAGGGGCGCTTCTATTCAGTAGGGGGCGATATTGCCCGTGTGGAGCAGAGCATCCAGCACGGCCAGCAGCGTCTGCGCCAATTGCAGGACGACCTGCGTGAGGCCGAGCGCGCTCGCCAGGAGACCGAATCCCATCTGGGCCACGACCGCACGCTGCTCGCCACCTTGGGCGAAGAGCTGGACATGCTGGGGCCCGAGCAGGAAATGAGTGCTGCGGCTGCCGAAGAGGCTGCCGCCCAGCTTGAAGAGTCCGAAACCGGCATGCATGCCTGGCAGGAGCAGTGGGATGGCTTCAACCAGCGCAGTGCGGAGCCGCGACGCCAGGCGGAGGTCCAGCAGTCGCGTATCCAGCAGCTGGATCAGAGTCTGGAGCGTCTGCTGGAGCGCGAACGTCGCCTGAAGGACGAAGCGACGCAACTGGCTGCCGACCCGGAAGATGCTGCAATCCAGGAAATGCTCGAAGAGCTGGCGGTCGGCGAAATGCGCCTCGAAGAGCTCCAGGCTGCCGAACAGGGCCTGGCGGAGCGCCTGGACGAACTGCGCGAAGAATTGCAGCGGGCCACCCAGGCCCAACAGCAGGCCCAGGGGGAACTGCAGCGCCTGAATGGCCGCATCGCCTCGCTGGAAGCCCTTCAGCAAGCCGCGCTCAACCCGGGCAAGGGTGCCGCTGAATGGCTGCGTGAGCAGAACCTGGCAGAACGCCCGCGACTGGCTGAAGGTCTGCGGGTGGAGCAGGGCTGGGAGCTGGCGGTGGAAACCGTCCTCGGCGCCGATCTCCAGGCTGTGCTGCTGGATGATTTCAATGGCCTCGACCTTTCCGGTTTCAGCCAGGGCGAGCTGCGCCTGGCCAGCGCCGGCAGGGGCGGTGGGCGAGCGCCGGGCAGCCTGCTGGACAAAGTCGAAGCGCCGATGGACCTGGCGCCCTGGCTGGGCAAGGTCCTGCCGGTGGAAACCCTTGAACAGGCATTGACCCGCCGCAGCAGCCTGGCAGAGGGCGAAAGCCTGATCAGCCGGGATGGCTACTGGGTCGGTCGCAACTTCCTTCGGGTACGACGGGCCAGCGAGGCGGAGAGCGGATTGCTGGCACGTGGCCAGGAGCTGGAACGCCTGCATGCCGAGCGCGAGGAGCGCGAAGCTGCCCTGGAACATCTGGAAGAACGCCTGCAGCAGCTTCGCGACGGCCAGCGCCAGCAGGAAGAGTCCCGCGAGCAGCAGCGCCGCTTGTTGCAGGATGAGTCCCGCAGCCTGGGCGAGCTCAAGGCAAGACTGTCCGCCCAGCAGGCGAAGGTGGAGCAACTGGCACTGCGTCGTCGCCGGCTGGAGGAGGAGCTTCGCGAGCTGGGCGAGCAGCGCGCCCTGGAGCACGAGCAGTTGGGCGCGGCCCGCTTGACCTTGCAGGACGCGCTGGACGCCATGGCCAGCGACACCGAACAACGGGAAAAATTGCTGGCCGAGCGCGATGGCCTGCGCGAACGCCTGGACCGAATCCGCCAGGAAGCTCGCCAGCACAAGGATCACGCGCACCAGTTGGCCGTGCGTGTCGGCTCGCTCACGGCGCAGCACGATTCCACGCGTCAGGCCCTCGAACGCCTGAGCCTGCAGTTCGAGCGCCTCAATGAGCGTCGTGAGCAACTCAGCCTCAACCTGGAGGAGGGCGCCGCACCGCTGGAGGAGTTGCGCCTGAAGTTGGAAGAGCTGCTGGAGAAGCGGCTGGGTGTCGAAGAAGAGCTGAAACTGGCCCGGCTCGCCCTGGAAGATGCCGATCGTGAACTCCGTGACGCCGAGAAGCGGCGCACCCAGGCCGAGCAGCAATCGCAGCTGCTGCGTGGCCAGCTGGAACAGCAGCGTCTGGAGTGGCAGGCACTGACGGTCCGTCGCAAGACCTTGCAGGACCAGCTCCATGAGGACGGCTACGATCTGCACGGCGTACTTGCGACGCTGACCGCCGAAGCCAGCGAATCCGCTTGGGAAGAGGAGCTTGAACGCCTTGCCGCGCGAATCCAGCGCCTCGGCCCGATCAACCTCGCCGCCATCGACGAATATCAGCAGCAATCAGAGCGCAAGCGCTACTTGGACGCCCAGAACGACGACCTGGTGGAAGCCCTGGAAACGCTGGAAAACGTCATTCGCAAGATCGACAAGGAAACCCGCAACCGCTTCAAGGAAACCTTCGACCAGATCAACGCCGGCCTCCAGGCGCTGTTCCCGAAGGTGTTCGGCGGCGGTCATGCCTACCTGGAACTGACGGGCGAGGACCTGCTGGATACCGGTGTGGCGATCATGGCGCGCCCGCCGGGCAAAAAGAACAGCACCATCCACCTGCTTTCCGGTGGCGAAAAGGCACTGACCGCGCTGGCGCTGGTATTTGCCATCTTCCAGCTCAACCCCGCGCCGTTCTGCATGTTGGACGAGGTGGATGCGCCGCTCGACGACGCCAACGTCGGCCGATATGCGCGTCTAGTGAAGGAAATGTCCGAGAAAGTGCAATTCATCTATATCACTCACAACAAGATCGCCATGGAAATGGCCGATCAGTTGATGGGTGTGACCATGCACGAGCCCGGCTGCTCGCGCCTGGTGGCGGTGGATGTGGAAGAGGCGATGTCGATGGTCGAGGCCTGATCGTCGGCCGAATTCGAACCCTTGACGGGGCGGAGGATCAAATTCGCGTTGGCAGGGTTGTAAGCCGCTATCAGAGGTTTCTCTGCTGGGCTTGTCGTGCTAGCTTTATGCCCAATTTTGTCGCACGTGGAAAACGCCATTCAGAACATGGAGTTGGGCGCCACGTTTCAGGGGACGGGATGTCCTTTCTTCACCATTGTCTGTTTGCATTTTCACTAGGGGACACAGGACTACATGGATATCGGTCTGCGCGAGTGGCTGATTGTCATTGGCATCATCGTAATCGCCGGCATTCTGTTCGATGGCTGGCGCCGCATGAGTGGCGGCAAGGGGAAACTCAAGTTCAAGCTGGATCGCAGCTTCTCCAACGCCCCGGATGATGATGAGGATCCGAACCTGCTTGGCCCGTCGCGGGTCAAGGACCGCTCGCACCAGGAGCCGTCACTGGACGAGGAAGACCTGCCATCGCTCAGCGCTCGCGAAGCCGGCAAACGCCGCGGCGAGCCGCAGCAGGGCGACCTGAACCTCGACGAGCCGGTGCCGACCCTGCTCAACCCCGTCGACGAAGGCAAGAAGAACGGCAAGGTCCACCCGCAGGTACAGGCGCAGGAAGTTCCGGTCGAGGAAGTCCTGGTCATCAACGTCGTCGCCCGCGACGAAGCCGGCTTCAAGGGCCCGGCCCTGCTGCAGAACATTCTGGAAAGCGGCCTGCGCTTCGGCTCCATGGACATCTTCCATCGCCACGAAAGCATGGCTGGCAACGGCGAGGTGCTGTTCTCCATGGCCAACGGCGTCAAGCCCGGCACCTTTGACCTGGATGACATCGACCACTTCAGCACCCGCGCCGTGAGCTTCTTCCTCGGCCTGCCGGGGCCGCGCCATCCGAAGCAGGCCTTCGACGTGATGGTTGCTGCCGCACGCAAACTGTCCCAGGAGCTGAATGGCGAGCTGAAAGATGACCAGCGCAGTGTGATGACTGCGCAAACCATCGAGCATTACCGCCAGCGCATCGTCGAATTCGAGCGCAAGCACCTGACCCATAAGCGCTGATCCGGCGCGCAGTCAACGAAAGAGCAGCCCCGGCTGCTCTTTTTGTTTCAAGAGAAAGAGCCTGAACCATGACCGATGCCCAAACCGCCGCCGAACGCATCCTCGCGCTGCGCGCCGAGCTGGATGCGCACAACTATCGCTATTACGTGCTGGACGAGCCTAGCGTGCCCGATGCCGAGTACGACCGTCTGTTCCGCGAACTGCAGGCCCTGGAGGCTGAGCACCCCGAGCTGGTGACACCGGATTCCCCGACCCAGCGGGTCAGCGGCGCGGCCCTGTCGGCCTTCGGCGCTGTGCGCCACGAGGTGCCCATGCTCAGCCTGGGCAACGCCTTCGAAGAACAGGACTTGAAGGACTTCGATCGCCGCGTGCGTGAAGGGCTGGGGGAACTCCTGCCGGGAGGCGACCTGTTCGGTGATGGCCCGCAAGTGGAATACACCTGCGAGCCCAAGCTGGATGGCCTGGCGGTGAGCCTGTTGTACGAGAACGGCGTGCTGGTGCGTGGCGCGACCCGCGGTGATGGCACCACGGGCGAAGACATCAGCAGCAATGTGCGCACGATCCGCAACGTGCCGCTGAAACTGCAAGGCGAAGGCTGGCCGGCCGTGCTGGAAGTGCGTGGCGAGGTGTTCATGTCCAAGGCCGGATTCGATGCGCTCAACGCGCGCAACCTCGAACTGGGCGCCAAGACCTTCGCCAACCCGCGCAATGCTGCGGCGGGCAGCTTGCGCCAGTTGGACTCGAAGATCACCGCGAGTCGCCCGCTAGAGTTCTGCTCCTATGGTTTCGGTCGCGTCGAAGGCGAGCTGCCGGACAATCAGTACGCCATTCTCCAGGCGCTCAAGAGCTGGGGCCTGCCCATCAGTCGCGAGCTGAAGCTGGTGAAAGGCGCCCAGGGTTGCCTGGATTACTACCGCGACATCGGCGAGCGCCGTGACGGCCTCGCCTATGAGATCGACGGTGTGGTCTACAAGCTCAACAACCTGGCCTGGCAACGCGAATTGGGTTTCCGCGCGCGTGAGCCGCGCTGGGCACTGGCCCACAAGTTCCCGGCGCGGGAAGAGCTCACCGAGCTGCTGGGTGTGGAGTTCCAGGTGGGCCGTACCGGCGCGGTCACGCCGGTCGCACGCCTGAAGCCGGTGCAGGTGGCCGGCGTCACCGTTTCCAACGCCACCCTGCACAACATGGATGAGGTCGAGCGGCTGGGCCTGATGATCGGCGACACCGTTGTCATCCGTCGCGCGGGCGACGTGATCCCGCAAGTGATGCAGGTCGTGTTGGAGCGCCGCCCGGCCGATGCGCGCCCGGTACACATCCCTGAGCAATGCCCGGTGTGTGGTTCGGCTGTGGAACGTACCCAACTGGTCAAGCGCGGCAAGGGCAAGGAAACCACCAGTGAAGGCTCCGTGTATCGCTGCGTCGGTCGTCTGGCCTGTGGCGCCCAGTTGAAGCAGGCGATCATCCACTTCGCCTCGCGCCGGGCCCTGGACATCGAAGGGCTTGGCGACAAGATCGTCGAGCAACTGGTGGACGTCGGCCTGGTCGCTTCGCCGGCTGATCTCTACACCCTCAAGTACGAACAGGTGGTGGAGCTGGAAGGCTTTGCCGACCTGTCCACCCGAAACCTGTTAGGAGCCATTGCCGACAGCCGCAAGCCGGCGCTGGCGCGCTTCATCTATGCACTGGGCATCCCGGATGTGGGTGAGGAAACCGCCAAGTTGCTGGCCCGCGCCCTGGGCTCCCTGGCGCGCATCCAGCAGGCTCTGCCGGACGTGCTGACCTACCTGCCAGACGTGGGGCTGGAAGTTGCCCACGAAATCCACGCGTTCTTCTCTGATGAGCACAACCAGAAGGTGATCAGCAGCTTGCTGGAGCGTGGCGTCGAACTGCAGGAAGAGAGCGGCCTCAGCCCGGAGTTCGCCGCTTGTGCCACTTTTGCCGGCTTCATCGACAAGCTGAACGTGTCCGGCATTGCCAGCACGGGTGCGAAGAACCTGGCGGAGAAGGCCGGCAATCTGGAGGGCCTGATCGCCCTCAGCCGCGACTGGTTGGACCTGAGTGTGATGAAGGGCCTGAACGAAAAGGCCAAGCAGGCCCTGCGTGAGTTCTTTGCCGTGGACGACAACGTCCTTCGTGCCCAGGCAATCGAAGCCCAGTTGCGTGATTTCGGCATGCATTGGGAGAGCGAGAGGAAGGCGGTTGAAGGTCTGCCGCTTGCCGGGCAAACCTGGGTGCTCACTGGCACCCTGGAAGTCATGAGCCGGGATGTGGCCAAGGAAAAGCTCGAGGCGCTGGGCGCCAAGGTCGCGGGCTCCGTGTCGGCACGTACCCATTGCGTGGTGGCCGGTCCCGGTGCCGGCTCCAAGTTGGCCAAGGCCAACGAGCTGGGAGTCCGGGTACTGGATGAACAGCAGTTCCTGGCCGAGTTGGCCCAGTTGGGCTGACGGTCAGGCGCTGAACCCCAGCGTTGCGCCATCGAGTTCTGCAGGTGTGGCGGCGTGAGCCGTCGCCATCGCCGCGTGGCAGCTCTGGCGATATTCGCTGGGGCTGCAGCCAGCCAGCTGCTTGAAGGCCCGGGCGAAGTAGGACGGGTCCTTGAAGCCCGCTTCGTAGCCGATGCTGGTTACCGGCATCTGGCTGTTCTCCAGCAAGTGTTTGGCGAAGTCCATGCGCTTGCCGAGGATGTACTCCATGAAACCCACGCCGTTGACCTCCTTGAACAGACGGCTGAACCGGAAGGGCGTCATGCCGCATTGCTGGGCCAGTTCCTTCTGGTCGACGCTGTCGCGGAAGTGTTGCTCGATGTAGGGCATCACCTTGCTCAGTGCCTTGTGCTTCTGGTGGCTGCTGGTCAGGCGAATGCTGTCGGGAAGCGGGGGGTTGCGTTCCAGCAGCGGTTTGCGACCCAGGCTGGTGACCGAACGACGAAGTTCGCAGAGTTGTTGCAGGCTGTCGAGGTAGCGAATCTGCTCCTCTGCCGTCAGTGGCAACACTACGAACTCCCAGACCCGCGCCCGCATCGCCCAGATCGCCAGCTCTTCCGAGTGCTGGACAGTGAACATGCTAATGGGGATGGACGGATAGGCGCGCTTGGTTTCCAGGAGCAGGTTGAGCCCATTCACATCGGGGCGGTCGAAGTGCACGCAGATCATGTCGATCTGGCGCACCTGCTCCTTGCCCGGTGCGTTTCGGCCGCTGGCCAACCGGCACTGGCACCCTCCGCTGAATTGTTCCATGAGCTTGCCCGTCGACCTGTCGCGAGTCAGGTCGAGCCAGAGCAGAACTGGTTCTACGCCGGAGTTTGACTGCATCTTCTAACCCTGCGCCCATTTATTGTGCTTCCCCGAGGTGCAGTATTGTCAGTGTGCCATCACGCCCAAAGAACCAATCCCTATAAGTCCGCGCAAACTCCAACAACACCGTTCTACCCAAAAGTGGGTGCCCCAATTTTCGCGGCTTCCACGCCCTCCTTACCGTTCGTCACCCGACCAGTCACCCGGCTGCAAGCCGCGCCCTTGCTGGGCTTGAGCGCTTTTAACCTCGCTCTGAAGAAACCTGCAAGAAAGTCCTAGCTATCCGCAAAAAACTCCTAACTCCCCACTTTTGGGGGTGACTAGGGTGGACTCAGGCGGGGCGAAGTGCCGCCTGAAACTGCGGATAGAACCTGAATGAGGTGGGCGATATGACGTTTGAAGCGATCAGAACTTCAGTGATGAAGTTCGTGGAGGACGAGGACGGCCTGACCATCGTGGAGTATGCGGTGGCCGGTGGGCTGATCACCCTGGGTGTAGTTGGGGCGTTCATCACCCTGGGCGGTCACGTGAAAACCATCATCGACGCGCTGGCGGCCGAATTGGGAACCGCAGCTGCGAATGCTCCGCCCGCTGGTGGTGGTGGTGGTGGTGGTGGTGGCGGCGGTACTACCCCATAACCGGCCTGATGGATGCGCACCCATGCTGGCAGAGAAACTGTTCGTCGTGGTCCTGCTGCTAGGGCTGATGGGATATGCGGTGGTGAGCGACCTTCGTCACCATCGCATCCCTAACCGCCTGGTGCTCCTGGGGCTGCTGCTGGGGTTGGCCGACCAGGCCTATTTCAGCGGATTGGCAGGGTTCGGCAGTGGAATGGCGGGAGCCCTGTGCAGCTTCGCCATCTTCATTCCGATCTATGCGCTGGGTGGCATGGCGGCGGGCGACGTGAAGCTGATGGCCATGGTCGGTGCTTTCTGCAGTCCTGGCGGCGCTGTCTGGGCTGCGCTTCTCAGCCTGATCGCAGGAGGTTTTTGCGGAATCCTGCTGGTGGTTTTACGCGGGCAACTGAAGCAAACGCTGGTGCGCTACTGGCTGATGCTGAAGGTGAGGACCTACCTGGTCCCCGGTGCGGACGATGTTGCGGGACGACCCTTTCCCTACGCCATCGCGATCTTTCTAGGAACCTTGACCAGCCTGTTCTGGCTGCCGGTCAGCCAATAGCCCGGGAGATGAGCCATGTATGCGGTCAGCGACAGCGATGCCTATCCCTGTGAGCGCGAAGCGGTACAGCGCCTGGCGCCGCAACCGCGCAATATTCGGGAGACCGGCCTCGCGGACAGTTTCCTCGGCGATCTCGTCTGCAAACACCTGCATGATGCCGGCGTGCTGGACCTGCCCCGGCTGGTGGAACGCCTGGCACTGACCGGTGCGGTGCTGGAAGAAGTCCTCGCCTTCCTGCGCAAGGACGGACGTATAGAGGTACTGGGCCAGGCCGGCGGCCAGGCCCTGCGCTATGGCCTGACCGAACGCGGCCGCAATGCCGCCCGCGACGCCCTGGCGCGCAGCGGCTATATAGGCGCTGCGCCCTTTCCGGTAAGCACTTACCGCTCGCTGCTGAAAGTGCAGACCATCCACCACGGCCGCATCACCGCTCGCGATATGCGCAGCGCCTTCCACGGCGTAGTGCTTGCCGACAGCATGTTGGACCAGCTCGGCGTGGCGATGAATTCCGGCCGGGCCATCATGATCTACGGACCAGCGGGCACCGGTAAGACCTATATCAGCAGCCGCCTGATCCGCCTTTTCGCCGAGGCCATCTGGGTGCCTTACGCCATCGCCATCAATGAGGCGGTGGTGGAAATCTACGACCCCCAGGTGCACCAGTCCCTAGAGGACAGTGCACAACCCAACAAGCTGCTGCTGGATGAAGGCATCGACCGCCGATTGCTCTGCTGCAAACGGCCGATTCTGATCACCGGGGGCGAGCTGAGCATGGAACAGCTGGATATCCGCTACGACGCCTTCAGCCGGCTCTACCATGCCCCCCTGCAGTTGAAGGCCAGCAATGGCCTGTTCATCATCGACGACATGGGCCGCCAGCGCATGGCGCCGGCAGATCTGCTGAACCGCTGGATCGTACCCATGGAAGAGAAGCGCGACTTCCTCAACCTGGGCGGCGGGCGCCACTGCGAGCTGCCCTTCGACCTGATCCTGGTGTTCTCCACAAACCTCAATCCCTTGGAATTGGCGGACGAAGCCTTCCTCCGGCGGATTGGCTACAAGCTGCATTTCAACTACCTGGAGCCGGAGGAGTACGGGCGCATCTGGCGGCAGGAAACCGAAAAATTGGGTATTCCCTTCGATCCCATCCTGTTGCGCTACGTGCTCCAGGGGCTCTATGAGGCCCAGGGCATGCCGCTGGTGCCCTGCCACCCGCGCGACCTGCTGGGTATGGCGCTGGACCGCCAGCGTTACCTCGACGGCTCCGGCCCGCTGTCGCCGCAGGATCTGGAATGGGCCTGGCACAACTATTTCGTCCAGCTCGATTTCCTTGGCTGAGGAGAGACCGACATGAGCGTACGTACCCTTACCCTGGTTGCCCTGTCCCTGATCCTGGGCCTTTGCGCTGCCTGGATGGCCAACAACTGGCTGAGCGCCAAGCTCAATGCCAGTCCGGACGACAATCTTCAATCGGTGGTCGTGGCGACAGTGGAGATCCCCTTCGGGCAGATGGTCGAGGCCCGGCAGGTCACGGTAGTGCGCATGCCCAAGGGCACGGTGCCGGACGATGCCTTCGATACCCCCGACAAGGTGATCGGCAAGATCGCCACCTTTTCCATGCTCCGCGGCGACATCCTGCGCAGCGCGCGGGTGGCTGAACACCTGGGTGGCAGCACCCTGGCCTCGCTGATCGAATCCGACAAGCGCGCGATCTCGGTGCGGGTCGACGATGTGGTGGGCGTGGGCGGCTTCCTGCTGCCGGGCAATCGCGTCGACGTGCTGGCGACCCGGAAGAACGGCGGCAATGGTGGTGCCGAGTCCAGGACCATCCTCCAGGACCTGCGAGTGCTGGCCGTCGACCAGACCGCCAGCACCGACAAGACCCAGCCGGTGGTGGTGCGGGCGGTCACCCTGGAGATGACCCCGAAGGAAGCGGAGGTCCTGGTCAAGGCCATGAGCGAAGGGCGCCTGCAACTGGCCTTGCGCAACCCGCTGGACGACCAGAAGAAGCAACCGGTCGTGGCGAGTGCAGCGAAGGCGGACAAGCCTGCGCCGGCGCCAGCCCCCGTGGTGCCAAGACCCATAGTGCGTCGCAGCGATGGTGGCTACGGCGTGATCATCATTCGTGGCACTGAAGTGAAAGTCGCGAAGGCTCAGCTCTAGGTCGGACCTTTCGCCCGACGGCGCGATGATGGCCAGGTCAGTGACCAGTCACACGAGGAGAGGGTTATGCAAAGCATTCGGAAAGTTGGAACCCTGGCGCTGCTCCTGCTGGCCTGGACGATGCAGCCGGCTCCCCTGGATGCCGCGCAACCCCCGGTGATGGCTGCGCCCATGCCGACTGCCAGTACCGGCCGGATACAGGTACCGATCTACAAGGCCCGCATTCTCACGACCCGGGCCCCCGTCAAGCGCATTTCGGTGGGCAATCCGGAGGTGGCCGACTTGCTGATGACCAGCCCGACCCAGCTCTACCTGCTCGGGCGGTCTCTCGGCAGCACCAACGTAATGCTGTGGGACAACAGCAACCGCCTGATCGACAGTCTCGATCTGGATGTGGTGCATGACCTTGGCGGCCTCAAGGAAAAGCTGCACCAGCTGATGCCGAACGAACGCATCGAGGTGTTCAGTTCCCAGGGATCCCTGGTGCTACGTGGCCAGGTCAGCAGCGCTGCGGTCATGGACACTGCGGTGAAGGTTGCCAAAAGCTATACCGCGCAGTCCGCCAGTGTGGTCCAGGGGGAGGGTGATCGGGTGACTGCAGCACCGACCCAGTCGCTGGAAGTGATCAATCTGCTCAGCGTTGGCGGCACCCAGCAGGTGATGCTGGAGGTCAAGGTGGCGGAGATGCAGCGCAACCTGTTCAAGAGCATCGATGTGCGCTTCAACGCCCTGGACTTCGGCTCCTCCAGCCGCTGGTCCACCGGTGGCTTCAACAATGGCCAGGGGCTGGGGTTCGACGCGGATGGCAACATCGACCCGACCACCCTGATCGGTTCCGGCAAGGGCTTCCTCGCCCAGTTCCTCTCGGACGAATTCCTCTTTAACGTGGTGCTGGAAGCGGCCAAGGACAATGGCTCGGCCAAGGTGCTGGCCGAGCCCACCCTGACCACTCTGAGCGGCCAGCAGGCCGAGTTCATTTCCGGCGGCGAGTTCCCGGTACCCATCACCGAGGACGATGGCATCACGATCGAGTTCAAGGAGTTCGGGGTCGGGGTGAAGTTCCTACCGGTGGTACTGGATGAAGGGCGTATCAACCTGAATCTCAATGTCTCGGTGAGCGAACTGTCCAACGCCAATGCCCTGACCCTGGACACCGGGCTGGAGAGCATCCTCGGCGAGGGCGTGACCCAGGTGATTCCCTCGCTGACCAAACGCAGCGCCCAGTCCACAGTCGAGTTGGGCAACGGCCAGACCATCGCCATCGCCGGCCTGATCAGCGAGAACACCCGCGATTTCGTCAGTCGCTTCCCGGGCCTGGGAGACATTCCCGTGCTGGGGCACCTGTTCCGAAGCCAGCAGTTCCTCAATGGTGAAACCGAACTGGTGATCCTGGTCACGCCGCACCTCGCCAAGCCTATCGATGCCAAGACTGTGCGCCTGCCCACCGAGAAGTTCGTCGAGCCCAGCGACCTGGATTTCTATCTGCTGGGCAAGACCAAGGGGCGCGAGCCGGGACGCGTGGTTCCCGTCAGCCTTGGCGTCAGCGAAGGCCGGTTTGGCCACGATCTCAAGTAACCGGAGGCACGACCATGAAACTGATCATCCCTTTTTGCCTGATGGCAGCGTCCTGCGGTTGCGTCATGTCCTATGAGGAGGGGCGGGTGGGGTCCGTGGGCTACACCGTGTACCAGACCCACTACCAGCAGATCGCCGACAAGGAGCGGGCGGCCAATCCGGGCACCGAGGTGTCGTCGGTTGGACGCGATGGCCCGCTGACCGAGAAGGCCATCGAGACCTATCGCGGAGCTACCGGCAACGCCAAGCAGGTGGGCCAGCCCATCCAGATCAATATTGGCGATTGAGGGCGTGACCATGAACCGCCAGGCAATCAAATCCTTCACGGCAATGCCGAAACACCAGCGAGGCTCGGTCCTGGTGATGGTGGCGGCGGCGTTGCTGGCCATGCTGATCATGGCTGCGCTCGCGCTCGATGGCGGCCATATGCTGGTGAACAAGGCGCGGCTGCAGAATGCCGTGGATGCGGCTGCCTTGAGCGCAGCGAAACAGCTCAGCGAGGTGCCGGCTAACACTGGCCTGGCTCAGGAGGCCGCGTACAGGACCTTTGACCTCAACGCCGCTGCCGAGGGCAACGAAGAGTTGCTGGATGCGATGGGGGAGGGGGGTGCCGAGGGATTCATAACTGTCGCTTTCTCGCACGAGGTCGATTTCCCTTCGACAGGCGCGGGGGAGCCGCGCTTTGTCCGGGTGACAGTGGAGAACTTCACCTTGACCCGCTTCTTCTGGGGAGTTCCGGGAATCTTCGATGACAACCCCGACAACCCCGACAAGTCAGTCGCGGCCGTCGCCACGGCCGGCCCCTCGGCTACCCAGCCCTGCAAGATCGAGCCTTTGCTGGTGTGCGGCAATCCGGACGATTCCGCCTACGATCCCGACAACGGCCTGTTCTGGGGTTATCGGAGGGGTGATGTCACGGTGCTGAAGTCGGCCGCCCAGAACGACTCCGCCATCGGCCCCGGTAACTTCCAGTTGCTGGACTTCGGCAGTGGCGGGAAAACCGTTGAAGAGGGGCTGGCGGGAGGCATCGAGGACTGCAACGTAGTAGGCGAAACCGCCACGACCGAGACGGGCAACAAGGTCGGCCCGGTGTCCAAGGGCCTGAACACCCGCTTCGGGGATGGCTCCACCGACCAGTATCCTGCGGACTATGTGACTCAGCATAGCGAGTGGCTTTCCCTCGAAAACGAGGTGGTCATGTTCAATGGCAGTCCGGTCCAGTCCAGCAACGGTGTGCTGACGGCAGGTGGCACCGCGCTGTTCGACTACAGCGATTACCAGCAGGCATACCGCGAGGCCAACTGCCCCGGGGAGAATTGCAGCCTTTCGGATGGTCAGCCAGATCGCCGGATCCTCAATATCGTCATTGGGGACTGCACCGGTAAGGAAGCCGGGGAACTCAACGGCAAGAGTGATATTCCGGTGCTGGGGTTCGCCTGCTACTTCACCCTGCAGCCGGTACGTCAGGGCGGGCAGGGCGGCCAGACCCAGACGGTGCAAACAAAGGCGGCTAGTAGCAGCGACACTGGCAAAGGCGGCGGCGGCGGCGGCGGCGGCGGCGGTGGTGGTGGTGGTGGTGGTGGTGGCGGCAGTGGCGGTGGTGGTGGCAATGGATCGGGCCAGACCGCGCAGATCTTTGGTCAGTTCGTGGATGAGTGCAATGGTGACAGCGTGCCAAGTTCCTCGCCCTGGGATGACAGCGGGCCGCAGATCATCCAGCTCTACAAGACCTACATCAATGAAGGCGATCCGAGCAGCGATTCGTAAGGAGCTCCGTCATGGGACGTCGTCAGTTCAAAGGCTCCGGAGTGCAACGTGGTGTGGCCATGGTCGAGTTCGCCATTACCTTGCCATTGCTGTTGTTGCTCTTGCTGGTCATCGGCGAGTTCGGTCGCATGCTGTACCAGTACAACAGCCTGCTGCAGGCGGGCCGGGATGCAGGGCGCTACATAGCGAGCAAGGCCTGGAACCGGACCCTTGGCACCATCGACCTGACCAGCGATCCGCAACTGCTTATCCGAACGAAGAACATTGCGCGCTATGGCGTGCCGGTGGCGCAGTACGGGAAGGCGGTCGTGCCTGGCGCGGCTGATATGACGGTGGATGTGACCGTAGTGCCGGGTACCACCGACCACGTGCAGGTGAGCATCAGCTACACCTTCCAGCCGGTGATCGGCGAGGCCATTCCGGCACTCTTCGGGAGTGCCATCCCCCTGGGCATTGGGCTCAGGTCCACCGTCGTCATGAGGGCGCTCTGATGAACATGAAGCGCATGCGGGGCGTTTACGTGGTGGAGTTCGCGATCATTGGCCTGTGCATGTTCGTGCTGCTGTTCGGCGTACTGGAACTGGGCCGTCTGTATTTCACTGTAAATGCATTGAACGAGGTAGTTCGACGTGGCGCGCGACTGGCTGCTGTCTGCACCGTTTCCAACGCGGATATCCGCCAGCGGGCCATCTTCACTGCGGCGGGATCGGCAGAGAGCAGTGAAAGCCCGATCATCCGAGGACTGGAAAGCACGGACCTGATCGTGACCTACCTAGATGAGGACGGCGATACGGTCAGCGCGCCGGAAACCACGGATTTTTCCGATGTTCGTTATGTGCAGGTCAGCATCACCGGTTTCAGCTTCAGGCTGTTGATTCCCGGATTTGGCGAGGGCTTCACGCTGCCGGAGTTCAGGGCCACCTTGCCCCGCGAGAGCCTTGGCTACGATGGCGCTACGGAGGAACCCACGGAATGTTGAAGGCAAATGAATCACCCAGAGCCTCCGGAGTGCCCGACAAGCATGGGCAGCGTCTTCTGATCAGCAGTCGTGACGCCGAAGCGTTGCGCCAACTACAGGGCTCCTGCCAGCGGGTGCCGGGTCTGCTGGTCAATACCCGCCTGGTCACCAATGGGCACACTGATCCCCTGTACGGGTTGGAACAACCGCCGGATTTTTTACTCCTGCGGGTCAGCCACCTCTGGCGCGAAGAGCTTGCTGCGCTGTTGCAGCGCCCGGCCCAGGAACGTCCGCCGCTGCTGGTCTGCGGGCCCCTGAACCACCAGGAAGGCATGCGCCTGGCCATGCAGGCGGGCGCCCGGGATTTCCTGCCGGAACCGGTTTCCGATGATGAACTACGTATCGCGCTGACGCGCATGCTGACGGAGTCGCATGCGGGCGCCTCCGGCAGCGGCAAGCTGGTTGCCGTGATGAATGCCAAGGGCGGGTCGGGCGCGACCCTGCTTGCCTGCAACCTGGCACAGCAACTCAGCAGCCAGGGTGGCAGCACGCTGCTCCTGGATCTCGACCTGCAGTTCGGCAGCGTCGCGCACTATCTGGATGTGCACCCCTCCCACAGTCATCTCGAAGTCATGCAGGAGATCGACGGGCTCGACAGCGTGGCGCTGCGAGGCTACTGCAGCCACTTCAGCACCGACCTGCATGTTCTTGGAGGACGCTCCAGCGAACTGTGCCTGGCCCAGGACGTGCGTCTGGAACAACTCGAGGCCCTGCTGCGGTTGGCGCGCAGCACCTATGACTGGGTGGTGGTGGACCTGCCCCGGCAGATCGACCACCTCACCGGGATCACGCTGGAGCAGGCCGACCGGGTGTATGTCGTCGTCCAGCAAAGCCTGAGCCATCTCAAGGATGCCACGCGGCTGGTGCGCATCCTGCGCGACGACCTCGGCGTGCAGGGCAATCGCCTGCACGTGGTGGTCAATCGCTACAACAAGGCTTCGCCGGTGACCCTCAAGGACATCGCCGAGGCCCTGCGTTGCGTGGATCTGCAGAAACTGCCCAACGACTACGCCGTCGTCACTGAAAGCCAGAACACCGGTATACCCCTGGCTCTCCATGCGCCGCGAGCCCAGTTGACCCAGGCAATGCGTGAACTGAGTCAGGACCTGCTCGGCACGGAATGTGCCCGGCAAAGCCTGCTGAAACGTACCTTCGGCCGATTCTTCAGGGGGTAGATCATGCTTAGCGAATTCCGCAACCGGCTGCGCCAGCCGGCCGCCAAGAAGGCTAGCGCCAATTACCCGGAGGCGGGAGACGACGCGGTCGATTCCGGTCTGATGGCCTGGGAAGTCTGTGTGCCGGATACCCCCTACGAGACCCGGACCCATCTCAATCCGGTGGAGGCCGAGTGTCGGGAGCGAACCTACCAGCAATTGCTCAAGGTAATGGATCTGTCACTGCTGGACACCCTCGAAGCGGCTGAAGCGTCCAGGCAGATCCGTGATATCTGCCTGCGCCTGCTGGATGAGCACTCGGCACCCGTCAGTACGGGCGTCCGCCAACTGATCATCAAGCAGATCACCGACGAAGTACTGGGGTTGGGGCCACTGGAGCCGCTGCTCGCCGACCACAGCGTGTCCGACATCCTGGTCAATGGCCATGCCTCGGTCTACGTCGAGCGTCACGGCAAGCTGCAACGTACCGATGTGCGCTTTCGCGACGACCAGCATCTGCTGAACATCATCGATCGCATCGTCTCCAGCCTCGGCCGGCGCATCGATGAATCTTCGCCGCTGGTGGACGCGCGGCTGAAAGACGGCTCGCGGGTCAATGCGATCATCCCGCCGCTGGCCATCGATGGCCCCAGCCTGTCCATTCGCCGTTTCGCCGTAGATCTGCTCAGTTCAGAAAGCCTGGTCCAGATGGGCACCTTGACCCCGGCCATTGCGCTGGTGCTCAAGGCGATCGTGCGCGGACGCCTGAACGTACTGGTCTCCGGTGGCACTGGCACCGGTAAGACAACCATGCTCAATGTGTTGTCCAGCTTCATTCCGCACAACGAGCGCATCGTCACCATCGAAGACTCGGCCGAACTGCAATTGCAGCAACCCCATGTGGTGCGCCTGGAAACCCGACCGGCGAATATCGAAGGGCGCGGTGAGGTGAACCAGCGCGAACTGGTGCGCAACAGCCTGCGCATGCGCCCGGACCGCATTGTCATTGGCGAGGTGCGTGGCACCGAGGCCCTAGACATGCTGACGGCGATGAACACTGGCCACGACGGCTCGCTCACCACCATTCACGCCAACACCCCGCGCGATGCCCTCGGCAGGATCGAGAACATGGTGTCCATGACCGGTGCCACCTTCCCGATCAAGGCGCTGCGCCAGCAGATCGCCTCGGCCATCGACGTGGTGATCCAGCTGGAGCGTCAGGAAGACGGCAAACGGCGTTTGGTGAGCGTTCAGGAAATCAATGGCATGGAGGGCGACATCATCACCATGACCGAGATATTCGGTTTCGACCGGCGCGGTATCGGCGAACACGGTGAAGTCATGGGCGAGTTCCGCCCCAGCGGAATGGTGCCGTCCTTCAGGGATGTACTGGCCAAGCGCGGTATCGAGCTGCCGCTGAGCCTGTTCCGCCCCGAATGGATGGAGGGCTAGCGATCATGGGTCAGATTCCCTCCGAGTTTTTCCTGGCGTTCCTCGGCATGGTGTTCGTCGCCGTGTTCCTCCTCAGCCAGGGGCTGGTGGTTCCTGCGTTTGGCGAAGCGAGCAAGGTACGCAAGCGCATCCGTGCGCGACTCGACGTGCTGGAGCATGCCAGCAACCTGCCGAACATGCAGACGGTGCTGCGACAGAAATACCTCAAGCGCCTTTCGCCCCTGGAGGCCAGCCTGGAACAGCTCCCGCTGATGGAGCGACTGGCGCAGATGATCGAGCAGGCTGGACATGAATATCGTGCCTACCGGGTGCTCTGGCTCTGCCTGATCCTTGCAGTGGCCGTCGGTTTCGGAGTCTGGGTGCTGTTCCAGCTGTGGTGGCTGGTGTTGATCCTGGCTGCCCTGGTGTTCTGGTTGCCGATCCTGAAGATCGCCCGCGACCGGAATGCGCGTTTCGCAGCCTTCGAGGAAGGGCTTCCGGATGCGCTGGACGCCATGTGTCGTGCTTTGCGCGCAGGTCATCCGTTCGCCGAGACCCTCCGCCTTGTGGCGGAGGAGCACAAGGGACCGGTGGCCTTCGAATTCGGCATGACGTTCGCTGATATCAACTTCGGCAACGATGTGCGCCGAGCCATGCTCGGCCTGTTGGAGCGTATGCCGAGCATGACGGTGATGATGCTGGTGACTTCCGTGCTGATCCAGCGAGAGTCAGGGGGCAACCTGACCGAAGTGCTGGAACGCCTCAGCAGCCTGATACGTGGGCGTTTCAAGTTCCAGCGCAAGGTCAGGACGCTGTCGGCCGAGGGGCGCATGTCGGCCTGGGTGCTGGTCGCCATACCCTTCGTGCTGTGCGCCGCGATGATGCTGACCAGCCCGCAGTACATGCCGATGCTGATCAAGGAACCAATTGGGCAGAGGCTCGCCATGGCAGCTTTCGTGGCCATGATCCTGGGAATTTTCTGGATTCGCCGGATCATCCGCATCCAGGTCTGAGTCGCGCCAGCGTGGAGGAGTGAGTCATGGACTATCTGCTTGGACTGATCAACGGCGCAGTGGGTGACGAGCAGATCGCGCGTCTGATCTTTCTTTCCGCCGTCGCCTTGAGTGCGATTCTTGCTGTGATCACCCTCGGCCTCGTGGCATTCGGCCTGCAGAGCCCGGTGCAGCGGCGCCTGGCGCTGATCAAACGTGGCTACGGCGCTTCCGCTCCGGGGGAGCGCCCGGTGGGAAATCTCCAGTTGCTGCTGGAGCGGGTGGGGCAGCGCCTTACTCCCGACGAGGAGCGCAAGGCGTCCGAAACCCGGATGCTGCTGATGCATGCGGGCTATCGCTCGGCATCGACAGTACAAGTCTACTGGGCCGTTCGCCTGCTGCTGCCGTTGCTGCTGCTGGCCATGGTCGTGCTCGCACTGCCTCTCATGCCGAAGTTGACGATGACCTTGGGCCTGTTGTTGGCAGGCACGGCTGCGGGATTGGGGTGGGTGGCGCCGGCGATCTACGTCGATAAGCGCAAGGAGGCGCGCATGGGGCGCCTGCGCGCGGCATTCCCCGACGCATTGGACCTGATGGTCGTCTGCGTCGAGTCCGGCTTGGCGCTGCCCCAGGCCATCGAGCGAGTGGCCGAGGAAATGGCTGTGAGCCAGTCCGAACTGGCGGAAGAGTTGGCACTGGTGAACGCCGAGGTGCGTGCCGGCATCCCCGTCGGCCAGGCCCTGAAGAATCTGGCCGATCGTACCGGGCTGGAGGATCTGCGCGGCCTGGTGAGCCTGTTGTCACAAAGCATCCGCTTCGGTACCAGCGTCGCCGACACCCTGCGCATCTACGCCGAAGAGTTTCGCGACCGGCGTACCCAGGCAGCCGAGGAGCGGGCCGCCAAAATCGGGACCAAACTGGTCTTCCCGCTAATCTTCTGCCTATGGCCAAGCTTCTTCCTGGTGGCCATCGGCCCCGCAATCATTGGGGTTCTCAAAGCGTTCGGGAAGCTATGACATGAACAGAGCCAGTCTGCTGATGGCCATGATGGCCGTGTTGTCGGGATGTCAGAACATGGGACCTGAGAGGGCCGGCGGGATCCAGTCCGTCTATCGGGGCGACAACTCCGTGCTTTACCAGGTGCAGAGCCAGGTGGACTCACCGGACCAGGCCATGTTGATGGCGGCCCGCTCCTACCAGGCCGGCGACCTGGATCAGGCACTGTTCCAGTACCTTCGCGCCATCGAACTGGACCCGAAGCGCTATGAGGCTTTGGTCTGGGTTGGCCGTATCCACCGAGAACGAGGCAATACCCAACTGGCCGAGATGGCCTTCACGGATGTCTTGAACAGCGACCCGAACAACCGGGATGCATTGGGCGAAATGGGGCTGTTGAGCCTTGGCCTCCGCGATCATCAGAAGGCCGAGGAATTCCTGCTTCGGGCGGTAGGGGAAGACCAGCGCCGGTTGGGTAGCTCGCCCACGGTAAGCTTCACCGATGCCGCCAAGCTCAAGGTCGACAGCAAGTCCCCGGTGCGTGTGTACAACGGCCTGGGGGTGCTGGCCGATCTGCGCGAGGATTTCGCCGTGGCGGAAGGTTTCTACCGCCTGGCCATGCGCATCGAGCCGCGCTCACCCATGGTGCAGAACAGTCTTGGCTACTCCTATTACCTGGCCGGGCATTGGGATCAGGCCGAGCGGGCTTACAAGCAAGGCATCAGTTACGAGCCGGCCTACCATCCGTTATGGCGCAACTATGGCCTGTTGCTGGCGCGGGCGGGGCGTTACGAGGAAGCGATATCGGCCTTCGAGCAAGTGGAGAAGCGTGCCGAGGCGAGCAACGACGTTGGCTATATCTGTCTGGTCGAGGGCAAGCTGGATGAAGCGGAGCAGTTCTTCCGCAGTGCGATCGATCAATCGCCGGCGCACTACGAAACGGCTTGGGACAATCTCAACAGGGTCCAGCAGGTTCGACGCCTGCGCGGGATGAGTGGCGGCACATCGGTAGGGGAGCCGGTGGCAGTGATTCCGGGAGCGGAGGTGCGTCCGGTCGCGTTGCCATAGACCGGAAAAAGATGGAAAGGGGCAGGCCTTGGGCCTGCCCCTTTTGCATTACTTGTTGACCGCGTCGGTCAGGGCCTTGGCCGGAACGAACTTGACCACTTTCTTCGCGGCGATCTCGATGGTCTTGCCGGTCTGCGGGTTGCGGCCGGTACGGGCAGGACGGTCGCCTACCTTCAGCTTGCCGATCCCCGGCAGGGTGATCTCATCGCTGTTCTCCAGGGAATCGCTGACGATCTCGCTGAGCTGGTCCAGCATGGCGCGTACGGCGGCCTTGGTGGTGTCGGTGGCTTCTGCGATGTCAGAGATCAGCTGGTCTTTGGTGAGTGCCATGGTGTTGCTCCATTCAATAAGTGTCTGGCTTGTGGCCTTGCCGGTCGCGCCGGCCCTGATGAGACCAGCGGAGCGACTGGAAGTGCGGCATGGGGTGTAGATGCGAACCGCGACCGCTGGGGAAGCTAGCACAAAAGAATTGCCGAGCCTGTGCGTAAACCCCGTCTTTGCGTCGATTTGACGCAACCTGTCGTCGGTCATGGCAGCCGACGACAGGACGTCACCGGATGTCCAGAGCCGGCGTCTACGCATCTCGAAGTCCGCAGCATCGCGTGTGGGCCCTGAATTCCCTTGAACGACTACGCTTGGCCTAGAGATGCCAAGCGCTAAGGAGAGCCGCCATGCTACGTGCCTTCGCCGATCTGGGTTTCCGTTGGAAAGTCGCTTTGCCGATCCTGGTGCTGGCGCTGCTCATGGTGCTGGTGGGCGGCCTCGGTATGCAGGGGATCGGCCAGGCTGCCGACTCCAGCAAGCAACTGACCAACCGTTACCTGCCTGCCATCAGCCTGCTGCTCAACGCCGACCGTGACCTCTACCAGGCTTTCATCGCCGAGCGCAGCCTGCTGGATGAAGCCGCCGGCGAGCACGTACAGGCACTCAAGGCAGCCCATGCAGAAAATCTGCAACAGGCTTACGACCGGGTGCACAAGTACGCAGCGATGGACGGGGACGCCGAGGCCCAGCAACTGGTGGCCCAGTTCGACCGGGGTTTTGTCCAGTGGAAAGCGACCTCGCTGCAGGTGGTGAACCTGTCGACCCAGGACCCGGCTGCGGCCAGCGCCCTCAGTTTCGGTGACAGCGAGCGCCAGTTCGAGGCCATGCGCGATGCCATCGACAAGCTTGGCGAACTGGAAGACAACGCCGCCAATGCCGAAGGGCAGGCGGCCATCGCGCTGGGGGATGCCCGTACCTGGCAGCAGGGGCTGGCTATCGCCATCGGCCTGGCCCTGTGCGTGGTGCTGGTCATCGGCTTCCCGCTATTGGTGACCCGGCCGTTGCACAACCTGTTGGAGCGCATTGAGCAGATCGCCGACGGCGACGGCGACCTGCGGGTGCGCCTGGATGTGTCGTCGAGGGACGAACTTGGCAAGCTCAGTCATGCCTTCAATCGCTTCCTCGACAAGCTTCAACCGCTGATCCGTGAGGTGAGCCGGGTAACCGGGGAAGTCGCCGATTCCGCGCGCAGCCTTGCCGGGCTCGCGGCGGCCAACGACCGCCTGATCAGCAGCGAGCATGCTGCCGTGGATCAGGTCAGCACCGCCGCCACCGAAATGAGCGCGGCTGTCCACGAAGTGGCACGCAATGCCCAGAACGCAGCGGACGCGGCGCGATTCGCCGAGGAGCAGTCCCGGGAAGGGGCGCAAGTGGTTGGGGCGACTGTCGCCGTCATTCGTCAGTTGGCCGTGGAGGTGGAAAACGCCTCTACCACCATCGGCACCCTGGAGCAGGAAACCGCCAACATCGGTGCCGTACTCGCGGTGATCAAGGGCATCGCCGACCAGACCAATCTGCTCGCACTGAACGCCGCCATCGAAGCCGCGCGGGCCGGCGAGCAGGGCAGGGGATTTGCCGTGGTCGCGGACGAGGTACGCGCCCTGGCGGCCCGGACCCAGGATTCCACCAAGGACATCCAGCTGATGATCGAGCGACTGCAGGCTGGCGTGCAGGAAGCGGTCAAGGCCATGCGCACGGGCAGCCTGAAAGCGCGGGACAGCGTGGAGCGCGCGGCGGGTGTCGACCAGGCCCTGACCGACACGGGCGACTCGGTGCAGCGAATCAACGACATGGCGGCGCAGATCGCCACTGCCTGCGAAGAACAGAGCAGCGTCACCGAGGAAATCGCGCGCAATATCAGCGATATCCGCGATCTCTCCAACGAGGCGGCGCAGACGTCGGAACAGAGCACCCAGGCCAGTCAGCACCTTTCCCAGCTTTCCAGCGGCTTGGCCCAACTGGTGGGGCGCTTCCGGGTCTGATTCGCAAGTGCTTGTAAGGAAACCGGTTTTACCGGTTGTAAGTTGGCGAAGAGCCGGTACAATGGCGCGGCTCGCCGATCTGGCGAGCTGCGTGATGGTGGCCCTGCCGGTCCCCCCGCAACGATCAGCCGTGAACCCGGTCAGGCCCGGAAGGGAGCAGCCGCAGCGGTGAAATCGTGTGCCGGGGTGTGGCTGGTGGGGTCACCTCCAATTCCTAAGTCTTTAATTCTAAAAGACTTTCCTCGTCGAAAAATCCAAGAGTGGAACAGTGTAGTGGTACACCTGATTGGTGCGCCGCGCGAAGCATCGTGCCCGTTCGCCCTACATTCGGTTTAATCACCCGGCTTTTATCCCCCTCCGGCGGACATCTGACGTAGTGCCGTTCCTCATGACAGCATCGGCGTCTGTCGAATACCCGGCTGACCTAAACTCATGTATGGCCTGCTCGAATGGGGGCGGTCGATATGAGCATTTCAAGAACGTTCGTGGCGCTACTTGCGGTTTTGCTTTACTCGGGAGCGACATACGGCTTGGGCTGCAACCACACATTCGATCTTGAAATGAGGACTCGCATGTGTGCCTTGGAGCTTGAGAACGAGTGGAGGGCAAAACTGAAGCCCGACGATTCGTGTGCGAGGCTGATGGCTGAAGCCAGAAAGTTTGTCTCCAACTTTGAAAGAGGGGAAATACAGGTCAATGAGGGTTGTACGGCAGAGGCGTTGATAAAGGCCGCGGATGACGCGACTGCGACGATCGCCAAGGCCCGAGAAAAGGGCTGGACAACGCTTGAGGACTATTTGAATTACTAGGGGCGGGAATCATTTTTCAGTGGCGCATCCTCACTGGTAGCGCGCCAGAATCTCATCGATCTCCCCTGATTCTTTCATCTGCACCAGCGTGCGCAGGATGCGTTGCGCCGGAACTGCGGGGTCGTTTCGGATCAGGCAGCCCACGGGTTCTTCTTCCAGGATGCCGACGCTCACCAACTGGTCCGTGTCTGGAAGGTCTCGATTGAACCAGCCCAGGGCCAACTCGTTGCTTACTGCGTACTTGTAGCGGCCGGCCAGCAGCTTCTGCAGGACCAGTTCCTGGTTGCGTGCTTCGTCGCGCAGCAGTGAGCCGCGATCGAACAGGGGTTGCAGGCGTGGATAGGTGTAGCCCAGCACGGTGCCGACACTTTCGCCCGAGATGGCGTCGGGGCTGGTTACGCGTTCACTTCCCTGGCGCGAGACGATCAAGTCGCGCTGATAAAGGAGGGGCACGCTCCAGAGGAAATCGGTGCTGTTGGTGATCCACTTCGGGCTGACGTAGCAGCGTACGTCGATCTCTCCCTGTTTCACGGCCAGCTCCACGCGGTTGCGCGGGAGGACCTGGATCTGTGCGGGGATGTCGAGGTGTTGCGCCAGGCGATTGATCAGGTCGTGAAGGATGCCGCCGATCAGTTGGTTGTTCTTGAATTCGGCCAGCGGCATGGCCCAGCTATCCACCGCCGAGAAGCGCAGGGCGGCTGGCGCAGCGTTGCCGAGGGAGCTCCAGCAGAGCAGGAGGGCGAGGACAAATGAGCGCATCAGGCTCCCTCGTCTGGGTGGGCGGTGGCCAACAATGCCTGTTGTCGGGCGGATTGAACAGGCTGCCGTTCGCATCGGATGCAATTTGCGCATCGCTCCGCTAGCATTAGCTCCTTCTGCTCTCCAGACGCGATGGTTTTCAATGAGTTATCAGGTCCTTGCACGCAAATGGCGTCCGCGCTCGTTCCGCGAAATGGTCGGCCAGACCCATGTGCTGAAGGCTTTGATCAACGCCCTGGACAACCAGCGCCTGCACCACGCGTACCTGTTTACCGGTACTCGCGGCGTTGGCAAGACCACCATCGCGCGCATCCTGGCCAAATGCCTGAACTGCGAGACCGGTATCAGTTCCACCCCCTGCGGCCAGTGCTCGGTGTGCCGGGAGATCGATGAGGGGCGTTTCGTCGACCTGATCGAAGTGGACGCCGCCAGCCGCACGAAGGTGGAAGACACCCGCGAACTGCTCGATAACGTGCAGTACGCGCCGAGCCGCGGTCGTTACAAGGTCTACCTGATCGACGAAGTGCACATGCTCTCCACGCACTCGTTCAACGCGCTGCTGAAGACCCTTGAAGAGCCGCCACCCCACGTCAAGTTCCTGCTGGCCACCACGGATCCGCAGAAGCTGCCCGTCACCATTCTTTCGCGCTGCCTGCAGTTCTCCCTGAAGAACATGCCGCCGGAGCGTGTGGTCGAGCACCTGACCCACGTACTCGGGGCTGAAAACGTGCCCTTCGAGGCCGATGCGCTCTGGTTGCTGGGCCGTGCCGCCGATGGCTCGATGCGTGATGCCATGAGCCTCACCGACCAGGCCATCGCCTTCGGGGAAGGCAAGGTGCTGGCCGCCGATGTACGCGCCATGCTTGGCACCCTCGATCATGGCCAGGTCTATGGCGTGCTCCACGCGCTGCTGCAGGGCGACGCCCGCGCGCTGCTGGAGGCCGTACGCCACTTGGCCGAGCAGGGGCCGGACTGGAACGGCGTGCTCTCCGAAATGCTCAATGTGTTGCACCGCGTGGCGATTGCCCAGGTGCTGCCGGACGCCGTCGACAACGGCCAGGGTGACCGCGATCGCGTATTGGCGCTGGCACAGGCCCTGCCGGGCGAAGATGTCCAGTTCTACTATCAGATGGGTCTGATCGGTCGACGCGATCTGCCGTTGGCCCCGGACCCCCGCAGCGGCTTCGAGATGGTGCTGCTGCGCATGTTGGCGTTCCGCCCGGCAGATGCCGATGGTGCACCGCGGGTCCAGCTAAAGGACCCGGGGATCAGCCAGGCCACGGTTGATCCCCAGAAGAACCCAGTGGCCGGAGCCGCCTCGTCGGCTTCGGTTGCCATTGCTGCGCCGCAACCTGCTCCGGTACAGGTGCCCACCCCGGTGGTTGCGCCTGCTCCCGTAGTCAGCCAGCCTGTCGCGGCTCCGGCTCCGGTCGTTGAAGCGCCTGCGCCCATTCCGGTGGCCGAAGTGCCAGCAGTGGTCGCAGCCGAGGAAGTCGCCGCTCCCGTACCTGTGGTCGAGCCCACTCCCGAGGCGGTTGCAGAGCCGGTGGTGGAAGTACCTGTTGCCGTGGTCGAAACCCCCGCCGAGGTCGTCGACCTGCCTTGGGATGAGCCTTCGGTCCCGGTTGCCGCTGCCCCCGTAGTTGAACTCCCGGCTGCGTCCGAACCGGAGTCTGTGGTTGCGTCCGCGCCGGTTGTTGAGACGCCCGTGGTCCAGTCAGCGGCCGAGCCGCAGGTTGCCGAATCCACTGACGAATCCGACGACGAGCCGCCGCCCGGCGATTACGACGACTATTGCGAAGCCGATGCCGACAGCATCGCCTATATGGATGACATCGGACCGGCCGAAGAGCCCGCCGCTGTGGCCGAGGTCCTGCCTGCCGCGCAGCCTGCCACGGGGCTGGCTGCCGAGTGGCTGGACCTGTTCCCGCGCCTTGGGCTCTCGGGCATGACCGGCAACATCGGCGCCAACTGCACGCTGGTGGCGGTGGAGGACGATGTCTGGCGCCTGCACCTGGACCCGGCACAGAGCGCGCTGTTCAACGCGAACCAGCAGCGCCGTCTGAACGATGCGCTGAACCAGTACCACGGCCGATCTCTGAAACTCGAAGTTGAAGTGCGTCGTCCTGAGCAGGAAACCCCGGCGCAGGCTGCCGCACGTAAGCGCGCCGCTCGTCAGCGGCAGGCCGAAGAGGCCATTGCCAGCGATCCGCTGGTGCTGAAAATGATCGAACTGTTCGGCGCCCAGGTGCGCGCCGACACCATTGAACCCCTTGACCGCTGAGGACAATCATCATGATGAAGGGTGGCATGGCAGGCCTGATGAAACAGGCCCAACAGATGCAGGAAAAGATGCAGAAGATGCAGGAAGAGCTGGCCAATGCCGAGGTGACCGGCCAGTCCGGCGCCGGCCTGGTGAGCGTGGTGATGACCGGTCGTCATGACGTCAAACGCGTCTCCCTGGATGACAGTCTGATGCAGGAAGACAAGGAAATCCTGGAAGACCTGATCGCGGCTGCGGTGAACGACGCCGTGCGCAAGATCGAGCAGAACAACCAGGAGAAAATGGCCGGCATGACGGCCGGGATGCAGCTGCCCCCCGGCTTCAAAATGCCCTTCTGAGTGAGTGACGCCCAGCCGGCACGCATTACTGTGTTGCGCGCGGCCCCGGGCATCCTCATTTACAGACGTAAACTCCGGTGCCCGTGGCCGCTCGCGCCTTGTACTGCATACCGTCTGGTCGCCCCAGTCGATGCTGTCGAGAGGCACTGGAGTCAATCCAATCCATCCGCACTTTGAGACGCCCATGAGCTTCAGCCCGCTGATCCGCCAATTGATCGATGCTCTGCGCATTCTGCCCGGTGTGGGCCAGAAGACTGCGCAACGCATGGCGCTGCAGATGCTGGAGCGTGATCGCAGTGGCGGCCTGCGCCTGGCGCAGGCGCTGACGGCGGCCATGGAGGGCGTTGGACATTGCACGCAATGTCGCACCTTGAGCGAGGAAGCGCTCTGCCCGCAGTGTGCTGATCCGCGTCGCGACGATTCCCTGCTTTGCGTGGTGGAAGGTCCGCTGGATGTATTCGCTGTGGAGCAGACTGGCTATCGCGGTCGCTTTTTCGTGCTCAAGGGGCATTTGTCACCCCTGGATGGCCTGGGGCCGGAGGCCATTGGCATCCCGGAACTGCTGGCGCGAATCGAAGCTGGCCAGTTCGCCGAGGTGATCCTTGCCACCAACCCCACGGTGGAGGGCGAAGCCACCGCCCATTACATCGCCCAGCTGCTGGCGCCCAAATCCATCACGGTTTCCCGTATCGCCCATGGCGTGCCGCTGGGTGGCGAGCTGGAGCTGGTAGATGGCGGCACCCTGGCTCACGCGCTCGCAGGGCGCCGTCCTATCGGGCTTTGAGGAAAGGGTGCGCGGCTGATACGGCCGCGTCGATGGCACAAGTCTCGCCTTGAAAACCAAGCAAGCGCTCGGTAAGTTCGTTCGATCTTACCGGGGAGTCTTGCCATGTCTGCCTACCAGGAATACTTCGACGAATCCCATCAGTTGATCCGGGATTCGATACGCCGCTTCGTCGAGCGGGAAATCCTGCCCCATATCGCCGAGTGGGAAGAGGCCGAGGAGTTTCCCCGTGAGCTCTACCTCAAGGCGGGCGCTGCCGGCATCCTCGGCATCGGTTATCCGGAATCGTTTGGCGGCAGCCACGAAGGCGACGTGTTCGCCAAGGTGGCGGCCAGCGAAGAGTTGATGCGTTGTGGCTCCGGCGGACTGGTGGCTGGGCTGGGCTCCCTGGATATCGGCCTGCCGCCGGTCATCAAATGGGGGCGTGCCGAGCTGCGCGAGCGCGTCGTGCCGCAGGTCCTGGCCGGCGAGAAGATCATGGCGCTGGCAGTCACCGAGCCGTCCGGCGGCTCCGATGTGGCCAATCTCAAGACCCGAGCCGTGCGCGATGGCGATTTCTATCGCGTCTCCGGGAGCAAGACCTTCATCACCAGCGGTGTGCGAGCCGACTACTACACGGTGGCGGTTCGCACCGGCGGAGAAGGTTTCGGCGGTGTGAGCCTGTTGCTGGTGGAAAAGGACACGCCGGGTTTCACCGTCGGCCGCAAGCTGAAAAAGATGGGCTGGTGGGCATCCGATACGGCCGAGCTGTTCTTCGATGATTGCCGGGTGCCGGTGGCGAATCTGATCGGCATGGAAAACATGGGCTTCGCCTGCATCATGGCCAACTTCCAGAGCGAGCGCCTGGCGCTGGCCATCATGGCCAACATGACCGCGCAGCTGGCCCTGGAGGAGTCGCTGAACTGGTCCCGCGAGCGTGAAGCCTTCGGCAAGCCCATCGGACGTTTCCAGGTGCTTCGTCACCGGATGGCGGAAATGGCTACGCAGCTGGAGGTGTCCCGTGAATTCACGTATCGCCAAGCGGCGAAGATGGCGGCGGGCAAGAGCGTGATCAAGGAGATCTCCATGGCGAAGAACTTCGCCACCGACATCGCCGACCGCCTCACCTATGACGCCGTGCAGATCCTCGGTGGCATGGGCTACATGCGCGAGAGTCTGGTGGAGCGGCTGTATCGTGACAACCGCATCCTCTCCATAGGTGGCGGTACGCGGGAGATCATGAACGAGATCATCGCCAAGCAAATGGGTCTCTGAATCGGGCCGGAACTTCCGAACGGGAGTTCCGGTTTTCTTTGACTGATATATATTGCGGTCGACATTCAATCTATTCATGTGATCCAGGAGACCCGAGATGAGCGATCTGTCCCGCGAAGAGAAACTTCAAGTCTGGCTGGCCGCAGAGGCCGAAATCCGTGCCCGTCTGAAGCCCGGCACCATGAGCATTGCGGAGGTGGCGACGCTCAGCCCTCTGGAGTTCTTTGATGGCATCGGCCGTGGCGACCTGCCGGCACCGCCCATTGGCGAGTTGATGGGCTTTGTCCCTATCGAATGGTCGAAGGAGCGTTTCGTCTTCCAGGGTGTGCCGCAGATGCAGCACTACAACCCGATCGGGTCGGTCCATGGGGGATATGCAGCCACGCTGCTGGATTCGTGCATGGGTTGCGCCATCCACGCCAATCTGGAGAAAGGGCAGGGCTATACCACCACCGACCTGCGCATCAGCTACATTCGCGCCCTGACCACCAAGACTGGCCCAGTGCGGGCTGAGGGACGGATCATCCATGTCGGCCGCTCCACCGCGCTGGCGGAAGGGCGCATCTACGATGTGGATGGCAAGCTCTACGCGACCGGCTCCACCACCTGCCTGATCCTGGGTGGCAAATGAAATAGCTGTGGGGGCGATTTCAATCGCCAAGGGCAGCGCAGCTGCCCCGCTGTAGGTTGCGGGGCCGGTCTGCGACCCATTTGGCGAATGAATTCGCCCCTACAGACAATCTTTCTGGGCACTGATCTCCGGGCAAAAAGAAGGGGGCACGCTTGTGGCGTGCCCCCTTTTGCCATCAGTGAATGACAGCCAACCGTTGAAGAGAGATGGGCGAAGTCGCCCGGTAAGGCGGTCCGCCTGGAGGCCAGGCCTCCGGTGTAGCGACCGTCGCTCGCCTTGTGGGCGAACGACGGGTGAAGCGATGTCGCGTGTCAGCCGATGGTCATCAGGCTGGCGTTGCCGCCAGCGGCGGCGGTGTTGACGCTGATGGCGCGCTCGATCAGCAGGCGCTCCAGCGGGACCGAAGTCTCGCCGCGGGACAGGCCCTGGACGCCGATGATCGGCCCCTTGCGCGAAGCAACCTGCTTGCAAACTGCGCCCAACTGGTCGGAGTCGCCGTGGTGCAGAACCGCATCGAACTCCACTTCGGCCTGGTTCCAGTCGGCTACCAGTTGGATACGAGCCTGCACAGCCTTCGGCAGAGCGCCGCGCAGCTTGCTGGTCAGATCGCTGGTGGCCCAGAGCGCGCTGCTGCCAACGGCCAGTGTGGCGGCCAGCTGGGTCAGCAGGTCGGCTTCATCGTCAGCCAGGCAAAGCACGGCCTCGCGCGGCAGCAGCACATAGGTGTTGCGCTCGCCGGTCGGGCCGGGGAGCACGCGGCTCAGGCCGCTCTGGGACTGCTCGGCGAAGCTGTCGCAGGCATTGGCGAGGCCATCCTTGCCGTTCTTGGCGGCCCAGGCCTTCAGGGCTTCCAGGGGCTTGCCCTGGCTTTCCTGCAGAGACTTGCGCTGCTGCGAATCGGCGACGTTCTGGCCATCCAGGCGCTGGAAGGTGCGGCTCACGCCATCGGCCGGGCGGGTGGCGAGCAGGCGGTACATGTACAGCGGACCGCCGGCTTTCGGGCCGGTGCCGGACAGGCCTTCACCACCGAACGGCTGCACACCGACTACGGCGCCAACCATGTTGCGGTTGACGTAGAGGTTGCCGGCGTGGGCCTTGTCCACCACCTTGGCGATGGTTTCGTCGATGCGGGTGTGGACGCCGAGGGTCAGGCCGTAGCCGGTGGCGTTGATCTGATCGAGCAGCGCGTCCATGTCCTCGCGCTTGTAGCGCAGCAGGTGCAGGACCGGGCCGAAGATTTCGCGTTCCAGGTCGGCGAGGCTGTCCAGTTCGATCAGGGTCGGCATCACGAAGGTGCCGCGCTGCATTACATCACCCTCGGTGCGGGCGATCTGGAATACGCTGCGACCTTTGCTGCGCATGGCCTGGATGTGCTTGTCGATATTGGCCTTGGCTTCGGCGTCGATGACCGGGCCGATATCCACATTCAGGTGCTCGGGGTTGCCGATGCGGCACTCGGCCATGGCGCCCTTGAGCATTTCCACCACGCGGTCAGCCACGTCTTCCTGTACGCAGAGTACGCGCAGGGCGGAGCAGCGCTGGCCGGCGCTGTCGAAGGCGGAGGCGATCACGTCGGTCACCACCTGCTCGGCGAGGGCGGAGGAGTCCACGATCATCGCGTTCTGGCCGCCGGTTTCGGCGATCAGCGGAATCGGGCGACCCTGAGCGTCCAGGCGACCGGCAACGTTGCGGGCGAGGATGCCGGCGACTTCAGTGGAGCCGGTGAACATCACGCCTTTCACGCGCTCGTCACCCACCAGGGCGGCGCCCACGGTGTGGCCGAGGCCCGGCAGTAGCTGTACCACGCCTTCCGGAATACCGGCCTGGAGCATGATGCGTACGGCCTGGGCGGCGATCAGCGGGGTCTGTTCGGCGGGCTTGGCCAGCACGGTATTGCCCGCGGCGAGCGCGGCGGCTACCTGGCCGGCGAAGATCGCCAGGGGGAAGTTCCACGGGCTGATGCACACCACCGGGCCCAGTGGGCGGTGGGTGTCATTGGCGAAGTCGTGACGGGCCTGGGCGGCGTAGTAGCGCAGGAAGTCGACGGCTTCGCGCACCTCGGCGATGGCGTTGGCGAAGGTCTTGCCAGCTTCACGGGCGAGGAGGCCCATCAGCGGCTGCATCTCGGCTTCCATCAGGTCGGCGGCACGATCCAGGGCGGCAGCGCGCTCGACCGGCGGAGTGGACTGCCAGATCGGTGCGGCGGTGATGGAGGCCAGCACGGCACTGCCGACGTCAGCGGTCGTGGCGTTCTGCACGTGGCCCACCACATCGCGGTGATCCGCCGGGTTCAGCACGGGCTCGGCGGCGCCTTCGCTGGTCGGGCAGCCGAGCATGGGCTGGGCGCGCCAGTTGGCGTGGCCGGAGCTCAGCAGGGCGCTGGACAGCGAGGCCAGGCGGTGTTCGTTGGCCATGTCGATGCCGCTGGAGTTGACGCGGGCTTCGCCGTACAGGGCCTTGGGTTGCGGAATGCGCGGATGTGGCAGGCCCAGGGCGCCTTCGACGCTGGCCATGGATTCGGCGCTGGTCACCGGGTCTTCCACCAGGTCCTTGATGGAGATGCTGTGGTCGGCGATGCGGTTGACGAAGCTGGTGTTGGCGCCGTTTTCCAGCAGGCGGCGGACCAGGTAGGCCAGCAGCGTTTCATGGGTGCCGACCGGTGCGTAGATACGGCACGGGCGGTTCAGCTTGCCGTCGGCGACCTTGCCCACCACTTGCTCGTACAGGGGTTCGCCCATGCCGTGCAGGCACTGGAACTCGTACTGGCCCGGGTAATAGTTCTGGCCGGCGATCTGGTAGATGGCCGACAGCGTGTGGGCGTTGTGGGTGGCGAACTGCGGGTAGATCGCGTCCGGAACGCCCAGCAGCTTGCGAGCGCAAGCGATGTAGGAAATGTCGGTGTAGACCTTGCGGCTGTAGACCGGGAAGCCTTCCAGGCCGTCGACCTGGGCGCGCTTGATCTCGCTGTCCCAGTAGGCGCCTTTCACCAGGCGGATCATCAGGCGGTGCTGGCTGCGGCGCGCGAGGTCGATCACGTAGTCGATCACGTACGGGCAGCGCTTCTGGTAGGCCTGGATGACGAAGCCAACGCCGTTCCAGCCCTTCAGGGACGGCTCGAAGCAGAGGCGCTCGAGCATGTCGAGGGAGATTTCCAGACGGTCGGCTTCTTCGGCGTCGATGTTCAGGCCGATGTCGTACTGCTTGGCCAGCAGGGTCAGGGACAGCAGGCGCGGGTAAAGCTCGCCCATCATGCGCTCGTACTGGGCGCGGCTGTAGCGCGGGTGCAGGGCCGACAGCTTGATGGAGATGCCTGGGCCTTCATAGATGCCGCGTCCGTGGGAGGCCTTGCCGATGGCATGGATGGCCTGCTCGTAGGACGCGTAGTAGCGCTGGGCGTCTTCTTCGGTCAGCGCGGCTTCGCCGAGCATGTCGTAGGAGTAGCGGAAGCCCTTGGCTTCGAAGTTGGTGGCGTTGGCCAGCGCTTCGGCGATGGTTTCGCCGGTGACGAATTGCTCGCCCATCAGGCGCATCGCCATGTCCACGCCTTTGCGGATCACGGGCTCGCCGCTCTTGCCGATGATGCGGTTCAGCGAGGACGACAGGCCGGCTTCATTGTGGGTGGACACCAGCTTGCCGGTGATCAGCAGGCCCCAGGAGGCGGCGTTGACGAACATCGACGGGCTCTGGCCCAGGTGCTGCTGCCAGTTGCCGGTGCTGATCTTGTCGCGGATCAGGGCGTCACGGGTGCCCTTGTCCGGGATACGCAGCAGGGCTTCGGCCAGGCACATCAGTGCCACGCCTTCCTGGGAGGACAGGGAGAACTCCTGCAGCAGGCCCTGGACGATGCCGGCGCGGCCACCAGCGCTCTTCTGGTTACGCAGCTTCTCGGCGATGCCGTAGGCCAGCTTGTAGGCGGCGTCGGACATCTCGGCGGGCAGGCGCGCCTGCTCCAGAAGCATCGGCACGGCTTCCTGTTCGGGGCGGCGGTAGGCGGCAGTAATGGCCGCACGCAGCACGGATTGCGGCAGGATGCTTTCGGCGAATTCGAGGAATGGCTGGTGAGCGGCCTCGGGGAGGGCTTCGAGCGCGTCGTGGTCACCTTCGGCCAGGCGCTGGGCGATGCCCTGGAGTTCCGGCAGGGTCATGCCGCTTTCCAGTGCCTCGAGGTAGCTGAAGATCGCTTGCTTGATCAGCCAATGCGGGGTGCGCTCGATCCTGCGCGCAGCTTCCTTGAGACGGTCGCGGGTCGCTTCGTCCAGTTTCACGCCAAGGGTGGTGCTCGTAGCCATTTCTTGTCCTCTTCTCAGCCGTGGTCGACGGCATTAGCGGCGCAAAGAGTAGCGATGTCCTACAAGGGGTGCAACCGGGTGCAACCAAAGGTCGTGAGGCTGGCAGCATTCTCCGGATGAAAGGTCGCATCCAGGCTCGAAAAAGTTGCACCTGAAAAGTGGAGAGGCACAGCAATCCCGGGATTCAGCGGCCCATGAGCGACGGAGAAGAGGGAGGTGCAACCCAGGTGCAGCCGGTTTCGACCCCACCTGGAAAGCATAGGCCGCCCTCGGTGGATGCCGAGGGCGGCGACGGATGGCGGGGGCGTCAGGGCTTGGCCGCTTGTGCAGCCTCTACCTGGGCGAGGAGGGTGGTGCGGGCGCTTTCGAGGATGCGGTCTGATAGTTCCTCGCTGGCTACGCTGCGGGCCAGGGTCAGTGCACCCACCAGGGTGGAAAGCATGGTCAGGGCCTGCTCGGAGCTGCCGACTTCCTTCTCCACCAGTACCAGCAGATTGTTCAGCACGCTGTCGGTGATGGGACTCGCATTACCGCGCTGGCCCAGTTCCGCCGCCATGGTGGGCAGCGGGCAACCTTGTTCGGGATGGGCACGGTGCTGCGGGGAAAGGTAGCGCTCGAAGAAGGTCCTCAGCGGCTGGTCCTTGGCGAAGGCCTTGACCCACTGGGCGTTGGCGTCGTTCGCCGCTGCCTGCAGGGCTTCTTCCACCAGGGCGTCCTTGGACTTGAAGTGTGCATAAAAGCCGCCATGGGTCAGGCCGAGGGCCTTCATCAGCGGTTGCAGCCCAGTGGCGTCGATGCCTTCGGCACGGAAACGGCGGGACGCTTCGGTGACGATGCGCTTGTGGGTTTCGGCTTTGTGATCTTCGGGGTAGCGCATGTCGGTCGCCTCGTTCGCAAAGTTGATATGGCGATTGTAATTCATATCCCCTTTTGTGCGAGGCGCAATCGACCGGCGCGCACGAGGGCGCCGTGGGATGTCCAGTTCGCGGGTACAGGTGGTGATTGGTCAGCCCGAAACCAGGGCTTGCTCGGTTTTCACCGCATTGATGAAGGCCTGCATGGCGGAGGACTTGATGCGGTGCCGTCGGGTGATCAGGCCGAACGGCGGCAGACGCGGCTCGAAAGCGATGGGGAGGACCGCCAGCAGGTGACGGCCGGGGTAATCCTCCACCACCGAGCGCGGGGTGACACCGATCATGTCGGTCTGCTGCAGCAGTGAAAGGAGCGTCATGATGGAGGTGGTTTCCACAATGCTGCTAGGAATGTCCACCCGTGCATTGTGGAAAGCCTGATTGACGATGGCGCGCATCGGGCTGGGGTGCTGCTGCAGCACCCAGGTCATGCCTTGCAGCTCGGTCCAGGTCAGGTTCCCGGCGGTGGCAACGGGGTTCTGTGCGCCGGCGATCACGCAGAGTTCTTCCTCGCCCAGGCTGTCGAACAGCAGGTCGTCGGCGCGGGCACCGGTGGGAATACGGCCGAGTACCACGTCCAGTTGATCCTGCTGCAGCGCCTGTACCAGCACGTCGCTGGTGTCCACCTGGATACTCATGGAGAGTCGCGGGTGGCTCTTCTTCAGGGTCGCAATGGTGCGGGTCAGCAAGCCCGAGGCCAGCGCGGGAATGGCGCCCACCGTGACCCGGCCGAGATTGCCTGACTCCAGCGCTGCCAGCTCTTCGCGCATGCCGGAGAGTTCGGCGAACACCATGCGCGCGTAATAGATCACCGTCTCGCCAAAGGGCGTGGCGCGCATGCCGCGGGGCAGGCGCTCGAACAGTTCCACCCCGAGCAGGCCTTCGGCCTCATGCAGCATCTTGGTGGCGGCCGGCTGGGTCATGCCGATCTCCTCGGCGGCGCGGCGCAACGAGCCGAATTCCTGCAGGGCCAGCATCAGGCGCAATTGCCGCAGGCGCAGGCGGCTGTGGATAAGAGCGGCTTCGGGGATGCGTGACATGGACGGGGCTCGGCAGTCAGGGAGCGGCAAGCCTGACAAGAATTGCCAGGCATTGCCAAGGGGCGGAAGGAAGTGGGGCACAGGACAGAAGCCTTGTAGGAGCTAGCTTGCTAGCGAAAAGGGGCTATTCGCTGGCAAGCCAGCTCCTACGGATTGCAAGGCTCCATTCAGATTGCGTTTTCCTTCCGCGCTTTCGCGTTGCGGAGACTGCATAGCGCCTTGGCGCCTCGCGCCAGCAGCGGCCAGAACAGCATCAGCAGCGCGGCCGTGGTCAGGCTGCCCACCAGCGGGTTGGACCAGAAGATCGACAGCTCGCCGTTGGAGAACAGCATCGACTGGCGGAACGCATCTTCGGCCTTGTCCCCCAATACGGCGGCCAGGACCAGCGGGGCGATCGGGTAGCCGAGTTTCTTGAACAGGTAGCCCAGCGCGCCAAAGAACAGCATCAGTCCCACGTCGAACATCGAGTTGTGTACCGAGTAGGCGCCGATGGCGCAGACCATCACGATGATCGGGGCGATGATCGAGAAGGGGATGCGCAGGATCGACGCGAACAGCGGCACGGTGGCCAGCACCACGATCAGGCTGACGACGTTGCCCAGGTACATGCTGGCGATCAGCCCCCAGACGAAGTCGTGCTGCTCGACGAACAGCGTCGGCCCCGGATGCAGGCCCCAGATCATCAGGCCGCCGAGCATCACCGCCGCCGTGGCCGAGCCGGGGATGCCCAGGGTCAGCATCGGCAGCAGGGCGCTGGTGCCGGCGGAATGGTCGGCGGTCTCCGGGGCGATGACCCCTTCAATCTCGCCCTTGCCGAAGTTCTCGCGATTCTTCGAGAAGCGCCGCGCCAGGCTGTAGCTCATGAAGGATGCCGCGGTGGGGCCGCCGGGGGTGATGCCCATCCAGCAACCCACCAGCGCGCTGCGCAGCCAGCTCAGCCAGTAGCGTGGCAGCTTCGCCCAGGTGCGGAAGATCACCATCGGCGTGATGCGCGCACGCTCGCCGCGGAACACCAGCCCTTCTTCGACCGTGCAGAGGATCTCGCCGATGCCGAACAGGCCTATCACCGCGACTTCGAAGCTGATGCCCGAGAGCAGCCAGTTTTGGTCGAAGGTCAGGCGCAGGTCACCGGACACCGTGTCCATGCCGACGGCGGCCATGGCGAAACCGATCATCATCGCCACCACCGTCTTCAAGGGCGGGTTCTTGCTCATGCCGATGAAGGTGCAGAACGCCAGCAGGTAGACCGCGAAGAATTCCGGCGAGCTGAAGCGCATGGCGAAATCGGCGATGCGGGTGGAGAGGAAGGTCAACAGCAGCACGCCGACCAGCGCGCCCAGCAGGGCCGAGGTGAAGGCGGCGGTCAGGGCTTCGGCGGCCTTGCCCTGGCGGGCCATCGGGTAGCCGTCGAAGGTGGTTGCCACCGATGACGGCTCGCCAGGGATGTTGAACAGGATCGAGGTGATCGAGCCACCGAACAGCGCGCCCCAATACATGCAGGAGAGCAGGATGATGGCCGACACCGGCTCCATGGTGAAGGTCAGTGGCAGCAGCAGCGCGACGCCATTGGGTGCGCCCAGGCCCGGCAGGACGCCGACGAGGATTCCCAGCAGCACCCCGATCACCATCAGGCCGATATGGCCGGGGGTGAGGATCAGGTTCATGCCGTGCATGAGTGATTCGAGTTCGCTCATTTCAACAGCCCTCCCAACATGGCCAGGGGACCGGCTTGCAGCGGCACCTTGAACCAGAGCGCGAAGATCAGGTAGCTGGCCAGTGCCGCGCCGCAGGAAACGGCGCAAATGCTGAGCCAGCCATAGGGCTTGCCGCGCTGGCGGTCACGCCACATGAACCAGGCGATGAACAGGGCCGAAGCCAGGTACATACCGGTGAAGGGCATGGCGGCCACGTACAGCGCGATGGGCACGAACACCGCCAGTACCTGGCGGAATGCCCCTCGGCTGACGAAGGCCTCGCCCAATGCGCGCCAATGCAGCGCTGTCAGCAGTAGGTTGGCGAGGCTGGCGACGGTCAGCAGCAGACCTATATAGAAGGGGAAGTAGCCCGGTTCCGGGCCGGCATCGCCCCAACCGATACCGCTTGCGTAGCTTCCGTGCATCACCACGCCGCCCAGGGCGGCCGTGAACAGCGCGAGACCGGATTCCACCCAGCGGGTGCCGATCAGCGTGGTCGAGTCATGCTTCGAGGACATCTTTTTACCCCACTGACGGGCGCCGCGCGGGGCGGCGCCCGTGCTGGATCACTTGCGCAGCCAGCCGGCCTGCTGGAAGACCGGGGTTACCCGGGCGGTGTCCTTTTCGATGTAGGCGGTCAGTTCGTCGCCAGCGAGGAAGGTCGGCACTAGCGCGTTGCGCTCCACGTACGCCTTGAACTCCGGGGTCTGGCTGACCTTGCGCAGCAGCTCGACATAGAACGCGCGCTGCTCGGGGGTGACGTCGCCGGCCATGAACACCGTGCGCGGGAAGCGGTACTGGTCGACGCCCAGGCCCTGTTCTTTGCAGGTCGGTACATCGGCCCAGCTCTGCTCACCCGCGACCTTCTCGGTGTAGGCCATGCGTTGCTGACTGAACACGCAGAGCGGCTGGATCTGGTTGCCGCGCCACTGGCTCAGGCTTTCGGCCGGATTGTTGACGTTGGAGGAGATGTGCTTGCCGGCGAGTTGCGTGGCCGCCTCGCTGCCGCTCTTGAAGGGGATATAGGTGAGTTTGCTGCCTGTGGTCTGGTTGAGCAGCAGGGTCAGGGTCTGGTCCACATCCTTGGACTGGCTGCCGCCCATGCGCAGCTTTGCCGGGTCGGCCTTGACCTGCTCGTAGTAGCCCTTGGCGTCTTTCCAGGGAGCGCCCTGATAGGTCCAGAGGATGAAATCGTCCTCGGCCAGGGCGGCAACTGGAGTAAGGTCGGTCCATTGGTAACCGAGCTTGGCGACCAGTGGCAGCAGGTAGACGTTGTTGGTCCCGATCACCAGGCGCTCGGCATCCCCCTTGGACAGCTTCATGTCCAGGAACGCCTCGGCACCGTTGCCGCCGCCTTTGTTCAGCACCACGGTGTTCACGTCCATCAGCTTGTGCTGGCTGATGATCGACTGGATCAGCCGACCGAGTTGGTCGGTACCGCCACCGGGGCCGCCAGCGACGATGATCTCGACATTTTTCTCGGGTTGCCAGGCATCGGCGAGGGCGGGGAGGGCGCTGGCGCAGAGCAGGGTGCATCCGGCGAGCAGGCGAGCGATTTGACGAACGGGAGCGGTTCGCATGGTGGACCTCTTCTTGTGCTTGTTATGGGTGGGCCGAGTGTGTGAAGCGGGTGCTATTCCGTCTACTCAATAAATCGCATACAGCGATAGCCTGGAGTTATCGCTGCTGACGCGACTGCTCCAGGCTGGCATATCAGGCTTTCGCCAACCCTTCGCCCGTACAGAATCGGAGACCGATATCCCCAGGGAATACGTCTATGAGGAAGTTTGATTAGACGGTTATTGCTCGCGGTTGGAATAGTTCACCCAAGCCGGCAGCGCCCAGGGCGAGTCGGGAAACCTGACAAGAACGATAAATACGAGGTCAGAGCCATGGCTCATTCGAGCGCCGTACACCGCCTGCACCCTTCACCTGCCTCCACGGATGATGCCGCCCGCCCCACCCGCGTTCGCTGGCGCATATTCGCGATCATCTTCGCCCTCACCGTGATCAACCTGATCGATCGGGTTTCCCTGTCCATCGCCATGCCCACCATCGGCAAGGAATTCGGCCTATCGCCCAGCATGCAGGGGCTGATCCTCAGTAGCTTCTTCTGGGCCTACGCGCTGCTGCAGATTCCCGGCGGCTGGTTGATCGACCGATATGGTCCGCGCCGGGTGATCGGCTGGTCGACCGGGCTCTGGGGTCTGTTCCAGACCCTGGCCGCGTTTGCCAGTGGCGGGCTGTCGCTGCTCTTCGCGCGCGTCGCCCTGGGGGCCGCCGAAGCGCCTTTGTTCCCCTCCGGCGGCAAGCTCAATTCCCTCTGGCTGGCGCCCAGCGAACGCAGTCGGGGCGCGGTCCTGATGGATTGCGGCGGCCCGCTGGGCGTTGCCCTCGGCGGCCTGATCATCGCCTACCTGATTGCCGTGCTCGGCTCCTGGCGCATCGCCTTCTTCGTTGCCGGCATCGCCACCCTGGGCATGGCCTGGCTGGCCTGGCGCTACCTGCGCGACGATCCCGAGTTGCATCCCGACGTCAACGCCGAAGAACTCGCCCGTATTAATGCCGGCCGCTCCACTTCCGCAGCCCAGGCCGCCCGTGAACAGGTGAAGGGCCTTGGCATCGCCGCCCGCTCCCTCACCGGCATGCTCCTGGGGCGTGCCAGTTGGGCCATGGTGTTCTTCGGCCTGCTGACCTGGGGACCCAGCTATCTGGCCCAGGCGCGTGGTTTCGATATCAAGGGCATCGGCGCTGCCACCTTCATCATCTTCCTCTGCGGCGCGGCCGGTTCGCTGTGCGGCGGTTTCCTCTGCGACACCCTGATCCGCAAGGGCGTGCGCCGGGGGCTGGCGGCGAAGGGGCTGCTGACGGTTTCCGGACTTGTCGCGCTGGGTGCCTTCATGCTCCTGCCCACCCTGCACGATGCGTACGCGGCTGTGGCGCTGCTCTGCCTCACCGCCTTCTTCCTGATGTGGGGCAGCCTCTACTGGAGCTTCCCCGCATTGCTGGCGGCCCCCGCGCGGGTCGGTCTGATCGGCGGCGTGATGAACCTCGCCGGCAGCCTCGGCGGCATTTTCGTACCGATTGTGGTGGGCGTGATCCTTCAGTACTTCGGCGGCTATGCCGGCGTGCTCGGATTCTTCGCTGCCTGCTCGGCGCTGTTCGTCGCCGGCACGCTGCTGATCGGCCTGGACAACAACGAGGTGAACCATGGCTGAGGCGCAGCTTTACGACGGGCCCATCACCGATGCCCATCATCACTTCTGGGACCCGCAGCTGAACGACCACCCCTGGCTGGCGGCAGATGCGAATATCCCGTTCCGATACGGCGACTACAGCGCCATCAAGCGTCGCTATTTCCCGGAGGACTACCTGGCCGACGCCGGTGAGCACCGGGTGGTGGCCACCGTCTACGTCGAAACCGAGTGGGACCCGACGGACCCTGTCGGCGAAACGCGCTTCATCCACCAGGTCGCCGCGCGTTACGGAGCGCCCAATGCGGTCGTCGCCCAGGCCTGGCTGGATGCGCCTGATGTTGCCGAAGTGCTGGCCGCCCAGGCCACCTTTGAGCGCGTGCGCAGCGTCCGCCATAAACCGGGCGGGCCGGCGCACCCGGATGAGGTGGGACAGTCGCGCAGCCTGATGAGCGACGAACGCTGGCGCCGTGGGTTTGCCGAGCTTTCCCGTCTTGGCCTGCATTTCGACCTGCAGACACCCTGGTGGAACCTTCATGAGGCTGAAGCACTTGCGCGGGACTTTCCCGAGACGCTGCTGATCCTCAACCACACCGGCTTGCCGTCCGATCGCAGCGAACAGGGCCTTGCCGCCTGGCATCACGCCATGTCGCGGTTCGCTGAGCTGCCCAACGTGGTGGTGAAGATTTCCGGCATCGGCCAGGCCGACAAACGCTGGTGCGTCGAGGACAACACCTGGATCGTGCGGGAAACCATCGCCATGTTCGGCGCCGAGCGGGCGATGTTCGCCAGCAACTTCCCGGTGGATGGACTCTGCGGGTCCTTCGACGACATCTACGGCGGTTTCAAACGCATCGTCGCCGACCTGCCCCTCGCCGTGCAGGAGCAACTCTTCTGCGGCAACGCGCAATGCATCTACCGAACCCATCCCTCGGCGTTCCGCCTGCCGCAGGGCACTTCTGATATGAGGACAACCGCATGAGCAACGCCCGCCTTCCCCGCATCGCCATGGTCCTGGGCGACCCCGCCGGCATCGGGCCGGAGCTGATCGCCCGGCTGCTGGCCGAGCCCGAGGTACGCCGGCAGGCCCATGTGCTGCTGATCGCCGATGAGACGGAAATGGGCAAGGGGATGCAGATCGCCGGGCGCGAATTTCCCTATCGCTCGGTCGCCTCTCTGGATCAACTGGATTTTACCGACGACGTACCGCTGTTCTACGACTATCGCGGTCAGGCCGAGGGGCCGTTTCCGCGTAGCGAAGCCAGCGTCGTGGGTGGCCGTTACAGCCTCGATACCCTGGAAGTGGCCTTGCGCCTGACTGCCGACAAGGTCACCGACGCCATACTCTTCGGTCCGCTGAACAAGACGTCCCTGCACATGGCCGGCATGGCCCACAGCGACGAGCTGCACTGGTTCGCCGAGTACCTCGACTTCCAGGGGCCGTTCTGCGAGTTCAACGTGCTGGACAACCTCTGGACTTCGCGGGTGACTTCCCACGTCGCCCTGGCCGATGTGCCCGGACTGATCAGGCACGACCGGGTAGTGGAGGCCATTCGCCTGATCGACACCGCCCTCAAGCGCAGCGGGCTGGAAAAGCCGCGCATCGGCGTCTGCGGCCTCAACCCGCACAACGGCGACAACGGCAGCTTCGGCCGCGAAGAGCTGGACATCATCGGCCCGGCGGTGCGCACGGCGCGGGAGCAGGGGATCGATGCGGACGGGCCTTACCCGGCAGACACCATCTTCCTCAAGGTACAGGGCGATACGCGGGCGTTCGACGCGGTGGTGACCATGTACCACGACCAGGGACAGATCGCGATCAAGCTCATGGGCTTCTCTCGCGGCGTGACGGTCCAGGGCGGCCTGCCCATCCCCATCACCACACCGGCCCACGGCACCGCCTTCGACATTGCGGGGCAGGGCAGGGCCAACGTCGGTGCCACGCGCCAGGCCTTCGAGATCGCCTGCCGCATGGGTCGCAACCGGGGCTGATAGCCTTCATCGCCACAGACCTACGTCAATCGCTCTCCCACCAAAGACCGTGCTGCCCCCAGGGCGGCGCGGCGTTCTCGTTTACCGCGCGAATCTCGCGGCGGCCTGATCGATAACCCCGCGAATCTCGCGGCGGCCTGATCGATAACCCCGAAATAGCTCAGCCATGAAGATGTATTGCCTGTGGTTATCACTGAATGAACACAAGTGATTATTCGCGGCCCTTCGCGCTGGCTAGAGTCGGCCTCAACGAAAGCACCTCGCGACTCGTTGCAATGCCTACAAGAAGCCCGCCCTGTCTCCTCGCAAGGCGATTACCGGCAAAAGAAGGACCTCACAATGACAATCACGACCTCCCTGCCCGGGGCACTTGCCTCCGCCATTTCCAGAAGCCGCCTGCGGCTGCTGCCATTCCTCATCCTGATGTACGTACTGGCCTTCATCGACCGGGCCAACGTGGGTTATGCGCGCACCTTCCTGCAGGCCGATACCGGCCTCAGCGATGCCGCCTTCGCCTTCGGCGCGAGCATCTTCTTCATCGGTTACGCCTGCTTCGAAGTGCCGAGCAACCTGATGCTTCACCGCCTCGGCGCGCGCGTCTGGCTGTGCCGGATCATGGTCACCTGGGGCCTCGTCTCGGCCGCCATGATGTTCGCTGACAGCGCCACTGCCTTCTACGTGCTGCGCTTCATGCTGGGCGTGGCGGAAGCCGGCTTCTTCCCCGGCATCATCCTGTACCTCACCTACTGGTTCCCGGCGCAGAGCCGTGGCCAGGCGTTGGGAATGTTCTACTTCGGCCTGCCGCTGGCGCTGGTGCTGGGTGGGCCGCTGTCGGGCTGGCTGCTGGAGTTCCACGGCATCTTCGGCATGACCAACTGGCAATGGTTGTTCGTGGTCGAGGGCCTGATGGCGTCGGTGGTGGGGATAGCCGCCTACTTCTACCTGGTGGACCGCCCCCGTGATGCCCGCTGGCTGAGTGCGGAGGAGAAGTCCGCGCTGGAGGACAAGCTGGCCGAGGAGGATGCCCAGAAGCGCGGCCACAGCCCCCATGGCTTCCTCAGCGCGCTGCGCAATGGCCAGGTGCTGAAGTTCTGCCTGGTCTACTTCACCGTACAGATGAGCGTGTACGGCGTGGTCTTCTACCTCCCCACCCGCATCGCCGGCTTCCTCGACGGCCAGGTAGGCCTCAGTGTCGGGCTGCTGACCGCCATTCCCTGGGCCTGCGCGCTGGTGGTGACCCGCCTGGTCACCCGCCATGCCGACCGCACCGGGCAACACCGCAACCTTGCCGCCCTGATGCTGGCGATGGCGGCCGCAGGTATCGCCGCATCGGCGCTCAGCCCGAACCTGACCTTCGCGGTGATCGCCTTCTGCTTCGCCGCCTCCGGATTCGTTTCGGTTCAGCCGTTGTTCTGGACGATTCCCACCAGCTACCTGAGCGGTGCGGCGGCGGCCAGCGGCATCGCCCTGATCAACTCCCTGGGCAACCTCGGCGGCTTCGTCGCGCCGAATCTCAAGACCCTGATGGAAACCCTCTTTGGTGACCCCCGCGCGGGCATGTTCGCCCTCGCGGTGGTCGCTGTGATCGGCGCCCTGCTGATCCTCCGCCTGAACACCCGGAAAACCGCTACCGAGCAGGCCCTGGAGCCTGCCCGCGCGAACTGACTGCAGCCATAGGAGCCATGCACATGAAGATCAAATCCGTCCGTACCCGTGTTTTCGAATGGAAGGGCAAGGTGGTGCCGCCGCAGGCGCACTTCTGCACCAACGCCACCGACATCCTCTATGAGCGTGGCGATGCCATGGGCTCGTTCCGCTTCCATGGCTGGCTGGTGGTGGAGATCGAAACCGACACCGGCATCGTGGGGATCGGCAACTGCGCCCTGGCACCGCGGGTGGCGAAGGAAATCATCGACCTCTACCTGGCGCCCATCGCCATCGGCGAAGACCCCTTCGACTACGAATACATCTGGCAGAAGATGTACCGCCGCAGTCACGCCTGGGGCCGCAAGGGCATCGGCATGGCCGCTATCTCGGCGGTGGACCTGGCGATCTGGGACATCATGGGCAAGGCGGTGAACAAGCCGGTATTCAAGCTGCTGGGCGGGCGCACCAAGGAAAAGATCTGGACCTACGCCTCCAAGCTCTACGCCAACGACAACCTCGACCTGTTCCTGGAAGAGGCCCAGGGCTACCTGAACCAGGGTTTCACCGCGCTGAAGATGCGCTTCGGCTACGGCCCCAAGGACGGCCCTGCGGGCATGCGCAAGAACATCGAGCAGGTGCGTGCGCTGCGTGAACTGGCGGGCCCGGATGTGGACATCATGCTCGAGTGCTACATGGGCTGGACCCTGGAATACGCCCGCCGCATGCTGCCGAAACTGGCCGAGTTCGAACCGCGCTGGCTGGAAGAGCCGGTGATTGCCGACGACATCGAAGGCTACGTGGAGCTGAAGAAGATGGGGATCATGCCCATCTCCGGTGGCGAGCACGAGTTCACTTCCTACGGCTTCAAGGACCTGCTGGAGCGCCGCGCAGTGGACGTGATCCAGTACGACACCAACCGTGTCGGTGGCATCACTGCGGCCCGCAAGATCAACGCCATGGCCGAAGCCTGGTCGGTACCGGTGATCCCCCACGCCGGGCAGATGCACAACTACCACCTGACCATGGCCAGCACCGCCTCGCCCATGGCCGAGTTCTTCCCGGTATTCGACGTCGAGGTGGGTAACGAACTCTTCTACTACGTGTTCAAGGGCGAGCCGCAGCCCGTGAACGGCTACATCCAGCTGGACGACAACCTGCCGGGACTGGGTCTGGAGATTTCCGAGGAGTACCTGAAGGACTTCAACATCATCGAGTAACGGGCACTCCAGCCCACAGGGCAGCCCGGGCCAGGTGTGTCGGCGGCCCGAGCACCCGATTGGCCCCGGCGTATGCCGGGGCTTCTTTTTTCAGGCCGACGCCAGCGAGGAATGAGGCGCTGGGGCTGTGGGGGCGAATTCATTCGCTATGGGCAGCGCAGCTGCCCCAACGCCCCAAAGGCAGGCCTGCGGCCCGCATTGCGAATGAATTCGCTCCCACAGAGAGCTGGCCGAAGTTGGCTCTTACCGCACGCCGGCCGGCTCTTGAGTCATGCAGGCTTAGCCGATATCTTGAGTCGCCTAATCATTAGTCTGCTACCAAGCCCTTCCCCGGCAGACGATCCGGACCCCTGATGAGCTCCCAAAGTCCCCTGTCGCAACGCATCGACCAGCCGCTGAAAGGTATCGTGCTGGTCTGCCTGGCAACTTTCCTGTTTTCCAGCCACGACGCGATTTCCAAGTACCTGTCGGCCTTCTACCCCATCGTGATGGTGGTCTGGGTGCGCTACCTGGTGCACACGCTGCTGATGGCGGGCTTCCTGCTGCCGCGTGAAGGGACCCGCATACTCCGCACCAAGCGGCCGATGCTGCAGATCGCACGCGCGCTCTGCCTGATCGGGGTGAGCCTGCTGTTCACGACCGGCCTGCGCTATATCCCGCTGGCCGAGGCGACCTCGGTAATCTTCCTCGCGCCGCTATTGGTCACCATGCTTTCGGTCCCTTTGCTGCGCGAGCGCGTCTCCCGCGCGCAATGGGGGGCGGTGTTGGTGGGCTTCGCCGGGGTGCTTCTGATCGTGCGCCCGGGCGGTTCGCTGTTCACCCCGGCCGTTCTGTTTCCGTTGGCTGCGGCCGTGTGCTTTGCCTTCTACCAATTGCTGACGCGCATCCTCACGCGCACCGACAGTTCGGCCACCAGCAACTTCATCACCGGCCTGACCAACACCCTGATCATGAGTGCCCTGGTGCCGTTCTTCTGGCATCTGCCGGACAACCTCGGCCACAGTCTGCTGATGCTGGCGCTGGGGACCTGCGGCATGGGCGGGCACATGCTGCTGACCCAGGCGTTCCGCCACGCGTCGCCGCCGCTGCTGGCGCCCTTCGGTTATGGGCAGATCGTCTTCGCCGGCCTGCTCGGGTTGCTGCTGTTCAACCACGCGCCGGATCAGGTCGGCCTGCTCGGCATCGCCATCATCGTGGGCAGCGGCCTGTTCACGGCGTATGCGCAGAAGCGTTAGGCACTTTCTGCCTGACGCGAGTCAACGTAGTCCTTCAGCCACCGCAGTACCTGCACCGGCTCCCAGCGGGCGGGGTCGAACAGGGCATAGGCCTGGCCCTGGTACCCCACTACATCCAGTTGCCGGTGATAGCCGGCACGCTGGAACAGGGCCTCGATCTCGGCCAGGCAGGTATTGAAGTGCAGGCGGCCGAAGGGCGTCTTGCCATCGGTCACCAGGCCTTCCAGACGTAGTTCTTCCACCGCTTCGCGGATTTCTTCCGGGGCCATGCGGCTCACGGTGTACTTCAACTGGCGCACATCCAGCATCGGGTCTTCCTCGGATTCAGTGCAGCCGCCGGCTGGCGGACAAAGGCTGCACCCGGCCACGGGGCGGGAAGGGCAGCGGCAGCTGATAGGGCAGCGGAACATTTTGTGGAACAGGTTGCTCGGGTATCGGCAAGCGGATCGGGGCTGATACAGGCATAGGACTTTTCCTGAATTACTGTATATTTATACAGATATCAGTTGCCGCCGTCTGATGGCAACCAAACCAAAGGAAAAATCTGTTGTCAGTCATTTCCCCTGACGCAGTACCCCGAGAACAAGAAAACTGATGATTCGCTCTATCCTGCTGTTTTGCCTGCTGTTTTCCGCCACCACCGAAGCCGCCGCACCGCGCACCTTCAACGAAGCGAAGAAGGTCGCCTGGAAGCTCTACGCCACCCACCCGGTGGAGTTCTATTGCGGCTGCCGTTACCAGGGCAATCGCGTGGACCTGAAAAGCTGTGGCTACGTGCCGAGGAAGACACCGCAGCGAGCCCAGCGCATTGAATGGGAGCACATCGTGCCGGCCTGGGTGATCGGCCATCAGCGGCAGTGCTGGCAGCAGGGCGGGCGCAAGAACTGCGCGGAGAACGATCCGACCTACCAGCGCGCCGAGGCCGACCTGCATAACCTGGTGCCGAGCATCGGCGAGGTGAACGGCGATCGCAGCAACTACAGCTTCGCCTGGCTGCCGCAGAAGCCGAGCCAATACGGCGCTTGCCCGATGGTGGTGGACTTCAAGGCACGCAAGGCGATGCCGCGCCAGCAGATCCGCGGGATGATCGCGCGTACCTATTTCTACATGAGCGACCGCTACGGCCTGCGCATCTCCAGCCAGGACCGCAAGCTCTACAACGCCTGGAACCGCCAGTACCCGGTGGAGGCCTGGGAGCGCAACCGCAACCAGCGCGTGGCCTGTGTGATGGGTTACGGCAATCCGTTCGTGGGGAAGGTGGATATGGGTGTTTGCCGGCGGTAGTGGCATTCAGTGTTGCGAGTGGCTGCATTGCCCGTAGGAACTGGCTTGGCAGCGAATGGCTCCTTTTCGCTAGCAAGCTAGCTCCTACAAGGCTCTGGGAATGAATTCGCCCCCTACAAGGAATCGATGGCCCACCAGTTGGGTAATAGGCGCTGTACCTCCGGCCGCGCAAAGCGGTCGTCGATCAGGTGCACCACGCCCCGGTCGTCGGTCGTGCGGATGACCCGGCCGGCCGCCTGCACCACTTTCTGCAAGCCGGGATAGAGGTAGGCGTAGTCGTAGCCGGCGCCGAACTGCGCGGCCATGCGCTGCTTCAACTGCTCGTTGATGGGGTTCAGTTGTGGCAGGCCAAGGGTGGCGACGAAGGCGCCGATCAGTCGCTCGCCGGGTAGGTCGATGCCTTCACCGAATGCGCCGCCGAGCACGGCGAAGCCGATGCCCTGACCACCTGCTTCGAAGCGCTGGATGAATGCCTGGCGCTCGGCTTCATCCATCTGCCGTGCCTGCAGCCAGACGGGCACGTGCGGATGCTCGCGGGCGAACAAGCTGGCGACCTGCTGCAGGTAGTCATAGCTGCTGAAGAAGGCCAGGTAGTTGCCGGGACGTTCCGCAAACTGTCGGGCCATCAACCGTGCGATGGGAGTGAGCGATGCGTTGCGGTGCTGGTAACGCGTGGAGACGTCGGTGGCTATCCGGACCTGGAGTTGTTCGGCGCTGAAAGGGGAGTCCACTTCCAGCCAGGGTGTATTGGCGGCCAGTCCCAGCAGGTCGCTGTAGTAGCGGCGCGGGTTGAGGGTGGCCGAGAACAGCACGGTGGAATGGCTGGCGGCGAATCGGGGGCCGATAAAGGGGGCGGGCACCAGATTGCGCAGGCACAGGCGTGAGAGGCTGCTTCCACTTTTGCCGACGCGCTTGCTGAGGTCGAACAACGAATGGCTGTCGAACTGCTCGGCCATACGACCGAATTGCATGGTTTCGAAGTAGAACTCCTGCAGGGCGGCATCCATGGCGGTGGGATTGTCGGTGAGGTAGTCGGTAATCGCGGTTACCGCCCCCTGGAGGGCATTGAGCAGTTTGGTCGGAGGTGCGTCATAGGCTCGGTAGTCCTCGGCCTGCTCCTTGTTCAATTCGCTCCAGGCGCGGCCGACCCGTTCCAGGGACTTCTTCAGCGCGGCCGGTGCGTTCTTGCGCAGCGCCTTGAGGCTGAGTTGGTCGAGCTCGGCCGAATACATCTTGCGCGCCCGTTCCACCAGGTTGTGGGCTTCGTCCACCAGCACCGCAACGCGCCACTGGTTGACGTTGGTCAGCCCGTGGAGCAGGGCGCTAGCGTCGAAGTAGTAGTTGTAATCGCCTACCACCACATCGCTCCAGCGGGCCATCTCCTGGGCCAGGTAGTAGGGGCAGACCTGATGGGCGAGAGCGATTTCACGAATGGTTTCGCGGTCCAGCCAGCAGCGTTCCGTGGCGGCCTTGCGGGCGGCCGGCAGACGGTCGTAGAAGCCACGGGCGAGGGGACAGGATTCGCCATGACAGGCGTTTTCCGGGTGCTCGCAGGCCTTGTCGTGAGCGACCAGTTCGAGCACCCGCAGGGGCGCGGTATCTATTTGCTGCAGGGCGTCGAGGGCCAGTTGGCGGCCGGGTGTTTTCGCGGCGAGGAAGAAGACCTTGTCCAGCGCCTGGCGCGGAGCTGCCTTGAGCAGGGGGAACAGGGTACCGAGCGTCTTGCCGATGCCGGTGGGCGCCTGAGCCATCAGGCAACAGCCGGTGCTGACCGCCTTGTACACGGCCTCGGCAAGCTGGCGCTGGCCCTTTCGGAACGCGGCATGGGGAAAGGTGAGGGTTTCAAGTGCGGCGTTGCGCGCCGCTGTGTGGGCGAGCTCCTGTTCGGCCCAGGCAATGAAGCGTTGGCACTGGGTTTCGAAAAACAGGCGCAGGTCTTCGGCCTTGTGGCGCTCGGTGAGTAGCGTTTCTTTCTGACTGCCGATGTCGAAATAGACCAGCGCCAATTCGATTTCTGCCAGCGACTGCTGCTGGCAGAGCAGCCAGCCGTAGATCTTCACCTGGGCCCAGTGCAGATGTCGGTGGTTCTCCGGCATGCGCTGGAGATCACCGCGATAGGTCTTCACTTCCTCCAGACGGTTCAGTGCCGGGTCATAACCGTCGGCGCGACCGCGCACACGCAGTGGGCCGAACTCGCCAACCAGCGCGACTTCTGTCTGGTAGCCCTCGCCCCGACGGCTGGCCACCAGCGCGTGGCCCGCGATGCCTTCCTGGGCGGTGGGCGCCGGGGTGAAGCGCAGGTCGAGGTCGCCCGTCTTGGCGGTGAACTCGCAGAGCGCGCGCACGGCGACGCTGTAGTTCATCAGGCGTCCGCCCATTGCACGTAGCAGACTTCCACGGGAATCCCGTGTTGGGCGCAGAACTCCAGCCAGCGCAGCTGGTTGTCCTGCAGTCGGTCACCGGGCCCCTTCACCTCGATCAGGCGGTAGCGGCGTTCGGCCGGCCAGAACTGGATCAGGTCCGGCAGGCCGGCGCGGTTGGACTTGATGTCGGCAAGGATGCGCTGGAAACAGGCCTTGAGCTGCGCGGCAGGGAGGCAGGCCAGAGCCTGGTCGAGCAGGGCTTCGTCCAGGTTGCCCCAGTAGACGAAGGGCGACAGCAGCCCCTGTTTGGCCGCGAAGGTCCGGCGAATGCTGGCCTGGTATTCCCCGTTGTCCAGCTGTGCCAGGCAGGCATCGAACAGCTCTGCCCGGCGTGCATGGAAATCAGGGCTGAGCAGGTCCGACGGCCCATTGTGGAACGGGTGGAAGAAGGCACCGGGTAGCGCGGCGAAGATGGCGTCCCAGCACAGCAAGCCGAACAGCGAGTTGAGCAGGGTGTTCTCCACGTAGTGCACGGGCGCGTCGTCTTCGTGGAAATGCAGCAGCACGGCATGCTCCACCGATAGCGGTTCCGGGGGGTGCGGCAGCAGCAGGTCGATACGCTGCACAGTGGTGCTGCCGGCTGGCGGCTCCTTGGGCAGGCCGAGTTTGCGTCGCAGGCGCGGCAGGATGCGGGTCAGGTGTTGCTGCTCTTCCTCGCTCTCGGGCGCTGCGTTGGCGAGTTGGGCAAGACCGAAGGCATCGTCATGGGCCTCCAGGCGTTCGAACACACGGATGCGTCGCACCCGCGCTCCTGGGTAGTCGCAGAGGCTGTACAGGCCAAGCGCCGCTTCCAGCAGCTCGCAGCGCTCGCAATGTTGGCCGATCTGGAACAACAGCTTGCGTCGACGCGCATCCAGCCAGGGGTTGGCGTGGGTTTCGAGTGGAAGTTCGGGCAGCAGTTGTTCGAGTGCCTCACCCGCCTCGAAGCGCTCCCTCCAACGGTGAAGGCGCAGGTAGTAGTCGAGATCGGCACGCTCGCGGAAACCCCTTGCGGAGGCATCGATCTCCACCTTTTCGTACTGGTAGATGCCGAGGTCGGCGAGGACGAATTCGGACCAGTCCTGATAGAGGTTGCCGAAGAACATCAGTCGCAGGCGGTCGCAGATGTCCATCAGACCCAGGGCATAGACGCAATCGCTGCTGGTCGGAAACCAGTCCGCGAAGGTGCGGCGCCCATCGTGTTCGGCAAGCAGGTTCTCCAGGCGCTCCGCCTTGCGTCCCGGAGCCTTGCCGAAGCAGGTATCCACCTCGCCCAGCGTGAGCAGGCCGAAGAGTTGAGCCAGGTCCAGCTCCGCTGCTGCATCCACCCAGCCGAGTGCCAGCAGCGGAAGGGCCGCCTCGCAGGTATCGCCGATTTCCACGTAGTTCAGCTTGCTCGCTCGAAACAGCATGCCTTTGCGCATCACCATGCGAACCAGGAGCGCCTGGGAGGCGCGAGGCAGGAGGCGGAAATCTTCGATGAACGCCACTTCCTCGCCGTCCAGCAGGTCGTGATAACGCTCGCTGATCCAGTCCAGCAGGGTGTGGAAGTTGTGCAGGTAATAGAAGGGATCGTCGAGTGCGGCAGGCATGGCGGGGGACGGCAGACCGGTCTTTTACTGTGGATATATACAGATATCAGGCGCGGCGGGGGCGCGGCAAATGCATTTCGATCAGTGGGGCTGCGGGCGGCGCGACGCTATTTATTTTGTCGCGCCTGAATCTAAAAAACCTATATCCAAAGCCTTCTGGCGCGCGGCGCACAGCGCTTTTCGCGCTGGTAGCTTTTTCCTAGCCAGCGACTACAAAAATCATAATTTCGCGAATTCCTCGCTCTGAACAGAATGCGGCCAACACCCCTTACCGATAGCCGCATCAGCAAAACAAGAATGATCAGAGTCAGAGGAGGCAAGCGATGACCGACCTGAACCAGACCGCGTTTCAGAACTACGCGGAGAAGGCAGTTGAAACAATAGAGATCGATACGCTGGTTGTGGGTGCTGGCCAGGCCGGCGTGGCCATGAGTGAGCACCTGACCAAGCTCGGCGTACCGCACCTGGTGCTGGAGCGCAATCGCATTGCCGAAGCCTGGCGTACAGGACGCTGGGACTCGCTGGTGGCCAACGGGCCGGCCTGGCATGACCGTTTCCCGGGGCTGGAGTTTGATCTCGATCCCGACGCCTTTGCTTCCAAGGAGCAGGTGGCGGCCTATTTCGAAGCCTACGCCAAGCAGTTCGATGCCCCCATCCGCACCGGCGTGGAAGTGAAGTCCGTGGTGCGCAATGCCGATCGTCCGGGATTCACCGTCGAAACTTCCGAAGGTGTGATCCAGGCCAATCGTGTGGTCGCCGCTACCGGACCGTTCCAGCGCCCGATCATCCCACCGATTGCGCCCAGCAACGCAAGTGTCAAGCAGATTCACTCCGCCCAGTACCGCAATCCGCAGCAACTTCCGGAAGGCGGTGTGCTGGTGGTAGGGGCCGGCTCGTCCGGGGTGCAGATTGCCGATGAGCTGCAGCGCGCCGGCAAGCAGGTCTACCTGTCGGTCGGTCCGCACGATCGTCCGCCGCGCGCCTACCGCAATCGCGACTTCTGCTGGTGGCTTGGTGTACTCGGTCTGTGGGATGCGGAAGCCGCCCAGCCGGGCAAGGAGCATGTGACCATTGCTGTGAGCGGTGCTCGTGGTGGTCATACCGTCGACTTCCGGGCACTGGCCCATCAAGGTGTGACGCTCGTCGGCCTCACCAAGTCGTTCGAAGGCGATGCGGTGACCTTCCAGGCGGACCTTGCGGAAAACATCGCTCGCGGCGACGAGAACTATCTGTCGCTGCTGGATGCCGCGGACGCCTACATCGAGCGCAACGGCCTCGATCTGCCGGAGGAGCCCGAAGCCCGCGCGACCTATCCGGACCCGGAATGCGTGAGCAACCCGATACTCGAACTGGACCTGGCAAAGGCCGGTGTTACCTCGATCATCTGGGCGACTGGCTACGCGGTCGATTACAGCTGGCTGAAGGTCAACGCCTTCGACGCCAAGGGCAAGCCGCAGCACCAGCGCGGTGTGTCGGCTGAGCCGGGCGTCTATTTCCTTGGTCTGCCGTGGCTGTCCCGCCGGGGCTCCACCTTTATCTGGGGTGTCTGGCACGACGCCAAGCACATCGCCGACCACATCGCCACCCAGCACAAGTACCTCGCCTACCGCGATGCCTCGCAGCGCCGGGCGAAAGACTGAGAGGCAGCGTTTCCATGCAGGCGACTGCTGTCATTCGTGTGCTCAAACAATCAGATTTCAGGAAGTGATTTCGATGCCTACCCATACTCGCATCCGCATGTTCAACACCAAGGACACCTATCCGAACCAGTCGCTGGATAATGACCTGTGCCAGGCCGTGCGTGCTGGCAATACCGTCTATGTGCGCGGCCAGGTCGGGACCGATTTCGAGGGACGGCTGGTCGGCCTCGGCGATCCCCGCGCCCAAACCGAACAGGCCATGAAGAACGTCAAGCAACTGCTGGAAGAGGCGGGCAGCGACCTGTCCCACATCGTCAAGACCACCACTTACCTGATCGACCCCCGCTACCGTGAGCCGGTCTACCAGGAAGTGGGCAAGTGGCTCAAAGGCGTGTTCCCGATCTCCACCGGGCTGGTGGTTTCCGCCCTGGGCCAGCCGCAGTGGCTGATGGAGATCGATGTGATCGCGGTGATTCCGGACGACTGGCAGTCGGCACAGGCATAAGGAGCAGGAGCATGACGTTCTCTATCATTGGCCGCTGCCCGGAGACTGGGCAGCTCGGCATCGCCATCAGCTCTTCGAGCATCGCGGTCGGCGCCCGTTGCCCGTGGGTGCGGGCGGGGGTTGGTGCGGTGGCGACCCAGAACGTCACCCTGCCGGCCCTGGGTCCGCAGATTCTTGACCTGCTCGACGGTCAACAGCTGGAGCCCGTGGCAGCCCTGGATCGGGCCCTCAGCACCAACGGCTGGAGCCAGTATCGCCAGGTCACAGTGATCGATAGCCACGGCCGCACCGCGCTGTTCAGTGGCAGCGAGGCGTTGGGCGTGCACAACGCGGTTGCTGGCGAGCAGTGCGTCGCAGCAGGGAACCTGTTGTCTGGAACCCATGTCATCGAAGCCATGGTGAAGGCATTCGAGGCAGCTCCCGGGCTTCTTGCCGAGCGCCTGCTGGCAGCCATGCACGCCGCGATGGCGGCAGGTGGCGAAGCGGGTCCGGTTCACTCGGCAGCACTCAAGGTGATGGGTGACCTCACCTGGCCGCTCGTCGACCTGCGGGTCGATTGGGCGGAGGAGGACCCGATCGGTCAGTTGGACGCGCTCTGGCAGGCCTATCGGCCGCAGATGCAGGATTACGTCACCCGTGCGCTGAACCCTACGGCGGCCCCCAGTTACGGGGTGCCGGGCGATGAGTGAGGTCTCCAGTCGCGATCTGCTTGAGCGGCTGGTCGGTTTCGCTACCGTCAGTCGGGACTCCAACCTGGAGCTGATCGCGTTCATCCGGGATTACCTCTCCGGTCTCGGGGTCGAGAGTGAGCTGTTCTACAACCCCGAACGCACCAAGGCCAACCTGTTCGCCACCATCGGTCCTCGCGACCGGGGTGGCGTCGTGCTGTCTGGCCACACCGACGTGGTGCCCGTGGACGGGCAGGCCTGGACGGTCGAACCATTCAGGCTGACCGAAAGGGAAGGGCGGCTTTACGGCCGCGGCACAGCGGATATGAAAGGTTTCATTGCCTCCGTCCTGGCGGCTGTCCCGATCTTTCTGGAGCGGCCACTCACCCTGCCGGTGCATCTGGCCTTCTCCTATGACGAGGAGGTTGGCTGCCTGGGAGTGCGTCCCATGCTGGCGGAGCTGGAAAAACGGCCGCACAAGCCGCGCCTGTGCCTGATCGGCGAACCCACGGAGTTGAAGCCGGTGCTGGGCCACAAGGGGAAGCTGGCCATGCGCTGTGAAGTCCAGGGCGCCGCCTGTCATTCCGCCTACGCGCCTTATGGCGTGAACGCCATCGAGTACGCGGCACGATTGATCGGAAAGCTGGGCGAGATCGGTGCGGAACTGGCACGGCCGGAACTTCACGATGAACGCTTCGACCCACCTTTCTCCACCGTGCAGACCGGCACCATCAAGGGCGGCCGTGCGCTGAACATCGTTCCGGCGGAATGCGAGTTCGACTTCGAGGTGCGCGCGCTGCCGGGTTTCGATGCTCAGCAGGTGGCGGATGAACTGCTCGCCTTCGCCGAGGACGAATTGGTGCCCCGGATGCGCAGGGTGCAGGCGGATACTGGCATCAGCCTCAAGCCGTTGAGCGCCTATCCGGGACTGGTCACTCCGCCCGACGGTGAAGCGGCTCGCCTGCTGGCGCTCCTCTCTGGTTCGACGGAGTTCGGCACCGTGGCCTTCGGCACCGAGGGTGGGTTGTTCGATCAGGCGGGCATTCCCACGGTCGTTTGCGGCCCGGGCAGCATGGATCAGGGGCATAAGCCGGACGAGTTCGTCAGTCTTGAACAGCTGTTGGAGTGCGACGTCATGCTGCGCCGTCTGGCGCTTTATCTACAGGGCGAAGAGCGTCTGCTGTAGACTGCCGCACCCCTTTAGGTATGGCTGGGGTGTGTGATTGACGGGCGTCAACCCCATTGCTACCATTCCAGCCCTTATGTTGGCTCGATTCCTCCGTCCGGAGGTTGAAAAAGCCAATGTCAACCCTGAGTTTTGCGCAGCTTCCGGTTTCCGCTGGGAGTTGCGCCACCGGGACGGTGTGGGATACCAGCTTCGATCCCCATCGCCTCTATTGATGACTTGACCGCATTGGCTGGAGTGCGGAATAGGGCCTTTCCTGGCCTTTGACTACAGGTATGAACATGAGCGAAAGCTTTGCAGAACTTTTTGAAGAAAGCCTGAAATCCCTCGACATGCAGCCGGGTGCAATCATCACCGGCATCGTGGTCGACATCGATGGTGACTGGGTCACCGTCCATGCTGGCCTGAAATCCGAGGGCGTCATCCCGGTCGAGCAGTTCTATAACGAACAAGGCGAACTGACCATCAAGGTGGGTGACGAGGTCCACGTTGCGCTTGACGCGGTGGAAGACGGCTTCGGTGAAACCAAGCTGTCCCGCGAAAAAGCCAAGCGCGCCGAGTCCTGGCTGGTTCTGGAAGCCGCCTTCAACGCCGAAGAAGTGGTCAAGGGCGTTATCAATGGCAAGGTCAAGGGCGGTTTCACCGTCGACGTCAGCGGCATCCGCGCGTTCCTGCCGGGCTCCCTGGTCGACGTGCGTCCCGTACGCGACACCACCCACCTGGAAGGCAAGGAACTCGAGTTCAAGGTCATCAAGCTGGATCAGAAGCGCAACAACGTTGTCGTTTCCCGTCGCAGCGTCCTGGAAGCCGAGAACAGCGCCGAGCGCGAAGCTCTGCTGGAATCCCTGCAGGAAGGCCAGCAAGTCAAAGGTATCGTCAAGAACCTCACCGACTACGGTGCGTTCGTTGACCTGGGCGGCGTAGACGGCCTGCTGCACATCACCGACATGGCTTGGAAGCGCATCAAGCATCCGTCCGAGATCGTCAACGTTGGTGACGAGATCGACGTGAAGGTCCTGAAGTTCGACCGCGAGCGCAACCGCGTTTCCCTGGGCCTGAAGCAACTGGGCGAAGACCCATGGGTTGCCATCAAGGCTCGTTACCCGGAAGGCACTCGCGTGACCGCCCGTGTAACCAACCTCACCGACTACGGCTGCTTCGCCGAGCTGGAAGAGGGCGTGGAAGGCCTGGTACACGTTTCCGAAATGGACTGGACCAACAAGAACATCCACCCGTCGAAAGTCGTTCAGGTTGGCGACGAAGTGGAAGTTCAGGTTCTGGACATCGACGAAGAGCGTCGTCGTATCTCCCTGGGCATCAAGCAGTGCAAATCCAACCCGTGGGAAGATTTCTCCAGCCGCTTCAACAAGGGCGACAAGATCTCCGGCACCATCAAGTCGATCACCGATTTCGGTATCTTCATCGGCCTGGAAGGTGGTATCGACGGTCTGGTTCACCTGTCCGACATCTCCTGGAACGAAGTTGGCGAAGAAGCCGTACGCCGCTTCAAGAAGGGCGACGAGCTGGAAACCGTCATCCTCTCCGTTGATCCGGAGCGTGAGCGCATCTCCCTGGGCATCAAGCAACTGGAAGACGATCCGTTCTCCAGCTACGCCTCCATGCACGAGAAAGGCAGCATCGTTCGCGGCACCGTGAAAGAAATTGACGCCAAGGGCGCTGTAATCAGCCTCGGCGGCGAGATCGAAGGTGTTCTGAAGGCTTCCGAAATCAGCCGTGACCGCGTTGAAGACGCTCGCAACGTGCTGAAGGAAGGCGAAGAAGTCGAAGCCAAGATCATCAGCATCGACCGTAAGAGCCGTGTAATCAGCCTCTCCATCAAGTCCAAGGACGTTGATGACGAGAAGGACGCCATGAAGGAACTGCGCAAGCAGGAAGTCGAGTCCACCGGCCCGACCACCATTGGTGACCTGATCCGTGCTCAGATGGAGAACCAGGGCTAATCACCCTGCTCCATCAGCAAGAAGGGCGGCCTAGGCCGCCCTTTTTGTTGCCCGCGATTTACCGCTCCGCGTTAGAGCTGTTCAAACCCCTTCCAGCGTGCTAAAAACTCATAGAGCTGATCTAGCCGCTTGAATTAGAAGGGAAAACCATGACCAAGTCGGAGTTGATCGAACGAATCGTTACCCACCAGGGGCAGCTGTCGTCCAAGGACGTAGAGCTCGCCATCAAGACCATGCTTGAACAGATGTCCCAGGCGCTGGCTACGGGGGATCGGATCGAGATTCGTGGGTTTGGTAGCTTCTCACTTCACTTCCGCGCGCCGCGTGTGGGGCGCAATCCGAAGACAGGGGAGTCAGTCAAGTTGGACGGTAAGTTCGTGCCGCATTTCAAGCCAGGCAAGGAGTTGCGAGATCGGGTGAATGAGGTTTGACAGAATTTATTCTGTATAACTTTCGCCTGCATGGAACGAATCCGTCTCGATGATGTCTATCGTCAGTTGAGCTCTAAGGATGCAATTTAAGGAAAGAGAGCTAAGGGTTGAGTGCTCTCTTTTTAAGTTGATATAACGCCAGTGTTCATCGTCGGTCTTCGAAGATGATTCTTGATTTTTTAGATAATAATGAATTTTAATTCTTTTGTTTGGAAATTTGCGCTCTACTTTCCGGTCAAGGTTATTCCTGCATTGACTGGTATTTTTTTTATATTGTATTTTTATGCAAGTCTTCCTGCTGAAAGTTATGTTGCATACTCGATTTGCGTCGCAAGCTCTTTGATTTCTGCGCAGTTATTTGCAGGCTGGGTCGGCACTTCTTATATATATTATGCTTCGAATGAGAAGGGTTCGTCTCTTTTGACTAGCTGTATTTTTGTGTCACTTCTACTTGCGCCTGTTGTGTCGAGTATTTCTGGATTTGTTTCGTCTTCCTTTATAAAGGAAGATTATGTTTTTCTGTGTGTATGGATGCTCTGCTTTTTTCAGGTTATTTTCTTCTTTCTATCAGCTGCCTTTCAGGCGAAATATTCCGTCTCCACGCAACTAAAATCAGTAGGATTTCAAGTTGTTGGCCAGCTATTGTCGGTCTATCTGCTTTTCAATATTTACGCAGCCGACTTCAGGTTGGCATTAATAGGGCTTGGCATAGGTTACGCTGGTGCGGTCGGCTATTTGTTTTGGGCAGCGCGGCTCTCGTTCGGCGTTCGCTATGAGGTTGTAGGCTCAGCTCTGAAGAGTGATTTTCGAAAAATATTCAAGTACGGCTATGCGTTAATGCCTTGGATGTTGGGAGCGCTAATATTAACTAATATTGATCGTTTTTCGATTGGGTATTATGAGATTGCGAATGGGTCGGCGTACTTATCATTGAAAGACTTATTCGTCGGTGCTGGCGGGTTAATCAGTATGCCGCTCTTGATGGTTGTCCATTCGTTCATTATCGACAAATTCAGACAAGGCTCATTTGGCGGGAAAATAATCGATGGCTGTTTAGCCTATTTGATTCTGTTCTTCTCTATATGCTGGTGTGTTCTTCAGTTCTTAGGGTTCGAGATTTTCGAGCGCTTTACAGGAAAGGTGCTTCTGGTTCCTCATTATATGCTGTTCATGGCATTCCTCTGCGTGTTCCTGAACTGTGCTTCCGTTTACTTGCAAAAGAGACTAGAAGTACATTGCCGGCTACGAAGACTCGCCATTTTTTCGTTGGCTTCTGCTGTAGTTGGAGGCTTACTGGTGTTTCTGGGGGGGCGCTACTGGGGCTTGTTGGGAGTCGCGATTGGTTCGCTTATTGCGCATATCATATATTTTGTTCTGGTGTTGAGCACGACCATTAAGAAGCTGGATTTGATGCGCTTCCTTTGGGTTCCATTATTGATGTCACTATTTGCTTTCCTCTCCGCTTACATGATTGACAAAGCGTTGCGTACAGGTGTCTTCGCAGAGTGGTGGGTGATAAAGGCTGTCTGGACGATTCTGTTTACTCCTGTCGTCTTTCTTGCTTTTTGGAAAGGGATTCAATGGAAGGCGGTTGCTAGCGAGTTTACTTCGAGATAATGAGTTGTGCTCGAAATTTATGGATCGAAATTTTATTGATTCTTGACAAGCAGGGGATGGCTTGTGGTCTATCGCGATAAGTTCAGAAACTGGGTTTCGGGTAACATAGCTCCCATACTATTTCTATTGTCATATTTTATAACCATCGTGGTAGGTAATATATTCTATTGCCTACCAGTTAGTCGGGGTTATTTAGAGAGACTGCCGTTTTCAGCGAAGATTATTGGCTTTGAGACCTTGTTTGGTGTTGGCTACTGGGCGTTGTTACTTTCACCATTTTTTGTTACGCCTATCGTAATCTTGCTAGTAAAATCAAGAATTTCTGGGCTGGCTTCGAGAGTTCCGAAAATTATTCCCGAATTTTCTAGGCTGGATTTCTTGATTGTTAACCTGGTCTGTTTAGGTTTCGTATTTGTATCCCTCTCAACTGCCGATGCATTTTCTCTTTTCACTAGCGGGCATGATGCAGTCTCGTCGGTGGAGGCAAGGTTCGAAATTAGGGGAAGGTTGGGGTTCTTTCCTCTTGTCGTAATAATGTCGATTCTCCATTATCTTTCAGTATATGCTTTCATTAAGTTTGTGACGGGGCGTTCTTTGTTTTGGGCTGTAATGAGCCTATTGAATGCAATGCTAATGACGCTTGTTCTTGTTCTTCTCAATATGAAGTGGCCTGTATTGATTTATTATGGGGGCCTAGTAATTTCCGTATTTATTTATACCGAAAGGTGGCCGTACATCAAGGCGGTCGCTGGTGGGGTCGGGCTGATTGGTGTCTACTTGCTTGTATCTGCGTTCGTCTTCCGTCTGGCCCCAACGCCTACGGTTGTTGTGCCCGCACCAGTTGCGCCTGCAGCAGTAGAGTCCCACGATGTTGCGCCTCAGCCAAAGCTTGAGACACCTGTGATTACTGAGCAGCGCGATAAAGTGAACGTTTCCGGAACCGTTGATGCTGCTGCTTCGAATGCCCCTATGTTACTCTTCGCCGCGCTGAACCGAATGGCAATTGCTTACCCATATTATTATGAGATCTTCACGAAAGAAGGGGCAGTTTGCGGGGGAGTTCTGGACCAGCTACAGGTTGGAAAGGCATGCCGACCAAGCACGTTTGTCTACGAGAGGATTTTCGGCCGCGATGGATTTGAAGGGAGAGGCACTTCACCGGCACCTGTGCATGTTTCTGGTTATGCCTTGGGTGGCTGGATGGTTGCCATGTTTGCGCTACTTTGCGCTTCAATTATTTTAGGACTTTTTGCCAGTCTTCCTCTGGACGCAAATGCTGCGGTGGGAGCTTTAGGTATCACCGGCGCGATTGCAGGCTACCATTTCTCGCAGTTGCCTGGTGAAGGTCCCCTGATCTACGACCATGGAGTGGTATGGGTGGTACTTCTATTGGCTCTCTATGCGCTATACAGGGTCGCCGTCAAGCGGCTTTCCATAAAGATATGCAATTAGTCACGGTGGCCTAAAACATGGAGGATAAGGTTATCCTGCTCGGCTTCTATGTGGGGGACGAGTATTTTGAGAAATACTCGAAATCTGACGCGCTTCCACAAGTCGCAGCGTTCAAGTTAGAAGGCCGATTTGTAGATGCAATTTGCCAAACTGGTGCATCCGTAGAAGCAGTTTCAACCGTTGCAATTTCAACTTTCCCGCGCAATAAGCACATTTATTGCCCAAGATCCCGTTGGCGGCGAGGCGACGTAACTGGTCTCGTCATGCCAATGATCAACTTCCCGGCAATAAAATTCCTGACTCGCTTCTTGAGTGGTGTTTGTGGCTTGCTAAGCAAGGGCAAGGCTAGGCTGATATGCGTTTACTCTGCTCACTCGCCGAATCTGATGGCAGCCTATGTCTATTCGATTATCTGGAGGAGGCCATATTTCGTTTATGTGGCTGATCTTCCAAGTTTCATGGACATGGGTTTGAAGCGATCCAGCTTTCTCCGGCTTCTGAAGCGTTTCGACGGTCAATTGATAGACTTTCTGCTATCGCGTTCCGCTGGCGTTTTTGTTGCCAGCGAATACATGGTCAAAGATAGTAAGAAGTGGCGTGACAAACCCTATCTGGTGCTCGAAGGTATAGCTAGCTCCGAGAGTGCTGATAAGCAAAATTTATCTGGAAAGAAAAGAAATATTATTTTTTACGCCGGTGGTGTGAATAGGGCATATGGCATTCTGGAACTTGTTGAAGGATTTCTGAAGTCAGGTATTGATTACGAACTTTGGATATGTGGGCGTGGTGATTTGGAAGACTATCTCAAAGATACGTCGAATAAATACTCTTCCGTCAAGTATCTAGGCTTCATTCCTCCTGTGCAGGTTGCAGAAATTCAGCAGGAGGCTTCGCTGCTTGTGCTAACACGGGATCCAGCTGAGGCGTATACGCGCTACTCTTTTCCTTCGAAATTGCTTGAGTATATGGTGAGCGGTGCTCCCATATTGACGACCAAATTGTCGGGAATTCCTGATGAATATTTTCCCCATTTGAATGTGATTTCTGAGTTTTCTGTAGAAGGCGTTTGTGATTCATTCAGGGAGTTCTCTGCTTCGGACACAAGGTCACTACAAGATAAGGCTGCTGTTGCGCGAGATTGGGTCTTGCAAAACAAGAATAGTGCCGCCGTTGGGGGCAAGATTGTAGAGTTTATGGAGTTGAATAAATGATCAGTTTCTCTGGAAAAAAACTTCTCATTACTGGTGGTACTGGTTCGTTTGGAAATGCTGTTCTCAAAAGATTCTTGAAGACTGATATTGCGGAGATTCGCATCTTCAGTCGTGATGAGAAAAAGCAAGATGACATGCGAAAAAATTATGGTAGCGAGAAATTAAAGTTCTACATAGGTGATGTAAGGGATTTCCAGAGCGTGCTCAATGCCACTCGCGATGTCGATTACATTTTTCATGCGGCAGCGTTAAAGCAAGTACCTTCTTGTGAATTTCATCCAATGGAGGCTGTCAAAACAAACGTTATTGGCACAGATAACGTGCTTGAGGCAGCCATTCAGAATGATGTGAAGCGCGTCGTATGTCTGAGCACCGATAAGGCTGTTTATCCGATCAACGCCATGGGAATCTCCAAGGCGATGATGGAGAAAGTGATGGTAGCGAAATCGCGAAACGTGGATGACAGCAAGACAGTGATCTGCGGTACTCGCTACGGCAATGTAATGGCTTCGCGTGGCTCGGTTATACCGTTGTTTGTTGATCAGATCAGGGCTGGCAAAGCGTTGACCATTACTGATCCGAGCATGACTCGCTTCATGATGACGCTGGCAGATGCGGTGGATTTGGTGCTTTACGCCTTTGAGCATGGCAATAACGGTGATCTTTTCGTGCAGAAGGCTCCTGCTGCTACCGTGGAAGTATTGGCAAAGGCACTTACCGCGCTGCATGGTGAACCCGACTATCCAATCCAGGTAATCGGAACTCGTCATGGCGAAAAGCTGTATGAGGCCCTATTAAGTCGCGAAGAAATAGCTTGTGCGGAAGATATGGGCGATTACTTCCGTGTTCCGCCAGATCTCCGAGATCTGAACTATGAGAAGTTTGTTGAAAGGGGTGAAGAGCGAATCTCCAGAAGCGAAGATTACAACTCGCATAATACTGAGCGCCTGGATGTGGAAGGCATGCAGCGCCTGCTGCTCAAACTGGACTTTATTCGCGCGATCCAGCGTGGTGAATTAGCTACGCCTGAGGAGTGACAAATGAGAGTTTTGGTGACTGGCTCTGAGGGCTTTGTCGGGAAGAACCTGCTGGCCCACTTGGGAGAGCGTAAGGACGTGGAGGTTCTGCGATACTCTCGGAAGAATAGTATTGCGGAGTTGCCGAGTTTGTTGGCTCAGGCGGATTTTGTCTTTCATCTTGCTGGAGTCAATCGACCACTTTCGGTTGACGAGTTTAAGTCTGGCAATACCGATCTGACAAAAGCTCTTTGTGACTCGATTGCTGAGCTTGGCAAGCCCATACCTGTGCTTTTTTCTTCTTCAATACAGGCGGAGTTGCCGAATCCTTACGGCAGTAGCAAGCTTCAGGCCGAAGACGAAATCAAGGCTCTGGCGAAGCGTAGTGGCTCTCCCGTCTATCTGTTCCGACTGCCAAACGTATTCGGAAAATGGGCCAGGCCGAACTACAATTCTGCCGTTGCAACATTTTGCCATAATATCGCTCGCAATATCCCCATTCAAATCAATGATGCCGCCGCGAAAGTACGTCTTGTATACATTGATGATGTCATGGCTCGTTTTGTAGATGTCATGGATGGGCGAGTGAATGAAGAGTCGTTCGTCACAGTTGAGCCTGAGTATCACGCAACAGTCGGCGAAATTGCCTCTCTGATTCAGTCATTCCGCAATAGCCGTAATACGTTGATAAGCGAACCTGTCGGGACCGGCTTTGTTCGTGCTCTGTACTCGACTTATGTGAGTTACCTGCCGCCGGAAAGTTTCACTTATGAGGTGCCCAAACACGCTGACTCGCGTGGTGTGTTTGTCGAAATGCTAAAGACTCATGATTCGGGGCAATTCTCTTATTTTACTGCGCATCCCGGTGTTACTAGAGGGGGGCACTATCATCACTCCAAAACGGAGAAGTTTCTTGTCATAAAGGGGACGGCCTGCTTCCGTTTTCGTCATATTCATTCCGGCGAATTTTATGAGCTTACTACCTCGGGTGACGTGCCAGAGATAGTGGAGACCGTCCCGGGTTGGACCCACGATATAACTAACGTTGGTAGTGAAGAAATGTTAGTGATGCTATGGGCTAACGAAGTTTTTGATAGAGACCGACCGGATACCTACTCGAATCCATTGGACTGATAAACCAATCGGCCCTTGGGTTCTTGCGTCGGATCGAGAAGATAATTCTAGAATATTGGTTTCAGGGTGTGATATGGAAGTAAGAAAGTTGAAAGTGATGACGGTTGTTGGGACTCGCCCTGAGATTATCAGGCTCTCTCGAGTCATAGCGGCGCTGGACAGCTATTGCGATCATGTCCTAGTTCACACCGGTCAGAATTATGACTACGAACTAAATGAAATTTTCTTCCAGGACCTTGGTATCCGTAAGCCGGATTACTTTCTCAGTGCGGCCGGAGCTAGCGGTGCCGAGACGATTGGAAATGTTATTATCTCCGTTGATCGGGTGTTGAGCGAGGTAAATCCTGAAGCGCTACTGGTTCTGGGTGATACTAATAGCTGCATGGCTGTAATTCCCGCCAAGCGCCGCAAGATTCCAACGTTCCACATGGAAGCCGGAAATCGCTGCTTTGACATGCGGGTGCCTGAAGAGATTAATCGCCGCATTGTTGATCACACTGCGGATATCAACTTGACGTATAGTACCATCGCCAGAGACTACCTCTTGCGTGAAGGGCTCCCGCCTGAAATGGTCATCAAAACGGGAAGTCCGATGTTTGAGGTTCTGAATCATTATAGGGCGGGGATTGATTCATCTGATGTCCTGGATCGTCTTGGGGTTGAGGCTGGAAAGTTCTTCGTCGTGAGTGCTCATCGCGAAGAGAACGTAGATTCGGATAAGAACTTCCTTAAGCTCGTCAATGTGCTTAATTCGGTAGCGGAAAACTACGACTTACCGGTAATTGTCTCTACTCACCCGCGAACAATGAAGAGGGTTGAGGCAGTAGGAGCCAAATTCCACTCGAATATTCGATTGCTCAAGCCGCTTGGATTCAAGGACTACAACAAGCTGCAGCTCACTGCCAAGGCTGTGCTCTCGGATAGCGGTACGATCAATGAAGAAGCATCAATTCTTAATTTCCCTGCGTTGAATATCCGTGAGGCTCATGAGCGTCCCGAAGGAATGGAAGAAGCTGCTGCAATGATGGTCGGCTTGGAGGTCGATCGTGTGATGCAAGGGCTCAAGATTCTGGAGTCTCAGTCCAGTGGCGAAACTAGAGACTTGCGATTGGTCGCGGATTACAGCATGCCGAATGTTTCGGAAAAGGTTGTACGTATAATTCACAGCTATCGTGATTATGTTATGCGGACTGTCTGGAAAAAATATTGATTCGGGTCGAACCATGAGTGACAAACCCCTCAGGATTCTAGTGGTAACGCAATATTTTTGGCCAGAGAATATGCGTATAAATAACCTCGTTGAAGGGTTTGTCGCTCGAGGTCATGAAGTAACGGTATTGACTGGAGTCCCTAATTATCCCGAAGGATCGATTTTTCCGGGGTATCAGAGTGAACCTGGTGCGTATTCGGAGTACGCCGGTGCTCGAATTATAAGGGTTCCGATGCTTGCTCGCGGGAAAAGAAGCCTAACTTTAGCGCTTAATTATATTTCTTTCTTTGTGAGTGCGTCTGTTTTTGGTGTTTTCAAACTGCGCCAGCATAAATTCGACTCGGTCTTTGTGTATGCCGTTTCTCCGATCATGGCCGCCATTCCGGCATTAATTATCGGGCGGATAAAGAAGGCTCCTGTATTCATATGGGTTCTGGATCTTTGGCCGGAAACGCTCAGTGCTGTCGGCGTCGTCAAGAACGAGAAGCTCCTGGCAGTGGTGGGAAAACTCGTATCTTGGATCTACAATCGCGCCGACTATCTGTTGTTGCAGTCAAAATCATTTAGTGAAAATGTAAGAAGGTACTGCACAAAGAGCATTCGGTCGGATCGTGTAGTGTACTTCCCAAGTTGGGCCGAGGATGAGTTTAGTGGGGCTTCAGATCTGCAGTCCGACATTCTGGAGCCAGATGCGACTGTCTTTACGATCGTATTTGCCGGGAACCTCGGAGAGGCTCAGGACTTTCCCGCTATTCTTGAGGCAGCAGAATCTCTGGCAAAGGAACTCCCTGTTCGCTGGGCGATTGCCGGGGATGGGAGGGTATCGGCTTGGCTCAAGGAGCAAATAGCTTCGCGCGGTCTTTCCAACGTACTGTTACTTGGCAGGCACCCACTGGAGAAAATGCCGCCGCTTTTCGCTAGGGCTGATGCGCTTCTGGTTTCCCTGAGGACTAACGAAGTATTCGAAAAAACCATTCCCGGAAAAGTCCAAGCATATCTGGCTTCCAATAAGCCCGTGATCGCGATGATCGACGGTGAGGCTGCTAGAGTGGTCCGAGAGTCCGGCGCGGGTATGGCTTGTCGATCTGGGGATGCGGCAGCACTGGCCGAAATCGTGCGAGCGATGGCGACGCTGTCTCCCGAAGAACGCAGCGCAATGGGAGCTTCTGGCAGACGCTTCTACTTGGAGAATTTTGCAAAATCGACACTGTTCGATCGTCTGGAAGCGCTATTTCGAAACTCCAGTTTACGCAGGAGCGTAAGTAATGAATAGGATTCTCTTGACTGGCGCTTCCGGCTTCGTGGGGCATGCAACAGCGGAGAGGCTGGGCTCATACGAATCCGTGGACCTGAGACTGGCGACGCGCGGCCCACTCAGTTCGTCGCCGCGTTCTGCCACTTGCATTCGCTTTTCAACACTTGACGGAAATACGGATTGGGGCGCAGCCCTGCAAGATGTGAATGTTGTCGTTCATGCTGCGGCTCGCGTGCACATGATGAATGATGATGCAGTTGACCCCCTGCGGGAGTTTAGAAAAGTCAACTTTGAGGGAACTCTAAATCTCGCTCGGCAAGCGGCAAACAAGGGTGTGCGTCGCTTTATTTTTATTAGCTCGATCAAGGTTAATGGCGAGTCGACATCGACCAGTGTGCCTTTTCTTGCCGACGGTGCGCCACTGGCTGCCGACCCATATGGAATCTCCAAGATGGAAGCTGAGCAGGGGCTGCGGGTTTTGGCCATTGAGACCGGAATGGAGGTGGTCATCATCAGACCAACCCTCGTTTACGGCCCAGGAGTGAAAGCTAATTTTCTGAACATGATGCGATGGCTTCACAGAGGGGTGCCGCTTCCTTTAGGGGCAATAAACAATCGGCGCAGTCTGGTCGCATTAGATAATCTGGTGGATCTGATCCTTACCTGCATTGATCATCCTCGGGCTGGAAATCAGACCTTCCTCGTCAGTGATGATGAGGACCTTTCAACTACCCAGTTGCTACGAAGAATGGGGTCTGCGCTTGGTACGCCTGCTCGATTGATTCCGATGCCAAGTTGGATGTTAGAGTTTGGCGCAACATTGATTGGAAAGCGGGACTATTACCAGAGGCTGTGTAGTTCGCTGCAGGTTGATATTACAAAGACTAAGGCCCTGTTGGGCTGGACTCCTCCTGTTAGTGTCGATGAAGCCCTATATAAAACTGCCAAACATTATCTGGACCAGAGCACTAAATGATTACCTGGTGGGTGTTTCCTATTGTTTTTGGCTGCTCACTTGTGTTGACAGCCGGGCTGCGCCACTACGCCTTGACTCGTAGTCTAATGGACATCCCGAATGCGCGCAGCTCTCATACGATTCCCACCCCACGTGGGGGTGGAGTGGCCATAGTGCTCAGCATGATGCTCACTCTGCCCATGTTGTCTTTTGGTGGGTTGCTGGACTCTGCGTTGTTGTGGGCGTTGATTGGCTCTGGCACTTGGATCGCATTAGTGGGTTTCCTCGATGACCATGGTCATATCCCTGCCCGATGGAGATTGTTTGCGCACTTCATTGGTGCTAGCTGGGCCCTTTATTGCCTGGGTGGTTTACCTGCGTTGCCCGTGTTCGGCTTTAGCGTGGATATGGGGTGGGTTGGTAATGCACTGGCACTCGTTTATCTAGTTTGGCTGCTCAATCTGTACAATTTCATGGATGGCATCGACGGTATTGCAAGTGTAGAGGCGATATCGGTATGTCTAGGGGGTGTAACGATTTACGCCCTTCTTGGTGAATTTTCGGAGATGAGTGTTCCCCTTCTGCTTGCCTTCGGTGTCGCTGGCTTCTTGTTCTGGAATTTTCCACCCGCGAAGATATTCATGGGAGACGCTGGAAGCGGGTTCCTCGGAATTATGTTGGGCGTGCTTTCCATCTATGCAGGCTGGATTGATTCGCAGTTGCTCTGGAGTTGGGTCATCTTACTGGGTGTTTTCGTTGTGGACTCCACCTGGACTCTGCTGCGACGCCTTATCCGGGGTGAACGAGTGTACGAGGCCCACAGGAGCCACGCCTATCAGTACGCCGCCCGACGGTTCGCGCGGCATTTGCCTGTTACTTTGGCAGTAGGCGTGATTAACCTGTTCTGGTTGACGCCGATGGCAATCGTTGTTGGTCTGGGGTATTTAGATGGTGCGTTGGGGATGCTTGTAGCCTACGCTCCGCTCGTGGGCCTGGCCGTTCGCTTCAAGGCTGGCGAGAAGGAGGTACACTCAGCGGGCTGAAGCAGTCCCTGGGTGTGGAGGTTCCCTTTTGCGTCTTGCGAACTCTTTGAATGCAAGTCGCGGCACTACATTGGGGTTACTGCTGCTGTATTGAGGCGGACCCAGCCGTAGTGACTCAAGATAAGGATTTTTGACAAATGTTGCGCGAATGGTTGTTGCGTCTGCCTCGTCGTCAAAAGCGCTTGTTGCAGCTCATAACGGATGTGCTGCTTGTGTGGGCAGCACTCTGGCTCGCTTTCATTGTGCGTTTGGGTACTGATGAACTTGTCCATCCTTTCGGTGGGCATGCTTGGCTATTCGTCTGCGCGCCGTTTCTTTCTATCCCAGCATTCATTCGATTTGGGATGTACAGAGCGGTCATGCGATATTTTGGAAATGATGCTCTTATTGCCATTGTTAAGGCAGTGACAATATCTACTTTATTGCTTGCGCTTGCCATCTACTGGTACCGGGATGCACCCGAGGTTATACCAAGGTCACTCGTATTCAATTATTGGTGGCTGAGCCTTGTGATGATTGGGGGGTTGCGTCTGGTAATGCGCCAATACTTCATGGGGGACTGGTTTTCGGCCACTCGTCAAGTTCCGTTCATTAACGCGGATGTTGGCGTTCCGAAGGTCGCGATATATGGGGCGGGCGCGGCGGGGAATCAACTGGTGGCGGCACTCCGACTGGGGCGAGCAATGCGGCCTGTAGCTTTCATTGACGACGATGACAGTATAGCGACCCGTGTAATTGCAGGCCTCCAAGTCTACAAGCCGAAGCATATTCAGCAGATGATCGAAGAGACTGGAGCTCAAGAGGTTCTATTAGCAGTTCCATCAGCTACCCGTGCTCGCCGACGCGAAGTGCTTTCATATCTTGAGGCATTTCCGTTGCATGTGCGTAGTGTGCCCGGCTTTATGGATCTTGCTAGCGGGCGGGTCAAGGTCGACGACATTCAGGAAGTCGATATAGCCGACTTGCTCGGACGTGACGCTGTTCCGCCACGAAAAGAGCTCTTCGAGCATTGCATCTTCGGACAAGTTGTCATGGTCACTGGCGCCGGCGGATCTATCGGCGCTGAATTGTGTCGGCAAATCGTCGGGTGCTCACCAAGAATATTGTTACTCTTCGAGCATAGTGAGTTCAATCTTTACAATATTCAGCTCGAACTCGAGCAGCGAATTCGTCGAGAGTCACTGAGCATTCAACTTGTACCTATTCTCGGATCAGTGCGCAATCAGTTACGGCTGCTCGATGTTATGCGCACGTGGGGAGTGGACACGCTGTACCACGCTGCAGCCTACAAACACGTCCCAATGGTCGAACATAACATTGCGGAAGGCGTACTGAATAACGTACTTGGTACGCTATATGCTGCGCAGGCTGCGGTTCAATCGGGAGTAAATAATTTCGTTCTTATTTCCACGGACAAAGCTGTACGGCCCACGAACGTGATGGGTAGCACCAAGCGTCTTTCCGAAATGGTTCTCCAGGCGCTCAGTCGTGAGTCGGCGCCGGTGCTTTTTGGTGACAGTGGCGCTGTTCATCGGGTCAACAAGACCCGCTTCACCATGGTCCGCTTCGGTAATGTCCTGGGCTCCTCCGGTTCGGTAATTCCCCTGTTCCGTGAGCAGATCAAGCGTGGTGGCCCGGTTACCGTTACGCATCCCAATATCACGCGTTATTTCATGACCATTCCGGAAGCTGCGCAGTTGGTGATCCAGGCGGGCTCGATGGGGCAGGGCGGGGATGTCTTCGTGCTGGATATGGGGCAGCCCGTAAAGATTGCTGAACTTGCGGAGAAGATGGTCCATCTATCCGGCTTGACCGTCCGCTCCGATAGGAGCCCCAGTGGTGATATCGCGATCGAGTTCACTGGTTTGCGGCCAGGCGAGAAGCTTTACGAGGAGTTGCTCATTGGAGACAACGTCAGTCCCACCGATCACCCGATGATCATGCGGGCCAACGAAGAGCATCTTCCCTGGGATGCCTTCAAGCGCGTTCTTGCTGAGCTCTTCGCTGCTGTTGAGGCTGACGACTACGTCCGTGTGCGCCAACTCCTACGCGAGACCGTCAACGGTTACACCCCTGAAGAGGAAATTGTTGACTGGATCCATCAGCAGCGACGAATTGAGCCTTCTAACTCCAGGCATTAGTTTGTGTCGGGCGGTTTCTGGATGTACCGCCCTTCCCCTTACTGATGACAAGGAGTGTTCACGATGTTTCGTGTGCGTATCGCCTCGCTGTTTCTCGTTCTCTGTTCCCTCTGTCTTGGCTATAGCCATGTCGCTGTGGCAGCTAAGGCTGCGCCTGCGGTGGTGGTTGATAGCTCTGCAAGCCAGGCGGGCAAGCTGAATATCAATACCGCGGACGAGTTGGCGCTGCAGGATCATATGATTGGTATCGGCGCAGCGAAGGCCAAGGCAATCGTGCAGTATCGCGAGGAGAACGGTCCCTTCTCCTCGGTAGACGACCTGCTGGAGGTCAAGGGAATTGGTGTTAAGACTCTGGAGAAGAGTCGTGACAGGTTGACCGTCGAGTAGCGTACGAGCAAATCAAGAGCCGGCCTTCGAGGCCGGCTTTTTGTTGGCTGTGCTTGCTGCTAGAGAATCGCGGCGTTGCAATTTGGATTTGAAGCGAAAGCCAAACGCTGATTCAGTGCGCTCAAAGGAGGGGAGCGAAGGGGCGAACAGCTTGGCTCTAGATGGTTTTTGCCGCCTAAAAGAAAAAGCCCCCGGCATGTGCCGAGGGCTTTTAATTTGGCTCCGCGACCTGGACTCGAACCAGGGACCCAATGATTAACAGTCATTTGCTCTACCGACTGAGCTATCGCGGATCGGATGCGCGTATCTTACTGATTAGAAAGGAGAAGTCAAGCATTTGCTTGAGCTTCTCCTTTTCCACGTCAGAGTACCTGGGTAATCGCGCGGGTGATGCTTTCCAGGTTGCTGTTGTTCAGCGCGGCAACGCAGATGCGGCCGGTGCTGACGGCATAGATGCCGAACTCGTTTTTCAGGCGTTCAACTTGCTCGGCGGTCAGGCCGGAGTAGGAGAACATGCCGCGCTGGCGAGCCACGAAGCTGAAGTCGCGCTTGGCACCCTGGGCAGCGAGTTGCTCGACCATGGCCAGGCGCATGCTGTGGATGCGGGTGCGCATTTCGCCCAGCTCGCCTTCCCACATGGCGCGCAGTTCCGGGCTGTTGAGCACGGAGGCAACTACGGTGGCGCCATGGGTGGGCGGGTTGGAGTAGTTGGTGCGGATCACGCGCTTGACTTGCGACAGGACGCGGCCAGCTTCTTCCTTCGAGTTGGTTACCACGGACAGGGCACCGACGCGCTCGCCGTACAGCGAGAAGGACTTGGAGAAGGAGCTGGAGACGAAGAACTGCAGGCCGGATTCGGCGAACAGGCGTACTGCGAACGCGTCCTCATCGATGCCGGCACCGAAGCCCTGGTAGGCGATGTCGAGGAAGGGTACATGCTCGCGTTCGCGCAGGACTTCCAGGACGGCTTTCCAGTCTTCCAGTTCAAGGTCCACGCCGGTCGGGTTGTGGCAGCAGGCGTGCAGTACCACGACGGAGCGAGCGGGCAGGGCTTTGAGGTCTTCCAGCAAGCCGGCACGATTCACGCCATTGGTGGCCGCATCGTAGTAGCGGTAGTTCTGCACCGGGAAACCGGCGGCTTCGAACAGGGCGCGGTGGTTTTCCCAGCTCGGGTCGCTGATGGCGACAACGGCATTGGGCAGCAGGCGCTTGAGGAAATCGGCGCCGGTTTTCAGCGCGCCGGTACCGCCCACGGCCTGGGTGGTGACAACGCGGCCTTGGGCCAGCAGTTCGGAATCAGCGCCAAACAGCAGCTTTTGCACGGCCTGGTCGTAAGACGCGATACCCTCGATTGGCAGATAGCCGCGCGGGGCGTGCGCTTCGATGCGGGCCTTTTCCGCTTCAGCTACAGCGCGCAGGAGCGGGATACGGCCTTGCTCGTTGTAGTAGACGCCCACGCCCAGGTTGATCTTGTCGGCACGGGTATCGGCGTTGAACGCTTCGTTGAGACCCAGGATAGGATCACGCGGAGCCATTTCGACGGCAGAAAACAGACTCATGATGCGGCAGCTCGGAGGAGGAAGATGAGGATGGGATGCAACCCCGAACGATGTGCGCTAGGGGTTGCGCAATCGGGCCGGTATTATAGCGGCCCAGACAGTTTGCGGCGACATCGCGCGCAAGCTTTCCGCCAGGTATGACGCCCGTTCTGCCCAGGTGTCACATCCAATGTCGAGGTCAGCATGTCGGAGTTCCAGCTTGTAACCCGTTTCAAGCCCGCCGGCGACCAGCCGGAGGCCATTCGCCAGATGGTGGAAGGGCTTGAAGCCGGCCTTTCGCACCAGACGCTGCTGGGGGTTACCGGGTCGGGGAAAACCTTCAGCATCGCCAATGTCATTTCCCAGGTGCAGCGTCCGACGCTGGTGCTGGCGCCCAACAAGACTTTGGCGGCGCAGTTGTATGGCGAATTCCGCGCCTTCTTCCCGAACAACTCCGTCGAGTACTTCGTTTCCTACTACGACTATTACCAGCCGGAAGCCTACGTTCCGTCCTCCGACACCTATATCGAGAAAGATGCCTCGATCAACGACCATATCGAGCAGATGCGCCTGTCCGCGACCAAGGCGTTGCTGGAGCGGCCAGACGCCATCATCGTCGCCACCGTTTCTTCCATTTACGGCCTGGGTGATCCGGCGTCCTACCTGAAGATGGTGCTGCACATCGACCGCGGCGACCGTCTCGACCAACGGACCTTGCTGCGCCGCCTGGCAGAGTTGCAATACACCCGCAATGACATGGACTTTGCCCGTGCAACCTTCCGTGTTCGCGGCGATGTCATCGATGTTTTCCCGGCGGAATCCGACCTGGAGGCGATCCGTGTCGAACTGTTCGACGATGAGGTGGAAAGCCTTGCGGCGTTCGATCCTCTGACCGGCGAGGTAATCCGCAAGCTGCCGCGCTTCACCTTCTATCCGAAAAGCCACTACGTGACGCCGCGCGAGGTGCTTCTCGAAGCAGTGGACCAGATCAAGGAAGAGCTCAAGGAGCGCCTCGAGCAGTTGCGCTCAGCCAACAAGCTGGTGGAGGCGCAACGGCTGGAGCAGCGTACCCGCTTCGATCTGGAAATGATTCTCGAGCTGGGCTATTGCAACGGCATCGAGAACTACTCCCGCTATCTCTCCGGTCGTGCTCCGGGTGAGGCGCCGCCGACGCTCTATGACTACCTGCCTGCGAATTCGCTGCTGGTGATCGACGAATCCCACGTCACGGTTCCCCAGGTGGGGGCGATGTTCAAGGGCGACCGTTCGCGCAAGGAAACGCTGGTGGAGTACGGTTTCCGCCTGCCATCGGCGCTGGACAACCGCCCGCTGCGCTTCGATGAGTGGGAGGCGATCAGTCCGCAGACCATTTTCGTGTCTGCCACCCCGGGCCCCTACGAGGGTGAACATGCCGGCCGGGTGGTCGAGCAGGTGGTGCGACCGACGGGCCTGGTGGACCCGCAGGTGGAAGTACGTCCAGCCACTACCCAGGTGGACGACCTGCTTTCCGAGATTCGCAAGCGTGTAGCAGTCGAAGAGCGGGTGCTGGTCACCACGCTAACCAAGCGCATGGCGGAGGACCTCACCGACTACCTGGCTGACCATGACGTCAAGGTGCGTTACCTGCACTCGGATATCGATACCGTGGAAAGGGTGGAAATCATTCGCGACCTGCGTGTCGGCGCTTTCGACGTGTTGGTGGGGATCAACCTGCTGCGCGAAGGCCTGGATATGCCGGAGGTTTCGCTGGTGGCCATCCTGGATGCCGACAAGGAAGGTTTCCTGCGGTCCGAGCGTTCGCTCATCCAGACCATCGGTCGTGCGGCGCGCAACCTGAATGGCAGGGCGATCCTTTATGCGGACAAGGTCACTGGTTCCATGCAGCGGGCGTTGGACGAGACCGATCGGCGTCGGAGCAAGCAAGTTGCCTTCAATGAAGCCCATGGCATCGTGCCTAAGGGCGTGAAGAAGGACATTCAAGACATCCTCGAGGGGGCGACCGTACCGGGCTCGCGCAGTAACAAGCGCAAGGCCATGGCCAAGGCGGCCGAGGAGAGCGCCCGCTATGAGGCGGAACTGCGTTCGCCGAGCGAGATCACCAAGCGCATTCGCCAGATGGAGGAGAAGATGTTCCAACTGGCTCGCGATCTTGAGTTCGAGGCTGCGGCGCAACTGCGCGACGAAATCCAGAAGCTACGAGAACGTTTGCTCCAGCTCTGAATGAAGGAGGGCGCCATCCGACGCGCCCTTGCTCTTTTTCGTCAGCGTCTACCGAAGATGATCAACACAACGCCTGCCAGCGTCGCCAAGCACGCAAGTAGCGCAGCGGCTTCCAATCGCTCTCCGAGGATCACGAAGCCGAGCAGAAGGGCCACTACCGGATTGACGAAGGCGAAGGTCGAAACCAGGCTTGGTTTCACTTCCCTCAGCAGCCAGAAGTAAGCGGGATAAACCCCCAGGCTGACCGGCACCACCAGATAGGCCATCCAGAGCCAGGCATCCAGGCTCACGCTGGACAGGTCCACTCCGCTCCAGTCCCCACGCCACAGACCGAAGATCGCGAGAATCAGCGTGCCGGTCAGCATCTGCAGGCTCAGCCCCATCCAGCTGGAGCGGAAGGGCGCGCGCTGGCGCAGCATCCACGCGCCGACCGCCCAGAGGAGTGTGGCCATTACGACTAGTCCGCCTGCGAACCATTGATCGAAGCCGGCGTCCCCGCCCAGGCCCTTGCCCATCAGCATCACAATGCCGCCGCTGGCAAGCGCCAGGCCGCACAGGACCCAGAGCGGCGGGCGACGGTCGAGCAGCCACTCCAGCGCGACGCTCCAGAGGGGCAGGGTGGTATAGAGCATCGCCAGCATGCCGGTGGGCAGGAACTGGTTGGCGTAGATCAGCGCCCCCTGGCCAACAGCAATCAACAAGATCCCCCCGACCAGTGCGCTGCCGAAGTCGCTGCGTTGAACCTGCGCCTTGCCGGTCGCCAGCACCCAGCCAAGGGCCAGGGTGCCTGCGAACAGGAAGCGCAAGGTGGCGATGACAAAGGGCGGCAGTTCACGCAGGAGGAAGTGGTTGGCCAGGTAAGTGGTGCCCCAGCCGACGTAAATCATGGCGAAGGCACCGATCAGAAGAAGGGTGCGGCGGGTTGAAGCGTGGGAAGACATGTACAGCCTGAATCGAAGCGCGCCGGATGCCCGGCGCGGGATTAGTGGGCGGCGGCGCTGGCGCCACCGGTAGCGCCGACGGGGAGGGCGCGGGTGAGCAGCACGGCGAGCATACTGACGCCAAGGGCGATGCCGATGAAATGGAAGGCGTCATTGTAGGCCATGATGCTGGCCTGCTGGTGTGCGATTTCGCTGAGCTTGCCGAGGGCTGCTTGCTCGCTGCCGAGCTTCTCCGTCAGCAGTGCCAGGCGCTCGGCGACCTGCGGATTGCTCGGCACCAGGGACTCGCGCAGGTAGTCGAAGTAGACCTTGGCGCGGGCGTCCAGCAGGGTGGCGAGCAGGGCGATGCCGATGGCGCCACCCAGGTTTCGCAGGATGTTGAACAGGCTGGAAGCCGAGCCGGCGTCCTGTGGCTGGATGTAGGCGGTGGCGATCAGCGACACGGTTACCATCACCAGAGGCTGGCCGAGGGCGCGAATGATCTGGATCTGGTTGAACTGTGGCCCCGCGAAGTCCGGATTGAGTACGCCGGAGGCGAAGCTGGCGTAACCAAACAGTCCAAACCCCAGGGCGCAGAGGAACTTCGGCGGAATGACTTTCATCAACTTGGGGACGAGCGGAATCAGGAACAGCTGCGGGACGCCCATCCACATGATCACTTCGCCGATCTGCAGCGCGTTGTAACCCTGGATCTGCGCCAGATACAGCGGCAACACATAAATCGAACCGTACAGACCCATGCCTAGACCGACACTGGAAATGCTCGACAGGCCAAAGTTGCGGTTTTTCAGGATGCCGAGGTTGATCAGCGGATTGGGGCGCGAGACCTGGAGGATGACGAAAAGCACCAGGCTCACCAGCGCAATGCTGCCCAGGCCGACGATCAGGTCAGACTCCAGCCAGTCCTTGCGGTGGCCTTCTTCGAGAAACACCTGCAGGCAACCGAGGCCGACCCCGAGGGTCACGATGCCGGCATAGTCGGTGCGCTTCAGCAGCTCCCAGTGCGGTGCCTTCTTTTCCAGGCCATAGAGCAGGCCGGCAATCATCAGCAGGCCCGGTGGCACGTTGATATAGAAGATGTATTCCCAGCCGAAGTTTTCCGTCAGCCAGCCACCCAGGGTTGGGCCGATGGAGGGGGCGAAGGTGGCGGTGATGGCGAACAGCGCCATGCCCTTGGCGCGGTGGTGCTCCGGCAGCTTGATCAGCGTAAGGGTGAACGCCAGCGGAATCAGTGCGCCGCCTGTGAAGCCCTGCAGGGCGCGGAAGGCAATCATGCTTTCCAGGCTCCAGGCCAGTGAGCAGAGCAGCGATGAAATCAGGAAGCCTACGGACACCCAGACCGCGAGGCGTCGTGCCGAGAGCAACTGCACCAGCCAAGCGGTGAGCGGAATCATGATGATTTCCGCTACCAGGTAGGAGGTGGAAATCCATGAGCCTTCTTCGAGGGTGGCAGAGAGCGCGCCCTGAATGTCCTTGAGCGAGGAGTTGGTGATCTGGATGTCCAGCACTGCCATGAAGGCGCCAAGCATGGCGCTCATCACGGCTATCCAATCACGTCGACTCGGTTCGCCAGTGGGGCGAACCAGTGCATCACCCGCCATGGTTCTCGGCCTTCAGGCGCACCTTGACCAGAACGGACATGCCAGGCCGGATACGACCTTTGAGCGGGTTATCGGACGCGAAAGTCAGCTTCACCGGAATGCGTTGGACCACCTTGGTGAAGTTGCCTGTGGCGTTATCCGGGGGGAGCAGGCTGAACTGGGCGCCTGAGGCCGCGAAGAGGCTGTCCACGCGGGCTTCGATGGGGGTGTCGGGGAAGCTGTCGAAGATCAGTTCTGCGGCCTGGCCCGGCAGCATGCGCTCGATCTGGGTTTCCTTGAAGTTCGCCTGGACCCAGATGTCTTCGTCCGGCACCAGCGACATCAAGTGCGCGCCCACCTGGACGTACTGGCCATTGCGCGCGGCGCGCTGGCCGACGCGACCGTCGATGGGCGAACGGATTTCGGTACGGCTGAGATTCAGCTCGGCCTGGGCGACCTCGGCACGTGCGGTGGCGATCTGCGCTTCCAGGCGCTTGATCTCGGCGTTCAGCGCATCCACTTGCTGGCGTTGGGCCTTGAGGTCGGCCTCTGCCTTGGCGACCTGCGAACGAGCGACGCGGGAGTCGGCGGACAGGGTGGTGACGCGCTCCTCGGAGACGTAGCCGGGCTTGCGCAGGGTTTGTGCACGGGACAGGTCGATCTGCGTGCGGCCCAGGGTCGCCTGGGTGGCGGCCACATCCGCCTGGCTCGCGGCGATCAGGCTGGACTGCTGAACGAGCTTGCTCTGCGCCTGGGCCAGCTCGGCTTCGCGCGTATCGAGCTGGGCCCGCGCCCGCTCCAGGGCGAGCTTGAAGTCGTCGGCGTCGAGACGCACCAGAACATCGCCTTTCTTCACCTGCTGGTTGTCGCTGACCAGCACTTCATCGATGCGGGCACCCAACTGGCTGGAGACGCGAGTGATTTCACCCTGCACGTAAGCGTTGTCGGTGGATTCGACGAATCGGCCGATCAGCAGCCAGTGGGCGAAGAGGCCGGCGGCGACCAGCGCCACCAGGGCGATGAAGGTGAACAGGCGGCGTTGCAGTTTGGCAGGCATGGGAAAACGTGGCTCGAAGTCTTTGCAGAATGTTGCGAATCTAGCAGTGTTCCGTGCTCGCCAATAGCCGGTACAATTCAGAAACTTTGTTGCTTATAAGGAACAATAATGGGGCTGGATGATGCGCTTATCTTCACTCGCGTAGTCGAGTGCCACAGCTTCACCCAGGCTGCGCAAAGCCTGGGCATGCAGAAATCCACCGTCAGTCGCCGCATTGCGCTCCTGGAAGAGCGTCTCGGGGTGCGCCTGCTCAATCGCACGACCCGCAAGCTGCGGCTGACCGAAGTAGGGCTGGCGTATTACGAAAGATGCCGGCAGATCATGCTGGACTTCGCCGAAGCCGAGCAGGCGGTCATGCAATTGCAGCAGGAGCCCTCTGGCCTGCTGCGCGTGACGGCGCCCATTGAATTCGGCCAGTTGTTCCTCGGCAAGGTGCTGGGCAGCTTCATGCGCCAGTACCCGCAGATCACGGCTGAAGTTGAAATCACCTCGCGCAATGTCGATCCGCTGGAAGAGGGCGTGGACATCGCGATCATGATTGGCCAGCCGCAGGACTCGACCCTGATCGCTCGCAAGTTGTTCGAGAGCGGTCGGCGGCTTTGCGCGAGCCCGGCATACCTCGCTGCCCACGGCACGCCGCGGACGGTGGAGGCCCTCGCTGGCCATCGTGCCGTCCTGCTGCCCCAGGATTCCCAGCGCTACTGGATGTTGCAAGGCGAAAGCGTGCCCTGCCAGCGCGTCCTCTATTGCAACAACATCACGTTCGCGCGGGAGGCGGTGCTGGCGGGGGCGGGCATCGCGGCATTGCCGCTGATGTTCACCGAATCCGCCGTACAGCGCGGGGAGTTGATCGAGTTGCTGCCCGAGGCGCGACTGCCCAGTGGCGAGATTTATGCCGTCTATCCGTCGCGGCGCTTCCAGGCGATGAAGGTCAAGGCGTTTCTCGACTTCCTGATGCGCAGCCTACCGGTGCAAGAAGGACACTTGCTGGAGCCGATGGCGGCCAGCCTGATAAGATCGCGCCTTTGATCCACCTTGAGTTTCGAGACCATTCCATGACCACCGTCCGTACCCGTATCGCGCCGTCGCCCACCGGCGACCCGCACGTGGGCACCGCCTACATCGCCCTGTTCAACCTGTGTTTCGCGCGCCAGCACGGCGGTCAGTTCATCCTGCGCATCGAAGACACCGATCAGTTGCGCTCCACCCGCGAGTCCGAGCAGCAGATCTATGACGCTCTGCGCTGGCTCGGTATTGAGTGGGATGAAGGTCCGGACGTTGGCGGCCCGCATGGTCCGTATCGCCAGAGCGAACGCGGCGAGATTTACAAGAAGTACTCCCAGGAACTTGTGGACAAGGGCCACGCCTTCCCGTGCTTCTGCACCGCCGAGCGCCTGGACAAACTGCGCGCCGAGCAGACCGAGCGTAAGGAAACACCGCGCTACGACGGCCACTGCATGCATCTTTCCAAAGATGAGGCAGGCAAGCGCATCGCAGCCGGTGAGCCCCATGTCGTGCGCATGAAGGTGCCGAGCGAAGGCGTCTGCGTGGTTCCGGACATGCTCCGTGGTGATGTCGAAATCCCGTGGGATCGCATGGATATGCAGGTCCTGATGAAGACCGACGGCCTGCCGACCTACTTCCTCGCCAACGTCGTGGATGACCACCTGATGGGCATCACCCATGTCCTGCGTGGTGAAGAATGGCTGCCTTCGGCACCCAAGCTGATCAAGCTCTACGAGTACTTCGGTTGGGAGCAGCCCAAGCTCTGTTACATGCCGCTGCTGCGCAATCCGGACAAGAGCAAGCTCTCCAAGCGCAAGAACCCTACCTCCATCACCTTCTACGAGCGCATGGGCTTCCTGCCTGAAGCAATGCTCAACTACCTGGGGCGCATGGGCTGGTCGATGCCGGACGAGCGCGAGAAGTTCTCCCTGGCGGAGATGGTCGAGCACTTCGATCTGTCGCGTATTTCGCTGGGCGGTCCGATCTTCGATCTGGAAAAGCTCTCCTGGCTGAACGGCCAGTGGATCCGGGAACTGCCGGTGGAGCGTTTCGCCGCCGAGATCCAGAAGTGGGCGCTCAACCCCGAGTACCTCATGCGCATCGCGCCGCACGTGCAGGGCAGGGTGGAGACGTTCAGCCAGATTGCGCCATTGGCCGGTTTCTTCTTCTCCGGCGCGGTGCCGCTGGATGCCAAGCTGTTCGAGCACAAGAAGCTGAGCCCGGACCAGGTGCGCCAGGTCATGCAACTGGTGCTGTGGAAGCTGGAATCCTTGCGTCAGTGGGAAAAGGATCGCATCACCGGCTGCATTCAGGCTGTTGCCGAGAGCCTGGAGCTCAAGCTGCGAGATGTGATGCCGCTGATGTTCCCGGCCATCACCGGGCAGGCCAGTTCGGTTTCGGTGCTGGATGCCATGGAAATCCTGGGGGCTGATCTCAGTCGCTTCCGTCTGCGTCAGGCCATCGAGCTTCTCGGCGGCGTGTCGAAGAAAGAATCCAAGGAGTGGGAGAAGCTGCTCGCGGCCATCGCCTGATGGCCCTTCGGTCGGTCCGGGGAAAGTCCTGTGCCGACCGAGCTCGGGTAAGTGTTTGTTCTTCCAGATAAAAAAGTTCGGTTTGTAGAAAAAATATTGTTGACAGCAGGAGGGGGCGCCCCTAATATGCGCCCCGTCCTCGCGACGGGGCTATAGCTCAGCTGGGAGAGCGCTTGCATGGCATGCAAGAGGTCGACGGTTCGATCCCGTCTAGCTCCACCACTCTTTCAAGAGTGGGTCGCGAAAAGGCATGAAGGTTTCGTCCCCTTCGTCTAGTGGCCTAGGACACCGCCCTTTCACGGCGGTAACAGGGGTTCGAGTCCCCTAGGGGACGCCATTTTCCAGCAGCATCGGCCATGCCGGTGCAGCCGAAGTAATTCGGGGCTATAGCTCAGCTGGGAGAGCGCTTGCATGGCATGCAAGAGGTCGACGGTTCGATCCCGTCTAGCTCCACCAAATACGATGCGCCACGCATCACAAGGGCCAGCTTGAGAGCTGGCCCTGTTGTCAGAAGGTTTTGTCCCCTTCGTCTAGTGGCCTAGGACACCGCCCTTTCACGGCGGTAACAGGGGTTCGAGTCCCCTAGGGGACGCCACTTTCCAGCAGCATCGGCCATGCCGGTGCAGCCGAAGTAATTCGGGGCTATAGCTCAGCTGGGAGAGCGCTTGCATGGCATGCAAGAGGTCGACGGTTCGATCCCGTCTAGCTCCACCAAACTCGATGCGCCACGCATCACAAGGGCCAGCCTAAGCGCTGGCCCTGTTGTCAGAAGGTTTTGTCCCCTTCGTCTAGTGGCCTAGGACACCGCCCTTTCACGGCGGTAACAGGGGTTCGAGTCCCCTAGGGGACGCCACTTTTCATTTCCCGCTTTGCGGGCTTTTCAAGGGTCATTCCAGTTTGGGATGGCCCTTTTGTTTTTCTAGCCCTCTTTCCGTGCCGACGAATGGCTTCTCAGCCAGCTTGCCATTTTGTATTACACAAATAATATTATGACTGTAATTCGAAAGGAGGCTGACATGAGCGAGAAAAAAGCCCAAACCCGAGAGCGCATCCTTCAGGCGGCTGCCTCGGCCATGTTGCAGCATGGTCCGCAAGAGCCGGGCGTCGCAGATGTGATGGGGGCCGCCGGGCTGACGGTGGGCGGTTTCTACGCTCATTTCGCCAGCAAGGATGCCCTGATGCTGGAGGTGTTCAAGCAACTGCTGCGAAAGCGTCGGGATCTCGTGGCGTTGATTGACCAGGGACTCCCTGGTGCTGAGCGGCGTGCGCTCGCTGCGGGTTTCTACCTGTCACGCAAACACCGGGATGCCACTCGCTCCGGTTGCCCGCTACCCAGTTCCCTGGGTGCGATGGCGCAACTGCCGGGAGCGTACCGGGAGCTGTTGGCGGAACACCTCGAAGTGCTCAGTGCCAGGATGTGCGACAGCCCCGAAGAGGTCGATAAGGCACTTGCCGACATCGCGCTGATGGTGGGTGGCCTGGCGCTGGCGCGGGCCTTGGGCGAGGGTGATCTGTCTGATCGAGTATTGCGTGCCGCCAAGTCGGCGGTCATTTAAGGAGCCAGATGATGAATAACCTGAGCCTCATTCGCGGCGTGAACGCCACTCTGGGTCGTCTGGCGCCGCAGGCTGTTGCCCGGCGCACGCGCCGCCAATTCATGACGCCCCGCAACCGGGCGCCGCGGGAATGGGAGATGCAACTGCTTGGCAGCTCCGAGCGGATCACCCTGCGCTTTGGCCTATCCGCGCTGCGCTGGGGGAGCGGTCCCACCGTCTTGCTGATGCATGGTTGGGAAGGGCGCCCCACCCAGTTCGCCAGCCTGATCGAAGCACTGGTGGCGGCCGGCTATGGTGTGGTGGCGCTGGATGGTCCCGCCCATGGGCGCTCGCCCGGGCACGAAGCGAATGTGGTGCTTTTCGCCCGGGCGTTGCTGGAAGCTGCGGGAGAGTTGCCGCCGCTGCATGCGGTGATTGGTCACTCCATGGGTGCTGCAAGTGTCCTGTTGGCCAGCCAGATGGGGTTGCGAGCCAAGGCCCTGGTGAGCATCTCGGGCCCCAGCCGAATTCTTGGACCGCTGCGTAGCTTCGCCCGAATGATGGGGCTGCCGGCAAAAGCGCGAGCACATTTCGTCAACCAGGTGGAGCGGCACGCGGGCATACCCGTTGCCCATCTCGACGTGGAGCGCTATCAGCTGGAAATACCCGGATTGGTCGTGCATGCCGAGGACGACCTGCTGGTGCCGGTCGCCGATAGCCAGGTCATTCATGATGCGTGGTTCGACAGCCAGTTGCTGAGACTGGAGCAGGGTGGCCACCAGCGTCTGCTCGCCGATAGTCGAGTGATCCAGGCCGTGCTCACCCTGCTGGAACAGGTTCAGGAGGTCCGCATCGCGACAGAAGCTCTGCGTTGAGGCTGGCAGGTGACCTGCCGACAGTGCTCTACTTCCAACGTTCAACGGCTCATTGTCGCTTGCGACAATGAGCCGGGGATCTTGCAATGTGGAGAACTGACATGAGCCTGACGATGGATGTGGTGCTGCAGCGGGCGCGACCGGTTCTGCCCGTGCTGGTGATCGAGGATACTGGGCTGGCGCTGGACCTCGCCGGGGCACTGAGTGCTGGTGGCGTCGAAGTGCTGGAGGTCACCTTGCGTACGCCACGGGCGCTGGATGCGCTGGCGGCAATCCGCAAGGAGTTTCCGGACCTGCTGGTGGGCGCTGGCACCTTGATCCACACCGAACAATTCCTCGAGGCGCGCGATGCCGGGGCGCATTTTGCCGTCAGCCCCGGATGTACCGAGCGTCTCGCAGCGGCCGCCGAGGATTCCGGCCTGCCGTACCTGCCTGGTGTGATGACGCCCTCCGAAGTGCTGCTGGCGCTGGAGTACGGCTATCGCTCGCTCAAACTGTTCCCGGCCAACGGAAATGGCAGCGTGAAGATGCTGAAAAGCCTCAAGGGGCCGTTCACTGGCATCCGTTTCTGCCCTACCGGCGGCGTTACCCCCGACAACCTGCCCAGTTTCCTGCGCCTGCCCAATGTGGCCTGCGTGGGTGGCACCTGGATCGCGCCTTCGAGCCTGATCCGTGCCCGCGCCTGGGACCAGATCACTCAACTCGCCACCGAGGCCCGCGAACTGGCCAGCAACCTGGAGCAGCATCCATGAACTGGGACATGCCCAATCCCTTCGTCATCGATATCAAGGTAGGTGCTGACGACATCGACGGCCTGGGTCATGCCAACAACGCCGTATACGTCAGCTGGCTGGAACGTTGTGCCTGGCGGCATTCCCAGAACCTGGGGCTGGACCTGGCCGAATACCGCCGGCTGGACCGCGCCATGGCAGTGCTGCGACATGAGATCGACTACCTTGCCGCAGCTTACGAGGGCCAGGAGCTGCAGATGGCAACGTGGATCGTGGAGTCGGATCAGCGCCTCAAGATGGATCGGCGCTTCCAGCTGGTGCGACCGGAAGATGGCGCCACCCTGTTGCGGGCGAAAACCACCTTCGTCTGCATCGAGCTCTCCTCCGGCAGGCCGAAGCGTATGCCGACGGAGTTCGTCGAAGGGTATGGCCAGGCGCTGCAGCCGCCGTTTCCGCTGGAGCTCTGAGGCTCACCCCTCTACCGGCGCGAGGAACACCTCGTGCTGGTCCTGGACGATACGAAAGTGACGGACTTCGCCGGGCTGGAAGACGGCCGACTGCGGGTCGCCGGCAAACAGCCCGGCACAGTAGCCGGAACCGCTCTGCGCCACTCTCAGCGCGACCTCGCCCGCGGGTACCGGAATACTGACCGACTGGCCGGGCGCTATCTTCGCCACGAGTTCGTTCTGCACGTAGAGGTCGATGTCGCAGGCGTTCGGGGTGTTCTCATCGCGGCTGACCAGAAGTTCGCCAATGGCGTCCGGTACCGGTTGTCGCGGCGACGCCAGGATCGCCTCGCTGGCGGCGAAAACCACCGTGGAAGCCAGCGTGAGTGCGGCAAGGACGGGTACGAGCGAATTCATCGTGGCGTTTCTCCTGCGCTGAATCGGAGAAATTTCGACCACCAGTCCCGCCGGATGCTCCCCGGGATATTCGCCGTCCGTCATGCTGCGTAAACTACGCGCCTTTTTCCTGTGAGCCTGTCATCCATGCAAATCGCCCTGGCCCCGATGGAAGGGCTGGTCGACGAAATCCTTCGCGATGTGCTGACCCGTGTCGGTGGCATCGACTGGTGCGTGACCGAATTCATCCGGGTTTGCGACCGCCTGTTGGCGGCCAGCACCTTCGAGAAGTTGGGCCCCGAACTGGCCGATGGCGCCCGCACACGTGCCGGTACGCCCATGCGCGTGCAATTGCTGGGTTCCGACCCGGTTTGCCTGGCGGAAAACGCAGCCTTTGCCTGCGAGCTCGGCGCGCCGGTGATCGACCTCAACTTCGGCTGCCCGGCCAAGACGGTGAACAAGTCGCGCGGCGGCGCTGTGCTGCTCAAGGAGCCCGAACTGCTCCATGCGATCCTGTGCGAGGTGCGCCGCGCCGTGCCGGCGGACATTCCGGTGACTGCGAAGATGCGCCTCGGTTTTGACAGCCCCGATGTTGCCCTGGATTGCGCGCGAGCGCTGGCCGACGGCGGTGCCCAGCAGATCGTGGTGCATGCACGGACCAAGGTCGAAGGCTACAAGCCGCCGGCGCACTGGGAGTGGGTGGCGCGGGTGCAGGATGCGGTCAAGGTGCCGGTGTTCGCCAACGGCGAGGTCTGGACCCTGGCTGATTGGCGCCGCTGCCGCGAAGTGAGTGGCGTGGAAGACATCATGCTGGGTCGTGGCCTTGTGTCGCGACCGGACCTGGCGCGGCAGATCGCTGCGGCGCGGGCTGGCGAGCCGGTGGTGGACATGACCTGGGCGGAGTTGCAGCCGATGCTTCAGGATTTCTGGCGCCAGGCCCGGCGCAAGCTCGCTCCGCGCTATGCGCCAGGGCGCCTGAAGCAGTGGCTGGGCATGCTCACTCGCAGCTATCCCGAAGCGGTCGCGCTATTCGCCGAGGTGCGCCGGGAGAATGACTGCGCCCGGATCGACGCCTTGCTTGGCGTCCCGGACCTGCAACGGGAATGGACAGAAGCCGTCTGCGCCTAGCGGCCGCCAGAGACATCGAGGAAGCTGCCGCTGGTATAGGACGCTTCCTCGCTGGCCAGCCATAGAATCGCTGCAGCCACTTCCTCCGCTTCGCCACCTCTGCCCATGGGCACCGACTGGCGCACCCGCTCGACCCGGTCCGGTTCGCCGCCGCTGGCGTGGATTTCGGTACGTATCACGCCAGGGCGCACCGCATTGACGCGAATCCCTTCCGCCGCCAGCTCCTTGGCCAGTCCCAGGGTCATGCTGTCGACGGCCCCCTTGGCCGCTGCGTAGTCGATGTACTCATTGGGCGCACCGATGCGCGCGGCAATGGATGACAGGTTGACGATGGCGCCGCCCTGGCCGCCATGCCGCGTCGACATGCGCTTGATGGCTTCCCGCGCGCAGAGGAAGCTGCCCACCACATTGGCCCGCAGTACCCGCTCGAACCGAGCCGCGTCCATGTCCTCCAGGCGCATCTGGCGCTCCAGCATGCCGGCGTTGTTGACCAGCACATCCAGCCGCCCGAATTCCTGATCCAGGCGTTCGAACATGTCCACCACCTGGGATTCATCACCGACATCCGCGCGCAGGAGGAGGGCGCGACCGCCGGTGGATTCGATTTCACGCGCCAGGGTTTCGGCTGCTTCCTGCTGCTGTCGGTAGTTGATGCCCAGGGCATAACCGCGTTGTGCCGCGAGGCGGGCCGTGGCGGCACCGATGCCACGACTCGCGCCCGTGATCAGCATGACTTTCTGCATGGGATTTCCTTAGGGGCTTGAAATGTTTTCGAGCGTCCATATCTAGGTTACTGCGGGATGCCGAAGTCGGGTCCCGCACTCGAAATACTTGCTGATTATTCAGGAGATCTACATGAGCACTGCATTTTCCCTCGCCCCTCTGTTCCGCCATTCCGTGGGCTTCGACCGCTTCAATGACCTGTTCGAATCCGCCCTGCGCAATGAAGGCGGCAGCACCTATCCGCCCTACAACGTCGAGAAGCACGGTGACGACCAGTACCGTATCGTCATTGCCGTGGCCGGCTTCCAGGAAGAAGACCTGGAACTCCAGGTGGAGCGCGGTGTGCTGACTGTCGGTGGCGGCAAGCGCGAGAAGAGCGACGAGTCCGTCACCTATCTACATCACGGCATCGCCCAGCGCGCTTTCAAGCTGTCCTTCCGCCTGGCCGACCACATCGAAGTCAAGGCTGCTGCCCTGCAGAACGGCCTGCTGAACGTCGACCTGGTTCGCATAGTGCCGGAAGAGGCCAAGGCCAAGCGCATCCCGATCAACGGGCACCGTGCAGTGCTGGAGAACTGATCTCCTGGCTTCCCCCCGAAAAAGAGAGGGCGCCTACGGGCGCCCTTTTTTGTGCCGGCTTCAGACGGGTGAAGGTCGTTGCTGGCTGTGCTCCAACAGGGCGCGGAACGCCGCCAGTGGCACCGGTTTGCTGTACAGATAACCCTGGTACAGGTTGCAGCCCTGTTGCTCGAGGAAGGCCAACTGCTCGTCGCGCTCCACGCCCTCGGCGATGATTTCCAGCCCCAGGCTGCGCGTCATGGCGACGATGGCACGAATGATCTCCGCATCGTTGGGGTCCTGGGTGGCGTCGCGAACGAAGGACTGGTCGATCTTCAGCGCGTCGACCGGTAACCGTTTCAGGTAGGTCAGCGAAGAGTAACCGGTGCCGAAGTCGTCCATGGCGAAGCTGGCGCCCAGTTTCTTCAGGCGGCGCATTTTGCCGATGGTGTCCTCGATCTTCTGGATGACGATGCCTTCGGTGACCTCCAGTTTCAGCAACTGGGCGGGGAGCTGGCTCCGATGCAGGGCGCGTTCCACACGCTCGACGAAGTCGCTCTGGCGGAACTGCCGGGGGCTGATGTTCACGCAGAGGCCGAAATCCCTGGCGTTGACCAGGCCCTCGGCGAGCAGCTGTTCGCAGGCGTTGCACGCCTCGTCCAACACCCAGGCACCGACGTCGAGGATCAGGCCGCTTTCTTCCAGCACCTGGATGAAATGACCGGGGGGGCTGTGGCCTCAGGGGCGGATGCTGCCAGCGGAGCAGGGCCTCGGCGCCGACTATTTAGTGCGCTACAGCTGAATAAAAGTTTCGATTTGGAGTAAGTCAAGTTCTGTAAATGGGGATTTACCGGTAATTTATTCCTACTGATAATTGAAATGCTTGCGGCGGTAATTAAAAACTATCTAACCCATAGGTAAATAAAATGTCTCATAAGTTTTTAAATCCCGAAAAAATCCATAACCCAGTGCCTTTTGGCTATAGTCATGTTATAGCCATTTCACCCAATGATTATGATTTCGTCCTTATTTCTGGACAGTGGGCATCGAATACCGATGGAACAGTACCCAACATCGAATTCCCTCAACAGGTTAAAAGATCCTTTGACAATCTGAAGTCCGCCTTGGAGTCTGCAGGACATGACTTCGCCTCGGTCATTCAAATCAGAACCTATATCGTTGATATCAACGAAGAAAAAACCGCGGAGTTGGCGGCTGTGGTAAAAAGAACCTGGGGTGAAAATCCACCAACCCATACTCTTGTTGGAGTAAGCGGACTGGCTATGGGAACCATGCACTTCGAAATTGAAGCCGTCTCGGCCAAGCCCAGGAAGTCGCAATAATCCTATCCGGCACCGTTGATAGCGGTAAATGATAGTTCCCATCTCTGCTTTCTAAATATCATCGAGGACCGCTTACAACCAACAACGCGCAAGTAAAAAGGGCGGTCGGCCAAGGGCCGCTCTTTCTTTGCCTATCAACGGCCCGCAACTTAACGATTACGGAAACATCGCGTTGCCACCTTCAGTACTTCACTTTAAAGGTGGGTGATTCCTCGGCCCGCTGGCCCCGACGGTCGTACAAAAAGCGGGAAATTGGCTTGCCCACAACCATAGAATCTCCCACCGGCCCTGGCCTGGCTCAATTATGTCATTCACGCCATTAAAACAGCCCTAGCTGCCGATCGATCAATGCGCTGAAATCATCCTGCACGACCGGCAGAATGGCATCGGCCACCGGCTGCAATTGCCGGGTCAGGTAGTGATCGCCGACATCGCCCTGTACCGCGCCAAGGATTCGGGGCGTAACGCCATCCAGATGACGCTGCGCCGGATCCTCCCAGATGCCCAGTTCCAGGGAGCTATGGCCGATGGTTTCATCCTGGCTCCAGCCGAACTGGCGCTCGAAGCCGACGTTCACTTCCATGAAGCAACCACTGGCGCGGTCGGTGATCACCACCGCATCGGGCGTGCTGCGGAAAGCCTTGGCGAACTTCTCCTCGCTGCTGCATAGGGCGTTCTCGGCGCGCTTGCGTGCGGTGGTGTCGAGGAAGGTACTGATCGCGAACGGCTGATCTTCCAGTTCGATGTACTGGCTAGAGAGCACGCCGTCCAGAATGCCTCCGTTGCGCGTGCGCAGTTTCACTTCCTGGGAGATCGGCGCGCCACTGTTGCGCGCATTACGCAGCAGCCACTCGCGCTGCTCGAGGTCTACCCAGATGCTCAACTCCAGGGTGGTGCGGCCGATGGTTTCTGACACCGGCCAGCCCAGTACGTGCTCGAAGTCCTGGTTGGCCTCGACTATCAGGCTGTCGGTGAGGCGGACCAGCAGCACGACGTCCGGGCTCAGGTGGAACAGGCTGGAGTAACGCTGCCGGGAGGTGGCCAGGCCCTGGGCGCGCTGCTGTTGCTGGGTGACGTCGCGGATCACGCCGATCATGCGGCGTCGGCCGTCAGTCGTGGGCTGCAGGCTGCCGCTGATCTCCAGCCAATGCAGCGTGCCATCGGGCCCGCGGATGCGGTGCCGCATGGCGCGTTCGGATTGGCGGCCGTCGAGCACTTCGCGGAACAGGCGCAGTACTTCGACGCGATCGTCCTCGGGGATCAGCTGGATGTAATTCACTGGGTGGCGCAGCGGACGGTGAGGGTCCAGGCCTGGGTGCCGCGGGACCAGTTGACCTGGCCGGAATCGATGTCCCAGGACCAGGCCCCAACCGGGCGCCGTTCGGCGCGGCCCCTTTCCGTCGATAGAGCAGATATTCGGGCCGGTGAAAGGCGGAAGTTTGCAGCTGCCTTCCCGGCCCTTTTCTTATGTGATGCGGCTCAACTTATCCTTTGCCCTCACAGATACGCAAGGTCGTCGCGTTGCGCATCCAGCAGCGCCATGAAGGCCTTGGCGGCGTTGGACAGGGTGCGCTCGGTATGCAGGATGTAGCCGAGCTGGCGCGACAGCTGGATGTCCTGCAGGGGCAGGCGTACCACCGAGTCGTCGAGCATGGTGCGCGGCAGCACGCTCCAGGCGATGCCGATGGAAACCATCATCTTGATGGTCTCCATGTAGTTGGTGCTCATGGCGATGTTCGGCATCAGGCCCTCGGCCTCGAACATGCGGCGGACGATGTGGTGGGTGAAGGTGTTGCCGCCCGGGAATACCGCCGGATGCCGCGCCACGTCGGGAAGGAAGATGGTCTTGTCGCGGGCCAGGGGATGTTCTGGCGCAGCGACGAAATCCAGCGGGTCGTTCCAGACCGGCACCGCCTGCACGGGCAGCGCGGTTTCCGGTGCGAGGGTGATCACCGCCAGTTCCACGCGGCCGTGGAGGATTTCCTCATAGGCCACTTCCGAATCGAGGAACTGGATGTCCAGGGCCACTTGAGGGTAGGCGCGGGTAAAGGCGCGTAGCAGTGGCGGCAGGCGGTGCAGGCCGATGTGGTGGCTGGTGGCCAGGGTCAGGCGGCCGCTGATATCACCGGACAGGTTGCTCAGCGCACGGCGGGTGTCATCCAGCACATTGAGGATCTGGTAGGCGCGCGGGAGCAGGGCGCGCCCGGCTTCGGTCAAGCTTACTTCGCGACCCAGACGGTCGAACAGGCGCACACTGAGCTGCTGTTCCAGCGAGGCGATGCGCTTGCTCACCGCAGGCTGGGTCAGGTGCAGGCGTTCCCCGGCTTCGGAGAAGCTGCCGGTCTCGGCGATGGCGATGAAAGCATTGAGGCTGGCCAAATCCATATCTGGGCTCCACGGGTTGTGCCGCTAGGATCTGCATTCCTTAGTGGAATGCTTTAAATAAAAAATATGAATTTGAGTTATTGGATGCAAGCCCCTACGATCGTCCCCACAAGCAAAAGGGGCTTTTGACCCCTGCGCACAGAAACAAGCTGATGAGGACCTGACGATGGCCGGCAAGACGCTCTACGACAAGCTCTGGGATGCTCACGAGGTGAAGCGCCGCGACGATGGTTCGTCGCTGATCTACATCGACCGTCACATCCTTCACGAAGTGACCTCGCCGCAGGCCTTCGAAGGGCTGCGTCTGGCGAGTCGCAAGCCCTGGCGCATCGACGCCAACATCGCCACTCCGGACCACAACGTGCCGACCACCCGCGCCGAGCGCCAGGGCGGCCTCGAAGCCATCGCCGATGAAGTGTCGCGCATCCAGGTCAAGACCCTGGATGAGAACTGCGATGACTTCGGCATCCTCGAGTTCAAGATGAACGACGTGCGCCAGGGCATCGTCCACGTGGTCGGCCCGGAGCAGGGCGCCACCCTGCCGGGGATGACCGTGGTCTGCGGCGATTCCCACACCTCCACCCACGGCGCCTTCGGTGCGCTGGCCCACGGCATCGGCACCTCCGAGGTCGAGCATGTGCTGGCTACCCAGTGCCTGGTGGCGAAGAAGATGAAGAACATGCAGGTGCGCGTGGAGGGCAAGCTGCCCGCCGGCGTCACCGCGAAGGACATCGTGCTGGCCGTTATCGGCAAGATCGGCACCGCTGGCGGCAATGGCCATGCCCTGGAATTCGCTGGCAGCGCCATCCGTGACCTGTCCGTCGAAGGCCGCATGACCATTTGCAACATGTCCATCGAAGCCGGTGCCCGTGTCGGCTTGGTGGCGGTGGACGAAAAGACCATCGCCTACGTCGAAGGTCGCCCCTTCGCGCCGAAGGGCGCTGACTGGGACAAGGCCGTGGCCGCCTGGCGCGACCTGGTGTCCGATTCCGACGCGCACTTCGATACCGTGGTCGAACTGCGTGCCGAAGACATCAAGCCGCAGGTGAGCTGGGGTACTTCGCCGGAGATGGTGCTGCCGGTCGACCAGCGCGTGCCGGACCCGGCCGCTGAAGCCGATCCGGTCAAGCGCGGTTCCATCGAGCGCGCGCTGAAGTACATGGGCCTCGCCGCCAACCAGGCGATCACCGATATCCAGCTGGACCGTGTCTTCATCGGTTCCTGCACCAACTCGCGTATCGAAGACCTGCGCGCAGCCGCAGAAGTCGCCAAGGGTCGCAAAGTCGCCGCCACCGTCAAGCAGGCGCTGGTGGTGCCGGGCTCCGGCCTGGTGAAGCAACAGGCCGAAAAGGAAGGCCTGGACAAGATCTTCCTCGAGGCGGGCTTCGAATGGCGCGAGCCGGGCTGCTCCATGTGCCTGGCAATGAACCCGGACCGCCTGGAGAGTGGCGAGCATTGCGCCTCCACCTCCAACCGCAACTTCGAGGGTCGTCAGGGCGCGGGTGGTCGTACCCACCTGGTCAGCCCGGCCATGGCCGCCGCCGCTGCGGTAACCGGCCGTTTTGTCGATGTTCGCGAGCTGCTCAAGTAAGGAAGGAGAGTCGAGATGAAAGCCTTTACCCAACACACCGGTCTCGTCGCTCCGCTGGATCGCGCCAACGTCGACACCGATCAGATCATTCCCAAGCAGTTCCTCAAGTCGATCAAACGCACCGGCTTTGGCCCGAACCTGTTCGACGAATGGCGCTACCTGGATGTGGGGCAGCCCAACCAGGACAACTCCAAGCGTCCGGTGAACAAGGACTTCGTGCTGAACTTCCCGCGCTTCCAGGGCGCCAGCGTGCTGCTCGCCCGCGAAAACTTCGGTTGCGGCTCCTCCCGCGAGCACGCCCCGTGGGCACTTGAAGAGTACGGCTTCCGCGCGATCATCGCGCCGAGCTACGCCGACATCTTCTTCAACAACAGCTTCAAGAACGGCTTGCTGCCGATCATCCTGAAAGACGAAGAAGTCGACGAGCTCTTCCAGCAGTGCGAGGCCACCGAGGGCTACCAGCTCACCGTTGACCTCGCCGCGCAGACCGTCACCCGTCCGGATGGCAAGCAGTACAGCTTCGAGGTGGATGCGTTCCGCAAGCACTGCCTGCTCAACGGTCTGGACGACATCGGCCTGACCCTGCAGGACGCCGAAGCGATCAAGACCTTCGAAGGCAAACACCGCCAGGACAACCCCTGGCTGTTCCGCGACGCCTGATATCCAGGAGCACGAAGTGAACGACAAGGCCCATGAGCAGGTAGTCCAGAGTCAGTTCGGTGAACAGGCCGCTGCCTACCTGAGCAGTGCTGTGCATGCCCATGGCGCCGAGTTCGCCCTGCTGCAGGCTGAAGTGGGCGGACGCCGCGATGCGCGTGTGCTCGACCTCGGCTGCGGTGCTGGTCATGTGGCCTTTAATGTGGCGCCGTTGGTCGGTGAAGTCGTTGCGTACGATCTCTCCGTGCAGATGCTTGACGTAGTGGCGAGTGCCGCTGCGCAGCGTGGACACGGCAATGTCGTCACGCAGCAAGGGGTGGCTGAAGCGCTGCCGTTTGCCGATGCCAGCTTCGATTTCGTCTTCAGCCGATATTCGGCGCACCACTGGAGCGACCTGGGCGTAGCCCTGCGTGAAGTGCGGCGGGTGCTGAAGCCGGGCGGCGTGGCAGCCTTCATCGACGTCGCTTCGCCGGGTCGCCCATTGTTGGACACCCACCTGCAGGCCGTGGAAGTGCTGCGCGACACCAGCCACGTACGCAACTACTCGCCCGCCGAGTGGCTGCGCCAGGTGGCCGAGGCCGGTCTGGCTACCCGAAGCCATGCCCGCCAGCGCCTGCGCCTGGAGTACAGGTCCTGGGTCGAGCGCATGCGCACGCCGATGGTGTTTCGCGAGGCGATCCTGGCCTTGCAGAACGCAGTGGGCGATGAGGTTCGCGAGTATTTCGAGATTGCCGCGGACGGCTCCTTCAGTACCGATGTCCTGGTGCTCTGGGCCGAACGCTAGAACGAATTGCATGGCGCGGAGTGCGCCTAACGAGAGGAAAGCATGAGCAAGCAGATTCTGATTCTCCCCGGCGACGGTATCGGCCCGGAGATCATGGCCGAAGCGGTCAAGGTGCTGGAGCTGGCTAACGACAAGTTCCAGCTCGGTTTCGAACTGACTGAAGACGTCATCGGTGGTGCCGCCATCGACAAGCACGGCGTGCCGCTGGCCGACGAAACCCTGGAACGTGCACGCAAGGCTGATGCTGTCCTGCTGGGCGCCGTGGGCGGTCCGAAATGGGACAAGATCGAGCGCGACATCCGTCCGGAGCGCGGGCTGCTGAAGATCCGTTCGCAACTGGGCCTGTTCGGCAACCTGCGTCCGGCCATCCTCTATCCGCAACTGGCCGACGCTTCCAGCCTCAAGCCGGAAGTGGTCGCGGGCCTCGACATCCTGATCGTCCGCGAACTGACCGGCGGCATCTACTTCGGCCAGCCTCGCGAACAGCGCGTGCTGGAGAACGGCGAGCGCCAGGCCTACGACACCCTGCCTTACAGCGAAAGCGAAATTCGCCGCATCGCGCGTGTCGGCTTCGACATGGCCCGCGTGCGCAACAAGAAACTGTGCTCGGTGGACAAGGCCAACGTCCTGGCCTCCAGCCAGCTGTGGCGCGAAGTGGTGGAAGAGGTGGCCAAGGACTATCCGGACATCGAACTCAGCCACATGTACGTCGACAACGCTGCCATGCAACTGGTGCGTGCACCCAAGCAGTTCGACGTGATGGTGACCGACAACATGTTCGGCGACATCCTGTCGGATGAGGCTTCCATGCTCACTGGTTCCATCGGCATGCTGCCTTCCGCCTCGCTGGATTCGAACAACAAGGGCATGTACGAACCCTGCCACGGCTCGGCACCGGACATCGCCGGCCAGGGCATCGCCAACCCATTGGCGACCATACTTTCCGTATCGATGATGCTCCGCTACAGCTTCAACCAGACCGCTGCTGCCGACGCCATCGAGAAGGCCGTCAGCCTGGTGCTGGATCAGGGCCTGCGGACGGGCGATATCTACTCCGCCGGTGCGACCAAGGTCGGTACCCGCGAAATGGGCGATGCTGTGGTCGCAGCACTGCGGAATCTGTAATCTGTCGGGCCCGCTGGAAAACCAGCGGCCCACTTTTTCACGAAAGGTGTAGTTGTCATGAAGCGTGTAGGTCTGATCGGTTGGCGCGGCATGGTGGGTTCCGTGCTCATGCAGCGAATGCTGGAAGAGCGGGATTTCGACCTGATCGAGCCGGTGTTCTTCACTACTTCCAATGTTGGTGGCCAGGGCCCCGCGGTCGGCAAGGACGTTGCCCCGCTGAAGGACGCCTACAGCATCGACGAGCTGAAGACCCTCGATGTGATCCTGACCTGCCAGGGTGGCGACTACACCAACGAGGTTTTCCCCAAGCTGCGCGAAGCCGGTTGGCAGGGCTACTGGATCGACGCCGCCTCCAGCCTGCGTATGCAGGATGACGCGGTGATCGTGCTCGATCCGGTGAACCGTCGGGTCATCGACCAGCAACTGGACGCCGGCACCAAGAACTACATCGGCGGCAACTGCACCGTCAGCCTGATGCTGATGGCTCTGGGCGGCCTGTTCGAAGCCGGCCTGGTCGAGTGGATGAGTGCCATGACCTATCAGGCGGCCTCCGGCGCAGGCGCGCAGAACATGCGCGAACTGATCAAGCAGATGGGCGCGACCCATGCTGCGGTGGCCGATGATCTTGCCAACCCGGCCAGTGCCATCCTCGACATCGATCGCAAAGTGGCTGAAGCCATGCGCGGCGAAGATTTCCCCACCGAGAACTTCGGTGTGCCCCTGTCCGGCAGCCTGATCCCCTGGATCGACAAGGAACTGCCCAACGGCCAGAGCCGCGAAGAGTGGAAAGGCCAGGCCGAGACCAACAAGATCCTCGGTCGCTTCAAGAGCCCGATCCCGGTGGATGGCATCTGCGTGCGCATCGGCGCCATGCGCTGCCACAGCCAGGCGCTGACCATCAAGCTGAACAAGGATGTGCCGATCGCCGACATCGAGGGCATGATCAGCCAGCACAATCCCTGGGTGAAACTGGTGCCGAACCAGCGCGAAATCAGCATGCGCGAACTCACTCCGACTGCCGTGACCGGTACCTTGACTGTCCCGGTCGGCCGTCTGCGCAAGCTCAACATGGGTTCGCAGTACCTGGGCGCCTTCACCGTGGGCGACCAGCTCCTCTGGGGCGCTGCCGAACCGCTGCGCCGTATGCTGCGCATCCTGCTGGAGCGTTGATGGATCGCAGGGTGTCGATGAGGCTCGTCGGCACTCTCTGACCCTCGATTGCCTGCGTGCGGGGTGGCGGTTAAAGTGCCGCTCCTCGCATCGCCAGAAGTATCCCTCCATGAGCCAGTCCCTCGATATCGCCGTGATCGGCGCCACCGGCACCGTTGGCGAAACCCTCGTCCAGCTCCTCGAAGAGCGTGAATTTCCGGTCGGCAACCTTTATCTGCTCGCCAGTGGCGAATCCGCCGGCACATCGCTGCCTTTCAAAGGACGTAACCTGCGGGTGCGGGATGTAGCCGAGTTCGATTTTGCCCAGGTGCGTCTGGCCTTCTTTGCGGCTGGTGAAGCGGTGACCCGCAGCTTTGCCGCTCGCGCGACGTCGGCAGGGTGCTCGCTGATCGACCTGTCCGGTGCGCTGGACCCGAATACCGCTCCAGCCCTGGTTCCGGAAAGCAACCCGCAGCTGCTCGAAACGCTCCCGGCTCCCTATCAATTGACCAGCCCCAGTGCCTCGTCGGTGGCGCTGGCCTGCGTGCTGGCGCCGCTCAAGGGCCTGCTCAAGCCGCAGCGCGTCAGTGTGATGGCCAGCCTTGCAGTGTCCTGCCGTGGTCGAGAGGGCGTTGCCGAGCTGGCGCGCCAGACTGCCGAGCTGCTCAACGCGCGGCCTCTGGAACCACGCTTCTTCGATCGGCAGATCGCCTTCAATGTCCTGGCGCAGGCCGGTGTCCCGGATGCCGAAGGGCATGCCGTCCTGGAGCGCCGCCTGGCGGGCGAGATCAAGCAGTTGCTCGGTGAGCCGGCTCTGCGTGTGTCCGCCACCTGCGCCCTGGCTCCGGTCTTCTTTGGTGACAGCCTGGCGGTTTCGGTTGTGGCTGAGCAGCCGGTGGATGTTGCCAGGGTACGCGAGCAGCTCGGAACAGCGCCGGGCGTCGAGTTTGTGGAAGAAGAGGGCGATTATCCGACCGCTGTCGGCGACGCCGTAGGGCAGGATTCGGTATATGTAGGCCGGGTTCGGGGCGGGTTGGATGACCCGTGCGAACTCAATTTGTGGATTGCTTCAGATAATGCAAGAAAAGGCGCTGCGCTCAATGCTGTGCAGTCGGCCGAGTTGTTGATAAAACACTATCTGTCAAAGATACTTACCTGAAAATTTGTAGAACTATTCTAGCTTGACAATACTGGCTTGGCCTTATCGTTGATGGGGAGCCGCCGTTTCAGGCGTGCGCAGGCAGCGACTTAAGACCCTCCTCTCGCCCCGCGAGAAAAAAGATAAAACAAGGGAATCACTCTATGGTTCGGGTTCGCAAACTTGTGCTGGCAATCGCGGCTGCATCCGCGCTGACTTCGGGCGTGGCCAACGCCCTGGGACTCGGGGAAGTCACCCTGCGTTCTTCCTTGAACCAGCCACTGGATGCGGAGATCGAGCTGCGCGAAGTGCGTGACTTGGCGTCTGCCGAGGTCAAGCCGAACCTGGCATCGGCCGAGGAATTCTCCAAGGCCGGCGTCGACCGCCAGTATTTCCTGCAGGACCTCAAGTTCACCCCGGTGATCAAGCCCAACGGCCGCAGCGTTATCCGGGTGACTTCCACCAAGCCGGTCCGCGAACCCTATCTGAACTTCCTGGTCGAGGTGCTCTGGCCCAATGGTCGCCTGCTGCGTGAGTACACGCTGCTTCTCGATCCGCCGCTCTATTCGCCGCAGGCTGCCGCCGCTGCCGCGCCGAAAGTTCCGGTCGCTGCCCCCGCGCCAGCACCGCGTCCCGCAGTAGCGCCGTCTGCCGCGCCTGTTCGCAGCGCCCCGGCGACCTCCGCTGCTGCACCGCGCCCCAGTGCTCCGGCACCTGCTCCCGCTCCCTCCCAGGCGGCTGCCCCCAAGGCGCCGACTGACCAATACCGCACCACCTCCCGCGACACCCTCTGGGAGATCGCTGAGCGCAGCCGCGCCAGTGGCTCGGTGCACCAGGCCATGCTGGCCATCCAGGATTTGAACCCGGACGCTTTCGTTGATGGCAACATCAATCGCCTGAAGAGCGGCCAGGTGTTGCGCCTGCCCGATGAAAAGCAGATCGCCAGCCGTTCCCAGGCCGAGGCCATTTCCCAGGTGCAGGCCCAGAACACCGCCTGGCGCGAAGGTCGCAGCCTGGCAGGGGAGGGCAAGCGTCAGCTCGACGCCACCAAGCGCAGCAACGCAGGTGAAGCCCCTGAGAAAGTTGAGACCGAGGACAATTTGCGCCTGGTTTCCGCTGCGAGCGGTAAGGCTTCCAGTGGCAGCGACAAGGGTGCCAACGGCGAAAGCAAGGCGCTCAGCGACAAACTGGCTGTAACCCAGGAAAGCCTGGATTCGACCCGTCGCGAAAATGATGAGCTGAAGAGCCGCATGACCGACCTGCAGAGTCAGATGGACAAGCTGCAGCGTCTGATCCAGCTCAAGGACGACCAGCTCGCGAAGCTGCAGTCCAACATGGCCAATCAAGGCAATCAGGCTCCCGCTGTTCCTGCCACCGCTGCAGCGCCCGCCGCAGCTCCCGCAGCTCCCGCAGCGCCGGCCCAGCCTGCCGCTACGCCTGCCCAGCCCGCTACCGTTACGCCGGCGGCGCCTGAAGTGCCGACAGCTGCAGCGCCGACCCCGGCACCGGCTCAACCTGCCGCCCCGGAAGCCGCAGTCCCGGCCGAGCCGGTTGCAGCCGCGCCAGCGCAGCCTGTTGCTCCTGACCAGCCAGCAACTCCTGCCCAGCCTGCAGCGCCGGCCGCTGCCCAGGAGCCGAAGCCGGCAGAGCCCGCCAAGCCGGCAGCTCCAGTCAAACCCGTGCAGACCGCCCCGGCCGCGCCTGTGGTCGAGCCGCCGCAGTCCAGCATCATCGACGACGTGCTGGCCAACCCCATGCTGCTCCTCCTGGCCGGTGGCAGCGCGCTTGTCGCTCTGTTGGTCCTGCTGATGGTGCTGTCGCGTCGCAATGCCCTGAAAGAGGCCGAGCTGCAGAACAGCCTTGCCGCGCAGGATGACGAGAACAGCTTCGACGTCGACCTAGACCTGAAGGACGACAGCTTCGCCGGCCTCGATAGTCCGGAACTGGATACGACCGTTGCCGATGTGCCGGACGCCGCGCCTGCCAAGGCTGACGAGCGTGTCACCGCACAGACCGGCGATGTGCTCAGCGAGGCCGACATCTATATCGCCTACGGTCGCTTCAACCAGGCTGCCGAGCTGTTGCAGAACGCCATCAACGACGAGCCGCATCGCAGCGATCTTCGCCTCAAGCTGATGGAGGTCTACGCCGAACTGGGTGATCGCGAAGGTTTCGCGCGTCAGGAAAGCGAGCTCCGTGAGATTGGCGGTGCAGGTGGCGAAATCGACCAACTGAAAGGCAAGTACCCGGCCATGGCCGTTGCTGCCGTGGCAGCCAGTGCGGTTGCGGGTCTGGCTGCGGCGGACGATCTCGACAGCTTCAGTCTCGATGACCTGACCCTCGACGATGTTCCGGCAAGCACGCCGGCAAACAGCGGGTCAGACCTGGATGATGCATTCGACCTGAGCCTGGATGATCTGGGGTCCGATCTCGATCTGGAGCTTGCCGACGAAGAACCGGCTGCCATCCAGCCTGTTGCGGCTCCGGTGGACGAACTGGGCCTGGACGATCTGGAGCTCGACCTCCCGATTGCTTCTCCGGCCAACGCCGAAAATGACCTGGACTTCGACCTGGACATCGGCGGCAGCGACGAGCTGCTGACTGGTGACGAAAGCCTGGAACTCAGCGATGATCTCGCTGATTTCAGCCTCGACCTGGAGCCGACCACCCAGTCGGCGACGGTGGAAGAGGACGATTTCCTGCTGAGCCTGGACAGCGACCTCGATGCGCCGCTGACCGTCGACGCCCCCGCTCCGGTAGCGGAAAAGGCAAGCGAAGCCCTTCTCGATCTGCCGGCCGATTTCGACCTCTCGCTTCCCGGCGAGCCGATTGCAGAGCCGCTGGCAGACAACGACAGCTTTGCCGCGCAGCTGGACGAGGTGACTGCCGAGCTGGATCAGCTCTCCGACAGCCTGCAGCAAGCGCCGGAGCCTGAGCCGGTTGCCGTGCTGGAAGACGAGGCGGCAGACCTCGGCCTGGGACTGGGCGAGGAAGACGACTTCGATTTCCTCTCCGGTACCGACGAAACCGCGACCAAACTGGATTTGGCTCGTGCCTATATCGACATGGGTGACACTGAAGGTGCTCGCGACATCCTCGACGAGGTGATGTCCGAGGGTAGTGACACCCAGCAACAGGAAGCGCGCGAACTGATCGCACGACTCAGCTGATAGATGACAGATGTAGTACCCGCAGCGGCAGCCACTTCGGCTGCCGCTGGCATTTACAGAATTGCTCTTGGCGTCGAATACAAGGGCTCGCGATATCGCGGCTTCCAGCGCCAGATCGATGGCGTTCCGTCCATCCAGGGCGCGCTGGAGAAAGCCCTTTGCCGGGTGGCGGGTGGTGCGCCCGTGACACTTTCCTGCGCCGGACGCACCGATGCCATGGTGCACGCCAGTGGCCAGGTCGTGCACTTCGATACGCCCGTTTCGCGGTCGCCGCTGTCTTGGGTGATGGGGGCTAATGCGAACCTGCCGCCGGATATCAGCGTTACCTGGGCCAGGGAGATGCCGAAGCACTTCGATGCCCGCTTCAGCGCCATGGCGCGGCGCTATCGCTATGTGATCTATAACGACGAAATTCGTCCGGCGCACATGGCAGAAGAAGTGACCTGGAACCACCGACCCCTGGATGCCGAGCGCATGCGTGAGGCCGCGCGTTGTCTGGTGGGAACCCACGATTTCAGTGCGTTTCGCGCGAGACAGTGCCAGGCGAAGTCGCCGATCAAGACCGTGCATCACCTGGAGCTGATCGAACTCGGTCGCATGATCGTGCTCGATATACGCGCCAATGCGTTCCTTCACCACATGGTGCGCAATATTGCCGGTGTGCTGATGACCATCGGTGCCGGCGAACAACCGGTGGAGTGGGCAAGGCAGGTGCTGGAAGGGCGGATTCGTCGGGAGGGTGGCGTGACCGCGCATCCCTACGGGCTCTATCTGGTGCGTGTCGAATATCCCGAAGAGTTCGAGCTTCCCCAGCGCTACCTCGGGCCGCACTTTCTTTCCGGGTTGCCGGATTGCGCGGGCTGACGCTGCGCCGGGCCTTTGCTAACATCCGTGGTCTTTAGCCTTCAGGTGCCTGCATCTTGTCAGCCGTTCGCATCAAAATCTGCGGTATTACCCGAATCGAGGATGCCCTGGCCGCAGTCGCTGCCGGGGCGGATGCCATAGGTTTTGTGTTCTACGCGAAGAGCCCGCGCGCGGTGACTCCGGCCCAGGCGGGCGCCATCATCGCTGCGTTGCCTCCATTCGTGACCACCGTCGGGCTCTTCGTCGACATGCCGCGCGCTGAGCTGACGCAACTGCTCGAAGTGGTTCCCCTCGACCTGCTGCAGTTCCACGGTGATGAAAGCCCGGCGGATTGCGGCGGCTACGGCCGTCCTTACATCAAGGCGCTACGGGTCAAGCCGGGTGACGACGTTGCGGCCGCAATCGCGTGCTATCCCGAGGCGTCGGGTGTGCTGCTCGACACCTATGTCGCGGGCACCCCGGGTGGCACCGGCGAAGCCTTCGACTGGAGCCTGGTGCCCCGGAATGCAGCAAAACCGGTGATTCTCGCCGGTGGTCTGACCCCCGAGAACGTTGGCGATGCGGTGCGCCAGGTTCGACCGTACGCCGTGGATGTGAGTGGGGGTGTCGAGGCGAGCAAGGGCATCAAGGACGCCGCGAAAATTCAAGCCTTCATCCAACAGGCACGCGCCTGACATGCAGATTGCGGAAAATTTCGTGTACTCCCGTGCTGGCGCGTCTCCTGCATATGTGACGGACAGCGCGTCGCTGCCGTCCATAACCGAGTTGCCCAGTCAGGCGCAGCCTGGCGGGTCGCGCGGCAAGGCTGCGTCGATCGGGCCGGTTTTTTACGAAGGTGGTGGCGAGGCCATCACCAGGGTGATCCCCGGATGCGTGCTGAGTGCCGGGGTCGCAACCATGAATTCGCTCAAGAACATGCGCCGGGCTTTGAACCGCTAGCGCGTGTTCGGGCCTGAAAGCTGTGGAGAACTAGAGCATGAGCAACTGGCTGGTAGACAAGCTGATCCCTTCGATCATGCGTTCCGAGGTGAAGAAGAGCTCCGTTCCGGAAGGCCTCTGGCACAAGTGCCCGTCCTGCGAGGCGGTGCTGTACAAGCCCGAGCTGGAAAAGACGCTGGACGTCTGCCCTAAGTGCAACCACCACATGCGCATCGGCGCGCGCACCCGCCTGGACATCTTCCTGGACGCAGAAGGTCGCGAAGAGATCGGTGCCGACCTGGAGCCGGTGGATCGCCTGAAGTTCCGCGACAGCAAGAAGTACAAGGACCGCCTGGTCTCCGCGCAGAAAGATACCGGCGAGAAGGATGCGCTGATCGCCATGAGCGGCACGCTGCACAAGATGCCGATCGTGGCTTGTGCGTTCGAATTCTCCTTCATGGGCGGCTCCATGGGCGCCATCGTGGGTGAGCGCTTCGTCCGCGCTGCCAACGTGGCCCTGGAAAAACGTTGCCCGCTGGTCTGCTTCTCCGCCTCCGGTGGTGCGCGTATGCAGGAAGCCCTGATTTCCCTGATGCAGATGGCCAAGACTTCCGCAGTCCTGGCTCGCCTGCGTGAAGAGGGCATCCCGTTCATTTCCGTGCTGACCGACCCGGTCTACGGTGGCGTTTCGGCCAGTCTGGCGATGCTCGGCGACGTGATCGTCGGTGAGCCGCGCGCCCTGATCGGCTTTGCCGGCCCGCGCGTGATCGAGCAGACCGTTCGCGAGAAACTGCCGGAAGGCTTCCAGCGCAGCGAGTTCCTGCTGGAGCACGGCGCCATCGACATGATCATCCCCCGCGCAGAACTGCGAGAGCGCCTTGGTCGGCTGCTGGCGCAGATGCTGCGTCTACCTTCCCCGGCTATCGCATGACCCAGAGAACCCTTGCCGACTGGCTTTCCTACCTTGAACAGCTCCACCCCACGGCCATCGACATGGGGCTGGAGCGTAGCCGCGAAGTTGCCGACCGGCTGGGTCTGACCCGGCCGGCACCAAAGGTGATTACGGTCACTGGCACCAACGGCAAGGGTTCCACTTGTGCTTTCCTGGCCGCGCTGTTGCGCGCCCAGGGGCTCAAGGTCGGCGTGTACAGCTCGCCGCACCTGCTGCGTTACAACGAGCGCGTCCAGTTGAATGGCCAGGAGGCTACCGATCAGGCGCTCTGCAATGCCTTCGCCGCTGTGGAGGCGGCACGTGGCGAAATCTCCCTGACCTACTTCGAAATGGGCACCCTGGCGGCCTTCTGGTTGTTCCAGCACGCAGGCCTTGATGCTGTGGTGCTCGAAGTTGGCCTGGGCGGTCGCCTGGATGCCGTGAACCTGGTGGATTCCGACCTCGCCCTGGTGACCAGCATTGGCCTGGATCACGCGGACTGGCTCGGCGACACCCGGGAAAGCGTGGCGTTCGAGAAAGCAGGCATCTTCCGCGCAGGGAAGCCAGCCCTCTGTGGCGACCTGAACCCGCCTCAACCTCTGTTGGACCAGGCGGGTGCGCTTGCCGCACCGCTGTTCCTGCGTGGCCGGGAGTACGATCTGGCGCAGGGCGACGGTAGCTGGCACTGGCGCGGCACTTGCGCGTCCGGGCAGGTGCTTGAGCTGCATGACCTGGCTCTGCTCGACCTCCCCATGGAAAACGCCGCCCTGGCGCTCCAGGCCTATGCGCTGCTGGACATGCCCTGGCAGCCGGAAGTGATCCAGGCTGCGCTGATCGGTACCCGGGTCGCCGGGCGCCTGGATCTCCGCAGCCTCGAATGGCGCGGCAAGAAGGTTTCGCTCCTGCTGGATGTCGGTCACAACCCCCATGCTGCCGAGTACCTGGCGGCGCGCCTCGCGGCCCGTCCGGTCGCTGGCAAGCGTCTGGCCGTTTTCGGCCTGCTTTCCGATAAGGATCTTCCCGGCGTTCTCGGCCCGCTAAGCGGGCAACTGGCCCATTGGGCCGTGGCGCCGTTGCCTACCCCGCGTAGCCGTCCTGCGGCGGAATTGCAGGCGGCATTGACGAACCTTCACGCAAGCGTCAGTGTCCACGAAAATATCGCCGCAGCGCTCGAAGCGCAGTGTGAGCGGGCGGCACCGGACGACGAAATTCTGGTGTTCGGTTCGTTCTACAGTGTGGCTGAGGCGCTGAGCTGGCTGGAAAACCAAGCAGCGGGGGAGTAGGGGAAATGGCTGTAATGGACAAGGGACTCAAGCAACGTATCGTCGGCGCTTTGGTGCTGGTGGCGCTGGCGGTGATTTTCCTGCCCATGTTGTTCAGTCGCGAGGACGAACTGCGTCAGGTGGTGGTGGAAGCTCCGCCCATGCCCAAGGCGCCGGAGATGCCTCCGGTGGCACTCGAGCAGGTCCAGGTGCCGGAGCCGCAGGCCCTGCCTCAGGAGCCCGTGCCGCCGCTGGAGCCTGCCGAAGGCGCGCTGGCGGCCAATGTTCCGCCGGCCGAGGACGCTGCTCCGGCAGCGCCCGCTCAACCTGCGGCTCCCGCTGTTCCGGTTCCCGCGCAACCGCAACCGCAGCAAACACAGCCACAACCGGCGGCACAGGCCAAGGCGCCTGCGCCTACTCCGGCTGCTCCGGTTGCAGCGACCAAGGCCGAAGAGAAGCGCCTGGACGTCAACGGCCTGCCAGTCAGCTGGTCGATCCAGTTGGCCAGCCTGTCCAGTCGCTCCAGTGCCGAGAACCTGCAGAAGAACCTGCGCACCCAGGGCTATAACGCCTACATCCGCAGCGTAGAAGGCATGAACCGGGTGTTCGTCGGCCCGGTGATCGAACGGGCCGAGGCCAATCGCCTGCGTGACCAACTGTCCCGTCAGCAGAAGCTGAATGGCTTCATCGTCCGTTTCCAGCCGGAGAAGACCTGATAGACCCGGTTAATCGAGCCCTTTCTGTTTCGCGGGTTACCGGAGTGAAAGGGCTCTGCTAAAATGCAGCGCCTTTTCCGTTTGTGGGCCGCACCGTGGCATTCACCTGGGTCGATTGGACGATAATCGCCATCATCGCCGTTTCCAGCCTGGTCAGTCTGAGCCGGGGCTTCGTCAAGGAAGCTCTCTCGCTCCTGACCTGGATAGTCGCAGGCGTAGTTGCCTGGACCTTCGGCGGCGCCCTGTCACTGCATCTCACTGAATTCATCGAAATGCCTTCGGCGCGCATCATCGCCGCATGCGCCATTCTCTTCGTCGCCACCTTGCTGGTGGGCGCCTTGATCAATTTCCTGATCGGCGAGCTGGTCAGGGTTACCGGTATGGACGGCACCGACCGCGTACTGGGCATGGCCTTTGGCGCCGCCCGTGGCGCGCTGCTGGTGGTGCTGCTGGTCGGCCTGCTCAGCCTGGCGCCGGTGCAACAGGATCCCTGGTGGCAGCAATCCACGCTGTTGCCGCATTTTCTAATGGTCGCCGACTGGTCGAAGAACCTTATTCTGGGCTTTACCAGTCAGTGGCTCGCGAGCGGCATCAGCTCACCCAGCTGATGCGTCGCACCGGAAGCATGCCTGCCCATACCCAAACGGCCTGGGCGGATACTTGATTAGCTTGAACTACTAGCAGGGGTTGCGTCACATGTGTGGCATCGTCGGTATCGTCGGTAAGTCGAACGTCAATCAGGCGCTGTATGACGCGCTTACCGTGCTTCAGCATCGCGGCCAGGACGCTGCCGGTATTGTGACCAGCCATGATGGCCGGCTCTTCCTGCGCAAGGACAACGGCCTCGTCCGTGACGTCTTCCAGCAGCGCCATATGCAGCGCCTGGTGGGCAGCATCGGCATCGGTCACGTGCGCTATCCCACCGCAGGCTCCTCCAGCTCCGCCGAGGCCCAGCCGTTCTACGTCAACTCGCCTTACGGCATCACCCTGGCGCACAACGGCAACCTGACCAACGTCGAGCAGCTGGCCAAGGAAATCTACGAGTCCGACCTGCGTCACGTGAACACCAACTCCGATTCGGAAGTGCTGCTCAACGTGTTCGCTCACGAACTGGCCCACCGCGGCAAGCTGCAGCCCACCGAGGAAGACGTGTTCGCCGCGGTTTCCGGCGTGCACGCGCGTTGCAAGGGTGGCTACGCCGTGGTGGCGATGATCACCGGCTACGGCATCGTCGGCTTCCGTGATCCCCATGCGATTCGCCCGATCGTCTTCGGCCAGCGTCACACCGACGAAGGCGTCGAATACATGATCGCCTCCGAGAGCGTCGCCCTCGACGTGCTGGGCTTCACCCTGATCCGTGACCTGGCTCCGGGCGAAGCGGTGTACATCACCGAAGAAGGCAAGCTGTTCACCCGTCAGTGCGCGGCCAAGCCGCAGTACTCCCCTTGCATCTTCGAGCACGTCTACCTGGCCCGCCCGGATTCCATCATGGACGGCATCTCCGTCTACAAGGCGCGCCTGCGCATGGGCGAGAAGCTGGCCGAGAAGATCCAGCGCGAGCGTCCTGAGCATGACATCGACGTCGTGATCCCGATTCCGGATACCAGCCGTACCGCCGCCCTGGAACTGGCTAACCACCTGGGCGTGAAATTCCGCGAAGGCTTCGTGAAGAACCGCTACATCGGCCGTACCTTCATCATGCCCGGCCAGGCTGCGCGCAAGAAATCCGTGCGCCAGAAGCTGAATGCCATCGAACTGGAGTTCCGCGGCAAGAACGTGATGTTGGTGGACGACTCCATCGTTCGCGGCACCACCTGCAAGCAAATCATCCAGATGGCTCGCGAAGCGGGCGCCAAGAACGTCTACTTCTGTTCCGCGGCTCCGGCAGTGCGTTATCCGAACGTGTACGGCATCGACATGCCCAGCGCCCACGAACTGATCGCCCACAACCGCACCACCGAGGAAGTGGCCGAACTCATTGGTGCCGATTGGCTGGTCTATCAGGACCTGCCGGACCTGATCGATGCAGTGGGCGGCGGCAAGGTGAAGATCGATCACTTCGATTGCGCAGTGTTCGATGGCCAGTACATCACCGGCGACGTCGACGAGCAGTACCTGAACAAGATCGAGCAGGCACGTAACGATGCCAGCAAGGTCAAGGCCCACGCGGTCAGCGCCATCATCGATCTGTACAACAACTGAGTCGCGCGTCTGGCGGCAAGTCGTAAGTCTGTAGCCCGGATCCTGTCCGGGCTTCGTTTCTGAAGAGGTAGGGATATGACGCAGGAATGGGAAGCCGGAAGGCTGGACAGTGACCTGGAAGGCGCCGCCTTCGAAACCCTGGCCGTGCGCGCTGGCCAGCGCCGCTCGCCGGAAGGTGAGCATGGCGAGGCCATGTTCCTGACGTCCAGTTACGTGTTCCGCACTGCCGCCGACGCCGCCGCGCGGTTCGCCGGTGAGGTACCGGGCAACGTCTATTCGCGCTACACCAACCCGACCGTGCGGACCTTCGAAGAGCGCATTGCCGCCCTCGAAGGCGCCGAGCAGGCCGTCGCGACCGCTTCCGGTATGTCGGCGATCCTCGCTATTGCCATGAGCCTGTGCAGCAGTGGCGACCATGTACTGGTTTCCCGTAGCGTGTTCGGTTCCACCATCAGCCTGTTCGAGAAGTACCTCAAACGCTTCGGTATCGAGGTCGACTACCCCGCGCTGTCCGACCTGGACGGCTGGAAGTCGGCAATCAAGCCGAACACCAAGCTGCTGTTCGTCGAGTCGCCGTCTAACCCGCTGGCCGAGCTGGTGGACATCCCCGCCCTGGCCGATATCGCCCACGCCGGCGGCGCCTTGTTGGTGGTGGACAACTGCTTCTGCACCCCGGCCTTGCAGCAGCCGCTCAAGCTGGGCGCCGACATCGTCATGCACTCGGCCACCAAGTACATCGATGGTCAGGGCCGAACCATGGGTGGCGTGGTCGCCGGTCGCGCCGAGCATATGAAGGAAGTGGTGGGGTTCCTGCGCACTGCGGGCCCGACCCTGAGCCCCTTCAATGCCTGGGTGATGATGAAAGGCCTGGAAACCCTGCGCGTGCGCATGCAGGCCCATTGCGCCAGTGCCCTCGAAATCGCCCGCTGGCTGGAGCAGCAGCCTGGTGTCGAACGCGTTTACTACTCGGGGCTTGAAAGCCATCCGCAGCACGAGTTGGCCAAGCGCCAGCAGAAGGGCTTCGGCGCGGTGGTCAGCTTCGAGGTGAAGGGCGGCAAGGAAGCGGCCTGGCGTTTCATCGATGCCACCCGGATGATCTCCATCACCACCAACCTGGGCGACACCAAGACCACCATCGCCCACCCGGCCACGACATCCCACGGACGCCTTTCGCCGCAGGAGCGGGCTAACGCCGGTATCAGTGACAGCTTGGTCCGCCTGGCTATAGGTCTGGAGGATGTGGGTGACCTCAAGGCCGATCTGGAGCGCGGGCTCACCGCTGTTTGATCGACTGGGCCCAGAAACCGATCCTGCCGAATAACGGCTGATAGGAAAGCGGGCAGGAAAGAAGAGGGCGGCCCCACCTGGAAGGTGGGGCCGCCCTTTTTTGTGCCCGGTTACCGGGAAGAAGGCTTGTGCCGGAAATGAATCACGAGGCGTTGGGCCTTACGGCTTGCGCAGATCGATGGAGGGGGACTGCTGGCCGTCGAACAGCTCCACGGGCTTGCTCGGCAGGATGGCCGGGCGACCTTCCTTGTCGTGCTCGCCGACGATACGGATGTCGTTGTACTTCTTCCCGGACAGGGCCGCGAGGCCGGCACGGTCGCGTACGACGGTCGGGCGCAGGAACACCATCAGATTGCGCTTCACGTGGGTGTCACGGGTGGAGCGGAACAGCCGGCCGAGGATGGGGATGTCGCCCAGCAGCGGCACCTTGGAGTCGGTCTGGGTGATGTCGTCCTGGATGAGGCCGCCCAGCACGATAACCTGGCCATCCTCCGCAAGAATGGTGCTCTTGATCGAGCGCTTGTTGGTGATCAGGTCCACCGCCTGCGCGGTCAAGGTCGCGGAGGGCGCGATGGAGGAAATTTCCTGCTCGATCTCCAGGCGCAGGGTGGCGCCTTCGTTGATGTGCGGGGTCACCTTGAGAGTCACGCCGATGTCCTGGCGCTCGATGGTGGTGAAGGGGTTGTTGGCGCCTGAGGCGTCCGTGGTGAAGGTGCCGGTCTGGAAGGGCACGTTCTGGCCCACGAGAATTTCCGCCTTCTGGTTGTCGAGCGTCAGCAGACTGGGCGTCGACAGCAGGTTGCTCCTGCTGTTGGCAGACAGGGCGGTGATGAGGGCGGCGAAGTTTTCCGTGCCGATGCCGATGATGGCGCCATCCGGCAGCGTGTCGGGGATTTCATCGTCGCGGATGGCGTTGAGCACCGTGCCCACCGAGAGCCCGGTATTGCCGAAGTTCACGCCACCCAGGCCGCCGGTATTGCCGCGCGCATCCACCGCCCACTGCACGCCCAGCGCGTCGGTGATGTCGCCGGAAATCTCGACGATGGCCGCTTCGACCATCACCTGGGCGCGGGGTACGTCGAGTTGGCGGACGATATCTTCCATGGCGGTTACCACGTCTGGCTCGGCCAGCATGACCAGGGCGTTCAGGCTCTCGTCGGCGCGGATCAGGATGTTCTGCGGCTTGCCGCCTGTCGCGGCGCCGCCCGCTTCACCGCCGCCACCTTCCTCGCTCTTCAGCCCTTCGGAAATTTCGCCGAGGGTTTCCGCGAGCGCCTTGGCGTCGTTGTGGCGTAGACGGATCACCCGCGTATTGGCCGAACGCGAAGTGGGGGTGTCGAGGGACTGCGCCAGCGCGGCCAGCTTCGCCCGGGCTGACGGTGGGCCGAGGATGATCAGGCGGTTGGTGCGGGCATCGGCGATCACCTGGGTGCCCGACGTACCCTTGGACTGACCGCGGTTGAGGGATGCATTGAGCACTTCGGCGGCGTCCATCACCCAGGCGTAGCGGAGGTTGAGCACCGTGTAGTCGCGGTCGCCTTTCTGGTCGAGCTGGCGCATCAGGTCTTCGATGCGCGCGATGTTGGCCGCGCGGTCGCTGATGATCAGGGCATTGGCCGAGGTGACGGCTGCCAGATGTCCGTACTGAGGGACCAGCGGTCGAATCAGTGGGATGAGTTCCGTCACCGGCGTGTGCTGTACCTGGATCACGCGAGTCTCCAGGCTTTCGGCGCCGGCACGGCTGCTGCCGGCCTCTGCTTTGGCTTCGGCATTGGGGATGATGCGTGCCTGGTCGCCCTGGGTGACCACGGTGAAGCCGTGGGTTGCCATGACCGAAAGGAACAGCTGGTACACCTCATTGAGCCCAAGCGGCGCCTTCGACACCACGCTGACCTGACCTTTCACGCGCGGGTCGACGATGAAGGTCTCACCGGTGATGTCGGCGATCTGGTCGATGAACTCGCGTATATCGGCATCCTTGAGGTTGATGGTCCAGCCGTCCTGCTGCTGTTGCTGCGCATTGCCGGTCGCGGCGCCCGGCTGGGCGGCGAGCAGGGGCAGGGGTGCGGTCAGCATCCCGGCAGCAATCAGGGCGAGCGTGAGGCGCGAGAAGGTCAGGGTCATCGTGTCATTCGCTTTCCTGGGGCTGTTCGGCGGAAGGTTCGGAGACGGTGTTTTCCGGGTCTTCCATCTGTTGGCGCAGCTTTTCCATGCGCTCGCGCAATTCCGCGGCGTTGTCTTCCTGCAGGCCATTGAGTTCGTCGATCACTGCGGCTGACGGCTCGTCAGGAACGCCGCCGACAGGGGTGAAGCGTGAACGCGGCTCCGGGAAGCTGAGACTTTCCAGGCGGCCGTTGCGTTCGATTTCGACGCGATTGCGATACACCGCGTGTACTTTCACACCGCTGGTGATCTCGTCACCGGCGGTGAAGCGGCGCGGCTTGCCGCCTTCGTACTGGATGATGGCAATGGATTTGCCTGGTCCGGCGTTCACGAAGCTGCCGAGCAAGGTCAGACGCAGATTGGTAGAGGGGGGCGGGCCGCTGGGCTGGACCTTCGGCGCCGGTCCGAAGAGGGGCTCCAGGTTCTGTAGGGGCTGGCTGGTGGCGAGGGGCGTTCCCTGCTGTTCGGGTGCTTGGGCTGGAGCATCCACCAGGCGCAACCACTCCCGGGTCTGCCAGGCAAAGCTGGCGCCCATGGCCAGCACCAGCAGGGCACCGACAAGTGCTGGCGCGTGGCGTTGCAGCCAGTGCACGGAATCCGAAGCTCGCAAGTGGGTCCAACTCCTAATGCTGCGTTCTTTTTCTGATTATGTTTGTGGCAGAACTGTGTTGATCATAGCAGCGACTTTGCCGGCCATGTTCGGCCATTCGGGTGATGTTGCGATGCGGTCGCTGTGCTAAAGATATATGTGAATTTTTACGGCTTTAGGTGGTTTTGTTCACAAGCATCATAAGAATCGGACAGCGGCTCTGCACAATCGTCAGCTTGCCCTGCAATACTTCCTTCTGGACCCTCCTGAAATAGGCGCCCACGGATGAATTCTCCACTCGTTGAAGCCCCCCTGCGACGGCTGCCCTTTGGATTCGCCAAGCGGCATGGCGTGTTGTTGCTCGATGGCGTGGAGCCCTGCCTGGCACACCGCCCGGGGGTCGAGCTGGTCGCGCTGGCTGAGGCGCGTCGCTTCGCCGGGCGCAGTCTGCCGTTGAAGCCGCTCACTGGCGAGGCCTTTGAACAGGCTCTGGCACAGACTTATCAGCATGACTCCTCTGCTGCCATGCAACTGGCCGAAGACCTCGGTGGAAGCCTCGATCTCGCCGCGCTGGCCGAGCAGATTCCGGAAACCGAGGACCTGCTGGAGCAGGAAGACGACGCGCCGATCATCCGCCTGATCAACGCCATCCTCGGCGAAGCGATCAAGGAAAACGCCTCGGACATCCACCTGGAAACCTTCGAGAAACGCCTGGTCGTGCGCTTCCGCGTCGACGGTATCCTTCGTGAAGTGCTGGAACCCAAGCGCGAGCTGGCGGCACTGCTGGTATCGCGGATCAAAGTCATGGCGCGCCTGGACATCGCCGAAAAACGCATCCCCCAGGACGGCCGTATTTCCCTGCGGGTGGCTGGGCGCGAAGTCGATATCCGCGTCTCCACACTGCCGTCGGCCAATGGCGAGCGCGTGGTGTTGCGTCTGCTGGACAAGCAGGCCGGTCGCCTCACGCTGCAGCACCTGGGCATGAGCGATCGCGATCGCCATCAGCTGGAAGACACCGTGCGCCGCCCCCACGGCATCCTGCTGGTCACTGGCCCCACCGGTTCGGGCAAGACGACCACCCTCTATGCCAGCCTGGTCACGCTCAACGACCGCACCCGCAACATTCTCACCGTCGAAGACCCGATCGAGTACCACATCGAGGGTATCGGCCAGACCCAGGTCAATCCCAAGGTGGACATGACCTTCGCCCGTGGCCTGCGCGCCATCCTGCGCCAGGACCCGGACGTGGTGATGGTGGGCGAGATCCGCGACCAGGAGACGGCCGAGATTGCCGTGCAGGCGTCGCTCACCGGCCACCTGGTGCTGTCCACCCTCCACACCAACAGCGCGATCGGTGCCATCACCCGTCTGGTGGACATGGGCGTCGAGCCCTTCCTGCTGTCATCGTCCCTGTTGGGTGTCCTGGCGCAGCGCCTGGTGCGGGTGCTGTGCCCGCATTGCAAGGAGGCCTATCAGGCCGACGCCGCCGAATGCCAGTTGCTGGGCGTTGACCCGGACAGCGCGCCGACCCTGCATCGTGCCCGTGGTTGCACGGAGTGCCACCAGCAGGGGTATCGCGGACGTACCGGTATCTACGAGCTGGTGGTGTTCGATGATCACATGCGCAGCCTGATCCACAGCGTCGCCTCGGAGCAGGAGATGATCCGCCACGCGCGCCTGTCCAGTCCGAGCATCCGCGAAGACGGGCGGCGCAAGGTCCTGCTCGGGGTCACCACGGTGGAAGAAGTACTGCGGGTCACCCAGGAAGAATAAATGGCCGCTTTCGAATACCTCGCGCTCGACGCCAAGGGCCGCCAGCAGAAGGGCGTGCTCGAAGCTGACAGCGCCCGCCAGGTGCGCCAGCTGCTGCGCGAGCGCCAGTTGGCGCCGCTGGAAGTGCGTGCGACCCGCGTTCGCGAGCAGGCCGAGCGAGGCCGCTTCAGCCTGTCGCGTGGTCTTTCCGCACGTGACCTCGCCCTGGTGACGCGCCAGCTCGCGACCCTGGTGCAGGCGGCGCTGCCCATCGAAGAAGCCTTGCGGGCGGCGGCCGCGCAGTCGAGCAGCTCGCGCATCCAGTCGATGTTGCTGGCGGTTCGCGCGCGGGTGCTGGAGGGCCACAGCCTGGCCAGCAGCCTGCGGGAGTTCCCCTCGGCCTTCCCTGATCTTTATCGCGCCACCGTGGCGGCGGGTGAGCATGCCGGTCACCTGGGACCCGTGCTGGAGCAACTGGCCGACTACACCGAGCAACGCCAGCAGTCGCGGCAGAAAATCCAGCTGGCGCTGCTCTATCCGGTGATCCTCATGTGTGCGTCGCTGGCCATCGTCGCCTTCCTGCTGGGCTTCGTGGTGCCGGACGTGGTCAAGGTATTCATCGATTCTGGACAGACCTTGCCGTTGCTCACGCGCGGGCTCATCGCCCTGAGCGATCTGGTCAAACACTGGGGCTGGCTGATGCTGCTGGTGCTGATCGCTGGCCTCGTCGGTGCCCGCTGGGCCCTGCGCGATCCCGATATCCGACAGCGCTGGCATGCGCTGATGCTGCGTATCCCGCTCGTGGGGCGACTGGTGCGCGCCACCGATACGGCGCGCTTCGCGTCCACCCTGGCGATCCTGACCCGCAGCGGTGTACCGCTGGTCGAGGCTCTTGGCATCGGCGCCGAAGTGATCGCCAATCGCGTGATCCGCGCCCATGTCGTGGTGGCGGCGCAGAAGGTTCGTGAAGGTGGCAGCCTGACCCGCGCGCTGGAAGGCAGCGGCCAGTTCCCGCCGATGATGCTGCACATGATTGCCAGTGGCGAACGTTCCGGCGAACTCGACCAGATGCTCGCCCGCACTGCGCGCAACCAGGAAAACGACCTGGCCGCTAGCATCGCCCTGCTGGTCGGCCTTTTCGAACCGTTCATGCTGGTGGTGATGGGGGCCGTGGTGCTGATGATCGTGCTCGCCATCCTCCTGCCTATCCTTTCTCTCAACCAACTCGTGGGGTAATCGCGTGAATCTGCGCCGTAGTCAGTCGGGCTTTACGCTCATCGAAATCATGGTGGTGGTGGTCATCCTCGGCATCCTTGCCGCGCTGGTGGTCCCGCAAGTGATGAACCGTCCCGACCAGGCCAAGGTCACCGTGGCCAAGGGCGATATCAAGGCCATTGGTGCCGCCCTGGACATGTACAAGCTGGACAACTTCGCCTACCCCAGCACCCAGCAAGGCCTCGAGGCCCTGGTGAGCCGGCCCTCCGGCAACCCGCCGCCGAAGAACTGGAACAAGGACGGCTACCTGAAGAAGCTGCCCATCGACCCATGGGGCAACCCCTATCAGTACCTCTCGCCTGGCAGCAAGGGCACCTATGATCTCTATTCCCTGGGGGCTGATGGCAAGGAAGGCGGTAGCGACAACGACGCCGATATCGCCAACTGGGACAACTGATGAGAGGCGGGCGGCAGGGTGGCGCTGGCCGGATGTCCGGCGCCTTGGCGTCCGCGGGTTTCACCCTGATCGAAGTGCTGGTGGTGATGGTGGTCATCGCCTGTCTCGCCGGGCTGGCGGTCATCAGCGCCGGCGTCGCCGGCCCAACCCGTGAACTCAACAATGAAGCGGAGCGGCTGGCGGGTCTGATCGGCGTGCTCGCCGACGAGGCGGTACTGGACAATCGCGAGTACGGCCTGCGGCTCGAGCGCGGCAGTTACCAGGTCTACTACTACGACGAATCCAGTTCGCGCTGGCAGCCCATGTCCGATGGCGCCCGGCAATTGCCGGAGTGGGCCGAACTGACCTTCGAACTGGACGGCGAGCCCCTGGCGCTGCCCGCACCGGTCAAGAAGGACGACAAGGAAACCAAGGACATCCGTCCGGTACCGCAATTGATCATCCTCTCCAGTGGCGAACTCAGTCCGTTCCGCCTGGAGTTGGCCGAGCGCCGCAAGGATGGGCGGCGCCTGCAGCTTTCCAGCGACGGCTTTCGCCTGCCTCGTGTGGAGAGCCTGACCGGCAAAGGACGCGCTGGATGAGGAACAGCCGCGCCTTCACCCTGATCGAGGTGCTGGTGGCCCTGGCCATCTTCGCGGTGGTCGCCGCCAGTGTGCTCACCGCCAGCGCCCGCAGCCTGCAGATCGCTTCGCGCCTGGAAGACAAGGCCCTGGCGATGTGGATTGCCGATAACCGCCTGACGGAACTGCAATTGCGCCAGACGCCGCCCGGCAATGGCCGCGACCAGGGTGAGCTGGACTATGGCGGGAGGCGCTGGGAGTGGTTGAGCCAGGTCGAGGGCACCAGCGACCCGGCGCTGCGACGGGTCACGCTGTGGGTCGCGCCCAAGCCCGTGCGAGGAATCGGCGGCAAGCTGGAGGACCGCGCGGCCGTGCGCCTGGTGGGCTTCCTCGGGAGCACGCCATGAAGCGCGCGGCGGGCTTCACGCTGCTGGAGCTGTTGATCGCCATCGCCATTTTCGCGCTGCTGGCCATCGGCACCTGGCGCATGCTCGGCGCGGTCCTCGACAGCGACGAGGCGACCCGCGTGCAGGAGCAGCAACTGCGCGAGCTGGTGCGGGGCATTTCTGCCTTCGAGCGCGACGTCCGCCAGGTGATTTCTCGTCCGATCCGCGATGCCTATGGCGAATCACGGGCTGCGCTGCTGGGCGAGCAATCCGGCGACAGCGACAGCCTGGAGTTCACCCGCAGCGGCTGGCGCAATCCCACTGGCACGCAGCGCTCGCGTCTGCAGCGGGTGCGCTGGCAGCTTTCCGGTGAGCGTCTGGAGCGGCGTTATTGGACGGTCCTGGATCAGGCGCAGGACAGCCTGCCCCGTGTGCAGAACGCTCTGGATGGCGTGACCTCCATGAAGCTGCGCTACATGGACGACAGTGGTGACTGGCAGGACAGCTGGCCGCCCGCCGGCCTGTCGGACGACGAGCGTCTGGATCGCCTGCCATTGGCCCTGGAGCTCACCTTGCAACATCGTCGCTATGGTGAGCTGCGCCGGGTACTGCGGCTGGTGGAAACCCCGCCGCGGCAGGTGCCCCAGGCCGGTGGTGGAGAACAGGATGGCGAACAGCAGAGTCCGCAGGGCGAGCAGGGCAACCAGCCGCAAGACGGCCAGGAGCAGACGCAATGAAACGCCAGTCGGGTGTTGCGCTGCTGACGGTGCTGCTGGTGGTGGCTGTGGTCACCGTCGTCTGCGCCGGCCTGATCGCCCGCACCCAGCTTTCCATCCGATCCAGCGGCAATGAACTGCATACCCGCCAGGTAGCCCAGTACGCCCTTGGCGGCGAGGCATTGGCCGAAGCGATCCTGCTACGCGACCTGCGCCAAGGCGATCCGCGTACACCGGTGGATCACCTCGGCGAGGCCTGGGCCCGTCCCCTGAGCACGTTCCAGCTGGACGATGGCGGTTCGCTCAGTGTGCGTATCGAGGACCCGAGCGGGCGCTTCAACCTCAACGGCCTGGTGCGTGATGGCCAGCTCAACGAACAGGGCATTCGCCAGTTCCGCCGCCTTCTGCTGCGCCTGGGCATCGAAGCGCCCTATACCGAACGGCTGGTGGACTGGCTCGACCGTGACGAGGAGCCGTTCGGGCCGAATGGCGCGGAAGATAACCAGTACCTGCTGTTGCAGCCGCCTTACCGCGCGGCCAACCACGCCATGAGCGATGTGTCCGAGTTGCGCCTAGTGTTAGGCATGACGGAGCTGGACTACCGCAAGCTGCTGCCTTTCGTGACCGTGCTGCCGTCCGATTCCACCCTCAACGTCAACACGGCCAGTGCCCTCGTGCTGTCCACCTTGGCCGACAACCTCGACGCCGACAGTGGCGGGCTGCTGATGGCCGCGCGAGGCGCCACCGGCTTCCGCAGCCTGGATGCCTTCCTCGGCCAGCCGGCTCTCGCCGGGATGGGGCTGGAGGCGCAGGGGTTGGCGGTGGGCAGTCAGTATTTCCAGGTGATCAGCGAGGTGCGTCTCGCCGGTCGCCGCCAGGTTCTGGTCAGTACCCTGCAGCGCGGCAGTGACGGCAAGGTACGGATTCTTTCTCGTGATCTCGGGCAGGGCGGTTTGCCGCCGGCGCCCGTCAAGGAGCCGCAGTCATGACACAGGCTTGCATCTTCCTCCCGGTGGCCGCGTGCACGCAGCTGGATGCCGAACTGGAGGTGCTGCTCTGGCAAGGAGGCACGGGTCGTCGCCTGCCATTCGCCAGGGCGTTGGAAGAGGTGGCGCCGCCCTGGCGCCTGATCCTGCCAGTGGAGGCCGTGACCTGCTGCGCGGTCCGCCTGCCCACGCAGAAGGGCCGCTGGTTGCGCCAGGCATTGCCGTTCGCGGTGGAGGAAATGCTCGCCGAGGATGTCGAGAGCTTCCACCTGGGGCTCGGTGGTGCCTTGGCCGATGGTCGGCACCGGGTGTTTGCGGTGCGCCGCAGTTGGCTGGCGGGATGGCTCGATCTGGCCGGCAAGCTCGGGCCGATTCCCGCGTCCATCCAGATAGACGCCGACCTCTTGCCGGAACAGGGCACCCAGTTGCTCTGGCTCGATCAGCGTTGGTTGCTGGGGGGCGAGGGCAGTACCCGACTCGGCTTCGAGGAGCAGGACTGGCCGCACTTGCGGGATGTCTGTCCGGCACCGCGCAGCGGGCGCGCTCCCGTCGAGCGCCAGGCCCTCGACGGCGTGGATGACTGGCGCGATGAAGGGGATGCCTATGGCTGGCTGGCGGAGCAGAAGGGCAGCGATCTGGCGCAGGGCGAGTTCACCCTGAAGGAAGAGCGGCAGCGCTGGTCGCGCTGGAAGCCGCTGCTGGGGTTGGTCGGCCTGTGGCTGGTGCTGCAATGGGGCTTCAACCTGGTCCAGGCCTGGCAGCTGCAGCGCCAGGGCGATACCTACGCCGATGCCAACGAGGCGCTCTATCGCGAGCTGTTTCCCCAGGACACCAAGCTGGTGAACCTGCGGGCGCAGTTCGATCAACATCTGGCCGAAGCCTCCGGTGCAGGGCAGAGCCGCCTGCTCGCATTGCTTGGCAAGGCGGCCGGGGCCTTGATCGCCGAAGGTGCCCAGGTTCGGGTGCAGCAACTGGATTTCAGTGAAATACGGGGTGATCTTGCGCTGCAGGTCCAGGCGCCGGGGTTCGATGCCCTGGAGCGCCTGCGCGAGCGTCTGATCGGAAGCGGGCTGTCCGTGCAGATGGGCTCGGCCAGTCGTGACGAAAGCGGCGTCAGCGCGCGCCTGGTGATAGGGGGATGAAGATGCTCGATGCAATCAAGACGCCGCTCCGCACGCAGTGGCAGGCTTCCTCCCTGGCCCCGCGCTGGCGCGCCTTGCCGGCCCGGGATCGCACGGCATTGCTGTGGCTGGGGATATTCCTCGGCCTGGTCCTGCTTTACCTGCTGCTCTGGTTGCCGGCCGAACGCCGACTGGCCAGCAATCGCGAGTACTTCGAAGCCCAGCGCGGAATGCACGCTTATCTGCAGCTTCATGCGCCTGAAGCGCGAGCGGTACAGAGCCAGCCGCAAATCAAGGTGGACCCGGAGCGACTGCAAGGGCTGGTAACCACCACTGCCGCCGAGCAGGGACTGGCCGTCGAGCGAATCGACAGCGATGCGCCAGGGGCGGTGCAGGTGAACCTTCAGCCAGCAGCTTTCCCTAGCCTGTTGCGCTGGATGGGTGTCCTGGAGGGGCAGGGCGTTCGCATCGAAGAGGCCGGGCTGGATCGCACCGAAGATGGCCGGGTGACGGCGCGGTTATCGCTGAAGGCCGGGAGCTGATCCTGCGCCGCTCTGGTGCGACCGCCCTGTGCTGGTGCGCATCGGAGTGGCGGCAAACGGGGCGGAAAACGCTGTCCGAAGAAAAAATCCATACAGGGTGTTGACTTAGCGAAGCCCTCTGCGTAAATTGCGCGCCTCGCAAGGCCAATGGGTGATTAGCTCAGCCGGGAGAGCATCTGCCTTACAAGCAGAGGGTCGGCGGTTCGATCCCGTCATCACCCACCAATCCTTGTGAATTTCGGACGAAAGTCCGGCCGACGCGCAGCGGTAGTTCAGTCGGTTAGAATACCGGCCTGTCACGCCGGGGGTCGCGGGTTCGAGTCCCGTCCGCTGCGCCATATTTCCCATGTTCGAGTTGCTCGGGCATGAGGCAGAAAGGTCCACTGGGCCAGTCTGCCAGACGATGCAAAGGTTTCACTGGACGCAAGTCCAACCGACACGCAGCGGTAGTTCAGTCGGTTAGAATACCGGCCTGTCACGCCGGGGGTCGCGGGTTCGAGTCCCGTCCGCTGCGCCATATAGAGAAGCCCTCAGGTAGCGATACCTGAGGGCTTTTTCTTTGCCTGTTCGTTTTATCTGCCCCCATGAACATCCCGCCGGCCTTTTCTGGCTCCCATGGCAAAGGCGGGGGTAATTTTCCGGTCACCTGCGCTCGTTATCTTATTGGCATGGACTTTGTTTCCTGAATCACATCGCCACAGGAGGAGCAGCCAATGGACGATTACCAGGAAGAGATTCTCGACTTTCACGCAGAGGAGCAGGACTCGGTCGAACCGGCCGACGACGCCACCGAAATGTGATCAGCCTGCCTGGCGCTGGGCGCGGCGGAATTCGCCCGGCGTACTGCCGCTCCAGCGCTTGAAGGCGCGCTGGAAGGCTTCGGCCGAGGCGAACCCCAGCAGGTAAGCGATTTCGCCGAAGGCCAGTTCCGTGTCGCGGATATAGGCCATGGCCAGGTCGCGGCGCGTTTCGTTGAGGATGGCGCGGAACTGGGTGCCTTCTTCGGCCAGCTTGCGGCGCAGGGTCCAGCTCGGCATTTGCAGGCGTGCCGCCACTTCTTCGAGATCCGGCTCGCGCCCGTGCAGGAGCGGCCCGAGCAACTGGGTTATACGCTCGCGCAGGCTGCGGGTGCGTGTCAGCTGCTGCAATTCCCGCTCACAGATGTCCAGCAATTGCCGCCAAGTGCTGGGGCAGTGTTCGCTGCCGCGCAGCGCCAGCGTGTCCTGTGACAGTCGCAGCTGGTTGGCGCCGGCCTCGAACTCCACAGGGCAGCCGAAATGCTCGGCGTAGCGCTCGGCGTAATCCGGTGCCGGAAACTCGATCTCCACTTTCTCGACGCGGATGCCCGTGCCTGCCAGTTGGCTCAGGTGGCTCTGCCAGCCCGCCAGCACCGAATCCACGACGAAGCGGTTGTAGGCGTTGTAGGGGCTGATGGAATAGAAGCGCAGCCAGGCGCCCTTGGCGTCCTCGTGGAAGCTCGACTGGCCGCGATAGTTGCTGGCATAGAGCAACTCGAAGCGGGCCAGTGCGCGGGCTGCCTCGCGCAGGTTCGGTGCCTGTTCGGCGCAGACACCCGCGAGCCCGAGCTGGCTCAAGCGGCTGAGCCGGCCCATGGCGAGGCCCAGTGCGGGATTGCCGCTGAGCTGGATGGCGGCGTGGCCGAGGCGCATGAAGCGCGGGATGGACAAGCGGCCGTGGGGTTCGGCGAAGCGCGTGGCGTCCAGGCCGAAGCGTTCCAGCAGTTCGGTCGCGTTGTGACCGGCCTGTTCCAGTGCCGCTGCCAGGCTGAGTACGGAGCTCACGGAGAGATCGCCCAGCTTGACCCGCTGCGTTTTCATCGGGCGCTCATCCAGGCATTCAGCAGGTGGCTGCCCGGCGTCTCGTTGGCTTGCGGGTCCCTGGCCGGCGTCAGCTCGCTGCCTGCGGGCGCATTGTGCAGGGGCCAGAGACGGCCGCGCAGGAAAAGTGCCTCGCTGGCGCTGGTCTCGCCGTCGCTCAGCGTCACCAGGTTCTGCGGATAACCCTGGCTCCAGCTGCGCGCGATGGTCACTTCGCCGCTGGCGGTCTGCAGCTTCTGGCGGGATTCGCTTCTGGCGCTCTGTGGCCAGGGCTGGCTGAAGGGTTCGCCGAGCAGCATGCCGTCCGGCGAGAAGGCCAGCGCCAGGTTGTAGAGCGCGCCGTGACCGCTACGCAGCTTGCCATCCTTGAAGTACGGAGAGGGCAGGAGGATGGAGCCCGCGAGGATGGTGACCTTGTATTCGCTGGCCAGGCGGCTGAACAGCTTCTGGTAGTCCCGCGCCATGCGCCGGGCCTTGGCGCGCAGCAGCGCTTCTTCAAGGTCCTGTCCCTGGAGGAACAGGCGCCCCAGCAAGGTCGGATGACTGAGGGTGAGCAACCGGCCGCCCTCGGCGAAGCTCCGTGCCTGGTAGAGGTTGTGCTTTTCATCCCGCAGCAACAGCCAGGTGCCGATGTGGTCGGGCAGGGCGACGACGGTTTTCTCGTTCAGCAGGCCCTGGTCGCGGGCCCGGTCGAGGGCTGCGGAGAGTTTCATGCGCAGGAGGTCCGGGTCGCGGTAGTCGCTGGGGTACAGCGCCGGGCGGATCGCCAACAGGTTGCCGCTCGCACCGGCGGTGCCCACGTCGCTGGTGAGGTTGGCGCGCAGGTCTGACAGATAGTGGGCGCGCGGCCGTTCGCCGGTCCATACCGCATAGGCGGTCAGGCAGCTCACCAGGACGGCGGCGATCAGGGGCATCAGCAATTTGCGCATGGAATTTCCGGGCCGGGGAATGCCGATCAGGGTAGGGGACGCACCGCCGCTTGCCAAGGGTGGCTGTCAGTTTGGATCAGTAACTTGTCAGTTCTGATCATTGAGTGGGCAATCCCGGCTCTTTATCTTCTGCCCCATAACCGACCCCGGCCCGCTGAAGCCGAGGCATTCCGTGAATAGCACCGCCTGTTGTGGAGGAACCATGACCGCCACCCATTACCCGCACCTGCTCGCCCCGCTCGACCTGGGCTTCACCACCCTGCGCAACCGCACCCTGATGGGCTCGATGCACACCGGCCTGGAAGAGAAACCCCATGGCTTCGAGCGCATGGCGGCCTATTTCGCCGAGCGCGCCCGTGGTGGCGTCGGCCTGATGGTCACCGGCGGCATCGGCCCGAACGCGGAAGGTGGCGTCTATGCCGGCGCGGCCAAGCTGACCACCGTGGAAGAGGCCGAGAAGCACAAGATCGTCACCCGCGCGGTGCATGAGGCGGGTGGCAAGATCTGCATGCAGATCCTCCACGCTGGCCGTTACGCCTATAACCCCAAGCAGGTAGCGCCGTCGGCCATCCAGGCACCAATCAACCCCTTCAAGCCGAACGAGCTGGATGAAGAGGGGATCGAGAAGCAGATCCAGGACTTCGTCACCTGCTCGGTGCTGGCCCAGCAGGCCGAGTACGACGGCGTCGAGATCATGGGTTCCGAGGGTTACTTCATCAACCAGTTCCTCGCCGCCCACACCAACCAGCGGACCGACCGCTGGGGTGGCAGCTACGAGAACCGCATGCGCCTGGCGGTCGAGATCGTCCGCCGCGTTCGTGAAGCCGTGGGCCCGAACTTCATCATCATCTTCCGCCTGTCCATGCTCGACCTGGTGGAAGGCGGCAGCACTTGGGACGAGATCGTCACCCTGGCCAAGGCCATCGAGGCCGCCGGCGCGACCATCATCAATACCGGTATCGGCTGGCACGAAGCGCGTATCCCGACCATCGCCACCAAGGTGCCGCGCGCAGCCTTCACCAAGGTCACCGCCAAGCTCAAGGGCGAGGTGACGATCCCGCTGATCACCACCAACCGCATCAACACGCCGGAAGTGGCCGAACAGGTTCTGGCTGAGGGCGACGCCGACATGGTGTCCATGGCCCGTCCGTTCCTCGCCGACCCGGACTTCGTCAACAAGGCCGCCGAAGGCCGCGCCGACGAGATCAACACCTGCATCGGCTGCAACCAGGCCTGCCTGGACCACACCTTCGGCGGCAAGCTGACCAGCTGTCTGGTGAACCCGCGTGCCTGCCACGAGACCGAGCTGAACTACATTCCGGTGGCCCAGGCCAAGAAGATCGCTGTAGTCGGCGCCGGCCCCGCCGGCCTCTCCGCCGCCACGGTTGCCGCCGAGCGTGGCCACAGCGTGACCCTGTTCGACGCGGCCGGCGAGATCGGTGGCCAGTTCAACGTGGCCAAGCGCGTGCCGGGCAAGGAAGAGTTCTTTGAAACCCTGCGCTACTTCAAGCGCAAGCTGGAAACCACCGGCGTCGACCTGCGCCTGAATACCCGTGTCTCGGCCGAGGACCTGGCCAAGGGCGGCTACGACGAGATCATCCTCGCCACCGGTATCAGCCCGCGCACTCCGGAAATCCCCGGCATCGAGCATTCGAAGGTGATCAGCTACCTGGACGCCATCCTCGAGCGCAAGCCGGTCGGCCAGAAGGTTGCCGTGATCGGCGCCGGTGGTATCGGCTTCGACGTTTCCGAGTTCATCACCCATCAGGGTGAGTCCACCAGCCTCGACCGCACCGCCTTCTGGAAGGAGTGGGGCATCGACGGCGCCCTGGAAGCTCGCGGTGGTATCGCCGGCATCAAGGCCCAGCCCCATGCACCGGCGCGCCAGGTCTTCCTGCTACAGCGCAAGAAGTCCAAGGTGGGCGACGGCCTCGGCAAGACCACCGGCTGGATTCATCGCACCGGTCTGAAAAACAAGCAGGTGCAGATGCTCAACTCAGTCGAATACCTCAAGGTGGACGACGCCGGCCTGCACATCCGCGTGGCCGAGGGTGAGCCGCAGGTATTGCCGGTGGACACCGTGATCGTCTGCGCCGGCCAGGACCCGCTGCGTGAACTGCAGGATGGTCTGGTCGCCGCCGGCCAGAGCGTGCACCTGATCGGTGGCGCCGACGTGGCTGCCGAACTGGATGCCAAGCGCGCCATCAATCAAGGCTCGCGCCTCGCCGCAGAGCTCTGAGTCACGCCTCCGCCCCCAACCGCCCGGCTTATCGCCGGGCGGTTTTGTTTCAAGCTCCAACCACGTCACACTTTTGCCTTGCCGCCGGTCCGACGGGTCCCTGCGACTGGGCTCTGCCAACCCAGTCACATTGCCCGATGCCTAATATCCCCTAGACTTTTCTAAAGTCCGGATTAGTGTGTGCGAACGAAAACCGGACGACCCCGTCAACGCCCGCCGTGAGTCACCGCGCAGAGCCAGAGGTAGAGCGATGAGCATGCTGAAGAAGCCGCAACTGGTGGAAGCCGTCGTGTTCTTCAACGACCGCGGCATCTGCAAGCAGATGCTTCACTCGGAGTTCGAAGCCATCCTCGACGGCGTGGTCGGTCTTCCGGAATTCTCCGACCGCCAGATGCAACTGGCCTACCTGATGGTCAACCCGCGCCTGCAAGTCCGGGCGGTGGTGTTCTTCTACCTCGATTTCGACGAAGACGGTCGCGCCGATACCGGCTGGAACCTGCCCTTGCGGCAACTGGCCGAGCGCGCAGGACGTGGCCCCGACCTCGGTGCCGGTCCCATTCGCCTGGCGTGCCGCAGCCAGTGCCCGGTGTCCTGGCAGCAGATGCATCTCTGGGACCCTAGCCTCAATTCCGATCGCAACGATCTCGCCCTGCTGCGTGACGCCATCAAGGGCAACAGCCTCGGCCTGCTGGTGGAGGAGGAATTGCCCAAGGTCCTGGATGCCGAGAAGCTCCAGGTGGCACCGGAAGACAGCTGGTACGCGCCGCCGGAAATCACCAAGGAGATGGCCGAACAACTGGCGGAGAAGATGGAAAAGGAGCATCGCCTGAAGACGGCCCAACTGGTCCGCCAGCAGCGTCTGCGCCTCAGCTCCCTCAGTCAGCAGAACGAAGAAGCCATTGCGCGGATGCGCCATGCCGCCGACCAGAGCAGCTCGGCCCTGCAGGATCAGATTCGCACCTTGCAACACGCCCTGCGCCAGCAGGAAGAGGTCAACGCCGGCCTGCAGGCCAAGCTCGACGGCGAGCTGGAGCGCTTCCAGGCCAGCCGTGAGGAAATGAACGTGCAATTGCGTGCGCTGGAGCGCCATGGCCGCACCGAGGCGGACATCCTTCGCGCGCAGTTCGAAGGCGAGTTGCAGGCGCGGGTCGCCGCGGCCGTGACCGAATACCGCGAGCAACTGGCCATTCGCGATGTCGAACTGGCCTATCGCGACCAGCTCGACGCCCAACTGCAGGCCGAGGTCAATCGTTTGCGTCAGGAATGCGATGCGCTTGAAGGCCAGTCAGGGCAACTGATGCTGGAACGTCTGGCCCAACTGGGCGTGGTATTCGTGGTCTACCATCCGGGCGCTGGCCACCTGACCATCCCGCTGACGGACATCGCCCGCTACCAGGACAATCCGCAGGCCTACGCCGCAGCCAAGTGCTTCGTATCCGAAAACCAGTACCGCCAGTGGCTGGCCCATTACCAGCAGCCCACCTGCGAAGCCAGCCTGCCCAACGGCGATCGTTGCAGCATGCCCATCGACCGCATCGAGGCGCCCAGCCGCTTCGTTGCCGGTGAGTCCAACTGCTGCCCCCGGCACCGCGCGGGAGGGCGACTGCGGACCGCTGGTTGAGCGATTCCGCACGCGCGCCTGCTTTATCCTTGCGCCCTTGAACGGACGCCGACGGACCTGACCTTTGCCCCTGACCCTGCCTGACTGGAACCCCCACGCCACGCTAGAGCCCTTGTGCCTGCCCTGGTTGACCGCGGCCGGGCTGCAACTGGCCGTGCTGCGCCTGGATGCACTCGACCCGCTGGTATCCGGCAACAAGTGGTTCAAGCTGGCCCCTTACGTGGCAACGGCCGCGCGTGATGGCGCTGAAGGTGTGATCAGCCTGGGCGGCGCGCACTCCAATCATCTCCATGCCCTGGCAGCGGCAGGCGCCCGGTTCGGGTTTCCCACGGTTGGCCTGTTGCGTGGAGAGCCCCAGGACACGCCCACCGTGCGCGACCTCCAGCAATTCGGTATGGACTTGCACTGGCTGGGTTACGGCGGCTACCGGGCACGCCACCAGCCGGGCTTCTGGGACTCGTGGCTGGAGCGTTACCCGGACTATCAGCCGGTGCCCGAGGGTGGTGGTGGCCTGATGGGCGCCCGGGGCTGCACCGGGCTGGTGGCGATGATCCGCCAGCAGCTGGCCGCCCTGGGGTGGGACGACTACCACAGCCTCTGGACCGCCGCGGGAACCGGCACGACCCTCGCGGGATTGGTGCTGGGCGAAGCGGGCGCCCATCCGGTGGTCGGCGCCCTGGCAGTACCGCCTGACCACGGTGTGGCCGACCAGGTGAGCGCCATCCTTGCCGAGGCCGGACGCGCCGACCGTGGCTACCGCCTGATCGACGCCAGCCGGGGTGGCTTTGCACGGGTGGACGCAGTGCTCGCGCGCTTCCTGCTGGACAGTGAAAGGGACGGCGGACTGGAGCTGGAACCTCTTTATACGGCCAAGGCACTGCTGGCGATTCACGACGAAGCACAGGCTGGCCGAATTCCCAGCGGCAGCCGCCTGGTGCTGCTCCATACGGGCGGCCTGCAAGGTCGTCGGGCCCTGCATTTCGATCTGTTGCGACTGGCCGGCTACACTGACCGGGCAGTGGAAGGACAAGGATGACTCCATGAGCGAACCCCTGAATCCCCAGCAGCTGCGTAGCCTGGTCCCGCTCAATGCGCTGAGCGACCAGCAATGGCGCGAGTTGCGTCCGCAACTGATTCCGCAACCCCTGCTCGCGGGCCAGTTGCTGTTCCGGCAGGGCGATCAGGCCCGCGTCACTTGGTACCTGCTGTCCGGCGAACTGCTCCTGCGCGATGCCGAGGGTGCGGAGACGCGCCTGGAAGCCGGCAGCGAAGCCAGTTGCCACCCCATTTCCCCCACCTTGCCGCGTTTGCATGAAGCGCTGGCCTTGCGTGACTGCTCCTTGCTGGCCATCGACAGCGCTACCCTGGCGCGCCAGCTGACGTGGAGCTCGACCCATCTGGACCTGTTGCTGGACCTCAGTCCTGCTGGGGAAGGCGAATGGTTGGAAACCCTGCTTGCCAGCCCGTTGCTGGCCAGGGTTCCGCCGGCCAATGTGCGCAGCATGCTGGAGCGTCTGCGGCGGGTGGAGCTGCCAGCGGGCAGCCGGGTGATGGGCGAGGGGGAGGAGGGCGATTGTTGCTACTTCCTGCAGTCCGGGCGGGCTGAAGTCATCCGTGGCGAAGGCGGTGAGCGGCAGCTGCTGGCCGAGCTGGACGTGGGTGCGTGCTTCGGTGAGGAGGCCCTGCTGGGGGATTGCCCGCGCAACGCCAGTGTCACCCTGCTGGAGGACAGCGTCCTGCAGCAGCTGGACCGGGCGGACTTCCTCGAGCTCCTGAAGGCGCCGGTGGTGGATGAGGTCGGCCTCGGTGAGGCCGTGCGCCTGCTGGGTGGCGGCGGCCAATGGCTGGATGTGCGCCTGCAGGAAGAGTATGAGCGCGCCCATGCTCCCAAGGCGTTGAATATGCCCCTGCACCTGCTGCGCCTGAAGGCGCGATTGCTGGATGGCGGCGCGACTTACCTGTGCTATTGCGACAGCGGCAAACGCAGCGCCAGCGCGGTGTTCACGCTTTCCCAGCTGGGCATTCGCGCCTACGCCCTGCGCGACGGCCTGGATGCCCTGCCTGCGGTGCAGCGCGATGCCTTGATCAGCGAGACCGGCGCCGGTTACCTGGCCCGCTCGGGCGGTCGTGTCGAACGCAGCCGTTGATCGATAGTTAGTGCAAATTTCCGGCCCCATAACTGGGGTATCCAAACTCGCCAGGCTAGTTGCGCAAAGACACTTCCTGGTGCGAGAAAGTTGTCACTGACCTTTTGCGGTCGCATCTCTTCGAAACTCCGATGGAAGTTCGAAATATTCATTCCGCACCCACTTCCGGGTCACCAAAGTCGGTTTAACTTTCCGACTATCGACTTGATACTGTTGCGCCGCTCCGCCCCCTAAACAACGCTGAGGACGCGGATCCACCGTTCCCCAGGAACGAGCTGCCTCCGCAGGTGCGGCGCCATTGCCTGAGTCGTCACGGTGTTTTCCGGCCGAGGCTTGGGCACTGCAATCCCGATTGTTGTCGCCGCGTTTCCCATTACTCGTTTGCACTTGGGCAACTTCCCGAGGATGCCTCCTCGTGGCCAGCTCCCAGGCATTTCTACGGCTGAAACTTCACCAGCATAGAAGGGCAATGTCATGCGCATAACAGCCACAACAGTCGCAGTTTCGCTGATCCTGGGCGTTGGATTGCAGCCGGTCCGGGCAGCGCTATATGCGGTGGACCAGAACGCCCCCACCCAAGCCAACGGCTTCTTCGCCGCCTGGTACCAGGACACCCATGGACGCGCCCTGGACCTCTGCCTGTCCAAGGCGCAAAGCTCCCGGGTGCCGGGCAACTACATGTGTACGCTGCTGCCCAGCCCCGGCGTGTTCGATGACACCCGGCCGATCAACTTCCCCAGTAACTTCCCCGATGAAGCCTTCTGGTTCACGGGGGAGGCCAGCGCTACCGATGCCGCCAGGGGCGTCGACCTGCTCTACGTCTCGGCGGTGGAGGCGGCCTTCAATGGCGAGGTGCCGGCGAACAACGACCAGGTCAGCTTTGCCCGTATCCGCATCCGTGTGACGGTGCCTTCCGCCGGCACCTACACCGTGACCCATCCCTACGGTGTCGAGGTGTTCCAGGTGGATGCACCCGGCACCCGCGCGATCAACATGACCCGTGATATCGGCATCGGCGCACCGGGCGACTTCAAGGGAGCGCTCAAAGGCGATGTCGGCCCATTCTTGCGCAGCGTCAACGGGCCCTACCAGGAGGCCAATCCGGACTCCGGTCTGGTGGAAACCTTCATTGGCGATCCCAACCTGGCCGAGGCGGTTACCGGTAGCCCCTTCGGTACCAACTTCGTCCGCATCGAAGGGCCGGGCGGCCTGAGACTCGAAACACAGTTGTTCTCGGTCTCCGGCAAGCTCTCCAGCGTCCAGCTGCCGACACCCCTGCAGGTTTCCCGCAGCACCTATTCGCGGGGTGAGAACGGGGCGGGGCAGGCACAGCAGGATGTCTTCGTCCAGGCACCGCCGCCCGGTGCCACCGCCAGTTTCACCGATGCCGGCGGCACCGCTGGGGCGATGCAAGGCACTGCCCTGGGCGCCTGGTTCGGTCAGTCGCCGCGTGATCCGGGCGGTGCCGGCAGCGTGAGCATCACCGCCGACAACTCGGCCGGGGTACCGGGCAGCCTGCCCACCAGCAAGAGCAGTGCACTGGTGGACGTGGTGAGCATCAGTCGCGCCGAGTACAGCCTGGCCAGCAACACCCTGACGGTCGAGGCCGTTTCCAGCGACCGCACCGGCCAGCCGGGACTGACGGTCGAGGGCATCGGTGGGCTGGTGAGCGGTCGCCTGCAGCAGGTCGTCACGCCCATTCCGCCCGCGCGGGTCACGGTGGTGTCCGCCAGCGGCGGACGCGACACCGAAGACGTGCGAATCCTTCCTTGAGCGCCAATCCCTGATTGCTATGGAGACTGTCATGCAAAAGTGGCCAGTAGTTCTTGCGATGGTTGTGGGGTTTGGCGCCACCGGTGCCCAGGCCCAGCTCGCGGCTGTCGACCCCGGTCCCTACACGGCGGCGACCGGCGGCTTTCCCCTCTGGTACCAGGACCGCGCGAATTCGGACGCGGCGAAGCTGAAGCTCGAGTTGTGCCTGTCCAAGGCACTGAGTTCGCGGGCCCCGGGCAGCTACATGTGTACCCTGTTGCCCAGCCCCGGCGTCTTCGACGACACCAAGCCGATCGCCTTCCCCGGGAACTTTCCGGATGAAAGCTTCTGGATGCTTGCGGAAGCCGAGATCGAAGATTCCGGTAATGGCATCGAAATGGAGGCCTATGTCGCCGGCATCGAGGCAGCCTTTGCCAGCGAGGTGCCGCGTCAGGGCGACCAGCAGAGCTTTGCGCGCATCCGCATCCGGGTGACCGTGCCGGTGGCCGGTGCCTACCGGGTCATCCACCCCTACGGCGTGGAGACCTTCAACGTCACCGCACCCGGTCGCCGCGCCATCAACATGACCCGTGACATCGGCATCGGCGCACCGGGTGATTTCCGTGGGGCCCTGGCCGGCAACGTCGGGCCCTACCTGATCAGCCGCAATGGTCCGTACCGGGAAACCGATCCACAGACCGGGCTGGTGGAAACCTTCATTGGCGACCCCAGTCTCACCGAGCAGGTCACCGGCAGCCCCTTCGGCACCAACTACGTGCGCATCGAAGGGCCCGGCGGGCGGGTGGCGCAGACCAGCCTGTTCAGCCTGTCGGGCAAGGTCCTGAGCAGCCGCGCGGGTACGTCGCTGGAAGTTTCCCGCGCCAGCTACACCCGCAGTGCCGGCCGTACCTGGATTTCGGTGTTCGGCAATTCCACGGCAGGCGCCAGCCTGTGCTTCCGTGAGTCCATCGACCTGGTTGGCGACCCGCCGTCGCCTTGCCAGTTCCAGATGGCCGGCAGCGGCAGCGGCACCTTCTTCGGCCAGGACACCAATCCCGTGAGCCTGCCGCCGCACGTGGTGGTGACGGCCACCGACAGCAGCGGCCTCACCGCGCCGACCACACTGAGCCAGCCACTGACGGACCAGGTGGAGATCAGCAGTGCACGTTATTCGTCGGTGGATCGCACGCTGATCATCGAAGCGCGCTCCAGTGACGAAGTACAGGTGCCAGTACTGGCCGCCGAGGGCTTCGGTGTCCTGACGCGGATCTCCGGCAGCCAGCAGCGCCTGTTGGCAGGGGAGGTCGGGCAGCCGCCCGCCTATGTCACGGTGAAATCCGCCGCGGGTGGCATTGATACGGAGCCGGTCCTGGTCGTCGGTGCGCCTGGCGGTCCGGCCAACCAGCCGCCGGTAGCGGTCGCCGATTCCGCCGGTACCGCTCTGGGCACGCCAGTCAGCATCAATGTGCTGGCCAACGACAGCGATCCGGATGGCAACGTACCCCTGTCCATCGCCAACCTGGCCCAGCCGGCATCCGGCACTGGCAGCGTCAGTGCGAATGGCTCCGTGGTGACCTATACGCCGCCCGTCGGCCTCAATGGTCCGTTGACCGCCAGCTTCAGCTATCAGGTTCGGGACAGCCTGGGCGCGCTTTCCGCCCCAGCGACCGTGACCGTGAATGTGGCTGGCGATCAGCCGCCGGTGGCGGGCAGCGATTCGGCCAGCACTACCGCGCCGAACCCGGTCACCATCAATGTGCTGGCCAACGACAGCGATCCGGAAGGCAGTGCGCTGACCGTCACCAGCCTTACCCAGCCGGCGACCGGGCAGGGCAGCGTCACCAGCAATGGAACGGGCGTCACCTACACGCCACCGGCCACCCTGGCCAGTCCGCTCAACACCAGCTTCACGTATCGCGCACAGGATAGTCTCGGCAATCTCTCGGGCGTGGCGACCGTCAGCGTGCTGGTGGCGCCGGTGCAGGTCCCGGCGGAAACCCTCGGTATCAGCTCGGCAACGGTGCGCGCTACCGGTGGGCTCGGCGGTCTGGTTTCGGGCGTCCTCGGCATCCTGCTGCCATCGGCACGTCGCTATGACTGGGATGTCAGCGGCACCACCTCCCGTGCTGCTGGCAACAGCATCCGCGTGGAAGTGACCAGCAGCAGCGGCGTGACCGTACTGGGCACCGTGACTCCGGCGGCCAACGGCACCTGGCGGGTGACGGTGAGCAATTCGAGCATCGCCCCCAGCAATAGCCCCAGCACCACCGCGCGCTCCGCCTTCGGCACTGTGCGGACCAGCCCGGTGAGCGTGCAGTAACCGGGAACAGCGAGCGCCCGCAGGCCGTCAGGTCTGCGGGCGTTCTGCTTTGTGGGCGCTACGAAAGCGGATTACAGCGGTGCGAGTGGCCAGCGATCACTGACCAGGAAGGCACGCTCGGCTTCCTTCCAGCGACCATCGCCATCCGCTGCCAGGCGTACCAGCAGGCGCGCCGGGCTATCCGACTGGAGCTGTTCGCGCCACTCCGCGAAGCGCTCCGTCGTCCAGCACTCGCTGGCTTCGCTGATCGCCGGGGACAGCCAGGATTGCCGGGGCAGGGGCTGCCAGGGGCCCTCGGCCTGGCCAAGGAAGTCCTCGAGGTCGTTGTGACGCAGCCAGTGCCCGCGCAAGTGGCCCGGATTGGCGCCTTGCGGCGCGGTGCAGTTGCCCGGCCAGGGGTAGAAGAAGTAGCCGCCCAGCCAGAGTTCGGCACTGGCCGGCTGGGCATTCAACTGGTCGAGCACCTGACGGCTTTCCGGGCTCGACGACAGCGGCAACTGGTGCTGGCTGAGGTGCTCCAGCTTGAGGTCGAGGCGGTCGTGACTGCCCGGCCCGAGCCATTCCGATGGATTGCCGCCATCGCCATGGCGCGGTCCGAGGTAGAGCTTGATCGCCAACTCGAGGTGATGCACGCCCTCGTCGTCACGTAGCAGCAGGTCGAGTTCGCCCAGGGTCTGGCCGGCGATGCGGATCGGCAGGTTGGCGGCCAGCAGGGTCACATCCGGCGCCTTCGCCAAGGCGAACTGCCACAGGCGTTCGTAATAGAGGCCGAGGCGCCGGCTGGCGGCCTGGGCCAGCCACTGGTCGAGGGGCTCGGGCTGGCGGTCCAGTGCGCGGAGCCAGTCGGCGAGGCTTTCAGGGCGGCTCGCCCAGCCACTGGCACTGAGGGGATGGCGCTGGCGCCAGGGCGTTTGCGCCAGCAGTGGCGGGGACACGAGGACCCACGCCAGGTCGCGCACGGCGGGGTGGCTTAGCTGGCGGGGCAGGTCGGTCAGCGATTCGAAGGCGTGCATGTTGCGAGCATAGCCGACGGCGGTTTGCCGCTGTCCGCTGCTATCCCCCATAATTTCGCCATTCCTCACCCCGCCAATGCCGCCCTGGAGCCCCATGGAGCAATTCCGCAATATCGGCATCATCGGTCGCCTGGGCAGTTCCCATGTGCTCGACACCATTCGCCGGCTGAAAAAATTCCTGCTGGACCGCCATCTCCACGTCATCCTCGAAGACACCATCGCCGAAGTGCTGCCGGGCCATGGCCTGCAGACGTCGTCACGGAAGATCCTCGGTGAGGTCTGCGACCTGGTGATCGTCGTCGGCGGCGACGGCAGCATGCTCGGTGCCGCCCGCGCCCTCGCGCGCCACAACGTGCCGGTGCTGGGGATCAACCGGGGCAGCCTGGGCTTCCTGACCGACATACGTCCCGATGAGCTGGAAGTGAAGGTGGCCGAAGTGCTCGACGGCCGCTACAGCGTCGAGACGCGCTTCCTGCTGGAGGCCGAGGTGCGCCGCCATGGCGAGGCCATTGGCCAGGGCGACGCGCTGAACGATGTGGTGCTGCACCCCGGCAAGTCGACGCGGATGATCGAGTTCGAGCTGCATATCGACGGCCAGTTCGTCTGCAGCCAGAAGGCCGACGGCCTGATCATCGCGACGCCGACCGGCTCCACCGCCTACGCGCTGTCCGCGGGTGGCCCGATCATGCATCCCAAGCTCGACGCCATCGTCGTCGTGCCCATGTACCCGCATACCCTGTCCAGCCGCCCCATCGTGGTGGACAGCACCAGCGAGCTGAAAATCGTCGTATCGCCCAACCTGCAGATCTATCCGCTGGTGTCCTGCGACGGGCAGAACCACTTCACCTGCGCGCCCGGCGACACCATTACCGTCGCCAAGAAGCCGCAGAAACTGCGCCTGATCCACCCGCTGGATCACAACTACTACGAGGTCTGCCGGACCAAGCTGGGCTGGGGCAGCCGACTGGGTGGAGGCGACTGATGAGCCTCGATCCCGGACGTGGCTACGATCTGATCGGTGACGTCCACGGTTGCGCGCATACCCTGGAGCGCCTGCTCGACCGACTCGGCTATCGCAAGCAGGGTGGTGTCTGGCGGCACCCGCAGCGCATGGCGCTGTTCCTCGGCGACATCATCGACCGCGGCCCGCGCATCCGCGAGGCGCTGCACACGGTCCACGCCATGGTGGAAGCCGGGCAGGCCCTGTGCATCATGGGTAACCATGAGTACAACGCGCTTGGCTGGAGCACGCCCGCGTCGCCCGGTAGCGGCCGTCACTTCGTCCGTGAGCACACGCCGCGCCATACCCGGCTGATCAAGGAAACCCTGGAGCAGTTCGAAGGCCATCCGGCGGACTGGCACGACTTCCTCGGCTGGTTCTATGAGCTGCCGCTGTTCCTGGACGGTGGCCATTTCCGCATGGTCCATGCGTGCTGGGACGGTGAGCTGATCGCGGCCCTGCGCGAGATGCATCCGGACGGGCGAATCAACGAAGCCTTCATCAAGGCCGCGGCCGACCCCACCAGCTTTGCCAGTCGCGTGTTCGACCGCCTGCTGCGCGGCACCGACCTACCGCTGCCCGGCGGCATGACGCTGACCGGCAGCGACGGCTTCACCCGTTCGGTGTTCCGCACCAAATTCTGGGCCGAAGACCCGCAAACCTATGGCGACGTGGTGTTCCAACCTGATGCGCTGCCCGAACAGGTGGCCAGCCAGCCGTTGTCCAAGGCGCACAAGTCGCGCTTGCTCAGCTACGGCCCGCAGGAGCCCATGCTGTTCGTCGGACACTACTGGCGGCGCGGCCGGCCGGCGCCGATTCGCGGCAACCTGGCCTGCCTGGATTACAGCGCGGTGATGTACGGCAAGCTGGTGGCCTATCGGCTCGACCAGGAAAGCCGGCTGGATCCGGACAAGTTCGTCTGGGTTGAAGTGGAGCGCCCCGAGGAACCCCAATGAGTGCGATTGAAGTCCTGCGTCTACCCCTGAATGTGGATCTTTCCGGTTTCATCGCCTTGCTGCAGCGGCTGGAAGTGCCTTACCGCGTCAGCGAGGAGTCCGGCGAGCAAGTCCTCTGGGTACCGGGCCAGCAACTGGCGGAGCAGGTGCGCGGGCTCTATGCGCGCTTTCCCGACGGCGACCCGCACTTCCAGCTTCAGCAGGAAAGGCCGCAGGAGGCGCCGCGCGCCGGTTTCGTCGCCGAGCTCCTGGCCCGCCCCATTACCAGCCTGGTGCTGCTGGTCACCCTGGTGGTCGCCGCGCTCACCAACCTGGGCGACAACTTCTCGGTCATCCGCTGGCTGAGCTTCCAGGACTTCGAGATCCAGGGCGACTACATCTACTTCTCCTCCCTGGACGAAGGCCTGGCTGCTGGGCAGTGGTGGCGACTGGTGACGCCGATGCTGATCCACTTCGGCATCCTGCACCTGGCGATGAACGGCATGTGGTTCTGGGAGCTGGGACGCCGCATCGAGTCGCGCCAGGGCGGTCCGGTGCTGCTGGTGCTGACCCTGGGCTTCAGTCTCGTGTCGGATTACACACAGTATTTCGTCAGCGGCGCATCGCTGTTCGGTGGGCTATCCGGCGTGCTGTACGGCCTGCTTGGCCACTGCTGGGTGTTCCAGCGCCTGGCGCCCTGTCCAGCCTACCGGCTGCCGCCGGGGGTGATGGTGATGATGCTGATCTGGCTGCTGGTGTGCCTGTCCGGCCTGATCACTGCCCTGGGGTTCGGTGCCATCGCCAACGGCGCCCACGTGGGTGGCCTGGTCGCCGGTTGCGCCACCGGGCTGCTTGGCGGTGCATTGGCGCGCCTGCGCCGGTAGAATGCGCGCTCCGTCCCACTCCCAGGACCCGAATCACCCATGTCGTCTTTTGCCCATCTGATCAGCAACATCACCCAGGATGTCTACGAAAGCCTCAAGCTGGCCGTTGAGATCGGCAAGTGGCCGGACGGCCGCAAGCTGACCCAGGAACAGAAGGAGCTGTCGCTGCAGGCGGTAATTGCCTGGGAGCTGAAGAATCTGCCGGAAGAAGAACGTACCGGCTACATGGGCCCGCAGGAGTGCAGCTCCAAGTCCGATCCCATCCCCAACCTTCTGTTCAAGTCGAATTCGGTTCACTGATGCTGGAACTAGGACGCGGCGCACTCAGCAAGATGTCGGTGCGCCTTGAAGCACCGGTGCAATACGGCTTCCGTCTCGACGAGGCGGATATCGCGGTGAATCCCCTGATCGGCAAGCAATTGCGCCTGGAATTCCTCGGTGCCATTCATTGCACCCACTGCGGACGCAAGACGAAGAAGAGCTTCAGCCAGGGCTACTGCTATCCCTGCTTCACCAAGCTGGCACAGTGCGACAGCTGCATCGTCAGCCCGGAAAAGTGCCACTTCGAGGCGGGCACCTGCCGCGAGCCGGAGTGGGGCGAGCGCTTCTGCATGACCGACCACGTGGTCTACCTGGCCAACTCCTCGGGCATCAAGGTGGGCATCACCCGCGCCAGCCAGGTGCCGACCCGCTGGATCGACCAGGGCGCCAGTCAGGCATTGCCGATCCTGCGCGTGGCCACCCGCCAGCAATCAGGCTTCGTCGAAGACCTGCTGCGCAGCAAGGTGGCCGACCGCACCAACTGGCGCGCGATGCTCAAGGGCGAGGCACCGCCGCTGGACCTGGCGGCTGTTCGCGACGAGCTCCTCGATCAGCTCGCCGACGGTGTTCGTGCCCTGCAGGACCGCTTCGGCCTGCAGGCCATCCAGCCGGTAACGGATATCCAGCCCATCGAGATCAGCTATCCCGTGGATGCCTATCCGACCAAGGTCGTCAGCTTCGATCTGGACAAGACGCCAGTGGTGGAGGGTACGCTGCGGGGCATCAAGGGCCAGTACCTGATCCTCGATACCGGCGTGATCAACCTGCGCAAGTACACGGCCTACCAGTTGGCCATCAGCGCAGCGTAGGTTCCGGCATAAGGTCGGCAGGGGAATAGTCCATACTCCGACCTTGACCCCTTTCATCATGCGCGGCCCAGGGTTTCGGGGCCGCCCCGTAATCGAAGAGACGACCATGCGCACCGAGCAACCGAAAGTCATCTACCTCAAGGACTATCAGGCCCCGGATTACCTGATCGACGAGACCAACCTGACCTTCGAGCTGTACGAGGATCACACCCTCGTCCACGCCCAGCTGGTGATGCGCCGCAACCCCGAGCGCGCGGCCGAGGGCCTGCCACCGCTGGTGCTGGACGGCCAGCAGCTGGAGTTGCTGTCGCTCTCCATGGACGACCGCGAACTGGGCGCCGCCGATTACCAGGTGGACGACAGCCATCTGACCCTGCAGCCGGTGGCCGCGAGCTTCACCCTCGACAGCACCGTGCGCATCCATCCGGAAACCAACACGGCCCTGGAAGGCCTGTACAAGTCCGGCAAGATGTTCTGCACCCAGTGCGAGGCCGAAGGCTTCCGCAAGATCACCTACTACCTGGACCGCCCGGACGTGATGAGCACGTTCACCACCACGGTCAGCGCCGAGCAGCATCGCTATCCGGTGCTGCTGTCCAACGGCAATCCAGTGGCCAGCGGGGCGGAGGAGGGCGGTCGTCACTGGTCGACCTGGGAAGACCCGTTCAAGAAACCGGCTTATCTGTTCGCCCTGGTGGCGGGCGATCTCTGGTGCGTGGAAGACGTCTTCAACACCATGAGCAAGCGCGACGTGACCCTGCGCATCTACGTCGAGCCGGAGAACATCGACAAGGTGCAGCACGCCATGGACAGCTTGAAGAAGTCCATGCGCTGGGACGAAGAGGTGTATGGCCGCGAGTACGACCTGGACATCTTCATGATCGTCGCGGTCAACGACTTCAACATGGGCGCCATGGAGAACAAGGGGCTCAACATCTTCAACTCCAGCTGCGTGCTGGCCAAGGCGGAGACCGCTACCGACGCTGCGCACCAGCGCGTCGAGGCCGTAGTTGCACACGAATACTTCCACAACTGGTCGGGCAACCGCGTGACCTGCCGCGACTGGTTCCAGCTGTCGCTGAAAGAAGGCTTCACCGTATTCCGTGATGCCGAGTTCTCCGCCGACATGAACTCGCGCACCGTCAAACGCATCGAAGACGTCGCCTTCCTACGTACCAACCAGTTCGCCGAGGACGCCGGCCCCATGGCCCATCCGGTGCGTCCGGATTCCTTCATCGAGATTTCCAACTTCTACACCCTGACCGTCTACGAGAAGGGCTCGGAAGTGGTGCGCATGATCCACACGCTCATGGGCGCCGAAGGTTTCCGCAAGGGCACCGACCTCTACTTCGAACGCCACGACGGCCAGGCCGTGACCTGTGACGACTTCGTCAAGGCGATGGAAGACGCCAACAGCGTCGACCTTTCCCAGTTCAAGCGCTGGTACAGCCAGTCCGGCACGCCGCGCCTGCAGGTGGAAGACAGCTACGATGCAGCGGCGAAGACCTACAGCCTGACCTTCCGCCAGAGCTGCCCGGCCACTCCGGGCCAGAAGGACAAGCAACCCTTCGTCATTCCCGTGGAACTGGGGCTGCTGGATGCCGCCGGCAACGACCTGCCGCTGCGTCTCGCGGGCGAAGCCAAGGCGCTGGGCGGCAATCGCGTGCTGTCGGTCACCGAGGCCGAACAGACCTTCACCTTCGTCGACATCGCCGAGCGTCCGCTGCCGTCGCTGCTGCGTGGTTTCTCCGCACCGGTGAAGCTCGCCTTCCCCTACGACCGTGATCAGTTGATGTTCCTCATGCAGCACGACTCCGACGGCTTCAACCGTTGGGAGGCCGGCCAGCAACTGTCGGTGCAGGTATTGCAGGAGCTGATCGGCCAGCATCAGCGCGGCGAGAAGCTGGTGCTGGACCCGCGCCTGATCACCGCCTTCCGCACCCTGCTGGAGGACGAGTCGCTCGATCAGGCAATGGTCGCGGAAATGCTGTCCCTGCCGAGCGAGGCCTATCTCACCGAAATCAGCGAAGTGGCCGACGTGGATGCCATCCACGCCGCACGCGAATTCGTCCGCCAGTCCATCGGCGAAGGCCTGTTCCAGCCGCTGCTGGCCCGCTTCCAGGCCAACCGTGGGTCGTCTCGCGAAACCGGCTACGTGGCCGAGGCGGCGCATATCGCTCGACGCACCCTCCAGAACATCGCGCTTTCCTACCTGATGCAGAGCGGCAAGCCGGAAGTGCTGGAGGCCTGCCAGGAGCAGTTCAGCGACTGCGACAACATGACCGAGCGCCTGTCGGCCCTGGCCGTGCTGGTCAATTCGGGCTTCGAGAAGGAAAAGGCAGAGGCCCTCGAGCGCTTCGCCGAGTACTTCAAGGAAGATCCGCTGGTGATGGACCAGTGGTTCAGCGTGCAAGCCGGCTGCGGCCTGCCGGGCGGCCTGGAGCGGGTCAAGGCACTGATGGATCACCCGGCCTTCACCCTGAAGAACCCGAACAAGGTGCGTGCCCTGATCGGTGCCTTCGCCAACCAGAACCTGGTGAACTTCCATCGCGCCGATGGTGCCGGCTACCGCTTCCTCGCCGACCATGTGATCACGCTGAATGCCCTTAACCCGCAGATCGCTTCCCGCCAACTGGCGCCGCTCACCCGCTGGCGCAAGTACGACGCTGGTCGCCAGCAGCTGATGAGAGCTGAACTGGAGCGCATCCTCGCCTCCGGCGAACTCTCCAGCGACGTCTTCGAAGTGGTCAGCAAGAGCCTCGCCTGACGCACCTCTGACAGCCCGTGTAATCGGGCTGTCATCCCTCCGAAATCTCTCTTTCAAGAAGTGTTACCGGTTAGTTCCGGTAACACTTTTTTGTTACTCAAAGAAATGAATCGGCGCCTTGTTATGCGCAAGCAGTCTTAAAAGCCCACAAAAGGCTTGACCAGACAGCTTTTGGTATGAACGTACATGCCCTTCAAGTGTGATCTTGAGTGACAAATCGAGCCAGATCGTCCGACAAGATCGGACAGAAAAATCGGAATTGATCAGTGGATGATCAGTCACTTGTTTGACAAAAATTTGTCGTGAAGCTCGCGGAACTTTTCTGACGCTCATTTGCGAATTGGCACCATGGTTGCAACGCCGCTGGAGATTTGGCCCCGTTTCGGTGCAATTCGAAGCGGGGTGCGCTCTGCGCTGGGGATTTCCTGCCGAAGCCAAACAAGGCCGCCAAGCGGCTGGACAAACAAGCCCGCCTGACGGGCTGCCAATAACAAAGTGATCAGTCCACGGAGTAAGACTCGATGGAGCTCAAGTCCCGCAAGCCCACGTTGCGTTTCGCGCCGGCCAAGGCAGGTTTCGCCTTTGCCGGTATCCTGCCGATCCTGGTAGCCGCCCAGGCCCAGGCGGTGGAATTCAGCTTCGCCAACGACGAAATTTCCGGTTCCCTGGATACCACTGTTTCCTACGGCCAGCTGTGGCGCGTACAGGGCCAGGACAAGACCAACAACGACATCAACACCAACGACGGTAACCGCAACTTCGATACCGGCCTGGTCTCCGAGGTCTACAAGATCACTTCCGACCTGGAAGCGACCTACAAGAACTACGGCATGTTCGTTCGTGGCACCGCTTTCTATGACACCCAGATCATGGACAAGCGCAACGACTACCTGGACAACAACAACCCGGTCCAGCCGAGCCAGAACTTCCCGAAGGACGACAGCTTCACTTACGAAACCCGCCACAAGGCCGGTCGTGATGCGCAGATCCTCGACGCCTACCTCTATGGCAACTGGGACGTGGCCGACATGCCGGTCACCGGCCGCGTCGGCAAGCAGGTGTTCAACTGGGGTGAGGGCATCTTCTACCGCGGTGGCGTGAACACCACCAACCCGGTCGACGCCGCCAAGTTCCGCCTGCCGGGCTCCGAGCTGAAGGAAGTACTGGTACCGGTCGAGGCGCTGAGCTTCAACGTCGGCCTGACCGAAAACCTGTCGATGGAAACCTTCTACCAGTGGAACTGGAAAGAATCGGCCATCGACCCGGTTGGCACCTATTACTCCGAGACCGACCTGTTCGCTGATGGCGGTAATACCGCGTACTCCACCCAGCCTGCGCTGCAACCGCTCGCCCCCCTCTATGGTGGCCTGAGCGCTGCAGGTATCGGTGGCCTTCAGGGCGGCCGCAACGTAGACGCGAATGGCGTGATCAAGGTGGCCTCGATCGGTCCGGACATCAACGCCAAGAACGACGGCCAGTTCGGTGTGGCTCTCCGCTATATCGCTGAAGAACTGAACTCCACCGAGTTCGGCTTCTACTTCGTCAACTACCACGCCAAAGAGCCGACCATCGCGGCAAACCTGGGTGATTATGCGGGTCTGAACCTTGCCCAGATCGCTGGCGCCGCTTCTACCGCGATCGCTCCGCAGGTTCAGCAGGCAGTTGCAGCCCAGGCGGGTATCTCGGTCGCTCAATTGCGCGCAGTGCTGGCCAACCCGGCGCTGAACCCGGCCCTGGCGCGTGCTTATTCCAACGCGCTGACTACCGCTGCTACTACCGCAGCCGGCGGCCTGGCGACTATGGATGTGGCGAACGCCGTGCAAGCACAGCGTGAATACGCCGAAGACATCCGCATGTACGGCTTCAGCTTCAACACCACCGTGGGCGACGCTTCGGTGTTTGGTGAACTGGCCTACCGCCCGAACCTGCCGATCGGCATCGCCACCACCAACGACCTGCTGGGCGACCTGCTGCTCCAGGCGCCGCAACTGGCGTCGGGCCGCACCGTCAACATCGGCGGTCAGGACGTGCAACTGGGTGACTCGATCCACAACTCCGAACGCGTAGAAGCCTTCAATACCTCCCTGGGCACCATCTACAACTTCGGTCCGTCGCTGTCCTTCGACTCGCTGATCGGCGTGGCGGAGCTGGCTTCCGAGCACCTGCGCGGCAGCGACCTGCAGTACACCGCGTTCAACGGCCAGAAGCGCTACTACTCCGGCCGTGGCAACAACTCCTACGTCTCCGGCGGCGAGCGTGACGATCAGGTCAACAAGAACGCCTACGGCTACACCCTGCTGGTGTCCGGTACCTGGAACGACGTCTATGCCGGCGTGAACATCTCCCCCTACGTCGTCTACAAGGACGACTTCGAGGGCAACTCCTACCAGACCGGCAGCTTCATCGAAGGCCGCAAGGCTTACACCCTGGGCGTCAAGGCAACCTACCTGAACAGTCTGGAAGCCGAACTCCAGTACACCGAGTTCTACGGCGGCGGCCAGAACAACTCGGTACGTGACCGCGACAACATCGGCGTCAACGTCAAGTACTCGTTCTAATCCCAACAAGAACAATACGGGCGCCCCGGGGCGCCCGATACAGACTCATCACGGAGAACCCCCATGCTGAAAAAGCTTTCGCTGATTAGCGCCGCGGTCGCCCTGGCGCTCTCCGCCAGCAGCGCCCTGGCCTCGGTTTCGGCCCAGGACGCCACCAAACTCGGCGCCAGCCTGACCCCCTTCGGTGCCGAGAAGGCCGGCAACGCTGCCGGCACCATCCCGGCCTGGACCGGTGGTATCACCCAGGCTCCGGCTGGCTACAAGTCCGGCCAGCACCACCCGGACCCGTTCCCGGAAGACAAACCGCTGTTCACCATCACCAAGGCGAACCTGGACCAGTACAAGGCCAACCTGACTCCAGGTCAGATCGCCCTGTTCAACGCCTACCCGAACAGCTTCCAGATGCCGGTGTACCAGACCCGCCGCTCCGGCTCTGCGCCGCAGTGGGTGTATGACAACACCGTCAAGAACGCCACCACCGCCAAACTGCTGGACGGCGGCAACGGCTTCTCCGATGCCTATGGCGGCATCCCGTTCCCGATCCCGCAGAATGGCGTCGAGGCCCTCTGGAACCACATCACCCGTTATCGCGGCTCCTACATCGTGCGCCGCGCTTCGGAAGTGGCCGTGCAGCGCAATGGCGACTACTCCCTGGTGACCTCGCAGCAGGAAGCCCGGTTCAAGTACTACAACCCGCAAGGTACTTACGCCGACCTGAACAACATCCTGTTCTACTACCTGTCCTTCACCAAGAGCCCGGCTCGCCTGGCGGGTGGTGCCACCCTGGTCCATGAAACCCTCGACCAGGTGAAGGAACCGCGTCAGGCCTGGGGCTACAACGCCGGCCAGCGTCGCGTTCGCCGCGCACCGAACCTCGCCTACGACACTCCGATCGCCGCTGCCGACGGCCTGCGCACCGCCGACGACACCGACATGTTCAACGGCGCTCCGGACCGTTACGACTGGAAGCTGGTGGGCAAGAAGGAAATCTACATCCCGTACAACAACTACAAGGTTTCCAGCCCTGAGGTTAAGTACAAGGACCTGCTGCAGCCCGGCCACCTGAACCCGGCCTTTACCCGTAACGAACTGCACCGCGTGTGGGTCGTGGAAGGCACCCTGAAGTCGGGCGCCCGCCACATCTACTCCAAGCGCACCCTGTTCCTCGACGAGGACAGCTGGCAAGCCGCTGTGGTCGACCAGTACGACGGCCGTGGTGAACTGTGGCGCGTATCGGTGGCGTACCTGAAGAACTACTACGACCTGCCGACCACCTGGTCCGCACTCGACGTGTTCCACGACCTGCAGGCCCGTCGCTACCACGTGCAGAACCTGGACAACGAAGAGCCGACCACCATCGACTTTACCCAGGCCACTCCGGACGATGGCTACTTCAAGCCGTCCGCCCTGCGTCGCCGCGGTACTCGTTGATCGCTTGAAGCTCCACAAAAAGGGCCGCTACGTGTAGCGGCCTTTTTCTTTTGGGGAACGGGAATGCCGTGTTACAGAGCGCCACCAGCGCTTAACAAAACATAACGTCCCGCTGATTGTGCACGCTTTCCAAAGCTGGCTAGGATTAGGGCGCTGCCTGCCCTGGGCAGCATCCACCTATAACAAAAAGGGGAAAGGTGTATGAGTGAGCCCGTCATGCGGCGCACCCCGTCAGGCCTTGCCGTGGAAAATCTCCACAAGCCGACGTTCCGCTTTCATTCGCCGCTGGCCAAAGCGCTCTCGCTGTTCAGTGTGCTCTCTGTCCTTGCTGTAGCCGCTGCGCCCGTCTCCGTATCCGCGCTGGCCGCTGATGCGCCCGTCCTCTCCATTGAATCGCCCAAGGCCGTGAGCAGCCTCCTGCTCGACGTTGCCCATGCCGGCAAACGCCTGGTGGCCGTTGGCGACCGTGGCCACATTCTCTATTCCGACGACAACGGGAAGTCCTGGTCCCAGGCCAAAGTGCCTACCCGCCAGATGCTCACTGCTGTCTATTTTGTCGATGACAAGCAAGGCTGGGCCGTCGGCCACGACGCACAGATCCTTGCCAGCCAGGATGGCGGCGCGACCTGGACCCTCCAGTTCGAAGACCTGCAGCGCGAAGCGCCGCTGCTGGACGTCTGGTTCAAGGACGCGAGCACCGGCTTTGCCGTGGGCTCCTACGGCGCCCTGCTGACCACCCGCGACGGTGGCAAGAACTGGGAAGACGTCAGCGACCGCCTCGACAACGAAGACCAGTACCACCTCAACGCCATCGCCGCCGTGAAAGATTCCGGCCTGTTTGTGGTGGGCGAGGCGGGCAGCATGTTCCGTTCCGCCGACTGGGGTGAAACCTGGGAGCGCCTCGAAGGCCCGTACGAGGGCTCGCTGTTCGGCGCACTCGGCACTGCCGAGCCGGGCGTGGTCGTCGCCTACGGCCTGCGCGGCCACCTGTTCCGTTCCACCGACTTCGGCAACACCTGGGAGACCATCCCGCTGAAAGCCGGCAACGGTGAACTGGAGTTCGGCCTGTCCGGCGGGGCACTGCTGCCCGATGGCAGCCTGGTGGTGGTCGGTCATGGCGGCAGCGTGCTGAAGAGCATCGACAGCGGTCGCACCTTCGCCGTGGTGAACCGCAGCGATCGTATGTCGCTGGCCAGCGTCATCGCCGACGAGAAAGGCAACCTGATCCTGGTGGGACAGGGCGGTGTACGCGTAGCGTCCCCGACCGGCGCCGAGCTGGGCCAACTATAAGAAAGGCGGAGAGTTTCGATGAGTACCCATCACCAGGACAAGGCGACCTTTCTGGAGCGCCTGATCTTCAACAACCGGCCGGCGGTGATCGTCATCTGCCTGCTGGTGAGCATCTTCCTCTTCTGGCAGGCCATGCACGTACGGCCGTCCACCAGCTTCGAGAAGATGATCCCGCTGCATCATCCGTACATCCAGAAGATGCTGGAACACCGCAATGACCTGGCCAACCTCGGCAACACCGTGCGTATCTCGGTGGAAGCGGTCAACGGCGACATCTTCAGCAAGGAGTACATGGAAACCCTGCGTCAGATCCATGACGAGGTCTTCTACATTCCCGGTGTGGATCGTTCCGGCCTGAAGTCGCTGTGGAGTCCGAGCGTACGCTGGACTGAAGTGACAGAGGAGGGCTTCGCCGGTGGTGAGGTCATTCCGCAGACCTACGACGGCTCGGAAGCCAGCCTGGAAGAGCTGCGCAACAACGTACTCAAGTCCGGCCAGATCGGGCGCCTGGTGGCCAACAACTTCAAGTCCAGCATCGTCGACGTGCCGCTGCTCGAGTCCTATCCGGACCCGAACGACCAGGGCAAGTTGATGAAGCTCGACTACCGCCAGTTCTCCCATGAGCTGGAAGAGAAGATCCGTGACAAGTACCAGGCCCAGAACCCCAACGTGAAGGTCCACGTGGTTGGCTTCGCCAAGAAGGTGGGTGACCTGATCGACGGCCTGATCATGGTGGTGATGTTCTTCGGCATCGCCTTCTTCATCACCCTCGTTCTGCTGTACTGGTTCACCTGGTGCATCCGCAGCACCATCGCCGTGCTCTCCACCACCCTGGTGGCGGTGATCTGGCAGCTGGGCCTGATGCACTCCGTGGGCTTCGGACTCGACCCGTACTCGATGCTGGTGCCCTTCCTGATCTTCGCCATCGGTATTTCCCACGGCGTGCAGAAGATCAACGGTATCGCCCTGCAATCCAGTGACGCCGATAACGCCCTGACCGCAGCACGGCGCACGTTCCGCCAGCTGTTCCTGCCGGGCATGATCGCCATCCTCGCCGACGCCGTGGGCTTCATCACCCTGCTGATCATCGACATCGGCGTGATCCGCGAGCTGGCCATCGGCGCCTCCATCGGTGTGGCGGTGATCGTCTTCACCAACCTGATCCTGCTGCCGGTTGCGATCTCTTACGTTGGCATCAGCAAGAAGGCCATCGAGCGCAGCAAGAAGGACGCGGTGCGCGACCATCCGTTCTGGCGCCTGCTGTCCAACTTCGCTCACCCGGTCGTGGCACCGATCTCCGTGGTCATCGCCCTGATCGCCTTCGGTGGCGGCCTGTGGTACGGCCAGAACCTGAAGATCGGCGACCTGGACCAGGGTGCACCGGAACTGCGTCCGGACTCGCGCTACAACCAGGACAACAACTTCATCATCAACAACTACTCCACCAGCTCCGACGTACTGGTAGTCATGGTCAAGACCGGCCCCGAAGGCTGCTCCACCCATGAGACCCTGGCGCCGGTGGACGAGCTGATGTGGAAGATGGAGAACACTCCGGGCGTGCAGTCTGCCATCTCCATGGTCACCGTCTCCAAGCAGGTGATCAAAGGGATGAACGAAGGCAACCTGAAGTGGGAAACCCTGTCCCGCAACCAGGACGTGCTGAACAACTCCATCAGCCGTGCTGAAGGCCTGTACAACTCCGACTGCTCGCTGGCCCCGGTGCTGGTGTTCCTCAACGACCACAAGGCCGAGACGCTGACCCGTGCCGTGACCGCCGTAGAGGAATTCGCCAAGGACCACAACAAGGATGGCCTGCAGTTCCTCCTCGCAGCGGGTAACGCCGGTATCGAAGCGGCCACCAACGAGGTGATCGCCCAGGCCGAGCTGACCATCCTGATCCTGGTGTACATCTGCGTTGCCGTGATGTGCCTGATCACCTTCCGCTCCATCGCCGCCACCCTGTGCATCGTGCTGCCGCTGATCCTCACCTCGGTGCTGGGCAACGCGCTGATGGCCTGGCTGGGTATCGGCGTGAAAGTCGCGACCCTGCCGGTGATCGCACTGGGCGTGGGTATCGGTGTCGACTACGGCATCTACATCTACAGCCGCCTGGAAAGCTTCCTGCGTGCCGGCCTGCCGCTGCAAGAAGCCTACTACCAGACCCTGAAGTCCACCGGCAAGGCGGTGCTCTTCACCGGCCTCTGCCTGGCGATCGGTGTTGCCACCTGGATCTTCTCGGCCATCAAGTTCCAGGCCGACATGGGTCTGATGCTCACCTTCATGCTCCTCTGGAACATGTTCGGTGCCCTGTGGCTGCTGCCGGCCCTGGCGCGCTTCCTGATCAAGCCCGAGAAACTGGCGGGCAAGGTCGGTGGTTCGCTGCTGGCCCACTGATCCGAATCAGCTGGATGAAAAACCGCGGCCCAGGCCGCGGTTTTTTTATGGGCGCCCGTTCATGGTCGAACCCCCACGTTGGGCCTCGCTCCGCTCGGACCAACCTACGGCAGGCCTGCGGCCTGCTTGGCGAATGAATTCGCCTCCACAAGAGAGCACCGATGCTGATTGGTAGGAGCGAGCTTGCTCGCGAACAGCTTCGGCACGATCCTTCGCGAGCAAGCTCGCTCCTACAGAAAGGCCGTCTGTGCATGCGGTAGGTTGTGGCAGAGCGCAGCGAAGCCCAACGATCCAGGTCGAATCCCCGCGTTGGGCCTCGCTCTGCTCGGACCAACCTACGGCCTGCTTAGCGAATGAATTCGCCTCCACAAGCGAGCACCGATGCTGACTGGTAGGAGCGAGCTTGCTCGCGAACAGCTTCGGCACGATCCTTCGCGAGCAAGCTCGCTCCTACAGAAAGGCCGTCTGTGCATGCGGTAGGTTGTGGCAGAGCGCAGCGAAGCCCAACGATCCAGATCGAGGATTCTCCCGGACTTCATCCAGGATGCTGACTGGTAGGAGCGAGCTTGCTCGCGAACAGCCCGGGCACGATCCTTCGCGAGCAAGCTCGCTCCTACAGTTAAAAGTAAGCGAGGCTGCGACTGTGCTGGCTCTCAGCGCGGATACAACGGCGGCAGCTGGCTTGGCTCGCCTGTGGTTTGCTGTTCCACCACGAGGGCGGGGAGGGCGCGGATGGCTTTCCAGAGGTCTTCGCCCTGCCAGTGCAGGCCGGCTTCGCTGTACAGCGCGCCGTTGAGTCCGTCCATGGCATCGGACAGCGGCACGAAGCGGGCGGCCATGTCAGCGAGGGTTTCCGGGTGCTGGCGAGCCCAGTTGTCCAGGGCCTGGCGCGTCGCGTGGGGATCGTTGGACTGGCAGGCCCGGCGCAGTTCATCCAGCAGGGTGCGGGGACTCGGACCAGTCTGGATGGTGGGCAGGATTGCGGGTTGGCGACGCGCGCGCCACCAGAGGCCGAAGCCCAGCAGGGTCGTGCAGGCGAGCAGCGCGGTGGCGAGCTGCCAGGGCCAGAGACGCGCCTGGCCAATGGCGTTGCCGACCTGTGTGCCCACGGACAACGCTGGCGCTGATTCGAGTTCCGGGTTGCTGGCGACTTCCAGGGTGCGCGCCGGAATTTCGCTGCGCTCCAGGCGATTGTCACGGGTGTTCCACCAGGTCACCGTCACCGCCGGCAGTTCCAGGCGGCCACTGGTGGTGGGCACCAGGGCTTCGCGCTCTTCGCGGCTGCCAAGGAGTCCCCGGTCGTCGGTCTTGTTGCCCAGCTGTGGCTGGTCGGGATAGCGGCGCAAGCCTTTCGCCTGTGTCGCCGGCAGCGGCGGGATCTGCGCGCTGGAGAGGCCTTCCACGTTCAGCATCAGGCTGCGGGTCAGCGAGTCACCGGTTTGCACGCTTGCGGGATCGGGGCTCCAGGACTCGGCCAGGGTCAGGTTGCGCGCGGGCAGCCAGGGGGCATCGGCCGGGTACTCGGCGGGCTTTGGCATGACAGTCAGGGGAATGCGCGGCGAGTTCACCCGGGTCAGCTTGCCCGGGCGAGGGCCGAAGGGCTGATAGCCGGTATCGCTACCCGGATCGACCAGGGTCGCGCTGAACACCTGCGGGGGAATGTTCAGGACGCCACTCTTCTGCGGGAAGACCGCGTAGCGCACTTCGATCACGCCATGGCGAACGCCATTGATCTCTTTCTCGTAGGTGCGCGGATCGCCCAGTTGCTCGACGCGGGCGTCGTCCATCTGCAGCGGGCTGAGGCTGCTGTCGTCGTAGAGCGACACAGAATGGTAGATGCGCAGGGTGAGGATGGCCTGCGCCTGTACGTAGACGCTTTCCTGGTCGAGGCTGGCGTCGATGAAGACCGGGGCCAGGTTGCTGCCGCCGGACGTGTCGCTTTTCTCGGCCTTCTGGACGTTAAGGGTGATGGGCGCGCTGTGAACGTCGCCCAGCTTCAGCGCCGGGATGGTGACGAAGCCGGCCTGCTTCGGCTGCAGGGTGATGATCCAGCGGGTGGCGCGGTCGTTCTTGCCGTTGAAGGTGCCGAGCTGGTTGATCTGGCGCGTGGCGAGCACATCGAAGGTGTCGTTCAGCGGTGTCAGATCGGGCTTGCCGAACAGGGTCGGGTCGGAGGACTCGAGGGTCAGCTCGACGGTTTCACCTTCGCTCAGCCGCGTGCGGTCGACGGACGCGGTGAAGCCGGCGGCTTGCGCTGCCAGTGCCGTCAGGCTGAGGAGTAGGGTGCATAGCAGGCGCGTCATCACTGTTCTTCCTGGCGCTGTTGCTGTTCGTACCAGAACTTGCGGCGCAGCAGCTCGGCCGGATCGTCCGGAATCTGCCGCAGCCATTGTTCAAGGGCCTGGCGACGCTCGTCCCCCAGGGGTTCGTTACTGGCGGACTGGCTTTGCGTAGCGTCCTGGGAGGTGGCTTGCTCGGCGGTGCCGCCCTGGCCCGGTCGCGTCGATCCAGCTGCCTGGGCTTCGTTGCCAGCCTGTTGCGCAGCGTTCTGCTCGGGGTTCTGTTCGCCTGCCTGTTGCGCAGCCTTTGCCTCGCTGCTCTGGCCAGCCTGCTTTTCAGCGTTCTGCGATGCCTGGTCGCCAGCTTCGCGCTCGGCCTCGCGCTGGCGCAGCAGGTCTTCCACCAGTGCCTTGTTCTTCGTTGCTGGAACGAGGTCCGGCTGGCGTTGCAAGGCCGAATCATAGGCGTCTATCGCCGCTTCCAGTTCGCCGGCCCAGGCCAGGGCATTGCCGCGATTGTAGTGGTCGGCCGCCGTATCGCCCTGGGCGAAACGCGCCGCGGCCTCCGTGTAATCGCCAGCCTGATAGAGGGCCACGCCCTGCCAGCGCGCATCGCTGAAGCGCCTGGCTGCTTCCTCGGGTTGCTGAGCCTCCAGCAGACGGTGGCCTTGCTGGTCAGGGCGCAGCCAGAGGTCTTCGAAATCCATGGCCAGGCTCGGCTGCGGAAGTACCAGCAGCAGCGGCAGGCAGAACAGCCAGCCACGGCGACCGGCGCAGGCGGCGATGAGCAGCAGGGGCAGCAACAACCAGTGACCCTGATCGGCCCAGGCCGCGAGACGGGCGATCTCGCCACTCTCGCGCAGGCTCCTGGGGCCATCGAGCAGCTCCAGGTTGCGCAGGTCGCCTTCGTCCAGGCGGACTTCGGCGTAGCGACCGCCCAGGCTCGCGGCGAACCGGCGCAGTTGGGAGCCGTCGAGTTTGGGCAGCAGGATGGCGCCCTGTTCGTCCTTGAGGAAGCCACCGTCTTCCTGGGCGATGGGGGCGCCAGCCGCGGTGCCGATGCCCAGGATGACCAGGCGCTCGGCGCGTGATCCGAGGGCCTTGCGGATTCCGGTTTGCTCTTCTTCGTCGAGGCCGCTGGTAATCAACAGCAGCCGTCCCTGACCCAGCGCGCCCTGTTCCAGCAGTTTCAGCGCCTTGGCGACGGCCAGGTCGGCACGATGCCCTTGCTGCGGCATGATCGAGGGCTTCAGGGATTCGATCAGGTTGAGGCTGGTCATCAGGTCGTCGGAGAGCGGGACCAGGCTGTGGGCACTGCCGGCATAGACGACGATCGCCGTCTGCGCGTCGCGGCGCGCGTCCAGCAGGTCACGCAATTTGCGTTTGGCCTGTTCGAGGCGGCTGGGCGCGATGTCGCCGGCGAGCATCGATGGTGTCAGCTCCAGCATCACGACCAGCGGGTCGGCGCGCTTCTGCGTGCTCTGTTCCATCTGTTGCCAGGTGGGGCCGAGCAGGGCCAGCAGGCACAGCAGCCAGGCCAGACCGAGGGCGAGCCAGGGCAGCCGGTTGTTGCGCTGGCTGCCGCCGCTGAGCAGCCAGGGCTGGAAAGCACGCGGCAGCAGTTGCTCCCAGCGGCCGCTGCGCCGTTCGCGGTGCCAGAGCTGCCAGAGCAGCCAGCCCATCGGTGGTAGCAGAAGCAGCCATGCGGGGCGCAGCCAGTGGGGCCAGAGCTCCATCATGGGCGCCTCCCCAGCCAGTGCGGGCGTTGTTGCAGGGCATGGGGCCAGAGCACGTGGCAGACCAGCAGGATGCTCAGCAGCAGCGCGCCGGCCAGGGGCCAGCTGTACAGGGAAAACGCCGGGCGGGCCTGGCTGGCGCGCTGGGTCACCGGTTCCAGGCGGTCGAGGCTTTCCTCGATTTCCTCCAGCTCTTTGCTGTTACGTGCGCGGAAGTATGCGCCGCCGGTCTGTTCGGCGATGGCGGTGAGGGTCGGCTCGTCGAGGTCCATGCTCGGATTGAGGCCGAGGATGCCGAGTACGTCACTCTGCTCCGGATCGGCGCCGATGCCGATGGTGTAGATCTTCACCTTCTCTTCGGCCGCCAGGCGCGCGGCGGTCAGCGGGTCGATCTCGCCGCCGGTGTTGGCGCCATCGGTGATCAATACCAGCACGCGGCTGTCGGCCGGACGCTGGCGCAGGCGTTTCACCGCCAGGCCGATGGCGTCGCCGATGGCGGTGTTCTTGCCGGCGATGCCGATCAGGGCCTCGTCGAGCCAGGTGTGCACGGTTTGGCGGTCGAACGTCAGGGGGGCCTGCAGGTACGCCTTGCTGCCGAACAGGATGAGGCCGATGCGATCGCCACGACGGCCGTCGATGAACTCGCCCATGAGGTGTTTCACCAGGGTGAGTCGGCTCACGGTTTCCTCTTCCCATTGCATGTCGGCGTAGTCCATGGACCCGGACACGTCCACCGCCAGTAGCAGGTCCCTGCCGCTGGTGGGTAGCGGTTGTGGCTCGCCGACCCATTCCGGACGCGCGGCGGCGCAGAGCAGCAACAGCCAGAGCAGGGCGAAGGGGGCTTGTTGACGCCAGGCGGGTAGGTTGGCCCGGGCGCGCCGGCCCACCAGGCCTTCGAGGTCGGCGAGGAAACTCACCTTCAACGCCGCTTCACCGCTGTCCGCCGGCGGCAATAGCAGGCGCAACACCCAGGGCAGCGGGGCAAGGAGAAACATCCAGGGCCAGGCGAACTCAAACATGCTTGCGGATCCAGGTCTCGACGGACTGGTAAAGGCCGGCAATGGCCTTGTCGTCCAGTTTGCACTGCGGGCGGTAGGCACCTTCGACCAGCAACATCCAGCGTGTCAGGCCGGCGGCTGGGCAGCGGTTGTCGAGGTAGGCCAGCCAGGCGCGGCCGCTCAGGGTATGACTCTGGTCTCCGGGATAGTGCATGCGGCAAAGACGTTTGAGCAGGCCGTTGAGCTCCTGCAGCCAGGGTCCGGCGGGTGCGCCGTCGTAGGGCTTGGGCAGACGCGCCAGTTCCTCCAGGGCGGCCTGGCGAAGCGGGTCCAGTGGCTGTTCGACGTCCACGATGGACGACTGTGTCCTGCGTTGCCACCAGCGCCACAAGAGCCATCCCAGCAGGGCGAGCAGGGGCGGCAGACACCACCAGCCGGGTGCGGGCGGCCACCAGGGAATGGGGGCTGGTGCGATCAGGGGTTCGAGACCGTCGAGCGGGTTCATCGTGCGCCACCCCGATGCATCAGGTAGTCGCGCAGTTGTTCGATCATGTCTTCCTGGGTGGACAGCGGCAGCAACAGAACCCCCAGCCGCTGGGCCAGGCGCTCCCAGCGTGCGGCTCGGGCATCGCCCATTTCGCGATAGGCCTGGCGCAGGTCGCTGGCGTGGGTGTCCAGTTCCAGCTGGGCGCCGTGCTCGGCGAAACGCAGCAGGCCGGCGGCCGGCAGCGCATGGTCCAGCGGATCGGAAACCGGCATCAGGATCAGGTCGGTGTGACGCGAGAGGAGGCTGATCTGTTGCTCGGCGGTGTCGGAGAGGGTGCGCTCGTCGCAGAGGATCACGACGAGACTGCCCGGACGCAGTACCTCGCGGGCGCGGCGCAGGGCCAGGCTGAAACCTTCGCGCTGGGCACCGCTCGGGCTGCCGAGGGCCTGGTTGGCGCGGGCCAGACGGTTCAGCAGTTGCAGGAGGCTCTGCTTGCTGCGTCGGGGCTTGATCTCGTGGTGGTCGTGGTCGCTGAACACCAGCCCGCCGACCCGATCATTGTGGGCCAGGGCAGCCCAGCCAATGAGGCTGGCGGCCTGCGCGGCGAGCACCGACTTGAATACCAGTCCAGTGCCGAAGAATAGCCGTTGGCTCTGCTCGACCATGATGAATACCGGCCGCTCGCGCTCTTCGTGGAACAGTTTGGTGTGCGGCTCCTGGGTGCGCGCGGTGACGCGCCAGTCGATGGTGCGCACGTCGTCGCCGGCCTGGTAGATACGCACCTGGTCGAAGTCCACGCCGCGGCCACGCAGCTTGGAGTGGTGCAGGCCGATCAAAGGGCTGCGCCGGGCGGGGCTGGAGAACAGCTGCACTTCGCGGACCCGGTGGCGCATGTCGATCAGCTCGGCCAGGTCCACGTGCACGCCCTCTGCACTGGCAGCGGGTGGTGCAGAGCCAGGTGTCGCCGGACGGCGCTTCCTGGCCCGGAACTTCCAGACCACCGCTTTCAGGCGCATCAGGCTACCGCTACCACATCCAGGATGCGCTGGATTACCCGGTCCTGGTCGATACCGGCAGCTTCTGCTTCGAACGAGAGAATAATGCGATGACGCAGCACGTCGAAGAGCACCGCCTGGATGTCTTCCGGGCTGACGAAGTCGCGGCCTGCCATCCAGGCATGGGCTCGAGCGCAACGGTCAAGGGCGATGGAGCCTCGCGGGCTGGCGCCCCAGGCCAGCCAATCGGCCAGTTCGCTGTCGAACTTGGCCGGGGTGCGGGTGGCCATGACCAGGTGTACCAGGTACTCCTCCACCGCGTCGGCCATGTAGAGCCCGAGGATTTCCTTGCGCGCGGCGAAGATCGCCTGCTGGCTGACCTGATGCTCGGCACGTGTCTCGCCGTGCAGCGCTTCGCCGCGGGCCTGCTGGAGGATCTTGCGTTCCACCGAGGCGTCCGGGAAGCCGATGCGCACGTGCATCAGGAAGCGGTCGAGCTGGGCTTCCGGAAGGGGATAGGTGCCTTCCTGTTCGATCGGGTTCTGGGTCGCCATCACCAGGAACAGCGGAGGCAGCGCGTAGGTGGAGCGGCCGATGGACACCTGGCGCTCAGCCATGGCTTCCAGCAGGGCCGACTGCACCTTGGCCGGTGCGCGGTTGATTTCGTCGGCCAGCACCAGGTTGTGGAAGATCGGCCCCTGCTGGAACACGAAGCTTCCATTCTCCGGACGGTAGATCTCGGTGCCGGTGATGTCCGCCGGCAACAGGTCCGGGGTGAACTGGATGCGATGGAACTCCGCTTCCACGCCATCCGCTAGGTCCTTGATCGCCTTGGTCTTGGCGAGGCCGGGCGCGCCTTCCACCAGCAGGTGGCCGTCGGCGAGCAGGGCGATCAGCAAGCGGTCGATGAGCTTTTCCTGGCCGAGGATCTGGGTGGAAAGGAAGTTTCGCAGGGCGACTAGCGCTTCACGGTGTTCCATCGATGGACTCGTTGAGCTGGGGAAAAGAGAGCTGTAGGCCCTCCGTTGTTGATGCATAACTTTAATCCAGACCAGGGGAGGCGGCCTAGAAGAGCCTGAATTCAGGCGTTGGTTCCGTGACGGGGATGGATATTTGCCATCGCTGGCAGTTCATCGCGAGTAACGCTTGGAGAGGACTTGTACGTTGGTATAGGCGGACGCTGATTGAACGAATATGTCGCAGCACCGTAAGCGCGCTGCATTGCTCCCTCGTTAAGCTTTCGCGGCAATGGTGACCGCCGGGTCGCAGTTGTTTCCCGGCGCTTGCCCGGAGCAGGGTCGCACTGCCCGGATCGACCTGTGGCCCTTTCTCCGCCTTTTAAGCGTTCTACGCTTAACCCCAACAAAACGAGCCTAGCGGAGCACAACCATGGCGTTCTTCACGGCGGCCAGCAAAGCCGACTTCCAGCATCAACTGCAAGCGGCCTTGGCGCAGCACGTCAGCGAACAGGCATTGCCACAAGTTTCCCTGTTCGCCGATCAATTCTTCGGCATCATCGCGCTCGACGAGCTGACCCAGCGCCGAATGTCCGACCTGGCCGGCTGCACCCTCTCGTCCTGGCGCCTGCTGGAACGCTTCGACCCCGCCAGCCCTGAAGTGCGGGTGTTCAACCCCGACTACGAGAAGCACGGCTGGCAGTCCACCCACACCGCCGTGGAAGTGCTGCACCCCGACATCCCCTTCCTGGTGGATTCGGTGCGCATGGAGCTGAACCGTCGGGGCTACAGCATTCATACCCTGCAGAACAACGTGCTCAGCGTGCGCCGCAACGCCAAGGGCGAACTGCAGGAAGTCCTGCCCAAGGGCACCCAGGGCAAGGATGTGCACCAGGAAGCGCTGATGTACCTGGAGATCGACCGTTGCGCCAACAACGGTGCCATGAAGACCCTGGAGAAAGCCCTGCTGGAAGTGCTGGGTGAAGTCCGTGTGACCGTGGCCGACTTCAAGCCGATGAAGGCCAAGGCCCAGGAGCTGCTGGCCTGGCTGGACAAGGCCAAGCTGAAGGTCGATGGCGAAGAGCTGAAGGAAGTGAAGGTGTTCATGGACTGGATCCTGGACGACCACTTCACCTTCCTCGGCTATGAAGAATTCACCGTGGCCGACGACAAGAACGGCGGCCACCTGGTGTACGACGAGAAATCCCTGCTGGGGGTTTCCAAGCTGCGCCGTGCGGGCCTGAAGAAGGACGACGTGCACATCGAGGCCGAGGCCCTGGAGTACCTCCGCGAGCCCAATCTGCTGTCCTTCGCCAAGGCAGCCGAGCCAAGCCGTGTGCACCGTCCGGCCTACCCGGACTTCGTTTCCATCCGTGAGCTGGACGCCAAGGGCAAGGTGATCAAGGAGTGCCGCTTCATGGGCCTCTACACCTCCGCCGTGTATGCCGAAAGCGTCGAGCACATCCCTTACATCCGTCGCAAGGTGGCGGAAATCCAGCGCCGTTCCGGTTTCGATGCCAAGGCGCACCTGGGCAAGGAACTGGCCCAGGTTCTGGAAGTCCTGCCGCGTGACGACCTGTTCCAGACCCCGGTGGCTGATCTCTTCAGCACCGCCATGTCCATCGTGCAGATGCAGGAACGCAACAAGATTCGCCTGTTCCTGCGTCGTGATCCGTACGGACGTTTCGCCTATGCGCTCGCCTACGTGCCGCGCGATGTGTACTCCACCGAAACCCGCCTGAAGATCCAGCAGATCCTGATGGATCGCCTGCAGGCCACCGACTGCGAGTTCTGGACCTTCTTCTCCGAGTCCGTGTTGGCGCGCGTGCAGTTCATCCTGCGCCTGGACCCGAAGATCAAGCTGAACGTCGATATCGCGTTGCTGGAGAAAGAAGTCATCCAGGCTTGCCGCTCCTGGAAGGACGACTACGCCAGCCTGGTCAACGAAAGCTTCGGCGAAGGGCAGGGCACCCGTGTCCTGGCGGACTTCCCGAAAGGCTTCCCGGCCGGCTATCGCGAGCGCTTCGCCCCGCACTCGGCGGTGGTGGACATGCAGCACCTGCACAGCCTGTCCGACGAGCGCCCGCTGGTGATGAGCTTCTACCAGCCGCTGGCCCAGGGTGAGCAGCAGCTGCACTGCAAGCTCTACCACGCCGACACCCCGCTGGCGCTGTCCGACGTCCTGCCGATCCTGGAGAACCTCGGCCTGCGCGTACTGGGCGAGTTCCCCTATCGCCTGGCGCGCCAGGACGGTCGCCAGTACTGGATTCACGACTTCGCCTTCACCAGCGCCCTGGGCAATGAAGTGGACCTGCAGGAACTGAACGACACCCTGCAGGACGCCTTCGTCCATATCGTTGGCGGCCATGCCGAGAACGATGCCTTCAACCGCCTGGTGCTGACCGCCGCCATGCCGTGGCGCGATGTGGCCCTGCTGCGTGCCTATGCGCGCTACCTGAAGCAGATTCGCCTGGGCTTCGACCTCTCCTACATCGCCAGCACCCTGCTGAACCACGCCAACATCGCCAAGGAGCTGGTGCGCCTGTTCAAGACCCGCTTCTACCTGGCGCGCAAGCTGGCGACGGACGACCTGGAAGACAAGCAACAGAAGCTGGAGCAGGCCATCCTCGGTGAGCTGGACAACGTGGCGGTGCTCAACGAAGACCGCATCCTGCGTCGCTACCTGGACCTGATCAAGGCGACCCTGCGCACCAACTTCTACCAGCCCGACGCATCCGGCCAGAACAAGTCGTACTTCAGCTTCAAGCTGAGTCCGCGCCTGATTCCGGAAATCCCGCGTCCGGTGCCCAAGTTCGAAATCTTCGTCTACTGCCCGCGCGTCGAGGGCGTGCACCTGCGCTTCGGCGACGTGGCCCGCGGCGGCCTGCGCTGGTCCGATCGCGAGGAAGACTTCCGTACCGAAGTGCTGGGCCTGGTGAAGGCGCAGCAGGTGAAGAACGCGGTCATCGTGCCCATGGGTGCCAAGGGCGGCTTCATTCCGCGTCGCCTGCCGGTGGGCGGCACTCGTGACGACATCCAGAACGAGGCCATCGCCTGCTACCGCATCTTCATCTCCGGTCTGCTGGACGTGACCGACAACCTGAAGGAAGGCAAGGTGGTGCCGCCGGCCAACGTGGTGCGCCACGACGCCGACGACCCCTATCTGGTGGTCGCCGCCGACAAGGGCACCGCGACCTTCTCCGACATCGCCAACGGCATTGCCCAGGATTACGGCTTCTGGCTGGGTGACGCCTTCGCCTCCGGCGGTTCGGCTGGTTACGACCACAAGGGCATGGGCATCACCGCCAAGGGCGGCTGGGTGTCGGTGCAGCGTCACTTCCGCGAACGCGGCATCGACGTGCAGAAGGATCACGTCACCGTGATCGGCATCGGCGACATGGCAGGTGACGTGTTCGGCAACGGCCTGCTGCTGTCGGACAAGCTGCAGCTGGTTGCCGCCTTCAACCACATGCACATCTTCATCGACCCGAACCCGGATTCGGCGTCCAGCTTCATCGAGCGCAAGCGCATGTTCGACCTGCCGCGCTCCTCCTGGGCCGACTACGATGCCAAGCTGATCTCCGAGGGCGGCGGCATCTTCCTACGCGCCGCCAAGAGCATCGCCATCAGCCCGCAGATGCAGCAACGCTTCGAGATCGAGGCCGACAAGCTGACCCCGACCGAGCTGCTCAACGCTCTGCTGAAGGCGCCGGTGGACCTGCTCTGGAACGGCGGCATCGGCACCTACGTCAAGGCCAGCAGCGAAAGCCACGCCGATGTGGGCGACAAGGCCAACGACGCTCTGCGTGTGGATGGTCGTGAGCTGCGTGCCAAAGTGGTGGGCGAGGGCGGCAACCTCGGCATGACCCAACTGGGTCGTGTCGAGTACGGCCTCAACGGTGGCGCCAGCAACACTGACTTCATCGACAACGCCGGCGGTGTGGACTGCTCGGACCATGAGGTCAACATCAAGATCCTGCTCAACGAGATCGTGGCCAACGGCGACATGACCGGCAAACAGCGCAACAAGCTGCTGGCCGAGATGACCGATGACGTGGGCAACCTGGTGCTGGGCAACAACTACAAGCAGACCCAGGCGCTCTCACTGGCGCAGCGCCGCGCTCGCGAGAAGATCGGCGAGTACAAGCGCCTGATGAACGCCCTGGAAGCGGCCGGCAAGCTGGACCGTGGCCTGGAGTTCCTGCCCGCAGACGAGGAGCTGAACGAGCGCATTGCCAATGGCCAGGGCCTGACCCGCCCCGAGCTGGCGGTGCTGATCTCCTACAGCAAGATCGACCTCAAGGAGTCGCTGCTCAAATCCCTGGTGCCGGATGACGACTACCTGGCCCAGGAAATGGAAACCGCCTTCCCGGCACGTTTGGCCGAGACCTTCGGCGAGTCCATGCGTCGTCACCGCCTGAAGCGCGAAATCATCAGCACCCAGATCGCCAACGACCTGGTCAACCACATGGGCATCACCTTCGTGCAACGTCTGAAGGAGTCCACAGGCATGAGCGCGGCCAACGTGGCTGGCGCCTACGTGGTGGTGCGTGACGTGTTCCGCCTGCCGCACTGGTGGAAGCAGATCGAGGCGCTGGACTACAAGGTGCCGGCCGAACTGCAGCTGACCCTGATGGATGAGCTGATGCGCCTCGGCCGCCGCGCTACCCGCTGGTTCCTGCGCAGCCGTCGTGAAGACCAGAACGCCGCGCGCGACGTCAACCACTTCGCCCCGCGTGTGGAGGCCCTGGCCGGTCGTCTGGACGAACTGCTCGAAGGCCCATCCCGCGAGCAGTGGCTTGCTCGCTTCCAGTCCTACGTGGAAGCCGGCGCGCCGGAGGACCTGGCTCGTGTCGTGGCGGGTACCAGCCACCTCTACACGCTGCTGCCGATCATCGAGGCATCGGATGTCACCGGCAAAGACACTGCCGAAGTGGCCACTGCCTACTTCGCGGTGGGCGGCGCACTGGACCTATCCTGGTACCTGCAGCAGATCACCAGCCTGCCGGTGGAGAACAACTGGCAAGCGCTGGCGCGGGAAGCTTTCCGTGACGACCTGGACTGGCAGCAGCGTGCGATCACCATCTCCGTCCTGCAGATGAACGAAGGTCCTGCGGACATCGAGGAGCGCGTGGCGCTGTGGCTGGACCAGCATCGCGCCCTGGTGGAGCGCTGGAAGGCCATGCTGATCGAACTGCGCGCCGCCACAGCGACCGACTACGCCATGTACGCGGTGGCCAACCGCGAACTCATGGACCTGGCCCAGAGCGGCCAGCACGGCATCTGCATTCCGTGATGCCTGTGGCTTCGTAAAGGTTTTGTGCTCTCAGCCCCGCTTCGGCGGGGCTTTTTTTCGTCCGACGGATTTCGCTGTGGGGGATCTCAATCGCGAGTAGGGCTCATGGCCGAACGTGTAGGAGCGAGCTTGCTCGCGAACAGCCCGGGCGGGATCTTTTCGCGAGCAAGCTCGCTCCTACAGAAGATCCGACTTCAACCTGACTATCGGAGTCGGGATTCGGGTTCAGTCCCCTGAAATGGCCTCAAGCGTTCGAGGAAGGTCGTAGCTTTGCCTGAACTTTTCCTCTCTTGCCCTGGCCCTTAGGAAACAGAGGAGGAGAAATCATGATTGCACCCATAGAGCTGCATGCAACCGTCCTTTGCCACCAGGCCGACAGGATTCTGTTCGTGCGGAAGGAGGCACCGGAATGGTCCTTGCCCGGCGGCAAGATCGAAGTGAACGAGCTGCCGGTCGAGGCCGCGCGGCGCGAGCTGAGGGAGGAAACGACGTTGCCCTTCGAGAATGCCCAGTTCCTCGGGCGGCATGTGTTCGAGGCGGAAGACCACCACTTCTATCGGATGGCTGTGCCCGAATCCCTTGAGCCTCACCCCGACGGCGAGATCGTCGAATGCCGCTGGTTCACTCTGGACGAGCTGGGAAGCGTGTCGGTGAAACCGACCAACATGGCGCTGCTCCGGCTGCATGGCGAAAAGATCCAGTAAGGCCGGGACCTGAACGAGGGCGAACTGAGGGAAGAGTCGCTTTCGGTGGGGGAGTGTGTCCGGCCCTCAGGCCAGTGCCCGCAGGTACTTCACGACATCGGCCGCGCCAGCCAGCCGCAGGCCTTCGCCGAGGGCGGTGGCGTCGGCGTGCTTCTTGGGCAGCAGGATGAACTCCGGCGCACCCGCATGGCGGAGAATGGTCAGGCGGGAATAGGGAATGCCGCCATCCAGCAGCAGGCCCATGAAGGAGGGGTCGCTCCAGGCCTGCACGGGCATGGCGAGGACATGGTAGCGATCATCCAGCAGTTCGAGGCCGCCAGCGTCGATGCGGTAGTCGGTGATCTCGGCGGGGAGGGTGGCTTCCAGCTCTCGCAAGCGGGCGTACGCGATCGACGCGGCAAACGCTTCCGCATGCTGGTCGCCGTTCCAGAACACGCGTTTTCCGCACCAATTGGCCCGGAACAGGCTGATGGGCGAACCGGCGAGGAAGCGCGGCAACGGCAGGCTGATGGCCTTGATGAAGTCCTTGTAGCTGATGATCCGCACTTTGCGGCTGGGCAGGCCGGTCAGGTAGTCCTCGAAGCTGGCGATGGTCGCCGGCTCGTTTTCCTGGCCGCAGAAGCCATCGACATGGCGCAGGTCGAAGCTGGAGAGGTGCTGCTCACTGCGCTTGATCACGCCGACCAGCACTGCATGGGCTTCGGCCTTGTCATCCTGGACGGGGCCGGACAACGCGCTGCGCGGTAGCTCCACCAGACGGTGCAGGGGCGGCCCTGCCTGCCACCAGATGGTTTGCTGGGGACAGGGCAGTTGCTGGAATGGCAGATGCAGTTGACTGGCGCGCTCGAACACGCGGCGCGGAGCCTTGCCAAGGCCAAAACGCTGGGCGATTGCAGCCAGGCGGGCGCTCAATGGGGGGGGTGGCTGCATCTGACTCATGGCCTGAAAACTCCTCGGTCACGGCAGGCAGTGTGGCAGAGGCTTGCCGGCCGCGCGAACCGGGTGTCGGACAATTCCGCTTGGCGGGGAATCAGGACGAACGGACGGTGTGGCAGAATCCTGCTCTTCATTGTCGAGGACGCCTCCATGCCCAGCGTGATGCTGGATATTTCCCTGACTGCGGACGAATTCCGTGCAGTCTATCAAGGTCGGGCCAACCGTGTGCTGCTGCGCAGTCGCGATGGCCGGAAGGTCAGCCTGCCGGCCCATCATCTGCGCCCGCATCTGGGTCACACCGGGGTTTGCGGCACCTTCGAGCTGGAATTCTCGGCCGATGGCAAGCTCCTGAGCCTGCGTCGCCTCGCCTGAAGGGGGCAGCGCAGCTATAATCGCCGGCCCATATCGCCGATCGATGCCCGACCGACCATGTACAAACTGGCCCGCGAGCTGCTCTTTTCCCTGTCCCCGGAAACCTCCCACGAACTCTCCATCGACCTGATCGGAGCCGGTGGCCGTCTCGGCCTCAACCGTCTGCTGACCAAGGCACCGGCGAGCCTGCCGGTGAAGGTGATGGGGCTGGAGTTCCCCAACCCGGTAGGCCTCGCCGCTGGCCTGGACAAGAACGGTGACGCCATCGACGGCTTTGGCCAGCTCGGTTTCGGCTTCGTCGAGATCGGCACCGTGACGCCGCGTCCGCAGCCGGGCAATCCCAAGCCGCGCCTGTTCCGCCTGCCCCAGGCCGAAGCCATCATCAACCGCATGGGCTTCAACAACCTGGGCGTCGACCATCTGCTGGCACGGGTACGTGCCTCCCGCTATGACGGCGTTCTGGGCATCAACATCGGCAAGAATTTCGACACCCCTGTAGAGCGCGCGGTCGACGACTACCTGATCTGCCTGGACAAGGTCTACGACCACGCCAACTACGTGACGGTCAACGTCAGCTCGCCGAACACCCCCGGACTGCGGAGCCTGCAGTTCGGTGACTCGCTGAAGCAGTTGCTGGAGGCCCTGCGCACCCGCCAGGAGGCCCTGGCCGCCCAGTACGGCAAGCATGTGCCGCTGGCTATCAAGATCGCCCCGGACATGAGCGACGAGGAAACCGCGATGGTTGCCAAGGCGCTGCTGGAGTCCGGCATGGATGCGGTGATCGCCACCAACACCACTCTCGGTCGCGAAGGTGTCGAAGGGCTGCCCTACGGCGACGAGGCGGGTGGGCTGTCCGGCGCGCCGGTGCGCGACAAGAGCACCCAGACGGTGAAAGTGCTGGCGGGTGAACTGGGTGGTCGCCTGCCGATCATTGCTGTGGGTGGCATTACCGAAGGGCGTCACGCGGCGGAGAAGATCGCCGCCGGTGCGAGCCTGGTACAGATTTACTCGGGCTTCATCTACAAGGGACCGGCCCTGATTCGCGAGGCGGTGGATGCCATCGCCGGCCTGCCACGAAACTGAGCACAAATAAAAAGGGCTCCCGCTTGGGAGCCCCTGGGCTTGCGCCCGCCGCCCGGATGGGGCGTGCTTGGTGAAGTCGGTGTGATCCTGTGTCAGCCGACGGCGTGGAGTTCGTTCAGTCGATGAATGCCGGCAGCGCCGGTGAGGCCATCCCAGTTATCGCCACGGCCTTCGCGCCAACCATTGATCCAGGCTTGCCGTGTGGTGGGATGGGTGAAAGGACAAAGATCGCGGGATTTGCCGTTGATGCCGTGCTGATAGCCGCGCAAAAATGCTCGTTCCATCGGATCACGCTTAAGTCTTCTCATAGGGTGTAGCCCTCATTTGTTGACTGTTATGTCCATTGGTTCCAATGCGGAACCGCAGCAGAAAAATGTTCTGCCTTCGAAGACGCGTTGCCGGCGTGACGCGCCTTCATCCCACTGCCATTGCGGCGGCGGGTTAAGCTGAGTTCTAACCAATGCCCTCTGGCCTGTGAATGATCGTTTTGTCATAAGGACGTAACTTGTAGGTGGCAACCGCCATAAGCTGACGGAAACGTTTTTTGCCACTTTTCGGTCTAAGCCCCGTGGCTTCGGGGCTGGCCAGAGCAGTGATGTCGTAGTGCTATTTGGTTTGGCGCGCGAAACAAACGATTTTTCATTCCGACGAAGGGCCGTTCCGCGACCTTTGGTCACACATTTTCTTACCGCACAGATCAGGTTCTGTGCCGCTGATCGCCTGCAAGGGCCCTGGATTCCACAATGTCGGATCGCTACGAACTTTTCCTCACCTGCCCGAAGAGCCTGGAAGGCTTGCTTGTCGAAGAGGCTACTCAACTCGGCCTGCAGGAAGTACGCGAGCAGGTTGCTGCGGTGCGCGGCCAGGCTGACCTGGAAACTGCCTATCGCCTGTGCCTCTGGTCGCGTCTGGCCAACCGGGTGCTGTTGGTGCTCAAGCGCTTCCCGGTGCAGAACGCCGAAGACCTCTATCAGGGCGTACTGGCGGTGGACTGGCACGATCACCTGATGCCCAGCGGCAGCCTGGCGGTGGAATTCAGCGGCCACGGTTCGGGCATCGACAACACCCACTTCGGCGCGCTCAAGGTCAAGGACGCGGTGGTGGACAAGCTGCGTGGCGCCGATGGCGTACGCCCCTCCGTGGACAAGGTGAACCCGGACCTGCGCATCCACCTGCGCCTGGAGAAGGGCGAGGCCATCCTGTCGATCGACCTGGCCGGGCACAGCCTGCACCAGCGCGGCTATCGCCTGCAGCAGGGGGCCGCGCCGCTCAAGGAAAACCTGGCGGCAGCCATTCTGATTCGTTCCGGCTGGCCGCGGATTGCCGCTGAAGGCGGGGCCCTGGCCGACCCCATGTGCGGTGTCGGTACGTTCCTCGTTGAAGCCGCGATGATAGCGGCCGACATTGCCCCCAACCTCAAGCGTGAACGCTGGGGATTCTCCAACTGGCTGGGCCATGTCCCGGCGCTGTGGAAGAAGCTTCACGAAGAGGCTCGCGAACGCGCCGACGCCGGCCTGGCCAAACCGCCGCTGTGGATTCGCGGCTATGAGGCGGACCCGCGCCTGATCCAGCCCGGCCGCAACAACATCGAGCGCGCGGGCCTCGGCAACTGGGTGAAGATCTACCAGGGCGAGTTGGCCACCTTCGAGCCGCGCCCGGACCAGAACCAGAAGGGCCTGGTCGTCAGCAACCCGCCTTACGGCGAGCGCCTCGGCGACGAAGCCAGCCTGCTCTATCTCTACCAGAACCTCGGTGAACGCCTGCGTCAGGCCTGCCTGGGCTGGGAAGCGGCAGTGTTCACCGGTGCACCCGAGCTGGGCAAACGCATGGGTATCCGTAGCCACAAGCAATACGCTTTCTGGAACGGCGCCCTGGCGTGCAAGCTTCTGCTGCTCAAGGTGCTGCCGGAACAGTTCGTGACCGGCGAGCGTCGTTCAACCGGGGAGGGCGAACATAACGCCCCGCGCGCAGAGCCGGCGCGCCTCTCCGAAGGCGGCCAGATGTTCGCCAATCGCTTGCAGAAAAACGTCAAGCTACTGGGCAAGTGGGCGCGCAAGGAGGGCATCCAGTGTTATCGCCTGTATGACGCGGACATGCCTGAGTACGCCTTGGCGGTCGACCTCTATGGCGATTGGGTGCACGTGCAGGAGTATGCGCCGCCGCGTTCCATCGATCCGGAAAAGGCCCAGGCGCGCCTGCTCGATGCACTGGCGGCGATTCCCCAGGCGCTGGATATCGACCCGTCTCGCGTGGTGGTCAAGCGGCGTGAGCGCCAGAGCGGTACTCGCCAGTACGAGCGCCAGGGCAGCGAAGGGCGCTTCATGGAAGTGAGCGAAGGTGGCGTGAAGCTGCTGGTGAATCTCACCGACTACCTGGACACCGGCCTGTTCCTCGACCATCGCCCGATGCGCCTGCGCATCCAGCGCGAGGCCGCCGGCAAGCGCTTCCTCAATCTCTTCTGCTACACCGCCACGGCGAGCGTCCATGCAGCCAAGGGCGGCGCGCGCAGCACCACCAGCGTGGACCTGTCGAAAACCTACCTGGACTGGGCGCGGCGCAACCTGTCGTTGAACGGCTTCTCCGACAAGCACAAGTTGCAGCAGGGCGACGTGATGGCCTGGCTGGCAGAGGATCGCGGCGAGTACGACATGATCTTCATCGACCCGCCGACCTTCTCCAACTCCAAGCGCATGGAAGGGGTGTTCGACGTCCAACGTGACCATGTCCAGTTGCTGGACCTGGCCATGGCGCGCCTGGCGCCGGGCGGCGTGTTGTACTTCTCCAACAACTTCCGCAAGTTCCAACTGGATGAGGGCCTGGTGTCCCGTTATGCGGTCAGCGAGATCAGCGCCGAAACCCTGGACCCTGACTTCGCCCGAAATGCGAAGATCCACCGCGCCTGGCGCCTGACCACGCGCTGATTCAGGCTGGGCCGCCAGGCGGAGTACCGGACACGGACTTCCACCTTGAGCGGCCCTCGCCACCGCGTCGTTCCCGCCTGCAACGCCCCACCCAAATCCCCCCGCAAAGCCTCTCTCATTGTTTCCAGCCAGCTCCGGCCGTCCGGCGTTTACCGTGGACGGTCGGCTGCCTGCGTTCGCGCCTAGGCAAAGTGCCACTACCTAGCTATGTTCATCCTCACAGGGACGGTATTTCCACACCCAGATTCGAGAAGTAAGCATGCAGTCGCTTGCGACGGAAAAACTGAACCTGTCGGCTTTGCTGTCCGGCCGCCCCCTGGTGTGGCTGGTTTGCCTGTTGGCCATCTTCGGCGGTGCGGCGCTCACCCTCCTGCTCAGCAAGGCGGTGCGCAGCGCCGAAGAGGCGCAATTGCGTGAGCGCTTCAGTCTCGCCGCCACCGAACGCATCAGTCGCATCCAGGAGCGCCTGGACGGTCAGCTCAAGGAGCTGGATGCCGTCCAGCGATTCTTCGGCAATTCCCATGAAGTCACCCTCAGCGAATTCCAGGGTTTCGTCGGCCCACTGCTGGGCGACACGCTCGTGTACTCCTGGGTGCCGCGCGTGACGGGGAGCGAGCGCGAGCAATTCGAATCCCGGGGGCGCGAGGAAGGCATGGCCGGTTTTGCCATACGTGACCTGAAGGGGGACGGCCTGGTACCCAGCCCCCCACGCAATGAATACTTCCCCGTCTACTACAGCGTGACGTCGCGCATCGACCAGGTGCCGCTGGGGATGGACCTGAACTCCAGCCCCCAGCGGCGAGCCGCCATTGCCAAGGCGCGGAAGACTCACGGCGTGACCGTCACCGAGCGGGTAAGGGTGATGGGGGCCGTGGAGCGTGAAAGCAGCGGCGTGGTCATGCTGGCGCCCGTGTATGACGACAACCTGCCGAAGGATTCAGGGCTGCGCGGTTTCGTCGTGTCGGTGCTCAGCCTCAATCTGGAAATGGAAGCTGCCATCGCACCGGACAACCTGGCGAACCTGGCGATGCGGGTCAGTGACGTCAGCGAGGATGGCCATGAACAGCTGATCTACCAGAGCGCCGAGGTACCGGAGAGCGACCTGCGCCTTCGCCGCGTGGTGCCATTCGGCGACCGCCAGTATCTGTTGGAAGTGGTGCCGAGCGCGGCCTTCCTGGAGGGGCCGCCGCTGTCCACGGCCAAGCTGGTTGCAATCAGCGGCCTGGCTTTCACTTTTTTGCTGGCGGGCTACCTGCTGCTGATGGTCAACCAACGGCAAAACGCTCTGGCGCTGGTGGCACAGCGCACGATGGAGTTGCGCGAACGGGAGATCGAGCTGCAGTTGAGCGAAGAGCGCTGGAGCTTTGCCCTCGATGGTGCCGGGCACGGCGTCTGGGATTGGGAGCCGCAGAGTGGGCGAGTATTCCTCTCACGCGGCTGGAAGAGCATGCTCGGTTACACTGAGGAGGACGTGGGCGACAGCCTGGAGGCGCGAGCTCGCCTGATCCATCCCCAGGACCAGCCGCAGGCGCGCGCCGAACTGGAACGTCACTTGCGCGGCGCCAGCACGGTTTATCAGAGCCAGCATCGGATGCTGCACAAGGACGGTCGCTGGCTCTGGGTACTGGACCGCGGCAGGGTGGTCGATCGGGACGCCATGGGCATGCCCTTGCGCATGATCGGCACCCAGACCGACATCAGTTCCAGCAAGGCGGTGGAACTGCAGCTGGCCATGGCTCACGGGCAGTTGCGCAGCCTGCTGAATGCCGCGACCCAGGTCGCCATCATCAGTACCGACCTGCGTGGCGCCATCCTGCAGTTCAATGTCGGTGCCGAGCGCATGTTCGGCTACCGCGCGCTGGAAATGATCGGCCGCCACCCGGTGGCGCTGCACGTCGAGGGCGAAGTGGAAGCGCGCTGCCGCGAGTTGGGGCAACAACTTGGCAAGCTGATTCCCGACTATCAGGCCTACGTGGAAGAGGTGACTGCCGGCGATCGTTACGACGAGCGCGAATGGACATTCCGGCGCCGCGATGGCAGCCAGTTGACCTGCAGCCTGATACTCACCGGCGTGCGCGACGAACGCGATGTGCTGGTGGGCTATCTGGGCGTGGCAATCGACGTCACCGAACGCAAGCATGTGCAACAGGCGCTGGAGGCGCGCGACCGCCTGCTGGAGAAACTCAGCGCACGGGTGCCCGGTGTGCTCTATCAGTTCCGCATGGAGCCGGACGAGCAATTCAGCTTTCCCTACACCAGCGCGGGAATCCTCGAAGTCTTCGAAGTCGAATCGGAGAAGGTGCGTGACGATGCCACGTGGCTGCTGGAGCGCATCCATCCTGACGACGTCGAGCGGGTCCAGACCTCCATCCGGCGGTCTGCGGAAGCGCTGGCGCCCTGGCGCGAGGACTTCCGCGTGCTTTTGCCGCGCCAGGGTTTGCGCTGGCTGCGGGGGGAGTCGGTCCCGGAGCGTGGCGAGGATGGTGCGTTTCTCTGGCACGGTTACATCACCGATATCACCGGTCTCAAGCTGGTGGAGCAGGAGTTGCGCGCGCTCTCGGTCACCGATGCCCTGACCGGCGTCTACAACCGGCGCTACTTCCAGGAGCGGCTGGACCTGGAAATCGCCCGCGCCGAACGCCGCGAAGGACCGCTGGCGCTGGTGATGCTCGACGTCGACCACTTCAAGCAGATCAATGATTGCCATGGGCACGAGGCCGGTGACCGGGTACTCAAGACGCTGTGCCAGCGGGTAGGCGAGCGCCTGCGGCGCATTGACGTGCTCTGTCGGCTGGGTGGCGAGGAGTTCGTCGTGCTCTGCCCGGATACCAACGTCGACCAGGCATTCCAGGTGGCCCAGGCGCTGTGGCAAGCGCTGTCGCGTGAGCACGTGGCGGGAGTAGGGTCGGTAACGGCCAGCTTCGGCTGCGCCGGCTGGCGCGAAGGGGAGAGTGCGGATGACCTGCTACGGCGAGTCGATGCTGCGGTCTACGCGGCCAAGCAGGCGGGGCGTAATCGAATCCAGATAGCCGACTGACGCGATGGCCGCCCGCGCGGGGCGGCCATGCGGGGGTTCAGTTGGCGCCAGCGACGCTCTTCGGCTGGCGATAGAGGTCCACCAGTACCTGATCGAGGATCGCCGAGGCACCCCAGGGGCGCGAGTCATTGAGAATGGCCACCACTGCCCAGGTGTTGCCATTGCTGTCGCGGCTGAAACCGGCGATGGCGCGCACGGTGTTCAGCGTACCCGTCTTGATGTGGGCTTCACCTTCCAGGGCGGTGCGGCGCAGGCGCTTGCGCATGGTGCCGTCCATCGCCACCAGTGGCAGCGAAGAGATGAATTCGGCGGCGTAGGGGCTCTGCCAGGCGGCCTGGAGGATGGTGGCCATTTCACGGGCGCTGACCCGCTCCTGGCGCGACAGGCCTGAGCCGTTCTCCATCACCAGGTGCGGCGCGGTGATGCCTTTCTTCGCCAGCCAGTTGCGGATCACCCGCTGCGCGGCCTTGGCATCGTCGCCATCGGCGTCGGTGCGATAGCGCGCGCCGATGCTGAGGAACACCTGCTGGGCCATGGTGTTGTTGCTGTACTTGTTGATGTCGCGAATGACTTCAACGAGGTCCGGCGAGAAGGAGCGTGCCAGCAGCTTGGCATTCTTGGGTACGTCGCCTTGGCGGTCCTTGCCGTTGATGCTGCCGCCCAGTTCCTTCCAGAACGCGCGCACGGCGCCAGCGGCATAGCCCGGGTGGTCGAGCAGGGACATGTAGGTCTGGGCGCTGCAACCTTCCGGCAGCTTGCCGCTGGCGATCAATGTGGTGCCGTCGAACTGGGTCACCGGGTTGTAGCGCACGTCGGGCCAGGAGGGGCACTTGGTCGCCTTGGTTACCTGCAGCTTGTTCTCGATGCGGATATTCTCGAGCGGCGGCTCCATGGCCAGGTTGGCCTTGCCACTCTCGGCACGGGCGATCAGGCGTACTGCCTTGAGGTTCACCAGCAGCGAGTCAGGGCCGACCAGGAAGGGTTTGTTGTCGTCGCCGCCGTCATCGTTGAAGGAGGGCAGTTGCGGGTGGTTGAAGTAGCTGCGATCCAGCACCAGGTCGCCGGTGACCTGGCGCACGCCGTTGGCGCGCAGGTCGCGCATCATCAGCCAGAGCTTCTCCATGTTCAGCTTGGGATCGCCGCCACCCTTGAGATAGAGGTTGCCGTTGAGCACGCCGTCCTTCAGCGTTCCGTCGGTGAAGAATTCGGTCTTCCACTGATAGGTCGGACCGAGCAGCTCCAGGGCGGCATAGGTGGTGATCAGCTTCATGGTGGATGCCGGGTTCACCGACACATCGGCATTCACCAGCGTCTGCGCACCCGGGCCGGTGAGCGGCAGGGTCACCAGGGACAGCGAGTTGGCGGAGATCTTGTTGGCGCTCAGCGCCTTTTGCACCTTGGCAGGCAGGTTGGTGTTCACCTGTGCGGCTGAAGCGGGCAGGGCACAGGGCAGGATCAGGGCGGCAAAGGCAAGGGTACGAATGGATTTCAACATCAAAGATTGCCCTCCTGGCGAGGGCGGGTAACGAAAATGAATGACATGGTGACAGTTCCCATGAGGGTTCGGGAAATCGGCGCATTATGCCGTAAGCCTGTCCCGACTGGGCGAGTTCGCCGCTCATTTCGTCCGGCAGTGCAACCTGACGCGCGCTGCGGACGGGCAAGTTGCGACGGAAGCTGCTAGAGTGCCGCCCGTCATTTATGCCGAGGAACTGCCTTATGGCCACCAATCGCTCCCGCCGCCTGCGCAAGAAGCTTTGCGTCGATGAATTCCAGGTTTTGCTAATTAGCAAAAAATAATCAGGATTTTGTCAAAAACGTCTCACCCCTTCCGCCCAGAATCCCTGCTGCTCCCCTCGCAATTATCCGCCCGCCTTTCGCCGCTGACGCCCCCGGGGTATGTCACGGAAGTCCAGTCTCAGCCATTCCCTCGTGAACGCCTGACGCGCGCTTTTCAAACGCAAGGCAAACCCCACGTGTGGGTCGCCAGTCATTCTTTGATCGAGTCTGTCCCAGGCTTCATTTCAGCAGTTCGCTACTTACGTTCGCGGTCTCCTGTGGGCTGACGTGCGCCCCAAGGCAGACATATTGCGTAGCCGCTCACTGAGTAACACGAGGGGCTGATACAAACGAAAAGGCCACCCTTTCGGATGGCCTAATGCTCGCAGATGCTCTGGTTTCAAACAGCCGGATTAATCGGCTTCTCTGGGTACCAGGCGTCCTGCAATGGGCTGACCTCAATCTTGGTCAGTTCGCTACGGCCTTTCAGCCAGGCTTCAACAGCCGCGCGTTGCTCCTCACTCACCGAGCCACGCTTAGCCAGGCAGACCAAGCCGAACTCTTCGCCGCCTACGTAGTCCAGGCCGTTAGCGGCCATGGCATCGTCCAGGAAGGCGTTCAGGAAGGCATCGATGGCTTCATCCGAAAGGTCTTGCTTGAAATCCAGATTGAGCTCAAACCCCAATTCCTGAAACTCGTCAACACAGAGCTTCTTGCGCAGACGGCGGGAACGGTTAGTAGCCATGAAAAAATCCTCTAGGTAAATTTGGCGCGCAGTCTATCAGCTAAGGAGTTGGAATGCCTGGGAGATGCGTCTCGAGGGCCTGTCCTAGGATCAGTAGGCCGCAACATAACTGGCGAATTGACTCTGCGTGGGCTGGGTGTAGTGTGCGCTTGCAGGATCCCGGACTAACGTGCCCGATCGGACATAGCGCTTACCTGACCCCGACTCTGTTCACGAGGCCACGGCCCGTCTCAGGGTGGGTGCATTGTCCGTCGAGGCTAAAAGTCTCCTTGCCTGTCAAAAGCGTGACTCTTAGTGACTGTCATGTCCGTTGCGAAAGCCATCTCAGCGCGAATTAAGTTCATGCGGAAGGGTAAACCCTTTTCCCGCACGGTTTTCGCGCAGCTTGGCTCTCGCGCATCGGTTGACAAGGCACTCTCCAGGCTGGTGCAGTCAGGCCGGCTAGAACGCGTTGTTCGCGGCGTCTACATGCGTCCGAAGTTCAACCAGTACGTCGGCAAGAACGTCCGCCCCAGCCCAACTACCGTGATGCGCGTCATCGCGAAGTCGAACGGTGAAACGATCCAGATTCACGGTGCTGAGGCAGTCCGTAGGCTCGGTCTCAGCACCCAGATGCAGATGCTGCCGACGTTCTACACCAGTGGCTCGACTCGAGAACTCAAAATTGGCAATGCGGTCGTTCGCCTTCAGCATGTCTCCAGGGACCGCTTGCAGCATGCTGGAACGAACGTGGGACTGGCGCTTACCGCTCTCCACTATGTCGGGAAGGAGGGGCTGTCCACCCAGGTGGCTTCGACAGTCGTCAACGCGCTGAGCAGTGAAGAACTGTCGAAACTCCGAGCGTGCATTATGCCGGAATGGATGCGGATGGCATTAAGCCTTGCGACTCAGAAAGTCGAGTAGGTTTTTTCAGTCTCACAGCACTATGTCTGCTGGTGAGATGCGAAGTCGGGGGGCGTGGTCGCTAAGCCGCAGACAGGGGCTACTTGTCCGACCTGCGCCCGCTGCAGCCCGCTGCGCTAGGAGAAGTTCAAGGAGAGCCGGGTAGGGCAGCGACTTGCTAGCGGTCTAACTCAGTAGCCTGCAGAACCTGGCGGGCTTGGGTTTCCTCAGAACCGGGCTTCTCCGTAACCCCGAGATACTCATCATCGACCGCCCGTTGGAAAACGGAATGTTTTCTGCCGGCGAGTAGGGCCCGGATGCGAGGTCTTATCTCCGCAGAACTGGCGATTGGATCTAATGCGTTCTGGTTAATGTGCATTGACATTTGCCCTACTCGATCACCTGACGCCCACATGGAAACGTTTGTGTTCTGTGAAGGCCTATCTTGACTGGATCGCGGTTTCGGGATTGCGCCAAGGCCCGGAGTTTCGTGCGGTGGGCCGTTGGGGCAACCTGGCAGAGCACGGACTGCATCTCGTGCATCCTCCGTCGCGCGATGGTGCACAGTGGCTTGGAGGGAGAGCGCTTCAGCCGTCATTCATTGCGCCGTGGCTTTGCCACCTGAGCCAGTCGTAACCAGTGGAGCGCCAAGGCTCTGATGAGTTACGTCGGCTGGCGCTATGCCAAGGCTGCCTTGCGCTATGTTGAGTCGGAGAGGCCGCTTGGCGAGCTGCGCCGCTCGTAGTGACCGGACCTGGCCCCCATGCACGGCCTCACCAGCGCATCGGCATAGGAGGCAGGGAGCTTAGGCTTGGCTAACTGGGACCGGGCCTCTGCATGGCTCGGTGAGGAGCGTCTACCATGACTGAGATTTTTGCTGTGCGGTATGCCGAGACGCTGGTACGCGCCACGCAGATCTTCGGCAGTCGAGAGAAGGCTGAGCGCTGGATGGTGACGCCGGCGCAGGGGCTCGAGCGGCGTCGTCCGATCGACATGCTCGCGAGTGCAGAGGATCTGGAAGTGCTCGAGACTTTTCTCGGGCGCATCGAGTATGGGGTCTATCACTGACCCTATGTTTTAGGGCCGCCGTTAACGACCGGGCGTGACTGCCAGCCAGCCCCTTCGCTAACCGACTTCGAGGGTTTCGGCATGCGTGAACGATCTGTCCCGTTGTCACCGAGGGCATTAACTCGCCAGGACATCGATCGCGCTCTGCTTGATGCGGTGATTGCGCTGGTACGGGAGGCGGGGTGCCTGATCGCTGCTGAGCTGGTTCGACCCGGTGGTCCGAGAGGCGCTGGGGACAAGGCCGAAGTTGATGGCGAGGTCGAGGTCATGTTGCGCCAGGGACTGACGAAGCTGCTCCCCTGCGATTTTGTCGGTGAGGAAACCGGTGTGCAGCTGACGGGGCATCACTACTGCTGGGTTGTGGATCCCAATGATGGCACCCGCGACTTCCTGCAAGGGCATCTGGGCTCGGCGATTTCCGTAGGATTGCTGCGAGAGTGTGTACCGGTGCTGGGAGTCGTCTATGCGCCGATGACGGAACGCGGGGCGGACTGTATTGCTTGGGCTGAGGGGATGCCACACTTGCTCCGTAATGGCGCGTTGATCGTGCCGAATGTCGCGAAAGGCGGACTGGCGGAAGGTGCCCAAGTCTTCGTCAGCCTCACCGCGCGTGCCCGGCCCATCGAGAATGCCGAGCTGTGTGCGCCCGCCACCTACCATCCGATGCCAAGCATTGCCTATCGGCTTGCCCGGGTGGCGGTGGGGGATGGGATCGCTGCAGTCTCCTTGTACGCGGTGTCGCCCCACGATGTGGTGGCGGGTCACGCGTTGCTGCGGGCAGGTGGCGGTGGCCTCTGGAACGAACGGGGACAGGCCTTGGGTTACGCGACAGCGGCGACATTCAATCAGCCAGTTGGGTATTGCTTCGGCGGTGGGGAAATAGCCTGTCAGGAATTGGTGAGGCGCCCGTGGCAGGTTGTTCTCGCAAACAGAGCATAGGTGTGTGGCGAGCCTAGAAGAGGGCCGTCTCCCTAGACTATGTAAAAACCACTGCTGAGTTCTGCTGCGGGTGCGGAGCACCGTCAGGGGAGCACGTCATCCCACCGAGCAACGCTCCTGCAGGAGTATCGTGTGCCAGATAAACGAAAGCGTACATGTACCTTGGTAGGAGGTTCTCGATGAAGATCGCCGCTCTGGAACAGGCCGAATCGGTCAGTGATGTCCTGTGCGACGTTTGTGGCGATAGCACGCGTCTTGAAGGGGCTGGATTGCAATTTGGCACGCTTCGCGCCAGTTGGGGCTGTGGCTCGGCCCATGAAGGCGAACGCTATGAAGTCCATCTGTGCGAAACCTGTTTTTTTAGGACGCTTTCAGGTCTCAGACGTGACCGCATGGTGAACTTCATGTTCAGTGAGGAGGATCAAGACCTCAGCAATTTTGGGCGCGTTGCTCGTGATGATCTGTTCAATGGCGGCAGCAACTCGGCCAGCTGATCTCCCTGTTGGGACAGCATCCCAAGTCTAGCCGGCATTTCCCCTAGAATTGCTAGATCAACACCAGCGGGGGCGGCGTATGAAACGCTTTATCCAGGGAGAGCATCGATGCCAAAGCACTGGGCGTTTAGCTGGCCCGACTGCCTGAAAACTTGCTACGGCAGCAGCTTGCTCACGTCATCAGTGGCATTGGCTGAAGGCCGGACATTGCCGACCTTAAGCTGGGTGGTCTCACTGGACCCAAGATTTTACTGCTGCGGCACCATATTCGGCCTTCCAAGCGTTCAGCACTTTGTTGTTGCCGCCTTTCGTCTCGACGACTTCATTGGTGTGCGGATTCTTGTAAACCTTGACGGTGCGCTCGCGCCGCTGGCCTTTTTGAGCAAGCAGCGGAGTGCGCGTGCGACCTGGATCAAGGATATTCATTACGGCCTTTAGCCCAAGGCCATATTCATCCAGCAGCGCTTTGAGTTTGGATTCAAACTCAATTTCGCGCTTGAGCTCCGTATCGTTCCTCAGGCTGTCCAGCGCAGCGAGTTGTTCTGCCAGCTGTGCTTCCAGGCGTTTAAATTCAGCCAGTTTGCTCATTGCGTTCTCCTTAGCGTGATGCAATTACACACCGCAGTTGACCGATTGGTCTGTCCCGGTCTTAGTGAATGGACCATTAAGCTTTTCCTCTGCATAGCGTTCTTCTCCGCCCCCTCTCGCATTTTTGACGGCGAGGGCATCCGGCCTCGGTGCATACATCCTTCGAAGTTTCCGGTGCATACATCCTTCGAAGTTTTCTTAGGCCTGTTCTTTGCGAAACTCCCGAATGATTCGCAGGAATTCGCCAAGCGTCGGAGAGTCGTCTTCCTGCCGATAGATGCATCCCAGGTCGAACCGGGCATTTTCCGGCAGGCCACTCAGAGGTCTGTAGGTCAGACCTGGCAGTTTGAGCACCTCCGTAGACTCCGATACAAGACTCGCCCCTAGGCCTCGGGCAGCCAAGGCAACCGCGGTTATGGTGTCACCCACCTCCTGAGCAATCTGTGGTTCGAAGCCTGCTTGGTGGCAGAGGCTAAGTACCTTATCCAGGAAGCTGGGGCGACTTCCCGTGGGGAAGAGGATCAACGGATGCTCGGCGAGGCTCCGGAAAGGCACCGTGGTTTCTCGAGCCAGAGGGTGACCTTCATTGATTGCGAGCAGGAGTGATTCAGATGAGACGGTCTCGCAGGAAAGATCTGGCAATGGCGATAGCATCCGACTGAAGCCAATGCTGATCCGCTTCTGGCGCAATGCTTCGACCTGCTCATGCTTACTCATGCTGTGCAGTACCAGCTTGACGTCTGGGTTGCTTTCGCGAAAGCGCTCCAGCAGCCGTGGGATGGTATCCAGGATTCCCGAACCGAAAATGCCTATATCTAAACGACCGAGCTTGCCTTGACCGGCACGTTGAGTCCGTTCGGTCGCTTGCTCGACCAGCGCGCGAATGTTGCGTGCCTCTTCCAATAGGAGTTCCCCGGCAGGAGTCAATTCCATACCTCTAGGGGTGCGATTGAACAGCTGCACGCCGATTTCTGCTTCGAGTTGCTGGATCTGTCTGGTCAGCGGTGGCTGGGAAATGTGCAGTCGAGCTGCCGCACGGCCAATGTTCTGCTCCTCGGCCACGGCGATGAAGTAACGGAGATGTCGGAAATCCATGGGCGCTCCCGCTGATGATGGGCCTTTGCGCTATCTCGATACCTTTTAGGTAATGCTCGGCCGTTTTTATAGTATTGGACGGATTGGCATGCGGCCAATAGTTTTGAGTCAAAGGCTGCAGGAGGACGCTCTGGTAGCCGCTGGATCTACATAGTAAGCACATTGAACGAAGGACATTAGTCTGTGATCAGTGTTGCCAAGTGTCGATAGGATGAACCTGCACAGTATACGAAAGTGGTGTCTCAGTTAAGTTAATCGCTGTTTTTGAGTCGTAAATTTGTGAGGTGGGCTGGGATAGGTCCGTAGGTCTGTTGAAGTAGATCAACCTCCTCGTGAAATTTTCCCTAATTAATTTTTATTGGGATGCGGGTAGGTTGTCGTTCAAGAATATTTGGTCAGTTCTAGGTTTTTGTGCGGTCTCAGCGGTTCCGTCTTGCTAGTGCCAAATTTCTGTTTCTCCTAAGTTGTAATAAATGATTTGGTCAATCTGTTCTCGGATGCCTGGCGGGAGGGGATGACTTTATTCAAAAAAAGATGTTGGTGCTGATCTCTTTTGCCGGCGTGAAGAAGAGGGCGCTCTGGTTGAAGCTGAAAGTGTCGCAAAAAGCTGAGGTTATGGCCTGAAGGCCGCTCAGCTACCCATGATTCAAAATAAAAACAATGAGGGTTGAAATGAAGAGCAATAAAGCAGTTCGGCCATTCAAGGTCGCGGTTCTTGCTGCCGCAATTGGCGCAGTTTTTCCCGGATCGAGTGCTCTGGCAATGGAGATCGATACTGGGGATTCGGACTGGAAAGTGCGCTGGGACAATACGCTGAAGTACAGTGTTGCCTACCGCCTGCAGAGTCAGGATTCCGAACTGACTGAATCGCCAACCCTTGGCGGTCTTTACCCGGATGTCCAAAGCCAAGGTGATCGTAACTTTGACCGCGGCTTGGTCTCAAATCGTCTAGATGTGCTTTCCGAACTGGATATCAGTCATAACAACATTGGTGCTCGCGTTAGCGGTGCAGCCTGGTATGACGATATCTACAACAAGAACACTGACAGCGATACCCAACGTCATTTCCTTGATGACACCGAAGAGCTGCACGGTCGAGACGCCGAGTTGCTTGATGCTTTCGTGTACATGCGCTCTGCTGTTGGTGATGGGCAGGCCACGGTCCGTCTCGGTCAACACAGTCTCATCTATGGTGAGAGTTTGTTCTTCGGGGGCAATGGTATAGCCAACGCGCAAGGCCCAATCGACGTGGTCAAGCTTCTGAGCGTACCGGGCACCCAGTTCAAGGAAATTCTGCGACCGGTCAATCAAATCTCCGGCCAGTATCAGATCAATCCCCAGCTATCCATCGGCGCCTACTACCAGTTTGAGTGGGAGCGCTCGACGATTCCGGGTGCCGGGAGCTACCTGAGTTTCTTCGACCTCTTGGGTCATGGTGCAGGCACTGTTCAGTCGCTGACTGGGCCTACTCGGAATGGTGGCGATATACACGCTAAGGACTCGGGGCAGGGTGGATTCCAGATCCGGTTCAGTCCAGAAGGTTCGGACGTCGAGTACGGCTTCTATGCCGCCCAATATCACGACAAGACGCCGAGCAACATCTACGCCAATCTGGCTGCCGTTATCCCGACTCCGGTAGGTCCGGCCCCTTTCTTTGACTCCTATAACCAGGTCTTCGCTGAGAACATCAAGACTGCTGGGGTAAGCGCTTCTACCTCCGTGGGGTCGTTCAACTTCGCAGGTGAAGCTTCTATCCGCTGGGACGCGCCACTGGTTAGTGGGCTACAGGCAGTGACGCCGGGAGTGACTGCGGATAACGACGAGAATGGCCTGTTCGCACGCGGTAAAACTGCTCACATCAACCTCTCGACCATCTACTCGCTCGATCCGTCCTCTTTGTGGGACGGCGGCACCTTGCTTGCAGAGCTGGCTTGGAACCGCACTCTCAGCGTGACGGAGAACCGCGCGGCTCTTGATCCCAACAGTAGTCGGGACGCTACAGCGTTTCGCGTCCTCTTCGAGCCTGCTTACTTCCAGTTCTTTGATGGCCTGGATTTGAGCGTGCCGATGGGCCTGGGCATTGGTCTGGATGGCCAGTCCTCGGCTGTTAGCCAGGCCGGTTTCGGCACTCGCCACGGCGGGGACTGGAGCATCGGCCTGAAAGCCAACTACATGCAGTCCATTGAGTTCGGTGTGAACTACGTGAACTTCTTTGGCAAGAAAGATCCGCTATTCGATGAAAACGCTGTGTTCACCTACGGCCAGAGTTTGGCCGACCGTGACTTTATCTCTGCCTACGTGAAAAAGACCTTCTGAGGCCGATCATGAACAACAAGATCCTGAAGATTTCTCTCTTGGCCTGCGCGCTTTTCAGCGCACAGATGACCCAGGCGGCTATATCAGCGGATGAGGCTGGCAAACTGAAAACGACGCTGACTCCGCTTGGTGCGGAGCGTGCAGGCAATGCCGACAACAGCATCCCAGCATGGGATGGTGGTTACACAAAAGCTCCAGCCGACTACAAGCAAGGCGACAAACGCACGGACCCCTTTGCCTCCGAAAAACCGGTGCTGAGCATCACGGCCGCGAATGCGGACCAGTATGCGGATCAACTGGCCGAGGGCACCAAAGTCATGCTGAAGAAATATCCAGACTACCGTCTGGATATCTATCCGAGCCATCGCACCGTTGCGGCCCCGCAATGGGTGTATGACAACACCTTCAGCAACGCAACCCGTGCTCAAGTTGATGAGAAGACCGAGAACGTAACTGGCGCTTTCGGTGGTATTCCTTTCCCCATTCCGAAGAACGGTGCCGAGGTCATGTGGAACCACCGACTGTCTTGGAATGGTGGTGACTCATTCAATAGCTACATCAGCAGTTGGCTTATGACAGCCGGTGGCAAGAAGGTATTGGCCACCACTACTCCTTATTATTTCCAATATCCCTACTATTTCCAGGAAAGCAGTCTGGAAAAGTTCGATGGAAACTATTATCAGGGCAAGATCATTACTGAGCGGCCGTCCTCGAAGAACGGCGAAGGTTTGATGATCTTCTACAACACCAATCAAGACGCACGTGCCAGTTGGCAGTATCTGGTCGGTCAGCGTCGCGTGCGCCGACTGCCTAACGTGGCCTACGATACGCCAAACTTCGTAGTGTCTGGCGTCAGCTTCTTCGACGAAGCGTTCATGATGTTCGGCCCGTCCAATAAACATGACCTGAAGATCGTCGGCAAGAAAGAGATGTTCGTGCCCTATAACTCTAATAAGTCTCAGTTGGTTTCGAGTGACGAGTTGATGAGCCCGAACTTCCTCAATCCTGATCATGTGCGTTGGGAGAAACACCGCATGTGGGTGGTTGAGGCGACGCTTAAAGCTGGCCAGCGCCACGTGGTTCCACGTCGCACTTACTACATTGATGAGGACTCCTGGCAAATCATCCTGGTCGACGGTTATGACGCGCAGGGTAAACTCATCCGCCAGCAATGGTCTCTTCCTTACTTGGCTCCGGATCTCCCCGCATTGACCACTCAGTTTGCGTGGGGGCTCTACAACATCGAAACCGGCGCCTACGTTTATGGCATGTCGTCCAACGACTCCAAGTTCCATTACAAACGCACGGATCGACTCCCGCCATCCGCTTTCACTCCGGATGCAATGGCCAGCGAAAGCTCTCGTTGATTCTCGCTAATGGGGCCGGGGCGACATACGTCGCTCCAGGCCTGCTTATGAATGTTTTTTGCTGTTGGAGTGAATATGGCTAACCGGATTCTCTCGTCCATGCAGTTCAGGCTGAGGATTCTCATGGTCGCCACAGTAGTGATGCAGGCCGCCATGCAGACCATGCCTGTTGTCGCTGCTGAACCCCTGCGTGTGCTCAAGGAATCGTCAACCATCAGTGCCAAAGCACAGAGATCGGTTCTGCTTTCAATTACTCATGCTGGTAATCGATTGGTAGCGGTAGGTGAGCGCGGAATCATCCTGCTCTCCGACGACGCCGGGCAGAACTGGCGACAAGCTTCATCGCCGGTGAGCGTAACTTTGACCGCAGTCCAGTTTGTCAACGCGGATCAAGGATGGGCCGTCGGGCATCTTGGCATTGTGTTGCACAGTGCGGACGGCGGAGAAACCTGGACCCGGCAACTGGACGGCATTCGTGCTGCCGAGTTGATGATGGAACAGGCCAAGCAGAGTGGTAACGGCCAGGCGATCAAGAATGCCGAGTGGCTGGTCGCTGACGGCCCTGACAAACCTTTCTTGGACCTGGCGTTCATCGACCAATCCACCGGCTTTATCACCGGCGCCTATGGGTTGATCTTCATGACCCGTGATGGTGGGAAGACCTGGCTGCCATGGGCGCAGCACCTCTCCAACGACTCAAGCCTGCACCTCAATGGCATTACAGCCAACGGGAAGAACATCTTCATTGTCGGAGAACGCGGGCTTTTGCTGCGCTCTTTAGACGGAGGGGAAACATTCGCGACGATGGAATCTCCCTATGAGGGGAGTTTCTTCGGAGCCCTGTCAACCGGCGCCGGCGATGTCCTGATCTACGGACTGCGTGGCAACGCCTACCTCTCCCGTAACAACGGGGAAAGTTGGCAGAAGGTGAGTATTAAAACTGACGCAGCTATCTCCTCGGCCGCGCAGAGGCGCGACGGCAGCTTGCTGCTTGCCAGCCAGGCGGGCGAGGTGTTCACCAATAGGGGAGGGGGCGCCAGTTTTGAAACGCTGCCGTGGCGCGGCGCAGGTTCTGTTTCTGACATTACCGAAACGCCGGCGGGCGAACTGTCAGCCGTGGGATTGCATGGTTTGGAGCGGGCCCCGCTCGACCAAGGGGCCGCCGCCGAGTGAGGCGGCATCGTCTCCGCCATACACGGTCATTCACTTCGTCAGATTAGGGGCATCCCGTGACCATTGATATCGCTGCACAAAATAAAGACATAGTGGCGTCCCTTGAGGACTTTGACACCAAGTCAGGCGGCCTCGTTGAGCGAGCCATTTTCAATCATCGACTGCTGGTGATCCTGCTGTGCGCGCTGGCAACTGCTCTCTTGGCGTACCAGGCATTGGGTATCCGGCTGAATGCCAGCTTCGAAAAGGCCATTCCGACCAACCATCCCTATGTGGTCAATTTCCTGGAGAACCGCAAGGACCTGAGTGGGATTGGCAACTCTATTCGAGTCGCGATCTCCACAAAGAAAGACAGCATCTTCGACAAGACCTATCTCGATACGTTGGCCAAGATCAACGACGAAATCTATCTGCTGCCGGGCGTCGAGAAGCCCTACATGAAGTCGCTGTGGACGCCTAGCACTCGTTGGCTGGCGGTGACCGAAGACGGGCTTGACGGCGATACTGTTATTCCTGCGACTTACGATGGTTCGCCCGAGAGTCTGGAACAGATCCGTCAGAACGTAGCGCGGTCGGGGGAAATCGGTCAGTTGGTGGCTGGCAACTTCAAGTCCAGCGTGATCTATGTACCGCTCTTGGACATCAATCCGGAAACCGGAAAGCCCCTTGATTACGGCCAGTTCTCTCGGCAGCTAGAGGAGATCCGCGCAAAATATCAGACCGACGATATCCAGATTCACATCACCGGGTTCACCAAGATTCTTGGTGACCTGATCGAAGGTCTTACGCAGGTGATGATGTTCTTCGTCGTCGCTGTGGCCATCACCATCGTTATCCTTTACTGGTACACCCGCTGCGTGCGCAGCACGCTGATTGTCGTGTCGTGCTCATTGATTGCGGTGCTGTGGCAGTTGGGGCTGCTCACCATCCTAGGCTATGAACTGGATCCTTACTCGATTCTGGTGCCGTTCCTGGTGTTCGCCATTGGCATGAGCCATGGCGCGCAGAAAATGAATGGCATCATGCAGGATATTGGCCGCGGCCTACATCGCATCATCGCAGCGCGCTACACCTTCCGCCGGTTGTTTGCCGCGGGTCTTACCGCATTGCTTTGTGATGCCGTTGGATTTGCAGTGCTCATCGTCATCCAGATTCAGGTAATTCAGGATCTGGCCATTACCGCAAGCATCGGTGTCGCGGTCCTTATTTTCACCAACCTCATCCTGCTGCCAGTGCTGCTCAGCTACATCGGAGTGAGCAAGAAGGCTGCCGCACGCAGCCTTGCGGCCGAGAGCGAGGAACTGACTTCGAAGAGCAAGCATCCGGTCTGGGCTTTCCTGGATCTGTTCACTCGTCGGTCCTGGGCTACTCCAGTGTGCATACTGGGTTTCTGTTTGGCGGTATTCGGCTTCGTCGTCAGTCTCAATCTGAAAGTGGGGGACTTGGACCCGGGTGCACCGGAGCTTCGTTCCGATTCACGCTACAACCGTGATGCAGCGTTCATGACCCAAAATTATGCTGCCAGTACGGACATCTTTGTGGTGATGATCAAGACGGGCGAGGACCAATGCACTCATTACTCGACACTGTCCGCTGTCGATGCACTGGCCTGGAAACTGGAGCAGCTCCCGGGCGTTGAGTCCACCAACTCCATGGCATCGTTCAGCAAGATTGCCACCTCCGGCTACAACGAAGGCAGCTACAAATGGTACGAACTGATTCCCAATGACAGCGCTTTGGGGACGGTTCAGGGGCGTGCGTCTCGTGAGCTCTTCAACCAGGACTGCTCGCTGTTGTCGCTGTACGTCTACCTGACCGACCACAAGGCGGACACCTTGACTCGGGTCGTAGATGCCACTGAGTCCTTCATCGCTGAAAACGATCTCGGCAATGCGAAGTTCATGCTGGCGGCTGGGAGCGCGGGTATCGAGGCCGCAACCAATATCGTCGTGAAAAAGGCGATGCGAGAAATGCTCTTCTGGGTCTATGGGGCAGTGATCATTCTTTGCTGGGTGACCTTCCGCTCTTGGCGTGCGGTACTAACCGCGGTGCTGCCTTTGGTACTCACCTCGATTCTATGTGAGGCGCTTATGGTTGGCCTTGGCATGGGGGTGAAGGTTGCGACGCTTCCAGTGATCGCACTGGGCGTAGGGATCGGGATCGACTATGCCCTGTATGTACTGAGCGTAACCCTGACAAGGCTGCGTGCTGGGGACTCGCTTTCACTGGCCTATTACCGATCCCTGCTGTTCACCGGGAAGGTGGTGATGCTCACAGGTGTCACACTCGCGGCTGCAGTGGCAACTTGGGTCTTCTCGCCCATCAAGTTCCAGGCAGACATGGGCATATTGCTGGCTTTCATGTTCGTGGTGAACATGCTTGGAGCCTTGATTCTGTTGCCAGCCTTAGCTCATTTCCTACTCCCCAGGAAGCTCTTCGATAAAGCGCCTGACGAGGTCAGCAAGGCAAGGAGCTAAACGTTTCCCGCAGCGCGAGTGAGGTGGATGGACGCGCGCTGCGGGCTTTTCAAACCGCGTCATCCTCTCGTTCTGACGACACGTCGCCCACAATAAAAAACAAGAAAGGCCCGCCTGACATGGATCGCACCAATACTCTGCCCCCTCCAAAACGGGGTGGTATTCACCCTATGCGGATTTGCATTGCTGTTCTTCTGATTCTCATCGTGCCTGCCATTGCATGCGCGCAGGCGAATACGCAGGCCCTGTACCAAAAGGTCCGTTCGTCGTCACTGCTAATCGCCACCCATGCCCTGATCTACTACGGGGCCGAAAATCGTTTGAGCGATCCGCGTAGTCTTGATGCCTATCAGAAGAGCTACCAGGACCTACAACAATTGGTGGAGGCGTTGGGTTATCCGCAATCGCTGCAGCGCCCCGTCGCGGAGATGAGCGCGCTCCTTCCCCAACTGGAATCTGGAGCCACGGATCATTCGGTCAGCTATCCGGACCTTCTCATAGGCCTGATGGATGCAGATGCCGAGATGAAGAAAGCTGTTGCCAGTGCTTATGCAGACGCGAGCCCCGAGCTCTCCCAAGCTCGCTTGATGCTGCGGGAGTTGAGCGAGCGCATTGGCGATTTGTTGATCTCTAATCAGGCTCGCATCACGCGAGTGGTCGGTGAGTACTCGGTGGCCTATGAGGCTCAAGATGCCGAGGCCAAGGACCAGCGAATCAATGAACTGTTCGAGGCGCTGAAAGTGCAGCTGCCTGAGCATGCCAAGGTTCTGACTGACCAGCATCGTGTGTTCCGTTTCGCCCGTGGTCATCTGCTCGGTAACAACTACAAGGCGGTGTCCGGGAGCGCGGCGTTTTACCTAGGATCGGTCATCGCAAAGCTCGATGAGTTGGCCGGACAAACCGCTCCTTGAGTTGCCATAGCATCGACATTTCTCCCGGCTAATGGATGCTGAAGTCCGCCAGAAAGACGCGGCCTTTCAGCCGATCCCTAGAAGCAAAATACCGCTGCCTTGCCGTATCCACAGGTCAGTCGACTGCCGCTTGGCGTACAACAATCACGGCAACAGGAGACGTCTAGTGAATAGCGTGTTGTACCCTGCCATCAACCTGATGAACCGCATGAGCTTCGGCATGAAGTTCAGTCTGATCAGTGTGCTGTTCTTCCTGCCCATGCTGGTCACCAACTATCTACTGGTGCGCGAGTCCTATGACGCTTTCGTCGATACGCGTACCGAGCTGCAGAGCCTGGCGCTGCTCAAGCAGGGCCAGCAGCTGCGCCAACAGCTGGAGCGTCTCAGCGACCTCTACGAGATCAATGCTGTGCTCGCCGAGTCAGATCACGCGCCGACGATCATCGCCTTGATCACTCCATTGGAGAAGGGCATCGCTGAGACCTTGGGCGCGCTCGAACCCCCTAGCAGCGATGCTCAGGAAACCGAGGAGTTCAATGACCAGCGTGAGGTAATCAAGACCACTCTGGACGCGGTAGCAGCAGAATCATCCCTGCGCAGCAAGGCCAGCTTGGTGACCAAGGCGCTGGATAACTCCGAGTTGTTCATCAAGCTCATTGCCAGTGAGTCCGGACTCAGTCAGGACGGTGATCTGAGCGTACGCCAGATCAGCGAGCTATTAACCAGCACAAGCCAGCCGGTAACGCGTGCCATCAGCAAGGGGCGTGCCCTCGGCTCCTACTCCCTGGGCCAGGGCATCCTCGGCGCTTCCGACATCACCAAGCTCGACGATCTGCTACTGGAGCTAGAAAAGCTGCATGCTGAATATGGTTTCAAGCTGCAGGGCGTACTCGAGGGCAATGTCCAGGCCAAAAGCGCCCTGGGCGGAGTTGCCGAAGCCAGCCACCGTAGCTTGACCGATATCGCCAAGGTGCTTGAGGGGCAGTTGCTTACTGCTGACAGCCTGAATACTCCCTGGATGGGCTTCTACGACGAGACCAGCGCTGCCATCGACAAGACCTATGCGCTGAACGATGGCGTGCTTGGTTTCCTAGAGCAGGAGCTGAGCCACCGCCTGGAGCAGAAGCGTCTGCAGATGATCCTACTCGTAGTTGCCCTGATGGTGCTGTTCCTGTCCATCGTTTACCTCTACGGCGGCTTTTACGTTTCCACTCTCGCCACGCTCAAGGGGTTTGCTGTGACTCTCGGCCAGGTCGCTGGCGGCGACATGACGGTGCAGGTTAACGTGCAAAGCAGCGACGAGCTGGGCGAGCTGGGCGCGGTGTTCAATAGCACCGTGGCGAAGATCCGCGACCTGATCGAGTTGGTCGGCCAGACCGTCATTGAGGTAGAGCGCCAGGCCGACCGCGTCGAACTGGTGTCCGGTGAGAGCAGCCAGGCAGTGAGTGCCCAACGCGGGCAGATCGAGCAGGTGGCCACCGCAATGAACGAGATGTCCGCCACCGCTCAGGAGGTGGCGCGCAGCGCCGCCGCGGCAGTGGGTAGCGCACAGAGCGTCAACGAGGAGACCGTGAGCGGCCGTGCCATGGTCAGGTCGCAGGTCGACAGTATCCAGCGTCTGGCCAGTGAGATCGACCAGTCGGTGGGTGTGATCAACCAACTGGCCGCCGACAGCGCCTCGATCAGCCAGGTGCTGGACGTGATCAAGGAGATCGCTGGGCAGACCAATCTGCTGGCGCTCAACGCTGCCATCGAGGCAGCGCGGGCCGGCGAGCAGGGCCGTGGTTTCGCCGTCGTGGCCGATGAAGTGCGTAACCTGGCTAAGCGCACCCATCAGTCCACCGAGGAGATTGAGCAGATGATCGTCCGTCTGCAGGGTGGTGTGGGCGCTACCGTGATCGCCATGAACGGCAGCCATCAAATGGTCGAAAGCACGGTCAGCCAGTCGAGTCAGGTGCAGCAAGCGCTGGATAACATACTCAGCGCGGTTGGCGTGATCGTTGATCAGAACCAGCAGATCGCCGCCGCCGTAGAGCAGCAGACCGCCGTGGCTCACGATATCGACATGAACATCGTCGAGATCAATCAGGCCGGCGAACTTACTGCTGAAGGTGCCATGCAGACTGAGCAGGCTAGCCGCTATCTATCTGGTCAGGTGGCGCGGCTGAAGGAGCTTATAAGCGCATTTCGTGTCTGATCTGATCGGCGGGCATCGTTTTATATCGCCCGAATGCCACTGAACCATTAGCCGTGACCGAGGGGTAGCGCAGTGACCTTTCGGCGACCGGTCTCGATCAGTGTCTCTTGCGTAGCTTCGCGCAGCCTAGCTAGAGCGAGGCAGATGATCGAGCATCAACCAGCGGAGCGTTCTTCAGCCGACCAGGCCTATGGACGTTCCGCGCAAGCTCGCGCTCATCCGGCGATAGTCTGCTCGATCTCCTTAATGAGGCGACAGCCGGCTGATTCATCCAACGCCTGAGGGGCTCCGGTCAAAGGCACTTCCTTTCCCGTATTGGCCTGCAAATGCTTTGTGCTATCCGAAGATTCGACAGCGAGGCTAAGTGAGCAGAGTTCTTAGCCAAGTCTCGGATCTAACTCGGAAACTTTCCGCACATCTATCACTGGATGGCCCTCAGAGTTAATAGGCCACTGCTCTTATCTTCGTATGAACATGCAGAGATTCCGATACCTTTTTGGTATGAGGCGGCGGGAAATAAGGTATTGGAGATATCGAGCATCGCTGGATATCGTACTTCTAAGCGGCCCATAGATTGGTGCTGAGTTATAGACCATACCACATAGACGTACGGCCCGTAGGTTCTGCGGCTTTCTTTAGTTATTGGCAAAAAATAAGAGAAATTTTATGACTAAGCATACAAAGACATTCGGTCCCAGCCCTGTAATTCCTGTCGATGAACGGTCTGTCACTAGTCATATGGTGCATTTCGTATCCTATGCTTCCAATCCTATTCTTGCTGGCTTGCAGCCGCTTGAATACACCGGATGGAGAGATGAATCTCTTTCTTGGCATGACTCTAGTTACATTCACGCAAATCTCAATCCCTCCCCGACTTACCGCTTCTGGGGGCCGGACTCTATTGAGTTTCTCAAGAAATACTGCGGGAATTCTTTTGAAAAGTTCCCAGTTGGATTCGCTAAGCACGGCATTATGCTGGACGAGCAAGGGCGGATCATGGTCGATGGTTTGCTGGTTCGCCGCGAAGAGGATTACATCACTTACTGGATGAATCCTTGGTTGCAATATTGCGTAGAAAATAGCGACCTTGACGTCCAGGGTGAGGATGTTACCGGCAAAGTGTTCATGTTCCAGTTGGGTGGTCCGACCTGCTTGCAGGTACTAGATGCAGCTAGTGGTGAGAACTTGCACGACATCAAATTCATTCACCATCGAATGAGTAAGATTGCAGGTCGAGATGTAATGATCCTGCGCGTCGGTATGGCTGGCTCCCTGGCTTATGAGGTTCATGGGAATGTAGAGGATGCCATTCCTGTTTATGAACAGATTCTCAAGGCTGGCGTAAAGTACGGTTTGAAGCGATTGGGTACCCCCGCTTACAATATGACCCATTGGGAGAATGGATTCCCACAAGCCTATCTCGATTTCCCCCTTCCTTGGTTTGAGCACAAAGAATTTGCTGCATGGCTCCGTGAGCGCGAAATTGGGTTCCTCTGCGATCCCGAAATTGTTAAAGATTCTTTGTCTGGCAGCGTCGGTCAAGATTTCGCAGCTCGTTACCGAAACCCGATTGAGTTGGGTTGGGGTAAGACCATTAATATGGATCATGAGTTTGTTGGAAAGAAGGCTATTGAAGAGCTAAAGGCAAAGTCATCGCGCCAGATGGTAACTCTTGAGTGGAATAAAGAGGATATCCTTGATATCCACCGCTCGCAATTGGCCGATCCAGTCCCTTATAAAGATATTTCTAGTCCCGAAGATCTGGCATTTGGCGGTATCTATCCAGCCGATTGGGTTTTGAATGATAAGGGCGAGCAAGTAGGTGTCAGTAGCGGTCGGATGGTGTCCTGGTTCTATCGGGAAATGATTTCGCTCTGCTCCATTGATGAAGAGTACCTGAGCGAAGGCACCGAGGTCTGGGTTCTCTGGGGGGAGCCCGGTACTCGGCAGAAGAAAGTGCGCGCTAAAGTAGCTCGGTATCCCTACTTCAATGAATGCCGGAACCAGAAGGTAGATACCAGCCTGATCCCCGTTGGTACGATGGATTGATAGAGATACTCTGGTTCTAGGTCGAGTTGAATTCTAGGGTCAGAAGATCTTTATATGAAATCCAAGACGGTGGCATTTATGCCACCGTTTTTCCAGCTGCGGGTTGTATTTCATTCCAATTATGTCTGCTTGCATATTGGAAGCTGTGGGGGGAGTTCTTCATGAATCCGACGCCCTATGAAATTTGCGTGCCTCAAGTAGTACTAAATGACTTGAAGCAACGGCTAATTGGCACTAGATGGATAGATGCGATTGAGGAGTCGCAATGGTTATATGGTGCCGATATTGATGTTGTTAGAGAGTATATAAGCTACTGGCGTGACGATTTTGATTGGCGTAAGCAAGAAGCTATTCTGAATAGCTGGAATCACTATACGTCAGAGATCGATGGTGTTGAGGTGCACTTCATACACCACAAAAGCCAATTTCCTAATGCTGTTCCTTTGCTGCTGCTGCATGGTTGGCCGAGTAGTTTTGTACAGCTCCTCCAACTGGCACAGCAAATCATTAATACAAATAGCGAAAGCCTCTCTTTCGATATTGTGATTCCATCGTTGCCAGGGTATGGCTTCTCAGGAAAGCCGGCAGTAAGTGGATATGGAACCAGGCGCGCAGCTCGTGCTTTGAATCTGTTGATGACTAGCGTTCTTGGTTATCAACGATATGGGGTTCGCGGGGGGGACATAGGGAAGCTGATTACAGACTGGTTGTGCAGTGATTATGCAGAGAGAGTAATAGGCGCGCATCTGGCAGAAATTATCATGCCTGGACCGTGTGAAGTGCCAGCTAATGCGTCGGAAGCAGAGGCGGAATATATCAAGAAAAATAACTTGGTATGGCAAGAAGAGATGTCCTACTGCCTCCAGCATATGACAAAGCCTCAAACTCTTGCTTATGGGCTTAATGACTCGCCAGTGGGTTTGCTGGCATGGATTCTAGAGAAATTTCAACGTTGGGCCGGAGTGGATGGGGATTTGTCTAGGCGATTTACCAAAGATGAGCTCCTGACCAATATCACTCTCTACTGGGTCACGCAGACGATAGCTTCATCTATACGAATCTATTACGAATTCTGTAGGGAAGACTATTCCAGTCAGGATTGTAGAGCTGTCCCAGTCGCTTTCTATCATGGCTCCAAAGATATGTTTCCGAATGCACCGCGAGAGTGGGCTGACCGGTTTTATAACGTTGTCAGTTATTCCGTATGCGAATCTGGTGGACATTTCCTGGAGTGGGAGGAGCCGGTCTTGGTGGCTGAGGATTTGCGTGAATTCTTCTCCGGTTTGCGGAGTTCAGCTTTTTCTTTTGGCTCTTGAATGTAATCGCAGCTATGTGTGGGTAGGATGGCTGTGGTTCTGATAAAACATAAAATTTAGGTGATTGCATGACTTATAAATCTCAAGAATCAACTTTTATATTGAATGTTAGTTGCAAGGCCGGGACAGGAATTTTGGCGGCAATTTCTACATTCCTTGCAGACAGAGGTTGCTATATTTGTGCGGTTGAACAGTTTGATGATGAAACAACTGAAAAGTTCTTCATGCGCGCCGTGTTCAGGATGGAAAGCCAAGATATTTCCATTGGCCAGATGCGCGAAGAATTTGTTGAGGTTTCTGAAAAATATGGCATGACATGGCGGTTCTATGATGCCGTTGAGCCTGTTAAAACGGTAATCATGGTTTCGAAGTTTGATCACTGCCTGAATGATCTGCTCTATCGCTACAAAAAAGGTGAGCTTAACTTGGAGATTGTTGCCGTCATCTCCAATCATCAAGATCTGCGAGGTATGGTTGAGCGCGAAGGTATTCGATTTGTTCATCTGCCTGTTGATAAGGATAATAAACCTGCTCAAGAAGCTCGCTTGCTCGACATCGTTAGCGAAACTGATGCTGAGTTGGTAATTCTTGCGCGTTACATGCAAATTCTTTCCGACAATCTAAGTCGCGAATTGTCAGGTAAGTGCATTAATATTCACCACTCGTTCCTGCCTGGATTCAAAGGTGCCCGCCCATACCATCAGGCTTTCGAGCGCGGAGTTAAGCTAATTGGCGCAACTGCTCATTATGTGACTTCCGATCTGGACGAGGGTCCAATTATCGAGCAAGTCGTGGCTCGAGTTGATCATAACTATAAGCCTGAGCAACTGGCACGTGTGGGTCGAGAGAACGAGTGTTATGCATTGGCTTCGGCGGTCAAGTGGCATATCGAGCGCCGTGTCTTCTTGGACGACAATAAAACTGTTATTTTCCTTGGCAGTTAAGTTTTGAGGCGCAAATGAAAGTCATTGATGGCAAGCTGTTTGCCGATAAATTATGCGCTTCACTCCAGGTTGAGATTGCGGCGCTAAAAGTATCGACTGGGCTCTATCCAAGCATTGCAGTTGTATTGGTAGGAGATGATCCTGCGAGTCATGTTTATGTGCGTAATAAAGTGAGGCGCTGTGAAGAGGTTGGCATCCGCTCCCTAGAATACCGATTGCCTGTTACTACTGGACAGGCTGAGCTACTGGAGTTGATTGATAGCCTCAATAAGGACAGAGACGTTCATGGTGTTCTGGTTCAGTTGCCACTTCCTCGTCAAATTGATGAAGAAGCGGTGATTGCAGCGATCGATCCAGCCAAGGATGTCGATGGCTTCCATATTGAGAACGTAGGTGCACTCTCTGTCGGCAAGGAGGGGATGATACCATGCACTCCTCTCGGGTCTTTGATGCTACTTGAGGACACCCTTGGGTCGCTGGATGGTTTACGTGCAGTAATTGTAGGGCGTTCTAATATCGTCGGAAAACCGATGGCTAGCCTGCTGCTGAAAAAAAATTGCACAGTTACCATCGCTCATTCAAAGTCCAAAGACTTGGCAGAGGTTTGCCGTCAGGCGGATATTTTAGTTGCTGCCGTTGGTCGCCCGAAGTTGATCAAGGCTGACTGGGTGAAACCGGGAGCTACGGTCATTGATGTCGGTATAAATCGCATCGAAGAGGGTGGTAAAAGCTTGTTGTGCGGTGATGTTGACTATGACGGCGTGGCAGAAGTTGCGGGTGCGCTTACACCGGTTCCTGGTGGGGTTGGCCCGATGACAATTGCTTGCCTTATGTATAACACGCTTACCGCAGCAAAGAGACTTGCCAAGCCTCTTGGTGATTGATCTATATAATGACGGATGAATTGCATACCGTTTATTTAGGTCTTGGATCTAACGTCCTGCCATGGGAGTCTCTCTCTGCAGGATTGGACCGTCTTGAGGGGGTTTTTAATATTCTCGAGAGTTCATCAGTCTATTTTAGCGAGGCTGTAGGATTCGACGGTCCTCCTTTTTTGAATATGGTGGTCAAAGTCTTGACGGAGTTATCTCTCGCTCAAGTCGTTTCGAGTGTCCGTGCTATAGAAAGTGACTTTGGTCGTGCTAATAATGATCTTCTTAAGTGCTCTCGGCGCCTTGATATTGATATTTTGCTATTTGATGACTTGTGTGGATTATTCGGTCATGTGCATTTGCCTCGTCCGGGGATGGTTGAGAGCGCATATGTTTTGGCTCCAATGGCGGAACTGAGTCCTAATCTGGTGCATCAAGGCTCATCAAAGACGTATGAGGATTTGTGGCTGCTATATGGGCATGATTTGCCATTAATACAGAAAGTGAATTTTGAGTGGAATGGTAAAAGAATTTCCTGTGATAAATCTTACCTGTAAACACATTGCTGCTCGCCCATTTTTGACTTGGTAAGATGTTAGTGTTACTCCCTCGGTCATTCCAGTTCGCCACGAATAATCATCGTCCGGCCTCAAGCTCGATTTGCCTAGCGCCGGTAGCCAATGGCTTTAGCAAGTGGTGAAAGGAGGCGCTGCGAAGGGTTGCGAACGGCCAAAAGCAGCCATAGAGCACCTACGAAGCTAGAAGCATTTAGACTTGACTAGCCTCAAACTCCTCAAGCAGGTACAGGGCAGCTGCTCCGGCAAGATTCACACAGAAACCCGCCTCGCTAACTGTTGGGGGTGTGCTGCTTGAGGCTGCGCCATGAGCGTCACCAAGTCTATTCCTCATTTCGCCTATGCCCCAGATGATCGAATTAAGCCCTTCGATAGTTTTCTCAACGGGCTGTCCTTTAACAACAATCCCAAGGGCGTCAATCGCTCTGCTAAATAGCTCTCTGTTATTTTCAGTGGGTTTTCCTCCGCGCTCCTCAATAATCCATTTAAGTGTTGTTTCAAGAAGGCTTCTTGCCGCCGTAATCGCTCCGCTTGGGTCTGTCACGCGGCGATGCAGAGCTTTTTCCCACTTATCTCGTATATTGTAGCTTGGAATCCGAATTAAGAGGTCGGTCAAAACGTCGTCAGCGGGTGTTGGTTGGCCGGAAAGCTCATTTAAATGGCATTCGCCTTCAAATGTAAGTCCGCCATCAACTAGAATAAGGCTGTAAGACATATGACCGGACATGGAGTCTATTTGCGGAATAATTCTCGATATATACCCTTGTTTGTGAGCATAAATAACCGCTTTCGCAATGGCTTGGAATTTATCTGGGTCGCCACTTGCATCTTTTTGGGGGGAGAATGATGTCGCTCCGGACTTCACCTTTCGCAAAACTTCGTGTAGCAGCAAATTCATGGTCGTCGCCCCTGTATCTCTTGTGGTTTTTAGCTCGATCAATCTGTGTGGCTGCTTCGCAATCTCTGTCGGCAGCCGACTGATTGAAGTACGACTGTGGCCGTGAACTCGCATGCTTAATGGCTAGCGAGAGGATCGCTACGTTTCTCCAATGCAGACAGTGACAGCTAAATCTATAGGGTCAGTGTTCACTACTCTGTAAGCCACAATCGAAGCTACAGACCCAGGCTTTTCTTGAGAAGGTCACCGAAAATTGGCCAAATTACAGGCTGAACAGCCGTCCATGCTGGCCCGCAGACTTTTTCAAGTAATCTCTTAGCTTCTTTTCCGTTACCTTCGCTCGCCTCCGCTATGGCGGAAACTAAAATTTCGCGCTGCTCTATTGAAACCACTTCCCCCTGTTTCTCCAGTATCGCAACCAATCTCACTAGAATGTCACTATCCGTACCGGAAACGGAGTCCATCCTTTGCACTACGCTACCGCCTGTGGCGAGTTGTAAATTGGAAAATTGGCCGCCAGAAATGTGTACATTGTTTATGATTCGCTGAACCTTGCTTGGGCGATTAGTTGACTGCCTAGCAGTCTTGTATCCTAGTTCTGTGAGGCCTGCGTATTCTCGCTTGCTATAGCCGCCAATAATAATGAGCCTATCACCAGGCTCATTCTTGTATGCCTCATAAGGCCCGGTATTAATTAGATTCTTTTTTTCAAGATCTGAAAGGGCAATATCGAAATCAACTTGTGTGATATCGTCCCCTGCACAAATAGCCTTGGCGAGATCAGATACTTTAGGGCCTTCATATCCGGAGTTCAGGTGATCAGCATTCAGGTTTCGATCTGAAAAATCTGCTAGAAGCGTGCCAAGAATTTGTTTTTCAGCTTCATCTAAACGTACGGTCATACTAATTCCTTGTAAATAAAAAACTTAATCTTGAGTTATTCAAATAATTGACACTCTTGACAGCCTATCATCTTTTGTCGCTGACCAGCATGGCTGGCCAGAGGATAAATTGTTCACGTTGAGCAATGCGCGTCAGAGGTTGGAGATATGGACTATCGATCTTCAGGACCAGCCACCATTACAATGCTGCTGAGGGGGGCTCGCTGGAACGAGCTTCGACTCTGATCAGAAACTCAAGGATGGAGGCAACCCAGCATGTATCTGGCCGAACTGAATATCTGTAATTTCAGGAAGCTAAGGGATGTCCAGCTGCGCTTTCAGTCCGGCCTGAACGTCCTGGTTGGGGCTAACAACGTAGGCAAGAGCGCTGTAGTCGACGCACTACGGGCATTGCTGGTCGGGTATGAAGAGTCCTATCCGCGCTTCGGAATCGAAGACCGCCATCGTCCTCCGCGGGAAGAGCCAACTGGAGACATCGAGTTCCACTATGTCTTTCGAGGGCTAGGACCCGACGACGAAGCCGACTTTTTGGCCGCACTCAAACTCGGCGCCGTCGGTCAAGTGGAGGCGCACTTTCATGTCCGTTATTCAGATGCGGACCAAGGGGGGCGCTTTAGGGTGCGCCGCTGGTGTGGCGATCATCAGGAGGTGTCGCTGACGGCGGACATGATCGAGAACCTACGTGGGGTCTATTTGCAGCCCCTACGTGATGCAACACAAGGGCTTCGCCCCGGCCGAAACAGTCAGCTTTCGCGCTTGCTTCATTTGCTCACCGATGGAGCAGGTCGCGAGGGCATCAATGACGCGTTGCAGCGTTTGGATAACGAGCTTCGGGAGCATGCTCCTATCCGGAGTACGCAGACTGCAATTACTGATCGTCATAACGCGATGCTTGGAGAGCAGCTACGTCAAGCCCTCACTGTGGGACTGAGTGCCTCCGACTTTCAACGCCTTTCCACACGATTGACACTCTCTGTAGATGACTTCGAGCTTGAGCAGAACGGCCTGGGCTTCAACAACTTGATTTTCATGGCTGTGGTACTCAGTGAGCTGGCTCGTAACTCTGACGCGGCATACCGCGGCCTAATCGTGGAGGAGCCGGAAGCGCACCTACATCCTCAACTGCAGGCAGTGCTGTTGAGATATCTGGCGAGCTTGCAGGAGGTGGATGGAGAACAGCCTGTTCAACTCTTCGTGACGAGCCATTCACCCAACTTCGCCAGCAATGCAAATCTCGATTGCCTCGTTTGCTTGGTGGAGTCGGCGGGACGAGTCGAGACGTTCTTTCCGCGCGAAGTAAGGTTTGAGAGGGGCAAGCGGGAAAAGCTGGAGCGATATCTCGATGTCACTCGTGCGGAGCTGTTCTTTGCACGGCGGGTCATTTTTGTTGAAGGGGCAGCAGAGATGATGCTCGTCGATGCTTTGGCCACCGCGGCTGGCTTCGACTTACATGGGCATGGAGTGAGCCTCATCAGCGTCGAGGGACTCAATTTCGATTCCTTCCTTCCACTGTTTGGCGAGAACGCACTAAAGATTCCTGTCGCGTTGATCACTGACGCTGACCCATCAGGGGTCGTGGTTCCCGGTCAACCGGCCCAGCCCTTGTATCCTGCCTTGGGGGCTGATGTTCAGGTTTCTGACAACACGGCCAATATGCTTGAGCTTGAGGACAGATACGTCCAAGTTTTCCATGGCGTTAAAACGCTGGAGTACGACTTGGCTCTGCATCCGAACAATCGCGCAGCCATGTTGGTTGCCTTGGCTGAAATCCATCCTCAGATTGCTCAAGACCTTGAGGTGGTCGTTAATTTGGCCCCTGACGATGCAGCTAAGGCAAAAGCACTGTTCTGTGGAATGTTTGAACGTCCATCTACCCAGAAGAACGTGCAGAAGGGCCGCTTTGGTCAATCCCTGGCCTATGTAATCGGAGAGGGAGCCGCCTGTGAGGTCCCACCTTACATCCTCGATGCGATCGTTCATGTGTGCCAGGTACCGGACGCAGGAGCGGAGGCAGAATGATTGAGCCATCCCCCGAACAGCAGCTCGTCATCGATGCTCCCCTGGTACCCCTAGCCGTTACGGCATGTGCGGGAAGTGGCAAGACGGCTACTGCCATTCAGCGTCTAGTTGAGATGCGCCGACGCCTTGGTGGAGCGAGGGGACGCATAGCACTGCTGTCATTCTCTAATGTGGCCGTGGAGACATTTCGGCAGGGTTACCAGGAACTTTCGCAAACACTGCCGAATAGCTCCGGTCGAAGCAGGGTTGATATCGATACGCTGGATAGCTTCATGACGACCCACGTCATGAAGGCCCATGGTCACCGCACTATGGGAGCAAACCAGACAGCTTTTCTAGTAACCGGCGGAGAGCCTTTCCTGGCTGGGTTCAATTGCCCAACGCGGGATCACCCGATACCTGTAAGCGACATCAAGGTTCGATTTAGCGCTGGTCAGCCGCTCTTCTACTACACGGTACATGGTAACGAGATGCCGCTTAACCAGCTGGATGCTAGTCGAGTGGTTGCTAGATTGGGACGCGTGGGGGGCTATACGCACGATCTGGGACGCTATTGGTGCTACCGCGTCCTAAGTGAGCAGCCTGTGGTGCTTAGAGCTTTGGCTCGACGCTACCCTCATATCATCGTCGATGAGGCCCAGGATATTGGAGTCCTGCATCAAGAGCTTTTGGAGCTTCTGATTGGTGCTGGCGTGCAGGTGTCGCTGATTGGTGATCCAAATCAGGCTATCTATGAGTTCGCTGATGCCGACGGTCATTTTTTGCGGAACTACCACGAGCGGGAAAGAGTTGTTCCTTACAACCTGACTCGCAACTATCGCTCCGTGCCCTCGATCCTGAGTGTTGCAAATTACCTTTCGGGAAGGGCGGATGATCCTGATCGTGCTGACGAACCCCCACCTCTCGGAGCCTACTTCATTGGCTATAACGAGCAGGCGCTTCCACCTCTGTTGGATGCTTTCCATGCAGAACTGAGGCGGCAAGCAATCAACCCTGATAGATCGGCTGTCGTATGTCGTGCGGCTGCAATGGCCTCCAGGCTGTCGGGAGAAAGAGATCCTGAAGGACGGGGAGTAGTGAAGCTGTTTGCCGAAGCCGCGGTACTTCGAGATCAGAACTCCGACTTCCTGGGGGCATTCAGAATGGTCGCTCGAGGCATTGTCAGTCTCTTGAATGGCCCACCCCCAGGGCTTCTCAATAGGCTGAGTGGCGTCACTCATGATCGTGATTTGCGCGAGCTGCGACGTCGGCTGTGGTTGTTCACTAGAGATGCTGCTCAGGGTTTGCCGGCTTCAAGTCTGCCTGCCTCAGGCCAATGGCTTCCCCTGCTGCAGGGGCGAGTTGCTCAGCTGCTTCGTGACATTCAGCGTGATTTTGAGTTGATCGCACTGGATGGGCTGACACGCCGGCTAACGCGCGCCTCGCTGCCTGCTGGGCCACTTAGTGTGGGGCTTGAGGTGGCGGTTGAGCAGGAGCCCAAGGCCCGCGTGAGAACCGTTCACCAAGTTAAGGGTGAAAGTATTGATGCCGTCTTATATGTGGCCAATCGGGCCAACATCGAAGCCATGCTGGCAGGAATGAATACTGAGGTAGGCCGTATTGGCTATGTTGCGGTGACTCGCGCCCGCGATCTGCTTTGGTTGGCGGTTCCTGCGACCGCCTTGGTTGCCTTGAGACCTCAGCTGGAGCGGGCCGGCTTTCTCGAAGCTGGTCAGGCTCTTGCTGGGTAATCGTCCGCTCTTGGCCGGTAGCTACCTGTCATGAAGGGCAGCAATCGGCAGTCGAACGCAGTCGGTAGCGAATGGCAGCTAGCGGTTGAATCCACAGTTGGTTGTGGACACCAGTACGTCACGGGAGCGTTCCTGGCTCCTGGCTCCCAATGAGGAACCAGGTCATGAGGCGCGGAGGTGTCCAGCAGGTCGGATACCGCTTTGAATCGCTTCGATTCGCGCGTCGATCAGTGGAGTGAGCAAGGCATAGAGTTCGGTAGGCCGGAGAGTGGATCGTTGTTTGCCCAGCAGTTCAATGGACAGTCGCCCCAGGGCCGTGCGAAGAGGCATGTCCGCATCCTTGAGAAGGCGATCATGCAGGTACTGCAGTTGGATGCGAAGCTCCAGCGGGCAGTGTTCCTGGGCTGCCGCCCGTATCGAAAGGCCGCGCAGTCGGCCGAGCTCTTCGACTTGCCAGCACCGCTCGGCGACCTCCGGTGTGAGTGCCAGCAGGTGGCAGCGTTGCAAGTCCAGGTGCTGGATGTGGGCGAGTAATTGCTCCAGCAGACGGCAATGTCCGTCGAAGTCCTCCGGCGTGAGCAGCAGGCGTTGCCAGGCTCGGTAGTTTCCAGCATCGGTCCAGGCCCGCCAGGAACGTTCCAGTTCGGCTTCAAGCTTCCGGCGGTGGTGCACGGCGTCAGCACTGGTCTGAGCACCTAGCGCACGATGGCGCTGGACGCCCTGCATGAGTACCAGGCCCAACTGCAACATATCGCGCAATTCTTCTTGCTGGCGGAACTGCCGGCGTCGATCGGCCAGCCACAGGACAACGCAGGACGCGGCCAGGGCGGCCAGTACGGCCAGTGCGGGCAGGCTCTCTATGATCATGGCGTTGCGTCGCCTGTGAGTCGGGTGAGGTAGCGGGTGAGGTCATGCAGCTCATGGGTCTGCCGGCTTTGCACCTGAAGGCTGGTGCTGATCTGCTGGAGCTGTTCGCCGAGGTCCTGGTTCGCCTGGTGATGTTCGACCAGCGCCTGTTGCATGCCGTCGAAACGCTGCAGGTTTTCCTGGCTTTTGCGGGCCAGCCGGTCAAGGCTCTCGGCGAGGCTATTGCTCTGGCCGCTGCCACGCTCCAGCAGCTCGCGATGGTGTTCGACTTCCTTGCTTACCTGGTTCACGGCCCCGGCGATGGATGTGGCGGCGGCGATGATGTCGCGCGTGGTCCTGTCGGTAGCGGTCGCCATCTGCCGGACTTCGTCTGCCACCACCGCGAAACCACGCCCTTGCTCGCCAGCACGGGCAGCCTCGATCGAGGCGTTCAGGGCCAGTAGCTGGGTTTGCTTCGCCAGGTCCTGGATGCCTTGCACCGACTGTTCGACGAGCGCGGTACTTTGCAGCAATTGCGTCACCGCTCGGGCGGTGTCGCCCAGGCTGCTGCGGATGTCAGCCATCCCGGTCCCCAGTTCCCGCGCCGCCCGGCAGCCGTCCTCGCCCTGGGCATGGGCGGCCGCAAAATCCGAGCGGGCGCTGCTGGCCATTTCGTCCACGCTGGCCAGGCTGCGTTCAATCTGTTCGCTCGCGGCTGCGATCATGTTCACTCGCTGGCTTTGCTCGCCGCCCTGGACATTGGCCTTCTGCGCCAACTGCTCCAGTGCCTGGCTGGCGAAGCGCACCTCACTGTTCAGGCGATCATTGCCGCGCAGACGTTCACTGCACTCGACCAGCAGGGTGGCTTGATCGTTGGCGGATTGGGTACGGAGCAGGCGTGCCAGTTCGTCGAACCAGAAGGCCTCGCTGTAGCGCTGGCGCAATTGGTGCAGATGTAGGGAAATGCCCAGGTAGAGTGTTCCCAGAACAAGCCCAAATGCCATTGTCGGCTGACCTGCATGCGCGCAGGCCGCCGCGCCAAGCGCGGTACCGATGGGGACCCATGCACCATGCTGAATGCTGGCGACGAGGGCGATACCTGGCTCGAATGGCGGATAGGTTGTCCATTGCCGAGGCGTTCGCTGGAGGTCCTGAACGAGTCTGGTCGCTCCTTCGATTCCAGTTACACGGGAGTCAGCGAGATTGCTCATGGTTGGATTCCCACGTGAAGTGAAGACTGTCCGTTGTTCATGGTTGTGCTGCGTCCTCGCGAGACGTCCAGCAGGATCGGTGTGGGGGCAAGACGCCCGCACACCGATGTACCCAGCCGTTACGGTCAGTAGGTGTATTGCACCTGCACCCAGAGCTTGTCGGTATCGACCGTGCGGGCTCGATCATCCGAGTCGTAGCTGGCGTACTTGAGCAGTCCGACCAGACCTTTCACGCCTGGTATCGGATGGGCGTAGGACAGGTCGATCTCGCTGCCGTAGCTGTCGCTGCCCTGCTCGGTGTCGAAGTCGTGGTACCAGGCTTGCAGGCTGCCGCCGGCCAATGGCGCGGTGAACCCCAGGTAGGCGTCCTCGATGCCGTCAGCCGGCGTGGTGAGGAACTGGTCGGCCCAGCCCTGGAAGATGTGCTTGGTTGCCAGCGGCGTCTGGAACGCTCGGTTGCCGGGGCCGCTGTCGCCGCCCAGTACCTCGTAGCCGCCCTTGAGCTGTACGCCGTTGAAGACATACCCCAGCTCCGCCAGGTAGTACTCACTGTCCAGGTCCAGCGGGTTGTCGGCGTAGTCCTGCTGGCGTGCGTACTCCAGCGCATAGCTGAAACCGGCCAGCGCACCGTTCAGGCGCAGGCCGCTGGTCCGGCTGGACAGGCTGCCCAGTGGGGAGGTCGCAGTGGTCGCAATGTTGTCCAGGCCGAGCAGGTAGCTGTAGGCGGTCACTGCGAGTTCCGGCCGCACCAGGTACTGGGCATTGAACAGGTGACTGTGGCCTTCGATGTTGGCGGGGTTGGTACGGTTATCGAAGCGGCCGTTTTCCGGGCCGAAAATGGTGTTGATGTTGTCCAGGTAGCTGTAGGTCAGGGTCAGGCCATCAAGGGGCTTGAGCTGGGCCAGTGCAGCGTCGTAGGTCTGCTCGTTCTGCCGCCAGGCCGAGCCGCCGACAAAGCGTTGGTTGTCCAGGTTGATGCGTTGGCGGCCCAGCACGGCGCTGCCGAAGGCCTGGTCATAGCGCAGCAGGGCCTGGTTGACTTCGGTGCCGTCGGGGTCGACCACCATGGCGTAGTTGGTCTGGCCGTTGCGGGTGCTGTTGTAGGCGGCATCGCCGAGGCGGCTGACGTTGTCCACTTCCACTAGGCCCGAGAGGCCGTACCACTTGCCGGTCTGGAAGCCGACGCGGGTGCGCAGGGTCTGGGCATTGGCGTCGCGCAAGTTGTTGTTCTGGTCGACGTTCTCAAAGCGGTAGCGGGCATCGAGGATGGCTTTGCCCCCAGTGAACAGGTTGCTAACGTCCTCTGTGGCCAGGGCGGCGTGACTGGTGCCGGCAACGGCCAGCGACAGCAGAGCGGGTTTCAGCATGTGCATAGCGGACTTCCTAGGTCTGAAAAGCGCAAAAAAAACGTCACGGTGTCCGCGCTCCGGGTGGAGAGGGGATTCCGCGACGTCGTTGTCGGTTGAGTGGCAGACACGCCGTTGTGCTGACCGGGGAAGGTCTTAGCAGGCACTGTGCCAGTTTGTTCAACTACTTGATTTACATGATGTTTGTTTAGCGACAAGAACATTTGGCGATTACGTCATGCACCTGCGCGGGCAAGGTTGCATTGGCGGGGTGCGAAGCCGGGTACGGGGGCCCCTGCATGGGGCATGCGGGCAAGTCAAAACGCGAAAGCCCGGCACGGGGCCGGGCTTTCGCGAAGGGCAGGGCGGATACCTAGGCGGCGGGGCGCTGCTGACGTTGGTAGAGGAACTCCAGCACTGCGGTGCGGTACTCGTGGTAGCGGGCATCGTTGGCCAGGGCCAGGCGGTCGCGTGGGCGCGCCAGCTCGACCTGGACGATATCGCCGACGGTGGCCGCCGGGCCGTTGGTCATCATCATGATGCGGTCGGAGAGCAATACGGCCTCGTCCACGTCATGGGTGACCATCACCACGGTACTGTGGGTCTCGCCGACGATGCGCAGCAACTCGTCCTGCAGGTGCGCGCGGGTGAGGGCGTCCAGGGCGCCGAAGGGCTCGTCCATCAGCAACACCTTGGGTTCCATCGCCAGCGCACGGGCGATGCCCACGCGCTGCTTCATGCCGCCGGAGATTTCATTGGGGTGCTTGTGCGCCGCATGATCCAGGCCGACCATCTGCAACGCCGCGGCGGTACGTTCCTTGAGGCGGGCCTTGCTTTCACGGGCGCCGAAGACCCGCTCTACGGCGAGATGGACGTTGCCGAAGCAGGTCATCCAGGGCAGCAGGCTGTGGTTCTGGAACACCACGGCGCGCTCAGGGCCAGGGCCGTCGATTTCCCGGCCATTGCAGATCAGCCCGCCGTCGCTGGCATCCAGCAGGCCAGCGATCAGGTTGAGGACGGTGGACTTGCCGCAGCCGGAGTGGCCGATCAGCGAGACGAACTCGCCACGGGCGATGCAGAGGTTGACGTCGCTGAGGGCCTGGAAACGACCCTTGCGCGTATCGAAGTGTTTGCTGACGCCGGTCAGCTCGACGAACTTGTCCATCAGGGTTCTCCTGCTCTTGGTAGGAGCGAGCTTGCTCGCGAATGCGGTTCGCGAGCAGAGCTCGCTCCTACAGGAATGGTCAGTTGTTGTAATCGAAGCGCTTGGCCAGCCACAGCAGGCTCTGTTCCAGGGCCAGGCCCACCAGGCCGACGATGATGATGGCGATGAGGATGTGCTCGACGTTGAGGTTGTTCCATTCGTCCCACACCCAGAAGCCCAGGCCGGTGCCGCCGGTGAGCATTTCCGCCGCCACGATCACCAGCCAGGCGACACCGATGGCCAGACGGATGCCAGTCATCAGGTGAGGCAATACGGCCGGGAACAGGATGCGGGTGAGGACCTTGAACTCGGAGAGCTTCAGCACCCTCGCCACGTTGAGGTAGTCCTGCGGCACGCTGGCCACCCCGGCGGCGGTGTTGAGGATGATCGGCCAGATCGAGCTGATGAAGATCACCCAGATCGACGCGGGGCCAGCGGCCTCGAACACCAGCAGGCCGATGGGCAGCCAGGCCAACGGCGACACCGGGCGCAGCAAGCTGATGATGGGAGAGAGCATCCCGGCCAGGAAGGTGAAGCGGCCGATGGCGAAGCCCAGGGGTATGCCCACCAGCGCCGCCATACCGAAGCCCAGGCCGACGCGGCCCAGCGAGTGCAGGATGTTCCAGCCGATGCCCATGTCGTTGGGGCCGTTGTCGTAGAAGGGATCGGCAAAGAGTTCCAGCGCCGAATGCCAGGTCGACAGTGGCCCCGGCAACCCTTCGCTGCGCGCCGCCACCAGGGCCCAGAGGCCAATGAACAGCAGCAGGCCGAGCAGTGGTGGGACCAGCGCCCTCGCCAGGTTGCTGAATAGCTCCGCGCCTGGTCTGGCCAAGCGTGGATGCGAGCTGGGTGCGGCCTTGGCCGGCAGTGGCAGCGGAGGATTTACCGGAGCGTTCATCGTTACCTCCCGGGTCAGGCTTTGATGGCGAAGGACTGGGCGTAGGCGGCAGGGTTCGAGCCGTCCCACAACTTGCCGTCCATCAGGGTGCTGCCGCGCATCTGGCTGGCCGGAACCGGCAGGCCGAGGGCGCTGGCCGCCTCACTGAACAGCTTGGTCTGGTTGACCTGGGCGGCGACGGCGGCGTAGTCCGGATCCTGTTTGATCAGGCCCCAGCGCTTGAACTGGGTCATGAACCACATGCCGTCGGAGAGCCAGGGGAAGTTCACGTTGCAGTCCTTGCAGAAGGCCATGGCGTGCTTGTCTTCCCATTTGTTGCCCAGACCGTCCTCGTAGTGGCCGAGGAAGCGCTGTTCGATGACGTCCACCGGGGCGTTGACGTAGGCCTTGCCGGCGATGAGTTTGGCGGTGGCCTTCTTGTTCTCGTCGCTGGCCTCGATGAAGCGGCTGGCGTCGAGCAGGGCCATCACCAGGGCGCGTGCGGTATTGGGGTTCTGCTCGACGAAGTCGCGCGAGCAGCCCAGCACCTTCTCCGGATGGTCCGCCCAGATCTGCTGGGTGGTGGTGGCGGTGAAGCCGATCTTGTCGAAGATCGCCCGCGCGCCCCAGGGCTCGCCGACGCAGAAGCCGTCCATGTTGCCGACGCGCATGTTGGCGACCATCTGCGGCGGCGGCACGGTGATGGTTTTCACATCGGTCAGCGGGTTGATGCCGTGGCTGGCCAGCCAGTAGTAGAGCCACATGGCGTGGGTTCCGGTGGGGAAGGTCTGGGCGAAGGTCAGCGGGTTGCCGCCTTTCTTGATATGGGCGGCGAGCTGCTCGCCATTGGTCACGCCGGCTTCCTTCAGCTGGCGAGAGAGGGTGATGGCTTGGCCGTTCTGGTTCAGCCCCATGAGTACGGCCATGTTCTTCTGCGGACCGGCCACGCCGAGCTGGGAGCTGTACATCATGCCGTAGAGCACGTGGGAGGCATCCAGCTCGCCGGTGTTCAGCTTGTCGCGCACGCCCGCCCAGGAAGCTTCCTTGCTGGGTGTGATGGACAGGCCGTACTTGGCAGCGAAGCCCTGGGTGGCGGCCACGACCACCGAGGCGCAATCGGTGAGGGGAATGAAGCCGACCTTCAGAGCGGCCTTTTCCGGTGCATCCGAGCCGGCGGCCCAGGCCGCGCTGCGCAAGAAACCGGGGGCGGAGAGGCCGAGGGCGGTCACGCCACCGACCGTGCCGGCAATGGCGATCGATTGCTTGAGGAAGTTACGGCGACTGCTGTTCACCGGGTCTTTGGAATCACGTTCGCTCATGGTGTTGTCCTGAATGGAGGGCAAAACAAAAACGGCGTACGCCAGAGCTCCTAATAGGGGAAGGAACTCTGACGGACGCCGTTGTCCGTGATCCGCGGCCCACCGCCGTTGGCGCGCTACGCAAGAATCTGCAGGTGAGATTGCAAACGCCTTGCCAGCTTGGCCTGCAGCCCGAAGCCATGGTCTTGGCAGGTTACTTTCGGTCGTTATTGTCTTTTAAATCAGTAGCTTGGCTATTGCGGTAATGCTTCGGGCTAGCTGGCGGCAATGAGCCATGTTCGTGCGGCGCCGATGCGGCCTGAACGGTTTTGGTTCGCTTGGAGCAGGAGAGGGCAGCGAGGGGCGGATGCCAGGAACGGGGTGCAGTATTCGGGGCAACGGAGGACAGCACCACAGTGCGCCTGCGTACTGTGTGTGGCTAGAGATTGTTGCGAGCGTTGGCCCTGTCCATGGGGAGCGAACAAGTTCGCCTCCTCATGGACTTGACCGATTTCTGGTTGACGCTCAGACGCCAAGCATCTCGTGCGTGGCGATGATCTGCTCGGCTACCTGGATCAATCGTTGTTGGCGTCCCATGGCCTGGCGACGCATCAAGGTGTAGGCGGCCTCTTCGTCACAGCTTTTCATCTTCATCAGCAGGCCCTTGGCCAACTCGATGCGTTTGCGTTCGGCCAATTGGCTGTCTCGCTCCAGCAGTTGGGCGCGCAGGGCCTGATCACTCTCGAAGCGCGCCATGGCCACGTCCAGGATTGGTCTCAATCGCTCAGTGTGAATGCCTTCGATCACGTAGGCGCTGACACCGGCCCGGATCGCCTGGCGCATCAGCTCGGGATCGTGATCGTCGGTGAACATGACGATGGGGTGGGGCCGGTCGCGGCTGACCATCACCACCTGTTCCATCATGTCGCGGCCGGCGGACTCGGTGTCGATCAGTACGACATCGGGGCGCGCCGCTTCGATGCGCTCGGGCAGGTTGATGCTCAGGCTGGTTTCGTCCATGACCTCGAAACCGGCCTCCACCAGGGCATTACGCAGACGGCCGACTTTCTTCGGGGTGTCATCGATCAGGAGAATGCGGAGCATGCAGTGGTCAACTCTAGGCGTCAGAGGGCAGCGGCCGCAGTGGCGGCGCTGTGGGCGTGAATAGCGAAGCTGCGGGCGTAGCCGGCCGGGTCGGTGCCGTCCCAGATCTGGCCGTCGAACAGCCTGGAGCTGCGCATGGGGTGCGCGGGGACCGCTATGCCCAGCGCTTCGGCCGCTTCGCGGTAGAGTGCTAGCTGGTGGACTCGACGGGCCACGCCGAGGTAATCCGGGTCGTCCCTGAGCAGCCCCCAGCGACGGAACTGGGTCATGAACCACATGCCATCGGACAGCCAGGGCATAGACGCCTCTCCGCCGGCAAAGAAGCGCAGTGGGTGAGCATCGCGCCAGGCGTAGCCGAGGCCGTCCTCGTAGTCGCCGAGAAAACGCGGTTCGATGGCCGACAGTGGTGCATCGAGGTACTCGACACCGCTGATTAGCCGGGCAGTGCTGCGCTTGTTCTCGTCGCTGGCGTCGATGAAGCGGCTGGCCTCGAGCACCGCCATGGTTAGGGCGCGGGCGGTGTTGGGGTACTGCTCCACGAAGGCGCGCGTGCAGGCGAGCACCTTTTCCGGGTGGTCGGGCCAGATCATCTGGCTGGTGGCCAGGGTGAAGCCCTGTTTCTCATCCACCGCTAATGCGCCCCAGGGGCCGCCAGCACAGAAACCGTCGATGTGCCCGGTCTTGAGGTGCTGGACCATCTGCGCGGGCGGAAGCACGACTGTGTTCACATCTTCCAGCGGGTGGATACCCTGGGCCGCCAACCAGTAGTGCAGCCACATGGCATGGGTGCCGGTGGGAAAGGTCTGGGCGAAGGTCAGTTTCGCACCGTGCTGACGCACCCGGGCGGCGAGAGTGTCGGCTCGGGTCACACCTGCCTGACGCAGTGGTTCGGAGAGATTGATCGCCTGGCCGTTCTGACACAGCCCCATGAGGATCGCCATTTCGGTGGGCGAGCCACCCAGTCCCAGGTGGGTGCCGTAGACCTGGCCATAGAGCGAGTGCGCGGCGTCCAGCTCGCTGCTCAATAATCTGTCACGTAAGCCAGCCCAGGAGGTCTGCCGCTTCAGCTCCAGGGTCAGCCCGTAGGGCTGGGCGAAACCCTGGGTGGCCGCGACGATCAGCGAGGCGGAGTCGGAAAGGGCCATGAAGCCCAGGTTCACTGTGCGCTTTTCCGGGGCATCGCTGCCCGCGACCCAGGCGAGGTTGTCGTTACGGGTGCAACTCTTGTCGGTCATGTTGTTTGTCCCACCACTGAACGAAAAAGGCGCCGTCCCAGTCGCCATGGGATTGGTGACCGGGTACGACGCCATCGTCTATGAACTGTCTCCGCCGTTGGAGGGAGTTCGGAGTGCTGGTGTCAGCAAGTGATGTGCCATCGTTCAGTAATGAAACTGAACGGAGGGCAGGGAAGAGGGCGCTGCTGGAGCTTCGATTAGTAGACGACCTCAACTTGGCTGTTATCTGCCATTCGGTATCGGCTGCTGCATAACCCAGCCCCTCGCTTATTAATGAATCAATCCACGCTCTCTGGCGGCACGTACCGCCAGTTTTCGCTTTCGTACTCCAAGCTTTTCAAAGATGCGCTGCCAGTACCATTTAACAGTGTTCTCCGTCAGCCCCAACGCTTGAGCTACTTCCTTGGCGGCGAGGTTTTGGGCCGTTAGACGAATGATCGCCAATTCGCGTTCGGACAGGAGCTCGGCGCTGGCATCGGTGGATACCAGCTCAGTTACTCGGGGTACTTCAGGGCGTTGGCCGAAGGCCGCAAGCAGTTTGTCTAGATAGCTGGTCCATGCCAGAGGGATATCAGCTGCTGTTGATTGTTTCAGCTGAAGCAGTAGCCCACACAGCTCTTCGCCCTCGTCGACAAAGATGCGCACAAATAGTCCTTCGGAGCGGCTTAAAGCTTCGATCAATGTGCGGCGCGCAGCTAGGTTGTCGCCAGAGCGAGACAGCAGACGTGTCAGCAATACGGACACGCGTACAAAGGACCGATTGTACTGGCGCTCCTGCAACAGATTTGCCCAGCGTCGTAGTACGCGTATGGCATTGGCATATTGGCCGTTCTCAAGGCTAACGCGGGCGAATGCCATTGCGAAACTCTCTCGGCTGCTGTCTGCCCCTTTCTCAGGGGATAAGGATTTGAGAGCAGTGAAATCCGGGCTGCGTTCAAGCAATCGCTCGGCCTGCACCAACTGACCCTGTTCAACGTAAAGTTGCACTTGGGCCGCCAGCACCCGGGCGCGCAAACGCGGCAGCTGGAATCGCATGGCAAATTGATGGGCTGCGTCGAGTTGCTCGTGCGCCACGGTGTAACCCGCATCTAGCCTTGTCAGAAGCGCGCCGGTAATCACTCGGGAAATGATGGAGTCGACGATGCCGAAGTCCAAGCTACTGATGGAAATCTCGGTCAACAGCCTGCGGGCTTCGTCTAGGCGATCCGTTTCATACCAAAGCTGAACCAATGGAGCTGCAGCCATGGACGCGAGTGAAGAGTCCCGTCCCTGGATACGGATTGCCGTTGCGTGAGCGGACAGGAGCAGACGCTCCGCGGTGGCAACCTGGCCGCGCGATGCAAAGACGCAGCCGGCGACAACGTCCAGGAAGACTGTTCCATAGCCGGCCCCTACGTTGAGGAATAGCCGACGTAGCTCGTCCACCTCCAGCTCGGAAACGAGACTCTGATAGCTATCACGCCGGCACATTATCAAGGCAACTTTTGCCGAGGCGAGCATGAAACTATCGCTGTGCTGATAGGCCTGCAGCCAATTTGTGATGGCGCGTTCGGCTGGGCGTAACTGGTCGGTAAAGGTTTGCAGCATGCAGTCGCGATGCTCCAGGGTTACACGGAGCAGCTCCTGCTCCCTGGCGGCGCTGCTGCCCTCAACAACATCTGGGTCAAGAAGTTGTTGGGTCTCGAAGAGCAGGCGGCGAGCCTCGAAAAATCGCCAGCGAATGATGTTGTCCCATACCAGCTCAAGCTGTAGCCGAGGAAGGCGTTGCATCACGTTGGCATCGAGCTGATCGGCCAGCGCCTGTAGCGTGGTGGTTTGTCCGCTGCTGAAGAGCGCTGGGCTTATACGGTCCAGTAACGTGCCGGCCCATTCCTGTTCGTCCAGGATGAACGCATGCTCGATGGCTTCAAGCTCCCGCCCGTGTCCAGCCAGCCATTGACCGGCACGACGATGGTACTGCTGCGCCGAGCGCGGAGATCGGTCCATCAGAATACGGCGCAGCAGGTCGGCGAACAGATGGTGATAACGGTACCAGTTGCGCTCCCGATCCAGCCCGAGAAGGAATAGGTGCTTCACCTCTATCTGATCGATCAAGTCCCTTGCGTTGCTCACTCCGAGTACCTCGTTTGCGAGCTCGGCGTTGAACGATTTGAGTAGCGAGGTCGCAAGGAGAAATTGCTCGATCTCTTGAGATTGCTTGGCAAGTACCTCTTCCACCAGGAAGGCGGCAATGTCTCTATCTGCGCCGGAGAACCGCTGGAGAAAAGTATCGACATCTACTCCAGACTCCAAGGCAATCGAGGCCATGCGTAGGCTTGCCGGCCAGCCTTCTGTTTTCCCCAGTAAGGTAATCAGCTGCGTTTCGGACAATTCCGGTATATGGAATCCGGCCATGAACTGGCGGGCTTCTTTCTCGGAAAATGAAATCGCTGCGCTATCGATCTCATGCAATTGACCGAGGGCGCGTAGCCGGGAAAGAGGCAGCCGCGGTAACTCGCGCGAGGAAATCACCAGATGCAGGTTATGCACTGGGCTGGTAAGAAGCAGGCTGATCAACTCCAGCACTCGAGTGTCGGTGATCAGATGGAAGTCATCCAGGAACAGATACACGCGGTCTGGCAACTGCATGACACGTTCGAGAATCTCTGCTGCCAGGTAGGGAGTGCTGGGGCCGGATCCTAGGCCATGGTGCGAGCCGGAGGCATTGATTGCACTGTGGCCATCAAGCGCTGATAGGAGCAGGGACGAGAAGCGCACTACGTCGTTATCGTAGCTGTCGAGGCCCAGCCAGGTGGCTTGCAGGTGCCGTTGCTGCAGGCGACGGAGCAGCGCGGCCATAAGACTGCTTTTGCCATATCCTGCCGGCGCGCAGATCAGTAGCAGCGACTTGTCGAGACTTCGTTCAATCCGATCCAGCAAGTCCTCTCGCTCAATCAGCCCGCCGGCCTGCGTTGGCGGTGCGAATTTTGTTGGCAGAATCGGCCATGAGGCTGGGCCGTTCATCGACTGTTCACCGGGCATGATCAAACTGAACGCTGCTCAGGCTCCAGCGTTGAGTGGAATACCCATCACGGAAACCCTTGTTGTTAGAAACTGCCGAAATCGGCAGCGAGTGCGTCGTTTATCACATAGCCGTCTGTGATGCTCAAGGCCCTTGAGCGTGCGGCCCCGGAAGGACGAACGATGGCAATGCCCGAAAGGGAGGGTGGGGGCGTTGCTGCTGGGATGAGAATACCGGCCAATGCACAGTGGAGTGCCCAGCCGGTAGTCCCTTAGCTATTCGAGTCAGGTATCAACCGGTGAAGTCTTTGCCGAAGATGTTCCGAGCGATCACCCACTTCTGTACCTCGTTGGTGCCTTCGTAGATCTCCGCGATCTTGCTGTCGCGATACACCTCTTCAACATGATAGTGCGACCCATCGAAGGCCAGCTCCTTGGTGAAACCGTAGCCGCCGAAAATCTGAACACCTTCGCGGGCGAATTCGCTGGCCAGGTTGGTCCCGTACCATTTGGCCATGGCTGCTTCAGGCTCGGGGAACTGCTCCCCCCCATCCATTCGCAATGCGGCTTTGAGGTACAGGTTGCGTGCGTTTTCGATTTCGGTAGCTCGTTCGGCCAGGCGGAATTGCCAGTGCTGGAACTGGGCCAAAGCCTTGCCGAAGGCTCGTCTTTTCTGCAGGCGGGCAACGCTATGGTCGAAAACGCTCTGCGCCATGCCTACACCACTGGCGGCGATGCCAATGCGTCCGTAAGTCAGTACTTGCAGCGCGATCTTCAGTCCGTCGCCACGCTTGCCCACAACGTTGTCTAGCGGGACTCGGACCTTGTCGAACCGTATATCGGCGGTCAGTTGCCCATGGTTTCCGAGTTTTTTGTCAGGCGCACCGACAGTGACGCCTGGTAGGTCGAGGTCGACAACCACTTCGGTCATTCGCTCACCATCGCGGCACAGCAGCACGACGAAGCTAGCTACTGGCGAGTTCGTGATCCAGCGCTTGTGCCCATTGATCTCAATGTGGTCGTCGTGGAAGGTCGCATGGGTCACCAGGGCCTCTACCGACAGGTCAGTGCTAGCCTCCGGTTCGCTGGTGGCAAAGCTGCCGATCTTTCGACCTTCCAGTAGCGGCGTCAGGTAACGCTTTTGGAGTGCGGGGTTGGCCCATTCGAGAGCGTGGCCGGCGAGGATGCAGTGCACATCGTAGATCGCCGCGACGCTATTGCTGAAATAGCTCAGCTCCTCGATAACGACCGCGGTTGCTGCTGCTGGACATGCCAGGCCGCGCCCACCGACTTCAGCGGAGAAGGGAATTCGAAAAAGGCCGGCATCTGCCATTGTCTCGAAGAGGTCGAAAGGGAAAGCCTCGACAGCTTCTTCACGGTGGCCGATTTGCCAGGCAACAGGTGCCACATGCTTTTCGCAGAACGCACGCACTTCTGCCCGAATCGCAAGTACCTCCTCTGGGCTCATCAGGTCGTGGTACAGACGTGGTTCCTGGCGAGGTGGATGAATCTCGTTTGTCATTGTCATTTCTGGCAATTCTCGTGTTGGTCGGGATGGGAGGTGCACTTTGTCCGGATATCCGCCCTGGTCGGGCCTGAACACACTCAACACGCACCCAGGGCGATGAGCGCAGCCCGGGCGCAGGCTTCGTCTTCGGATTCACTACCACCGGAAACAGCGACAGCACCTATCAATTGACCGTCGATACGTATCGGCAGACCACCTCTCACCAAGGTCAGGTCGCGGTGCGATAGCAGACCATCACGTACGCGTTGGCCGGAGGCTTCCAGGACTTGTTCGAGCTCAGCTGCTGTGATGCCGCAGCCTGCTACGCTGCGCGCTTTTTTGATGGCCATTTCATGGGAAATCAGAAACGCCCCTGGCATCCTGGCGAAGCCGGTAAGCGCGCCTTGGGAGTCGACAACGGCGACCACTACCTTTATCGCCAGTAGTTCCGCGTGGTGGATCGCGGCCTCTATGGCCTGTAGCGCAGCTCGATGGGTGATGAGGGGGTGAGAGATGTACAGGGGATCAGTGGACTTCGGATTGACGACCATCGTTGACTCCGAGACCGAACGAATTCGGTCCTGCTTTTGTTGCGCTCGGGGCGATGTGCGCCAGCGGAGCTAGCCAGGGGCTCGGTGCCTGTAAACATGCAAGGCTCAATTCCCCTGGGCATTGATGAAACTGGCTGATCGGCACTCCGCCCACCGGCCACACTGAAAAAAAAGGGCGTCTCGGTTTTTCACGCTCGATAAGGTAGACGCCCGTGAAAGGAGCACTGCTGGTTTTCTCTCCGAGACCTTGTTGGCGGTTGCGGAGAGGCAACAATCAGGTCACCACAGTGAGAAAAGTTTCGTGAAGCTTGCGCTGCACGTAGTCGAGACCGCCGCCATCACCGATACCGTCGAAAGTCCAAGTCAGCGGTGGATGGTCCGGATAGGGCTGGCGATCTTCCTTGAAAGTCTCGAAGCGATTGCCGGACGGATCCCATGCATAAATGGTCCTGCCACGAGTCACGCCATGTCGGGTTGGTCCGATGTCCACAGGCACGTTGTTCATCGCCATGATGTCGCCGGCGCGCAATACCTGTTCCCAGCTTTCCATCAGGAAAGACACATGGTGGAGCTTCCCTGGCTCCTCGTAATGACCGAAGGCGATGTCATGGGATTTGATCGAGCAGCTGAGGAACCCAATGATGTTGGTCTCGCCATCTGGGCCAAGTACGCGCTCGACCAGCGTGAACCCGAGCACATCGATGAACAGCTTGAGCGTCTCTGGTACGTTCGGTCCGTACAGCAGCAGATGGTCCATCCGCAGTGGTGAGATGCCGTGAGTAGCCGTAGGGTCCCACGGAGTCGGATTGACCTCACCGCACCCGTTGCCGACGAAAGTCTTCTCGGCATACAACTCGACTTCGTGACCACTGGGGGTGGTGAAGCGTACGCGTTCACCGGTCTCTAGCAGGTCGCCGGCGGCGATGCGATGCGTGTCTACCCCGTAGGCCTGCAGCTTGCCTTCAAGGTCATTCAGGGTAGCGACATTCAGCACCTTGAAGCCGACGAAATCCATACCTGCGCGATCGGCCTCACGCAGTATCACGCTGTGATGATCAAACTCGTCGCGGCATTTGAGATAGATGCGACCCTGGGAATCCCGCCCGGTCTCTAGCATGCCGAGAACATCGCGGTAGTGGTGTACGCCCGCCTCAAGGTCCATGACACGTAGTTGAACGTGCCCGGGGCGCAGAACGCCTGTCATTGCCATGTTTCGCTCCTGATTGTGTTTGTTCTAGAGAGGGCTGGCTGTTGCCCCCGGGCGTGGGCCCGTCTTCTGGCCTAGCTGTTCGACCCGACGGTGGCTAAACACGTCTGGGTCATGTACCGGAGGTACCACTTACAGAGGTCATGGAGCGCGGCGATGCTGCTCCAGTCTGTATGTCGGCTAGCTCCATTTGGCAGTCAGTAGATACCCTAACTACCGTTGTAAATACCGTCTAATACCTTGTTTTCGTCTGCCTCATACCTATTTGGTATGTCTATGGCTCGCCCTCTTTAGTCGCCCCAAGGGGCTGCTCTTGGCGGTTTTCCTTGTGCCGTGGCCTTGTCCGCATGCGGCACAGCGTGTTCAAAGATCGAGATACAACGTGTCTGACATTGCGCGGGATACACAGATGATGATGTGCTTGTTCGCCGCGCGTTCGGCAGCTGAGAGCACGTTGTCACGGTGCTCGGGAATACCATCCAGCAGGCCCGTCTTGCATGTGGCGCACAGGCCCTCGCGGCACGAATAAGGCACGCCTTCACCACATGCCTCGAGCTCTTCGAGAATGCTGCGTCCGGCTGGTACTTCGAGAGATTTCCCCGAGCGCAATACAACGGTGAATGGCTTGTCCCCGGTGGTATCGATCTCCGTTGCCGTAAACCACTCGAAGTGCAGGGTTGCTGGGTCGCGTCCGGTCGCCGAGGCCTCGACCGATTTCATAAGTGGGTCAGGGCCGCAGCAGTAGATGTGGGCTGTTGGGCTGATGCCGACCAGCGCCTGTGATGGATTGAAGAAGTCTTGCTGTTCGTCATCAAAATGCAGGTGGCAGCGCTCCGGTGCCAGCGACATGAGGTCTTCATAGAACGCCATGCGCTGGCGATTCCTCGCGCAGTAGAACAGCTGCCATTTCTTGCCCAGGCGAATACAGGTATGGATCATCGCCATGATTGGCGTAATACCAATACCGCCAGCAATGAAGACAAACTCGTCTGCCTCTTCCTTGAAGGGGAAGTTGTTTCGAGGCGCGCTGGTCTGCAGCGTTACACCAACGCGGATCGACTGGTGGATCAGGCGGGAGCCGCCGCGGCTGTCTTTGGCCAAACCTACGCCAATGCAGTAGCGATCCCGCTCAGTTGGATCATTGCAGAGTGAGTAGTGGCGAATCAGGTTGCCCGGCAGATAGACCTCAAGGTGCGAACCAGCCTCGAAGGGGGGCAGATCCTTGCCAGCGGGATTACGTAGTTCCAGGAGCATGACGTCACGTGCTTCGCAGCGTACGTCGGTGACTTTCAGGGAGATTTTTTCGCTCATTTCGGCAGCCTTTCCATAAGGTGTCGTCGCGGGCACAGCGCTCGCGGCCACGGACGTCAGAGGGACGATGCAATAAGTGCTTCTTCTTGCATGCGTTCTTCTCTGATCAGCTTGTCCAGCACCCAGAGCATTTTGCCGGGGCCAGCATCGGCTGCGATGTCGAAGGTCTTGAAGTCAGGCTTTTCCTGCATGCGAATGCGCTGGCCTTCGAGCATCACCTTGTCTTCAAAGAAGGCGGCGTCGATGCCTTCCTTGAGTAGATCGGCTAGCCCCGGGCGTTCGGTAGCCTTGCTCACACCCCAGGAGAAGTAGTAATCCACCGAGTCTGCGTCACGAGGCGTAATGGCTTGGCAGCTCCAGGAGTCCAGTACCAACTCGCCATCGGACTCGCCTTCAGTGGCGGTGCCTGCAGTAAATACGCGGAAGTGCAGGATCCAGTTGCAGGGGACGGTCTGAGTGATGTCGAAGTGCGCATCGCATGTGAATCCCGGCGGGAACAGGTGAGCGACGAACTTTGGAACCGGTACGTTACGTACCCAGTAGTCGGTCTTGATCCCGCGAGGCAGGATCTTGTGCTCGGGTCTGGCAAGAGCCTGTGCCCAACCCATGGCAATGGTGTTGTCGTGCGTGAATGAGCTATGCGACAGGTCCGCCAGGTTGGCGTTCTCCATGCGATAGTCCGCATCAACCTGGATGTAGCTCGGGCGTACTATGTAGTCCGGGTTGCCTGGGCCGACGGAACTGCAGATCAATGCGGGATCAGCCTTTTCCGGGTCACCCATCCATACCCAGATCCAGTTGTCCTTCTCCACTACAGGGAAGGCTCGCACGCAGGCGCGTTCGGGGATGTTGTCCTGGCCGGGGATTTCGTTGCACTTGCCATCGGCGCCGAACTTGATGCCGTGGTACATGCACCGCAGGTCGTCACCTTCTTTGGCGCCCATCGAAAGGGCCGCCTGGCGATGTGGGCAGCGGTCTTCGAGAGCAACGACATCGCCATTTAGCTTGCGGTACAGAACGACGCGCTCTCCGGCGATTTTCCGGGCGACGATGGAAGTCTTCCCTTGCGATATCTGGTAATCCCAGCCTGCGCAGTACCAGCAGTTTTTGAGAAACATGGCTATCTCCTACCAGGGCGCTGTAGAGCAGCGTTGTTTTTGTTTGGTCTGGCTTGTGGTGTCGTAAGAGCACCTGTGGCCAAGGTAGCGAGCGTGGGAATGGTGACGCACCAACCTTTTGGGATGGTGGGGCGAGGCATCGTGGCGTGGGGAGTGGGGCAGCATGCGGGGGGCAGTAACCAGCCCGAGGCGTTACCTCAGGCCGGTTTACACGATTCAGCGTTAGAGCAGAAAGCCCATTGCCAAACGATTGAAGCGTTCGCCAATCAGGCGGTAGCCATCTGCATTCGGGTGCAGGCCGTCTACCAGTAGCGCGTTATCGGCAGTGCCGAACAGGTCCAATCCATTGATGTAGTGCAGTTGCTGGTCGTTCTGGCTGCGATGAGATTCGACTACGCCTTCCAGGACCTGGCGAATCTCCTCCAGAGTCATGCCTCCGTTCTCGCCAGCTGCTTCGCGGGACGGCGATGCGATGGGAGATACGAGAACGATTGGGAGTTCGGGCTTCGCGTCCCGAATCAAGACCAGCATGGAATGGGTGGAGTCTGCCAGGGTGCGCGGATTCATGGCGCCGCCGTCCCAGATATTGATACCTAGTTCCAAGACCAGGGCATTGATGTCCTGCTTGGCGATGGTCCGAGCTGCCAGGCTGCTGATCAGGCAGGAGCCCGCCCAGCCCATGTTGAGCATGCTGACATCGGCGAGGGCCGAGGCGACTGCCGGCCAACTGCCGGTGCCGCTATCAGCTTCCATGCCATGGGTAATTGAGCTGCCATGGAACAGTACCTGTGGGCGGACGTCAGGCGCTGCGCTCCAGCTTGCGCCGGCATCCACCTCAAGCGATTGGATGATTTGCACGGTGGATTGTGGGAACCAGATTTCCACGGTTTTCTCGCCTGCGGGCAGATGCTCAACACTCAGCACGGCGTGCGGATCACCCTGCGGGGCCTGGCCTGGAGTGAGAAACGCACCACCTGCAGCTGCCGCTTGCGCAAACACCTCGTTGTTAACGCGAACCTCGAAGTTGCGTTTCCACTGTTCCGGTTCGCTCAAGTAAGCCTGGGTCTGCAAGGTCCTCAGTCGCACGTTGCGGCTATTGGTGTTAAGGCGAAGGCGCACGCCCGATGTCATCGCTGCGGTAAAGCCGTTGAGCGGGTCGAGCATGAAGCCAGTAGCCGGATCGAAGCGAACTGGCTGCAACCCTGCCTCATGCTCGATGCAGCCGAGCTGACCTGTCAGCAGGGACTTGAGGTCGGTAAGGGGGACGTGTTGCATGGTGCGCACCTCTGGTTGTGGATCCGTTTTGTCGGACAAAGGCGCAGTCTATGAAGCTCGACTGAATGGCAGTAGTGTAAAAAAAGCCACTTTATATGCGGAAACAGACGGTATGCCTGTCGCGGCGATTTTCCTATACGACAACTGCTACGCCTCCAGCGTGGGCGGCTTTGCCGATGTGTTGCAAGTCGCCAACGCGCATCTTGCCGCTCAGAACTCAGCGCAGCGTTACACCTGGTCATTCCTCGCGCCGAAGGCTGGTGGTATCACGACGAGTAACGGATTACCGCTCCAGGCTCGGCAGCCTGAGCCGGGTGAACACTTCGATATTGTCTACATTCCTGCCTGTCACTATCTGGGCTATCACTCCTTCAGGCAATTCCTTGATCAACAGTCGCTGCATTGCGAATGGCTCTGCCGGCAGTGGGAGGTGGGGGCTGAGCTCATTGCCACCTGCACTGGAACATTCGTCCTGGCCAATACCGGACTGCTTGATGGTCGCGTCGCAACAACCACCTGGTGGCTGGAGGAGCAGTTCCGCGCCTGGTTTCCCGCCGTGGATCTCCAGATGGCGCCGATACTGACTCAGTCGGACCGACTGTTCTGCGCCGGAGCACTGTCCTCCTATCACTTGCAGTCGATCCAGACCATTGAGCGCCATTCAGGTGCAGCACTGGCAGCGCAGTGCGCCAAGAGCTTGCTGATCGATGTCAGCCAGACGCTTCAAACGCCATACCTTCCGTTGTTGGCGCATCGTTCGCACAGCGATGCCGTGGTGCAGCAGGCGCAGGATTATCTCGAGCGCCACCTCGCCGACCCCATTCGCCTGACAGATCTTGCGAAGCGTCTGGCGGTAAGCGAGCGCACGCTGATTCGTAGATTCCATCTGGCGCTTGAGCAGACTCCTCTGGCCTACCTACAGAGCTTGCGCATCGAGGCAGCGCGAACCATGTTGGAGACCGGTAATCAGCGCATCGAGAGCATTGCGCAGGCAGTCGGGTATCTGGACAGCAGCTCGTTCGTCAGGCTGTTTCGCGAGCGCATTGGACTCACCCCGGCAGCCTATCGGCGGAAATTCAGGCTGGGCGGTTAAATTGCTCGCTTGTCGGAACTCGCATAGTTGGAGTCATTTTTGCCACTGTGCGAGCAATATGCACGCCCTTACTCTGGCGCCCTGCCAAGTGAGGTGCCTCCATGAATGTCTTGATCGTGCATGCCCATCCGGAGCCTGCCTCCTTTACCTCAGCGCTCTTCCAGGCCGCAGTCGAGCATTTCCGCAACCTCGGAGCAGCGGTCGAGGTTTCTGACCTTTACGCGATGGGGTTCGATCCTGTTGCCAGCGGTGCGGACTTTAACGAGCGCGCCAATCCGGACTACCTGGTGTACGCCCTGGAGCAACGCAACGGAGTCAAGAGCGAAACCCTTCGTGATGATATCCAGAGGGAAATCGACAAGATCAAGCATTGCGACTTGTTGGTTCTCTGCTTCCCCGTCTATTGGTATGCGATGCCAGCCATCCTCAAAGGTTGGATCGACAGGGTGTTTGTCTCCGGGGTGTTCTACGGTGGTCGACGCATCTTCGACCTAGGGGGTATGCGCGGAAAGCGTGCGTTGGTTTGCGCGACCCTCGGAGGGCGCGAGGGCATGTTCTCCGCTGAAGGCATACACGACGACCTGCATGCTCTGTTTCGGCCTCTGCTGAAAGGGACACTGGGCTATACCGGCTTCGAAGTGTTCGATCCATTCTTTGCCTATCACGTGCCCTATCTGGATGACGCCGCGCGCGGAGAAATTCTCTCCCAGTGGTGCGAGCTTCTGGCTGAAATCGATCAGCGACCGGTGATGCCGATGCCCTTCACCGACGAATACGACACGAATTTTGAACGGCGTGTTCGCTAGCGCGAGCGAGCCCGAAACCCTCCCTACTATTTGCTCAGCAGGAGTTCCCATGAGTTCCCAGGATGTCTTCGTCATCGAAGCGGCACGTACAGCTATTGGTACCTTCGGTGGCGCCCTCAAGGATGTGGAGCTGGCCGACTTGGCTACCACACCCATCAAAGGAGTGATCGAGCGTTCCGGGATTGATCCGGCAGCTATTGGTCATGTCGTTATGGGAAACGTCATCCCTACGGTGCCGCGCGACGCCTACCTGTCCCGAGTTGCTGCGATGAATGCAGGAATTCCTAAGGACGCTTCGGCCTTCAACGTCAACCGTCTGTGTGGCTCGGGCCTGCAGGCCATTGTCTCTGCCGCACAGGCCGTGATGCTGGGGGATGTGCAGTTGGCCATTGGCGCTGGCGCAGAAGCCATGAGCCGGGGGCCATACATGATGCCGGCGGCCAGATGGGGCGGTCGAATGGGCAATATGCAGGCCCTGGACTACGTGCTCGGTGTTCTGCATGACCCCTTCCACAGTGTTCATATGGGCATCACTGCGGAGAACGTTGCTGCACACAGCGGTATCAGTCGCGAGACTCAGGATGAGTTCGCGGTGGAAGAACAGCGCCGTGCTTCGCTGGCCATCATGGAGGGGCGATTTGTAAGCCAGATCATCCCGGTTGAACTGCGCACTCGCAAAGGTGTGGAGCTTTTCAGCGTGGATGAACACCCGCGTGAATCCACTGCGGAGCAACTGGCGAAAATGAAAGCCGCGTTCAAGTCTGACGGCACCGTCACCGCCGGTAATGCGTCGGGGCTCAATGACGGCGCTGCGGCATTGCTGTTGGCTAGTGCTCAAGCTGTCGGCGATCAGGGGCTTAAGCCGCTGGCTCGCATCGTTGCGTACGCTCACGCCGGTGTGGAGCCCGAACTTATGGGGCTCGGGCCTGTTCCGGCAACACGCCTAGCGCTCAAGCGTGCTGGCCTCGCTATCGATGATCTGGATGTGATCGAAGCCAACGTGGCCTTTGCGGCGCAGGCCTGTGCGGTGATGAAGGAGCTGCAGATGGACCCCGCCAAGGTAAATCCCAACGGTTCTGGAATCGCTCTTGGTCATCCCATAGGGGCGACCGGGGCGATTATCGCCACGAAGTTGATTCATGAATTGCACCGTACTCAGGGGCGCTATGGCTTGGCGACCATGTGTATCGGGGGAGGTCAGGGCATCGCGGTGATTTTCGAGCGCGTCTGACCTCTCGGGTATCGGGCAGGGGGGCGATACCGCTCGATACCTGACGCAGCGTTTCTCCTCATTATTGGCCGTCTAGATTCTCCGCTGTTCGAGCTTTGAGAGAAGTTTCTTGGAGTGAAGGGCGGCCAGTACTCAACTAAGTGTGAACCGTCGCGGAGAACTGCGCTCCGCGATGTCTTCGGGAGTCGCGTGGCGAGGAGCCCAGGACAATCGACTCCGCTGCGGTCCTTTTCGCGATATACGCGCAGCAACTCTGACCCATTTCTATTGCTGCTTTAAGGCGCCTTGCCGCAAGGTTGTTCGCTGTCCAAAGAGATACCCGATTGGTATTGGCGAGGAACGAATAAAGTATTAGTCGGTATCGAATCCGCTCCCTAGACTCAGTAAACAGTCTGGTTCGCCCTTCCGGCGGACCACCTAAGGACAAGAGTGCGGAGCGATCATGCGCAATATCGATAACTTCATCGCGGGCGAATTCGTCGCCGCTGCCAGCGGCAAACGCTTCGACAAGCGTTCGCCGGTAGACAACCGTGTGATCGCTTCGATTTCCGAAGCGGGCCGTGCGGAAGTGGATAGCGCCGTAAAGTCTGCACGCAGTGCCTTGCATGGCGAATGGGGTGGCCTGACCACCGAGCAGCGTGTCGACATGCTGCATGCCGTGGCTAACGAGATCACCCGCCGCTTCGATGACTTTGTCGAAGCTGAAATGGCCGACACCGGGCAGCCGGCACATGTCATGCGGCATGCCTTCATTCCTCGTGGCGCGGCCAACTTCAAGGTTTTCGCCGATGTAATCAAGAATGTCGCCAGTGAGTCTTTCCGGATGGATACCCCGGATGGTCGCGGCGCGCTCAACTACTCCATGCGTGTGCCGAAGGGCGTAATTGGAGTGATTTGCCCATGGAACGCGCCCTTCCTGCTGATGACCTGGAAGGTCGGCCCGGCGCTGGCATGCGGTAATACCGTACTGGTCAAGCCTTCCGAAGAATCTCCGCTCACAGCAACTCTTCTCGGTGAAGTGATGAACACCGTAGGCATCCCCAAGGGGGTGTACAACGTATTGCACGGTTTCGGTCCGGATTCCGCGGGCGAGTTCATTACTCAGCATCCTGGCATCGACGCCATCACCTTTACCGGTGAAACGCGCACAGGCACAGCAATCATGAAGGCCGCTGCCGAAGGCATGCGAGATGTGTCATTCGAGTTGGGTGGGAAGAACGCAGGAATCGTATTCGCCGATGCCGATTTCGATGCGGCAGTGGATGGGATTTTCCGTTCGTCCTTCCTCAATTCCGGACAGGTCTGCCTGGGTACCGAGCGCGTTTACGTCGAACGTCCGATTTTTGAGCGCTTCGTTCAGGCACTGAAGGTTAAGGCAGAGGGCGTGAAATACGGTCGGCCTGAAGATCACGCCACGACCTATGGTCCGTTGATCAGCCAGGAGCACCGCAGCAAGGTGCTTTCCTACTACCGCAAGGCGGTGGAGGAGGGGGCCACGGTGGTAACTGGCGGTGGTGTGCCTGATATGCCCGGTGAGTTGGCCGAGGGCTCGTGGGTTCAGCCCACTATCTGGACGGGGCTGCCGGACAACGCTGCGGTAGTGCGCGAGGAGATCTTCGGCCCCTGCTGCCACATTCGCCCGTTCGACAGTGAGAACGAGGTGGTGTCGCTGGCCAATGACAATGAATACGGCCTGTCTACCACCATCTGGACGAGCGACCTATCCCGCGCCCATCGCATGGCTGCGCGTATCGATGTAGGGATTACCTGGATCAATAGCTGGTTCCTCCGCGATCTGCGCACTGCGTTCGGCGGTTCCAAGCAGTCGGGAATCGGTCGCGAAGGTGGCGTTCACTCCCTGGAGTTTTACACCGAGACACGCAACGTGTGCGTGAAGCTGTAAATCGCCTTTTAGGGCGCCGCTTCATGCGGCGTCCGACTTCCGCCGTCCTGTGAGAAAACCATGAACGACAACAAGATCGAGCAATACGGCGACGAGCTCTACGAAGCGTTCGTCTCTCGTCGCACAGTTCCCCCGTTACTGCAGCGTGAGCCCGAGATAACCATCGAGGATGCTTACCGCATTCAGCAGCGTTACGTTGCGCGTCGACTTGCCGCCGGCGAGACCGTGGTGGGTAAGAAAATCGGCGTCACCAGCAAGCCTGTTCAGGACTTCCTCGGGGTTTTTCAACCGGACTTCGGCATTCTCACCTCCGGCATGGTGTACCAGGAGGGTGATGAGATTGACCTTGGTACCCTCATCCAACCGAAGGCCGAGGCCGAACTCGCTTTCGTTCTTAAGCATGACCTGGTTGGGCCGGGGATCACCGCAATGGATGTGATCCGGGCAACTGATTACGTAGTGCCGTGCTTCGAGATTGTCGATTCGCGCATCACGGATTGGCAGATCAAGATCCAGGACACCGTCGCGGACAACGCTTCCTGTGGCGTGTATGTGCTGGGGAATGACAGAGGTGATCCGCGAGAGCTCGACCTGACATTGGCCGGCATGGTGCTGGAGAAGAACGGCGAGCTGTTCTCCACCGGCGTTGGTGCTGCCGTGCAAGGGTCTCCAGCCAATGCGGTCGCCTGGTTGGCCAACACCTTGGGAGAGCTGGGGATTCCGTTCAAAGCGGGAGAGGTGATTCTTTCGGGCTCGCAATCTGCCCTGGTACCCATCGCCGACGGTGACGAACTGGTATGTACCGTGGGTGGTCTTGGCAGCTGCAGGGCGAAGTTTACCGGGAGGAGTGCAGTATGAGCGCACAACTGACACTGTCCCGCGAGGACATCGTGCGTCTTTGTGAGCGTGTCGAGGGGGCTCAGACGCACGCCTATTCGATTCGCAAATTGACCGATGAATACCCCCAGATGTCGATTGCTGACGGCTACGCCGTGCAGTTGGAGTTGCTGCGCCGCTTCAAGGCGAAGGGGCATCGTCTCGTCGGCTGGAAGGCAGGACTGACCTCCAGGGCCAAGATGCAGCAGATGGGCGTTAACGTGCCCTCCATCGGTTTTCTGACCGACCGCATGGCGCGTCCGGAGAACTCGCAGATCAAGACCTCCGACTTGGTCCATCCCCGTGTGGAGTGCGAGGTTGCCTTTGTCCTCAAGGAAGGACTTGAAGGCCCGAATTGCACTGTCGCCGATGTGCTGGCCGCCACCGACTATGTGTTGCCTGCAGTGGAAATCATTGATTCACGCTTCTCCGGCTTCAAATTCGATCTTCCCAGCGTGATCGCTGACAACGGTTCCTCCGCCCGATTTGTCGGCGGCGGTCGTGCCCGCAAGGTCGATGAACTGGACCTGCGCACACTGGGCGTGGTGATGGAGAAGAACGGCGAAATCGTCGGCATGGGAGCGAGTGCAGCAGTGCTCGGGCATCCGGCAGAGGCTGTGGCGATGCTGGTCAACATTCTTTCCGAACTGGGAGAGACGCTGCCAGCCGGCAGCTTTGTGATGAGTGGTGGAATCACCGAAGCCGTCGCAGTGAAACCCGGCGACAACGTCATTGCACGCTTCCAGGAACTGGGCAGCGTTTCCATGCGTTTTATCGAGTAAGGCCTCCAGGAGAAGTCATGCCCATTATCGAAATGCACCTCGTCGAGGGGCGCACCGCCGAGCAGAAAAGCCGCGTCGCTGCAGCTGTGACCAAGGCTGTTAGCGAGAGCCTTCCATGCAACCCGGACACGGTCCGGATCCTGATTACCGAACACCGCCACGACGAGTTCTATGTCGCTGGTTTGAACAAGATGCAGCGCGATGCGCTGCAGGGGCAGGCGAAATGAAGAAGATCCGTTGTGCGTTGATCGGCTCGGGCAACATCGGTACCGATTTGATCTACAAGATCATGCGCAGCCCGGTGCTTGAGCCGGTCTGGATGGTAGGTATCGACCCGGAGTCAGAAGGTCTTAAACGAGCTCGAGACATGGGCTTGAAGACGACCTCGGAAGGTGTCGACGGTCTGCTGCCCCACGTTCTGGAGGACAATATCCAGATCGCCTTCGACGCTACCAGTGCCTATGTGCACGCCGAGAACAGCCGCAAGCTCAATGCGCTGGGTGTTCTGATGATCGACCTGACGCCGGCTGCTATCGGTCCGCTGTGCGTGCCCCCGGTGAACCTGAGCGAGCACACCCAGAAACAGGTAGCGAACGTCAACATGATTTCGTGTGCCGGCCAGGCAACCATTCCCATCGTCAATGCCGTTTCACGTATCCAAAGCGTGGGTTATGCGGAGATCGTCGCTAGCCTGTCGTCCAAGTCCGTAGGGCCAGGTACCCGCGCGAATCTGGATGAGTTCACCTACACGACCTCCAGCGCTATCGAGGCAGTCGGTGGTGCGCGCAAGGGTAAGGCCCTGGCCATCATCAACCCGGCTGAGCCGCCGTTGATCATGCGCAACACGATCTACTGCCTGACCGACGATGAGCCTGACCAAGAGCGCGTGACCGCGTCGATTCTGCAGATGATCGGCGAGGTGCAGAAGTATGTTCCGGGCTACCGGCTGGTCAATGGCCCGCTCTTCGATGGCAACAAGGTCTCAGTGTTCCTCGAGGTTGCAGGGCTTGGTGACTACCTGCCGACTTACGCTGGAAACCTCGACATCATGACCGCGGCCGCGACGCGCACAGCGGAAATGTTCGCCGAAGAAATCCTTGCCGGAAAGCTCCAGTTGCCCACTGTGGAGGTCGCATAATGAGTCAGCCCATCAGCCTCAAAGGCCGCAAGGTCATTCTCCACGACATGTGCCTGCGTGACGGCATGCACGCCAAGCGCGAGCAGATCAGCGTCGATCAGATGATCAAGGTTGCCACTGCAATGGATGACTCCGGCATTCCGTACATCCAGGTGACCCACGGCGGCGGTCTCGGTGGGAACTCGCTGCAGCATGGCTTCGCCCTGCACAGCAATGAGGAATACATCAGCGCTGTCGCATCTCGGATGACCCAGGCGAAAGTCTCGGTACTGCTGATCCCAGGTCTCGGCACGATGAAGGAACTCGAGTCCGCCTACGATTGCGGCGCACGCAGCGTTCACGTGGCCACTCATTGCACCGAGGCAGACACCTCTCCGCAACACATCGCCTTCGCTCGAAAGCTGGGAATGGACACTACCGGATTCCTGATGATGGCCCACCTCAACGATCCTGCAGGCATCGCCCAGCAGGGGAAATTGATGGAGTCCTATGGGGCGCAGACCGTTTACGTCACTGACTCGGCCGGATACATGCTGCCGGAGGACGTCAAGGCACGGGTCGAGGCTCTTCGTGATGTGCTCAATCCCGAAACCGAGATCGGGTTCCACGGGCACCACAACCTGGGCATGGGCGTCGCGAATTCCATTGCAGCCATTGAAGCTGGCGCCACCCGGATCGACGGTTCGGTAGCTGGGCTGGGAGCGGGGGCTGGCAACACTCCTCTTGAGGTATTCGCCGCTGTTTGCGAGCGCATGGGCATCGACACCGGCGTGGACCTGTTCAAGCTGATGGATGTGGCCGAGGACATCATCGTTCCCATGATGGATCACCTGGTGCGTGTTGATCGCGAGTCTCTGACGCTGGGTTACGCCGGCGTGTATTCGACCTTCCTGCTGCATGCGAAACGAGCGGCAGAACGCTTCGGCGTTTCGGCGCGCGACATTCTGGTTGAGCTTGGCCGCAAGAAGATGATCGGTGGTCAGGAAGACATGATCCTCGATACTGCGATGACGATGGCCAAGGAGCGTGGCTTGCTCAAGAGCGCCTGATGCGTCCGCCGAGCAGAAGTATCTGCTCGGCGTTTTCTCGAGTAGCGGAGTGCTCATGAATTCGACCAATGAAGTCGCGGTAATCGTCGGCGCCACAGGTGCTTTCGGACAAGCCATCGTCTCAAGGCTATGTGCCAGTGGCCTCGATATCATCGCCGTGGCTCGCAGCAGCGAAAGCCTCAATTCGCTAGCGGATCGATATTCACAGGTCAGACCTTGTGAAGCTGATATCGGAGACGACAGTGCAATCGAAGTCATTCGAACTTCCCTGAACTGCCCCGTCCGCATGGTCGTCCATGGACCTGGCGTAGCAGTTGCTGGAGGGGTGCTGGATGCCTCGGTAAGCGCGTTGAACTCCGCAGTTAACATCAAGGTTGGCGGCATGTTGCGCCTGGTGCGAGCAGTAGACGACTTTCTGCAACCAGGTTCACGCCTGGTCGCCATTGGTGGGCACTATGGCTTCGAGCCTAGTGCCTATGCGGCGGCGGCAGGAGTCGCCAATGCAGCCCTTGCCAATCTCAACCGGCAGCTCAGTCTGGCTTACGGCCCGCGTGGCATTACCTCCCATCTGGTTGCCCCGGGTCCCGCGGATACCGAGCGACTGCATCGTGTCGCGGCAGACCGTGCGGCGCAGCGAGGCGTGAGTGTTGATGCTGTGCTGGAGGAAATACGTGCGGAATCGTCCCTTGGTGCTTTGACCACGCCCGAGCAGGTGGCCTGGGCTATCAGCATGCTGCTGGCTCCTGAAGCTACTGCAATGTCGGGATCTGCCGTGATGCTTGACTCCGGTCGCCGACGAGGACTGCCCTAGTTTCCTTCTCCACATCGGTTGCGCCGCCTGGCATCGATAACAACAAGGAGAACAGTCATGCCCATCGTGAATTTCCATCTACTAGCCGGCGAAAGTACCGGCGAACAATGCGAGCTCTTGCTCGTTGAAGCCTCGCAGCTCTACGCGAAGGTTCTGCAATCTCCCATCGAACGTGTACGTGCATTCATCACATGGCACGACTCGCGCCATTTCGCCGCGGCGGGGTCTTTATGCGCGGCAACTGGTATGCACGCACCATTCTTTGACTTCTTCGTTCTCGATGGCCGCTCCGTCGAGCAGCGCCATCAGTTGGCGGAAGGCTTCACTGAGTTGTTGGTCAAGCATCTGGCGGTACGACGCGATGTTGTGCGGGGTCGATGCCAACGTATTGCCCCCGAGGATTGGTCGATTGCAGGTGTTCCGGCAAGTCTGCAGAGGGCTGATGAATTGGCAGTTCGCGCGGCCGGAGAGCCTGCTCATGGGCCATGAGGTTTTGATCGTGGATACGGGAGACCGCTTCTCCTGCACCGATCGGGAAAGCGTTCTTAGTGGAATGACGCGCCTGGGACGCAAGGGGATTCCCGCGGGTTGTCGTGGTGGTGGCTGCGGGGTGTGTAAGGTCCGAGTCATTCAAGGTCAGTACCAGGCTCGACAGATGAGCCGACAACATGTCAGCGCGGAGGAACAGCTCGATGGAGTTGCCCTGGCGTGTTGCATCGTGGCGGAGAGCGATCTACGCCTCACCGTCGTGGGGAAAATCAGAAAAGCAGTGGTTCGCGTGCGTGAGCGAGAGACCACTTTTCCAACTGTTACCGGAGCACGGACTACGGGGTGAGCCTACGGGACCACAAACGAAGGGATCACAAACGACGTTGAGCGCGCGAAGCAGGTCGAGCGAATTTATCGATTCTCTACCAGCTTCTGACCCTTCGCAGGCTTGCCGGCACCAAAGCTATAGCCAGGCAAATGGCCAGGTGGCTACTCAAGTGGGACTTGGATCATGAATGAGAAAGTGAAATGCGCGGTGATCGGCTCCAGCAGCATTGGAATGGACCTGGTCCACAGGTTGCGGCTTAGCCCCCTGCTGGACCCCGTCTGGTTGATAGGGACGGATCCTCAATCCCAGTACCTTTCTGAAGCTAAAGGCTTGGGGCTCAAGGTCACCCATCAAGGCGTGCGTGGTTTTCTGCCTCACGTCGTCGAAGATGGTGTGCAGATCGCATTCAACGCTGCCCAAGGTGCTGGGCATGATGAGGCCTCTCGTAGCCTCAATGCCTTGGGAGTGACCACAGTTGGTTTGGCATCCACCGGCGATGGGGTGCATTGTATTCCTGCATTGAATCTTCCGAAGTTGATCGCGAACGGTCTGCAGCACCTTCAATTGGCCACCGCCACCAGCCAGGCAGCTGTTCCCATCGTCAATGCGATCTCCCTGGTACAGGATGTGGATTACGCGGAGGTCGTTATAAACGTCACTCCAGCATCCATGACATGCGAAAGCACTGAGACACTTGCTAACGCAACCGTCGGGGCCTTGATTCGTGTCGGGGGGGCCAAACACGGGAAGGTGCACGCGATAGTCAAACCCAATCTGGGATCTAGCGCTGTCATCAGCTGCATCGTCGAAAGCGAACCGAGGCGAGACGATATTGTTGAATCGGTACAACGCATGATTGGAAAGGTGCGGCGATATGTGCCGGGGTACCGTCTGATCAGTGGCCCATATTTCGAAGGAAACCTGATTACTTTTGGTGTTTCAAGCAGTGAGGGGGGGAATACTTTGCCCGTCGGTTTCGCAGACGAAGAGATCATGGTGAGCTCGGCAGTCCATTCTGCAGAGGCACTCGTGGACAGGATCAAGTCGATTGGCCGCGTGTCCTCCGATTTTGACGTTCTGCCCACATAGCCGAACCTCTTCGGAGCTTGGTGCATTCGCCCGTCACGCTTAATTCAGTGTTCGCCCTGCGTTCTAGCGTAGTGGGTGTTCTTGCCGCCCAGATTGATCACGATATGCTTCAGCGAGCTGTCGGTTTGTGGTGGCGGCGCTACGCAAAAAAGAAGCCGAACAACGTATGCTTCAGAAACGATGGGTATACGAAAAAACTAAATTATCTTGGCCATGGCTATTGCGAATCGGCACTGGGGCATTGGGTAGGGAACGATTGGTAGTGGTTGCTGTGAATGCATGAGAGTACGCGAGGTCGATGGAGCCGTATCCCAGGTCATACGAAATACCTGCCGATGCATGTCGGGTAGGTGTTACCGGTAAGCTTGCAAATAGTAGGTTGCTAGGGGCAGCTTCTGTTGCCTGCCTATACCCTAATCGTAGGGTCCAGTTGTTGATTCGATAGCTAGTTCCCAGCCCGACAATGGTCTGATTATGATAGTTCTGCGGAAATTTCAGATTGAGGTCACCACCACTATCGCTGTTGAAGGCGACGTTAATGTCTTTCATTACGTCTTTCCAGAACACGCGAGAAACGTCGACGGCGATTAACCACCTGTCGTTCACTTCGTGTGCGACTCCTAGGCTCAATGATGCCGGCATCTGGAAGTCTTTAATCTTGATCTTTCCAGGGAGAGAAATTTTCCCTACGACACTATCGATCGCAGTGACCGTCGCGTCGCCTTCCAAGTCGCCCATTTCGCTGGCGAAGTTATAAGCAAGTCCGACATTAGTGGACGTGGTAGCTCTCCACAGCACGCCAATACGCCCACCGTATCCCCACGCGTCGGCGCCGCTGGCAATGGGTTCCGCTCGGCTGAAGCTAATATGAGCACCATCAAGCGCTGGCAATGCACCTAAAACTGGTAATAATGAACCGCTAACGCGACCGTCTCCGATGAGGGCGCCAACTTGGTTCCTCGCAAACATCATGTTCAAGTTCATGCCCATCCACATGGCATCCAGACTGGCGCCTACAGTCAACTCATCGGTTACATCGAAGCTGAAAGCGAATGGAATATTGAGGACGAGCAGTCGACTACTACTATCTAGCCCTGTGGGCTGACTATTTCCATCGTCTGAAAGGAAACTATCATTGCCATACTCGGTACCGACTCCGCCTTGAGCAAAGGTACCGATACCAAGCGCCCAGCGTTCTCCGCGATAGGTGTATGCAATCTGCGGCGCATAATAAGGTCCACGATTCTTTGACTTATTTTTGCTTTCGGCAGTTTCACCAGAATCGAGATTGCGAGTGCTGATATCCGGTTGAAGCAGGTCGACGCCAATGCTCAATCGGCTGCCTTCCTCGCCCAAGGAGAGAGTGGCTGGGTTGCTCATCATGCCTGCTGTTCCGATATCAAACGCCATGGCTGTCCCTCCCATGGATCGGGAAATGGGTCCGAAGCCCTCAAGGCGCATCACATCAGTTGCATTTGCTGTATGGAATATGGCGATCATTGGCAGGCATTGTGCAAAACGAAGAGCTGCCTTGGCGTTCATTAGACTGTTCTCGCTTGATCGTTATCGTTCTATTCGGCGAGCACCAGCGGTAAATGGCGGAATGGCCAAGGTACGTACCCTGCCGCTGATTACTCTACATAGTTGGTAGATACCCTTCCCAGTCTAGTGCGTGATGGTACCTGGGGAGGCTTTGCGACGCCGGGCGAGAACCTTCGCTGTGCCTGTTCGCCCGTTGGGGGCGCTCGCAGCCGGCGCGCAAGGACCATAACGGCATCGCCTGGACCGGTGGCTGGAGGCGGCGTTGAATCGCCCAAGCGATGACGGCCCCGGGTAGAGATCGAGTACGACTGTCAGATAAATCCAGCCTTGGGACTACGCTTACAGAGCTACCACTCCGGGCGAAGGCGATGACGCAGACATCGAAACACCGACACGCTGTGAAGCGCTCCGCCTTGAAGATAACGGGCGATAAGCTGACTGAGTTGGAGCGCCTATATCGCGTTCTGAGGACCCTCAGCGCTGGTAACCGTATGCTTTTGCGCTCGAGTGATGAGCTGCAGCTTCTGAAAGGAATGTGTGACGTAGTGGTAACGCAAGGCGGATATCGCTACGCCAGTGTCTGGTACGCCAGCAATGACGAAGGCCAGCCGCTCGTTAACCAGGCTTACTCCCTTGGTCTCCCACACGAGAAAAACGAAGTAGAGTTCTTTGAATCGCTACGGTTGTCATGGGCTTTCCCTGAGCAAGGAGGGGCCACAGCGATCGCTGTGCTGACTGGCACTCCTTGCATTGGTCGCAATCTGTTGAGCGATCCTGACCATAGGGCATGGAGGGAGGACGCGATTCGGCTTGGATATGGTTCGCTCACTTCTTTTCCCATTCGTGTCGATTCAACAGTGATTGGGGCCTTGAGCATCGCTGCTACTGAGCCTGATGCGTTCAACGATTCCGAAGTGGCTCTGCTGGGGGAGTTGGCGGAGGACCTTGCTTACGGCGTAGAGCATATCCGCGAGAGGGCTCGTAGACGTGAAGCTGAAGAGATAATTCAGCGCATGGCATTCTACGACCCTCTGACAGAACTACCCAATCGGCAACTTTTGTTTAAAAGGGCGCGGGCGCTAATTGATGGCCTTGAGGGGAGGTATCAATCTTTTGTTTTGCTAATTATAAAGGTGATTCAACTTAATGAGGTCAATGAAACGTTTGGGTTTCAGCAGGGTGATAAGGTGCTTGTGGGGGCGGCGCGGCATTTATGTGAAACGTTAGGAATGTCTGGTGATGTGTTTAAGGCGGGAGACGCCGAGTTTGCTGTTATTTTGCCTTCTGCGGATTTAGAAGTTGCCACTCGGCAATCTCAGCGAGTGGTTTCCTTGTTTAAGGATCAAGGCGGAATTCCGGAGCATGAACAGTATGCTAGTTTTTCTATAGGTATCGCGGTATATCCAGGGCATGGTTCTGATCCAGAATTGCTGATCAGGCGCGCCCGCTCTGCTATGAGTGAAGCTAGACGCACTGGGCGAGATTATGCAGTTTTCTCGAGCAAACTTGATGAAGGATGCAGTCGCCGGCTAGGGCTGACAGCGAAGCTCAGAGATTCTATTAACAAGGGGCAGTTGTTGCTTTATTGTCAACCCAAGCTTAGGCTGAAAAACTCAACGCTTTGCGGGGCAGAGGCTCTTGTTCGGTGGCGATGTCAAGAAGGGGAAATGATTCCCCCAAGTGAATTCGTGCCGCTTGCGGAATTTTCTGGTTTAATCACTCCGCTTACACATTGGGTGCTTGAAACTGCATTTAGACAGCGCTTTGCTTGGCGCGAAGTAGGTATAGACCTTCCACTTTCCGTTAATTTGTCCGCTCAGGATCTATGTGATCCACATTTGGTCGGAAAAATTGAGGGCCTGATGGCTACGTGGGGAGGGGAGGGGAGTTGGATTAAGTTTGAAGTAACTGAAAGTGGGATGATGAAAGACCCGCTGTTGGCGCTCGAGGCTATTAATAAAGTTAAGTCGATGGGTGTTGGTTTTTCTATTGATGATTTTGGGGTTGGTTATTCTAGCCTGAGTTACCTGAGGAATCTTCCGGTTGATGAAATCAAGATTGATCAGTCTTTTGTCAGGAGCATCTTGAGTGAGCCTGAGGTCGCGGCTATTGTTGGGTCTACGATTGAGATGGCTCATCACCTGAACCTAGAAGTGGTCGCGGAGGGGGTGGAAAATGAGGCGGAAAAAGACTACTTGACGATGCTGGGGTGTGATGTGATTCAAGGCTACTTTGTAAGTGCGCCGATGCCTATTGATGAGTTCAAGGATTGGTTGGTGTCTTCAGTTTGGAAAATAGAAAAGTAAATGCCATCACGTCAGGGCACACGCCTCTTATACGAAACCCGGTGCGATACATTCCTAGGCGGCGATAGGGCCGGCTAATCCATCTTTAGTCAGTGTCCACTCAGGCTGAAACGACCATTTCAGAGATTTAGTGCATTAGCCAGTAACTCTTTGGGACTATCCCCGCTTTTACCGCTGAACCTGGCCCATGCCTGGCTCGCCTTAGGTGGCACATTTTTTTGTCAGTAAGTTGGCCTTCGTCGGTTGAGTCCGTCCGGCAGTTCACTCACCAGTCATTCCCTGACTCCGGGAGGAAATCATTGTAGATTTCCTTCATCAACTGCCTGAGCCAGCGATTCGCTTCGTCGTGATGAAAGCGCGGGTGCCAGTACTGGCAGATGGGGAATGGTGCTAGATCAACCGGTGGTTTCAATCGTCTAACCCAACCGTACTCATCGAAGATGCGGCCGATCTCTCCAGGTACGGTTGCAATCAGCTCCGGATCATTTCTGATCAGCATGGGAATGACCAGATAGTGGGGAGTCAGCAGGAACACCTCACGTTTGATTCCGTGTTCGTCTAACGCCCTATCGTAGTGAGTGGTCTTGCCGCCCAGATTGATCACGATGTGCTTCATGCGCGTGAACTGCTCAAGGCTGATCGAGTCCCCGACCTGGCTGTTCTCTCTGCTGACAATCGTCACGAACTTGTGGACGAACAGATTTTGCTGAAACAACTCATCGTTGACCGCGAGCTGCGAGCCCATCGCCAGGTCGGCCTCGCCTGACTCCAAGGTGGCAGCAATGTCTTCGGGGCGGACTTGCAGGGTCTGGATGGTGCAGTGGGGGGCCCTGCGCTTGAACTCCTGGATCATCCTGGGCAGAAACACCAGTTCGCCCATATCGGTCATGCAGAACTTGAACGTGCGGACTGCTGTGCTTGGATCGAAGCGTGTCTGGGTGAGCAGCGAATCTTGCACTGTGCTGATGATCCCGAGGATCGACACAGCCAGCTGTTCGGCTTTGGGCGTCGGCTTCATGCCGTCGCCGACTTTCACGAACAACGGATCGCTAAAGAAGTCCCGCAATCGCTTGAGCGCATGACTGACCGCACTCTGCGAGAGATCCAGGCTATCGGCGGCCCGAGTGACACTGCCTTCGCGAAGCAGGGCATCGAAAACAGTCAGCAGATTGAGGTCGAGCTTCTTTTCATTATGAATGCTGTGCATAGAGGTGATCGTTGTCGTGATTATGGTGCAGTAGGATATTTCAATAGGATCGATTCTTGAAACACCGCATGGGAATCGGCGGCGCCGATTCCCGCAGTAGATAACAAGAACAAGAGTCATCCTATGAACCCCAAAACGTGCAGCGCATTCGCGCTATCAGCTCTGTGCAGCCAAAGCCTCCTCGCCGCCGGCCTGATCGATGACAGCCAGGCCACATTAACTGCCCGAAACTATTACCTCGAACGTGACTACCAAGGCTCCCGGGATCCAGACAAGGCTGAGGAGTGGGCGCAGGGATTCATTCTCAGATTCAAGTCGGGACTCACCCACGGTGACCAGGGACTGGGCCTGGACGCGTTGGGTATGGCCGGTTTCAAACTCGACTCCTCACCTTCCAGGACCGGTACCGACTTGCTACCGGTATCGACCAGTGACCGTCGTGCTGCTGATGAGTACTCCAAGCTCGGATTGACGGCGAAGGCCAAGTACTCCCGCACCGAACTGAAGGCAGGCAGTCTGGATGACGTGTTCATCCCCTTCGTCTATGCCAGCCAATCGAGGTTGTTCCCACAGACCTTCAGGGGGGCGTCGGTGGTCTCGAACGAGTTCGACGACCTGACGCTGCGAGGTACCTGGTTCGATCAGACCACCAAGCGCAACTCCACTGATTTCGAATCGCTATCCCTGGCGGCGCCAAACCAGCGTTTCAACGGTGGTGCGCAGAGTAACCAGGCCACCTTCCTAGCAGCCGAATATCACCCGCAGAACCGTTATCTGGCACGGGCCTATCACGGTGACGTCAAGGATCTCTATCGCATGGAGTACCTGGACTTCAAACGCAGTTGGCCCATCGGCAACGACACCTTCACCGCCGACTTGCGGGGATTTTATGGCACCGAAGATGGCAGCGCCCGGGCGGGAGAGGTCGACTACAAGAACATGACGGCGACTTTCAGCTACCAGACTGGCGCCCACCTGTTCAACCTCGGCTATCAGCACGCCACTGGCGACACCGCCATGCCTTATCTCTCAGGCACCGAGATTCTTGTGCTGAGCGAGTTCCTGATGAGCTCCGATTTCGTCGGCGCCAACGAGAAGGCCTGGCAGGCCAAGTATGTCTACGACTTCGCCGCATCCGGCATTCCCGGCCTGAAGACCACCCTGCGCTACATGCGTGGCCATGACATCAACTTGCCCGAGCGCCTTGGCGGCAATGGGCTCACAGAAAGCGAGAAGCACGCTGAGCTCTCCTACGTCGTCCAGTCCGGTCTGCTTGCCGGCCTGTACCTGAGGGCGAGGTATTCCGTGTACCGCAATGATTTTGCGGATGCCGCTTCGATGCGTGATGAGAACCACCTCCGGCTGAACATCGATTACAGCTGGAAGCTGTGGTGAGCCCTCCAACAACAACTACAAAGGTAACAAATATGTCGGTCAAAGACCCACGTGACCATATCAAGCATGGTCACATGAGCGGATTCAGAATCAGCCTTGTCATCTTCTGCGTCGTCCTGGCGGCTCTCGACGGTTTCGACGTTCTGGTCATGGCCTTCGTGGCTCCCACGCTATCGGCGAGTTGGGGGCTGAACGGATCGATGCTAGGCGCGCTGTTCAGTGCCGGGATGATTGGAACCGCGATTGGCGCGTTCTTCCTGGCGCCCCTGGGCGATCGGATCGGACGGCGCCCTATCGCATTGGGATGTCTCATGCTTCTGGCAGTGTCGATGCTGATGTCGGCTGCCACGCGCAATTTCAGCGAGATGTTTGCCGCCCGGCTGTTCACCGGAATTGGTGTCGGTGCCATGTTGGCAACCATCAACATCGTGATAACCGAATACGCCAATGATCGTCGTCGCAGTCTGTGCAATGCAGGGATGTCGGTAGGCGTTCCGCTCGGGGCGACCCTGGGTGGCCTGGTGTCGGTGCTGCTGATCAACCATTACGGTTGGCAGGCGCCCTTCGTGTTTGGCGGTGTGGCGGCTATCGTCCTGCTGCCTTTCGCCTGGTGGCTGTTCCCTGAGTCTCTGGACTTTCTCATCGAGAAACGTCCTACCCGCGCGCTGGATCGGGTCAATCGAATACTGCCGCGCCTTGGTCTGCAGGAACTGTCAGCACTGCCTGCTGCACGTGATCCGAACATCACTGATGGTCGCCTCAAGGACTTGCTGAGCGCGTCGCTGAAGGGACCGTTCGTTGCCAGTTGCATCATGTACTTCTGCATCATGATGACGTTCTACTTCGTTTCCAGCTGGACACCGAAGATCCTCACCGACGCGGGGTTGAGCGTTACAGGGGGGATCTCCGGTGCAATGCTGCTCAGCTTCGGCGGCATGCTCGGCTGCATGAGCTTCGGCCTGCTAGCGGCGAAAGTCGGGGCTCATCGACTCACTGCCATCACCATGGTCGCCCTGTTCGCCATGATGCTGCTGTTCAGCAACATGGGTTACCACCCGACTCTGTTGGTGGTGGTCGCTGTGACTCTCGGCTTCTTCCTCTACTCGGCGGTCACCACTCTCTACGTGGTGGTACCGGTGGCATTCCCGGCAACCCTGCGCGGTAGTGGCACGGGTATCGCCATGGGAGTAGGGCGCTTGGGGGCAGTGTTTGGCCCCTACCTGGCGGGCGTCCTGATCGACATGGGATGGAGCCGCGAACAGTACTTCCTCGTGTTGGCCCTGCCTGTGCTGCTGGCGGCGATTCTGCTACGTGCGCTGCGCTCTCCGCAGATGAGAGGGGACGCTGAGTCGGTCACTTCATAGTTATGCATATGGCTCATGCGATTAATCGATGCCATTCGTGGCTTTCATTTTGTCGCGTTTTTATAGTGGCCCGCACTTCAGCGCCACGGCGCTGAAGCCCACTTCAATAAAAACGATGATTGGAGACCGCCGTGTCCAACCCCAAATTCATTCTGCTGTTGTCGTGCCGCAATACCGCCGGAATCGTGAAGGATGTTTCCAGCTACCTCTTTGAGCAGGGATGCAACATCCTCGATGCGCAGCAATTCGATGATCTGGATACTCAGCAGTTCTTCATGCGGGTGGTGTTCGACGCGATAGACAGCGCGACGCAACTGGTACTCGAGGACATCAAGGCTGGATTCGCCGATGTTGCCCATCGGTACGGCATGGAGTGGTCGCTGCGTCCGCAGGACCAGCGCAAGCGCGTAATGCTGCTCGTGTCCGGCTATGACCATTGCCTGCGCGACCTGCTTTACCGCAGCCGAATCGGCGAGCTGCCGATGGAGATATCGGCCGTTGTCGCCAACCATCCCCAGGAGCGATACGCCGCGGTTGATCTGCAGGGCATAGCGTTTCACTACCTGCCAGTGACCCGGGATAACAAGTCCCAGCAGGAAGAGAAACTGCTTGCCTTGATCGAGTCCACCAGGACCGACCTAGTTGTGCTCGCTCGCTACATGCAGATCCTCTCCGATGACCTCTCGCGCAAGCTGGATGGGCGCTGCATCAACATCCATCACAGCTTCCTGCCGGGATTCAAGGGCGCGCGTCCCTATCACCAGGCCCATGAGCGTGGCGTGAAGCTGATTGGCGCGACCTCGCACTTCGTCACCGCCGACCTGGACGAGGGCCCGATCATCGAGCAAGACGTCGAGCGCATTTCCCACCGCGATAGCGCGGAAGATCTCGTACGTAAGGGGCGTGACATCGAACGACGCGTCCTGGCCAGGGCAGTGCGCGCCTATCTGGAAGACCGCGTCATTCCGAACGGTCGCAAAACCATCGTGTTCGAAGGCTGACGCCTGGCCACGCATAACAACAATTCGTTGAAGTAACCGAGGTAAAGACATGCTCCCCAAGAATTTCAGAAAGACTCCAGAGGGCTATTTCACGTCCCGTTGGGGGCAGCCTGAGTACACGGACTGGCTCGACGAGAGCATGTCCTGGAAGGACCACTGCTACATCGGTGATTGGTCGTTCCTTTGGCAGCGGCGTTACCGTGGACCGGACGTGTTGAAGCTTTTCTCCGATACCTCCATCAACAGCTTCGCCAAGTTCGACATCATGCAGTCCAAGCATGTCACCCACTGCAATCGTGATGGCAAGGTGATCCATGAGGGTATCCTCAGCCGCTGGGGGGAGGATGACTTCATGCTCTTCGGTCGCGGCGGCTTCCTCATGGACTTCCACCTACGCAAGGGTGATTACAACGTCAGCTCGGAGGTTGTCGAAGGGTTCAAATTCCAGGTTGCTGGGCCCAAGGCTGCCGCATTGATCGAGAAGCTGACAGGCGTGGCCCTGGCGGACATCAAGTTCATGCACTCGCAAGTGGTGAAGATTGCCGGGCATGAGGTCTACGCGCTGCGACAGGGCATGTCCGGGGAGCCTGGTGTGGAGCTGCAAGGTCCTGCCGAACATGCTGCCGAGGTGTATGAGGCAGTGGTGCGAGCCGGCGAAGCGTTCGGGATTCGCAAGCTGGGTGGTCGAGCTGCCTTCATCAACCACCTGGAAGCCTGTTTCCCCACTATCGTGACCGACTACCTGCCGGCGATCTTCAGCGAGGACATGGCTGAGTATCGCGCCGAATTCGAAGCGTCTCTGCCGGCGTTCGCCTCGACCTTCAACGTTGCCGGCAGCTTCGAGGCTGATGATGTCAGCGCCTGGTACCGCAGCCCTGTCGAGCTCGGTTGGGGGCGCAACATCAAGTTCGATCACGACTTCATCGGCCGCGAGGCCCTGGAAAAGGAAGTGGCCAACCCACGCCGGGTGATTCGCACCCTGGTGTGGAATCCCGATGATGTGCTCAAGGTATTCGCATCCCTGTTCCAGAAGGGCGAGCACTACGCCTTCATGGAGATGCCCCGGGATCAGCGCGGTTTCATGTATGCCGACAAGGTGCTGGTGAACGGCCGTGAGGTCGGCGTTTCCACCTCTCGTGGCTACAGCTACTTCTTCCGCGAGATGCTCTCGCTGTGCACCCTGGACATCGCCCAGGCAGAAGTAGGTACTGAAGTCACGGTTATCTGGGGCAATCCGGGCGAGCCGCAACTGCCCATCCGCGCCACTGTCCAGCCCGCACCGTACAAAACCGACAACCGCCGCAGCTGAGTCGGCAAGGCCCTGGGTCTCAGGGCCTGCTTCATCTGTAAGACCCGGAGAAACAATGTCCGCATTCCTGATCGACGGAAAAGCCGAAGCCCGGCAACTGCGTGAACGTCTTGTACAGGACGTGAGCGCATTCGCTACTCGACACGGCCGCGCGCCCGGCCTGGCAGTCATTCTCGTGGGGGCCGATCCCGCCAGCGAGGTGTATGTACGCAACAAGGTGCTGCAAACGGAAGAGGTAGGTATGCACTCGTTCGAGTACCGCATGCCCGCCGACACCACGGAGGAGCGTCTACTCGCAAAGATCGACACCCTCAATCTTGATGACCGCGTTGACGGCATCCTGGTGCAGCTGCCCCTGCCAGCGGGCATCGATGTCACCCGGGTCATCGAGCGCATTGACCCGGCGAAGGATGTCGATGGATTCACCATCACCAATGCGGGTCGCCTGGCAACGGGGCTGGATGCTCTGGTGCCCTGCACGCCGACGGGGGTGATGTTCCTGCTGAGGAATGTGCATCGCACTTTAGTTGGCCTGAATGCGCTGGTGATTGGCGCATCCAATATCGTTGGCAAGCCCATGGCACGGCTGCTGCTGCAGGAACGCTGCACCGTGACCATCGCTCACAGCAAGACTGTAGATCTTGAGGCAAGGTGTCGGCAGGCCGACATTCTGGTCGTGGCAACCGGCGTTCCCCAGATGATTCCCGGCGATTGGGTAAAGCCCGGGGCTACGGTTATCGATGTCGGTATCAGCCGCATCAAGCAGGCGAACGGAACTACCAGGCTGGTGGGCGACGTTCACTTCGAAAGCGCAGTTGAGCGAGCCGGAGCGATTACACCTGTGCCAGGTGGCGTTGGGCCGATGACGATCGCTTGCTTGCTGGCCAATACGCTAAGTGCAGCACAGCGGCGTGTGGAAGTTCAGAGCTAGCTTTAATGGAACTGCTAAAGGTGCAGCCCATGGTAGGGCTGCATCTTCCAGATCGTGAAATGACCGGCAAGATAGCAATGCCAAGCACCCTCATTTTTCTTGGCCTGGGCAGCAATCACCGGCGCGAGCGTAACCTCAGTGACGGACTGCGATTGCTGGCGAGGAGGCTGCGCGATATCAGGTGCTCCGATATCTATGAAAGCACTGCCGTTGGAGCGTCATACGCCGCGCCATTCCTGAATCTAGTGGTTTCGGCCGTGACGACACTTGAGTTGCAGGAGCTGGTGCGTTGGCTGAAGAGCGTAGAGGCAAGTTGCGGACGAACCGCTGAGCAGATAGGCCTTGATATAGATTTGCTGACCTATGGCGACCTGGTTGGCCGATTCGAGTGTATCGAATTGCCTCATCCAGATATCTCTCGTCATGCCTTTGTCTTGCGCCCGCTTGCGGAGCTTGCTCCCTACCATATACATCCCAGGTTTGGACTCAGCTTTTCGGAGCTGTGGGACGACAGGCAGCCCGGTCCGTCGCTGAATTGGCACTGTGCTCAATGGCAAACCGCTGCGCGGTAAGGGGCGGCGTCACTCCGCCAGGGCAAGCTCATTGTGACCTTAGAGGGAGTGCTAACAACGCCTCGGGAGCCGCCAACTGTCGATCATTAGCCCACCAAAGCGTGGAGAGTGTCTAGGAAAGCCGGGGCGATTCGGGTTCTAAGCGGTTCAGCACAAGCGGTCTTCACTCGGACGCCTCACCATACCGGCCGTGGTGGCCAGGTGGCCGAGTCGCTGTCTTCAGCAGCAGTTAGCGGGAGTCCAAGGAAGCCGGTATGCACGAAGGAATAGTCCCCCAGTAAACATGTTCAGAGTGTCCTTGTTGGGAATTGGTAGACAGTAGGCGGGACGTAAATGAGAGTTTTAGCTTAGGTTAGCCGTCATTGACGAGGATCTGAGCTCGCAGGCATTCAAGATGTGTGCGAACCAGGAGACGGTGGGCACCTGACCCAGTTCATGCGGCGCCAGCCAGACTGAGGCGTCGTTTTCCCAGTTAAGCGTGAGCGTTCGAGTCAGGCTGTGGAAGTGAAAGGCGTAAACACGCCAAGTGCGACCATCTTGACCCGGCAAATTCAATACGCTGCTGCTAAGCAGTTTCAAGTGATGCTTTGAAATTCCCGCCTCTTCTTCCACTTCGACCAGGGCCTGAGAAAGCGGATCGCGATCGTGGTCGAGAAACCCGGTAATGCAATTCCAGCGCCCGACATCACCTGTTACCAGATTGCTGCGACGCAGCAGAGCTAGCTCCCCCTTATGGGAAAGAACCGCCGCAACAATCTCGCAGACACTTCCGGAAAATCGTTGAACAGCTGATTCGCGTTGACTTCCCATGGTGTGCTCCATTAGTCAGCACAAGCGGTGGTGCGGGGGAATGGCGTAGTCGTAATGATTAGCCGTAAATCGACGCCAGTCAACTATGGTGTTGATTTTTTCTGTCGCTCTCTGATTTCTCAATTTTCAACCTGTCTATGGCACGTTTGTTGTTGACATCTGAGGTGGGGGCTCCAGCCGAATGGCTGGAGCCTTTGGGACGCCTAGCGTACAGCGATCAGGCCACCATCCACCGGGAACATCTGACCGGTCATGAAGTGGGACGCGTCGCTGGCGAGGAACACCATTACCGGTGCCAGATCCTTGTCGGCATCGCCGAATTTTCCGCCCAGCGGTATGTCGGTCTTGGTGGCGGCATCATGGGCAGCTAGATCTTCCGCTGACAGTGCATTGCGGAAATCGATATACATGGGGGTGACCATATAAGGCAGAACGGCGTTGATGCGGATGCCGTCAGGACCCCATTGGCGGGCGACATTGCGTGTCCAGGTGTGAACCGCCGCCTTGGTGGCAGAATAGAGGGCATTGTTAATTTCGCCCGTCAGTCCCGATTCTGATCCGAAGTTGATGATGTTGCCGATACCTTGCCCCTTCATAAGGCGATAGGCAACGGCATTGGTGTTGATGGTTCCTAGTACATTAACGCGGAAAAGCATGTCGAACAGTTCTTCCGCTATGGCGTCCGGCGGGGAATGGCGTTGCACCCCAGCCACATTGACCATGACATCTAGGCCGCCCATATCCTCAACAGCTGCAGCAAAGACCTTTTCCACCTCTGTGCGGTCGGCAATGTTGCAGTGGTAGTAGCGGCTGATGCATCCGGGATGGGCCCTGATGGCTTCGGAAACAACCTGTTGTCCTAGCGAGTCGTTCATATCCATTGAGGCCACTGTTGCGCCGGCGGCAATGTAGGCCCGCACCACAGACGCACCAATACCTTGTGCGCCGCCGGTTACGATAATTCTTTTACCTTCTAGCGGTTTCATGTTGCCTTCCTGTTCTCTGTCTTGTCGATCGAAGGGCTGATTGCCTAAGCCTAGGGTTGTATACGGCGTTGTGCCGTCCCGCTGATCTAGCGGAATTCGTGCTGCCACGTACTACGCGGTACCGGTGCTTTCAAGAATGGGGCTATCGGATTGGATCAGTCAACCAAGGTGTTGATTTTTTGTTTGAATAGTCAACATTGACGTTGACTTGTCGGTCTCGGTGGTGCAACCATGATTTGAGCGTTACCGCAAGTCGGGCGAGCGCTTGGGCATTGCTTCTTCCGATCAACTAAGGTTCCGCTGCCATATGTCACCTACGAATATTCAGTCAGGCAACGAGTCGGCCATTTTAGAGATGGTTGGTCCTATTGCCGTCATCACGCTCAACCGTCCCGGCTCATTCAATGCAATTGATATAGAAATGGCGGTATGTCTGGAACAGCTGGCTTTGACTGTTGAGCGGAGCGATAGCGTCCGGGTGCTGGTCATTCGTGGGGCGGGTAAGGCGTTCTGTGCCGGCGGTGACGTCAATCTGTTCCTCTCCCATCTCGACGATTTGGCGCCGCCGATCGGTAAATTACTGGAACATTTCAACCGCTTTCTCTCGGTCTTGCGACGCATGGACAAGTTGGTGCTGACCAGTGTGCATGGCGCGGTGGCCGGTGCTGGATTTTCCATGGCCTTCATGGGGGACTTCTGTATTGCTGCGGCAAATACCCGTTTTCGTCCTGCCTATGCGCAGATCGGGGTTTCACCTGACGGTGGCGGTACGATCGGTGTTGTGCAGGCGCTAGGGGCGCGGCGCGCCCTGCAGATATTTCTGGACGAGACGGAGTTGAGCGCTGACGAGGCCAGCCAACTCGGTTTGTTGTCCAGGGTGGTCGAGCCGGCCGAACTGGAAGGCAAAACCCATGAGTACGCCGAGCGTCTGGCTGAACTGAGTCCGATAGCTGCGTCCCGTACAAAGCGTCTGGTCTGGCAATCAGCCTCAGTTCCGTTGGAGCAGCAGCTTGAGGCCGAGGCACAATCCATCATCGCCTGCATGGCTACCAGCGAGTTTAGAGAGCTGCTGAAAGGCTTGCGGCGTCGCTGAGGCTGGGTTGATGTGCTCGCTCTTCGGAGGGGGAAAGGTGTAAAGTTAAAATCAACTCAAGTGTTGATAAGTGGTGAATGATGTGCAAGAGTGCCTCCAAGATCAACAAAGACAAGAAGGAGGGGACATGTCGAGATTGCAGGGTAAGGTGGCTATCGTCACTGGCGGCGCTCGGGGCATTGGCAAATGCATTGTCGAGACCTTTGTTGCCGAAGGTGCGAAGGTGGTGGTCGGTGACATCAATGACCAGGCTGCCGACCTCGAATCACAGCTTGGCGCTGAGTGGGTTGCGTTCAAACGCACGGACGTGACCAGCGATGTCGAGATTGAGGCGTTGGTGGCCTATGCGGTTGAACGCTTTGGACGCCTGGACATCATGGTCAACAACGCCGGTGCCCTCGGCGATCAAACCAAGCTGATCGAGCTTGATGCGGACGGTTTTACCAAAACGGTAACTTTGCTGCTTCGCTCTGCGGCACTTGGTCACAAGTATGCTGCGCGTCAGATGATTGCCCAGGGGCAGGGCGGTAGTATCGTTTCAATTTCCAGTATTGCCGGTATCGAAGCCGGCTGGTCATCGGTTTCCTACGATGCAGCTAAGGCCGCAGTACTGCACCTGGCGCGTTCAGCCTCTTATGAACTGGCGCCCAAGCAAATCAGATCCAACGTGGTCGCGCCCGGTCTAATTCTCACACCAATCATTGGTACCGCTTGCGATGTGGCACCTGAGCATTACGCGGCGTTCACTGAAAGTCTTGAGGAGCCCTACGGCAAGCTGATTCCTCTGGGCCGGGCCGGCAAGCCGAAGGATATTGCTGAAGCGGTACTGTTCTTTGCCTCCGATGCTTCTGCGCATGTCACCGGCCAGTCCATTGCCGTTGACGGAGGTTTAACCTCCATGACCGGCTTTGACATCGGCGGAGTTGTGGCGCAGGCGGTTGAGAGTTTCAACGCGCGGATCGGTAATACCGAGAGCGGAAAGGTCGGCTGGCTACCGAACAGGAATGGCTGAATATAGGGGCAAAGCGAACTTCCGTTAATTACCCTGAAGTTCGCGCTTCCGGTTTAGTTTGTGGCAACGCTCCATTTTGGGCCACTGGCAGATAATGTCAGTCAGGCCCTTCTTTTTTAAGGTATAGGGGCGGCACTGTCGCCAAGGTCGCTACCAATTTACTGATTAGGATGGCTACACATGACACAGCGTCAGGTATTTGTGGTGGGGGCTGCACGCACCGCAATTGGCAGTTTTGGTGGTTCCCTGAAGGATCTTCCGCTTTCCACTCTGGCTACCGTAGCGGTACAGGCGGCAATTGAGCGTGCCGGCATCGAGCCGGGACAGGTCGGGCACGTGGTCATGGGGAATGTGATTCCCACCGAGCCCAGGGATGCCTACCTGAGTCGAGTCGCTGCCATCGATGCCGGTGTGCCGCAGGAAACTCCCGCGTTTAACGTCAATCGTCTGTGCGGCTCCGGTCTGCAGGCCATCGTATCCGCCGCGCAGTCGATTCTGCTAGGCGACACGGATATTGCTATCGGTGCTGGAGCGGAAAGTATGAGCCGCGGCCCTTTCATGATCGGCAATCTGCGCTGGGGCGCGCGGCTCGGCAATGCTGAAGCCATCGACTATATGAACGGCATTCTGCATGACCCCTGGAAGCGCATTCACATGGGGGGCACCGCCGAGAATGTGGCTGCCCGTTATGGCATTGACCGTACTTCGCAGGATGAACTCGCGGTTGAAAGTCAGCGCCGCGCTGCCCGTGCAATTTCCAAGGGCTATTTCGACGAGCAGATTGTGCCGGTCGAACTCAAGACTCGCAAAGGCACCAGTTACTTCAGCCGCGACGAAAATGTCCGCGCCGACGTGACAATCGAGCAACTCTCAGCAATGAAGCCGATTTTTGTCAAAGAAAATGGCACGGTTACCGCCGGAAATGCCTCCAGTCTGAACGACGGTGCCGCAGCATTAGTACTCATGGAGGGCAAGGCAGCAGAGACGTTGGGCCTGACTCCCCTAGCCCGCCTAGTTGGCTACGCCCATGCCGGCGTCGATCCAGATTACATGGGGATAGGCCCGGTGCCGGCGGTTCGTCAGGTGCTTGAGAAAACCGGCATCAAGCTCGACCAGATTAGTGTGATTGAGGCTAACGAAGCCTTTGCCGCCCAGGCCTGTGCGGTAATCAAGGAGTTGGGGTTGAATCCAGAGATCGTGAACCCCAATGGTTCGGGTATCTCTCTCGGGCACCCGGTCGGTGCTACCGGTGGAATCATTTCCATCAAGGCCATTTATGAGCTGCAACGTACCGGTGGGCGTTATGCCCTGGTCACCATGTGTATCGGCGGCGGGCAGGGTATTGCCGCCATATTTGAGCGTGTGTAATAGACAGCATTTTTTAGAGGTTGGACGACAGCTATGCAGATCAACAAGGTTGGTGTTGTCGGAGCCGGTACCATGGGTAACGGTATTGCTCAGGTTTGTGCCATTGCGGGACTGAGTGTGGTCATGCTGGACATTGATCAGCGGTCACTGGAGCGAGGTCTCCATACTGTGTCTGGTAGCCTTGAGCGACTGGTGCGCAAGGAAAAGCTGTCGCCGACCGATTGCGAATCTGCCCTGCAGCGTATCAAGAGCACTACCGATTACGCCGATCTCGCTGATGTGGATCTGGTGATTGAAGCTGCCTCCGAGGTGGAGAAAGTCAAGCTGGCCATCATCCAGACCCTGGACAAAACGGTACGTAAAGACGCGATTATTGCCAGCAATACGTCATCCATGTCCATCACCAAACTGGCGGCGGCAAGTAGCGTGCCGAACCGCTTCATAGGCATGCACTTTTTCAACCCAGTGCCGGTTATGCTGCTGGTCGAATTGATTCGTGGGCTGCAGACCGATGATGCCACCCACCAGGCAGCCGAGAAGTTTGTAGAAAATATCAGGAAGACTGCCATCTCGGTAAAGAACAGCGCGGGCTTTGCCGTGAATCGGATTCTGGTACCGATGATCAATGAGGCGGTATTCGTTTTGCAGGAAGGGATCGCCAGTGCTAGCGCGATCGATGAGGGCATGCGCCTGGGCTGCAACCATGTCATCGGGCCGCTGGCGCTGGCAGACCTGATTGGCCTGGATACCCTGCTGTCGGTGATGGAAGTGTTTTACAGCAGCTTCAATGACTCCAAATACCGTCCTGCACCGCTATTGCGTGAGATGGTCGAAGCCGGCTACTTGGGGCGCAAGAGCGGCCAAGGCTTTTACAGTTATTGAGGTTATTCAAGCAAGCTGTGAAGAGGACTTCTCATTACTGGTGAAATATGCCAACCCAGTTGCCCGATGAAGCTGATGACCTTCGCCGGCGCCGAGTACTCCGGCAAGCGTAACCAGATTGCAAGGAGTTGTTCCTGATCGAGTTAGATCAGGTGGTGCTGTGGAAGGGCTTGGAGGCCCTGATCGAGCCGCATGACCCGAAGGGGGGGGAGGGCCGTACGGTCTATCCGTTGGTGGCGTTGCTGCGTGTGCATCTCATGCACAACTGGTTTGGCTACAAGGATCCGGCGATGGAGATCTCCTTGTGCAAGACTACCCTCCTGCGCTAGTTCGCCGGCCTGAGCCTGGAGGGTATCCCCAATGAAACTAACATCCTCACTTCCGGCGTCTCCTGGAGATGCATGAGTCGGCGATTGGGATTCTGGCCGTGATTAACGGCTGCCTGTGGGGATCTTGGCCTGTCCCTGCCCCAGGGCAGTATCGTCGATGCCTCACTGATCCATGCTCTGAACTCGACCAAGAACCAAGGCTGCAAGTGTGACCCGGAAATGTATCAGGCCAAGAAGGGAAACTATTCTACTTCGAGCTAATGCCCACGTTGGCTCCCACGAAGAGTCGGGATTGGTACACCGCGTGGTGGACACTGCGGCCGTTATCGTGGATATCACCCAGGGCGGAAAACTGCTGCACGGCGAGGCAAGCGTGGCGTGCGCTGACGTCGGTTATGCCGGAGTCGAAAAACGTTCTGAATAAGAAAGTCGCCAGGTCATCGGGCAGATCACGGCTCGGCGCAGTTCCTACTAGAACTTTGGCAATCGCAGTGCTTTTACAAGGATCTCGGCAAGATCGAGCAAGCCAATGCGCAGGTACGGGCGAAAATGGAGCATCCTTTTCGGGTGATCAAGCGGTAGTTTGGCTACACCAAGGTTCACTTCCGGGCTCGGCCAAAAAATGCGGCGCAGCTGGTCACCTTGTTCGCCCTATCAGAACCTATGGATGGCCCGCCGAGAATTGCTGGTAGGGGCAGCCAGGTGGCAGCATCTATTTCTTTACGCATACGTTGATAATCGTTAGCATTGTTTGAAAAGTGATCAACAATTGGATCACTAAATTTGACTTAAGGAAGAACCTACAGTATGGCCAATTCCTCACCTCCGAGTAGCAATATATCCCGGCGTCGTAAGTCTGCTTTGAATGACGGGGGAGCCAAGTACAAGGCCAAGAGAGATGAGTTGATCCGCCTTGCAGCCGAGCTTTTCAAGGAGCATGGTTATCAGACAACGACCCTTAACGACATCGCCAATTATGCTGGAATGGATCGGGCCAGCGTCTATTATTACGTCGGAAACAAGGAAGAATTTCTCCGCGATGCAGTCAAGGGGGGAGTTGAGCAGAATGCCAAGAATATCGAAAAGTTGCTCAGCCGTGAGGATCTAGGCACCGGGGAAAAGCTCAGGCAACTAGTACAATTGCTGATGCAGTCATACAGTGATAGCTATCCTTACATGTACGTCTATATTCAGGAGGAGATGCACAAGATTGCCGACGCCAAAACCCCTTGGGCGCAGGAAATGCTTGAAAAAACCAAGGGCTTCGAGCATGCGGTGCTGGTTCTGATAAAGCAGGGCGTGGCTGAGGGCAACTTCCGAGATGATATCCCCGCTAGCCTAGCAGCCAACACTATCTTCGGAATGTTGAACTGGACATATCGCTGGTACACCCCCAGGAGTAAGTTTTCAGCCAAGGAGGTGGCAGATGCATTTTGCAATATATTCTTTACTGGAATGCAGAAAAACTGACCTGACATCAGCTTCAAAAATCGGGCTCTAGAAATAGTTCGGTTATGATGCCGGGAAGCTCTTCAGTGCATGATTTGCCGTTGTCAGTATCCCGATCTACTGTTCTGTGTTTGTGGCGGTTAGGGAAGGTATTTCATGGACATCTTCCGGAGCGCAATCGGTCAACATGCTGTCGGCAGGTGGGAGCAGTCTTTATCCGGCCTGCTATGTAGGCCGAGAAGCCCTGCCGATCTTGATGGAATCCGCTGACGAGGTCCTTATCTGAAGTGCGAACTGCAGGCAGTACCCTTGGCTCATACTCCCAACCAGGATTCCGCGCCACGACTGCCATCATCTGTTTACCGCCAGCGTTCCCTGTGAGGACTGGTGCTGTGATGAGTTGGGTTGGTCTACTGGGCGATGCGCTGATTAGTTCGGACCGGTAGGGCGATCCTGTGGCTAGTATCGTCCACACGGTTCGGGCCAGCTTGTTAGCCAGCACTGCGACCACCACGTTGTAGGGTCGCTTGGCCGTTAAACGCTCAATCCATGCGGATATTGGCCTTTGGCGATGATTGAGCGCGATGGGGGTATGGCCAACTTCGTGGCAGGGGAAATTTCTTCGCTCTTGAAGTAGCCCCGGTCGGTGACCACCGGCAGCACTTCCATGCCCATGGCCTCCTGGGCTTGCTTGGCCATCGCACTCATTTGATTGTGGTCAATGCCGGTGTTGCGACTTCGTGTGTCACGATCAGATGAGTGCGGAGAACCGCGCGAGCTGGATGGCCTGCCGGACAGAAGTCGGTCCGGCAGACTTAGGTCGCTGTCTGTCAATACCGCGAATTACCATTGTGTGTCTGGAATATTCACTACAATACCGTCTAGTTCAGAGGTCATGAAGATCTGGCAGCAGAGCCTGCTGTTCGGCTTTACTTCCGCCGCCGCGCAATCCAACATTCCACTTTCGCGGTCGGTGGGAGCCGGTACTTTGTCCATGAAAGTGTTGTCGACATACACATGGCATGTTGCGCAGCTGGCACTTCCGCCGCAATCACCGACAATATCATAGATGCCATTTGAGACTGCCGCGTGCATAAGGCTAACTCCGTCGGCGACGTCCAGCTCGCGACGCGTTCCATCATGCGACACATACACTACCTTAGACATTTGTATATCCTCATATTTAATTGGGCAAAGGCGGCGATTAATTGATGGTGCCTTTAGATACTATTTAAACCGGCTTTGGCTGCCGCGATTATTTCTTTCAACGGCACACTTTCGTCATCCAGTAGGCTTGGTTCAACAGGCAGTCGGTCCGTTATGATTTGTTTTGCTAGGTTGAACTCAACCGGGCGGTTCACAGTGTCGACCGCCAGGACTCGGTCGCCCAGCAGGTAGAAAACTGTGAAGTCGGGCTGTTCCAAAGAGCCACGGACAATGATCCGATCGTATCCTTCAGATAGCCCGACCATTTTCAGTCCGACTTCATACTGGTCGGACCAGAACCAAGGAGCAGCTTCGCTGCGTGGTGGCTTACCGCAGACGATAGCGGCAACTTTCCGCGCTTGCTCCAATGCATTCGGCACCGACTCGATACGTACCCAGCGGCCATAGATCCGGCTGTGAAACCGGGCGCAGTCGCCGATCGCCATGATCGCAGGATCAGAGGTCTGCATCTGCTCGTTGACCACGATACCGTTATCTACCAGCAGTCCGGCCGCACTGGCCAGTTCACAGTTCGGGATCAAACCAATCCCGGCAACTACCATATCTGCGGGCAGTCGCGTGCCGTCCTTACACAGTACGGCAGTCACTTTCTGCTGATCGGCTGACATCTCGAATCCACACACTTGCATGCCGGTTCGTATGTCAACGCCAGCATCACGGTGCAGGCGTTCGTAAAAGGCTGATACCGGTGGAGCAGTAACTCGCGCGAGAACACGGTCTGTCGTGTCGAGCAGCGTGACCTGCATGTTCGCTTTGACGGCGGTTGCAGCCACTTCAAGTCCGACATAGCCGCCGCCAATCACCACCAGTCGATTGCCTCGAGTCAACTGTTGGCGGATACACTCGGCATCCTCAAGTGTGCGTAGATATCGTAAGTTAGCCGCCTTGCCGACAGCGCCACTGGCTACCGGTAGCAGCCTCGGACGTCCGCCGGTCGCCAACACCAACAAGTCGTAGGGCAGTACCTGGCCATCCGACAGGCTGACGTGCCGTAGGTCGCGGTTTATTGCCGTTACCTGAGTGCTGCTGAGCAATTGGATGTTCTGCGCCGCGTAGGTATTCGGGGCTCTCAGGTACAGGCTTTCCGGTGTAGCTGTGCCAGCTAGATAGGCTTTGGACAAAGGCGGGAGATGATGGGGAACAGCTGCTGCTTCCCCCACTAGCCAGATATTGCCTTCCCAGCCGTTGGCGCGCAGCCCAAAAGCAACCTCAACCCCTGCGTGGCCGGCACCGACGATGACCAGATTTTTGTTTGCGTTCACTGCACGCACCCCACGCTTTTAAACTGCATTAGTGGTCGCCGGATCCCAGACGAGCGGGAGTGCATGCACGCCGCTGACAATGCCACTCTGGTGGCGTACTTGGGCGTCCGGGGCAATGGAGAAGTCAGGGATCCTTGCGAGCCATTCCCGGAGGGTGGTGACGATTTCGCGGCGGGCTAGATGCTGGCCAAGGCACAGATGACTGCCGTGACCAAAGGTCGTATGCGATACCTTCTGGCGGCTGAAGTCGACGTGCATCGGGCAGGCGTTTTCACGCTCATCCAGGCCCGACAGCAGTTGCGGCAGGAGGATCTGATCGCCCTTCTTCAGCAGTACACCATGGAACTCGAGGTCGGATTTGAGAATGCGGCCATCAGCAACCAGCGAAAAGCGGCGGAGTAGTTCCTCGGTGGCAGCCGGAATGCGCTCTGGATGCTCGATCAGCTCTTTGCGGTGCTCTGGACTTTTGGCCAGAAACTCCATGCTGAAGCTGAGGAAGTTGACGACGGTATCCAAGCCACCAACCAGCAGCAGACCACACATTCTCTTCGCTTCGTCGCTGGTGATTGGGCGCCCGTTGACTTGGCCATTGGCGATTACGCTTATCGCGTCGGTACCAGGCTTCAGTTTGCGCTCCGCAATGATTGGCATCAGATACTCATAGAGCCCGTCTCTGGCCTCCACAAAAGTCATGCTGCCATCCGGGCGGGTCATTTGATCCGAGAGGTATTTCAGATGCGGAATGTCTTCGTCTGGCAGCCCCGCGAGCCGCATGAAGATTCGAATCGGGAACGGCTCAGCAAAATCTTCAGTAAAGTTGCAGTGACCTTGAAGGCGGATGTCGTCGATCAGTGAGCAGGCCAGCTCCCTGATATGGTCCTCTAATTTATCCACTGCAGGCATGCCTACGACTCCGCTGGCTAGGGCGCGAAAATGGCGCTGCTCCGGCGGATCCATTGAAGTGGGAATGAAGTCATAAGCCTCGCCAGCTTCGCGGGGAATGAACGGGCACTCGCTGGAAAAATGTGCATGGTCTTCGAAGGCTTCGCGTATCAATTTTCCCCGGGTGGCAATCCAGTGCCCGCCATTGCATCGAGTCCATATCAGATCGGGTACATTGGGGCCCTGCAGTGTCGCCCAGGCTTTTTGCACACCTTCCGAAATGTTAGGCGGGTTGTACATGTCGAAGTCAAAAACCAAGTGCTCAGGTACGTGGGGCGGCAGGGGCGCAAGATTGGCAATGCTCTGTTTGGCTTCAGTACTCATTTTTGTTCTCCTGAAATAATGGGGCGGTTAGAGCGTTGGATCGATCACGGGCTTGATCAGTGCACCTGTCTTGACCAGCTCAAGCGCCTTGTTGGCATCATTGATGGAAAAACGCTGCGTGATTAGGTCGGCCAGCGGGAAACGGTCCTGCAGTCGCGCCGCAAGCTGCATGGCCTGGTAGTAATGCTTGGGTTTGGGGAAGGTCGCTCCGGCAATCGTCATGTTCCTGATGGTCAGATCGCGGGGAGCGATGGGCTGAGTGCCAATCGCGCCCCACAGGCCGAGAATGACGTAGCGGCCGTGGTTGCCGGTCAGGTTCACGCCTTCAGGGAAGGCCGGTAAGGCGCCGGCGGCTTCCACTACCAGGCTGGCGCCTCGCTTGCCGAACCGTTCGGCGACGATGCGTAGCCGGTCTTCTGGGGTGGTGTCCTTGAGCGAGATGGTCTCAGTCGCGCCTAAGCTGCGTGCCATTTCCAGGCGAACTGGGGAATGGTCGATGGCAATGATTTCCTTCGCACCAGATGCCGCAGCAACCAACACAGCAGCGAGTCCGACCGGTCCGGCACCCTGAACAACTACAGTATCGTCCAGGCCCACGGGGCCGCAGCGGTCATAGCCGCGCAGCACGGTTGGTAAGGCGCAGCCGAGTGCGGCCAATGCTTCCGGTTGGGCGTGATCGGGCAGACGATAGAAGGCCATGCCGCTGGGTAGGCAGGCAAAGTCTGCATAACTACCCCAGTTGGGCTTGTCCGCATGCTCAAAAAAGGTTGAGTTGTCGCAGGGGGTTTCATCCAGAACGGTGCAGGTATGGCAGCGATGGCACAGAGCGATTGGGGCCCAATACACCATGTCACCCTGCTTAACCGGGACTCCTGCATAGTCCGTGGTGACGCCGGCCCCGAGTTTTTCGATGCGCCCCACACCCTCGTGGCCGAGAATGATCGGGAAGGGCATGGTGCCCGCCTCTCCGGAAACGATGTGCACATCGCTGCCGCACACGCCACCAAGGACGACGCGTACTAGGGCTCCGCCTGGTGCAGGATCAAAAACCGGGACGTTCCAGGTCTCGACCTGATTTTGTTCGACCATCACGGCTGCTCTTGCATATTGCATTCTTACACCTCGTTTTTGTTGTGCTTTGGGGCTGGGCCAGCGAAGCCTTCCCGCTGTGCTCAATTGGTCAGGTTGAGCTGTATATCGGTGATATACTGAATATATGGACGATTGCGTTGATGGTCAACATGCGCGGTGAAAAATATTCAACACGCGTGTTGAGTGGCGGTTTTGACTTGTGAGTCATGCTGGTATTGTGCGGACCGGCTTCCCGCCGGGGCGTTTAGTAGCCGTGTGGCTTGGGTCGCCCTGAATCGAACACGGCAGTGAGGACTTACATTGAAAGCAGCCCAGCCTCTGGAAAAAAAAAAGGTCGTATCGACCCCAGCAATGGCGATATCAAGCAGGACTTGCTGCGTGCAGCCGTGCACCTGTTAAGTACCAAGGGACGCGAGGGTGCAACCATGCGGGCGATCTGCGCGGAGGTAGGCGTAACGCCGCCAACGTTGTATCACCACTACGGTGATCTACATGGACTGCACAAGGCTGCGATTGACGTGACCTACCTGCAGGTTGCCAAGGCCTATCACGACGGTATCGACGAGAAGGGGCCGCTCAAGGGGATACGCGATGGATGGGCAACGTTCCTGCAGTTTGCCTACTCAGAGCCGAATATGTGTCGCATTGTGATCCAGCAGATCATGGCGGGAGAGCCTCCGAGCCTGGTCGCTGATACCCTGCGAGGTGTCGCTGACGACCTATCCCATTTCCATACGCAGGGGCAGTTGAAGTATTCACCCAGGGATACGGCGCAGCTGCTGTGGATGGGCGCATTGGGCGCACTGACCTACGCGGTCAGCCTGGAAGGGGCTGGGGGGGCGCAAGATTTGGCCTTGCAGAAGGCCAAGCTCGATATCACTCTGGCGGCACTCTTCAATATCGAAGATGAATAGGTAGGCCTATTCCCGACATGTGGTGTGTCCAGGAGCTAGTGGACAGGTAGTTGAGAGCTAATGCTCGCAGAGCGCCGCTCAAACTCCATCAGACTGAGATAGCCCCGCGTCGAGTGGCGGCGACGGTGATTGTGTCGTAGAGCAGATCGGGCTTTGCCTCCTGGTAGCTGGCATAGCGCATCAAGTATTCCCCTCGACTTTCAGCGAGCGGAAGAAACGCGCTCCCACCGAGTGTCCGGGCAGTTCCCCGAATGTGAATGGCTGGCACGATTTGATGTCGTCTAGGCAAAGCCAAGTAGTCGTAGGCGCAGTATTGGCTGCCGCTGCCGAATGCAGCAGCACCTCCGCCCGTCCCTGGCGTCGTGCAAGGGCTATCTCCAGCGCAGTGCGTACGGGGCTGATGCATACGGTGAAGCATCGCCCAATCGACGACTACACGCGAATACAGATCGAGCACCAACGCCAGATATAGCCTCCTTGGGCTGTCCGCTCGTAGGTCATGTTCGAGATCCAATGCCGGTTGGCGCGATCCGAAGCGAACTGGCGTCCAAGTGATTCGGGGCAATCGGCGGGTAGTGGCGACCGCGGGCTAGAATCTCGTAGCCCGGAATCCAATACACGCTGGCCAACTCGATCGCCACTGTGGTGTCCCCGAGCTGGGCCAACTAGGTACACATCAGCAGTGAAGGCTTGATAGTTTGTACCGATACTTCGGTGAGTTCAGTGGGGTTTCCGACCACATGAAACCGCGAGCCAAGATCAGTACCGGTTGCGCAATCATGAATGACCGCCAGGTAGCGCGTTGATATGAGCTATATCACGTGCCCCGGCCACACCGAAAATTCCGGAGGGGGCTCGGATCAGATCTCCTTCCTAAGCGGGATCACGAAACGCTCCACCACTCGCGGGTCTGCAGCTTCCTCTGGGACAAGTATTTTGATGGGGACTCAGCCTCCCAGAAAGCAGACGACCGCGGTCCTGCGGAGTCACCGTAGTGGGCGTGCTACTAATCCAATGGGCCACGGACTGCCGGGAAGGTGGTTTTTTAACACTTCGCGCACCATGGTGGCCTGGGCCAATTGCTGGTGCAGGCGGAGAAGTTCAGCGCGCTCAACACGATGCTTGCCGTTGCCAAGGAAGGCATCGCCACCTTGCTGTTCGTAGTGGCTCTTCCATTTGTCTAGCAGGCTTTCAGCAATACCCAATGCCTGGGGTACATGACGATGCGACATCTCGCAAAGTACGTGGTCTATCGCCTCGCGTTTGAAGGAGTTGGGAAAACGTCGTCTGATCTGGGGCATGAGCATGCCGTGTGGTGGGCATTACTCACCTTAACTCAGTGCCCACTTAGCCCGGGATGATTCAGTCTGCGAGTTTCCCTAACTACCTATGCGAAGCGTCAATAGCCGCTGCGAAAGGCATAAGCATAGCTTCCTTGTCTTCTGCCGTTTGGCCGTAAAAATCAACGTGATTACACATGGCTGCGCCTACCTTCAACATCAAGTACGGATAGTCCCTAAGCCTCCACCGAGCTGTTCAGGAAGTCGAACAAGGCATCGTTGAACGCGTCGTTGCTGTCGCCGGCGACCATATGTTCGGCTCCGGCCACATTAGCCAGCCGTGCGTGCGGAATCAGCGCAAGAAGCTGATTTACCCCCTTTTCACTGACCAGCCGGCTGGCGCCGCCACGGATAAGAAGCGTAGGTATGTCCACCCTTGATGCAGCAGCTTCTAGACGCTCGGGGCGCCGGGAGCGTTGGTTGTTTGGGGCGGTGAATGCTGGATCGTAGTGCCAGCGGTAGCGGCCGTCGGCGCCCAGGCGCAGGTTACGCTGGAGTCCTCCAAAGTCGGTCGGCCGCTGCCGATGGGGAAGGTAGGCTGCAACCGCATCGGCTGCTTCTTGCAGGCTAGTGAAGCCATTCGGAGCGGCCTGCATGAACCGGAGGATTTCCGCTGCTCCTTCGGCCTCGATCCGCGGCACCACGTCCACCAGCACCAGGCCATGGGCAGGCTGACGGGCCTCGCCGATGGCGAGTAGGGAAGTCAGCCCACCAAGCGAGGCTCCGACCAGCACCGGTGGTCGGCGCAGGGTCTCCATAACCTCGTGCAAGTCAGCAACGAAGACATCCAGGCTGTAGTCCTGGTCGTGCGACCAGCCACTGTCACCATGGCCGCGCAAGTCCAACGACACGGTGTGAAAGCCGCGATCGACCATGCGCTGCGCCGTGTTTTTCCACGAGTGACGAGTCTGTCCGCCGCCGTGCAGTAGCACGATGGGTTGACGATCGGGGTCGCCGCCGACATCGGCCGCCAGGCTGATGCCCGCGGCGCCCTTGAATAGCATCTTGCGCATTTTTCGTCTCAACGCTTGTAATCAACCGAAGGTCGGGCAGCTCACTGACGGAGGTGGCGTGGGCAATCAGCTGGCCACCCATCGACCTAGTCACGTGGCTACGACCCTTCGCCGCGCTCGAGTCGGTACCCCGCGAGGGGCTGTTGACGTCTCGAGCTTGGCAAAGAAAATCTCAGCACGGCTGCTGTGAAAGTATCTTCGTTCAGCAATAACGGGCGACTTACTGAGCCAGCATCCCCGCGTCAATCAGGTGTTCACTGCCTGTGATGTAGGAGGACTCGTCCGATGCAAGGAACAGCACCAGGTTGGAGACCTCTTGGGCGGCGGCGATACGGCCCAACGGAATCATGCTCAGTGCATCTCCACCGTTCTCATCGGTTGCCTCCACCATCATCGGCGTCTGAATGAAGCCAGGGTGTACCGAGTTAACGCGGATGTTTTTCGGGCCGTATTCAATTGCTGTCGCTTTGGTCATGCCACGTACCGCGAACTTGCTGGCCACATAGGCCAGGTTTGGGAAGCCATAGTTTGCGGCCATGCCGGCAATCGACGAAATGTTCACAATCGAACCGATGCCTGCCTTGAGCATGGACGGCAGAACGGCCCGCATACCCAGAAACACCGAGAGCTGGTTGACGCTGCAAACCTTCAGGTAATCCGCTTCGCCGAGGGCCAGGGTGTTGGCTACCGGGCCGAGTATGCCGGCATTGTTGACCAGCACAGTGGGGGGGCCAAACGCGGATTCGGCCTCGGCCATCACCTCTGCCCAGGAGTTGACGCAGGTGACGTCGTGCTTCAAGAACAACGCGTTACTGCCAAGCTCCTTAGCCAGTGCCTGGCCGGCTTGTTCTGACAGATCGGTCAACACCACCTTGGCACCTTCCGCAACGAAGCATCTGGCATGGGACTCGCCCATGCCCCTAGCGGCCCCGGTAATCAACGCCACTTTGCCTGCTAGTCGACTCACGATGTTGCCCTCTTGTTGTTATGTGTTGGGCAGGGCGGCCGCGCCCCGCCAAGCTGGTGTGATCTACTCGGCGATGAAGGTTTCGTACATGTGCAGAGTGTCACTGTATTCCCGGATATTGGTGATGCGCTTACCATCCACCTCGAAAAGGAAGTGATAGGTGTTCTTGAACACCCGTCCGTTTTTCAGCTCCGAGCAAGACTCTGCCTCCACTGCGACACGCTTGCCTTCGGCAGTCATGCTGCCGGAGGTGATCGGCAAAGCGCCATGCTTGTAAACGTTGACGACGCCAGCCAGCAGTTCTCCCATCTGAAGTTTGCTGTAGCTGCCAGAAATGCCGGGTACGTTGCCGGATATCCACCAAATACAGTCATCGTCCAGGCAGCTGACGATTCCGGCCACATCACCGGTGGAGAAAACACTCAAGAAATGGCGCACCACTTCCTTGTTGCGTTCAAGTGGGTTGTTGGCTGTGTTCACCCTGGACTCCTGTGACTTAGATTGTCGGATCCGAACGTTGTCAGCGCGTCTCGCGAAGCCCGGCTTATCCCATCATCTGTTCCATGGCCATCAGTAGCATTCTTGCTTCCTTAAAGTCAACAAATGTGTTGATATTTGATCGGTAAATGAATCACTGTATGACCTACCGGAACGTGTCCGTTGAATCCAGTTCGAGTCGACTTAACCCCTGGCTCATGGCCAGGATCGCGATAACAACATCAAGGGCAGAGTAATGACCAAAGACATGCAGGTTCTGCTGGACAAGCAGGCGATCTATGAAGTGCTGATCCGTTATTGCCGCGGTGCGGATCGCTGCGACGAGGAGTTGATCCGTTCTGTCTACCATGACGACGCCTACGATGATCATGGTTACTGGCGGGGGACTGGCAGTGACTTTGCTCGTTTTTTACCCGCACGCCTAACCTCCGCTAACGTGGCGACTACACACTCGATCACCAATGTACTGATTGAGGTTGATGGAGACACGGCTCGATCGGAGTCGCAGGTCATGGCGACTCTTGTGCGAATCGGTAGTCCACGGATGGCCGATGTAATGGGGGCCCGTTATCTGGACCGTCTCTCCCGGCGCAATGGCGAATGGAAGATTGATGAGCGCACGGTGGTGTTGGATTGGCACAAGGTTGAAGCCTGGGTCGAAGCGGAGGCACCGATTCCTCTCGATGGATTTACGCGCGGTGATCGCTTCCCGGTTGATCCGGTATACAGGCTTATGGCGACAGAGCCCCCTCGCTGAGTGGGGTGGATCTAGTTACTTGGTTCGGTGGTCGGCGTGATGACCAGTTTGCCAATCAGATTGCGGGACAGCGCCATTTTGAGGGCATCCGGTGTCCTTTCTAGCGGATAGGTCCGCGAAATAAGCGGCCTCAGACTTCCCGCTCTGTAAAGCTCCGACAGGTGCCTGAAGCTGGCGTGGTGTTGCGCCGGATCGAGTTGTACGGCGGGCCACCAGAAGATGCCGGCGACCTGAATGTTCTTCAGCAGCAGTAGGTTGGCCGGTATCTGCGGAATCTGTCCGCTGGCGAAGCCGACAATCAATAGCCTGCCACCGTGGCTCATGCAGCGTGACATGCTATTGAAGGCTTCGCCGCCCACCGTATCCATGCACATATCCGCCCCTCGGCCGTCGGTCAGCTCTAGTACCCGCTTCTTCAGGTCTTCGTTGCTGTAATCGATTAGGTGGTCGGCGCCGTGTGCCTTCGCAGCTTCCAGCTTGTGTGTGGAGCTGGCAACAGCAATGACTGTTGCACCGAGCGCCTTGGCAATTTCAATACTGGCAAGGCCCACGCCGCCCGCGGCGCCGAGCACAACGAGAGTCTCATTTGCCTGAATCCGGCCGCGGCGAACCAGAGCGTAGTAACTGGTGCCGTATGCGGAATAAAAGCCTGATGCGGTTACACAATCCATGCCCTCCGGCACCTTGACCACCAGTTCGGCACGGGCCACGGCCTCTTCGGCGAATCCGCCGTAGCCATCTCGGGTCAGAGCCATGACGCGGTCACCAGGGTGTAATGCATTGACATTGGCGCCGACCTCAATTACCTCGCCTGCGATCTCAAAGCCTGGGGCAAAGGGCATCGGCGGTTTGGCTTGATACTTTCCCTGGATGATCAGATTGTCTGGGAAATTGACTGCTGCCCCATAGACCCTGATGCGAATGTCGTCAGTTCCGATGGCCGGGCTGTCCATTTCGCCTTGAGTCAGCGCCTCTGCAGGGCCGTATTCGCTGCAAATAATTGCCCGCATCTGAGTACTCCTGGTGTTGATCGTGGGCGCCGAATCTGGGCCGGCAAGACTGTTCAGTCAACTGTAATGTTGATTTGGTTGCCGCGGATCTGCAACCAGAGATTGGAAATGATTTGTCCCGATGACGCTTGCTGGGGGGGCCGCGGAAGGTTACCCGGAAATCGAGTCGGGGAGGGTCGATGATAGAGCAAATCAACTGTTGTGTTGACTAATTTCGACAAAGGCCGCACGATGGTTCAAAACAAGAAAGAGGGTATTCATATGTCAGATATCGAACGCAGGCTTAAAGCGCTGGAAGACCGCGCCGAGCTGCAGGATTTGGCCGTCCGCTACTTCGTTGCCACAGACGATGATGACTTCGCTACCTTGGAGGCGCTCTTTGCGCCTGGAGCAGAATTCCATGCCGGTGGGTTCGCCGGCGGTACTGATCGGGCCGCGATCATGGTTTTCCTGCGAAGTGCCAGAGCGAACATGGGCATCACCATCCACACGCCTCACTATAGCTTGATCACTTTCACCGGTGATGACACCGCAACGGGAGTGGTTGGCGCGCATCTCGAAATTGCCATGGCTGGCCAAAGCCTGTTTGGGGCCGTGCGCTATTACGACAAATACCAACGTCTGCACGGCAAATGGCATTTTTCGAAAAGGGAAATGCTGGCAGTACATATGGGGCCTTGGGAGCAGGTCGCGACCTCACTCACCGCAGACTTGCGGGTCCGGTGGCCGGGTGGCAAGCCGCAGGCTGCCGATCTGCCGGCGCGCCGGGAAAACCTGTAGCTAAGGGGAATCCCATCAAACGGCCATTAAGGGTGCAGCTATGCAGTTAGACAAGATTGAAGACATTATCGAAGACATCCGCCTCGGTAAAATGGTCGTATTGATTGACGATGAGGATCGCGAAAACGAGGGCGACCTCGTCATGGCCGCTCAGCATGTGAAGGCTGAGCACATCAACTTCATGGCTCGCTTTGCTCGCGGCCTGATTTGCATGCCAATGAGCAAGTCCCAGGCCGAGCGCTTGGGGCTGAGGCTGATGGTCGAACACAACGGGTCAGGTTTCGGCACCAAGTTCACCGCCTCGATTGAGGCGGCAAAGGGGGTGAGTACCGGGATCTCCGCCGCAGATCGGGCTTTGACGGTACAGGCCGCAGCGGCACACTCTGCCAGGGCGGAGGACATTGTCCAACCGGGGCATATTTTCCCACTGATCGCCGAGCCGGGTGGTGTGTTGGTTCGAGCTGGGCATACAGAAGCTTCCTGCGATCTCGCCAGACTGGCCGGTCTTAATGAAACCGGGGTGATCTGTGAAGTGATGAACGAAGACGGCTCAATGGCGCGCCTGCCTGAATTGATCGAATTTGCCAAGGAGCATGGGCTCAGGATCGGCACCATTGCCGACCTAATCCATTATCGGGCTGTCAATGAAGCGACCATTGAGCGGCTGTATAAACAGTCAGTGATGACCGATCATGGTCAATTCATGATGCATGCCTATCGCGACTGTATTAACGGAGATATCCACCTGGCTCTGACCCAGGGCGAACTGGATGGCTCGGCTACGCTAGTTCGCGTGCAGCAGTCGGTTTGCCTCCGTGATTTGCTCGGCATTCAGATTCCTGGCAGTAGTGGCTGGAATATCCAGCGCTGCCTTGCGCGAATTTCGGCGGAGAAAAAGGGCGTGTTGGTACTTCTTGCAGGCGCAGAATCTTCCTCAGACATGAAGCACAAGATAGATGCCCTGAGCAGCATGTCCAAAGTGCCTAGAGCATCGGCAGATGGTGATCCTCTGATGATTGGTGTTGGGTCGCAGATACTCCGTGATCTCGGCTTAGGGGATATGCGGCTTATGGCGTCGCCGGCAAAGTATCACGGGATCTCTGGGTTCAACTTGCAGGTCTCGGAGTACGTCGTCTACCGCTGATTCTTCGCGTATGTTCTGGGTGCCCGGACACAAACAATTAACATTTAACCCGAGTTGGTGTACGTGTGTCGTGCTGTGCAAGAAGTTGTGCGTTGGTCATGTCTGAACAGATCGAGAGCAGGATATGAGTTTGAAATATGCGGTATCCACGCATCTGCCAACGCCCTTTGCGACCTTTGATATTCATGGGTTTGAAGACCTCGAGACCGGCAAGGAGCATGTTGCCCTTACACTGGGCGATGTCCGTTCAGGTGAGCCTGTCCTGTGCCGGGTGCACTCCGAGTGTCTGACCGGGGATGCACTGTTCAGTCAGCGCTGCGATTGTGGATCGCAGTTAAATATCGCGCTGAAACTGATTGCCGAGGAAGGGCGAGGCATTTTGCTCTATCTGCGCCAAGAGGGGCGAGGCATTGGTTTGATCAACAAGCTCCGGGCCTACGAACTCCAGGATCAGGGGGCAGACACTGTCGAGGCTAATGAGCAACTGGGATTCGGAGCGGACATGCGCAATTATCTGATTGGTGCACAGATGCTCGGTCATTTTGGCATTGAGTTTGTGCGCCTGATGACGAACAACCCGCGGAAGGTGGAGGCCCTGAGGCGTGACGGCATCAGCATTGTTGAGAGGGTCAAGTTGCAGTCAGTACTGACGCCCTGCAATGCACATTACCTGCAAACCAAGGCAACCAAGTTGGGGCATATGCTCTCCCATCTCAAATTGATGTGATCTCGCATCCTATTTTCAACGGTTGACCCATGCGCGCCTGCGGCTCACGCCGACTGGAAGTGGGCGCCATGCCGCTTCGGATCCGCCGCGTCGGCACGAGAGTTTTTGATTTAAATCAATGAGTTATTGATTCATGGCTGGCGGTTCAGCTTGCCGCTCATTGCTCCGTCCAGCGTATCAACATATGTGTTGACAAATGGGTCGGAGCTGATTAGTTTTGATAACACAACGAACAGGAGGGGACGCAATGAAGTTTCATTTGATGCAAACAGGTGTAATCGGTCGTCGTTATGAGCTGGAAGCGGGTATGGCTGGGCAGCGTCCTGAGTTGTATCAGCGCTTTCTATCCGAAGTGCGTGATTACGTTCGTCTGGCGGATGAGCTTGGTTATGCAGGCTATTGCCAGCCTGAGCACCACCTGCAGATCGAAGGTTTTGAGATCAACAACCATCCCGGCATGTTCAGTCTCTATGTGGGCCTGCATTCCAAGCGGATGAAGGCCGGCATCATGGGGTACACCCTGCCGACCCATAACCCGGTGCGTATCGCCGAAGAAATCGCCACCCTTGACCACATGCTCCAAGGGCGCCTGATGGTTGGTTTCACCCGTGGCTACCATGCGCGCTGGGTCGACTCCTATGCTGCGCGTCCGGGTGTCAGCGCCACTACGCCGGACAACGCCAAGGCCCGCGACGAGCAAGATGCGCTGAACCGCGAAGTCTTCGAGGAGTCGCTGCAGGTCATCAAGAAGGCCTGGGCCAATGACGTGTTTAGCCACAAGGGCAAACACTGGGAGTTCCCGCCAAATGGCGGCTCTGCCGGTCACCCGGCCTATGCCAGCATGGGCAAGGGCATGGATGCAGATGGCATCGTGCGCCAGATCGGCATTGCGCCGAAGTGCTACCAGAGTCCCCACCCGAAAATTTACGGCGGCTTTGCCGGCAGCATGCGCACCGTCGACATGTGGGCCCGGGAAGGCGGCAAGCCAATCGTGCTGGCTTCCGACCTGGACTTTTGCGATGCCCTGTGGACCCGCTATGCCGATACCGCACGCCAGCACGAGCGGGAGGTTGCCCGTGAGGATGTTGCTGCCTGGGGCGGTTTCCTGATGCTGACCGATGACAAGGACAAGGCCAAGCAGTTGATGGCCGAGCATAAGTGGTTCTGGGACAAGTGGTTCATTCCGTTCGGCCAGAAAATGCCGAACGTGCTGATCGGCTCGGCTGACGAGATCGCCGATCAGATCGGCCGCGCCCACGACCGCCTGGGCTTCAACGAGCTGTTCCTGATGTTCGGTCAGGGTCACCTGGACCCGGAGCAGAACAACGAGGAACTGGAAAAGTTTGCCAGCCTGGTGGCTCCTCGCTTCGCGACCAAGGATGCCGAAGGCACG
>NZ_QJRF01000031.1 GCF_013393345.1 Pseudomonas taiwanensis
GGTGCCGAAGTCGGCTGCCAGGGCGAAGTGGGCTCGGCCTGCGCGATGGCCGCCGCTGGCCTGGCGGAAGTGCTGGGCGCGACCCCGGCGCAGCTGGAGAACGCCGCCGAGATCGGCCTGGAACACAACCTCGGGCTGACCTGCGACCCGGTGGGCGGGCTGGTGCAAGTGCCGTGCATCGAGCGCAACGCGATTGCCGCGGTGAAGGCGATCAACGCCGCGCAGATGGCCCTGCGCGGCGACGGCGAGCACTTCATCTCGCTGGACCAGGTGATCCGCACCATGCGCGACACCGGCGCCGACATGCACGACAAGTACAAGGAAACCTCACGCGGTGGCCTGGCCGTGAGTGCGGTGGAGTGCTGATGCCATGACCGCCTATCAAGCCCTGCCGCCGTCTGAACACTGCTTCCAATCCATCGGCTTCCTGCTGTTGGAGGATTTCAGCCTGATCGCCTTGGCCGGCTCTCTCGAGCCGCTGCGCCTGGCCAACCAGCAGCCCGGAGCGGGCCGTTATCGCTGGTGCATCCTGACGTTCGACGGCAACCCGGTGCGCGCCGGCAACGGCATGCAGCTGACGGCCGAAGGCAGCCTCGCCGAGGCAAGTGGGTTGGACGCCCTGATTCTCTGCGGCGGCGACGGCGCTCCGCTCGCTCACGCCGGATTGCTCGCGCAACTCCGCGACCTGGCCGCCCGCGGCGTGAAGCTGGGCGCGCTGGAGTCCGCCCGTGCACTGTTGGTCGAGGCCGGTCTGCTTCCGTGCAGCGAAAGCGTCCCGGCCTGGGCCAGCCGGATGACCCTGCGCGAAGCCCTGGCCAGCGCCCAGCCCAAGCTTCAGGAGGTGATCGCGCTGATGGAGGCGAACCTGGAGGAACCCCTCGACCTCGACGACCTGGCCAGCTTCGTCGAGCTGTCGCGTCGTCAGCTGGAAAGGCTGTTCCAGAAGTACCTGCGCTGCTCGCCATCGCGCCACTACCTGAAACTGCGCCTGCTGCGCGCCCGCCAGCTCCTGCGCCAGACCGCGCTGCCGGTGGTGCAGGTAGCCACTGGTTGCGGCTTCCTGTCCGCGCAGAACTTCTCCAAGTGCTACCGCGAGCACTTCGGCATCCCGCCCAGCAACGAACGGCTGGACAAGCCGCAGCTCTGCCGCGTCGCCATGCACTGATACCGAGTGACACCACCTTCGGGCCCGCCCGTGCCTGGCAGCATGGTTCGGGCCTGTTTTTTTGGTGGTGCGAGTACGGCGTTGGGCCTTTCCCTTGTGGGGGTGAATTCATTCGCTATGGGCAGCGCAGCTGCCCCGGCCGACCTCTTGGGCTGACCTGCGGCCTGCTTAGCGAATGAATTCGCCCCACGGTAAAAAGCGGTTTGCGCCTGCCGGCAAACCTGAGTCACCCCACCTTCCCTCACCCCAACCCTCTCCCAGAGGGAGAGGGGGCAGTCCGTGCGCGCTTGGCACGTCGCATCCAGCCTGAGTCACCCCTCTCCCTCCGGGAGAGGGGCCGGGGGTGAGGGTGCCCAATCCCCCGCTCGCAGTCATCAAAGACACCGCGGATCGCAACCAACCCACCCCAGCGGATCTGACCAATTACGGGTCGGATACGTACAAAAAATGGCGGGGACCTTCTGTTGCAATGCTTTCCAACGGCCCACCAGCCCGGTGAGTCGAGTCACTGGAAAACAACAAGGGTTCACCGCCATGCAAATGCCCAAGACGCTCCGCATCCGTAACGGCGACAAGGTCAAATCCACCTTCTCCGCCCAGGAATTCGCCAATCGCCATGCCAAGCTGCGCGCCCATCTGGCGGCGGAGAACATCGACGCTGCGATCTTCACCTCGTACCACAACATCAACTACTACTCCGACTTCCTCTACTGCTCCTTCGGCCGTCCCTACGCGCTGGTGGTGACCCAGGACGACGTCATCAGCATCAGCGCCAACATCGACGGCGGCCAGCCGTGGCGTCGCACCGTCGGCACCGACAACATCGTTTACACCGACTGGCAGCGCGATAACTACTTCGTCGCCATCCAGCAGGCCCTGCCCAAGGCCCGCCGCATCGGCATCGAACACGACCACCTGAACCTGCAGAACCGTGACAAGCTGGCTGCCCGCTACCCGGACGCCGAGCTGGTGGATGTGGCCGCTGCCTGCATGCGCATGCGCATGATCAAGTCCGCCGAAGAGCACGTGATGATCCGCCACGGCGCACGCATCGCCGACATTGGCGGCGCGGCAGTGGTGGAAGCCCTGCGTGACCAGGTGCAGGAATACGAAGTGGCGCTGCACGCCACCCAGGCCATGGTCCGCGCCATTGCCGACACCTTCGAAGACGTAGAGCTGATGGACACCTGGACCTGGTTCCAGTCCGGCATCAACACCGACGGCGCCCACAACCCGGTGACCACCCGCAAGGTGAACAAGGGCGACATCCTCAGCCTCAACTGCTTCCCGATGATCGCCGGCTACTACACCGCGCTGGAACGCACGCTGTTCCTCGACCATTGCTCGGACGACCACCTGCGCCTGTGGCAGGTCAACGTCGAGGTGCATGAAGCCGGCCTGAAGCTGATCAAGCCCGGCGCGCGCTGCAGCGACATCGCCCGCGAGCTGAACGAGATCTTCCTCAAGCACGACGTGCTGCAGTACCGCACCTTCGGCTACGGCCACTCCTTCGGCACCCTCAGTCACTACTACGGTCGCGAGGCCGGGCTGGAGCTGCGCGAGGACATCGACACGGTGCTGGAGCCGGGCATGGTGGTGTCCATGGAACCGATGATCATGCTGCCGGAAGGCCTGCCGGGCGCCGGCGGTTACCGCGAGCACGACATCCTCATCGTCAACGAGAACGGTGCCGAGAACATCACCAAGTTCCCCTACGGCCCGGAGAAAAACATCATCCGTAAATGATCCAGCCCACGCCCGCGCAGAGCCGACCTCCTGCGCGGGCCGTGGTTTCACGCATCACCACAACAAGAATCGACGCGCGGCATTCACGGGGCCAGAGCCCCGCGCACGCGCCGCCTTTTGACTACCCGCTGCCGAACTACACGACATAACAATAGAGGTACAGGCAATGGTCAGGTTTATTGCAGGAACGCTCCCCTGGGGAGCTGCCGACTCAGTGTTCTTCAACAACGGTCGGGGCGCTCCCGTCCATACTCCAGGCAACCAGGCGCAGCTCCCGTGTGAAGGGGGTGCCCAATGAGTACATCCAACCAGACCCTGGCCTACGGCCAGGCCGGCAGCCAGATGGCCAGCAGCGAGCGCAGCACCCTCCGCCGCGCGGCGACCGCCAGCTTCATCGGCAACTTCGTCGAGTGGTTCGACTACGCCGCCTACGGTTATCTGGCCGCGGTGATCGCGGTGGTGTTCTTCCCCGCCACCGACAAGACCACCGGTCTGCTGGCGGCCTTCGCGGTGTTCGCCATTTCCTTCATCATCCGCCCCATCGGGGGCATCGTCTGGGGTCATATCGGCGACCGTTACGGCCGGCGTAATGCCCTGTCCCTGTCCATCCTGATCATGTCCGGCGCCACCTTCTGCATCGCACTGCTGCCGACCTACGCCCAGGTGGGCATGTTGGCGCCGCTGCTGCTCCTGCTGATTCGCCTGGTACAGGGCTTCTCCGCCTCGGGCGAATACGCCGGCGCGGCGGCCTTCCTCGCCGAGTACGCCCCGGACAACAAGCGCGGCTTCTACACCTGCCTGGTCCCGGCGAGCACGGCGGCGGGGCTGTTGTTCGGTTCGCTGTTCGCGGCGCTGCTCTACTCGCAACTGGACACCGAGCAGCTGCACAGCTGGGGCTGGCGCATTCCGTTCCTGCTGGCAGCGCCACTGGGCCTGATCGGCCGCTACATCCGCCTGCACCTGCAGGACACGCCGAAGTTCCGTGAAATGGAGCAGGCGATGGAGCAGAAGGAAGCCGGGCACAAGGTGCCGATCCGCGAACTCATGGGTGTGCACCGCAGGAAGGTGCTGGTGGCGATCGGCGTTACCTGCCTCAACGCGGTGGCCTTCTACCTGATCCTCAGCTACATGCCGACCTACCTCTCCACCGAGATGGGCATGACCGAAACCGATTCCTTCCTGGCGTCCACCGTGTCACTGGCGACCTACATCGGTTTCATCTTCCTGATGGGCAAGCTCTCCGACCGCTTCGGCCGCAAGACCATGCTGATCGCCGCGTCCCTGCTGTTCCTCGGGCTCACGGTGCCGCTGTTCGGTCTGCTGGAGGGCAAGTCCTTCGCCTTCATCCTGCTGATCCAGATCGCCTTCGGCCTGATGCTGGCGATGAACGACGGCACCCTGCCGTGCTTCCTCGCCGAGGTCTTCCCGACGCGGGTGCGCTACAGCGGCTTCGCTTTCAGCTTCAACACCGCCAACGCCCTGTTCGGCGGCACCGCGCCCTTCATCGCCACCTGGTTCATCAGCCAGACCGGCGACAAGCTGGCGCCGGCCTGGATGCTGGTGGGTGCGGCCGCCGTGGCGCTGCTGGCGATGCTCTGCATCAGCGAGACGGCGCACAAGGCGCTGGCAGACGACTAACGGACAGACCCCGGCGATCCTGCCAACTTCGGGTCGGATTTGTACAAAAATCGTCCACGCGCTTCTGATGCAATGCTGCAAGCGGAAGTCCGTCTGGCGCCCTGAATTCCTGGAGTATTTCGATGAGCAAGAGTGTTTTCGTAGGTGAGCTGACCTGGAAGGAGTACGAAGCGCGCGTCGCAGGCGGCGATTGCGTGCTGATGCTGCCGGTCGGTGCCCTGGAGCAGCATGGCCATCACATGTGCATGAACGTCGACGTCCTGCTGCCCACGGCGGTGTGCCGGCAGGTCGCCGAACGCATTGGCGCGCTGGTGCTGCCGGGTCTGCAGTACGGCTACAAGTCCCAGCAGAAGTCCGGCGGCGGTAACCACTTCCCCGGTACCACCAGCCTGGACGGCGCCACCCTCACCGGCACGGTACAGGACATCATCCGCGAGCTGGCGCGCCACGGCGTGCGCCGTCTGGTGCTGATGAACGGCCACTACGAGAACTCGATGTTCATCGTCGAAGGCATCGACCTTGCCCTGCGTGAGCTGCGCTACGCCGGCATCCACGACTTCAAGGTGGTGGTGCTCTCCTACTGGGACTTCGTGAAGGACCCGGCGGTGATCCAGCAGCTCTATCCCGAGGGCTTCCTCGGCTGGGACATCGAGCACGGCGGTGTCTTCGAGACCTCCCTGATGCTCGCCCTGTACCCGGACCTGGTGGACCTGGAGCGCGTCGTCGATCACCCGCCCGCGACCTTCCCGCCCTACGACGTGTTCCCGGTCGATCCGGCGCGCACGCCAGCACCGGGCACCTTGTCGTCGGCGAAGACGGCCAGCCGGGAGAAGGGCGAGCTGATCCTGGAAGTCTGTGTCCAGGGCATCGCCGACGCCATCGAGCAGGAGTTCCCGAGCGCCTGACACGGCATTGCGTCAACCCGAACAGAACAAGCGACTTCAACAATTACAACAGCGGACCGCCACGCCGGTTCGCGAGGAAGTTTCAGCTATGTCGAATTCAGACGCACACAAAGAGTACGGGCTCAGCCAGATCAAGCCCGAGGAGCGCAGTTACGGGTTCGCCGATACGGTCTGGACCTGGTTTGGCTCCGGTATCAACACCGGTTCCTGGTTCTTCGGCGGCATGGCCGCCGCGCTGGGCATGGTCTTCGTCTTGCAATACAGCCTGCTCTGGCTGCCGTTGATGATGATCCCCTGGGCGGTGGTGGCGTATATCGGCTACCGCTATGGCGCCAGCACGGCGGTGGTATCGCGTCCGTCGTTGGGCACCAAGGGCTCGCGCCTGACCGGCGTCGCTCAGTTCCTGGTGCTGATCGGCTGGCCCAGCGTGAACAGCTTCATTGCGGCCATTTCCCTCAGCCATGTCTTCGGCGCGGCGTTTGGCTGGCCGACGTTCGGCCAGCCAGGGTCAACGGGACCGATGGTCCTGGGCATCCTGCTGACTGCGGTGGCCCAGGGCGTGATCACCTTCCTCGGGCATGAGGCGATCCGCTATCTGGAGCGCGTGGCAGGCATCCTTTTGCTGGTGCTGGGCGCCTGGGTGACCTACGTGGTGCTGTCGCAGTGGGAGCTGAAGCAGATCATGGAGTTCAAGGTGGCGGCGCCAACCCACAGCGTGGCCTTCTTCATCGACCTGGCCTTCGGCTTCTCCTGGACCTGGGCGCAGGTCGCGGATTTCTCGCGCTTTTCCAAGACCGGGACGGCGGCCAGTGTCGGCAGCTGGCTGGGGCTGAACATCGGCCAGGGCTGGTTCATGGTGATAGGCGCCGTCGGTGCCATCGGCGTGGCGTTGCAGAGCGGCTTCGTCGACCCGAACAACTCCGATCCCAGTTCCACGCTGGCAACCCTCGGCCTGGGCATGGTGTCGTTCCTGGTATTGATCTTCGCCACCGTGAGCACCAACGTGACCGTGCTCTACGGCTCGGGCATGGGCCTGCTCGGTGCCTTCAAGGGCCTCACGCCGAAGAAGGCGCTGGCGATCATCGTCGTGCTGCAACTGGTGCTGTGCTTCGTGCCCATGGCCTTCGACTCCTTCCTGCATTACTTCGAAGCCTTCCTCGGGGTGATCGGCGGCATCTTCATTCCGCTCTGGACCATCATCCTGGTGGATTACTTCTGCGTGCGCGGCAAGCGCCTGTCCGACCGCGACCTGTTCGCCGAAGCCGGCGGCGCCTACTACGGCAGCAATGGCTGGAATATGGCAGGCATCGCGTCGCTGGTAGTGGGCTTCGGCGTCTACTTCGTCCTGGCCCATGTGTTCAAGGATGTCGCCGAGCAGATCACTGCGAGCTTCCCGGCGATCCTGGTATCCGGCGTCGTTTACTGGCTGCTGGCGAAGAAGCCGGTGGTGGCGCTCAGCGGAGGTGTTGAGCGGGACGCCTGATTCAGCAGGTCGTGAAAAGAAAACGCCGCCCCCGAGAGGAGGGCGGCGTTTTTGTTTCCGGCGAGCGGGTTCCGTTTTCTTGTGGGGGCGAATTCATTCGCTATGGGCAGCGCAGCTGCCCCCGCAAGATTGATGGCAGGACTGCGTCCTGCTTAGCGAATGAATTCGCCCCCACAGAAGAGCGGTCCCACTGGAAAGCGATGTCGGTGGAGGCCTCAGACGTGCAACGGACTCTGCTTGCGCTCCCCGCGCGGCGAATGGCCGAAGAAGCGGCTGTAGCACTTGGAGAAGTGCGCCGGCGAGGCAAAGCCGCAGGCCAGGGCGATGTCGCGGACCTGGGACTCGCTGCGCAGCAGCAGGTCGCGGGCGCGGTTCAGGCGCAGTTCCAGGTAGTACTGGCTGGGAGTGCGGTCCAGGTACTTGTGGAACAGCCGTTCCAGCTGGCGCACCGATACCTCGTTGAGTTGCGCCAGTTCTTCCAGCTCCAGCGGCTCCTCCAGGTTGGCTTCCATGATCGCGACGATCTGGCTCAGCTTCGGCTGGGCGTGGCCGAGCTTCTGTCGCAGCGGAACGCGTTGCTGTTCGCGGGCGCCGCGCATGCGGTCGCAGAGCAGCAGTTCGGCGGCGCGGGTGGCGATTTCCACGCCGCCCGGCTCGCGGGCGATCAGTTGCAGGGTCATGTCCATGGATGCGGTGCCGCCGGAGCAGGTGTAGCGGTCGCGATCCAGTTCGAACAGCTGGTTGGAAATGACGATGCCGGGGAACTTGTCCTTGACCTGCTCGATGTCCTCCCAATGCACCGTGCAGCGATAGCCCTTGAGCAATTCGGCGCTGGCCAGCAGGTGGCTGCCGGTGCAGATGCCGCCCAGCGCCACGTCGTGCTGGGACAGCTTGCGCACCCAGTTGAGCAGGCGGCGGTCGTAGCGGGTCGGCATGGGGTTGGAGCCGACGACGAACAGGGCGTCCAGTGCGGGAGCGTCCTCGAAGCTGTGGTCGGGGACCACGCGCATGCCATTGCTGGCTTGCACCGGCTCGTGGTCGGCGGCGATCAGCAGGGTACGGAACAGGGTGCGCTTGGCGGCCAGGTTGGCCATGCGCAGGGTCTCGATCGCCGAAGCGAAGCCGATGGTGGTGAAGTTGGGGATCAGCAGGAAACCGAAGGTCTTCACTGCGTCAGGCCGGGACTGGGCCTGGATTTCGTCGACGGACGGCGGCGCAAGATTCGCAACAGCCATGGGTTCTTCCTCCACTGCATCGACTGTCGTTTTTGGGTATTGGCGGGTGAGGCAGGAGTCGAAGTGCAGTTCTGTCTTTTTATTGTTCTGAGGCGCGGGAGCGAGCCTGCGCCGGGGTCCAGCTTACACCCATTCCAGCCCTGCATCAGCGGCGTTCCTGCGCGATATCCGGGGGCTGGCGGAGAGGTCTTCGGTAATCGAACGGTTTTACTTCGCTGCCAGGGTAGGTTTGGGCATTTACACGTCGCAAACAGGCAAACGGGGTGTCGGACTAACTCGCACAATCGGCCGCAACAGGCTGGCACCGACCGTATTGCAGCGGTAGGCGCCAAGCCCCCAAAACAACAGAGACGACAGCGGGTTGTCGCAGGAGATCATCGATGTTCAGCAAGCAAGACCAGATCCAGGGTTACGACGACGAACTGTTCAGCGCGATTCAGGAAGAAGAGCAGCGTCAGGAAGACCACATCGAGCTGATCGCCTCGGAAAACTACACCAGCAAGCGCGTGATGGAAGCCCAGGGCAGCGGCCTGACCAACAAGTACGCCGAAGGCTACCCGGGCAAGCGCTACTACGGTGGCTGCGAGTTCGTCGACAAGGTCGAACAGCTGGCCATCGACCGTGCCAAGCAGCTGTTCGGCGCCGATTACGCCAACGTCCAGCCGCACTCCGGCTCGCAAGCCAACAGCGCCGTCTACCTGGCCCTGCTGAACGCCGGTGACACCATCCTCGGCATGAGCCTGGCCCACGGCGGCCACCTGACCCACGGCGCCAAGGTCTCCTCCTCCGGCAAGCTGTACAACGCCGTGCAGTACGGCCTGGACACCGCCACCGGCCTGATCGATTACGACGAAGTCGAGCGCCTGGCCGTCGAGCATAAGCCGAAGATGATCGTTGCCGGCTTCTCCGCCTACTCCAAGACCCTCGACTTCCCGCGCTTCCGCGCCATCGCCGACAAGGTGGGTGCGCTGCTGTTCGTCGACATGGCCCACGTCGCCGGCCTGGTTGCCGCTGGCCTGTACCCGAACCCGCTGCCCTACGCCGATGTGGTCACCACCACCACCCACAAGACCCTGCGCGGTCCGCGTGGCGGCCTGATCCTGGCCAAGTCCAACGAAGAGATCGAGAAGAAGCTGAACTCCGCTGTCTTCCCCGGCGCCCAGGGTGGCCCGCTGATGCACGTGATCGCCGCCAAGGCCGTGTGCTTCAAGGAAGCGCTGGAGCCCGGCTTCAAGGAGTACCAGGCCCAGGTGATCCAGAACGCCCAGGCCATGGCCAAGGTGTTCATCGACCGTGGCTACGACGTGGTCTCCGGCGGCACCGACAACCACCTGTTCCTGGTTAGCCTGATCAAGCAAGGCAAGACCGGCAAGGAAGCTGACGCCGCCCTTGGCCGCGCTGGCATCACCGTGAACAAGAACGCCGTACCGAACGACCCGCAGTCGCCCTTCGTGACTTCCGGCGTGCGCATCGGTACCCCGGCCATCACCAGCCGTGGCTTCAAGGAAGCCCAGAGCATCGAGCTGGCCGGCTGGATCTGCGACATCCTCGACCACCTCGGCGATGCCGACGTCGAAGCCCAGGTGGCCAAGCAGGTCGCCGGCCTCTGCGCCGACTTCCCTGTCTACCGCTAATCCAGGAGTCCGAACATGCAACGTTATTCCGGCTTCGGTCTGTTCAAGCACTCCCTGAGCCACCACGAAAACTGGCAACGCATGTGGCGCAACCCGACGCCGAAGCCGGTCTATGACGTGATCATCGTCGGCGGTGGCGGCCACGGCCTGGCCACTGCCTACTACCTGGCCAAGGAGTTCGGCGTGAAGAACGTCGCGGTGGTGGAGAAGGGCTGGCTGGGCGGCGGCAACACTGCGCGCAACACCACCATCGTCCGCTCCAACTACCTGTGGGACGAGGCGGCGCAGCTGTACGAACACGCCATGAAACTGTGGGAAGGCCTGTCCCAGGACCTGAACTACAACGTGATGTTCTCCCAGCGTGGCGTCTACAACCTCTGCCACACCCTGCAGGACATGCGTGACTCGGCTCGCCGGGTCAACGCCAACCGCCTCAACGGCGTCGACGGCGAACTGCTGGACGCCCGCCAGGTAGCCGAGGAGATTCCTTTCCTCGACTGCAGCAAGAGCACCCGTTACCCGATCATGGGTTCCACCGTTCAGCGTCGTGGGGGCGTGGCCCGCCATGACGCCGTGGCCTGGGGCTACGCCCGTGCCGCCGACGCCCTGGGTGTCGACCTGCTGCAGAACACCGAGGTGCTCGGTTTCCGCAAGCAGGATGGCGCGGTGATCGGTGTCGAAACCAATCGCGGCTTCATCGGCGCCAAGCGAGTCGGCGTGGTCACCGCTGGTAACTCCGGTCATATGGCCAAGCAGGCCGGCTTCCGTCTGCCGCTGGAATCCCACCCGCTGCAGGCCCTGGTGTCCGAGCCGATCAAGCCGATCATCCACAGCGTGATCATGTCCAACGCCGTGCATGGCTACATCAGCCAGTCGGACAAGGGCGACCTGGTCATCGGTGCCGGTATCGACGGCTACAACGGCTACGGCCAACGCGGCTCCTACGGGACCATCGAGCACACCCTGCAGGCCATCGTGGAGATGTTCCCGATCCTCTCCCGCGTGCGCATGAACCGTCAGTGGGGCGGCATCGTGGATACGACTCCGGACGCCTGCCCGATCATCTCCAAGACCCCGGTGAAGAACCTGTTCTTCAACTGCGGCTGGGGCACCGGCGGCTTCAAGGCCACCCCGGGCTCGGGCCATGTCTTCGCGGCGAGCCTGGCGCGCGGCGAAATGCACCCGCTGGCCAAGCCCTTCTCCATCGACCGTTTCCACACCGGCGCACTGATCGATGAACACGGGGCTGCCGCGGTAGCGCACTGATCAAGCTCCCTCTCCCTTGGGGAGAGGGCTGGGGTGAGGGGACCGGCTACCGCGCCAAGGCCGACATCCCTCACCCCCGGCCCCTCTCCCAAGGGGAGAGGGGAGATAAAGAGATTCACCGGAGACCACCACCATGCTGCACATCTTCTGCCCCTACTGCGGGGAGCTGCGCTCCGAAGAGGAATTCCACGCCAAGGGCCAGGCGCACATCCCGCGCCCCCTGGATCCGAACGCCTGCACCGACGAGGAGTGGGGCGACTACATCTTCTTCCGCGACAACCCGCGCGGCATCCACCACGAGCTGTGGGTGCACGCCGCTGGCTGCCGCAAGTACTTCAACGCCACGCGCCACACCGTGAGCTACGAAATCCTCGAAACCTACAAGATCGGTGAGAAGCCCACTGTCACCGAGGCCAACGTCGGCGAGAAGAAAGCCGCGACCGCAGGAGTAACGGCATGAGCCAGGTCAATCGCCTCCCCAAGGGTGGCCGCGTCGATCGCAGTCAACCGCTGACCTTCACCTTCAACGGCCAGAACTATCAGGGCTTCGCGGGTGACACCCTGGCTGCCGCCCTGCTGGCCAACGGCGTCGACATCGTCGGCCGCAGCTTCAAGTACTCCCGTCCGCGCGGCATCGTCGCCGCCGGTGCGGAAGAGCCCAACGCCGTGCTGCAGATCGGTTCCACCGAGAGCTCCCAGGTGCCGAACGTGCGCGCCACCCAGCAGGCCCTCTACGCAGGCCTGGTGGCGACCAGCACCAACGGCTGGCCGAACGTGAACAACGACGTCATGGGCATCCTCGGCAAGGTCGGCGGCTCCATGATGCCGCCCGGGTTCTACTACAAGACCTTCATGTACCCGCAGAACCTGTGGCTGACCTACGAGAAGTACATCCGCAAGGCCGCTGGCCTCGGTCGTGCCCCTCTGGAAGTCGACCCGGACATCTACGACCACATGAACCAGTACTGCGACGTGCTGGTGGTTGGCGCCGGCCCTGCCGGTATCGCCGCCGCCCTGGCCGCCGGCCGCAGTGGCGCCCGTGTGATCCTGGCTGACGAGCAGGAAGAATTCGGTGGCAGTCTGCTGGACACCCGCGAAACCCTGGACGGCAAGCCCGCTTCGGAGTGGGTGACCAAGGCCATCGCCGAACTGGCCAAGCTGCCGGAAGTGACCCTGCTGCCGCGCGCCACGGTGAACGGCTATCACGACCACAACTTCCTCACCATCCACCAGCGCCTGACTGACCACCTGGGCGAGGTCGCGCCCCATGGCCAGGCCCGTCACCGCGTCCACCGCGTCCGCGCCAAGCGCGTGGTGCTGGCCGCCGGCGCCCACGAGCGTCCGCTGGTGTATTCGAACAACGACGTGCCGGGCAACATGCTCGCCGGCGCCGTCTCCACCTACGTGAACCGCTATGGCGTGGCCCCGGGCCGCCAGCTGGTGCTGTCCACCAACAACGACTACGCCTACCGCGTCGCGCTGGACTGGCTGGATGCCGGCCAGAAAGTAGTGGCTGTGGCCGATGCCCGCAGCAACCCGCGCGGCGCCTGGGTCGAAGAAGCCCGCGCTCGTGGCGTGCGCATCCTCACCGGCAGCGCCGTGGTCGAGGCTCGTGGTAGCAAGCGCGTCACCGGTGCCCGCATCTGCGCCATCGACCTGAAGAGCCACAAGGTCACCAGCCCCGGTGAAGTGGTGGATTGCGACCTGATCGCCAGCTCCGGCGGCTACAGCCCGGTGGTACACCTGGCGTCGCACCTGGGCGGCAAGCCGACCTGGCGTGAAGACATCCTCGCCTTCGTGCCCGGTGAAGGCTTCCAGAAGCGCATCTGCGCCGGTGCCGTGAATGGCGTGTTCGGTCTGGGCGATGCCCTGGCGGACGGTTTCGAGGCCGGTGCCAAGGCTGCGGCCGAAGCCGGCTTCAAGCTGGTCGAAGGCACCGTACCGAAGACCGAGAAGCGCAAGGAAGAAGCGACCGTGGGCCTGTTCCAGGTGCCGCACGACAAGTCCACCTCCCGTGCGCCGAAGCAGTTCGTCGACCTGCAGAACGACGTCACCTCCGCCGGTATCGAACTGGCCACCCGTGAAGGCTTCGAGTCGGTCGAGCACGTCAAGCGCTACACCGCGCTGGGCTTCGGTACCGACCAGGGCAAGCTGGGCAACATCAACGGCCTGGCCATCGCCGCTCGCTCGATGGGTATCTCCATCGCCGAGATGGGCACCACCATGTTCCGCCCGAACTACACCCCGGTGACCTTCGGCGCTGTCGCCGGTCGTCACTGCGGCCACCTGTTCGAGCCCAAGCGTTACACCGCGATGCACCGCTGGCACCTGGAGCAGGGCGCCGAGTTCGAGGACGTCGGCCAGTGGAAGCGCCCGTGGTTCTTCCCCAAGCGCGGCGAAGACATGCACGCTGCGGTCGCCCGCGAGTGCAAGGCCGTGCGTGACAGCGTGGGCATCCTCGATGCGTCCACCCTCGGCAAGATCGACATCCAGGGCCCGGATGCCCGCGAGTTCCTCAACCGCGTGTACACCAACGCCTGGACCAAGCTGGACGTGGGCAAGGCCCGCTACGGCCTGATGTGCAAGGAAGACGGCATGGTCTTCGACGACGGCGTGACCGCCTGCGTCGCCGAGAACCACTTCATCATGACCACCACCACCGGCGGTGCCGCCCGGGTGATGGAATGGCTGGAGATCTACCACCAGACCGAATGGCCGGAGCTGAAGGTGTACTTCACCTCGGTCACCGACCACTGGGCCACCATGACCCTGTCCGGCCCCAACAGCCGCAAGCTGCTGGCCGAAGTCACCGACATCGACCTGGACAAGGACGCCTTCCCCTTCATGAGCTGGAAGGAAGGCCTGGTAGGTGGTGTGCCGGCTCGTGTGTTCCGCATCTCCTTCACCGGTGAGCTGAGCTACGAAGTGAACGTGCAGGCCGACTACGCCCTGGGCGTGTGGGAAAAAATCGTCGAGGCCGGCAAGAAGTACAACCTGACCCCGTACGGCACTGAAACCATGCACGTACTGCGGGCCGAGAAGGGCTTCATCATCGTCGGCCAGGACACCGATGGCTCGGTGACCCCGGACGACCTGAACATGGGCTGGTGCGTGGGTCGCAACAAGGCGTTCTCGTGGATCGGCTGGCGCGGCATGAACCGCGAAGACAGCCTGCGCGAAGACCGCAAGCAACTGGTAGGCCTCAAGCCCATCGACCCGAACAAGGTGCTGCCGGAAGGCGCCCAGCTGGTGTTCGATCCGAAGCAGTCCATCCCGATGAAGATGGTCGGCCACGTCACCTCCAGCTACATGAGTTCGACCATGGGTTATTCCTTCGCCATGGCCGTGGTCAAGGGTGGCCTCAAGCGTATGGGCGAGCGTGTCTTCGCGCCGCTGGCCGATGGCAGCGTGATCGAAGCCGAAATCTGCAGCTCCGTGTTCTATGACCCGAAAGGGGACCGCCAGAATGTCTAACGTGAACGTCTACAAACAGCGTCCTGATGCCGCCCACGCCGAATCGCCGCTGTTCCATGCCGGCCTCGACGAGCTGGCGCGCAAAGGCAAGAGCAGCGCAGGTGTGGTCCTGCGCGAGAAGAAGCTCCTCGGTCACCTGGTGATCCGTGGCGACGCCAAGGATCCGGCCTTCGCCGGTGGCGTGCACAGCGCCCTGGGCCTGGAGCTGCCGGTCGCGCTGACCCTGGTGGCCAGCGGCGACACCTCGCTGCAGTGGCTGGGCCCGGACGAGTGGCTGCTGATCGTGCCGAGTGGCCAGGAGTTCGAGACCGAACAGCGCCTGCGCAAGGCACTGGATGGCCAGCACATCTCCGTGGTCAACGTCAGCGGCGGCCAGACCATCCTCGAGCTCTCCGGACCCAAGGTCCGCGAGGTGCTGATGAAGTCGACCCCCTATGACGTGCACCCGAGCAACTTCCCGGTGGGCAAGGCCGTCGGCAGCACCTTCGCCAAGGCCTCGCTGGTGATTCGCCATACCGGCGAAGACACCTGGGAACTGCTGATCCGTCGCAGCTTCTCCGACTACTTCTGGCTCTGGCTGCAAGACGCCAGCGCGGAGTTCGGACTGGCGGTGAAGGCCTGATCGGCACGGGGCGTTCCGTAGGTTGGGCCAAGCGCAGCGCGGCCCAACGAGCGGAGCCCCGGATGGACTTCAGGGAGCGCTGCGCGCTCCTTGTTGGGCTTCGCAAGCTCAGCACCAACCTACGTCGTTGCGCCGTTGGAGATCGAGATGAGCCGCACCCCCGATACCTGGATTCTCACCGCCCAATGCCCGAGCGTGCTCGGCACCGTGGATGCGGTGACGCGCTTTCTCTTCGAGCAGCGTTGCTACGTCACCGAACACCATTCCTTCGATGACCGGCTGTCTTCGCGCTTCTTCATTCGTGTCGAATTCCGCCAGCCGGACGACTTCGACGAGCAAGCCTTCCGCGCTGGCCTCGATGAGCGCCTGGCGCCGTTCGACATGCAGCTGGAACTGACACCGCCGGGCTATCGCGCCAAGGTGGTGTTGATGGTCTCCAAGGCCGACCACTGCTTGAACGACCTGCTCTACCGCCAGCGCATCGGCCAACTGGCCATGGACGTGGTGGCAGTGGTGTCCAACCACCCGGACCTGGAACCGCTCGCCCGTTGGCACGGGATTCCCTATCACCACTTCCCCCTCGACCCGAACGACAAGCCGTCGCAGGAGCGCAAGGTGCTGCAGGTGATCGAGCAGTCCGGCGCCGAACTGGTGGTGCTCGCGCGCTACATGCAGGTGCTGTCGCCCGAGCTGTGCAAGAAGCTCGATGGCTGGGCGATCAATATCCACCACTCGCTGCTGCCCGGCTTCAAGGGCGCCAAGCCTTACCACCAGGCCTACCAGAAGGGCGTGAAGCTGGTGGGTGCCACGGCGCATTACATCAATAACGACCTCGACGAAGGCCCGATCATCGCCCAGGGCGTCGAAGCGGTGGATCACGCGCACTACCCCGAGGACCTGATCGCCAAGGGCCGCGACATCGAGTGCCTGACCCTGGCCAAGGCTGTCGGCTACCACATCGAACGCCGCGTGTTCCTCAACGCCAACCGCACGGTGGTGCTCAACGCATAAGGCTTTTCTCCCTCTCCCTTCAGGGAGAGGGCCGGGGAGAGGGTGCGTCCTCTTCTTGGTGGGCTGAAGCGGAACGCCGCCCGGCCCACCCTACTTGAGGAACTCGCCTCTGCCAGGTTTCACCGGCGGGTTCCGGCAACAGATGCAAGCTCCAGTGCAAGGCCGCGTGGCCGTCGGTCGCGCCTTTGTGTTCACAACAACAACGGAGAATTACGCATGTCTGGTAATCGTGGTGTCGTTTATCTCGGTTCGGGCAAGGTCGAAGTCCAGAAGATCGACTACCCCAAAATGCAGGACCCTCGCGGCAAGAAGATCGAACACGGGGTCATCCTCAAAGTCGTCTCCACCAACATCTGCGGCTCGGACCAGCACATGGTGCGCGGCCGTACGACCGCACAGGTCGGCCTGGTGCTCGGCCACGAGATCACCGGCGAGGTGATCGAGAAGGGTAGCGACGTGGAGAACCTGAAGATCGGCGACCTGGTTTCCGTGCCCTTCAACGTGGCCTGCGGCCGCTGCCGTTCCTGCAAGGAAATGCACACCGGCGTGTGCCTGACCGTCAACCCGGCCCGTGCCGGCGGCGCCTACGGCTATGTCGACATGGGCGACTGGACCGGCGGCCAGGCCGAATACGTGCTGGTTCCCTACGCCGACTTCAACCTGCTGAAGCTGCCGGATCGCGACAAGGCCATGGAGAAGATCCGTGACCTGACCTGCCTCTCCGACATCCTGCCCACCGGCTACCACGGCGCGGTCACTGCCGGAGTTGGTCCGGGCAGCACCGTATACGTTGCCGGCGCAGGTCCGGTTGGCCTCGCCGCTGCCGCCTCCGCCCGTCTGCTGGGCGCTGCCGTGGTCATCGTCGGCGACCTCAACCCCGCCCGCCTGGCCCACGCCAAGGCACAAGGCTTCGAGATCGCCGACCTGTCGCTGGACACCCCGCTGCACGAGCAGATCGCCGCGCTGCTGGGCGAGCCGGAAGTGGATTGCGCAGTGGATGCGGTGGGCTTCGAAGCTCGCGGCCACGGCCATGAAGGCGCCAAGCACGAAGCTCCGGCCACCGTGCTCAACTCGCTGATGCAGGTCACCCGCGTGGCCGGCAAGATCGGTATCCCCGGCCTCTACGTGACCGAAGACCCGGGTGCGGTGGATGCAGCCGCCAAGATCGGCGCCCTGAGTATTCGCTTCGGCCTCGGCTGGGCGAAATCCCACAGCTTCCACACCGGCCAGACCCCGGTGATGAAGTACAACCGCGCGCTCATGCAAGCGATCATGTGGGACCGCATCAACATCGCCGAAGTGGTGGGCGTGCAGGTCATCAGCCTGGACGACGCCCCGCGCGGCTACGGCGAGTTCGATGCTGGCGTACCGAAGAAATTCGTCATCGACCCGCACAAGACCTTCAGCGCGGCCTGATCGACTGCAAGACCCCGACGCCGTGATGTGACAGCCATGGCGTCTGTCCCTCAAGGGGCCCTTCGGGGCTCCTTTTTTTATTCGTCCGGTGGGAATGGAATCCCTGTGGGGGCGAATTCATTCGCTAAGCAGGACACAGTCCTGCCATTGGTTTGTATAGGGCAGCTGCGCTGCCATTAGCGAATGAATTCGCCCCCACAAAGAGCGGCCCAAAACGAAGCGGGTGGTTACTCGTCCTCCAACTCCACGAACCGCTCCAGCTCGATCACCTCCAGATTGATTCGCCCGACGAAGGCGGAGAAAGCCAGGGTCGCGGCCAGGCGGCGCAGGTCGGCCGCCCAGGGTGGAACGTAGCGCGGTTGCTCCAGCCAGCCGGATTCGAACAGCGGCGCCAGGCGCACCACGTCGCCTGCGGTCATCCGCCCGGCGAACAGCTGGCGCAGCAGTTCCGGACGGTTGTCGCGCACCGCCACCCGCAACAGGGTGTGCACGCCGAGCATCCCGATCACGTAGCAGGCGTCCTTGGTGAAAGCATTGCCACCGCGCACATCGGCCCCGCGGAACACGCGCTGAGTGGAGCGGAACGACTCTTCTTCGGACTGTCCGGCCTCCAGGAAGCCCTTGAACACCTCGATGAAGTCAGCTCCGTCGAGTGCCTGCTGCACCGCCACCACCCGCAGGGCGATGCGGCGCAGGCGCTGGATGTCGATGCTGCCAGTGAGCAACTCGGCGAGCATGGCGATGCCTTCCTGGGTCAGGGTGGTGCGCGGTGCGCCAAGGCCCAGGCTGGTCAGGCGTTTCTGCGCCCGGCCGTTCAGTGCGGTGCCGGCATGGACGAACGCTTCGTGTTGCAGCAGCTGGGCCTTGTCCAGCTCGGAAAAAAGTGCCGAAGCCCGCAGGCGGATACGCGTGGCGCCGGCAATGGCTTTGGAAGCGAGGTCCGGGTCCACCACGACGCGAACCTGGTCGGGGCCGAAGAAAGCGTCCACTTCGGTGCGCATCCAGGCGGCGAAATCCTCGGCAGGGATGCAGGCATCGGTGGCCGGAATGCAGCGGCTGTCGAGCAGCGCGTCGGTGGTATCGAGGAAGAAACGCGCCGCATCCAGGGGCGTCATTTTCTGCCGTTCGTAGTAGTGGTCGGGACGCTGGTAGAGGCGCGCGGAGAAGTCGCTGAAGGCCGGTGTACCGATGGCGCCGAGCATGCGCCCAGTGCAGGCATAGCTGCCGGCGGTGGCGGCGAGGAAAGCACCCGCCGGGTGGCCCGTGTCGCAGCGGCTGGCGAGGTGTTCCAGGGCTTCAATCTCGGCAGTGTGATCGCGGGGCTGCAGCGACACCTCTGGAAGCCGAGGCCGCCCGGCGCGCCAGTCGGTGAGGAAACGCTCTTCGACGCCATCGGGCCAGGCGATGGCCTCCAGCACGCGGATCTTGCGGGCAAGGCGGGGGAGGGCGGCATCGAGTTCGGCGATCAGGGATTCGTTCATGGCGGATGCCCGGGAGGGTGATCTTTCAAGGCTAGTCCAGCACCAGTCCCGCGTAGGATGGGTAGAGCCTGCGAAACCCATCGATTCGAAGTGATGGGTTTCGCTGCGCTCTAGCGGAACGCCGCCCGCCACATCCTACGGACCTGACCGACGGGAGGCGGGGAACACCCGGCCGGTCGCCGCTGTCACAGCCTCGAGTTTCCGCTCACAGTCCGGTACGTAGTGTTCCGGCGCGGACTTTTCCTTGAGGTCGACCTATGCACATTCCCCGAAGCCTGACCCTGGCAGCCCTGCTGAGCCTGGCGGCCAGCCCGGTATTCGCCGTCACCCTGGGCGATGTCATTTCCGCCGCTGCAACCAGTGGAGCGGGCAGTCAGGAGGACAACGCACCGGGCGTCGCACCGGCGGAGTCGGCGGCCTTGTTGGGGCAATTGGGTAACCAGTTGAACATCACCCCGGAGCAAGCCATTGGTGGCCTCACCGCGATGTTCGGCCTGGCGCGCAACAACCTGCCGGCCGATCAGTTCGCCCAACTGGACCAGGCGGTACCGGGCGTGGGCATGCTCACCGATCCCAATACCCAGGGCTTGCTCAGCAGCATCGGTGGCCTGCTTGGCCAGCAGTCGGGCAATGCGTTGGGCGGCCAGCCCGGCGTGCTCGCCGGCCAGCAGATGAACAACATGACAGACGTGGGCCAGGCCTTTGGCTCGCTGGGGATGGACACCGGCCTGATCGGCCAGTTCGCCCCGTTGATCCTGTCCTTCCTTGGTCAGCAGGGTCTGGCCGAATCGCTGCTGCAGAACCTGGGCAACCTGTGGAAATGGACGGTGCCGCCGGTCACCCCCGGCTTGCAGCAGGCGCCGGCCCAGCAGACGCCGGTCCAGCAAATGCCCGTACAACCGGCTCCGGTACACGGGCTGTCGACCTGAGGTGACCGAGGGTAGGCCGCGTGCCTACCCTTGTATTTGCGTGCGGAGTTCGTTGATCCGCGCATCCTTCTCCTGCCAGAGCTGGCTGACCCAGGCCTGCACGTACTGGCGGAATTTTCCGTCGTTCTCGTAATCGCCCTGCCACAAGGCGGGGTCCAGCGGACGCGTCTGGATGTCCACGATTACCTTCGGTACCCGCCCGGACAGCAATGCCCAGAAACCCGGTACGCCGTCACCGGGGTAGACCAGGGTGACGTCGAGAATCGCATCCAGCTGCTCGCCCAGCGCCGCCAGGACGAAGGCGACGCCGCCGGCCTTGGGCTTGAGCAGGTGCTGGTAGGGGGAGTCCTGGTTGGCGTGTTTCACCGGGGTGAAACGGGTGCCTTCGAGGTAGTTCACCACCGTCACCGGCATGCGCTTGAACTTCTCGCAGGCGGCCTTGGTGATCTCCAGATCCTTGCCCTTCATCTCCGGGTGCTTGTCCAGGAAGGCCTTGCTGTAGCGCTTCATGAAGGGGTAGTCCAGGGCCCAGAAGGCCAGGCCGAGAAAGGGCACCCAGATCAGCTCCTTCTTCAGGAAGAACTTGAAGTAGGGCGCCTTGCGGTTGAAGGCCTGGACCAGCGCGGGGATATCCACCCAGGACTGATGGTTGCTGATGACCAGGTAGGACGTGTCGTTGCGCAGCCCTTCGCCACCGCGGATGTCCCAGCGGGTCGGGGTGAACGCGGCGAACACACGCTTGCAGTTTTCCGCCCAGGCCTCGGCGACCCACATCACGCCGCGGGAGCAGGCGTCGCGCAGGGCCTGGCCGGGCAGGATGAGCTTGAGCAGGGCAATGGCCAGCATCGGGCCGATCAGGATCAGGGTGTTGAGCAACAGCAGCAGGGTGGTGGCGATTCCGGTCAGCAACGGCCGCATGGGTCCTCGGCTCCTCGTCCTCTGGTGTGCGCGCCATGATACCCAGTCGCTGCCGACGCGACGAGCGGTTGGGAGCCTTGCTACCCGCAAGGGGGCGAGTATGCTGCGGGCACTCGCTGAACCCGCCGTGACGAACCATTGGCCGTCGCGCCAGTCCCAGAACCGTACCCCTCAACCAGGAGATGCTGCGTTGAAACCCCTGATTGCCCTGCTTGCCCTGGCGGCCCTGCCTGCTGTCGCTGCCGAGGAACCCACCCTGTATGGCCGCTACGAATACGTGCGCCTGCCGGAGATCGGCCAGACCATGAAGGCGAAGATGGACACCGGTGCCCTCACCGCTTCCCTCTCAGCCAAGGACATCGAACGCTTCAAGCGCGATGGCGAGGAATGGGTACGGTTCCGCCTTGCCACCAAGGGCGCCGATGACACGGTGTTCGAACATCGCTTGTCGCGCATCAGCAAGATCAAGAACCGCGCCGACGAACTCGGCGAGGAAGACGAGGCGCCCTCGGCGGAGATTTCCAAGCGACCGGTGGTGGACATGGAAATGTGCCTGGGTGGCGTCAAGCGCACGGTGGAGGTCAACCTCACCGACCGTTCCAGCTTCAACTACCCGCTGCTGATCGGCGCCAAGGCCCTGCGCGAGTTCAAGGCTGCGGTCTACGCCGGACGCAAGTTCACCGCCGGCAAGCCGCAGTGCTGATTGACGGGGAGAGGGCCGTGCGGCACTTTCCCCTGTCACCTCCATGAGCCGGGACGCCCATGCCGCACATCCTCATCGTCGAAGATGAATCGTCCATCGCCGACACGCTGGTCTATGCCCTCGAGGCCGACGGCAACGTCACCACCTGGCTGAGCCTCGGCGGTCCGGCGCTGGAGCTGCTGCGCCAGCAACCGGTGGACCTGGTGATCCTCGACGTGGGCCTGCCGGACACCAGTGGCTTCGAGCTGTGCAAGGCATTGCGGCGTTTCTCCGAAGTGCCGGTGCTGTTCCTCACCGCGCGCAACGCCGAGATTGACCGCGTGGTCGGCCTGGAGATCGGCGCCGACGATTACGTGGTGAAACCCTTCAGCCCTCGCGAAGTGGCGGCGCGCGTGCGCGTCATCCTCAAGCGCACGGCCCCCCGTGAAGCGCCCCCGGCGGCCACTGCCGGCGGACCATTCCAGGTGGACGGCGAGCGCGTGCGCATCCACTACCACGGCCAGCTCCTGGGGCTGACCCGCCATGAGTTCCGCCTGCTCCAGGCCCTGCTGGCGCAGCCCGAGCGGGTGTTCAGTCGCGAGCAGTTGCTGGATGCCCTGGGCGTCGCCGCCGACGCCGGCTACGAGCGCAACATCGATAGCCACATCAAGAGCCTGCGCGCCAAGCTGCGCCAGGTGGCGCCCAATGCGGAACCCATCCAGACCCATCGCGGCCTGGGCTATAGCTACTCGCCGGATCACGCCTGATGCCGCTGGGCATTCGCATCTTCCTGGCCTATTTCCTCTTCGTCGGGCTGGCCGGCTGGTTCGTGCTCAGCACGGTGATGGATGAAATCCGCCCCGGCGTTCGCCAGTCCACCGAAGAAACCCTGGTGGACACCGCCAACCTGCTGGCGGAAATACTTCGCGACGACGTGCGCGCCGGCACCCTCGACCAGGGCCGCTTGCCCGAGCTGCTGCGCGCCTACGGCAAGCGCCAGCCAGGGGCGGATATCTGGGGCGTACGCAAGATGCAGGTGAACCACCGCATCTATGTCACCGACGCGCACGGCGTGGTGCTGCTGGACTCCAGCGGCGCGGCGGTGGGGCAGGATTATTCGCGCTGGAATGACGTCTACCTGACCCTGCGCGGCCAGTACGGCGCCCGTTCCAGCCGGGAAGACCCGAATGACCCGGACTCCTCGGTGATGTACGTCGCCGCACCGATACGCGATGGCGAGCGGATCATTGGTGTCGTTTCTGTTTCCAAACCCAACGCTTCGCTGCAGCCCTACATCGAGCGCTCGCAGCGGCGCCTGGCCTGGCTTGGAGCAGGGCTCATCGGCCTCGGCCTGCTGGTGGGCGGACTGCTTTCCTGGTGGCTGAGCCGCTCGCTCCGTCGCCTGCGCAACTATGCCCAGACGGTGAGCGAGGGCGCGCGCGCGGAGCTGCCGGCCATGAGCGGCGGCGAACTGCGACAACTGGCGACTGCGGTGGAGCGCATGCGTACCCAGCTGGAAGGCAAGGCCTACGTCGAGCGCTACGTGCACACCCTGACCCACGAGCTGAAGAGCCCGTTGGCGGCCATCCGTGGCGCCGCCGAATTGCTGGAGGGCGAGATGCCGGCCGAGCAGCGGCAGCGCTTCGTGGCCAACATCGGCAATGAGGGCGCGCGCCTGCAGCAACTGGTCGAGCGCCTGCTCAACCTGGCCCAGGTGGAGCAGCGGCAGGGGCTGGAGGAGCGGGTGCCGGTGCCACTTCGCGAACTGGCCGAAGAGCTGTTGCACGCCCAGGCGGCGCGAATCGAAACGGCGGGCCTGAAGGTGGAGAACCGAATCGCACCAGGACTGTGCGCGACCGGCGAGCGCTTCCTGCTCCGTCAGGCGCTCGCGAACCTCCTGGACAACGCCCTGGATTTCACCGGGGCCGGCGGCCTTCTCCGGCTGGATGCGGCGCTACAGGACGACTGGCTCGAACTGCGTGTGTTCAACCAGGGCGAATCCATCCCCGGATTCGCACTTTCGCGCCTCACCGAGCGCTTCTATTCCCTGCCGCGCCCTGCAACGGGGCGCAAGAGCACCGGACTCGGCCTCAATTTCGTGCAGGAAGTGGCGGGGCTCCATGGCGGCGACCTTTGCGTGGCGAATGCCGAAGGCGGCGTCGAAGCCTGCTTGCGACTACCTGCCGTCGCGAATTGATATGCGACTGCCGCCCGGCGACTTCGGCCGCATCCCGCATCGACTATAAATTGACCAGGACAACGCCCTGACTTTCGGCGGGTGTCGCCACCCTGTAACCAGGTTTTGGCTTGATTCTTGATTCGGTCGTATTGCACAGCATCGAGCTTCGACTACAAGAACCACAGGCCCTTCAGGAGCTGCCGGATGAAAACCGTCGCCGAGATACTCAGAGCCAAGCCCCATACCCACATCTTCAACGTCGAGCCGACCACGACCGTACTGGAAGCCGCCCTGCTGATGGCCGACAAGGACATCGGCGCGCTGGTGGTGATCCAGGGTGGCGAACTGGTGGGCATCGTCACCGAGCGCGACTTCGTGCGTCGCGTCGCTGCACTGGAGCGTTCGGCTTACGCCACCACTATCGAAGAAGTGATGACCTCCAACCTCTTCGTGGTGACCCCGCGCGACAGCAACCAGTACTGCATGCAGCTGATGACCGAAAAGAACCTGCGCCACCTGCCGGTACTGCAGGACGGCAAGCTGGTGGGCCTGCTCTCCATCCGCGACCTGGTCCGCGACATCACCGCCGAACAGGAAAGCCTGATCCAGCATCTGGAGCAGTACATTCGCGGGGCGTAACGCCCCCTGTAGGTCGACGGAAACCTTGTGGGGGCGAATTCATTCGCTAAAGGGCAGCGCAGCTGCCCCCTGCAAGATCGATGGCAGGACTGCGTCCTGCTTAGCGAATGAATTCGCCCCCACAGGAAAAGCGACCACCACCCAATCCCCACACAGTCTCCACACACTCCCCATAACCCCACCACGGACGCTCCCCAGACTCTCCTCATCCCGACACAAGGAGAGTCGCCATGACCCGAACCCTCGGATTCAAGCTGGGCACCATTGCCCTGTTGATGCTGTTGTTGATGATCCCGCTGATACTGATCGACGGCCTGATTGGCGAGCGCCAGACCGCGCGTGATGGCGTGCTGGCCAACATTGCCCAGAGTTCCAGCTACAGCCAGCGGATCACCGGGCCGATCCTGGTGGTGCCTTACAAGCGCACGGTGCGCGAGTGGAAGACCTACGAGCAGACCGGCCAGCGCCATCTGGAAGAACGCGAGGTGAGCAGCCGGCTGTACTTCCTCCCGGAGCGCTTCAACCTGACCGGCAGCGTCGACACCGAGCTGCGTGCGCGGGGCATCTACAAGGCACGGCTGTACAAGAGCGACAGCCAGATCAGCGGGCAGATTCTCGTTCCGGCCAACTACGGCATCGACGAAGACCTCGCGGACTACCGCTTCGAACAGCCATTCCTTGCGGTCGGGATCAGTGATATCCGCGGCATCGGCAATGCGCTGAAGCTTCGCTTGAATGGCCAGTCCCTGGACTTCCAACCCGGCAGCGGCGACCGCTTGCTGAACGGGGGCGTGCATGTGCCGTTGGCGCCGTTGCAGGCCGGGGTCGTGCAGAGCCTCGATTTCGCTTTCGACCTCAAGTTGCAGGGCACGTCCAGCCTGAGCGTGACGCCTGTGGGCCGCGATTCGCGGGTGGAATTGAGTTCGACCTGGCCGCATCCGAGCTTCATCGGCGAGTTCCTGCCCAGCGAGCGCAGCATCGATGCCAAGGGCTTCAGCGCGACCTGGCAAACCAGCTTCTTCGCCACGAACCTGCAGGAAGCGCTGGCCCAGTGCACCGGTGGGGAGCAGTGCGACGCGTTCTACTCGCGGGACTTTGGCGTGAGCTTCGTCGACCCGGTGGACCAGTACCTGAAGACCGACCGCGCCATCAAATACGCGCTGCTGTTCGTGGCCCTGACCTTCGCCGGATTCTTCCTGGTGGAAGTGCTCAAGCGCCTGGCGGTGCACCCGGTGCAGTACGGTCTTGTGGGGCTGGCGCTGGCGTTCTTCTACCTGTTGCTGCTGTCGCTGTCCGAACACCTGGAGTTCGCCGTCGCCTATGTCATCTCGGCGTCCGCCTGTGTGGCGCTGGTGGGGTTCTACGTCAGCCATGTGTTGCACAGCTGGATGCGGGGCGGCGGTTTCACCCTGGGACTCGCGGCACTCTACGGGATGCTTTACGGCCTGCTGAGCGCCGAGGACTACGCCCTGCTGATGGGCTCGCTGCTGGTGTTCGGCCTGCTCGCCTGTGTGATGGTGCTGACCCGCAAGCTCGACTGGTACGGCGTCGGTCGTGCCCAGCCGGCCAGTGGCAACTGAAGTGAAACGCCGGAGGTGAGCAATGAGCTGGTTGGGATTGCGTGAGGACCAGGCGAATGGAGCCGAACTGGCCGCAAGGATCGCAAGGTTGTTTCCCCGCCCGTGGTTTCAACGCCAACTGCTGATGGACCGAGCTCGCGTGGTGGTGGATGGAAAAGCGCCATCCACCCTACATGGGAGATCCGGAAGTGGGAGGTGAGCCTTTGTAGGGTGGAAGTCGCTCTTCACTTCCACCAGCGGAGCCGTGATTGCGCTCGTAATGTTGGATGGAAAAAGCGCCATCCAACCTACGGAGCGCAGGACGTCAGGGCGCCGGGGCGGTGGCTTTGAGGGAGGGGCGCTGGCTGGTCGTGGCGTACCAGGCGGCCAGCTGCGGGCAGTCGCGGCGCCAGTTGAGGTCGGGCATGCGGAAGTCCAGGTAGCCCAGGGCGCAGGCGGCGCTGATGGCGGCGACGTCGAAGCGCTCGTCCAGTTCGCCAGCGGATTTCTCGAAGCTTTCCAGGGCGCGGTCGATCTTGCTGCACTGGCCCAGCACCCAGTCGTCCCAGCGCTTGTCCTCGGGACGCAGGAAGGTTTCGTAGCGCACCAGGATGGCCGCATCCGTTACCGCGTCCGCAAGGGAGGCCAGGGTCAGGCGCCGCCAGCGCTCGGGTCCATCACGTGGGATCAGCGGCTGACCGCCGTGCTGGTGATCGAAGTAGTCGAGGATCACGCGGCTGTCGTGCAGCACGCTGCCGTCGGCCAGCTGCAGGGCGGGAATCTTGCCGGCCGGGTTGTGCTCGTTCACGTCGGCGCTGGGGTTGACCGGCGTGAGCGTCACGCCATGCAGCGTCACCGTATCCAGCTGACCGGTTTCGTGGAGCAGCACCATGACCTTGCGGACGTAGGGGGACGTGGGGGAGAAGAACAGGATCTGGCTGGCGCTCATGCGGATTCCTCGGCGTCTGCAGCGGTCAATGGCGCAGTTATACCGCATTGGATTGCCGCAGGGCATGCGAGGTCCGCGGTCGCACGCTTGTAGGAACACTGTCCGCTGATCAGTACCGGATCATCACCAGGCGATCCTGGGCCGACTCGGCCCCCCAGACTTCGCCGGTGCGGCCGGAGAGGTGAGTCACGCGAGCGGCGGGGCGGTCGCTGGGGAAGCTGGCGAAGATACGGCTGAACGGGTTGAAGCGCAGGATCGCATTGGCGCGATAGTCGCTTAGCCATACCCGCTCCTGCTCATCGACGTAGAGCGCATGGGCGTCGGCGTTGTTGCCCGGAATGTCCCAGCTGCTCCAGGTCTCTCCCAGCGGATCGAAGCGGCTCAAGCGTCCACTGCCGGCCTCGCCGACCCAGAGCGTACCGCGCGAGTCACTCCATATCAGACGTGGGCCGGCACTTTCTTCAGGTACATCCACCAGGGTCGGGGTCCCGGATTCGGGGTCGATCCGGCCGATGTGCCGGGCCGTTTCATTGGCGTACCAGACTTCGCCATTGGGCGTTACGGTGATGCCGTTGGGACCGGGGCCACCCGGCGCTGGCCAGATTTGCAGGCTGTCGCTGGCCGGTCTGAAGCGCCCGAAAAACCCCTTCTGTCCGGTGAACCAGAGGTTGCCGTTGCGATCCATCGCCAGGCCTTCGAGGCCGATGCCAGTGGTGCTGCCCTTGAGGGGAAACGTGCGCACGGAGCGGTCTAGCGGGTCGACCCGTACCAGGGCATCCAGGCCGGCGTCGGTGATCCAGGCGGCACCGTCCTGGTCCACCACCAGGGCGCGGGGCGAGGAGCCCACGCCCAGGGTAATCAGCTGGGTTTCGCCAGTCAGCGGATCGAGGAGCCCGACCGAGCCCAGGCGTTGGGCGGTGAACCACACACGTCCGTCCGTGGCGGGGGCTACATCGCGCGGGCCGGTGCCCGTCGGAACCGGATAGTAGGTGACCTCCGCCGCTGTGGCTGTTGCGCAAAACAGCGCGGCGCACAGGGCGAGCACGTATGGACGGATCATTGGGAAGACCTCCGCTTCCGGGGGTGGTCTTCAGTCGACGCCGGATCAGCGGCGAGGGTTCGAAGAAATCGACCGGGCGGTGCGTCTCAGAGGGCGGGGGCGTGCTGCCGACGCTGCCAGCGCGCGAGGGCGGAGGCCAATGCTGCCGGGGTTTCCAGACCCTGGCGCCGGGCTCGGCTGAAGAGGATCAGGGCGATCTCGGCGGTCACCAGGGCATCGGCGCTGGCGTTGTGGCGCTGCTGCACATGCAGGCCGAAATGCTCCACCCACTGGTCCAGACCGCCATTGCGGATGCCGGATTCCGGGCAGAGCATGGGCGCCAGTTCAGCGATGTCGAGGAAGCAGTGGCGCAACCTGTGGTCGAGGTCCTGCTTGAGGGCGCGGCTCAGCATGCGCTGGTCGAAGGTGGCGTGGAAGGCCAGTAGTGGGCTGTCGCCGACGAACTCCATGAAGCCCAGCAGGGCCTCGGCGGGTTCGACGCCGGCTGCCAGCTCGCTCGGCGCAATGCCATGAATCAGCACGCTGGCGCTGAGCTTGCCGGTCTCGCGTTGCAGGGTGCATTCGAACTGGTTGCCGAGATCAATGGCGCCGTCCTCGATGCTCACTGCGCCGATGGACAGTACGAGGTCCCGGCTCATGTTCAGGCCGCTGGTTTCCAGGTCCAGGACCACGAAGCGCTGCTGACGCAGAGGGCGTTCGTCGAGTGCCTGCGGGTCGGGCAGGGCGTCGCGACGGGCTGCGAGGTCCGGGGCCAGCGGCGTGCGACGGGAGAACCAGGGGAAACCATTCATAGCTGGTAGCGTAGCGCCAGACTGGATTGCAGGCGCTGGGCCTGTCGGAAGGACTCGCGCAGGATGCGCCGGTCCAGGTGATTGAGGGTGTCCGGGTCGAGCCGGTTGGAGTAGGGCAGGCCTTGCCGCGCCTGATGCTGGTGCTGCTGCATGCGGGTCTGCTGGATGAAGTGGTACGCCTCTTCGTAAGCCGCGCCGTCCAACGCATCCACCACCTCACGGGCCACCAGCTGACGCAGGCGCTCCAGGGTGCCGCTGGCGCTGATACCGTTGGCCAGCGCCAGCAGCCGGGCGCCGTCGACGAAGGGGGTGAGACCCTGCACCTTGAGGTCGAGGGTGTCTTTTTCAGCGCCCTTGCGCGCGACCACGAAATCACGGAATCGGCCCACTGGCGGACGCTGGCGCAGGGCATTGTCGGCCAGCATGCGCTGGAACAGGCTGTTGTCGGCCACCAGCACCAGCAGTTCCCGTTGCAGCGCGGCGCATCCTTCGCCAGGGCCCCAGACCGCACGCAGGTCGAAGTAGATGGAGGAGCCCAGCAGATTCTCCGGCGTCGCCTCGCGGACGAAGCTGGCGAAACGACGACTCCACTCGTTGCGGGACAGGCAGAGCTCAGGGTTGCCGGCCATGATCCCGCCCTTGCACAGCTCGAATCCGCATTGTGCGAGGGATTGATTGATGCGCTCGGCAAGCGGCAGCAGCCGGCCGCGAATGGCGGCAGCCTCCACTGCATCGGCTGCTTCGAAGAGGATGCCGTTGTCCTGGTCGGTATGCAGGGTCTGTTCGCAGCGGCCTTCACTACCGAAGCAGAGCCAGGTGAAAGGAATGCCCGGGTCGCCCATTTCTTCCAGGGTCAGCTCGATGACCCGGCACACGGTGTGGTCGTTGAGCAGGGTGATGATGCGGGTGATCTGGGTGGAACTGGCGCCGTGGGCGAGCATGTTGTCCACCAGGCGCTGGATTTCTCCACGCAGGGCGGCCAGGGTTTCGACCCGTCCGGCATGGCGGATGGTCCGCGCCAGGTGCACCAGGTCGACCCGTTGCAGGGAGAACAGGTCGCGCTCGGATACCACTCCCAGCAGGCGGTTGTCGCTGACCACGCAAACGTGGGCGATGTGCCGCTCGGTCATGGCCAGGGCGGCGTCGAAGGCGCTGGCCTCCGGTGGCAGGTGGAACGGCGCCTGGGTCATGACTTCGGCGATGGGCTGGGCCAGGTCGGCGCTGGCATCGGCGATCACCCGGCGCAGGTCGCGCAGGGTGAAGATGCCCAGCGGCCGCTGCCTGGCATCGACGATCACGATGCTGCCCACCTGTTGTTCGTGCATCAGCCGCACCGCGTCGCGCAGGGGCAGCTCCGGCAGGCAGGCGATGGGGTGACGCACCGCCAGTTCACCCAGACGGGTGTCCAGGGAGTATTGGGCGCCAAGGGTTTCCGTGGCGCGCAACTGGACCTGCTGGTTGACCTGGTCGAGCAGGCTGCTGACGCCACGCAGGGCGAAGTCGCGGAACGGGTTGGACAGGGCGAACAGTTTGATGAAGGCGGCTTTGCCCAGCAGCAGGCAGAAGGTGTCTTCGCCAGCCAGGTGTTCCGTGCGCGTCGCGCGCTCGCCGAGCAGGGCGGCCAGCGGGAAGCATTCGCCGCTGGCGATCTCGAATGTGGTTTCGGTGCCGCGCCTGGCCGAGTGCGGGCGTTCGCCCACCACACGGCCCTGTTTGACGATGTAGAAGTGCTCCACCGGCCCGTCCTGGGGCTTGATGATGGATTCGCCGGCCGCATAGAAGCGCAGCAGGCAATGCTCGACGAGGAAGGCGAGGTGGGCGCTTTCCATCTGATTGAAGGGCGGGTACTTCTGCAGGAACTCCATGGTGCCATGGACGTTCTGCAGCACCGCTTGTTTGCCGGCCTGGGCGAAGGCGTCTGCCTTGGTCATCTTGCTGCCCGTCGTTTCTTCTTGTCAGGAGAGCCATGCTGCGCGTGACGGCAGGGGACACAAATTGGACGTAAGTCTAAGGGATGGGACGCAGATCGTCGGAAATCCCGATAGGCCACTACCGTTCGGCGGATGCTGCAATCTGCATGGGAACTTGCGTGCATTTTGCCTATCCGACCTGCGTACCCCGTGCTACAGCTTAGTAGTGAGGGGAGTTGGGCCTGCTAGGGAAGGCCCCTTCGAGGACGACCCCATGAGTTATGGTGACCTGCTGAGCGACGCCGAGCTGCAAGCGCTTGATGAAATCATGCGCGTACCCAGCGCGCCGCCCAGTGTTCTGCTGGTGGATGACGACGAGTCCGGGCGCGATGCCCTGGCCGATGCCCTGGTTGCCCAGGGAATTCCGTGCATCACTGCCGACAGTGGCGAACAGGCGCTGGCGCTGCTGGTTACCCGCCCCTCCATCGGTCTGATGATCACCGAGCTGCACATGCAATGCGGCAGTGGCCTCGAACTGGTGCGTCAGGTGCGCCAGTCGGCACGGGCGACCCTCCCGGTCATCATCGTTTCCGGCGACGCCGACGTGCAGGACGCCATCGAGGCGATGCACATGAAAGTGGTCGACTTCATGCTCAAACCGGTGGACATGAGCCGTCTCACCAATCTGGTACGCAACGAGATTGGCACCCCGCCAGAACCCAAGGCACCGCCACCCGAGGTGCGGCCCAGGCCGGCGAAAGCGAAAGCCAAAGCGAAGGTCATCGCGCTGAAAAGCGCCTGAAAAAACCGCCACGGACAGGCGGTTTTTTTATGCCTGCGCGGCGATCGGAGTGCTGACTACCCGTCCATTCACAATCCCTATTCAGCCTCGAAGTCCATTGTGTTTGGTTGGTTTCTGATCAAAGTATTTAGACCGGTCTATATAAAATGACCGGAAAGATCACTCTCCGCCAACAGAAGGATTCCAGCAATGGCACACGATCAACGCATGCAGGAACGGCTTGAGGCCGTAATAAACGTCACCCCGTTCGCGCGAGTGATGGGCGCGCGGGTCACTTCGATCGGGGGCGGCGCCGTCGAGTTCGAGATCGACGTGAAGCCCGAACTGATGCACCAGCACCATGGCTTCGTGCATGGCGCTGTAGTCGGTTTCATGGCCGACAGCGCCTGCGCCTGGGCGGCGGCCTCGGTGGCGGGGGATGTGGTGACCTCCGAGTACAAGCTGAACCTGCTGGCGCCGGCCGTGGGCGAGCGGTTGCTGGCGAAGGGACGGGTGGTGAAGTCTTCGGGACGGTTGCTCGTCGCTCTGGCGGAAATCTTCGCGCTGCGGGATGGCGAGCAGACGCTGGTCGCCATGGCACTGGCGAGCGTGGCCAAAGTGGGCGGCGAGGGTGGCCGCTGATGGAAAGCACGCTTCCTGCGGGCTATGCACCGCTGTTTCGCAGCAGCCCCTTTCTGGATCTGCTCGGATCGCTGTACTACCGCCGCGATGAAGAGGCGGGGATGGTCATTGCCCTGCGGGTCAAGCAGCAACACTGTAACCAGCGAGGCACCGCCCATGGCGGGCTGCTCTGCAGCCTGGCCGATGCAGCCCTCGGCTATTCCACGGCCTTTTCCCAGGAGCCTCCGCTGCCCATGGCAACGGTCAATCTCCGCGTGGATTTCTGCGGTGCGGCCCGTCTGGGGGATCTACTAGAAGTGCGTACGCGCATCGAAAAGATCGGCCAACGCCTGGCCTTCGCCAGCGCGGCGATCGACGTGGGTGAACAGCCGGTAGCCCGCGCCAGCGCCGTGTTTCATATTCCCTGACGCTGGGGCATCCTTGGCGCGCGCCGGCCAGGCGGCGCGCCGTTCCCGGATGGAGAGATGTCTTGCCGAAGAAATCCAACGCCGCCGACCGCGTCGTTCGTGCCACCGCCTCATTGCTGGCCAGCCGCGGCTATTTCGGTACCGGCCTGGGCGACATCATCGCCCGCTCGGAGACGCCCAAAGGCTCGCTCTACCATTACTTTCCTGAAGGCAAGCCGGCGATCGTCAGTGCCGCTGTCGATTTCGTCGCCGACGAGGTGCTGCAGCACCTCGACCATGCCGGCGAAAAGGCCCCTCACGCCCGCAATGCCCTGCGTCGCTTTACGGCGACCCTGCGAGGCTGGTTGGAGGCTTCGGCTTTCGCCGAGTCCTGCCCGATTTTCGCCACGACCCTGAGCATTGACGACGAGTTGCAACAGGTCCACCTGCGTTGCCGCAGGGCCTTGCAGGCATGGCAGGGGAGTTTCGAGCGGTCACTGTGTGCCGATGGCCTGGACAGCGTCTCGGCCCATAGTCGGGCCTGGCTGATCATCGCGGCTCTGGAAGGGGCACTGGGGATTGCCAAGGCAGAGCGATCGCTGGTCGCGCTGAATCTGGTCGAGGAAGAGCTGCTCGGTCTGCTGCCGGACCAGTAATGCAGGACTGACAAGGGGCAAGCGCTCCGGCACTTGCCCCTCATACCTCAGTGGTGCGCGCTATCCACCGCGATCTCTTCGCCGGACACATCCAAATGCTCGGTGCGGCGGTCGGCGATGGTGTAGTGGATCAGTGCCCCAAGGCCCGCGCCGAAGAACCACGAGAACTGCGACAGCGATTCGAACGCCGGCACCAGGGCCAGCACGATGGCGATCGCCGCCGAGGGAATGAACGCTGCTACCGCGCGCAGGTTGATGCCACGGCGATAGTGGTAGGCGGCTTCGCTGCTTTCGCTGTAGAGCTCCGGCAGGTTCACCCGGCCACGGCGCACCAGGTAGTAATCGGTGACGATGATGCCGTACAGCGGGCCGAGCAGGGCGCCGAGGCCGCCGAGGAAGTACAGGATCACCGTCGGGCTGTTGTACAGGTGCCAGGGCAGGATGAGCACGGCGATGGTGGCGCTGAGCAGGCCGGCGCGGCGGAAGTTCAGCAGCTTCGGCGCCAGGTTGGTGAGCACATAGGCCGGGGCGACGAAGTTGGCCATGATGTTCACCGCCACGGTGACGATCAGGAAGGCCAGGCAGGCCAGCACCAGGCCTACGGTGTTGGGGATGCTGGCGACGATCTCGGTCGGGCTCTGCACCAGCTTGCCGTCGATGCTGAATTGCGCGCCGGCGAGTACCACCGCGATCACCGCGAAGCCCAGCATGTTTACCGGCAACCCCCAGAAGTTACCCACGCTGATGGTGCGGCGGTCCGGGCAGTTACGGGTGAAATCGCAGAAGTTGAGGATCATGGTGCCGTACAGCGATACCCAGAGTGCAGCGGCGCCCAGCACCTTCAACCACATCGTCGAGCCCGTGAAACCTTCACCGGTGGACCAAGTGATGGAGAAGCCGCTGCGCTGATACATCCAGTAGGCCAGGGCGGCGAAGGTCACCAGAATCACCGGACCGGCGAAGGATTCGTAGCGGCGCACCATCTCCATTCCATAGGCGAAGATCGCCAGCTGCACCAACCAGATGCCGAGGAAGGTGATCCAGCCGAGCGTCGACAGGCCGAGAATCGAATCCTGGTCGAACTCGCGCAGGCCCGGCGCCACGGCGGCCAGCAATACGCGCAGGACGACCGAGGCTAGATAGGTCTGGATGCCGAACCAGGCGATGGCGATGACCGCGCGGATCAGCGCCGGAATCTGTGCGCCGTGGATGCCGAAGCTGATCCGGCACATCACCGGGTAGGGCAGGCCGGTCTTCTGGCCCATGTAGCCGGACAGGTTCATCAGCCCATAGATCACCAGCGCGCCGAGGGCGAAGGCGGCGAGGATCTGCGCGCCGCTCATGCCCAGGGCGAAGAGGCCTATGGCGAAGGAATAGTTGGCAATGTTGTGCACATCGTTGGTCCACAGCGCGAACAGGCTGTAGCGGCCCCAACTGCGGTTTGCCGCGCGGGTCGGCGCGAGGTCGGCGCTGTACAGGCGTGGACTCAAGGTCACCGCACCGGGAGCGACCGAATCGGCGGCTGGGGAGTCGAGCTGGGTAACAGCGGAAACGGGAGTGGGCGCCATGGGGCCTCCGTAAACTTGTGTGCACTGTTTTTGTGTTTTTTGTATGCAAGCCAGTTTCGTGCCATCCAGAGGCGTCGCTTATCCTTGCCTTGAGATTGGCCCTTTCGTGCACCACTAGAGGTCATCGCAAGCCCAGCTCTGGCGCCCGTTGCGCCCGCCCATCGGAAAATTGTCTTTATATTTCATTGACTTGAAAGTCAGCTTTGCTTGGGCTGGCGGAGCTCAGGGAATGGGGGTTTTGTACACAAGTTTTGTATGCAAGCGTAACGTCGATGCCCGCCCGACTTTTCTGCAGGCAATAAAAAACCGCCCCGAAGGGCGGTTTTCATGAGCAGGTCTTAAAGACCGTTCTTCGCCTTGAACTCGCGGCGACGACGGTGCAGGACCGGTTCGGTGTAGCCGTTGGGCTGCTTGGTGCCTTCAACTACCAGTTCCAGTGCGGCCTGGAAGGCCACGTTGTCGGCGAAGTTCGGCGCCATCGGGCGGTACAGCGGGTCGTTGGCGTTCTGACGGTCCACCACCGAGGCCATGCGCTCCAGGCTCTCGACGATCTGGGCCTGGCTGACGATGCCGTGGCGCAGCCAGTTGGCCAGCAGCTGGCTGGAGATACGCAGGGTGGCGCGGTCTTCCATCAGGCCGACATCGTTGATGTCCGGCACCTTGGAGCAGCCGACGCCCTGGTCGATCCAGCGGACCACGTAACCGAGGATGCCCTGGGCGTTGTTGTCCAGTTCGTTCTGGATTTCTTCGCGGGTCCAGTCGGTGTTCGGCGCCAGCGGGATGGTCAGGATGTCATCCACCGAGGCGGCGGCACGCTTGGCCAGCTCAGCCTGACGGGCGAACACGTCGACCTTGTGGTAGTGCAGGGCGTGCAGGGTGGCGGCGGTCGGCGACGGTACCCAGGCGGTGTTGGCGCCGGCCAGCGGGTGGCCGATCTTCTGCTCGAGCATGGCGGCCATCAGGTCCGGCATGGCCCACATGCCCTTGCCGATCTGCGCTTTGCCCTGCAGGCCAGTGGCCAGGCCGACGTCGACGTTGTTGTTCTCGTAGGAACCGATCCACTTCTCGGACTTCATGGCGCCCTTGCGCACCATGGCGCCGGCTTCCATCGAGGTGTGGATTTCGTCACCGGTGCGGTCGAGGAAGCCGGTGTTGATGAACACCACGCGCTCGGCAGCGGCCTGGATGCAGGCCTTGAGGTTGACGGTGGTGCGGCGCTCCTCGTCCATGATGCCGACCTTCAGGGTGTTGCGCGGCAGGCCCAGGACGTCTTCGACGCGGCCGAAGATTTCGGTGGCGAAGGCCACTTCTTCCGGGCCGTGCATCTTCGGCTTCACGATGTACATCGAGCCGGTGCGGGTGTTCTTGCGGCTGGTGTTGCCCTTCAGGTTGTGCAGGGCGATCAGGCCGGTGAACAGGCCGTCCTGGATACCTTCCGGTACTTCGTTGCCAGCGGCATCGAGGATGGCCGGGTTGGTCATCAGGTGACCGACGTTGCGCACGAACAGCAGGGAGCGGCCGTGCAGGGTCAGCTCGGAACCGTCGGCCTTGGTGTAGACGCGGTCCGGGTTCATGGTGCGGGTGAAGGTCTGGCCGCCCTTGCTGACGGATTCAGCCAGGTCGCCCTTCATCAGGCCGAGCCAGTTGCGGTAGACCACGACCTTGTCGTCGGCATCGACGGCGGCGACGGAGTCTTCGCAGTCCATGATGGTGGTCAGCGCGGATTCCATCAGCACGTCTTTCACGCCGGCGGCGTCGGTCTGGCCGATGGGACTGGTCGGGTCGATCTGGATCTCGAAGTGCAGGCCGTTGTTCTTCAGCAGCACGGCGGCCGGCTTGGCGGCGTCGCCCTGCAAGGCGATGAACTGGGCGGCGTTTTTCAGGCCGACTTCGCTGCCGTTCTTCAGGGTCACGGCCAGGCGGCCGTTCTTCACGGTGTAGGCGGTGGCGTCGACGTGGGAAGCACCTTCCAGCGGCGCGGCTTCGTCGAGGAAGGCGCGGGCGAAGGCGATCACCTTGTCACCACGGACCTTGTTGTAGCCCTTGCCCTTCTCGGCGCCGCCTTCTTCGCTGATGGCGTCAGTGCCGTAGAGGGCGTCGTAGAGCGAACCCCAACGGGCGTTGGCGGCGTTCAGGGCGAAGCGCGCATTCATCACCGGCACAACCAGCTGCGGGCCGGCCATGGTGGCGATTTCTTCGTCGACATTCTGGGTAGTGGCCTGGAAGTCTGCCGGTTCCGGCAGCAGGTAGCCGATCTCCTGGAGGAACGCTTTGTAGGCCACTGCGTCGTGGGCCTGGCCGGCACGTGCCTGGTGCCAGGCATCGATCTTGGCCTGCAGTTCATCGCGTTTGGCGAGGAGGGCTTTGTTCTTCGGAGCCAGGTCATTGATGACGGCTTCCACACCGGCCCAGAACTGCTCGGCCGCAATGCCGGTTCCGGGGATGGCTTCGTTGTTCACGAAGTCGAACAGGACTCTGGCGACCTGAAGGCCACCGACTTGAACGCGCTCAGTCATTGCTTGCCTCACTCTGCTCAATATCCGCTCGGACCGGGGGTTTCCCTTCTTGTAGTCCGAAGCGCGGCATACTACATGAAGCCGTTGTGAAAATCAGTGGGGTCGCGTCGCTATGCGACTAAAAGCTGCTTTACGGTCACAACGGCGGGCAGAATGTTCGCAAAAAAATGGCGCTTTGTTCCAGTTAAATCTGAAAAATGTACACGATTTATTTTTCGGAGGAACTGCGACAGGCCGTCGCACGGGATTCCGCACGGGATTCCGCGCGGGTTTTCCGGCGCTTTCCTATACTCCAGCGAATTCGTCCCGGAGCCTTTCCATGCCTGTAAATGCTGCCACTTTCAGCGATCTTGATGATCTCTCCAGACTTTTCGCCGGTTACCTCGAGTTCTATCAGGTGCCAAGACCCCAATCGGACATCCGTGCGTTCCTCGAACAGCGGCTGGATCGCGGCGACTCCACGCTGTTCATTGCTCGTGGTGAGGATGGCGCGCCCCTCGGGTTCACCCAGCTCTATCCCTTTCTCTCGTCGCTGGCGCTGGCACCGGCCTGGTTGTTGAGCGATCTTTATGTAGTGCCCGCCGCCCGGCGCCAGGGCGTCGGCGAAGACCTGATGAACGCTGCCCGCGCCCATGCCGAACGCACCGGCGCTTGCGGCATCCAGCTGGAAACCGCGAAGACCAATCTTGCCGGCCAGGCGCTTTATGAACGACTCGGCTATGTGCGGGACGAGATTTACTTCACCTACTGGCTGAGCCTGGCCTGAGGCCGGGTGCCGGTTCCCTACCAATAAGGAGTCGAGCGTGGATCATCTGGTACTTACCGTTATCGCGGCGGACCAGCCCGGACTGGTGGAGCGCGTCGCGCAGTGCATCGCCGCCCATGGCGGCAACTGGCTGGAGAGCCGCATGTCGCGCATGGCCGGGCAGTTCGCCGGGATATTGCGCGTAGCGGTCCCGGCCGAAGGCTACGACGAGCTGGTGGAGGGATTGCAGGGCCTCAGCGCCCACGGCATCCGCGTGATGCTGGCGCAGAGTGGCATCGAACCGGCCTGCACCTGGAAGCCGATCCTGCTGGACCTGGTGGGCAACGACCGGCCGGGCATCGTCCGAGACATCACGCGCCTGCTGGCGGAGCTGGGGGTGAACCTGGAAAGCCTGATCACCGAGGTGATGCCGGCGCCCATGAGCAGCGAACCGTTGTTCCACGCCGAAGCGGTGCTGGCAGTGCCGCTGACGCTGTCGCTGGACGTTTTGCAGGCCAAGCTGGAAACCCTGGCCGATGACCTGATGGTGGAGCTGAACCTGCATCAGGAGAAGTGAGCTTTCTCGGCGTGTTACGAAGCCCAGCGTGCGCACTACAAGGGCGTCCGTTTGGCTTCGCTGCGCTACGGGAGTAGGTCAGGAATTACGGCGGAGGGTGAGCCAGGCGTCGACGCTGTAGATGGCCAGGCCCGCCCAGATGAAGCAGAAGGCCAGCAGCTTGCTCGGGTCGAAGTGCTCGCCGAACAGGAAGATCGCCTGCAGCATCACCAGGGTCGGCGCCAGGTACTGGAGGAAGCCCAGCGTCGTGTAGGGCAGGTGGCGCGCAGCCGCGTTGAAGCACACCAGCGGCACGAGCGTGATGGGGCCGGCGGCGACCAGCCAGAGCGCCTCGGAACTGGTCCAGAAGCTTGTCTGCGTGGACGCTGCCTCCGGGCTCAGCAGCAGCCAGCCCACTGCCAGCGGTAACAGCAACCAGGTTTCCACGACGAGGCCGGGTAGGGCGGCTACCGGTGCCTGCTTGCGGATCAGCCCATAGAAACCGAAGGTCAGTGCCAGGGTCAGGGATACCCAGGGCAGCGCACCCACTTGCCAGATCTGCTGTGCCACGCCGACGGCGGCAAGCAGCACGGCGACCCACTGCAGGCGACGCAGGCGCTCACCGAGGATCAGCATCCCCAGCAGCACATTCACCAGCGGGTTGATGTAGTAACCGAGGCTCGCTTCCAGCATGCGCCCGTTGTTCACCGCCCAGACGTACACCAGCCAGTTGCCGGCGATCAGCATGCCGCTGGCGGCCAGCACGCCGAAGCGCTTGGGATTTTCCCGCAGCTCGCGGAACCAGCCGGGGTGCTTCCACACCAGCAACAGTGCCGCGCCGAACAGGGCGGACCACAGCGCACGATGGACAATGATCTCCAGCGCCGGAACGTTCTGGATGACTTTGAAGTAGAGCGGAAAGAGTCCCCAGATGATGTAGGCGGAGAGCCCCAGGATGTACCCGCGACGCGGGTCGGCGGTGGCCATGGAATGTCCTTGCTTAGGCAGCTATCGAGTGGTGCGACATTCTAGTTGTCGCCATCACGACTTGTCTGTGCGCTCAGGTTTTTCAGCAGGGCCGTGCAAGCGAAACGCGTAAGGGGTTCTTTACGCCTGTTCTCGAGACGCGCTCTCTGCTCTTTTGTGGGGGCGATTTCAATCGCTGAGCGGACCGTAGGTTCGCCCTGCGAGGTTTGGGGCTGCTGCGCAGCCTATAGCGAATGAATTCGCCTCCACAGAGGACTCGACCGCTCAGAAGAGTTTCAACGGCTCTTCATCCAGCGCCGAGAGTTGCTCGCGCAGGGTAAGGATCTGGTCGCCCCAGTAGCGTTCGCTGCCGAACCAGGAGAAGTGCATGGGGAAAGCCGGATCGTCCCAGCGGCGGGCAATCCAGGCGCTGTGGTGCATCAGGCGCAGGGCGCGCAAGCCCTCGATCAGCGGCAGCTCGCGCGGGTCGAAGTCGTGGAATTCCTGGTAGCCATCCATCAACTCGGATAGCTGGCCGAGGCGTTCGTGACGTTCGCCGGCCAGCATCATCCAGAGGTCCTGGACTGCCGGGCCCATGCGGCAGTCGTCGAGGTCGACCATGTGGTAGACGTCGTCGCGGCATAGCAGGTTGCCGGGATGGCAATCGCCGTGCAGCCGGATCGGCTGGTAGCGCACGTCGGCGAACAGCTTGTCCAGGCGCTTGAGCAGGTCGCGGGCTACCGACTCATAGGCTGGCAGCAGGCTGCGGGGGACGAAGTTGCCTTCCAGGAGAGTGGCCAGCGATTGGTGACCGAAGTTCTCTACCGCCAGGGTTTCGCGGTGTTCGAACGGGCGTGTGGAACCAACTGCATGTAGACGACCAAGCAGCTGGCCGAGGCGGTAGAGCTGGTCCAGATTGCCCGGCTCCGGTGCACGGCCGCCGCGGCGAGGGAAGAGGGCGAAGCGAAAGCCGGCGTGTTCGAACAGGCTTTCACCGTCGCGTTGCAGCGGCGCCACCACCGGTACTTCGCACTCCGCGAGTTCGGCGCTGAAGCTGTGCTCCTCGTGTATCGCCGCGTCGCTCCAGCGTTGCGGGCGGTAGAACTTGGCGATCAGCGGCTCGGCGTCCTCGATGCCCACCTGGTAGACGCGGTTCTCGTAGCTGTTCAGCGCGAGGATGCGCATGTCGCTGAGGAAGCCAAGGCTTTCCACTGCGTCGAGTACGAGGTCGGGGGTAAGGTCATCGAAGGGGTGGGACATGGGAGACTCCGGCAGCAAGGCGCCCAGTCTATCCCCGGAAACGATTTGCTGCTCTCTAGCTCGCGAAATCGCCTGCTGAGCTTCAGAGCGCTGTGCCGAGCAGCACCTGGCCGGCGGCGAACTGAGCGCGCACCGCGTGGCCGGCCTTCAGGCCAAGCGCGGCCAGCCGCTCGGGCTCGACCAGGGCGCAGAGGGTCTGGCCGCTGGCGAGGGCGATGCGCACTTCGCTGGGGCCATCGTCGGCGTCGAAGATCTCCTCGATCCGGCCCTGCAACTGGTTCAGGGTTTCGTCCGCCTGTTCGGAGATCGTTTGCAGGCGCAACCAACCAGCCTTGATCAGGGCAACCACGCTGCGACCCGGGGCCAGTTCCAGCTTCTCGGTACTGTCGTGGGTGATCTGGGCCGAGAGTCGGATACCACCCGGCAGTTCGACGCGCACCAGGTCGTTGCGCCCCCTGGATTCGATGTCGAGCACGCGGCCGCTCAGCTGATTGCGTGCGCTGGTGCGCAGCATCAGGCGGCCGAGCAGTTCCAGGTCCCGCTCGCTTTCAGCGCTTTCCAGCAGGCGCGCTTGCAGGCTTTCCAAGCGCTTGTAGAGTGCCAGCAGGCGTTCCCCTTCGGCCGACAATCGCGCGCCACCGCCGCCCTTACCGCCCACCGAGCGTTCCACCAAGGGGCGTTCGGCGAGGTTGTTCAATTCGTCGATGGCGTCCCAGGCAGCCTTGTAGCTCAGCCCCGCAGCCTTGGCGGCGCGGGTGATGGAGCCTTGCACGGCGATCTGTTCCAGCAGGGCCAGGCGCTGCGGGCGGCGGGTGAGTTGCTGGGTGAGGGCGCTGGTCAGGCTCATGGGCGGATGGGTTCCTCCGGGCTTCTGGCGCGCAGGCTGCTCCCACGGGTGCGCCACGTCAAGACTTCAACGGTCGCCGGGACGGGGCGTGCGTGCGAGGCAGTAGACGTCCACCCGCAAGGCTCCCGCTCGCTTCAGCAGGCGGGCGAGGAAATGCGCGGTGGTGCCGGTGGTCAGCACGTCGTCCACCAGGGCCAGATGCTGGTCTTTCACGTCGGCGAGAACGTCCAGGGCGAACGCACGTCGCAGGTTGCGGCGCCGTTCTGCCGCGTCCAGCCCCTGCTGGGGCGGGCCATCCTCTATCCGTTGCAGCCACCCCTCCTGCAACGGGATATGCAGTTCCTCGCTCAGCCAGCGCCCCAGCATCTGTGCCTGGTTGAAGCCGCGTCGACGCAATCGGGGCGCTGCCAGTGGTACGGGCAGGAGCGCCCGTGGCCGGGGCAGGCCCTCGTTGAACGCATGGGCGAGATGACGCGCCAGCAACTCCCCCAGCAAGCGACCCTGGGGCCAGTTGCCCTGGTGCTTGAAGCGGGTAATCAGGCTGTCTACCGGAAAGCCATAGCGCCATGGCGCCTCGACCCGGGTAAAGGGCGGTGGGCGCTTCAGGCAATCGCCGCAGGGCAGCCCATGGGTGGGCAGGGGCAGGGCGCAAATGGAGCAATGTCCACTGAGCCAGGGCAGCTCCGCTTCACAGCCGCTGCAAATCGGCAGGACGTCGCCCGGCGCGTGGCAGAGCAGGCAGGCGGGTGTGTGGCGAAGCCAGGCCGGCCGTAGCCGGACGAGCAGTGCGAACATGGTCCCCTCCGTGGGACATGGGGTTCAGACGATCAGCCAGCTCATCACCACCAGGCCAAGGAAGGTGAGCACCAGGCCGCCAATGATGGACTTGCGAATGAAGGCGCGTATCCCGCTGTAGAGCAGGAGCAGGCCGATAACCAGCAGGAACAGGCTGAAGAACGACACATCCATGCCGATGGCCCGCGCCAGGCCGTTGAAAAAATCGTCGATGGCTTGGCCAATGCCGCCGAGCACGCCTGAAAGCAGGTCGACGACGAAGCGAATGACGGTGCCGATGATCCGGCCGAGCCATTCGAAAAATCCTTCCGTACGCATTGCAGTGTGATGCTCCTTCAGCAGCGGGCTGCCCTGGATTTGAGCCTCGCTGGTGATTCTGGTTCATTGGTCGATGTGATTAATAAGTGATCAGATGTCAACCTGTGTCGCAAATCTGGTTGACAGCGTCATAGCTCCACATATGATGCCCTAAGCCTGAATTCCCGGACTGCCGGTCCGGGTATCCCTGACAAAGGCGCCCTACAGCGTCGAAGGAAACCTACATGAGCGCAACCGCATCCATCGCTACCCGCCACGACTGGTCCCTCGCTGAGGTGAAGGCGCTGTTCGAACAGCCGTTCAACGACCTGCTGTTCCAGGCCCAAATCGCTCACCGGGCACACTTCGATCCGAATCGGGTACAGGTTTCCACCCTGCTGTCGATCAAGACCGGCGCCTGCCCGGAAGACTGCAAATATTGCCCGCAGTCCGGCCACTACAACACCGGCCTGGACAAGGAAAAGCTGATGGAAGTGCAGAAGGTCCTCGAGGCCGCTGCCGAAGCCAAGGCCATCGGCTCCACCCGTTTCTGCATGGGCGCCGCCTGGAAGCACCCGTCCGCCAAGGACATGCCCTACGTCCTGGAAATGGTCAAAGGCGTGAAGAAGCTCGGCCTGGAAACCTGCATGACCCTTGGTCGCCTGGACCAGGAGCAGACCAAGGCCCTCGCCGACGCCGGCCTGGACTACTACAACCACAACCTGGATACCTCGCCGGAGTTCTACGGCAACATCATCACCACCCGCACCTACAGCGAGCGTCTGCAGACCCTCGCCTACGTGCGCGAGGCGGGGATGAAGATCTGCTCCGGCGGTATCCTCGGCATGGGCGAGTCGGTGGACGACCGCGCCGGCCTGCTGATCCAGCTGGCCAACCTGCCCGAGCACCCGGAGTCGGTGCCGATCAACATGCTGGTGAAAGTGAAGGGCACTCCCCTCGCGGAAGAGAAGGACGTCGATCCGTTCGACTTCATCCGCACCCTGGCGGTCGCCCGGATCATGATGCCGAAGTCCCACGTGCGCCTGTCCGCCGGCCGCGAGCAGATGAACGAGCAGATGCAGGCCCTGGCCTTCATGGCGGGCGCCAACTCGATCTTCTACGGCGAAAAACTGCTGACCACCAAGAACCCGCAGGCCGACAAGGACATGCAGCTGTTCGCGCGCCTCGGCATCAAGCCGGAAGAGCGCGAAGAGCATGCCGACGAAGTGCACCAGGCTGCCATCGAGCAGGCCCTGGTCGAGCAGCGCGATTCGCAGATGTTCTACAACGCCGCGTCTGCCTGATACCGCGTTATCGAACCCTGTAGGAGCGAGCTTGCTCGCGAAGGGCGGCTCCTGCAGGTTCGCCAGCAAGCTGGCTCCTACGAAAAACCGAACCGCCCATGCCTTTTGATCTCGCCTCGCGCCTTGCCGCCCGCCATGCGGACAACCTCTATCGCCAGCGCCCATTACTGGAAAGCCCCCAGGGGCCGGAGGTGGTGGTGGACGGCCGCCCCATGCTGGCCTTCTGTTCCAACGACTACCTTGGCCTGGCCGCCCATCCTGAGGTGAAGGCTGCCTTGCAGTCCGGCGTGGAGCGCTGGGGGGCCGGAGGTGGCGCTTCGCATCTGGTGATAGGCCATAGCGGACCGCATCACGATCTCGAACTGGCCCTGGCCGAGTTCACCGGCAGGCCTCGCGCACTGCTGTTCTCCACCGGCTACATGGCCAACCTGGGCGCAGTCACCGCGCTGCTGGCCAAGGGCGATACCGTGCTGGAGGACCGTCTCAATCACGCATCTCTGCTGGATGCCGGACTGCTCTCCGGCGCGCGTTTTTCGCGCTATCTGCACAACGACGTGGACAGCCTGTCCAGCCGTCTTGAAAAGGCGGAAGGCAATACCCTGGTGGTGACCGATGGCGTGTTCAGCATGGACGGTGACCTCGCGGAGCTGCCGGCCATCTGCGCCGCCGCGAAAGCCCGTGGCGCTTGGGTGATGGTGGATGATGCCCACGGTTTCGGTCCGCTGGGCGCCACTGGTGGCGGCATCGTCGAACACTTCGGTCTGAGCCAGGACGATGTGCCCGTGCTGGTGGGCACCCTCGGCAAGGCCTTCGGTACCGCTGGTGCATTTGTCGCCGGTAGCGAAGAACTCATCGAGACCTTGATCCAGTTCGCTCGTCCCTATATCTACACCACCAGCCAACCCCCGGCGGTGGCCTGCGCCACGCTGAAGAGCCTGGAGTTGCTGCAGCATGAAAGCTGGCGCCGGGACCATCTGAACGCGCTGATTCGCCGCTTCCGCGAGGGCGCAGCCGAGATCGGCCTGACGCTGATGGACAGCCCGACGCCGATTCAGCCGATCCTGATCGGAGACAGCGCCCGCGCCATGAAGCTGTCCGCCATGCTGCGCGAGCGCGGCATCCTGGTCGGCGCCATTCGCCCGCCCACCGTGCCGGCTGGCAGCGCGCGACTGCGTGTCACTTTCTCCGCCGCTCACAGTGAAGAGCAGCTTGAATCCTTGCTGAGTGCCCTGGCGGAATGCTGGGAGAAACTGGCGAAGGAGGATGCCCCCAATGCGTGAGCGCCTGATTTTGCTGCCGGGCTGGGCCATTGGCCCCGCCGCCCTCGAACCCTTGCGCGAAGCTCTGCTGGAGCGCGCGCCGCACCTGGTGATTGAGGTCGCGCCGCTGCCTGCCCTGGAACAGGCCGGTGCCTGGCTCGATGAGCTGGATTCCCGCCTCGCCACCGACAGCTGGCTGGCCGGCTGGTCGCTGGGCGGCATGCTCGCCGCGCAACTGGCCGCGCGCCGGGGCGGTGCCTGCCGTGGCCTGATCGGCCTGTGCAGCAACATGAGTTTCCATGACCGCGACGACTGGCCCTGCGCCATGTCCCAGGAAGTCTTCGCGGCTTTCCACGAGGCTTGCCGTCTCGATCCGGCGCAGACCCTCAAGCGCTTCACCATGTTGGTGGCCCAGGGTGCTCGGGACGCCCGCACCCTGGCGCGACAGCTGCAGGTCACCCAGGTGCCCACCGACCCCAAGGTGCTGGATGCTGGCCTGCGCTTGCTGGATGTGCTGGATATCCGTGCGGCTATCCAGGGTTACGGCGGACCGCAACTGCATCTGTTCGCCGGGCGCGATGCGCTGGTGCCAGCGACCGCCGCCGATGCGCTGCTGGAATGGCTGCCGGATGTGGAGGTGCAGGTATTTGCCGACGCGAGTCACGGCCTGCCGCTGGAGCGGCCGGACGAAGTCGCCGCCGCCATCCTCGGGTTCATGCGTGAGGGTGATGATGTCTGATGCTCGAAACGCTGCCGATGCCGAGGGCCATCTGCCGGACAAGCGCCAGGTGGCGGCATCCTTCTCCCGCGCGGCAGACAGCTATGACAGTGTCGCGGCCCTGCAGCGGACGGTTGGCAACGAACTGCTGCGCCGGCTGCCGGAAGGCTTCACGCCGGATAACTGGGTGGACATGGGCTGCGGTACCGGCTACTTCTCCCGCGCGCTGGCCGAGCGTTTCCCACACAGCGACGGCCTGGCGCTGGACATCGCCGAAGGCATGTTGCGCCACGCCCGTCCGCAGGGTGGCGCCAAGCGATTCGTCGCCGGCGATGCCGAGCACCTGCCGCTGGCCAGCGGCACCCAGCAACTGATCTTCTCCAGCCTGGCCGTGCAGTGGTGCGCCGACTTCGCCGCCGTACTTGCCGAGGCTCGCCGCGTGCTGCAGCCGGGTGGCGTATTCGCCTTCAGCAGCCTATGCGTCGGCACCCTGCAGGAGTTGCGTGACAGCTGGCAGGCAGTGGACGGCTTCGTCCACGTCAATCGCTTCCGTCGCCTGGAGGACTACCAGGACCTCTGCGCCGCCAGTGGATTGCTTCCACTGGATCTGGGCAGCGAACCGCAGGTGCTGCACTACGCCGATCTGCGCACCCTGACTCACGAACTCAAGGCCCTCGGCGCGCACAACCTCAATCCGGGTCGACCAGGCGGGCTCACCGGGCGGGCGCGTATCCTCGCGTTGGTGGAGGCTTATGAACGCTTCCGCCAGCCCCAAGGCCTGCCAGCCACCTATCAGGTGGTCTATGGCGTCATGAAAAAGGAAGACTGACATGGCTGTGGCCTACTTCGTCACCGGAACCGACACCGAGATCGGCAAGACCACCATCGCCGCAGGCCTGCTCCATTGCGCCCGGTCCCGGGGACTGTCCACGGCGGCGGCGAAGCCGGTGGCGTCAGGTTGCGAAGAAACCGCCGAAGGCCTGCGCAACAGCGATGCTCTGGCGCTGTTGGGCGAATGCTCATTGCCCCTGACGTACGACGAGGTCAATCCGCTGGCTTTCGCGCCGGCCATTGCACCTCACCTCGCCGCCCGGGAAGCGGGCGTCCAGCTGGACGTGGATGCGCTCGCCGCTCCGGTACGGCGTGTGCTGGCCATGGGTGCCGACTTCAGCCTGGTCGAGGGCGCTGGCGGCTGGCGCGTGCCGCTGGCGGGGCAGGCCAATCTGTCTGATCTGCCCATCGCCCTCGGCTTGCCGGTGATCCTGGTGGTCGGTGTGCGTCTGGGTTGCATCAATCACGCCGTCCTCACCGCCGAGGCCATCCAGCGTGACGGCCTGACCCTGGCCGGTTGGGTGGCCAATGTGGTCGACCCGAACACTTCTCGCCTGGACGAGAATCTCGCGACCCTGACCGAGCGCCTTCCAGCACCCTGCCTGGGGCGTATTCCTCGCCTGGACGAGGCGACTCCGGACGCTGTGGCGCGTCATCTCGATCTCTCTCCATTGCTGCGGATTGCCGGGTACGTCCGGGCCTGATTGCGCGGCGCGGGTTCAGCTGCTTCAATTGCCGGCATTGTCCATCGAGCTTCGGTATCCGACATGGAAATCCAGGGAAGTGGCTTCAGCGCAGGACTCGGCGCCATCCAGTCCGGCCAGCGTATGATCCAGCAGGCAGCCGGTGAAATAGCCAGCAAGACTGTCAGCGGCGAGGGGGCTCAACAACCAGCCGACCTCACCAGCATCCTGCTCGCCCTGGAGGCCGGCAAGGTCCAGGCCGAGGCCGGCAGCATGGTCGCCAAGGCCACTGACCAGATGATCGGCAGTCTCATCGATACCTTTGCCTGATCCCCTCAAGGGCCGCTCAACGCGGCCCTTTTCGCATCCTCTCCTTCCTGCCTCGTTCTGGCACTGTCGCGCTGTTTCTTGATCTTTACTGTCATCAGGCAGGGCCTTCGGCTGCCTGCCAGGGAGATGACCGGTCGGTCGGGCGCAGCGCTTGACAGGGCATTGGCGTAAACGTATGTTTCAAACGCCTGTTTGATTGTTCGTACAATCTCCACAAAATGCCGTTAGCGACCGGCGCTCCGGTCAGCTGAACCAGGAACCCACTGCAGAGGTTTACCGCTATGCCTGATTACAAGGCCCCCTTGCGTGATATTCGCTTCGTTCGTGACGAACTGCTCGGCTACGAAGCGCACTATCAGAGCCTGCCTGGCTGCCAGGACGCTACCCCGGACATGGTCGACGCCATCCTTGAAGAGGGTGCCAAGTTTTGTGAGCAGGTGATCGCTCCGCTGAACCGTGTGGGTGACATCGAAGGCTGCACCTGGAGCGAGTCCGGCGTTAAGACCCCGACCGGCTTCAAGGAAGCCTACAAGCAGTTCGTCGAAGGCGGCTGGCCGAGCCTGGCCCACGACGTCGACCACGGCGGTCAAGGTCTGCCGGAATCCCTGGGCCTGGCCATCAGCGAGATGGTCGGCTCCGCAAACTGGTCCTGGGGCATGTACCCCGGCCTGTCCCATGGCGCGATGAACACCCTGTCCGCCCACGGCACCGACGACCAGAAGCACACCTACCTGACCAAGCTGGTATCCGGCGAGTGGACCGGCACCATGTGCCTGACCGAACCGCACTGCGGTACCGACCTGGGCATGCTGCGCACCAAGGCCGAGCCCCAGGCTGATGGTTCCTACAAAGTCTCCGGCACCAAGATCTTCATCTCTGCCGGTGAACACGACATGGCCGACAACATCGTCCATATCGTCCTGGCTCGCCTGCCCGACGCTCCGGCCGGCACCAAGGGTATCTCCCTGTTCATCGTTCCGAAGTTCCTGCCGAACGCCGAAGGCGGCGTAGGCGAGCGCAACGCCGTTTCCTGCGGCTCCATCGAGCACAAGATGGGTATCCACGGCAACGCCACCTGCGTGATGAACTTCGACGGCGCCACCGGCTACCTGATCGGCCCGGCGAACAAAGGCCTGAACTGCATGTTCACCTTCATGAACACCGCTCGCCTGGGTACCGCGCTGCAAGGCCTGGCCCACGCCGAGATCGGTTTCCAGGGTGGCATCAAATACGCTCGCGAGCGTCTGCAGATGCGTTCCCTGACCGGCCCGAAAGCGCCGGACAAGGCTGCCGACCCGATCATCGTCCACCCGGACGTGCGTCGCATGCTGCTGACCATGAAGGCGTTCGCCGAAGGCAACCGCGCCATGGTCTACTTCACCGCCAAACAGGTGGACATCGTCCAGCACAGCCAGGACGAAGAGCAGAAGAAAGCCGCTGACTCCCTGCTGGCCTTCCTGACTCCGATCGCCAAGGCCTTCATGACCGAAGTAGGCTTCGAGTCCGCTTCCCACGGCATGCAGATCTACGGTGGCCACGGCTTCATCAGCGAGTGGGGCATGGAGCAGAACCTGCGTGACTGCCGCATCTCCATGATGTACGAAGGCACCACCGGCGTTCAGGCTCTCGACCTGCTGGGTCGCAAGATCCTGATGACCCAAGGTGAAGCGCTGAAGGGCTTCACCAAGATCGTGCACAAGTTCTGCCAGGCCAACGAAGGCAACGAAGCCGTCAAGGAATTCGTCGAGCCGCTGGCCAAGCTGAACAAGGAGTGGGGCGACCTGACCATGAAGGTCGGCATGGCTGCCATGAAGGATCGCGAGGAAGTGGGTGCCGCTTCGGTGGATTACCTGATGTACTCCGGTTACGCCTGCCTGGCCTACTTCTGGGCCGACATGGCTCGCCTGGCTGCCGAGAAACTGGCTGCTGGCGACGGCGATGCCGCCTTCTACAAGGCCAAGCTGCAGACCGCGCGCTTCTACTTCAAGCGCATCCTGCCGCGTACCCGCACCCACGCTGAAACCATGCTGTCCGGTGCCAACAACCTGATGGACCTGGCCGAAGAAGATTTCGCCCTGGGTTACTAAGGTTCGGTGCTACACGAAAAGCCCGCCATCTGGCGGGCTTTTTCGTTGTACGAACCGTCTTCACGTCGGGATGTGGAGAAGTTCGCATTGGGACCTCGTGCTTTGTGATTCGCGCCTGTGCAATCATATCGCCACCTCGATTTTTCCCCGTCTTTCGAATCCCAGGATCAGACCCCGTGCGGCCTCGTGCGTCCTATCGCGTCAGCCATTTCCTGCCTCCCTTGTCGCTGGTGGTCGGGGGCGGAGTGGTGGGCTCGCTGTCGGGAATGAACGAGTTTTTCACCTCCCTGTTCAACGTCCTTCCCACCCTGCTCCTGTTGCTGGGCGGCGCCTTCTGCTCGGCGTATGGCCGGGTGCGCCAGGTGGCGCTGCTGCTGGTGGTCTACCTGGCCTACTACCAGCTTGATACCCAGGTCGATTACTACCAGGCCGAGCGGGTGGTTCGGGAGGACGCCGGGCTGGTCTTCCATCTCGCCAGCCTGCTGCTGCCCACGCTCTACGGCCTGTATGGCTGCTGGGAGGAACGCACGCACCTGCTGCAGGATTTTGTCGCCCGTGGTGCGGTGCTGGTGGCCGTGCTCGGCGTGACAGTGGCACTGGGCAGCAACTACCCGGACGCGCTGCTGGGCTTCATCGGGCAGATCCACTGGCCCCTGCTCCACGGAAGCTGGATGACCCTGGTGCAGCTGGCCTACCTGGCGTTCGTCGTTGCCCTGGTGGCGTTACTGATCACCTACCTGCGCCAGCCGCGGCCGCAGCATGCGGCTCAATTGCTCGGACTGGTCGGCCTGCTGTGGATGTTGCCCAAGACCTTCCTGCTGCCCCACGCGCTCCACGTAATGAGCAGCCTGGTGATGCTTGCGCTCACCGCGTCCGTGGCCCAGGAGGCCTACCAGATGGCTTTCCGCGACGAACTCACCGGCCTGCCCGGACGCCGCGCGCTGAGCGAGCGTCTGCGGCGCCTCGGGCGCAACTACGTGCTGGCGATGACCGACGTTGACCACTTCAAGAAATTCAACGACACCTACGGCCACGATGTGGGCGACCAGGTGCTGCGCCTAGTGGCCAGCCGCCTGCGCAAGGTGGGCGGCGGTGGCAAGGCCTACCGCTATGGTGGCGAGGAATTCACCATCCTCTTCCCCGGCAAGTCGGTGGAGGAGTGCATGCCTCACCTGGAAGCCGTGCGCCAGGCCATCGAGCAGTACCAGATGCACCTGCGCGACCAGGACAGCCGGCCGAAGAGTGACGACACCGGCCGCGCCAAGCGTGGGGCCGCCAGCGGGCAGACCGTGTCGGTGACCATCAGCATCGGGGTGGCCGAGCGGGATGCCGAACAGCGCACCCCGGAAGAAGTCATCAAGGCTGCCGACCAGGCGCTCTACAGCGCCAAGAGCGCCGGGCGTAACCGGGTCTTCCGCCACGGCGAGAATCGCCGGGGGGCGGTGCGGGTGAAAAAGACCGTCAGTAGCTGAGGCGGCTGGTTATGACGCTCCATTCAGCAGCGGTAGCGTCGTTGTAGGGGAGGTGGGTGCAAAGTAGGGTCGGACGATCGAGTGCTGCCCTCACAAGGAGAATCTGCCATGCCCGAATACAAGGCCCCGCTTCGCGACATCCGTTTCCTCATCGACGAAGTCTTCGACTACCCGGCCAGCTACGCGGCACTGGGCGCCAGTGATGCCACCCCGGACATGGTTGCCGCCATCCTCGAGGAAGGCGCCAAGTTCTGCGAGCAGGTGCTCTCGCCCATCAACCGCTCCGGGGATGAAGAAGAGTGCCAGTGGCGCGACGGCGTGGTGACCACCCCCAAGGGCTTCAAGGAAGCCTTCGCCCAGTACGTCGAAGGCGGCTGGAACGGCCTGGCGGCGGACCCGGCCTATGGCGGCCAGGGCCTGCCCCATTCTCTCGGCCTGATCATCAGTGAGATGGTCGCCTCGGCCAACCAGTCCTGGGCCATGTACCCGGGCCTGACCCACGGCGCCATGTCGGCCATTCATGCGCACGGCACCGAAGAGCAGAAGCAGACCTACCTGACCCGCCTCACCGAAGGCCGTTGGACCGGCACCATGTGCCTCACCGAGCCCCATTGCGGCACCGACCTCGGCATCATCAAGACCCGCGCCGTACCCCAGGCCGACGGCAGCTATGCGATCTCCGGCACCAAGATCTTCATCTCTGCCGGCGAACACGACATGAGCGAGAACATCATCCACCTCGTGCTGGCCAAACTCCCCGATGCACCGGCGGGCACCAAGGGCATTTCGCTGTTCATCGTGCCCAAGTTCCTCCCGTCCGGTGAGGGCATCGGCGAACGCAATGCCGTGTCCTGCGGCTCCATCGAACACAAGATGGGCATCAAGGCCTCGGCCACCTGCGTGATGAACTTCGACGGCGCCACGGGCTTCCTCATTGGAGAGGCCAACAAGGGCCTGAACTGCATGTTCACCATGATGAACCATGCGCGCCTGGGCACCGGCATGCAGGGCCTTTGCCTCGGTGAAGCCAGCTACCAGGGCGCCGTGCGGTACGCCAACGACCGCCTGCAGATGCGCGCTCTCACTGGACCCAAGGCGCCGGACAAAGCGGCCGACCCGATCATCGTGCACCCCGACGTGCGCCGCATGCTGCTGACGATGAAGGCCTTCAACGAAGGCAACCGCGCCCTGGCCTACTTCACCGCCCAGCAACTGGACATCGCCCATCGCAGCGACAGCGCCGAGCAGCGCGAAGAAGCCGAGAACCTGCTCGCCTTCCTCACCCCGATCTGCAAGGCCTTCATGACCGATTCCGGTCTCGAAGCCACCAACCTCGGCATGCAGGTGTTCGGCGGCCACGGCTACATCCGCGAATGGGGCATGGAACAGCTGGTGCGCGATTGCCGCATTGCCCCCATCTACGAAGGCACCAACGGCATCCAGGCGCTCGACCTGCTAGGCCGCAAGGTACTGGGCAGCCAGGGCAAGCTGCTGCGCGGCTTCACCAAATTGATTCACAAGCTCTGCCAGGCCCAGGCCGAGCACCCGCGATTCAAAGCGCAGGTAGCCGAGCTGGCGCGTCTCAATCAGCAGTGGGGCGAGCTGACCCAGAAGGTCGGCATGGCCGCGATGAAGAACCCGGACGAAGTGGGTGCCGCCGCCCTCGACTACCTCATGTACTCCGGCTACATCACCCTGGCGTGGCTATGGCTGCGCATGGCCCTGGTGGCCGAAGCCAAGTTGCAGGCGGGCGAGAGCGACAGCGCCTACTATCAGACCAAGCTGGCGACCTGCGATTTCTACTTCAAGCGCCTGCTGCCGCGCACCGAGGCCCACCGGGCGGCGGTGGAGGCAGGCAGCGATTGCCTGATGCAGTTGCCGGCAGAGAACTTCTCGCTCTGACCCCGCCGATGGACGGTCGAAGGCCCGCCTGGAGCGGGCCTTTTACTTTCTGCCGGGGTGCGTGACTGACTGAGACTGTGCGGTCACTAAGTGACACTATGTCTCTAAAAAGTTGTTCATGTACACTCCGGGTCTATCCGTGAAACCGGCCCCACTGGCCACCTGTGAGTGATTACGAGGTTTGCAATGGCTGACTACAAAGCGCCCCTGCGCGATATGCGCTTCGTCCTCAATGAAGTCTTCGAGGTTGCCAAGCTCTGGGCTGAGCTGCCTGCCCTGGCCGAAGTGGTCGACGCCGAAACCGCCTCCGCCATCCTGGAAGAAGCTGGCAAGGTCACCGGCGGCGTGATCGCCCCGCTGAACCGCAGCGGCGACGAAGAAGGCTGCCAGTGGAAAGATGGCGCCGTGAGCACCCCGGCCGGTTTCCCTGCGGCCTACCAGACCTACGCCGAAGGTGGCTGGGTCGGTGTGGGCGGTGACCCCGTCTTCGGCGGCATGGGCATGCCCAAGGTGATCTCCGCCCAGGTGGAGGAGATGGTCAACGCGGCCAACCTGTCCTTCGGCCTGTACCCGATGCTGACCGCCGGCGCCTGCCTGTCGATCAACGCCCACGCCAGCGAAGAGCTCAAGGAAAAGTACCTGCCGAACATGTACGCGGGTGTCTGGTCCGGCTCCATGTGCCTGACCGAACCGCACGCCGGCACCGACCTCGGCATCATCCGCACCAAGGCCGAACCCCAGGCTGACGGCAGCTACAAGATCACCGGCACCAAGATCTTCATCACCGGTGGCGAGCACGACCTCACCGAGAACATCATCCACCTGGTACTGGCCAAGCTGCCGGACGCCCCGGCTGGTCCGAAAGGCATCTCCCTGTTCCTGGTGCCCAAGGTGATGGTCAACGCCGATGGCTCCCTGGGCGAGCAGAACGCCGTGTCCTGCGGCTCCATCGAACACAAGATGGGCATCAAGGGTTCGGCCACCTGCGTGATGAACTTCGACGGCGCCACCGGCTACATCGTCGATGCCCCGAACAAGGGCCTGGCCGCCATGTTCACCATGATGAACTACGAGCGTCTGGGCGTGGGTATCCAGGGCCTGGCCTCCGGCGAGCGTTCCTACCAGAGCGCCGTGGAATACGCCCGCGAGCGTATCCAGAGCCGCGCGCCGACCGGCCCGGTCGCCAAGGAAAAGGCCGCTGACCCGATCATCGTCCACCCGGACGTGCGTCGCATGCTGCTGACCATGAAGGCAGCCAACGAAGGCGGCCGTGCCTTCTCCAGCTACGTCGCCATGCAGCTGGACACCGCCAAGTTCAGCGAAGACCCCGTCGTGCGCAAGCGCGCCGAAGAAATGGTCGCCCTGCTGACTCCGGTGGCCAAGGCCTTCCTCACCGACCTCGGTCTGGAAACCACTGTCCACGGCCAGCAGGTCTTCGGCGGCCACGGCTTCATCCGCGAGTGGGGCCAGGAGCAACTGGTGCGTGACGTGCGCATCACCCAGATCTACGAAGGCACCAACGGCATCCAGGCCCTCGACCTGGTGGGCCGCAAGATCGTCGGCAGCGGCGGCGCGTTCTACAAGCAGTTCGCCGACGAGATCAAAGCCTTCGTGGGCGGCGCTTCCGCCGACCTGGCCGAGTTCACCGAGCCGCTGAAAGCCGCTGTCGCCAACCTCGACGAGCTGACCGCCTGGGTCCTGGATAGCGCGAAGAACAACCCCAACGAAATCGGTGCCGCCTCGGTGGAGTACCTCCACGTGTTCGGCTACACCGCCTACGCCTACATGTGGGCCCTGATGGCACGCGCCGCCCTCGGCAAGGAAGGTCAGGACGACTTCTACGCCAGCAAGCTCGGCACCGCGCGCTTCTACTTCGCCCGCCTGCTGCCGCGCATCCACTCCCTGACCGCCTCCGTGAAGGCCGGCAGCGAGTCGCTCTACCTGCTGGACGCCGAGCAGTTCTGATCGGCACCCCGCAATGACAAGGCCCCGCACTCGCGGGCTTTGTTTTTTCAGGGGATGCCTTTCTGTATGGGCGAATTCATTTAAACGTGGAAAACCACGTCCTTTGGACGTGGCCATGAGTCATCGGCTCTGCCCGTGACGATCGAAATGCTCCGATTGGCAGGTGAAGTCGGATTTACTGTAGGAGCGAGCTTGCTCGCGAAAGGATCCCGCCCCGGCTGTTCGCGAGCAAGCTCGCTCCTACACGTTCTACGAACGTGGATGTTTACTCGCCATGGGCGGCGTAGCTGCCCCTCGGGGCTGACCTGCGGTCCGCTTGGCGATTGAAATCGCCCCTACAAAAACGAATCCGCCAGCGTCGGGTCGTCGATAAAACGATTGCGGTTGCCCTGAAGGGCCTCGATGCGGCTGTTGCGAGCGCGTTCTTCGTCATCCACCGGGTCCAGGCGGTTCCACTGTTGGAACATCTGCACCTGCCCGACGATGGGGAGGCCGTACTCCGTATGCATGTAGAAGATCGCCCGTGCCACGTTGCCCTTGGCGGCGTCGCGGGGCTCTACCAGTTGGTACGCGGATTTGAAGTCGCAGTCGGCCAGCGTGCTCTGACCGCCTTCGCCCACAGTGCCGAACAGCGCGTTGCGCCGCGCCAGTTCGATGCGTGACTGGTCCGGGTAGAGGTTGTGCAGGTCGGAAAGCATGTAGGGGTACTGCGGATTAGCAGCCTGGCATTGGCTGTCGGTGACGCAGCGCAGCGCGCTCTTGATCTGCTTGGTGCTGTACACCGGGCTCGCGCTGAGCAGGCCGCCCGGAGCGCTGAAGGCCTTGGCGCAATAAAGCGTGACACCGCCGTCAGCGTAGAGCTGCTTCCAAAAGGCCTGCTCGACCGCAGCCTTGGGATCGGCCAGGCGGTCCTGGCCACCGGCGAATGCATGGCTGGCGACTACGGCCGCCAGGCAAAAGAGGGCAGTAACAACTGGGCGCATGGTCAGACCCTGAGACCGCCGTGTCGGGGGTCTGTAGTTCTTGTAGGACAAAACGAGTCTAACAATACAGCCCTGGCCAAACCAAGACCAACCGATCGCTTGCTTGGTTGCACCTTTGGGTTGCAATAAGACTGGCTCAGATAATTCCGAAATCGTGTAAGCATTGGCTTACACGCGCTGGTGGCTATAGCTCCTTTCCGACCCTCAGGCCGGGTATTAATCTTCAAACCATTGGACGTCGCGCAGGAAGCGCATTGCAAAACAGGGATACGCCGGATTTCCGCCAGGATGGCGGTCAGATCAGGGATGTCGGGACACAGTCTGCAAAACCTCGCTTCGGCGAGGTTTTTCTTTTTCTGCGTACGGAAATCTCCAAGTCAGAATTCCTTCGGCCCCACGACGCCTTCCAGCATCGAGCGCAGCAGCTCCAGGGTCGCCTGCTGGCGCTGGGCATCGCGGAACACCAATCCCACCTTCAACGGCACCCGTGGCTCGCTCAGCGGTTTCCACAGCAGGCCCTGATTGGCGTGCATCTGCCGTGCGCGGCCGGGCAACACCGTGGCCAACAGGGTGTGCGGCAGGCTGTCGAGGATGCCCGCCATATGGTTCAACTCCGCCTGCACGTGGGGGCGGCGGCCTAGCATGGCAAGCTGTTCCTGCCAGATCTGCCGGATACGGAACTCCTCACCGAGCAGCAGCATCGGCAGTTCAGCCGCCTGGGCGAGGGAAACCTTCTTGAATTCCTTCAGCGGGTGCTCCGTGGGAATCACCAGCTGTAACTCATCTTCGTAGAGCAACTGGCTGTGCAGTCCCGGCTGGCGCGGCGGCAGGAAACCGATGCCAATGTCCAGGTTGCCGGTCAGCAGGCGACGCTCGATATCCAGCCCCGACAGCTCGTAGATCTGCACCACCAGCTGCGGCTGTGCTTCACGCAGGCGTTCCAGCAGCAGGGGGACCAGCGCCGCATTCACTGTTTGCAGCACGCCGATGGCCAGGCTGCGCGGCGACTGGCCACGGAAGCCGCGCAGGGCTTCGCGGGCGCGCTCGAGACCATCCAGCAGCGGCAGCGCGTGGCTATACAGGGTGTGCGCGGCCAGGGTCGGCAGCAGGCGTTTGCCGCTGCGTTGGAACAGGCTGACGTCCAGACCCTGTTCCAATTGACGAATCTGCTGGGAAAGCGCGGGTTGCGACAGGCTGAGGCGCTCGGCGGCTCGACCGACATGGCCTTCCTCGTAGAGCGCGACAAAGTAGCGGAGCTGGCGAAAATCCATAAGCGTTACTTATCGATAAAACAGGAAAATCGAAATGGCCCGTGATGCCTCAAGACCATAGCCTATGCCGCGTAGAGACTGTATCTCGCGCTGGAGAGGGCAAATGTGCGCGTTAGTCGTGAAGGGCGTTTTCATAGGTAAAGCCGAAGATATAGGTGGCGGTTTGTCCAGTGCAATCGACAAGCAGCCGATCGATCACCGACTCTGGCTCTGGCCCCAGGGGCTGGGCAGCGACGAGCAGGGCGACCCCCGCTTCCATGGTGGCCCGGAACGGGCCCTGCACCACTATCCGGCCGAGCACTACGCATACTGGCGCAGGCATTTCCGCGACGTCGACTGGAAGGCGCCCAGTTTCGGCGAGAACCTTTCCACCTACGGCCTGACCGAAGACCAGGTGTGCATCGGCGACATCTTTCGCTGGGGGCAGGCCTTCATCCAGGTCAGTCAGCCGCGTTCGCCCTGCTATCGCCTAAGCCGGCGCTGGGGAATTCCCGACCTGCCGCAAAGGGTGCAGGAAACCGGCCGCTGCGGCTGGTTCTACCGCGTGCTGCGGCCCGGCTTCGTCAGCCAGGAAGATTCGCTGGAACTGATCCAGCGCAGCTACCCCGGCCTGACCGTCGCCCACGCTATTCAGAGCTACTTCCACTACCCGCTGGAGCACGCTGGCCTGCAACTACTGCAGAAGTGCGAGGCGTTGACCGGTCGCTGGCGCGATACCGTTGCCAGGCGCCTCAGCACCGGCCTGGTGGAAGACTGGAATGCGCGCCTGCAGGGCTTGCCGCTGGAGGGGATGCGCGCATGAGCGACTACCGCATAAGCCTGCGTCGTGACGACGTGCTGTTCGCCGAAATCAGCGTGAGCCAGGCGCGCTACGTGGAAATGACCCACGAGATGCGCAAGCGTTTCCCGCGCGAGGAAGGTTTCAGCCTGCACATCGAGCGTCGCCGGGAACTCCGCCGCATCCTTGAACAGGGTCCAGATGGACTGCGCCTGCTGGGCGTCGAGTATCGCCATGAAGAGGTGTCCGAGCATGCGTGACGCTCTCGCCGACCTGCGCCTGATGAAAACCGTGGATCGGCCCGCGCAACTGTTCGTGCGCGGCCAGGGTTCCTGGCTGTGGGATTCCGAAGGCCACGCCTTCCTGGACTTCACCCAGGGCTGGGCAGTGAACAGCCTCGGCCATAGCCCCAGCGTCGTGGTGAACGCACTCAAGCGTCAGGCGGAGAGCCTGATCAACCCCGGGCCGGCCTACTACAACCGCGGCATGCTCGAACTGGCCTCGCGCTTGTGCCAGGCCAGCGGCAGCGACCAGGTGTACTTCCTCAACAGCGGTGCCGAGGCCAACGAAGGGGCCATCAAGCTGGCGCGCAAGTGGGGCCAGCTGCATCGGGGCGGCGCCTTCGGCATTGTCACCGCGAGCAACAGCTTTCACGGCCGCACGCTGGCCACCATGTCGGCGTCCGGCAAGCCAGCCTTCGAATCGATGTTCGAGCCCAAGGTGCCCGGTTTTACCAAGGTCCCCTACAACGACCTCGATGCCCTGGCTGCCGCAGTAGGCGATGACACGGTGGCAGTGATGCTGGAGCCGGTGCAGGGCGAGGCCGGTGTTATTCCCGCCACGCTGGAGTACCTGCAGGGTGCCGAGCGCCTGTGCCGCGAGCGCGGCGTGCTGCTGATCCTCGATGAAGTGCAGACCGGCATCGGCCGCTGCGGCACCCTGCTGGCCGAAGAGCTGTATGGCATCCGCGCCGACATCATCACCCTCGGCAAGGGCCTGGGCGGTGGCGTGCCCCTGGCGGCGCTGCTGGCGCGAGGCAATGCCTGCTGCTTTGAGATGGGCGAGCAGGGCGGCACCTACCATGGCAATGCCTTGATGACCGCAGCCGGCCTCGCCGTACTGAACACGGTGTTGGAGCCCGGTTTCCTCGAGCAGGTAGGCGAGGTTGCCCAGCACCTGCGCGAGGGGCTGGCGCGAGTATCGCGTCGTCATGGCCACGGTCCCTTGCGAGGCCACGGATTGATGATCGGCCTGCCGCTGATCCGCCAGTCCGCACCCCTCGTGGCGCGGCAGGCTTTCGCCGAAGGGCTGCTGATCAATGCGCCGCAGCCCGACTGCCTGCGCTTCACCCCGGCGCTGACGGTAAGCCGCGCCAATGTCGATGAAATGCTCAAGCGTCTGAATCGCGCCTTCGCGCTGGCCAAGAACAAACCCCTGGAGATTGCCTGACATGCGCATTGCCACCCTGCAGCATGCCCCCTTTGAAGGCCCCGGCCGCATCCAGCAGTGGCTCGATCTGCGCGCCGCCAAGGTGCAGGTGTTCAATCTTTACGCTGATGCGTGCCTGCCCAGGCTGGACGACTTCGACCTGCTGGTCGTCATGGGAGGTCCCATGAGCGTGCATGACGAGGAAGCACTGCCCTGGCTCAAGGCTGAGAAGAAGCTGATCCGAATGTCACTGGATGCCGGCAAGCGGATACTCGGCATCTGCCTGGGCGGCCAGCTCCTGGCTCAGGCCCTGGGGGCCGAGGTGCGCAAAGGCGAAGCGGAGATCGGCTGGTGGCCCATGGAAAAACGCCCCGAAGCGGATCGCTCCCCGCTGGGCCGCATGTTGCCCCAGCGCCTGCTGGCGATGCACTGGCACGGCGAAACCTTCGATCTGGCGCCCGGTGCGATTCCTCTCTACGGTTCGGCGGCTTGCGCCAATCAGGGATTCGTCTGGGAAGAGCGCGCCATCGGCTTGCAATGCCATCTGGAAAGCACGCCGGAAATCATCGAGGCGATGTTGGAGGCCTGCGCGGCGGATCTGGAGCTACCCGGCTCAGTGGAGGATGCGGCCGCCATCCGCGACGGCTTCCCCCATTGCAGCGCCCTGGCGCCCACCCTGTTCCGCCTGCTGGATTACCTCACGGGGCCGCATGCCGCGCTGACTTGAGTGGACACGCCTGTGGGGGCGAATTCATTCGCTAAGCAGGCCGCAGGTCTGCCCTTCGAGATCGCAGGGCAGCTTCGCTACCCCAAGCGAATGAATTCGCCCCCACAAGGGCTTTACGGACTCAGGTCAGAGGGCGATACAACTCCGCCCGCCGATCCCGGAGGTAGGTGAGCCCTGCCCGCGAGGCTTCCAGCTTGTCCCGCTTGAGGTCGGCGAAGGCCAGGGTTTCCTCGCGGCCGCAGATCGCGGCCTGGCTGCCGTCCGGCGCGCACACGCTGGAGAGACCGCAGTAGCGGATTTCCCCTTCACCACCGCAGTAGTTGGCATAGGCCAGGTAGCACTGGCTCTCGAAGGCGCGGGTGCGGACAAGCACATCGCAGACGAAATCGTACGGCTCCATGTTGGCGGTCGGCACCAGTATCGCGTCAGCGCCGGCCAGGGCCAGGCGCCGCACGTTCTCGGGGAACTCCACGTCGTAGCAGATCAGCATGCCCAGCTTCCAGCCGTGCAATTCCACCAGCGGATAGTCGTCGCCGCCGGCGCTGAACATGCTCCTGTCCAGCTCACCGAAGAGGTGGGTCTTGCGGTAGTTGCCCAGGCGCTGGCCCTGGGCGTCGATCAGTTGCACGGAATTGAAGATGGCGCCTTCGACGCTACGTTCCGGATAGCCATAGAGGATGGCGATACCCTGCTCGCGGGCGATCTCGGCAATCCGTCCGGCCCAGGCGCCGTCGCAGGGTTCGGCCAGGGCGCTGACCGCTTCCGCGCCGATGTTGTAGCCGCTGAGGTACATCTCCGGCGTGACCAGCAGCTGTGCGCCGCGTCGGGCCGCCTCGGCCGCCCGCAGCTGCAGGCGATCGAGGTTGGCCGCCGGGTCGCGCGGCAGCGGTGGGCATTGGAAGAGGGCGATGCGCATGGAGCGTCTCCTGGCTCAGTCCGGCAGGGCGATGGGGCCGAGTTCGGCGAAGCAGTCGCCGGGGCCGGGGTTCTCGGGCGAGGTGCTGCCACCGAAGTGCTTCATGATGCCCCAGACCGCGTTGAGCGAGGTCTGCACCGCGCCTTCCACCCAGGCCGGGGTCCAGGACACGTCGTCACCGGCGATGAAGATGCCGCGCTGTTCGGCGGGCATGTCGTCCTGCACGAAGTGCGCGTACATGCGCTGGTTGTAGCGGTAGTGGCCCGGCAGCGCGCCCTTGAAGGCGCCGAGGAAGTGCGGGTCGGACTCCCAGGAAATGGTGATCGGGTCGCCGATGATGTGGCCGGCGATGTCCACGTCCGGGTAGATCTTCTTCAGCGCATCCAGGGCCAGCTTCACGCGCTTCTCCACCGGGTGCGGCAGCATTTTCAGCGCGTCGCTCATCCACGAGTAGGACAGGCAGATCACGCCCGGTTTGTCGTCGCCGTTGTCGAACAGGTAGGTGCCGCGAGTGAGGCGGTCGGTGAGGGTCATGCTCAGGGTGTCGCGGCCGGTTTCCGGATTCTTGTCCTTCCAGAACGGGCGGTCGACCATCACGAAGGTCTTGGACGACTGCATGTAGCGGGTGCGGTCCAGGGCCATCCACATCTTCTGCGAGAACAGCGATTCCTCGCACTCGATCTGGGTGGTCAGCAGCCAGCTCTGGCAGGTGGCGAGCACGGCAGCGTAATGGCGGGTGTCACCCCAGTTGTCGGTGACGGCGAGGCTGCCATCGGCGGCCCGGGCGATGCGCTTCACGCCTGGACGCGGGGCGCCGTTGTGCAGGGACGCGAGGCTGGTGCCCGCCGGCCAATGCACGCATTTCTCGGGGACGTGGCGCCAGATGCCCATGGGAACCTGTTGCACGCCGCCGACGATCAGGTGCTGGTTGTCGTCGCAGGCGGTCATCACCACGCGGAAGATTTCCAACATCGAGTTGGGGAAGTCCGAGTCCCAGCCGCCGGTGCCGAAGCCCACCTGACCGAACACTTCGCGGTGATGGAAGGACAGCTTGGCGAAAGCCTTGGAGCTGGCCACGAAGTCGTAGAAGGTGCGGTCGTCCCACAGCGGTACCAGGGTGTCCCACAGCTCCTTCAGGCGTTTCACATCGCGGTCGCGGATGGCCTGCTGGATGTCGCCGAAGCGGGCGCCGTCCTCCAGCGCATCGGCCCAGGCGTCGGCCACTTCCTGGAACAGCGCCGGCAGGTCGGCCATCTTCTCGGCGTAGTAGGTCTTGCCTTCGAGATCGATCACCGTGCTGCCCGAAGCTGGGGTCAGCGGGTTGGGGAAGGGCTGGGTCTTGAGGCCGAGCATGTCCACGTAGTGGTAGAAGGCGGTGGAGGACGCCGGGAAACGCATGCCGCCCAGCTCCGCGATGATGCCGTCGGTGCCTTCGAAGGTCTGCGAACGCAGGCGCCCGCCCATTTTCGAAGCTTCGTACACCACGGGTTTCAGGCCCAGCTTCATCAACTCGTAAGCCGCCACCAGCCCGGCGATACCGGCGCCGACGATGGCCACCTCGGCACCATGCTGTTCGGCCGGGATGCTCCCCAGGCCCGCAGGATGTTCGATCCAGTCATCGAAGGCGAAGGGGAAGTCCGGACCGAAGATGGTGATGGGTTTCTTGCCGTCGGCGGGGTGGCGATTGTTGTTGTTCATGCTGGACCTTGAAGGCTTGTGGGAGAGCGGCCCGTTGGGCGCGGTGGGGCCATTCTAGGGAGCGTCGTTTTCGTCCATAAGACGCAAAGTGTCGTCATTTGGAGCGCTGGTAATACAAAGTGACGATAGAAAAGTTAATAGTGACGAATATGCTTCACGCGTCCCTTCCTCAGGCTAGTCGCGGAGAGAAGAAGCCGTAGGCTGAGCTTGCTCGCGAAGGGCTGCACCTGCCCATGGCGCTATCTGCTGGCCGCGGTCGCTTGCCGATACTGCCGGGGTGTGAACCCGGTCAGCAGCTTGAACTGCCGGCTGAATGCGCTGTGGTCGGTGTAGCCGCACTGCAGGGCGACTTCCGTGATCGGCAGATCGGTCTGCAACAGGCGATGGGCGTGCTCGAGCCGCACCTTGTTGATCATCTGTCGTGGCGTCAGGTGGAACACACGCTTGCAGTAGCGTTCCAGTTGGGCGACGGAGATGCCGGCGATCCGCGTCAGCGTGTCCAGGGTGATGGGCTCGTGGAAGTGCGTGCGGATGTGCTCGTCCACTGCGGCGAGACGCTCATAGGCCGGGTGCGTATGGCTCGCGGACTGCAGATCCATCGAGATGCCCGCCAGGCCGATGATCTCGCCTGCGCGACTATGCAGGGGGCGCTTGTGCGTCAGGCACCAGCCCGGCTCCCGGCTGCCATACAGGTGCAGTTCCAATTGGTCTTCCAACACCTGGCCCTGTTCCAGCACCCGCCGGTCCTGCTCGGTGTAGCCAGGGCCGAATTGTGCGGGGAACACCTCGGCGCTGGTCTTGCCCAGAAGAGGCTTCACGCCACAGCGCTGGACCAGCGTGCGATTGGCCATTACGTAACGGGCCTGGGCGTCCTTGATGAAGATCGCCGCGCTGGAGATCGCATCCAGCATCGGCAGCAGCATCTGCACGCTCGCCAGCAGTTCATCCATGGTTTCGGGGCGCTTCAGGTCGCTCTCTGAGCAGAGTGCCGCAAGTGCGCTACGCGACATCATTTCCATCCTCCCCAAGGTTGGCCGGCGATGCCCAGCCGGCAGCTTGCCCCAGGGCCAGCGGCCTGTCGAGCGCCAACCGGAACGGGCTGCGCGGCTGTCCGGACTGTGCTGATTTCGTCACCCGAAGCGGGGAAAGGCATCAAGCGCGAAGGCGCGCCGCCCGTCCACTCTATGGCCATCGCCCCGGTCGGCGAATCCAGGGAATACGCACTCACCAAGGGGCAGCATTCACACGCCGATCCAAGCCCCGAATGGCGATCCACCAGCCCGTCCAATAACTCACAAGAAGGCGACGCCATGTCTGGAAAATTCAAGAAGCAGCTCTCGTTGATGGACCTGACCTTCATCGGTCTAGGGGCCATCTTCGGCTCCGGTTGGCTATTCGCGGCCAGCCACGTCTCGGCGATCGCCGGACCGGCGGGGATCATCTCCTGGTTCCTCGGCGGGTTCGCCGTACTGCTGCTCGGCATCATCTACTGCGAACTGGGTGCAGCGCTGCCGCGTGCCGGCGGCGTGGTGCGGTATCCGGTGTTCTCCCATGGCCCGCTGCTGGGCTACCTGATGGGGTTCATCACCCTGATTGCCTTCTCCAGCCTGGTGGCGATCGAAGTGGTCGCCTCCCGCCAGTACGCCGCGGCCTGGTTCCCGTCGCTGACCGAGCCGGGCTCCAGCGCCCCGACCATCCTCGGCTGGTTCGTGCAGTTCGGCCTGCTGTGCCTGTTCTTCTGGCTCAACTACCGCAGCGTCAAGACTTTCGCCAGGGCCAACAACCTGGTCAGCGTGTTCAAGTTCATCGTGCCGCTGCTGGTCATCGGCGTGCTGTTCGCCTTCTTCAAACCGGAGAACTTCGCAGTCCAGGGCTTCGCGCCCTTCGGCCTTTCGGGCATTGAGATGGCGGTCTCGGCGGGTGGCATCATCTTCGCCTACCTGGGGCTCACGCCGATCATCTCGGTGGCCAGCGAGGTGAAGAACCCGCAGCGCACTATCCCCATCGCGCTGATCCTCTCGGTCCTGCTCTCCACCGCCATCTATGTGCTGTTGCAACTGGCCTTCCTCGGTGCCGTGCCCACGGAAATGCTGGCCAACGGCTGGGCCGGTATCTCCAAAGAGTTCGCCCTGCCGTACAGGGACATCGCCCTGGTCCTCGGTGTGGGCTGGCTGGCCTACCTGGTGGTCGCCGATGCGGTGATCTCACCCAGCGGTTGCGGCAACATCTACATGAATGCCACGCCTCGGGTCGTCTATGGCTGGGCGCAGACCGGCACCTTCTTCAGGATCTTCACCCGCATCGACGAACAGTCTGGCATCCCGCGCCCGGCGCTCTGGCTGACCTTCGCCCTGTCGGTGTTCTGGACCCTGCCGTTCCCCTCCTGGGAGGCCCTGATCAACGTGGTGTCGGCCGCGCTGGTGCTGAGCTATGCCGTTGCACCGGTGACCGTCGCTGCCCTGCGCCGCAATGCTCCCGATATGCCGCGTCCGTTCCGGGTAAGGGGCCTGGGCGTGATGGGGCCGCTGTCCTTCGTCATCGCTGCGCTGATCGTCTACTGGTCAGGCTGGAGCACCGTTTCCTGGCTGCTGGGCCTGCAGATCCTGATGTTCGTGATCTACCTGCTGTGCCGGCGCTTCGTACCCACCGAGCACCTGAGCATCGCCCAGCAGGTGCGCTCGTCCGCGTGGTTGATCGGCTTCTACGCCACCACCCTGCTGCTCTCCTGGCTCGGCAGTTTCGGCGGCCTGGGCGTGCTCGGCCATCCGTTCGACACCCTCGTCGTGGCCGCCTGCGCCACCGCCATCTACTACTGGGGCGCAGCCACCGGCGTGCCGGCTCATCTGATCGTTCTCAGTGGAGAGGATGAAAGCGAAGAGGGCGCCGACACCGAGACGGGCCTGCATCCGGCCACGGCCCGCACCCAGGCCTCGTCCTGATGTCCAGCGAAAGGAGTACGGATATGAGCGACCTCATCAACCTCAGCCTCGACCAGGTCCATGCCCTGGCGACGCGCGCACTGACCCATAACGGTATGGGCGAGGACCATGCCCGCGCCATTGCCGACACCATCACCCGGGGGCAGCGCGACGAGTGCCACTCCCATGGCCTCTACCGAGTCCTGGTGTGCGTGCATTCGCTGCGCTCCGGCAAGATCGACCCGCTGGCACGCCCGACGCTGAGCCGGCCCGCGCCCGCCGTCGTCAGCGTCGACGCCCACCGAGGCTATTCGCTGCTGGCGTTTCAGAGTGGCCTGCCGCTGCTGGTGGAACAGGCCCGTGAATTGGGCGTCGCCGCTCTGGTGATCCGCAACTGCTTCCACTTTTCCGCGCTTTGGCCGGAGGTGGAAGCCATTGCCGCCGAAGGGCTGGTCGGGCTGGCCATGACCCCCAGCCACGCCTGGGTGGCGCCGGAGGGTGGCAGCAGGGGCGTGTTCGGCACCAACCCCTTGGCGTTCGCCTGGCCCCGGAATGGCCGCGAGCCCTTCGTCTTCGATTTCGCCACCAGCGCCATCGCGCGGGGCGATATCGAGCTGCACGCCCGCCAGGGCAAGCCCATTCCCCTGGGGTGGGGCCTGGATGCCGAGGGACTACCCACCACCGATGCGCGGGCCGCGCTGGAGGGTGCCATGCAGACCTTCGGCGGACACAAAGGCTCGGCGCTCGCCGCCATGATCGAGCTCATGGCCGGTGCGCTGATCGGCGACATGACCAGCGCCGAATCCCTGGCCTTTGATGCGGGTGCCGGCGCTACGCCCTGCCACGGCGAGCTGCTGCTGGCCTTCGACCCCGCCCGCTTCCTCGGCGGCGCGATGGAAGACGGCCAACGGCGTGCCGAGCAACTGTTCGCCGCCATCACCGACCAGGGGGCACGCCTGCCGTCTCAGCGACGTTTCGCGGCCCGCCAACGCAGCGAGCGTGATGGCGTCTGGGTGGGGCGAGCCCTGCTGGACGACATCGAGCGGCTGATGGCCTAGCAAGTTCCCCGAACCTTACCCGGCCACTGAATGGACCAGCTCATGAAGCGCATACACGTCATCGACTCCCACACCGGCGGTGAACCCACCCGCCTGGTGATGAAAGGCTTTCCCGAACCGGCCGGCGCTACCCTGGCCGAGCAGCGCGATGCACTGCGCGAGCGGCATGACCAATGGCGTCGAGCCTGCCTGCTCGAACCACGGGGCAACGACGTACTGGTGGGCGCCCTGTACCGCCCGCCGGTATCACCCGGCGCCACGTGCGGGGTGATCTTCTTCAACAACGCCGGCTACCTCGGCATGTGCGGCCACGGCACCATCGGCCTGGTCGCCTCCCTGCATCACCTGGGGCTGATCGGCCCGGGCGAGCACCGGATCGACACACCGGTGGGCACGGTCAGCGCCACCCTGCATGAAGACGGTGCCGTGACCATCGGCAACGTACCGGCCTACCGGTACCGCCGGCAGGTGCCGGTCGAGGTCCCCGGGCACGGCCTTGTCCACGGCGACATCGCCTGGGGCGGCAACTGGTTCTTCCTGGTGTCCGAACACGGCCAGCGGCTGCAACTCGACAACGTCGAAGCCCTGACCGCGTTCACCTGGGCGATGCTCAGGGCACTGGAAGCGCAAGGCATCCACGGTGAAGGCGGCGCGTTGATCGACCACGTCGAGCTCTTCGCCGATGACGACGAAGCTGACAGCCGCAACTTCGTCATGTGCCCGGGCAAGGCCTACGACCGCTCGCCCTGCGGCACCGGCACCAGCGCCAAACTGGCGTGCCTGGCCGCCGATGAAAAGCTCGCGCCCGGCCAGACCTGGGTCCAGGCCGGCATCACTGGCAGCCGCTTCGAGGGCCGCTACGAAACGGACGGAGAACGCATCCGTCCCTTCATCACCGGCCGCGCTTACCTGACGGCCGACAGCACCCTGCTCATCGATGAACAGGACCCCTTTGCGTGGGGCATCTGAGTCTCCACGCCTTCTTCATCCCCCTGCACCAAGGAGCAGAACAATGAACGACAGCATCTTCACCGGTTGCATTCCCGCCCTGATGACACCCTGCACCGCCGAGCGCACGCCGGACTTCGACGCCCTGGTGGCCAAGGGCCGCGAGCTGATCGATATCGGCATGAGCGCGGTGGTCTACTGCGGTTCCATGGGCGACTGGCCGCTGCTCAGCGAAGCCCAGCGCCAGGAAGGCGTGGCGCGCCTGGTGAAGGCCGGCGTACCCACCATCGTCGGCACTGGTGCGGTCAGCACCCGCGAGGCGGTTGCCCATGCCGCGCACGCCGCCAAGGTGGGTGCCCACGGACTCATGGTGATCCCGCGCCTGCTCTCCCGCGCCGCTTCGCCGGCCGCGCAGAAGGCCCACTTCTCCGCCGTGCTCGGCGCCGCCCCCGCGCTGCCGGCGGTGATCTACAACAGCCCCTACTACAGCTTCTCCACCCGCGCCGACCTGTTCTTCGAACTGCGCGGCCAGTTCTCCAACCTGATCGGCTTCAAGGAGTTCGGCGGCGCCGCCGACATGCGCTACGCCGCCGAGCACATCACCTCCCGTGACGACGACGTGATCCTCATGGCCGGCGTGGATACCCAAGTGTTCCACGGCTACGTCAACTGCAACGCCACCGGCACCATCACCGGCATCGGCAACGTGCTGCCACGCGAGGTGCTGCAGCTGGTGGCGCTGAGCCGGCAGGCCGCCAAGGGCGATACCCGCGCGCGTCGCCTCGCCCTGGAGCTGAGCGCGGCGCTGGACGTGTTGTCGTCCTTCGACGAGGGCTGCGACCTGGTGCTGTTCTACAAGTACCTGATGGTGCTCAACGGCGACCGCGAATACAGCCTGCACTTCAACGAGAGCGACGCGCTCAGCGACTCCCAGCGCCGCTACGCCGAGCAGCAGTACGCGCTCTTCCGCCAGTGGTACGCCAACTGGTCGGTGGAGCAGAACCTCGTCTGACACAGGCCCGCCGCGGAGCCCCCGCTCCGCGGCGGAGCGCACCTCGCACACCCAGGAAGCACCATGAAACTGACAGGCAACATGCTGATCGGCCGTCAGGCCGTAACTGGCAGCCGCGAAGCGATCCGCGCCATCGATCCCGCCACCGGCACCCCGCTCGAACCCGCCTATCCGGGCGGCAGCCAGGCCAAGGTGGAGCAGGCCTGCGCCCTGGCCTGGGCCGCCTTTGGCGGCTACCGGGAAACCTCGCTGGAGGCACGCGCCGGATTCCTCGAAACCATCGCCGAGGAGATCGAAGCGCTGGGGGACGAACTGATCCAGCGCGCTGTGGCCGAAACCGGGCTGCCCCAGGCGCGCATCCAGGGCGAGCGGGGCCGCACCTGCCAACAGCTGCGCACCTTTGCCCGTACCGTGCGGGCGGGCGAATGGCTGGATGTGCGGGTCGACACGGCCCAACCGGATCGCCAGCCCCTGCCAAGGCCAGACCTGCGCCAGCGCCAAGTGCCTCTGGGACCGGTGGCGGTGTTCGGCGCCAGCAACTTTCCCTTGGCCTTCTCCGTGGCCGGCGGCGACACCGCCTCGGCGCTGGCGGCCGGCTGCCCGGTGGTGGTCAAGGCCCATGGCGCACACCCCGGCACCAGCGAACTGGTGGGGCGTGCCGTGGCCAGCGCCGCGGAGCGTTGCGCCATGCCCGAGGGCGTGTTCTCGCTGCTGTTCGGTGCCGGGCGCGAGGTGGGCATCGCCCTGGTCAGCGACCCGCGCATCAAGGCCGTGGGCTTTACTGGCTCGCGCAGCGGCGGCCTGGCCCTGTGTCGGGCGGCCCAGGCCCGGCCGGAACCGATCCCGGTGTATGCGGAGATGAGTTCGATCAACCCGGTGTTCCTGCTTCCTGCCGCCTTGCAGGCCCGTGGCGAGGGCCTGGCCCAGGGCTTCGTCGCCTCGCTGACCCAGGGTGCCGGCCAGTTTTGCACCAACCCTGGCCTGGTGATCGCTCGCCGGGGCGCGGCACTGGATGCCTTCATCGCGGCGGCTGCCAAGCAACTGCAGAGCAGCCCGGCACAGACCATGCTCACGCCGGGCATCTTCGGCGCCTTCGAATCCGGCGCCGGCGCGCTGGCCGGGCACGCCGAGGTACGGCGTGTGGCCATCGGGCTGCCGGGCGAGGGTCCCAACCGCTGCCAGGCGCAACTGTTCGTCACCTGCGCCGAAGCCTTCCTGGCCGACCCGGCATTGCAGGCCGAAGTCTTCGGTGCGGCCGCGCTGATCGTGCAGTGCCGCGACGAGGAGCAGATACGCGAAATCGCCGAGCACTTCGAAGGCCAGCTCACAACGACCCTGCACCTGGACGAGGCGGACTTCGACGCCGCCCGGGCCCTGCTGCCGACCCTGGAGCTCAAGGCTGGCCGCGTGCTGGTCAACGGCTGGCCGACAGGCGTCGAGGTGTGCGACGCCATGGTCCACGGCGGCCCGTTCCCGGCCACCTCGGACACGCGCAGCACCTCGGTAGGCACTGCCGCGATCCGCCGCTTCCTGCGGCCGGTCTGCTATCAGGGCTTCCCGGATGGCCTGCTGCCCACCGAGCTCAGGCAAGACAATCCCTTGCGGTTGCGGCGTCTGCTCGATGGCGAGAGGGAGGTCTAGCGCCATGGCAAACGCTTCCGTTCCCGCTCAGGCCGAGATCGATATCGCGGTGGTCGGCGCCGGCATCATCGGTGTCGCCTGCGCCCTGCAATTGGCCCGGAAGGGCAGGCACGTCCTGGTCATCGACCCGCAAGGGCCGGGGCAGGGCGCCTCGTTCGGCAATGCCGGGCACCTGGCCACCGAGCAGGTCTTTCCCATCGCCGACCTGTCGATCCTCAAGCGACTGCCGGCGATGCTCATGGACCCCATGGGCCCGCTGCGTCTGGACTGGAAGTACCTGCCCTTCGCCTTGCCCTGGTTCACGCGCCTGCTGCTCAACCTGCGGCCGGCACCCTTCCAGCGCACAGTCGCCGGACTGCGCGGGCTCAACGAAGCCAGCCTGGGTGCCTGGCAACGGCTGCTGGCGGCCATCGACCGTCCGGGTCTGCTGAAGGAGGACGGCTCCCTGCTGATGTACGAGCGCCCCGAATCCCGCCAGGCGCTCGAAGCGCTACAGGCCCGCATGGCCGGTCAGGGCGTGCCGGTGGATTTCTGGGAGTCCGGCGCCGTGCGCGACGCCGCGCCCCACTTGAACGAGCGGATACGCGGCGGGTTGTTCTTCCCCCGTACCGGGCACTTCATCGACCCGTTCCGGGTGGTCTGCGAACTAGCCACTGCCGCCGAGAGGGCGGGTGTTCGTTTCCTCCGTCAGCGCATGCTCGGTGGGCGGTTGACCGAGGATGGCGTCGCGCTGAGCACCGGGGAGGGCAGCGTACGGGCCCGCCAGGTCTTGATTGCCTGCGGCGCCCATTCGGCCGGTCTTACCTCCGGGTTGACTGGCAAGCGGGTACCGCTGGATACCGAGCGGGGCTATCACCTGATGTTGCCCCAGGAGCACGGGCGACTGCCGTTCGCCGTCACCTCGTTCGAGCGCAAGTTCATCATGTCGCCCATGGCCGACGGCCTGCGTCTGGCCGGCACCGTTGAGTTCGCCGGCTTGGCGCGATCACCGAACATGGAACGCGCCTGGCAGTTGCTCCGCCTCGGCAAAGGTCTGTTCCGCCGTGAACTGAATGCCGAAGGGGCAACCCCCTGGATGGGATTCCGGCCATCCCTGCCGGACTCGCTGCCCATCATCGACCGGGTGTGCGAGGGGCGGGTGCTGCTCGCTTTTGGCCACCAGCACCTGGGGCTGACTCAGGCAGCGATCACCGCCGAGCACATCGCCGGGCTGGCGGGGCTGCCGGTAGCGGCGGGCGCGTCGCACGGTGTGCCGGATCTGGCGCCTTTCCGGCTGGCTCGCTTCTGAGCGGGGGGGGCGCCGTGGCGGCGTCAGGTGGCCGGCGGCGCCAGCGGCTGGCCACGGTCGATCTTGCAACTGAGGATGATCGAGGTGGTGGTCTTCTCCACCCCGTCGACGCTGCCGATCAGGTCCAGCAACTCGTCGAGGCGCTCGGGGGAGTCGGCGCGCAGCCAGGCGACGTAATCGAACTCGCCGCTCACCGCGCAGAGCACCTGTACTTCCGCCATGCCGGTCAGGCGCCGCAGCACGTCCTTGCCGCTGCGCGGTTTCACGGTGATCCCCACGTAGGCCTGCAGGCCGCCATCGGCGACGCGCCGGCCCAGGCGCACGCCGTAGCCGGTGATGACCTGTGCCTTCTCCAGCCGTGCCAGTCGCGAAGTCACCGTGGTGCGCGCAATGCCCAGGTGCCGGGCCAGCGTGGCCACGCTCTCGCGGGCGTTGATCTGCAGCGCGGCGATCAGCTGGCGGTCGATTTCGTCGAGGGACAGGTCGGACATGGACGGGCTCGTTGGTGGCGTGCTTGGAGGTTAGCGGGTGCGCAAGGCTACCTGAAGCCGATGGGTCGCGCCCATTGGTCGGCGCCGCTGTCGCGCCACCCGTAGCCGAACCAGACTGAACACGACATGGTCGGAGACACGTCGGCCCCATCCACTTCCCTCGAGAGCCTCACCACCATGATCTCCATCGCCCCTTGCCGCTGGACCCTGCTCGCCTCGCTCATCTGCCTGCCCGCCTTCGCCGAAACCGTGGTGCCGTTGCAGGGGCAGACCCAGCAGCAGGTCCAGCAGGATATCGCCAACTGCCAGGCCCAGGCCGGCAGTTCCACGAGCACCACTACCTCCAACCCGAGCGGCGGTCGAGTCCGGGGCGCCGCGACGGGGGCCATGGCCGGTGCCGTTGTTGGCCAGGCGCGCAGCAACGACTACGACCGCATCGATGACGATCTGCAGAAGGAGTACCGGCAGGAGAAAGCCAAGGACGCCGCGGTGGCCGGTGCCGTGGTCGGTGGTTCGCGTCAGCGCCAGGAGCGCAGGCAGGACCGCCGCACCAACGAGCAGGCCAGCAGCACGGCGTCCTCGGCTTATACGAGTTGCCTGCAGCAGCGCGGCTACCAGGTAACGCCCTAGGCAGTGCCGCGCGCCTGCTGCTCCAGCTGCGCCTGCAGGTTCGGATCGAGCCTGAGCTGATAGGCCAGTTCGTCCAGGTAGGCGCGTTCGGCGGATTGCTGGTCATCTACCAGCATCACGCTGGCCAGGTACATCTCGGCCGCCATGCCGGGGTCCGATGCGGCCTGCGCCACTTCGGCGGCGTCCAGCGGCCGTTGCACTTCCTGGTCCAGCCACGCCTGCAATTGTGGGTCGTCGGTGTGCCGGGAAATCTCGGCATAGATCGTCTGTTTTTCCTGCTCGTCGATGCGACCATCGGCCTTGGCCGCGGCGATCAGTGCGCGGAGGATGGCCAGGCTGTGGTCATCGGCCTCGGCACCGGAAAGCTGGTCCACCGTGCTGATCGCCTGCTGGGGTGCGGAAGATTGCTGGCGCTGCCAGGCCTGGTACGCCTGGAAAGCCATCATGCCGAGGGACGCCAGCGCGGCGTAATTCGGTCCCCCGGCGCGCCCGCCACCACCGCCCATCGAACCACCGCCCATGGAGGCACCGCTCTGGCCCCCACCGAGGATGCCGCCGAGCAGGCCGCCCAGTCCGGCATTGGCGCCGCCGCCACCTCCCATGAGCCCGCCCAGCAGGCCACCGAGCCCGCCCAGAGGGTCCTGCGACGCCATCCCTGCGCCGCCCCGTTGTGCTGCGCCGGCCTGGCCGGACCGCAGTAGTTGTTCGAGCAGATCACTGGTGTTCATGGCCTCGTCCTCGCGGTGGCCGTTTTCCGGTCAGGGAACGATAGACCCGGCCAGAAGCAGGGGCATGACCGTCGGGCGGCGAAGATTGTTGCGCGCCACGGAAAAGCGCTTTCAGCAAAGGCGTCTTTTTCCCGCGCCTTGCCTGGAGTCGAATTGGCACATCGGCCGAATGCGCATCGCCAGCGATGCCCGGGGCCTTCCAGGCAAACAGGAGAACCACCATGAACCGTGCAATCGCCACCAGTACCACCTTGCTGCTCGCCTTCCTGGCCAGCGGCAGCGTCTTCGCGGCTAAATCCGCCGAGTCCGTGCCCTACAGCTACGGCATGCCGCTGGACGTCGCCCGCGTGATCTCCATCGACGAACCGAACTCGGTGACCTGCGAAACCATCCAGGCGAAGATGACCTACGTCGATTCCCAGGGCGAAGAGAAATCCGTGACCTACCTGAAAGAGTCCAGCGCCTGCGCCAATAGCTGATGTGGGGACGTGAATCGTCCGGCGCCAGACGGCAGGACTGCGTCCTGCACAGCGATTGAAATCGCCCCCACAGAGAGGGGCAACAGGATTGTGCCGCCGTTGGCCCGAGAGTCACCCCTCTCCATTCAGGGAGAGGGGCCGGGGGTGAGGGGGGCCGGCCAGCTCCGAGCTAGCTCCCCATCGCGAATGAATTCGCTCCCACAAGAGCTAGGCAGCCCTGCGGCCTGCTTGGCGAATGAATTCGCCCCCACAGGGTTTGTGCACAGCCAGACCAAGGTGTCAGTGGTGCAGGGCGTTGCAGGCGCGAGTCACCCCTCTCCATTCAGGGGCGAAGAGGCACGCTTTTGGAAGCACCGCTTCCAGTGCCGATGAGCGACTGAGCGCGAAGGCGATCAGGCCGGGGCGCAGGGCGGGGGCCGGGGGTGAGGGGGAACAGGCCAGCGCCGAGCCAACCCCCATCGCGAATGAATTCGCCCCCTACGGAGAAGCGAGCTGGATTGCGTTGTGGGTGAGGCGCCAGTCACCCCACTACCTCTGCCACAAACGCCTCGAACGATGTCGCCGTGGTGTTTTCCGGACGCCGTCCTTCCAGCGACTTCACCGTCCGTTCGTTGATGCCATGGGCCAGTTCCGCATAGAGCTCGGCGAGATTGGCCGAGAACCCTGCCTCCTGCAGCATCCCCGCCATTTCGCCATAGGGCAGTTGAACGTAGGGCAGGTCCGGCCGGCCCAGATGCTCGCCGAAGATGCGTGTGGCCTCGCCGTAGCTGATGTCCCGCTGTCCCAATAGCTCGCGCACCTGGAACCCGGCCCAGTCACGGTCGAGCAGCGCGGCGAGGGCCGCATCGGCGATATCCTTCGAGGCGATCATCGGCACCGGCACGTCCGCGCCGACGCCATCGGCCACCAGGCCGTGCTGTTCGATCATGTACAGCGCCGGTAGCAGGTTTTCGAAGAAGGCCCCGGCACGCAGGATCAGCACATCCACCCCCGTCAGTTCGCGCAGTCGCCCTTCCTGTTCATGCATGCTGGCGATGGGACCGTTGCCCGAAGTCAGTTCGGCACCGACGCTGGAAAGCGCTACCACGCGGCGTACGCCGCTGGCGCGTATCGCCTTCACGATGGCTTCGCCCACCTCCGCCTGCTGCGCCATGTAGTCCGTTACCGATGGGTCGTAGGGCAGCAATGTGTAAACCACCTCGGCGCCGTGGAAAGATTCCGTCAGATACGCCGCATCGTTCGGCTCACCCACCATCACCTCGGCTCCGGCGTTCTTCAGCGTGGCCAGGCGTTCAGCCGAACGACCCAGTGCGCGAACCGGCTGACCGGCTTTCAACAGTTGCTCGACGATGCGTTTGCCCGTGTGTCCGCTGGCGCCCATTACCGTGATCATTTCTTCCTCCAGGTCGCGCTTGTCTGTTCGGCACATGCCTGCGCGCTTGGGTTCAAGTCTCGGCTGGGAGTGCTGGACGAACAATGATTCTGGGTCGATGATTCATGATCATTCGTCCAGAGATGAGCAAGCCCATGGACCCAAACGCCCCCTGGCAATCCCGCGATCCCCTGGGCGAGGCGCTGCACCTGCTGCGCATGAGCGGGACGCTCTATTGCGCGTCGGAATTCACCGCGCCCTGGGGGCTGGGGCTGCCGCCGATGGAGGACTGCCTGATGTTCCATGTGGTGACATCCGGCGAATGCTGGCTCGACGTGGGCGGGCACGAACCGCTGCTGCTGCGGGCAGGCGACCTGGCGCTGGTGCCCCATGGTCACGGCCATAGCCTGCTGAGCGGCAAGGGTGTGGCGGCGGTGCCGTTGTTCGACCTGCCACGGGAGTGCCTGAGCGAGCGCTACGAGATCATCCGCCATGGTGGCGGTGGGGAGCCGGTGAGCCTGGTCTGCGGCGCGGTCCGCTTCGACCATCCGGTGGCCCGGCAACTGGTGCGCTTGCTGCCGGCGTTGCTGCATGTGGAGGCGGCCAGCGCCGAGCACGCCGACTGGTTGCAGGGCACCTTGCGCTTCATGCGCGACGAAGCCCGTGCGCTGCGCCCTGGAGGCGAGACGGTGGTGACGCGACTGGCCGACATCCTGGTGATCCAGGCCATTCGCGCCTGGATCGAGCGCGACCCCGCCGCCCAGACTGGCTGGCTCGGTGCCTTGCAGGACCGCCAGATCGGCCGCGCCATCGGCCTGATCCACCGCGATCCGGCGCGCGACTGGAGTCTCGTGTCCCTGGCCGAGGCTGCCGCCATGTCGCGCTCCGCCTTCGCCGCGCGCTTCACCGCCCTGGTGGGCGAACCGGCCATGCAATACCTCACCCGCTGGCGCATGAACCTCGCGCTGGGCTGGTTGCAGGAAGGGGATATGGGCATCGCTGTCTTGGCCGAGCGTCTGGGCTACCAGTCGGAAGCGGCCTTCAGCCGAGCATTCAAGCGCTGCCATGGCATGGCGCCTGGTGCTGCACGACATGCCACGAAAATCAATCGGTAAAATTTACCATTCGCGAATTATTTACATTTGATTTACAAATGCTAATTGTTACCATTTGTTCTTTCTTCCAACGATCAAGGAACTCGTGGTGGCTAGAAAGCGTATTGCCCCGGCATCTCTGCCGATGCTGGGCCTGCTGGTAATTCCCGCTGTCCAGGCTGAAACCAAAGAGGCGCTGGCCATTCCGGCGACCTCAGTGACCAGTGCTTACGAGCAGCAAAGCTACAAGGCCACCGAGAGCCGCAGCGCGCTGAAGATCGACGCGCCGCTGCGCGACATTCCCCAGACCGTCAACGTGGTGCCTGAGAGCGTGATCAAGGATCAGGGCGCCCAGTCGATGGAAGACGTCCTGAAAAACGTTCCCGGCATTGGTCTTTCCAACGGTGACGGCCAGCGCGACCAGGTCACCATCCGCGGCTTCAGCGCCATCGGCGACATGTTCATCGACGGTATCCGTGACGATGCGCTGTACTTCCGCGACCTCTCCAACATCGAGCGCGTCGAGGTCATCAAGGGCCCGGCCGCGGTGCTTTACGGGCGTGGTTCTTCCGGTGGCCTGATCAACAGCGTGAGCAAGAAACCCGGTTTCGATCCCAAGCATGAACTGGGGGTCAGCTTCGACAGCGAAGGCAAGCGCCGCACGCAGTTCGATGCTGGCTGGGCCGACCAGCAACAGCGCGACAAGGCATTCCGCGTCACTGGTGCGTTCGAAGACAGCGACACCTTCCGCGACGACGGCTACATCGACCGCAAGGCCATCGCGCCGTCCGCCTTCTTCAAGCTCTCCGACGACCTGGAGCTGAACCTCGGGGCCACCTACCTCTACGACAAGCGCCTGATCGATTTCGGTATTCCTGCACTCGGCGATCGTCCGGTGCACGTCGATCGCGAGAAGCGCTTCGGCTCCGGCGACGCGGACCAGGATTACGCCCGCAGTGAGGTGTTTTCCTTCACCGCCGGCCTGGACTACCGGATCAACGACGAGCTGACGCTGAGCAACACCACCCGCTACTACCGCTACGACCTGGACCGTAACAACACCCTGGCCGACAGCAGCCCGACCCGCTTCGTCACCGCGCCCAACGGTGAGCTGCTGGTGAAGCTGAACCGTGGCAACGTGGCGCGTGACGAATACGGTGTGTTCAACCAGACCGAACTGAAGCAGCAGGCCCAACTGGCCGGCATGCAGCACAGCCTGCTCTACGGTGTCGAACTGGGTCACCAGGACAAGTACCAGCGCGTGTTCAGCCAGAACAACGTGGCCCAGGTGCCTGTCTACCGTGACGCCCTGGTTCCGGTGCCGGAACACGCCAACAGCCTGTCGTCCAAGGGCACCAACTTCCAGGACACCGCCGGCTTCTACGTGCAGGACCTGATCGAGCTGACCTCGCAGTGGAAGGCCCTGCTCGGCGTGCGCTACGACATCTTCGGCCAGGAGTACGACGACGATCGCGTGCAGAACGTCGATCTCGATCGCACCGACAAGACCTGGAGCCCGCGTGCCGGCCTGGTCTTCCAGCCGGATCAGATCCAGTCCTACTACGCCTCGGTGAGCCGTGGTTATCAGCCGTCGGGTGAAGTGTTCGCCCTGGCTCCGACCAACCAGCATCTCGAACCCGAGGAAACCACCAACTACGAGGTGGGCGCCAAGTGGGATCTGCTCGACAACCGTCTCTCGGTTACCGCCGCGGTGTTCCGTCTCGAACGCACCAACATGAAGACCACCGACCCGACCACCAACCTGACGGTGCTGGCCGGTGAGCAGCGTACCGACGGTTTCGAAGCGACCTTCAGTGGCCAGATCACCGAGAAGTGGAACGTGTACGGTGGCTACGCGTACCTGGACGCGGAAATCACCAAGTCCACCAACAAGACCAATGGCGTGCCCAACGAAGGTCAGACCCCGACCCTGACCCCACGCAACAGCGCCAACCTCTGGGTGGTGCGCTCGCTGACCCCGGAATGGCGTCTCGGCATGGGCGCCAACTATGTGGATGACCGCTACACCGCACTGGACAACAAGGTCGTGATGCCCAGCTACACGACCTTCGACGCGGCGCTGCTGTACAACCTTCCGCAATGGGACATGGCACTGCGTCTGCACAACGTGTTCGACCGCGATTACTACGCCTCGGCCCACGGCTCGGTGGACCTGATCACCCCCGGCGCGCCCCGTACCCTGGAGCTCAGCGCCAACTACCGGTTCTGATCGACGTGCAAGAAGCCCGGCCAATGCCGGGCTTCTTGCTTTTCATGCAGCGAATTGTTGGGCTTCGCTCCGCTCTGACCAACCTACAAGAGCTTCCTTGTAGGGGCGAATTCATTCGCCAAGGGCCGCGCAGCGACCCAGTAGGTTGGTCCGAGCCTGCGAGGCCCAACGTGGTCAGTCACAGGCGCCGCAACGTTGGGCTTCGCTGCGCTCTGCCCAACCTACAAGAGCCCGCTCGGTGCCGTAGGTTGTGGCTGAGCTGTGCGAAGCCCAACATTCCTCCAAGCGCTCAATTCGCCTGCAATTTTTTCAACGCTTCGCAGCTCGGTGCGTACTGCTTGTCGCACGCACTCTGGAACAACGCGCGCGCCTGGTTGGGGTCCTGCTTCAGGCCTTCGGCGCCTTGGGCATACATGCTGCCCAACACGTGCTGCGCCATGGCATTGCCGGCGGCGGAGGACTGGGCGAGGTACTTGTGCATGGCGCGCTGGTCGGCGAAGGCGGGATCGGCGCGGCCGGTGTAGAGGAAGGCGAGACTGAACGCCGACTGGGAATGCCCCTTGTCGGCAGCCTGCTTCCACCAGTACTCGGCTTGCTTGAGGTCCTTCTGCGGCTTGCCCACGAAGTACAGGCTGCCGAGTTGGTACTGCGCGTCGGGGTCGCCACGTCCGGCCTGTTGCTTGATCCGTTCGAACTCGCTGGCTTGCTGGTCCTGCGGCGTAGTCGCCGGGGCCTGGGGTTGGTCGGCTGGCGGCGTGGCGGGCTGTTGTTGCTGTTGTTGCTGCGTGCATGCACCCAGCAGGGCGAGTGCGGCGATGCAGGCAAGTCGCGGCAAGGCGCGTTGAATGGACATGGGCGGAGTTCTCCCTGGCAGATCAGGAGGAGGGTAGTTGCATCCGCTGGCCCCGTCACCCGGCGTGTTGATGGTGCGCGGACGTCTTGCGCATGTTGGTGGATCGGTGAAGCCTGATCCACCCTGCGCAGCGGAGGTAGTCGGTGGGTAGGGTGGATGTCGCTTTTTACATCCACCATCCCAGCCAGGCTTCGCCACTCGACTCATGTGAAAATCCCGGCTATCAAGGGCAGGATATTTGCTCGGAAGTCACGAATGAAAACCACCCTGGACGAACTCCAAGCCTTCACCGCCGTAGTCGACACGGGCTCCATCACGGCTGCCGCCGAGCAGCTGGCGCAGACCGCCTCCGGCGTCAGCCGTGCACTCAGCCGCCTGGAAGACAAGCTCGACGTCACCCTGCTGCGACGTACCACCCGCCGACTGGAACTGACCGAGGAGGGCGAAGTGTTTCTGGGCCAGGCGCGACGCATCCTCGCGCAGGTGGAAGAAGCGGAGGAGCAGATGACCCTGCGTCGGCAGAAGCCGGCCGGCCGCCTGCGGGTCAATGCCGCTTCGCCCTTCATGCTGCATGTACTGGTGCCGCTGGTGGCGGGATTTCGTGAACGCTTTCCGGAAATCGGACTGGAACTGCACACCAGCGACCAGATCATCGACCTGATCGAGCACCGCACCGACATCGCCCTGCGCCTGGGTACCCTGCGAGATTCTTCCCTTCATGCCCGCCCTCTGGGCAGCAATCGCATGCGCATCCTGGCCAGCCCCGCCTACCTGGCGGCCCACGGCGCACCGAAGACAGTGGAAGAATTGCAGCAATGCTGCCTGCTGGGTTTCACCCATCCGGACAGCCTCAACTTCTGGCCACTGCGCCATGCCCAGGGAGAGAGCCTGCAGATCACCCCGACTGTCAGGGCGTCCAGTGGCGAAACCCTGCGTCAACTGGCACTGGAGGGTATCGGCATCGTCTACCTGTCGGACTTCATGACCCATGCCGACCGCGCTTCCGGCCGGCTCGTGCAAGTACTCGTCGACGCGACGGTCGAGCACCGTCAGCCGATCAACGCCGTCTACTACCGCAACACCGCGCTGGCTTCGCGCATCACCTGCTTTCTCGACTATGTGGCCGGGTGCCTGAAAGAACAGGTCTGGGCCCAGTAGCGCTCGCCCGTCTGTCCGTAATTTCAATCACGAACCATCCAAATGACCTGTTCTCATGCGGATTTCAGGCATTCGTGTTGTTTATTTCAAACAAATGCCTTGGCTGAGTGAATATTTTTGTGTAAATTTTCATGAAATTTATAAATCAAATATTCACGAGGCACCCATGTTCAAGCAGTCCGCCCAGCATGTCGGCACCTACTACGCCCAGACCTACCCCGGCAGCATTCCATTGCGCCCGGTCCAGTCCGGTAGCGAGGAAACCGATGTCCTGATCATCGGTGCCGGCTTCAGCGGTTTGCATACCGCTCTGCGTCTGGCTGAGGCCGGCAAGCGCGTGACCCTGCTGGAAGCCAGCCGTGTGGCCTGGGCCGCCTCCGGCCGCAATGGCGGGCAGGCATTGCTGGGCTGGTCCTGCGATATGCCGCCGCTGGAGAAGGCGCTGGGGCTGGAACGCACCCGCCGCCTGTGGGACAGCATGCGCTGGGCCGCCGATGAGATGCGCGAGCTGCCCGGCCGCCACGGCTTCGACGTGGACTACCGCGTCGGCAGCCTCTGGACCGCCGTGATGGAACGTCGGGTGAAGTTCCTGGAAGAAGCCCAGGAAGACGCCATCCACAAATGGGGCTACGACCGGATGCGCCTGCTCCGCCGCGACGAACTGTCCGAGTGGATCGACAGTCCACGCTACCAGGCTGCGCTGTACGACCCGGAAGCCGCCCACCTCAACCCACTCAAACTGGCCCAGGGCCTGGCCGCCGCGATCGAAGCCCGGGGCGGACGCATCTACGAACAGAGCCAGGTGCTGGAATACCGCGAAACGACGTCCGGCTATGTCGCCCGTACCGCCCAGGGCGAAGTACGCGGCAGCATCCTGGTGATGGCCTGCAACGCCTACGTCGACCGCCTCGATCGCCAGCTTTCCAGTCGCCTGTTGCCCGTGGGCTCCTACCAGGTCGCTACCGCACCGCTGGACGCCGAACTCGCGCAATCGCTGCTGCCGAAGAACAGCTGCGTGATCGACAACCAGTTCGTGCCCGATTATTTCCGCCTCACCCCGGACCATCGCCTGTTGTTCGGCGGCGGCTGCACCTACCTCGGCGGCCTACCCAAGGATGTGCCGGCGGCCACGCGTCCTTACCTGGAACGCGTCTTCCCGCAGCTCAAGGGTGTGGAGATCGAGTTCGGCTGGGGCGGCCATATCGACGTCAGCATGAAACGCACCCCGGACATCGGTCGGCAAGGCTCGCGCTATTGGCTGCAGGGCTTCTCCGGTCACGGAATCCTGCCCACCCTGGCCGGCGCCAAGGCGGTGAGCGACGCGATTCTCGGTAATGACGACCTGCTCGACCTCTACCAGGCCATCGGCAACCCGCGCTTCCCCGGCGGCTCCCTGCTGGCGGCGCCGCTGGAAGCGGCCGGCAAGGCCTATTACCGCTTGAGGGATGTGATTTAAGGTCGCGCCTTTCGAGTCCGGTAGTCGGAGTTCCCAAATGGACAAGCAAGACGAAATTGAAAGCCTCGCGATCCTGATTCGCGACCTGCGCAAGCACAAGAACGTGACCCTCGGGGACCTCGCCACGCGTATCGATCGCTCGGTGGGCTTCCTCTCCCAGGTGGAGCGCGGGCTGTCGCGTCCGACGGTGGCCGACCTGACCGCCATCAGCGAGGCGTTGGGCGTACCCACGACCTACTTCTACAACCTGAGCAAGCCTCGCGAGACGCCCTGGGTCACCCGCCCGGGCGAGCGTCGCACGCTCTACTACGCCGGCGGCATTACCGACGTGCTGGCCTCGCCGACCATGTCCGGCGGCTTCTCCATGCTGGAAAGCCACCTGGAGCCCGGCGCCACCAGTGGCGAGGGCCACCTGGATGACAGTTCCGAGCAGGGCGGCTTCGTCCTCGAAGGCGAATTGACGGTCTGGTACGGCGACGACACCAAGCCCGTGACCCTCCACGCCAACGACAGCTTCCAGCTGCCGCCCCATGCCCAGTTCCGCTACGCCAATCTTTCCGACAAACCGACGCGAGTATTGTGGGTCTTCACCTGAAGCCCCAGCTCGCAGGACTGCAGTGATGACAACAGCAAACCAGTACCCCGACCTGCTCAGCGAAGTACGTGCTTTCCGTGCCCAGTACCCGGAAATCCGCTACATCGACCTGATCTGCCTGGACATTCCCGGTCATTTCTACGGCAAGCGCTACCCCGTGGAAATGGTGGAAAAAGTCGCTGCAGGCAGCCCGCTCAAGGTGCCGCAGAACTGCGTGCTGCTGGGCACCCAGGGGGGGCTCTATCCGATTGGCGACTACTGCTTCGCAGACGGCGACCCGGACGCGCCGCGCCGCCTGGTGCCCGGCACGCTGAAGCCGGTGCGCTGGGAGAAGGAGCCGCTGGGGCAGATGCTCATCACGTCGGACGGTACTGAAGCCCCCATCGAGTTCGAACCGCGCGAGGTGCTGGCGCGGGTACTGCAGCGCCTGGAAAAGCGTGGCATCCGCCCGGTGGTGGCCTTCGAACTGGAGTTCTACCTGTTCGACCGCAAGCTCAAGGACGGCCTGCCGCAGTTCCCCCGCGACCCGCTCTGCGAGGACGAGGACGACCAGCCGAACATGCACATCGAGCGCCTGTCGCGCTTCTCCAGCGTGCTGCATGAGATGGTCGACGCCGCCAACGAGCAGGGCGTCGCCGCCAACGTCATCACCGCCGAACTCGGCCCGGGCCAGTTCGAGATCAACTTCGGCCATTGCGACGACGGCCTCAAGGCCGCCGACTGGGCCGCCCTGTTCTGCCGCAGCACCCGTGGCGTGGCGATGAAGCACGGCCACCGCGCCAGCTTCATGAGCAAGCCCTACCTGAACGCGCCGGGCAGCGGCATGCATGTCCACGTGAGCCTCTACGACCAGGACGGCAATAACCTGCTGGCCGCCAGCGACCAGCGCCCGCTGCGCCACGCCGTGGCCGGCTGTCTGGATCTGCTGCCGCACTGCATGCCGATCTTCGCCGCCAACCACAACGCCTTCCGCCGCTACGGCGCCATGGTCAACGCCGCCAGCCGTGCGAGCTGGGGCTTCGAGGACCGCGATGCGTGCATCCGCATCCCCGAATCCGATGGCCGAAACCTGCGCATCGAACACCGCCTGGCAGGCGCCGACGCCAACCCCTACCTGGTGCTGGCTGCGATCCTCAGCGGAATGGAACACGGCCTGGACGCCGCCCGCGAACCCATCGCCCCGCTCAACGAAGACCGCGAAAGCGGCATCGACTTCCCCAAGGACATGCTCACCGCCGTCGCCGCCATGCGCAGCCATCCCGTGGTGAACGAAGGCCTGGGCAGCGAGTTCGTGATGGTCTACTGCGAGAACAAGCGGCAGGAGTACCTGGACTTCATGAACGAAGTCAGTGCGCGGGAATATCGTTGGTACATGTAACCCCGGAGTCCCTGTAGGTTGGGCAGAGCGCAGCGAAGCCCAACATTCGAGGCATCATGCGAGCTTCGCATAGCTCAGCCCAACCTACGTTCTTGGCGAATGAATTCGCCCCTACAGGGATTGCACCCGGATCGACCCAGGCACAGACAGCCCCCTCTCCCTCTGGGAGAGGGTTGGGGTGAGGGTGTTCGCCGGCCTGCGCGGCGCAAGTCCATTTCGCGAATGAATTCGCCCCCACAAAAAATCGCCCCTACACATCCCCGAACGCAGCCAGCAAATCCTCCACGAACGCCAGCTGCGCCTCACTCGGTTGTCGTCCGCGATGGCTGCTGAGGTGGAAGTTGACGCGGTAGCCGGTTTGCTCCGGCAGCAAGGCCCGCAGCTGTCCGCTGGCCTCCCAGGGCGCGGCGATGTGTTCCGGCAGGTAGCCGATATGCGCGCCTGACAGGATGAAGGCGAGGCTGCACTCGACCTGTTCGGTGCGGGCGCTACTCGGGCCGCTCTGGAAGGGCTCCATTGCCTCGCCGAAGCGATAGGGGTGCTGCACCAGGTCGCAGCGTGAAAGCTCATCGAGGCTGACCTGGTCGCGGTGAAATAGCGGGTGTCCGACGGCGCAGTAAAGTCGTTCCTGCTCGCCGAACAGGGGCTGATGGTCCAGCGCGGCCTGCGTCCTGGAGAAGTAGCCGATCGCGAGATGCAGCTGGTCTTGCAGCAGGCGCCGCTCCAGTTCGGCGGGCATGGCGCTGATCAGCTCGAAATGCACCGCCTGGTTGCGTTGACGGAAGCGCCCGATCGCTTTGCCGAGCCTTTGCAGCACCTGATTGTCCAGCGCTTCGGAAAGACCGATGCGCAGCTCCCCCAGAAGCAGCCCGGACATGCCCCGCGCTTCACCCTTGAAGGTCTCGATGGCCCCGAACAGCTTGCGGGTGGCGGCCAGTACCTGCTCCCCCTTGGGCGTCAGGCGGAACCCTGCCTTGCCGCGTTCGCAGAGGCGAAAGCCCAGGCGCGTTTCCAGCTTGGCCATCTGCGTGCTGATGGTGGACTGACCGATCCCCAGCTCGCCCTGGGCTGCACTGAAGCCGCCGCTTTCCACCACCGTGATGAAGATGCGCAGCAGTTGCAGGTCGAGGTCATGGAGCTGGCTGAGCATGGCGGCACCAAACATTGATAGTTGTAGATGCCAAAGTAGAACACTTCATATTTATTCAAAGCAAAGCTCGGCGCAGCATGGCCCCACCTGCAATCCCCCAGGAGTCCATCATGCGTTGTCCCTTGTTGCTTGCCGCCCTGTTCGCCTGTGCCTTGCCGGTGCATGCCGAAGACAAGGCGCTGAACCTCTACAGCTGGTCGGCCTACATCCCGGAAAAGGCCCTGCAAGGCTTCAAGGACGAAAGCGGCATCGAGGTCAAATACGACATCTTCGACAGCGCCGAAGCCCTCGACGCCAAGCTGATGACCGGCGGTAGCGGCTATGACGTCGTCTTCCCCGCCAGCAGTGGCCTGGCCCGCGCCATCCAGGCCAAGGCGGTGCAACCGCTGCAGCGCGAGCGCCTGAAGAACTTCGCCAACCTCGACCCGGAACTGCTGGCGAAGCTCGCCACCGTCGACCCCGACAACCGTTTCGGCGTGCCCTACACCTGGGGCACCGTGGGCCTGGGCATCAACAAGGAAGCGGTGGAGAAGCGCATCCCCGACGCGCCGCTGAACAGCCTCGACCTGCTGTTCAAGCCCGAGTACGCCAGCCGGTTGAAGGATTGCGGCATTGCCGTGATCGACTCGCCGCAGGAAGTGATCAGCGTCGCCCTGCATTACCTCGGCAAGGACCCCTACAGCACCGACAAGGCCGATCTGAAAGCGGTGCAGGAGTTGTTCGCGCAACTGCAGCCCAATGTGCGTTATGTCGGCGCCGGCAAGCACATCAACGACCTGGCCAAGGGCGAAATCTGCCTGGCCCTGACCTACAACGGCGATGCCGCCATCGCCGCCGACCAGGCCCGCCAGGCGAAGATGCCCTTCGAGGTGATCTACCGCATTCCCCGTGAGGGCACGCTGATCTGGTTCGACACCATGGTCATTCCCGCCGACGCGCCGCACCCCCAGGCGGCCCACGCCTTCATCGACTACATGCTGCGTCCCGAGGCCATCGCCGAACTGACCAACAGCCAGTTCTTCGCCAACGCCAACAAGGCCGCGACTCCGCTGCTGACACCAGACGTAGCCGGTGATCCGGACATCTACCCGAGCAAGGATGTGCGCGACCGCCTGTTCGGCGAGCAGATCCAGTCGCTCAAGGACCAGCGCACCCGCACCCGTCTCTGGACCAGTTTCCGTACTCAGTACTGATTGCCCTCTCCCCCAGCCCCTCTCCCAGAGGGAGAGGGGACCCCTACCGATGGAGCCCGATATGGACCACGCCTTCGACAACGACCAGGCCATTACCCGCGACAGCCTTTATGGCACCGCTGCCGAATCCACCTACGCCGGCATCACCAGCTTCATGCGCCGCCGCTATAGCCGCGACCTGCGCGGTGTGGACCTGGTGGTGAGCGGAGTGCCTTTCGACACTGCCACCACCAATCGACCCGGTAGTCGCTTCGGACCGCGCGCCATTCGTGCCGCCTCGGTGCAGATGGCCTGGGCGCGGCATTTCCCCTGGGAGTTCGACCCCTTCGATCATCTGGCGGTGATCGACTACGGCGACTGCTCGTTCGACCACGGCACGCCCCAGGACACGCCGGAAACCATCCAGGCCCATGCGGCGCGCATCCTCGAATCCGGCGCGGCCATGCTCACCCTGGGCGGCGACCACTTCATCAGCTACCCACTGCTGAAGGCCCACGCGGCGAAGCACGGTCCGCTGTCGCTGATCCACTTCGACGCCCACAGCGACACCTGGCCAGACGAAGAGGTCAAGCGCATCGACCACGGCACCATGTTCTATCACGCCGCCCGCGAGGGCCTGGTGGACCCGGCGCGCTCGGTGCAGGTGGGCCTGCGCACCACCAACGACGACGTGATGGGCTTCCAGGTATTGGACGCCCGTGAAGTACACCGCCACAGCCCCGAGCAGATCGCCGAACGCATCCGCGCGCGGGTGGGCGACAACCCCGTGTACCTGACCTTCGACATCGACTGCCTCGACCCCGCGTTCGCACCCGGCACCGGCACACCGGTATGCGGCGGGCTGTCCAGCCACCAGGCACTGGAAATACTCCGCGGCCTGCGCGGCATCAACCTGGTGGGCATGGATGTGGTGGAAGTGGCGCCGCCCTACGACAACGCCGAAGTCACCGCCCTGGCTGGCGCCACCCTGGCGATGGAGATGGTTTGCCTGTATGCGGCGCGGCATAAGTTGGGGATGCGCTGAGCCGCGACGAAGGTGGGCTTGTAGTCACCCCTCTCCCACCGGGAGAGGGGTTGGGGCGGGCTGCGTTCAGATGAGGGGAGTTTGAGTTGGCAGGATGCTTCGAGTGAAGCGAAGCCGCCCTCACCCCAGCCCCGCTTCGCGCCCCAGCCTGATCGCTTCGCGCTTAGGCGCTCATCGGCACTGGAAGCGGTGCTTCCAAAGACGTGCCTCTTCGCCCCAGAGGGAGAGGGAGCCGTCCGTGCCAAAAAAGACGCGGGCCCAACCACAGACCCGCGTTTCACGCACGAAACTTCAATCAGGCTGGATCAACTCACGCAACCCAATCCGCGCCTCGCGAAACAGCCGCGCATCCATCAACTTCGGCTCGCGCACGATGGGGCGGAAATCCATGCGTTGCAGGATGTCCCGCTCTAGCTCCACGCCCGGCGCGATCTCGATCAACTCCAAGCCTTCGGTCGTCAGGCGGAACACGCAGCGCTCGGTGACATAGAGCACCGGCTTTCCGGATTCCGCAGCCAGGCGACCGGCGAAGGTACGGTGTTCCACCTCGCGGACGAACTTGCGCACGTCGCCGTCCTTCACGATGCGCAGCGCGCCATCCTCGATGCGAATGTCCTGGCTGCCAGTGCTGAAGGTGCCAACGAACACCACCGCCTTGGCGTTCTGGCTGATGTTGATGAAGCCGCCGGCACCGGCCAATCGACTGCCGAAGCGGGAGACGTTGAGGTTGCCTTCGGCGTCCGCCTGGGCGAGGCCGAGGAAGGCGATGTCCAGGCCGCCGCCGTCGTAGAAGTCGAACTGGTAGGGCTGGTCGATCAGCGCGCTGTGGTTGCTCGCCGCGCCGAAGTCGAGACCCGAAGCAGGGACGCCGCCGATGACACCGGGTTCGGCGGTCAGGGTCAGCAGGTCGATTACCCCTTCCTCGGCGGCCACCGCTGCCACCCCTTCGGGCATGCCGATACCGAGGTTGACCACTGCCCCTGGCAGTAGCTCCAGTGCGGCGCGGCGGGCGATCAGCTTGCGCAGGTCCAGCGGCATGGGCGCCAGGCTGTCCACCGGCACCCGCACCTCGGCGGCAAAGGCCGGGTTGTAGTGGGTGGCGAAGGTCTGCTGGTGGTTTTCCGGTTGGGCCACCACCACGCAATCCACGAGGATGCCGGGGATCTTCACCTCACGTGGATTCAGCGAGCCGCGCGACACCACGCGCTCCACCTGGGCGATCACCAGACCGCCGGAATTACGCGCGGCCATGGCGATGGCGAGGCTCTCGATGGTCAGTGCCTCGCGCTCCATGGACAGGTTGCCGTCCTCGTCGGCGCTGGTGGCGCGGATCACCCCGACGTTGATCGGGAAGGCCTTGTAGAACAGGTAGTCCTCGCCCTCGATGGGCATGCGCCGCACCAGTTCCTCGGTGGTCCGCGCATTCAGCTTGCCGCCGCCGAACTCGGGGTCGACGAAGGTGCCGAGGCCAACCCTGGACAACTGCCCTGGCTTGCCCGCAGCGATGTCGCGGAACAGCTGGGAGATCACCCCCTGAGGCAGGTTGTAGGCCTCGATGCGGTTTTCCACGGCGAGCTTCTGCAAGCCAGGCACCAGGCCCCAGTGGCCGCCGATCACCCGACGCACCAGGCCTTCATGGGCCAGGTGGTTGAGACCACGACCCTTGCCGTCGCCTTGCCCGGCCGCATACACCAGGGTCAGTCCTTGCGGCGCCTGTTCTGCGGCGAAGCGCTGTTCCAGGGCGATGGCGATTTCCTCGGCGAATCCGATGCCGACGAAGCCCCCGGTGGCCAGGTTGGCGTTGTCCGGAATCCTGGCCACCGCTTCGGCGGCGCTCATCACTTTGCTCATGGTTGTCCTCGAGCGGTTGAAGCTGAATACGGGGGAGCTGCTTTTCCTGTGGGGGCGATTTCAATCGCTGAGGGCTGCGCAGCGGCCCCATAGGGCAACCCTTCGGGCTGCTTAGCGAATGAATTCGCCCCCACAAGTGAAGGCCCATGACAGTGGGGTGGTGCATCAGAAACTGCCGAACGCGGTACCCAGCACGATCACCAACACCAGCGGCACCACTGGCAGCAGGGCGCTGGTCATGAACACGTACTTGTAGGAGTCGCGGTGGGTCAGCTTGCAGATGGCAAGCAGGGTGATAACCGCGCCGTTGTGCGGCAGGGTGTCGAGGCTGCCGGAGGCCAGGGCGGCGACGCGGTGCAGCAGCTCGGGGCTGATGCCGGCGGCATTGGCCATTTCCAGGTACTGGGCGCCGAGGGCCTTGAGGGCGATGGACATGCCACCGGAGGCCGAGCCGGTGATACCGGCCAGGGCGCTGACGGTCAGGGCTTCGGACACCAGCGGGTTGCCCGGCGCCACGTTGAGCAGAAGGTCGCGGAGCACCACGAAGCCCGCCAGCGAGGCAATAACACTGCCGTAGCCCACCTCGGAGGCGGTATTTAGCACCGGCAGCATGGCGCCGAAGGTGCCGTCGTTGACGCTCTTCTTCAGGTTGACCCAGCGCCGCCAGTGCAGCACCACCAGCAGCAGAATGGCGGCGGTGAGGGCGATGATGATGGCCCAGATACCGATCACCGAGCGGGCGTCCTGCAGGCCGCCGAACTCCGGTTTGGCCAGGTAGCTGGTGTCGAGGCCGGGCAGGTAGACCTTGGCCATCAGGAAGTTCAGCACGATCACCACCAGGATCGGCAGCAGCGCCACCCAGAAGCCGGAGCTCGGCTGGTTGTCCTGCCCGTGCGGATCGTCGGCGTGGTCGCCGTAGCCTTCACCGGCGGCAATCAGCTTGCGGGCCTCGTTGCTCAGCCACCAGGAACCCAGGGCGAAGATCACCACGCCCGCGAGCAGACCGAGGCCGGGCGCGGCGAAGGTATCGGTGCCGAAGAAGGGGATCGGGATGGCGTTGGTGATGGCGGGGGTGCCGGGCAGGGCCGTCATGGTGAAGGTGAAGGAGCCCAGGGCGATGGCGCCCGGCAGGATGCGCTTGGGAATGCCCGCCTCGCGGAACAGCGCCGCGCCAATGGGATAGACCGCGAAAGCCACCACGAACAGCGATACACCGCCGTAAGTGAGGATGCCGCAGGCGATGACGATGGCCAGCACGGCACGGGAGCTGCCGATCCTGCTGACGATGTTGTGGGCGATGGCGCGGGCGGAGCCGGAGTCGTCCATCAACTTGCCGAAGATGGCGCCGAGCATGAACAGCGGGAAGAACTGGATCAGGTAGCCGCCGAGCGCCTTCATGAAGACCTGGGTGTAGGTCGGCAGCAGCAGCGCCGCGTCACCGGTGAACAACACCGCGAGCAGGGCCAGCAGGGGTGCGAGAAGCAGGACGTTGATGCCTCGGTAGGCGAGGTACATCAGCAGAGCGAGCGAAATCAGGATGCCTAGGGTGCCCATGGGGACTTCCTTCTTGTTGTTGTTTTCCGCTGCGTCGGGGCGGCGGGTGGAAGGCGTTAGAGCGAAAGCTGTGCCAAGTGTTGAGGGAAGGGGCAGGACGGCTCTGGGGCGGTGGTTACAGGGAAATGGTGGTATTTGGTAGGAAAATGGATTGTCCATTTTTTTGGGCAGTGCCCAGAAACTTGGACGCTCGATGTGTCCATAAATTTGGACGATCCGGCTGGACTGATCCTTGTGGGGGCGAATTCATTCGCTAAGGGACGCGCAGCGTCCCCCTTGGGATTCAGAAGGGCAGCCCTGCGGCCTGCTTAGCGAATGAATTCGCCCCCACAGGAAAAGCAAAGGCCCGCGTCGTTACAACCCATGCACCTGCAACTTGTTGTACAGGCTGGCCCGGGCGATACCGAGGCGTTCGGCGGCCTGGGTGCGGTTGCCATTGCAGGCCGCCAGGGCGGCGAGGATGGCCTGGCGTTCGGCGGCGGCCATGCTGTCGGCCAGGGCGCGGACATCGCCTGTCATGGGCGTGAGAGCGGGGTTGGTCGCCGGCAGCGGATTCACCAGCAGCGTGCGCAGGGACTCGCCACTGAGCGGTCCGGCTTCACTGAGCATCTGCGCGCGCTCCAGCAGGTTGCGCAGCTCGCGCACATTCCCCGGCCAACGCTGGGCCTGGAGCAACTGCTGGGCGCCTTCGGCCAGTTCCAGCGGTGGCTGGCCGGAGCGGCTGGCGATGTCGTCCAGCAGGTGCTCGATCAGTACCGGCAGATCCTCGCGGCGTTCGCGCAGGGGCGGCAGGCGCAGGGCCAGCACGTTGAGGCGGTAGTAGAGGTCTTCGCGGAACTGCCCGGCGGCCACCTTGGCTTCCAGGTCCACATGGGTGGCAGCGATCACCCGTACGTTCAGCGCTTTCACCTGATTGGAGCCCAGGGGCTCCACCTCCTGTTCCTGCAGCACGCGGAGCATCTTCGCCTGCAGGGGCAGCGGCAGGTCGCCGATCTCGTCGAGGAACAGCGTACCGCCATCGGCCAATTCGAACTTGCCGGCGCGGGCGCGCTTGTCGGCGCCGGTAAAGGCGCCAGGGGCGGTGCCGAAGAGTTCGGCTTCCACCAGGGATTCCGGAATCGCCGCCACGTTCACCGCCACGAAGGGCCCGTTGGCGCGCAGGGACTGGTTGTGGATGCCCTGGGCCAGCAGTTCCTTGCCAGTGCCGGTTTCGCCACGCAGCAGCACGGTGGCGTCTAGCTGTGCGGCACGGCGGGCCTGGCGCTTGACCTCGGCAGCGGCGGCGCTGCTGCCGATGAAGCCGGCGATGGTGTAGCGGGCGCGACGGGCCTTGGCCAGTTCGCGCTGCGCGGCGGCGAGCTGGGTCTGCAGCTGGTTGTACTTGGCCATGACCGGCTGCAGGTGGCGGGCGCGGTCGAACAGCACGAAACCGAGCGCCCCCACCAGCGTGCCGTCTTCATCGCGCAGCGGAATGCGGGTGACCACGAAGTGCTCGTCGCCGAAGGCCATCAGGTCGAGCATGCTCGGCTGGCCGTTCTGCACCACTTCGCGGAGGCGGCTGGCGGGCAGCACTTCCTCGATTTCCTTGCCGAGCACGCTGCGCGGATCGCGGATGCCGACCTTCTCGGCGTATTTGTCGTTGATCCAGACGATCCGTGCCTGGCGATTCACCGCGATGGTGCCTTCGCACTGGGCATTGAGGTGATCGAACAGCAGCGGCATCGCCACTTCGCGGAAGCGTTCGGGAGAGACGCCGATGACCAGACCGTTGTGGTCGATGTCTTCGCTGGCGATGGGCATGGCAGGGCATCCGGCTGAAACATCAGGCAGCGATTATGGGGGTGTGCCGGATGAACGCCTAGCCTGTACTAAGGTCGTTAACCAGGCGTACGGCTTTTCACACAAGGAGCAACTTCATGGACCTTCTTCGCATCCTCATCGCCATCCTCCTGCCGCCGCTGGGCGTGTTCCTGCAGGTGGGCTTTGGCGGCGCCTTCTGGCTGAACATCCTCCTGACCCTGCTGGGCTACATCCCCGGCATCGTCCACGCGGTGTACATCATCGCCAAGCGCTGAGACCGAGGTTGCTCTCCTGTAGGTTGGGCAGAGCGCAGCGAAGCCCAACAATTGCGAGCTGAGTCGTTGGGCTTCGCGTAGCTCAGCCCCAACCTACCGCTGCACCGAGGCTAATCCACCATCTTGATCAGCAGGATGCCGGCGGTGACCACGCAGGCGGCGAGGATGCGGCGGATGCCGAAGGGCTCCTTGAACACCAGGCTGGCGATGATGGCGGCGATGATCACGCTGCTTTCGCGCAGGGCGGCGACCTTGGCCACGTTGTCCAGGGTCATGGCGAACAGCACCAGGCCGTAGGCCACGCAGTAGTTGAAGCCGCCGAACAGACCGATGCGCCAGTTGTCGCGGGCAAAACGCAGGACCAGCGGGCCACGGCGCATCCAGGCCACCACCGGAATGGTCATGCTCTGCATCAGCGTCAGGTAGACCACGAACTGCAGGACGCTGTCGGCACGGCGCACGCCCTGGGCGTCGATCAGCGTGTAGAGCGCCACCCCGGCGCCGGCCAGCGCCGCGCAGCCCAGGGCTTTCAGCGCATTGGATTCGAGGCGGGTGGAGAGCAGGCTGAGGATACCGACAGAAATCAGCACGATGCCCAGCAGCATGGCGCCTGACAGGTGCTCGCCAAACACCAGCCCCGCAGATAGCGCCACCAACAGCGGTGGCAGGCCGCGCACCACCGGGTAGACCTGGCCGAAATCACCGTAGTGGTAGGCGCGGATCAGCAGCAGCCGGTAGAGGGTGTTCACCACCACCGACAAGCCGATCAGCCCCCAGACCACCAGCGGCGGTGGGCCCACCAGGGGGAGCAGGGCAATGCTGAAGCAGAAGGCCACGCTATCCACCAGCGCCATGGAGGACAGCCGGTCGCTGCCGGCCTTGATCACCGCGTTCCAGCTCGCGTGCATCAGCGCGGAAAGCAGCACCACCAGCGTGGCGAGGTCGGTATCGGCGAGCACGGGAAACTCCAGGGCGGGAAAGCTAAGGCAGGTGGCAGCTAGCGTGCGGGTTCATCGATCTATCATTCAAATCGTTTATCGTTATCCGTCGAATAAGTCTTGCTGATGGGGTGGCCATGAACCTGTTCCAGCTCCGCGCTTTCGATGCGGTGGTCCGCGAAGGTAGCTTCACCCGCGCCGCTGAGCGCCTGTGCATCAGCCAGCCGGCAGTGACGGGGCATGTGAAGGCACTGGAGGAGCATTACCAGGTGCAGCTCTTGCGCCGCAGCGCCCGGCAGGTGGAACCCACCGAACTGGGCCGGCGCCTGGCTGCCATCAGCCACCAGTTGTTCGCCCTGGCGGACCGTGCCGAAGACTTGCTGGACAGCAGCCAGGCGCTGACGTCGGGTCGCCTGGACCTGGCAGCAGACAGTCCGCACCTGGTCATGCCGCTGCTGGCGCGGATGCGCGAGCGCTACCCCGGCGTGCGCATCAACCTGCGCCTGGGCAACACCCAGGAAACCCTGACGGCGCTGTATGGCGAACGGGTGGACCTGGCCCTGGTCAGCGATATCGCGCCGCGTGCCGGCCTGCACCTGATGCCGCTGGGGGAAGCGCGGCTCTGCCTGCTGCTGCCGGCAGCACATCCCTGGGTTGACCGCCGCGATGCAGTGGCGCTGAACGAATTGCGGGGCCAGGTCCTGCTGCAACGAGAGCCCGGTTCACTGACCCGGCGCACCTTCGAGCGGGCCTGCGCCAGCCAGGAGCTGGAGTTGCCGGCAGACCTGGAGCTGAACAGCCGCGAAGCGATGATCGAGGCGGTGGCCGCCGGTATCGGGGTGAGCATCCTCTATGACCAGGAGGTGCCCAAGGACCCCCGGGTGAAAGTGCTTCCGCTCAAGGGCGAAGGGATGGTGAGCCGGCACTTCCTCGCCTGCCAGCAGCGGCACGCGGAGTTGCGAGCGGTGAAGGCGTTCTTCGAGGTGGCCGGGGATGTGGGGTATCCGAGCCCGTAGGCTCGGCTTTTCCTTGTGGGGGCGAATTCATTCGCCAAGAGCCACACAGCGGCCCCGTAGGTTGGTCCGAGCCAGCGAGGCCCAACGTGGCCAGGCACAGGCGTCGCAGCGTTGGGTTTCGCTACGCTCTACGCCAACCTACAAAAGCCGCCCCTCGCCAAGGCCGCGCAACGGCCCGTAGGTTGGTCCGAGCCCGTGAGGCCCTACGCGGCCAGGCGCAGGCTCTGCAACGTTGGGTTTCGCTACGCTCTACGCCAACCTACAAAAGCCGTCCCTCGCCAAGGCCGCGCAACGGCCCGTAGGTTGGTCCGAGCCCGCGAGGCCCAACGTGACCAGGCACAGGCTCTGCAGCGTTGGGCTTCGCTTCGCTCTGACGGAACGCCGCCCGCACCACCTACAAAAGCCTCACTGAATCAGCTTGCTGACCTCGCCCTGGGGGAAGTAGCTGTCGTAGATCTTCTGGTAGGTGCCGTCGCGGCCGATGTTGACCAGGGACTGGTTGAAGCGGTCACGCAGGGCCTCGTTGCCTTTGCGGAAGGCGATGCCGGCGCCTTTGCCGAAGTACTCCTCCTCGTCGTAGCTCGGGCCATTGAAGGCGAAGCCCTTGCCGCCTTCGCTCTGCAGGAAGTTTTCCTTGAGGTTGATGGCGTCGGCCATCATGGCGTCGACGCGGCCGGAGATCAGGTCCAGGTCGGCTTCCTGTTGCGAGCCGTACTGCACCATCTGCACACCGCGCGGCACGAGTTTGTCCTGCACGTAGCGGGCGTGAACGCTGCCGCGCAACACAGCCACGCGCAGGCCGTCGAGGGGACCCTCGGCAGTGATCTCGGGGCGGTCCTTGCGGGTGACGAAGCGGGCCGGGGTCTTGTAGTAGCTCTGACTGAAATCGACCACCTTGAGACGGACTTCGGTGACGGTCATCGACGACATGATGGCGTCGATCTTCTTCACCCGCAGCGCCGGGATGAGGCCATCGAAGGGCTGCTCGACCCAGGTGCAGGTGACTTTCATCTCCGCGCAGAGCGCGTTGCCAACGTCGATCTCGAAGCCGGCCAGGCTGCCGTCGGCTTTCTTGTAGGAGAAGGGCGGGTAGCTGGCTTCGACGCCGATGCGCAGGCTGTCCTGGGCCATGGCCTGGGTACCGGCGAGCAGGGCGAGGACGCCGACGAGAATGTGCTTTTTCATGCTGGATGATCTCGGGTGGTTAAGTTCAGAGGGCGAGGAAGTGACCGTCGCGGGCAATCAATCGCCCCTTGCTGATCACGCTGCGGCGGTGGGTTCGGGACACCACGGCTTCGGCGACATTGCGCACCGGCAATAGGACGCCGCTGGCATGGCAGCCGGGTTCCAGTCCGTAGTGGGCAAGCCCTAGGGCGCGGGCGCCGTTGACTGTGGCTGCGCGCAGGCAGGCGACGATTTCCTCGTCGCGGCGCAGGTTGAAGCGGAAGGCCAGGAGCATGGCGCGTTCGAGCATGTCGCCATTGCCCATGGGGGACCAGGCGTCGCGGATGCCATCGGAGCCGAGGCAGAGGTTCACGCCGCGCGCGTCCAGTTCCAGGTAAGGCGGTACTTCGATATCCGCCGGCGCGGTGCTGACGATGGAAATGCGCTGCGCCGCCAGGCGTTCGGCAATGGTCTGGAGACTCGCTGGCCGGGCCTGGCCCAGGCAGAAAGCGTGGCTGATCGCGACCCGTCCCTGCAACTGGTGGCGTTCGGTGAAGTCGATGATGCGCTCGATCTGCCAGAGGCCCAGTTCGCCTTCGTCGTGCAGGTGAATGTCGACGCCGCGCTGGTGAGTGCTGGCCAGTTCGAACACCCGCGTAAGGTGCGCAATGGGATCGTTGTCGATTCCGCAGGGGTCGAGCCCACCGACGTTCTCCGCCCCCATGAGCAGGGCGTGCTCCAGGGCGTCGACGGTGCCCGGATCTCGCAGCAGCCCGGTTTGCGGGAAGGCCACGAACTCCATGTCGATCAGGTCGCCGAAGTGTTCGCGTACCCGCAGCATGGCTTCCAGGTGACGGCTGCCGAGTTGGGCGTCGACGTCCACATGGCAGCGGAAATGCAGCGAGCCGTGGGCGATGCATTCGCGGATCAGCGCACTGGCACGTTCCTCGATCGGTGTGTCGATACTGCGCAACAGGCTGCGTTCGTTGGCAATGCGCTGGCTCAGGCTGTCGCCGGCGGCGTGGCTGTGCCAGTCCACGCCCCAGAGGGTCTTGTCGAAGTGGGCGTGGGCCTCCACCAGCGGCGGCAGCATGATCTGCCCGTTGCCTTCCACCAGCACCGATTCGGGGGCGCGTGGCGACGGTGGGCTCAGTGCGGCGATGCGGCCGTTGTCGACGGCGATATCCACCGCTGCGCCGCCCCATGGGCGGACCTGGGTAATCCATTGGGTCATCTGGGTGTTCTCGAACAAAGGGGGTCAGCTGGCTGGCGGCCACTGGCGCTCACCGCCGTGGGGGTCGTCGCGCCAGGCCTGCAGGGAACGGGTCGGCAGATCGAAATACTCCCGCGTGCGGGCATAGCCGTGGCCGCCCATGCGGCCGATGGCGTCCAGGCCGAGCTGGTCGATGTAGAGGGTGGCGGGGTCGATCAGGTCGTCGCGCACGTGAACCATCAGCACTTCACCGAGGATGATTTCCCGTGACTGGCCGATGGACAGGCCCATCATTCGCCGGCACTCCAGGGCGACCGGAGCTTCGGCGATGTAGGGGCAGCCGACGCGGCTGCCGGGCAATGCAGTGAGCCCCGCCGCCACCAGTTCGTCGAAGCCCGGTTCGAAGGGCACGGCGCAGACATTCATGGCTTCCACCAGGGCATCGTTGACGATGTTCACGGTGAATTCCTGATTCAGCTGGGCATTGCGCGTGGTGTCCTTGGGTCTGAGGTCGGCGTGGTTTTCCACCCCCAGGGCGAGGATCGGCGGGTCGGCGGACAGCGCGTTGAAGAAGCTGAAGGGCGCAGCGTTGGCGCGGCCTTCGGCGTCCACCGTGGTGACCAGGGCGATGGGCCGAGGCACCACGCTGCCAATGAGGATCTTGTATTTCTCGCGGGGGCTCAGTTTGGCGAAGTCGAAGCTCAGCATGGCGTCATCTCTTGTCGTCGTTCGGGCTGGCGAGGGTGCAGAGCGGGCGGTCCGCGCTCCAGGCGTCGGCGAAGGGAATCGCCGGCTGGAACAGGGTGCGCCAGTCGGGTTGGCCGAATGCCCGGTCGGCATGGCTTTGCATCAGCCTGTGGAACTGCCGTTGGGCTTGCTGTTGGAGGCTGGCGTAGTCGACGCCGTTGACCTGGCCGTCCTGCATCACGCAGCGGCCGTCGATCCAGCTGGCGATGCAGTCGTCGCCGCGGCCGGCGAGGATCAGGTTCTTCAGCGGGTCGAACAGAGGGCCCAGGTGCAGGCCGTCGAGGCTGAACACGGTGATGTCGGCCTTGCTACCGGGTGCCAGGCGGCCGAGGTCGTCGCGCCCCAGGGCCTTGGCGCCGCCGAGGGTGGCGGCGTTGTAGAGGTCGAGGGCGGAGGTGCTGGCGCTGCCACCTTCCTTGAGCCGTGCGATGTTCAGGCCCTGGCGCATGTTGTCCAGCAGGTCCGCCGGCCAGGTATCGGTGCCGAGGGCGAAGTTGACGCCGTGGGCGCGGTAGCGGCCAAAGGAATCGAGTGCCTCGCCGTCACGGGCAAACACCACCGGGCAGTGCACCAGGCTGGCGCCGCTATGCGCCAGGCGTGCGAGGTCGTCGTCACCTTCGATGTAGATGCCGTGAGGCAGCACGGCGCGTGGGCCGAGCAGGTCCAGCTCCTCCAGCCAGGCCAGTGGCGCCTTGCCGCGCATTGCCTTGACCAGGGCGACCTCGCCAGGACCCTGGCAGCAATGCAGGCGCACCGGTGCGGCCAGTTCGCGGCTGAGGGCGGCGGTGCGTTGCAGTAGCGCCGGGGTGCAGGTCTGGATACGGTCGGGCAGCAGGGCGCCACGGATCAGCCCGCTCTGGGTGCCATCGAAATCGCGGAAGAAGCGCTCGGCGGCGTCCAGTCCGGCCAGGCCGCGCGCTTCGTCCCAGTGTTCGGCGCGGCTGCCGTCCGCCTGCAGGTACTGCATGCCGCTCATGTAGCAGGGGCCGAGGTAGGTACGCAGTCCCAACTCGGCGGCGACGCCGGCCACGGCGGCGAATTCGTCGTAGGTTTCCGCCCACTCGCGGTAGTACATGGAGGTGATCGGCATGGCGGTGGTGATGCCATTGCGGATCAGTTGGGTGAAGGCGTAGCGGTATTTGAAAACTTCTTCGTCGAAGCTGTAGCTCTCTTTCGGCCCGCGGGCGAGGTACTCCGCCGACCACATGCGGCCCATGGCGTTCTCGTCGCCGTTGTCCAGGCAGAGCACGGTGGAGTCGAGGTCGCCGAGGGCGTCGAGGTCGATGAAGCCGGGACCGAGCAGGGCATTGCCGTAGTCGATCCACTGGTCCACCGGGCCGGGAAAGCCCCGGCCGACGAAGAGCACGCGCGAGCCTTCGATCACCACTTCGCCGTCGCGCCAGAGCACATGACGAGTGCCATCGAAGCCCACCACGCAGCTGGCTTTCAGGCCGATGCGGGGTGCGCTCACAGGCGGCTCTCCAGCAGGCGGCCCTGGGCGGCGATCAGCTTGCCGGCGCGGTAGACCTGGCGAGGCGGCCGCGTGACCACGGCATCGCCCAGGCTTTGCGCATCCATCAGCAGGAAGTCCGCAGCGCCGCCGATGACCAGGCCGTGCTCAGCCAGGCCAAGGGCCTTGGCGCCGTGTTGGCTGGCAGCATCGAAGGCGGTGGCCAGTTCTTCGTCCTTGTTCAGGTCGAAGCGGAAGGCCAGGAGCATGGCGCGTTCGAGCATGTCGCCATTGCCCATGGGGGACCAGGCGTCGCGGATGCCGTCCGAGCCCAGGCAGAGGTTCACGCCGGCCTCGTGCAGGGCGAGGAAGGGCGGCACGGAGCAGTCGGCGGGCGCCGAACTCATCAGCGAGATGTTCAGCGCGGCGAGGCGTTCGGCCAGGGGCTTCACCTGGCTCCAGGGCGCCATGCCCAGGCAGTAGGCGTGGCTGATCATCACGCGGCCCTGGCGGTTGAACCGCTCGGTGTAGTCGGCGATGCGGGCGATCTGCCAGAGGCCCAGCTCGCCCTTGTCGTGCAGGTGAATGTCGACGCCCCGGTCGAACTCGCTGGCCAGGCCGAAGACGATGTCGAGCTGGGCGATGGGGTCGTTGTCGATGCCGCAGGGATCGAGTCCGCCGACGTTCTCGACGCCCAGGCCCATGGCTTCGCGCATCAGCTCGGCGGTGCCGGGGCGGCTGACCAGTCCGGTCTGCGGGAATACCACCAGTTCCAGGTCGATCAGGTCGCGGTAGCGCTCGCGCAGGGCTTGCATGGCCTCCACGTGGCGCAGGCCGAATTCGGGGTCGATGTCCACGTGGCAGCGCATGGTCAGCGAGCCACGGGCGATGCAATTTTCCAGCAGTGCGCCAGCGCGCTCGGCAATGGGCGCGGTGACTTCGCGCAGCACACGGCGCTCGTTGGCGATGTAGTCCTTCAGTGTTGGGCCCGCGCTGTTGGAGCGCCAGGGCTGGCCCCAGAGGGTCTTGTCGAGGTGGATGTGGCTTTCCACCAGGGCGCAGGTCATCAGCTGGCCGGCACCGTCGATGTCAGCGGCGGCGAGCGGCGCATCACTGGCAGGACGGCGCTCGGCGAAGCGGCCGTTCTGGATGAGGAAGTCTTCAGCCGCGCCGCCGAAGGGGCGGACGTTGCGCAGCCAGTAGGTGTCGGTCATGGGGACCTCAAAGGCAAAGTGCAAAGGTTGGGGGACCGCTGCGCGGCCCTTCGCGAATGAATTCGCTCCCACAGGTGGCTCAGTTCGTAGGATGGGTAGAGCGGATCGAAACCCATGCTGCTGTGCGCGGGGCGATGGGTTTCGCAGGCTCAACCACATCCTACGAATACGGTTCGATGTCAGCCCTTCAGCTTGGACCAGATGCGGTCCTGCAGTTCGCGGGCCTGGTTGCTGCATTCCTTCTCCGGGCGCAGGCGTTCGGCGAACTCGTCGGGCATGTTGATGGCGTCCATCACCTTCCACTTCTTGTCCAGCAGCGCATCGCTGTCGACGCCGTTGGCGTAGGCGATGGAGTTGGACACGGCGGCGGCGTTCTCGGGCTTCATCATCCAGTCGATGAACACCTTGGCGTTGCCCGGGTGTGGCGCGCTCTTCGGCACGGCGAAGTTGTCCTGGAACATGGCCACGCCTTCACGCGGGTAGACGTACTTGATGGTGCTCTTCTGCAGCGTGGCGCGGGCGGTTGAGCCGTTCCAGTTCTGCATCATGATCACTTCGCCCGAGGCCATGCGGTCCACGGTGTTGTCGGAGCTGTACATCTTCAGGAAGGGTTTCTGTTTCTGCAGCAGTTCGAGGATGCGCTTGGCGTCCTGTGGGTTTTCGGTGCACTCGTCCACGCCCAGGTAGTGGCTGGCGGCGTTGATCACGCTGCTCGGGGTATCCAGCGCGGCGAGCTGACCCTGCAGTTCGGGACGCGGCTCGAAGAACTCCTTCCAGGAGTCATCCAGCTTGCCGCCCGGCACCCTTGCGCTGTCGTAGGAGAAGCCGGTGGTGCCCCAGAGATAGGGCGCCGAGTACTTGCGGCCGGGGTCGAAGTCGGGGTTGCGGAAGGCTGGCTTCACATGGGCGAAGTTCGGCAGGCTGGGGGAGTCGATTTCCTGCAGCAGATTCTGCTCGATCAGGGTGCGCATGATGGAGTGGGACGGCACGATCACGTCGTAGGCGGCGCCGCCGGCCTGGAGCTTGGCCAGCAGGGTCTCGTTGCTGTCGTAGCCATCCATGGTGACCTTGATGCCGGTTTCCTTTTCGAACTTGGCCAGCAGTTCCACCGGGTAGTAGTCGGTCCAGTTGTAGAAGAACAGCTCCTTGGGCTCGTCCGCCTGGGCGACGGTGGCGGCGAAACAGCTGAGGGCGAATCCGGCTACCCCATGACGCAATGCTTTCAACTTCATTGTTTTTCTCCGGGTTGAAGAACAGGTTGGGCAGTGGTGGAACAAGGTTCAGGCGGCTGGTTTGCCTCGCTGGCCGAGCCAGTACGAGAGCACCACCAGGACGATGGAGATCACCAGCATCAGAGTGGAGATCGCGTTGATCTCCGGCGTTACCCCGGCCTTGATGGCCGAGAAGATGTAGACCGGCAGCGTCGTCGAGCCGGGGCCCGCGACGAAGAAGGTCATGATGAAGTCGTCCAGGCTGACCACGAACGCCAGCACCGCGCCGGACAGCACCGCCGGGAACAGCAGCGGCAGGGTGACGCGGCGGAAGGTGTGGAAGGGGTTGGCGTAGAGGTCGTTGGCCGCCTCCAGCAGGCTCTTGTCGAGGTCGTTCAGGCGGGCGCGGATCGGCAGGTAGGCGAAGGGGATGCAGAAGCCGATATGGGCGACGATCACCGTCAGCAGACCGAGCTTGATACCGAGCGCCATGAACAGCAGCAGCGTGGCCACGGCGGTGACGATCTCCGGCAGGATCAGCGGCAGGTTGATCCCGCCTTCCACCATCTTCTGTCCGTAGAACGGCTTGTAGGTGGCCAGCGCCGCCAGCAGCGCGATGGCGGTGGCGCAGACGGTGGCGATGCCGGCGACGATCACCGAGTTCAGTGCTGCCGCCTGGATCGACGGGTTGGCGAGGATGCGCCCGTACCAGGCGAAGGAGAACTCGGTCCATACCGTGGCGGTGCGGTTGGCGTTGAAGCTGTAGGCGATCAACACCAGGATCGGCAGGTACAGGTAGGCCAGTACCAGCAGGCTGGTTTCGCGGGTCAGCGGCAGTTTCTTCAAGTGCGAGGCGATCATCAGCGGGCTCCCTGGCGAACGGCCTTGGCGGCCTTCTTGGCGTAGAGGGCGTAAAGCACCAGGGCCAGCAGCATCAGCCCGAGCAGGAGGAAGGACAGTGAGCTGCCCAGCGGCCAGTTCCGTGCGGTGCCGAACTGCTGCTGGATCAGGTTGCCGATCATCAGGGTCTTGCCGCCGCCGAGGATGGCGGGGGTGATGAAGGCACCGAGGCTCGGCACGAACACCAGCAGGGAACCGGCGACCACGCCTGGCATCGACAGCGGCAGGATCACCCGGCGCAGGGCCTTCCAGCGGTTGGCGCCGAGGTCATAGGCGGCTTCCACCAGGCGCCAGTCGAGCTTCTCCAGGGTGGAGTAGATCGGTAGGATCATGAACGGCAGGAAGCTGTAGACCAGCCCGACCACCACGGCGAAATCGTTGTACAGCAGGGTGATGCCGCCGGCCTGCGGGAACAGGGCATTGATGCTCTGGGCCAGCCAGCCGTGCTCGCGCAGGATGATCAGCCAGGCGTAGTTGCGGATCAGCAGGTTGGTCCAGAAGGGGATGGTGATCAGCAGCACCATGATGTTGCGCGAGCGCTCGCTGAGGCTGCTCATCCACAGGGCCACGGGGAAGCCGACGATAAAGCACAGCAGGGTCGTGCCGCCGGCCTGCAGCACCGAGCGCAGCAGGGCCTGGGCGTAGACCCAGTTCAGCTCCAGGTTGCCGTCGAAATCTTCCTGGAAGAACAGCTGGATGTAGCTCTGCCACTGCCAGTTGGCGCTCCAGTCGACTCCGCCGTAAAGGTTGCGTGGCAGCAGGCTGATATAGCCCATGATGCCCAGCGGAATGGCGATCAGGCAGAGCAGGGTGAGCAGCACCGGCGACAGCAGCAACAGCCGGTTGAGGCTTGGGGAGGTGGCGCTGACGCTCATCTCAGGCCTCCATCAGCAGGCAAGCGTGGGGCGGCAGGTGCACGGCCACGGGCGAGCCCACGGGGCGGGAGCTGGTGGCGCCTTCATTGCTCTCGCGCAGCATCACCTTGAGGTCGTTGGCCAGCCGGCACTGGTAGAGCGTGGCGGTGCCGACGTAGAGCACGGCTTCGACCACGCCGCGCAGGTGGTGCGGCTCGGACGGGTCCACCAGCTTCGAGCGCTCCGGGCGGAAGGCCAGTTGCGCCTTGCCGCTGTCCAGTCCGTTGGCGGAAGCGCAGGGGATTTCCACCGGCAGTCCTTCAGGCTGGAACAGGTTGCCGTTCTGGGTGCAGCGCTTGAGGTTGCCGGGGAGGAAGTTGATGTCGCCGATGAAGTGGGCGACGAAGCGGTGCTGCGGGCGTTCGTAGATGTCGTTGGGGGTGCCGATCTGCAGGATCTTGCCGCTGGACATCACGGCGATGCGGTCGGAGAGGGTCAGCGCTTCTTCCTGGTCGTGGGTGACGAAGATGAAGGTGATGCCGGCTTCCTGCTGAACGCGCTTGAGCTCCACCTGCATTTCCTTGCGCAGCTTCAGGTCCAACGCGGAAAGGGGTTCGTCCAGCAGCAGCACATCAGGGCGCGGCGCCAGGGCGCGGGCCAGGGCCACCCGCTGCTGCTGACCGCCAGAAAGCTCGGCGGGGCGACGGCGGGCCAGGTGCTCCATCTGCACCAGGGCCAGCATCTCCTTGACCCGACCGGGGATGGCGTTGCGCTCCAGCCCCTGCATCTCCAGGCCGAAGGCGATATTCTCGGCCACGCTCATGTGCGGGAAGAGCGCGTAGTTCTGGAACACGGTATTGACCCGGCGCTTGTAGGGCGGGAGCTGGTCCACGCGCTGGCCGCCGATCTGGATGGAGCCGGACGTGACCTGCTCGAAACCGGCGATGGAGCGCAGCAGGGTGGTCTTGCCGCAGCCCGACGGGCCGAGGAGGGTGAAGAACTCGTTGTGGCGGATGCTGACCGAAACATCGTCGAGCGCGGGAGCCACTTCGGGGTCATCGGTGTAGCGCTTGCTGACGCGTTGCACCTCGATGGAGGACGTGTGCTTCATAATGGTGCATTCCTCTTGTTTTTGTATGCAAAAATTGAATGCAATCTAGAAATACTCGGATTATGCTGACAACGCAACCGGGTTTTTCTGCCTGCTTGTTTCCTGCAGGAGCCGGGTTGCACACGCACTTACGGAGTCACGAATGGCAGACAAGAAACTGGAAACCACGGTGGACCGCGTCTACCAGGGGGTTTACCAGGCCATCAGCAACCGCTCGCTACGGCCTGGTATGAAACTGGGGGAAGCCTCCCTGGCGGAGCTGTTCAACGTGAGCCGCACCTCGGTGCGGGCGGCGCTGAAGCAACTGGAGGCCGATGGCCTGGTGTCCTCCGAACCGAACAAGGGCTGCTGGGTGTCACTGCCCAGCGATGATGAAATCCGCTTGCTGTTCGAAACGCGGCGTCTGATCGAGATCGGCGTTGTCACCGAGCTCTGCCGGCGTCGCGACAGCGCGGCCATGCTCGACCTGCGCGAGCACCTGCTACTGGAAGAGGAAGCCCGGCGCAACCATGACCACGAGCGCCTGATCTACCTGCTTGGCGAGTTCCACATAAAGCTGGCCGAGGCGCTGAACAACCCGGTGCTGCTGGACTGGTTCCGCAAGCTCATCTCGCGCGCCTCGCTCTATGTCGCCGCCCTGGATGACGAGCGCCATGACGCCTGCCGCGACGACGAGCACCTGCGCCTGATCGAGTTCATCGAGGCCGGCAACCAGAACGCCGCCATCGAGTTGACCTGCTTCCACCTGGGGGCCATCGAGAACGCCATCGTCGAGTCGGCCGGCAAGCTCAAGGCCAACTACCACCCGCTGAAACACCTGATCGAGACCTGACCTCGGCCATGAAAATCCAGCTGATCAACCCGAACACCAGCGTGGCGATGACCTCCGGTATTGCCGAAGCCGCCAGCCACCTGCTGCGCCCCGGCAATCAGTTGCTGGCCGTGACCAACAGCGCAGGTCCGGCTTCCATCGAGGGGCATTACGACGAAGCGCTTGCCGTGCCCGGGTTGCTTCAGGCCATTCGCGACGGCGAGCGGGACGGCGCAGAAGGACACGTGATCGCCTGCTTCGGTGACCCCGGCCTGCTGGCGGCGCGGGAAATCGCACGGTACCCGGTGATCGGCATCGCCGAAGCGGCCATGCACCTGGCTACCTGGGTCGCCACCGGTTTCAGCGTCGTCACCACGCTTGGCCGCACCAAGGTCATCGCCCGCCACCTGGTGGAGCGCTACGGCTTTCACCAACACTGCCGAGGCATCCATGCCGTGGAGATTCCGGTGCTGGCGCTGGATGAAGACCCGGACGGGCTGTTCCGCATCATGCGTGGGGCCTGCCTGGAAGCGCTGGAGTGCGATGAGTCGGGCGCCATCGTCCTCGGCTGCGCCGGCATGAGCCATCTGGCTGCCGCGCTGCAGGAGGAGATCGGCGTGCCGGTGATCGACGGCGTCAGCGCTGCGTTGAAGATGGTGGAAATGCTGGGTGAACTGCGGCTTTCCACCAGCAAGCGCGGCGACCTGGACTTTCCCCTGCCCAAGCCTTATGCGGGTTTTCTGCGGGGGTTTGCGGTCGGCGCTTGAGGGGACTCGCGGGCGGCTTTTCCTGTGGGGGCGATTTCAATCGCTAATCAGGTCGAAGACCTGCCCTACGAAGTCCCAAGGGGCAGCTGCGCTGCCGTCAGCGAATGAATTCGCCCCCACAGGGTCAGGGTGCTGAGGTGAGGCCCTTCCCCTCGACTGCTTATGGCGTTGTGCATTCCGCTCGTGTTCGGGATTCCACCCCCGGCCGCAACCAAGCCTGCGACGCGGGAGGAGGCAACCGATGCCCCTTGTGAGCCGAATAGGAGGGCTTATTCGGCTCATCAGATGAGCCGAATAAAGAAATTCCAGACGCTGCGGGGTGGGGCGGGACGGACTCAGGCCAGGCTCGCCAAGTGCTCCATGGTCTCCGGGTACTGTTGCACCACACGAATCAGCGTGGCGGCCTGGGCATTGCAGTGCGTCTACGCACCTCACGCAGCCCCGGCTTCCAGCGCTGCAACCACGGTGCTAGAGTCGCTGCCCATGAAAATCGCCCGCCCTGACCGCTCGCTGATTGCCTGGATGCTCTATGCCTGCGTCCTGTTCAATCTGTTCGCCTGCGGACTGCACCACGGGCAGGCGATGGGCCTGGAGTTGAGCGGCCTGGGCGGCGCGTTCTGCTCCGGCCAGTCCAATGCCGGCCCGGGTCTCGATGGCGACCTGGGCGGTAGCGCCGCCAGTGGTTGGTCCGGCGTTTTCAAATGCCCGTTCTGCGGGACGATCCCTCTGGCAATGGCCGCGCTGTTCGCCCTGGCCTGGCTGTTGGGTGTTCGCGATGCCCGCCCGAGCACCTTCGAAACGCGGCGCAAGGCGCCCCCGCGCTATCTCTGGCCTTCGGCCAATCCTCGCGCCTCTCCTCTTCGCTGAATCCGTCGCCGGTACGCCCGGCTTTGCACTCGACGACCGAATTGCCTCCTGGCCTGACGTACGCGCAGGAATGCTGGATGGCCGGTGCGCACGAGTGTGCGGTGCGCTGGAAAAGCGCATCTATGCTGAGTCTGAAATCAGCTCGACCAAGGCCCTTCAGGGTCAGCAACATGATGGATGGAACCAGGCATGACTGATTTGGATGCCTTCCGACGCAACCGCTCGCTGATTGCCTGGATGCTCTATGCGTGCGTCCTGTTCAATCTGTTCGCCTGCGGTCTGCACCATGGGAAGGCGATGGGCCTGGAACTGAGCGGCCTGGGTGGTGCGTTCTGCTCAGGCGAATCCAATGCCGGCCCGAGCCTTGATGGCGATCTGGACGGCAGCGCTGCCAGTGGCTTGTCCGGCATTTTCAAATGCCCCCTGTGCGGGACGATCCCTCTGGCAATGGCCGCGCTCTTCGTGCTGGCTTGGCTGCTGGGTGTGCGCGATGCCCGCCCCATATCCTTCGAGCCGCGCAACAAGACTTCACCCCGCCACACCTGGCCCCCCGCCAACCCCCGCGCTCCCTAGCCGTCTTCGTGCTGTCTTCTTCCCGCTGTGACGCCGGGCGCTTGCCCGTGCGCGATGCGGGTCCGTGCAACACCTGAAAAGACTGCCAAGACAAGACCCAAGGAGTGCGCCATGCGCCAATTTCCTTTGCTGAGCCTGCTCGCCCTGAGCGTGAGCCTGGCCAGTTTCGCCCATGCCGAGCACGTAGAACTCGGCAAGACCGTCGTGACGGACGAGTACCAAAGCGACCCGACTTCGCCGACCATCGCCGAGAAGAAAGAAGACTTCTCCCACATTCCCGGAGGCGCCGGTGTGGTGGATGCCGAGACCTACAAGAATGGCCGCAGCAGCACCCTGCAGGACGCCTTGGGGATGGCGACGGGTGTATTCATCCAGCCGCGCTTCGGCGCCGAGGAAGCTCGCCTGTCCATTCGCGGCTCCGGCCTGCAACGCACCTTCCATGGCCGTGGCTTGCTGCTGATGCAGGACGGCGCGCCGGTCAATCTCGCGGACGGGAGCTTCGACTTCCAGACCATCGAGCCACTGGCGACCGACCACATCGAAGTGCTGCGCGGCGCCAACGCCTGGCGCTATGGTTCGGCCACCCTGGGTGGCGCCATCAACTTCGTCAGCCCCACCGGCAAGACCGCGCCACCGGTGACCCTGCGTGCGGAAGGGGGCAGCTTCGGCTATCAGCGAATCTATGGCGCGGCGGCCCAGGACTTCGGTGACTGGGATGGCTTTGTCAGCGCGAACGGATATAGCCAGGACGGCTATCGTGACCATTCCTGGCAGGGCAACGAGCGCTACTTCGCCAACCTGGGCGGGCGTATCAACGAGCGGCTGGCCACGCGTTTCTACCTGACCCATGTGGAGTCCGACTCGGACCTGCCGGGCAACCTGACCCTGGCGCAGATGCGTCGTGATCCGAAGCAGGCGGCGCCAGGCAACATTACCGGCGACCAGCAGCGCGACTTCAATCTCGACCGCCTGGGGAATATCAGCGTGCTGCAGCTGGACGACGGCCACAGCCTGGAGTTCGCCAGCTTCTACAGCACCAAGTCGCTGTTCCACCCCATCTTCCAGGTGCTCGATGTCGACAGCGAGGACTACGGCCTGCGCGTTTCCCACAAGTGGATGAACGAGCAGGGCTGGCGCTGGACCGGCGGCGTGGAGGCCAGCCAGGGGCGCAACTGGGATTCGCGCTACGTCAACGTCGGAGGAGAGAAAGGCCGCAAGGTCAACGAGCTGCACCAGACCGCACGCAACCTCAATGCCTTCGGCGAATTGGAGATTCCGCTGGCCGAACGCTGGGCGCTGATCGGTGGCCTGGCCTGGCTGCACCAGGAGCGCGACGTGGATGACCGCCTGCGTTGCAATGCCTTCGTCACGGCGTTCTGCCTGCCCCAGGATGAGTCCTTCAACAAGAGCTACCTCGGGCGAATCGGCCGCATCGGATTGCGCCACGACCTGAGCGAGGAGATGCAGCTGTTCGCCAACCTCAGCCAGAGCTTCGAGCCGCCGACTTTCAGCGAACTTACCGGCGGCCAGGTGGTGACTGCCAACGATGCGCAGAAGGCCAATACCGTGGAACTCGGTATGCGTTGGCAGCGGGATAGCGTGGACATGGACCTGGCGGTCTACCGCAGCGAAATCCGCGATGAGCTGCTGGCGCTGAACGATGCCAATGGCCAGCCACTCGGCACCGTCAACGCCGACCGCACCATCCACCAGGGCATCGAACTCGGCGGCGCCTGGACCATCGGCGAGTTCGTCCTGCGCGGACAGTATCTGTTCAACGACTTCCGCTTCGACAACGACGACACCTACGGCGACAACCGCCTGGCCGGCCTACCGCGCCAGTTCATCAAGGGCGAGGCCTTGTGGCAGCGTGAAGGCTGGTACGCCGGGCCGACTTTCGAGTGGGTGCCGACCCACTACAACGTCGATCAGGCAGAAACCCTCTACGCAGCTGGCTACGCCATCTGGGGGCTCAAGGCGGGCTACCGTCCGGGCGAGGGATTCGGCTTCTTCGTGGAGGGACGCAACTTGTCCGACAAGACCTACGTCGCCACCACCGGGGTGATCGCCGACGCCCAGGGCCGTGACAGCGCGCAGTTCCTGCCGGGCGATGGCCGGGCGGTCTATGCCGGCCTGGAGTGGCGGATGTAACTGCGGCGTCGGGAAGCGCAAAAATCGTTGACAGCGACAGGTATCGCGACGACCTTTTGCGCTCCCATATTCCCGCCTGCCCACGGGGCCAGCCTCACCGGCTGCACCCAACCCGTTGGCAGGCGGTGCGTTCGCCCACGACGGATCTACCCATGAAGAAGCTGCTCATCATCGGCATCGGCGCCGGCAACCCCGAGTACATCACCATCCAGGCCGTGAAGGCACTGAACCAGGTCGATGTGTTCTTCATCATGGACAAGGGCAACAGCAAGGAAAAACTCATCCACCTGCGCCAGGAAATCTGCGAGCGCTACATCACCGAACGCGACTATCGATTCGTCGAGGCCAGCAGCCCCGAACGTCAGCGCGAGGGTGGCGACTACCGGGCCAATGTCAGGGACCTGAACCTGGCCAAGCAGCAGGTGTTCGAGCGCCTGATCGACGAAGAACTGGCCGATGGCGAGTGCGGGGCCTTCCTGGTCTGGGGCGATCCGTCGCTCTACGACAGCACCATCCGAATCCTGGAATCCATCCTCCGAGGCGGCCGGCTCCAGTTCGAGTTCGATGTGATCCCCGGCATCACCAGCGTCCAGGCGCTGACGGCCCGTCACAAGGTGCCGCTCAACCGCATCGGCAAGCCCGTCCAGATCACTACGGGCCGCCGGCTGGCCGAGGGTTTCCCGGAGAACGCCGACAGTGTCGTGGTGATGCTCGATGCGGAAGATACCTACCAGCAGTTGAATGATCCGCAGCTGGAAATCTACTGGGGTGCCTATGTGGGCACGCCGGACGAAATCCTCATTTCCGGCAAGCTCAATGAAGTGGCCGATGAGATTCGCCGGGTACGGCACGACGCTCGGGAGGCCAATGGCTGGATCATGGACACCTATCTGCTGCGTCGCTCGGATGGTGGCGAAGACTGATGTCCTCTCATCATGAGAGAAACTTGATTTCATGACGAAATAATTGAGTTTTACTCATGCGTGGGTGCGCCGGACAATTCCCCCAATGATTTTTCAATGGAGGAATTTCCCATGGCATTGGCACACAACCTCGGCTTCCCGCGTATCGGCGGCGATCGCGAACTGAAGAAGGCTCAGGAAGCCTTCTGGAAGGGCGAGCTGGACGAGGCCGGGCTGCGTGCGGTTGGCCGCAAGCTGCGTGCTGAGCATTGGCGGATCCAGAAGGAGGCCGGGATCGACCTGCTGCCGGTCGGCGATTTCGCCTGGTACGACCAGGTGCTGACGCACTCCCTGACCTTCGGCGTCATCCCCGAGCGCTTCCGTGGCCATGGCAACGCCAAGCCGACCCTGCAAACCCTGTTCGGCATGGCCCGTGGTGTCAGCGACAGTTGCTGCGGCGGCGCCCACGCGCAGGAGATGACGAAGTGGTTCGACACCAATTACCACTACCTGGTCCCCGAGTTTTCCGCTGACCAGCAGTTCGTCCTGAGCTGGGAGCAATTGTTCGAGGAAGTGGCTGAAGCCCAGGCCCTCGGCCACAACGTTAAGCCGGTGCTGATCGGTCCGCTGACCTACCTCTGGCTGGGCAAGGCCAAGGGTGGCGAGTTCGACAAGCTCGACCTGCTGGAGCGTCTGTTGCCGTTGTATGGGGAGATCCTCCAGCGCCTCGACGCCCAAGGCGTGGAGTGGGTGCAGATCGACGAACCGATTCTTGTGCTCGACCTGCCCCAGGACTGGAAGAATGCTTTCGAACGTGCCTACAACCTGCTGCAGAAAGAACCGCTGAAGAAGCTGGTCGCCACCTACTTCGGCGGCCTGGAAGACAACCTCGGCCTCGCCGCCGGCCTGCCGGTGGACGGTCTGCATATCGACCTGGTGCGTGCGCCCGACCAGTACCCGACCATTCTCGACCGTGTGCCGGGCTACAAGGTGCTGTCCCTCGGCCTGGTGAACGGCCGCAACGTCTGGCGCTGCGATCTGGAGAAAGCACTCGACGTCCTGCGCCATGCTCATGAGCGTCTGGGTGACCGCCTCTGGGTCGCGCCGTCCTGCTCGCTGCTGCACAGCCCCGTGGATCTCGCTCGCGAAGACAAGCTGGATGCCGAGCTGAAGAGCTGGTTGGCGTTCGCCGTGCAGAAGTGCGAGGAAGTCGCCGCGCTGTCCCGCGCCCTGACCGAACCGGAGGCGCCAGGGGTGCTGGAGGCCTTGGCCGTCAGCCAAGCCGTGCAGGCCAGCCGTGCCGCATCACCACGCATTCACAAGCCGGCAGTCCAGGCCCGCGTGGCCGCGCTGAAACCGGAAGACGACAAGCGTCCGGCACCTTTCGCCGTGCGCATCGAGAAACAGCGTGCGGAGCTTTATCTGCCGGCTTTCCCGACTACTACCATCGGTTCCTTCCCGCAGACCTCCGCCATCCGCCTGGCGCGCCAGGCGTTCAAGGCGGGCAAGCTATCCGAGGCCGAGTACACCGAAGCGATGCACAGCGAAATCCGCCATGCCGTGGAAGTGCAGGAAAGGCTGGGCCTGGACGTCCTGGTGCACGGCGAGGCCGAGCGTAACGACATGGTTGAATACTTCGCCGAGCAGTTGGATGGCTATGCCTTCACCCGCTTTGGCTGGGTCCAGAGCTACGGCTCCCGCTGCGTGAAACCGGCGGTGATCGTGGGTGATCTCAGCCGTCCGAAAGCCATGACCGTGGAGTGGATCCGCTATGCACAGGGTCTGACGTCCAAATGGATGAAGGGCATGTTGACCGGTCCCGTGACCATGCTGATGTGGTCCTTCCCGCGCGAGGACGTGTCCCGCGAGGTGCAGGCCCGGCAACTGGCGCTGGCCATTCGTGATGAAGTGCTGGATCTGGAAGCAGCCGGTATCCGTATCGTGCAGATCGACGAGGCGGCGTTCCGCGAAGGCCTGCCGCTGCGCAAGGCTGGCTGGCAGGCCTATCTGGACTGGGCCACCGAGGCCTTCCGCCTGACCGCGAGCGGCGTGAAGGACGAAACCCAGATCCATACCCACATGTGCTACAGCGAGTTCAACGACGTGATCGAGTCCATCGCCGCCATGGACGCCGACGTCATCACCATCGAGACCTCGCGCTCGGACATGGAACTGCTGGATGCCTTCGAGGCCTTCGCCTATCCGAACGAGATCGGCCCGGGCGTCTACGACATCCACTCGCCGCGCGTGCCCGGCAAGGACGAGATCATCAAGCTGCTGCGCAAGGCCGCCCAGCGGGTTCCCGCCGAGCGCCTCTGGGTCAACCCGGACTGCGGCCTGAAGACCCGCGCCTGGCCGGAAACCGAAGCGGCCCTGGTGAACATGGTGGCAGCGGCCAACGAACTGCGCGCTGAGTTCGTCTAGTAAGCCGGACAAGGATGTGTGTGAAAAACGGGACGCCTGACGTCCCGTTTTGTTTGCTGCAGACACGCAAAAGCCGCGCAATGCGCGGCTTTTGATTTGGTGGGCCCACACGGACTCGAACCGTGGACCAAAGGATTATGAGTCCTCTGCTCTAACCGACTGAGCTATAGGCCCCAGAAGGCCGGCGGATTATACAGGCGCCTTTTGCTGGGTGCCAATCGCAGGTAGAGGGCTTAGGAATTTGCGCGCGAAAGCCTCGGCGGGCAGGGCTGCGCTGACGATAAAGCCTTGAATCTGTTCGCATCCTTCTGCAGCGAGGAAATATTCCTGCGCCTTGGTTTCGACGCCTTCGGCGATGACGGTGAGTTGCATGCTGCGGCCGAGGGCGATGATGGCGCGGCTGATGGCGGCGTCGTTGGGATCGTCCGGCAGGCCGCGTACGAAGGACTTGTCGATCTTCAGCACATCCAGTGGCAGGCGTTTGAGGTAGCTGAGCGAGGAGTAGCCGGTGCCGAAGTCGTCGATGGCCAGTTGCACGCCGAGGGCCTTGAGGCTGTGCAGCACGCTGAGGGCTTCTTCGGCCTGGCTCATGATGAAGCTTTCGGTGATTTCCAGTTGCAGGCGCTGAGGTTCGAGGCCCAGTCCGTGAATGAGTTTTTGCAAACGCTCCATCAGGAGCGGCTGGCGCAGTTGGGCGCCAGCGAGGTTGACCGAGAGCGGACCAAACGGGGCGTGGTCTTCCTGCCATTGCTGCATCTGCCGGCAGGCATGGTCCAGCACCCAGTCGCCCAGGGGGAGGATCAGGCCGCATTCTTCCGCGAGGGGGATGAAGCGTTCGGGAGGGATTTCGCCGAGCTGCGGGTGATACCAGCGCACCAGGGCTTCGGCACCCACCAGCGTCTGGTGCTGGAGGCTGAACTTGGGTTGGTAGCTCAGGGACAGTTCGTTGCGTTCCAGTGCCCGGCGCAATTCGGTCTCGAGGGCCATCCGCTCGGTCGCCTGGCTGGTGAGGTCGCGGGTATAGAACTCGATGCGGTTGCGGCCACGGGCCTTGGCCCGGTACATGGCGGCGTCGGCATTCTTCACCACGGTCGCGACGTCCAGGCCGTGTTCGGGGAACAGGCTGATGCCGATGCTGGCGCTCATGAAGAACTCATGCTGGCCGGCGGGAATGGGCGCTTCGAAGCAGGCCAGCAGCTTGTTGGCCACGGTTTGTGCGTCGCTGGCGTTGTGCAGTCCGGGTAGGAGGATGATGAATTCATCGCCACCGAGGCGGGCCACGGTATCGATGTCGCGCAGTTGCTCGCGCAAGCGGGTGGCGATGCCCTTGAGCAACAGGTCGCCCACCGGGTGGCCGAGGCTGTCGTTGATGTGCTTGAAACGGTCCAGGTCTATGAACAGGACAGCGCCGTGATGGTGGTCGGTGGTGGCGTCGGCCAGCGCCAGTTGCAGGCGGCTTTCGAACAGCAGGCGATTGGGCAGGCCGGTGAGGGAGTCGTGGTGGGCCTGGAAGTCGAGTCGGGCCTGCGCATGCTTGAGGGGTGAGATGTCGGCGAACACGCCGACGTAATGCGTGACCTGCTGATGGCGGTCGCGCACGGCGCTGATGGTGAGCCATTCGGGGTAGGGCTCACCGTTCCGGCGGCGGTTCCAGATCTCGCCTTGCCAGTGCCCTTCGCGTTCGAGTTGATGCCACATGGCAGCGTAGAACGCGCTGTCGTGCTGGCCGGAGGCGAGCAAGCGGGGCGACTGGCCGAGGGCCTCGCTTTCGCTGTAGCCGGTGATCTCGCTGAAGGCGCGATTGACGGCCGTGATGCGTTGTTCGGTGTCGGTGATCATCACGCCTTCGGCCGTGCTTTCGAACACGGTGGCGGCCTGCTGCAACTTTTCCTGCATCTGCTGGCGCTCGGTGACGTCGCGGGCAATGGTCAGCATGCAGGGTTCGCCGCCGATGGGCATCGGTTGGGCGGAGAGTTCGCAGACGCGTATCTGGCCAGTCTTGGTACGCACGGCAGTGGTGTAGTGGTGCAGGCTGCCGTGTTCCTGGATGGCCTGGATCATGAGCGCGCGGTCGGCCGGGTTGGCCCACAAGCCGAGTTCGAGGGTGGAGCGGTCGGCGATCTCTCGCTGGCTGTAGCCGGTGATCCGGGTGAAGCCACCGTTGGCCTCAAGCAGGCGCCCGTCGCTCATGCGGGTGATGAGCAGGCCGTCTGGCGAGGCATGGAAGGCGCGGGCGAACTTCTCTTCGGAAACCTGCAGCAGCTGTTGGGTTTCCTTGAGTTGGGTGATGTCGCGGACGACCACGACCAGGGACGGGATGTTGTCCAGGTCGATGCTCTGCGCGGAAATCAGGCCGATGAAGGTTTCCCCATTGGCGCGGCGGAAGGGCATCTCCAGGTTGTGCAGCGGATTGCCTTGTTGCAGACGCTGGAGGAGTTTCGGGCCGATGCCGGGAATGCCCCAGATATCCAGCTCAGTGGCGGTACGGCCGAGGGCTTCACTGGCCTTGAGTCCGATCTGTTGCTCGAAGGTCTGGTTGATCGCCAGGAGATTGCCGTCGGTGCGGCGTGCGATGACGATGATGTCGGGGCAATTGTGGAAAACCGAGGCGAACTTCTGCTCGGAGAGTTGCAGCGCCTGCTCGGTCTGTTTGGCCTCGGTGATGTCGATCATCAAGCCACGCATCATCTGCGTCTCCCCGTGGGGGATGAGCGTGATGATGTCGCGCACCCATAGCACCCGGCCGTCGGCAGCGATCATGCGGTAGTCGAGGCTGTGGTCGCGGCCGGCAATGGTTTCGGCTTCGCAGAAAGCGTTGGCCCATCCTGCGTCGTCGGGGTGCAGGGTGCGCCGCCAGAAGCCGGGCTCCAACCAGTTGCTCAAGGGGTAGCCAAGCAGGCGTTCGGCGTGGGGCGAAACATAGGTGTAACAGTAATCTTCGACGCGCATCTCCCAGGCGATGGCGTTGAGGCTCTCCACCAGGCCGCGGTAATGCTGTTCGCTGCTGCGCAGCTCTTCCTGCAGGGCGGCGCGGCTGGTCATTTCATTGCTGAGGCGGCGATTGACGCGCATGACGAAGGCAAGCACGCCGGCCAGCAGCAGCACGGCCGGCAGTCCGTAGAGCAGGATGCGATGCCAGTCGATGTGCGGGTAGAGGGCATCGCCCACCCAGCGTTCCTGGATGGCCGCGGTTTCTTCCGGGGTGATCTCGGCGAATACCCTGTCGAGGATGCCGGCGAGTAGCGGATGGATTTTCGGCGTCGCCATGGCCAGTTGATAGCGATAAGGCGTCTCGCCGCTGATGCTGATGCCGTTCAGCTTGAGCTGGCGCAGGCTCCAGACACTGGAGGCAAGGTCACCGACGAAGGCGTCTACCTGACCGGTGGCCAGGGCCTGGAGCGCGGCGGCCACTGTGGGGTAGCCCTGCAGGCTGAGGTCGGGGTGCTGGTTGCGCAGTAGTTCATGGGGGGCATAGTCGGATACGACGCCAACACGCAGGCCGTAGAGGTCCTGGATGTTCGATGGCTGGGGGCCCCGTGTCTGGGAAAGGATGACGATGGGGAAGTCGAGATAGGGCCGCGTGAAGTTCAGGTACTGCTGGCGTTCCGGGGTGGACATGACGCCGGGGAGGATATCCAGTTCACCTTCGCGGGCTCGCTTGAGCACTTCGCCCCAATTGTCGGACTCGACCGGGGTGAGCTTGAGCTTCAGCTTGCGACGGATCAGCTCGACGTAGTCGGCAGCCAGGCCTTGGTGCCGGCCTTGGGAGTCCTGGAATTCGAAGGGGGGCCAGGAGGTGTCGATGCCGAGTTGCAGCTCGCCGTGAGTGTCGAGCCAGGCCTGTTCTTCCGGAGTGAGCGTCAGGGCGCCGGCCGGGAAGGTCCAGAGTGCCAGCCAAAGGATCAGTAGGGCCCGCGCTCGCGCCATTGGCGGCCTCATTCCTTGAAGGGATGTAGGACCGAAGTGTAGACGTGACCGCTTGTCGGCTGGAAGTGAAATGAACGCGCTGAGCAATGCGACACACAAAAGAAAACCCCCGGACTGGCCGGGGGTTCTCGTATCGCTTACTCGTCGAGGAAGGAGCGCAGGTGCTCGCTTCGCGACGGGTGACGCAGCTTGCGCAGCGCCTTGGCTTCGATCTGACGGATACGCTCACGGGTTACATCGAACTGTTTGCCGACTTCCTCAAGGGTATGGTCGGTATTCATGTCGATGCCGAAGCGCATGCGCAGGACCTTGGCTTCACGGGCGGTGAGGCCGGCCAGGACTTCGCGGGTCGCTTCCTTCAGGCTCTCCACAGTGGCTACATCGATCGGGGACTGCATGGTGCTGTCCTCGATGAAGTCGCCCAGGTGCGAGTCTTCGTCGTCGCCGATCGGGGTTTCCATGGAGATCGGCTCTTTGGCGATCTTCAATACCTTGCGGATCTTGTCCTCGGGCATCTCCATGCGCTCACCAAGCTCTTCCGGCGTGGGCTCGCGGCCCATTTCCTGCAGCATCTGACGGGAGATGCGGTTGAGCTTGTTGATGGTCTCGATCATGTGCACCGGAATACGGATGGTGCGTGCCTGGTCGGCGATCGAGCGAGTGATCGCCTGACGGATCCACCAGGTGGCGTAGGTCGAGAACTTGTAGCCGCGACGGTATTCGAACTTGTCCACCGCCTTCATCAGGCCGATGTTGCCTTCCTGGATCAGGTCGAGGAACTGCAGACCGCGGTTGGTGTACTTCTTGGCGATGGAGATCACGAGACGCAGGTTGGCCTCGACCATCTCTTTCTTCGCCCGGCGAGCCTTGGCTTCACCGATGGACATGCGGCGATTGACGTCCTTGATCTCGTTGACGGTCAGTTCGACCTCGTTCTGGAGATCCACCAGCTTCTGCTGGTTGCGCTTGATGTCGTCCACCAGCTTGCCGATGGCTTCGGCGTACTTGGCCTTGCCCTTGGCGAGGCTGTCGGCCCAGTCGAGGTCGACTTCGTTGCCCGGGAACAGGCGCAGGAAGTCGGCACGCGGCATGCGGGCATCACGCACGCACAGTTGCATGATGGCGCGTTCCTGGCCGCGGACACGGTCCAGGGCGCTGCGGACTTTTTCCACGAGGGCGTCGAACTGCTTCGGCACCAGCTTGATCGGCATGAAGAGCTCGGCCAGGGCCTGCAGCTCTTCAGTGGCCTGCTTGCTGTTGCGGCCGTGCTTCTTCAGGGCCTTCTTGGCCTTTTCGAGCTGATCGGAAACGGCAGTGAAGCGGCGCAGGGCTTCTTCCGGGTCCGGACCGCCATCGCCTTCTTCCTCTTCGTCGCTTTCGCTTTCTTCGTCCTCGTCTTCGTCCTTGTCCTTGGCCGAAGCTGAATCGTCCTTCAGTTCGACCGGCTCGACTTCCTCGGCCGGCACGGTGCCGTCATCCGGGTCGATGTAGCCGCTGAGAACGTCGGACAGGCGACCGCCTTCACTGGTGATGCGCTGGTAGTCGGCAAGAATGCCGTCGACAGCGCCAGGGAAGTGGGCGATCGCGCTCATGACTTCGCGGATGCCTTCCTCGATGCGTTTGGCGATTTCGATCTCGCCTTCGCGGGTCAGCAGTTCCACGGTGCCCATTTCACGCATATACATGCGCACGGGGTCGGTTGTGCGGCCGATGTCGGTTTCCACCGCAGCCAGGGCCGCGGCGGCCTCTTCGGCAGCGGCTTCATCTGTATCGGCTTCGGCCAGCAACAGGGCATCCGCATCCGGGGCACTCTCGAATACGTTGATCCCCATGTCGTTGATCATGCGGATGATGTCTTCCACCTGTTCCGGATCGGAAATATCCTCCGGCAGGTGGTCGTTGACCTCCGCGTAAGTCAGGTATCCCTGCTCACGGCCACGGGCGATCAATTCTTTGAGGCGAGACTGCTGTTGCGCTTTTCCGGACATAGCACCCTATCCATTTAAGGTCTTGGCGGGCTGAAAACAAGCCGAGGATTATACCTGATCCGGGGCCTTACGCGCCAGTTGGGGTCGGAGTCAGGGGAGAAGTGTTGCGGCTGAGGAGGTCGCGCAGCTGATCTTTTTCCTCTGCGCTGAGTTCGCTTTGCCGCGCTTTTCGCAGCAGCTTTTCCAGGCGGCGTTCCCGCTGGCGAGCCGACAACCTAGTTATAGTGTCGAAAAACTGTTGTTCAAGGTTGTCTTCGGAAATCAGCCATTCCTTTTCCGCCAGGGCCCGTAACAGACGGCCCTGATCGGTGCCGTGCCAGCGGGCGATCAGCTGCAGCGAACGAAGTTTCGGATTCTTCTGAACGGCTTCCACGAGTGCCACCATGAGCTGGGCATACGTGTCGTCTTCGGCGGCGAAGTGGCTGGCATCCTCGACTTTCTGCGCCAATGACGGGTGGTGCAGCAAAGTGCGCAGTGCCGTGAGAGTGGGCGATTCCACCTTCACTTCGGTGCGCGGTGGCTGCCTGAAATCATCACGGCCCTGCTTGCTCCATTTCTTGCCGTTTTTCTTCCAGTCGTCCTTTTTCCAGCCTTCCTTGCGCCGTTCGTCCTTCTGCCAGGTGCCCTGCTGGGCGGCTGGCTGCTCGAAGTAGTGCGAATGGTCCGGCTCGTGCTGCTGGTCGTCGTAGCCGGAGAACGATGCGTAGTAGGCGTCGTCCGGGTGGTCGTGGCTTTCGCTTCTCGCCGGTGTCGCGCTGCGGGCGAACTGGCCGAGTGCGTCGCCATTGAGACCGGTGATCTCGGCCAGGCGCTGACGCATCAGGACCTTGAGATTTGCGCCGGGAATTCGCTCGATCAGCGGCGCGGCCAGCGTAGCCAGGTGAGCCTTGCCTTCCAGTGAGCTGGGGTCGGCTTCCTGAGTCAGTTGCTGGAAGAAGTAGTCCGCGAGCGGTTGTGCATGCTGGGTGATCCGCGCGCGGAATGCGTCGGTGCCTTCCTTGCGGACCAGGCTGTCCGGGTCTTCGCCCTCGGGCAGGAAGAGGAAGCGCGCGCGGCGTCCGTCCTCAAGTCCGGATAGGGCAGCTTCCAGGGCGCGCCAGGCGGCTTTGCGTCCTGCCTGGTCGCCGTCGAAACAGAAGAGGATGTTCGGCACCAGGCGGAACAGGCGGCGGATGTGTTCTTCGCTGGTGGCGGTGCCCAGCGTGGCGACGGCATTGCGCAGGCCCTGTTGGGCGAGGGCGATGACGTCCATGTACCCCTCGACGACCATGATTTCGTCGAGGTTGCGATTGTGCTTGCGTGCTTCGAACAGCCCGTAGAGTTCCTGGCCCTTGTGGAAGACCGGGGTTTCCGGCGAGTTCAGGTACTTGGGCTTGTCGTCGCCAAGCACCCGGCCACCGAAGGCGATGATCCGTCCACGGTTGTCACGGATCGGGAACATCACCCGGTCGCGGAAGCGGTCGTAGCGCTTGCCGGTATCGGCGTTTTCGATCAGCAAGCCGGCGTCGATCATGTGCTTCTGCTGCAGGCTGTCCCCGCCCATGTGCTTGAGCAGGTTGTCCCAGCCGGGCGGGGCGAAGCCGAGGCCGAAGTCGCGGGCGATTTCGCCGGTCAGGCCGCGTCCTTTCAGGTATTCGACGGCGGCCTTGCGGGTCGGGTGTTGCTTCAACGCATGGCGATAGAAGTCCGATGCAGCGGTAAGCAGGGCGTAGAGCGGCGAATCGCTCGGCTGACGCGGCCCGCTGCTGCGGCCGCCTTCTTCTCTGGGGACTTCCAGGCCTGCGCGCTTGGCCAGTTCCTCGACCGCCTGGGGGAAGTCCAGGTGATCGTGATCCATGACGAAGCCGAGGGCATTGCCGCCGGCGCCGCAGCCGAAGCAGTAATAGAACTGCTTGTCCGGGCTGACGCTGAAGGAGGGCGTCTTTTCGTTATGGAAGGGGCAGCGAGCGGTGTAGTTCTTGCCGGCCTTTTTCAGCTGCACGCGGGCGCCGACCACTTCGACTATGTCGGTGCGGTTCAGCAGATCGTCGATGAAGCCTTGGGGAATCAGGCCGGCCATAGGGTGCTCGGGGCGCAGGAAGGTTCAAAGCATACCCGCGCCTGGCCAGTGAAGTCAGGCGGGAGTCTTGAGCTGGAAAGCAAAAAACTCCGCCATTCGCAAAAGCGAAGCGGAGTTTCTTGTGTGCCCAGCATGCACTCGCCCGGCCGGAGCCGGGCGATGCGTGAGCGTGCGGCGTAGCCTGCTAACTCAGTACAGGCGCTCGCGGCGACGCTGCTCGCGCTGCACTTTCTTGGCGTGACGCTTGACCGCGGCGGCGGCTTTGCGCTTGCGCTCTGCAGTGGGCTTCTCGTAGAACTCACGGCTGCGAACTTCGGCCAGTACGCCGGCTTTCTCGCAGGAGCGCTTGAAACGACGCAGAGCTACGTCGAAGGGTTCGTTCTCTTTAACTTTGACGGCTGGCATCCAGGTCGTACCTTCATCAATTACCGAATGGTCGACGCATTCCGGCAAAAGCTGGCTCGGTGGCGCGTCGGATTTCAAGGGCTGCGGATATTAACGCCTCAGGGCACGGAATGCAAAGCCTTCAGTCGAAAACCGCTGGTCGGCGCAGGGGGCGGCGATTATGATTCGCGCCTTCTTCTTTTGCCAGGCCAGAAAGGCGCGTACCCATGCTAGTGCTGGGGTTGGAAACCTCCTGCGACGAAACCGGCGTCGCCCTTTATGACAGTGAACGCGGCCTCCTGGCCGATGCGCTGTTCAGTCAGATCGACCTGCATCGGGTCTACGGCGGCGTCGTGCCCGAGCTGGCGTCCCGTGACCATGTGAAGCGTCTGCTACCGCTGCTGCGCGAAGTCCTGGAAGAGGCTGATCGCAAGCCCGAGGATATCGACGGCATCGCCTACACCGCGGGTCCCGGCCTGGTGGGCGCGTTGCTGGTGGGGGCGTCCTGCGCCCAGGCCCTGGCATTCGCCTGGGGCGTACCGGCGCTTGGTGTCCACCATATGGAAGGCCACTTGCTGGCGCCCATGCTGGAAGAAACGCCTCCGGAGTTCCCGTTCATCGCCTTGCTGGTTTCGGGTGGTCACACCCAGCTGGTGCGGGTGGATGGCATTGGCTGCTACCAGTTGCTCGGCGAATCGGTGGACGACGCCGCGGGCGAAGCCTTCGACAAGACCGCCAAGCTGATTGGGCTCGGTTATCCGGGCGGTCCGGAAATCGCGCGGCTGGCCCAGAGCGGCACCCCCGGCCGCTTCGTATTCCCACGGCCGATGACCGATCGTCCCGGCCTGGACTTCTCCTTCAGCGGCCTCAAGACCTTCGCCCTCAATACCTGGCAGCGCTGCCGCGATGCTGGAGACGACGGCGAGCAAACCCGTTGCGACATCGCTCTGGCCTTCGAACAGGCGGTGGTGGAGACTCTCACCATCAAGTGCCGTCGCGCGCTCAAGCAGACCGGTCTCAAGCGCCTGGTGATCGCCGGCGGTGTCAGCGCCAACCAGTCGTTGCGACAGGCGTTGGCCAAGATGCTCGGTGAGCTGAAGGGTGATGTGTTCTATGCACGGCCGCGTTTCTGCACCGACAACGGCGCGATGATCGCTTACGCCGGCTGCCAGCGTTTGCTGGCGGGCCAGCAGGATGGGCCGGCGATTGGTGTCCAGGCGCGTTGGCCGATGGAGCAGCTGCCCCCCGTCTGATCCACTGGGTGAGCCGATTTCACGCCGACAGTCAGAAATGCCGTTCGCGTCCTGCGAAAAGGTCGCGTAGATTGCCGCGATGGCGCCAGACGATAAGTCCGGTCAGCACTGTCATCGGTAGCAGCGCGCCGGGTTGTTGCCAGGCCAGCAGCGGCAATGTGAGCGGCGTGGCGATCAAGGCCGCCAGCGAACTGGTGCGAGTCAGGTAGAAGGTCAGCGCCCAGGCGCAAATGGCCAGCAGTGCTGCCGGTGGATACAGGCCGAGCAGCATGCCGGCAGCGGTGGCGACACCCTTGCCGCCGCGAAATCGGAAGTAAATGGGATAAAGGTGCCCGAGCACCGCTGCGAGGCCGACCCAGGCCTGCTGCTGGATGTCGAAGCCACAGAGATAGGCGACCAGGACCGGCAACAAGCCTTTGAGCAGGTCGCCAAGCAGGGTCAGGACCGCAAGTTTCTTTCCCGCCACCCGTAACATATTGGTGGCGCCAGGGTTGCCGGAACCCTGGGCACGTGGGTCGCCCGTGCCGAAGAGTCGGCTGAGCAGAATGGCGAAGGACAACGATCCGAGCAGGTAGGCGAGAGTCGCCAGCAGCCAAAACATGGTATCCATTCCGGGGCGAGGAAGTCCCGATTCTAGCGGGGCAGCACTGACGTGGACACGGTTTTCATCGAGGGTCTGGAAGTGGACACCGTAATCGGTGCCTATGACTGGGAGCGCAGTATCCGCCAGTGCCTGCGGCTGGACCTGCAGCTGGCCTGGGACAACCGACCGGCCGCCGCTGGCGACGATCTCGAGAAAGCACTCGATTATGCCGCTGTTTCCCAGCGCATCCAGGCGTTCGCCGCCGAGGCGCAGTTCCTCCTGGTGGAAACCTTCGCTGAGCGTCTGGTGGCCGTGCTGATGGCCGAGTTCAATATTCCCTGGGTCCGCCTGAAACTGCACAAACCCGGTGCCGTACCGGCAGCCAGCAGCGTTGGCGTGGAGATCGAGCGCGGATGCCGCTGACTCCTATCTACCTTGGCCTCGGCAGCAATATCGAGCGTGAGCGGAATCTGACCGCCGGGCTCGAGGCGCTGGACGGATTCCTCCAGGACATTCGCTGCTCTCCGGTGTTCGAAAGCTTTCCCGTGGGTATCAAGAGCGGGAATTTCTTCAATTTCGTGGTGGCCGCCCTTACCGACCTGTCTTTGCACGAACTGGATCGCCGCTTGAAGGAGATCGAGGCTGACAATGGTCGCTATGCGCCGGGCCGCAAGGGCCTGCCGCTGGACATCGACGTGCTGCTGTATGGCGATCGCGTGGGGAACTTCGACGGCCTCATCCTGCCGCGCCCGGAAGTGCTGAAGAATGCTTTCGTGCTCTGGCCCCTGTCGCTGCTGGCGCCTGACCTTCAGCACCCCGGCGAACATCGAGGCTTCGCCGAGCTTTGGGAGCGTGCCGCTATCGAGCAGGCACTGTGGCCGGCATCCTTCTCCTGGCGCGGCGTCGAGCTGACGCCGCCCGGACTGATTCAGGCCTTCCCGCCACCTTCCTTGTAAGCCTTGAGTGCCTTGAGGCGCTCGGCCTTGAGCGCTTCGCCCAATTCCGCCCCCTTCAATCCCTTTTCCAGCAGCGGTTGCACGGCGACTTTGCGGGCAGCCTGGGCTGCCCCCAGCAGATAGGCGGCTTGCGGATAGTCGCGGTGTTCCAGGCCGGTGCGGCCGCGCGCGTCCATCTCGCTGGCGGCGACGAACTCCTCGAAGCGCTGCGGCCGGCGGTAGACGTCGAAGCATTGCAGGAGCTCCAGCAGGGTGGAGGCGCGCAGTTCCAGGGCGCGATGGGCGTGGGTGTGATACTCGCCGACCAACAGTGCCAGTTCCTGGCAGTCGCGGGGCGCCTTGCAGCGCTCATTAATGGCCTTGATCAGTTTCAGGCCGCGCTTTTCGTGGGCGATGTGCCGTGGCCATTCTTCTTCTGGGGTCAGGCCCTTGCCCAGGTCGTGCAGCAGGCTGGCCCAGCGTACGGTCAGCGGCTGGTCGTGCTCGGCGCACTGGCGCAGGACGGCCAGCACGTGGACGCCGGTGTCGACTTCCGGGTGATGCTTCGCCGGCTGCGGCACGCCGAACAAACCGTCCACTTCAGGCAACCAGGCTGCCAGGGCGCCGCATTCGTGCAGCACCTGGATGAACACGTCCGGGCGTGGCTCCATCAGGGCGCGAGAGATTTCTTTCCAGCTGCGCTCCGGTGTCAGGGCATCCAGTTCGCCTGATTCGGCGATCTGCCGCATCAGCTCCAGGGTTTCCTGCGCGACGGTGAAGCCCAGGGGCGCATAGCGTGCGGCGAATCGCGCGACGCGTAGCACTCGCAGCGGGTCTTCGGCGAAAGCGGGGGAGACGTGGCGCAGTACGCGGGATTCGAGGTCTTTCTGGCCCTCATAGGGGTCGATGAGATTGCCGTGGTTATCCTCGGCCATGGCGTTGACCGTGAGGTCTCGGCGGATCAGATCCTGTTCCAGGGTCACATCCGGGCTGGCGTAGAAGGTGAAGCCGCCATAACCGCGTCCACTCTTGCGCTCGGTGCGCGCCAGGGCATATTCCTCGCCGGTTTGCGGATGCAGGAACACCGGGAAGTCCGCACCCACTGGGCAGTAACCCTTTTCCAGCATTTCTTCGGCGGTGGCGCCGACCACGACCCAATCGATCTCGGTGATGGCGCGATTCAACAGGCGGTCGCGTACCGCGCCACCGACTTTGTATATCTGCATGTGTTGCCTCCGTGGCTGCGGAGGATAGCAGTCTAGTGGGCTACAGGAATCTGCCCGACCAGCGCCCTTACTGTGTTTTCGAGCAGTTCGGCACTGTCCCAGGAAGGGCTGAGACCGGTGCTGGCCAGACCTTCCCAAAGTACCTTGCCGGTGGAGTCGGTCAGGCGCAGGCGTAAGGTTCCTGTCTCGTCACGCAGTCGGTGGATGGCCTGGTAGGGGCCAAGGGGGCTGGGGGGCGCCTGATCGACCTTGAATTCGAGCGGCTGATCGTTCACGGCCAGCCAGTAGTACACCTGCAGCTGTGCATTGCCTTCGGCGCGATAGCCGCGGGCTTCCAGCTCCTGCCGGATCAGCGGGGCGAGCTGGGCGTAGCGCTCCCGATACGGCAGCTCACCGTTCACCGCCTGCTCCGGAGGTACCAGCGTAAAGCTGCTGCGCCCGGCCAGTTCGGCACTGGCCGGTTGCAGGATGCGGATTTGCGGGATGGACGTGGAGCAGGTGGCCAGGGCCAGACACAGCAGCAGGACGAGGAACAGGCGCATCTGAGGGCGGCTCCCATAGGGGTGAACCGCATGCTCGGCGTGGGCCGGGCACGCGGTCAACCGATCAAATGGGTGGAATGATCAGGTCCAGGCGCGGGTATTCCCCGTCCTCAGTGCGTTCCCCCTTTGGGGGGACGTGGTGACTCCCTGTGATCTGTTCGCCGTAACGGGTTTCCAGGTGGATATCGAAGCCCCAAAGTCGGTGCAGGTGCTTGAGGACCTCCTCGGTGGACTCGCCCAGGGGTTTTCGGTCGTGCTGCTGGTGGCGCAGGGTGAGCGAGCGATCGCCACGACGATCCACACTCCAGATCTGCACGTTGGGTTCGCGGTTGCCGAGGTTGTACTGGGCGGCCAGGGTTTCGCGGATCAGCCGGTAGCCCTGCTCGTCATGGATGGCCGGAACGTATAGCTCATCCTTCTGGTCATCGTCGAGGATGCTGAACAGCTTGAAGTCGCGGATCACCTTGGGTGACAGGAACTGCAGGATGAAGCTTTCATCCTTGAAGCTGTTCATGGCGAACTTGAGCGTCGACAGCCAGTCACTGCCGGCGATGTCCGGGAACCAGTGGCGGTCTTCCTCCGTGGGTTCCTCGCAGATGCGGCGGATGTCGCGGTACATCGCGAAGCCCAGGGCGTAGGGGTTGATGCCGCTGTAGTAGGGACTGTCGAAGGGCGGCTGGTAGACCACGCTGGTGTGCGATTGCAGGAACTCCATCATGAAGCCTTCGGTGACGAGCCCTTCGTCGTACAGGTCGTTGAGGAGCGTGTAGTGCCAGAAGGTGGCCCAGCCTTCGTTCATCACCTGAGTCTGGCGTTGTGGGTAGAAGTACTGGGCGACCTTGCGCACGATGCGCACCACTTCCCGCTGCCAGGGCTCCAGTAGCGGGGCGTGCTTTTCGATGAAATAGAGGATGTTTTCCTGCGGTTCGGCGGGGAAGCGCTGGTTGTCCTTCTCGCCGCCCTTGCCGGCGCCCTTGGGAATGGTGCGCCAGAGATCGTTGATCTGCTTCTGCAGGTGTTCTTCGCGTTCTTTCTGCCGACGCCGTTCTTCCTCGGCGGAAATGGGGTAGGGGCGTTTGTAGCGGTCCACACCGTAGTTCATCAGGGCGTGGCAGGAGTCGAGCAGGTCTTCCACCGCATCGATACCGTGGCGCTCTTCGCACAGATTGATGTACTGCTTGGCGAACACCAGGTAGTCGATGATCGAGCTGGCGTCGGTCCAGGTGCGGAACAGGTAGTTGCCCTTGAAGAAGCTGTTGTGGCCGTAGCAGGCATGGGCGATGACCAGGGCCTGCATGGTGATGGTGTTTTCCTCCATCAGATAGGCGATGCAGGGGTCGGAGTTGATCACGATCTCGTAGGCCAGGCCCATCTGGCCCCGTGAGTAACCCTTCTCGGTGGCGAGGAAGTGCTTGCCGTAGGACCAGTGGTGATAGCCGATGGGCATGCCGACTGACGCATAGGCGTCCATCATCTGCTCGGCGCTGATCACTTCGATCTGGTTAGGGTAGGTGTCCAGCGCATAGCGCTCGGCGATCCTGCTGATCTCGCGGTCGTAGGTGCGGATCAGGTCGAAGGTCCATTCCGACCCCGTGGAAATGGGCTTGCGTTCCTTCTTGCTGGCAGTCATTTCACGCCTCCCCTCAGGTCACGAGCCTGCGATGGAACAGCTCGCGGAACACCGGGTAGATATCCGCCGCCGAGACGATCTGTTGCTGGGCGAAGGTATCGCCGAACGCTTCGCAGACCTGCTCGTACTCGTACCACAGCGCCTGATGCTCGCGCGGAGTGATCTCGACGTAGGTGTAGTACTGCACGAACGGCATGATCTGCTTGATCAGGATATCCCGGCAGATGGGTGAATCGTCGTTCCAGTTGTCGCCGTCCGAAGCCTGGGCGGCATAGATATTCCATTCATTGATGGGGTAGCGCTCGGCCATGATCTCCTGCATCAGCTTGAGCGCGCTGGAGACGATGGTGCCGCCGGTTTCCCGGGAGTAGAAGAACTCTTCCTCGTCCACCTCGCGGGCGCTGGTGTGGTGGCGGATGAACACGACCTCGATCTTGTCGTAGTTCCGCTTGAGGAAGAGATAAAGGAGGATGAAGAAGCGCTTGGCGATGTCCTTGGTGGCCTGGGTCATGGAGCCCGAGACGTCCATCAGGCAGAACATCACCGCCTTGGACGATGGGTTGGGCTGCTTGACCAGCAGGTTGTACTTGAGGTCGAAGGTGTCGAGGAAGGGGACTCGCTCGATCCTGGCGCGAAGCCTGGCGATTTCTGCCTCAAGTTCCTGGATATCGCCGAAGTTGTCCGGTTCCTCGCGTTTCAGGCGTTCCAGCTCCGCTCTCGCTACCTTCAGCTTGCCGCGACTGCTGCCGGAGAGCGCGATCCGGCGGGCGTGGGCCGAACGCAGGGTACGGACGATATTGATGCGCGACGGGTTGCCTTCGTTGCTGATGCCCGCTCGCACGGTCTTGAAGGTGTCGGACCCGGTGAGGTGGCGCTTTACCAGGTTGGGCAGCTCGAGGTCCTCGAACATGAAGTCGAGGAATTCCTCCTGGGTGATCTGGAAGACGAAGTCGTCCATTCCCTCGCCCTGATTGCTGGCCTTGCCGCCCCCGCGCCCACCGCCGCCGCCCTGGGGTCGGGGGATACGGTCACCGGTGGTGAATTCCTTGTTGCCGGGGTGGACGATGGTCTGGCGACCACCACGACCGTGGTGCAAAACGGGCTCGTCGATGTCACGACCGGGAATGCTGATCTGTTCGCCATGCTCCATGTCGGTGATGGAACGGCGGCTGACGGCCTCCTCCACGGCCTTCTTGATGTGCTCGCGGTAGCGCCGCAGGAACCGTTGCCGGTTCACGGTGCTCTTGTTCTTGCCGTTCAATCGCCTGTCGATGACGTAGCTCATAGACCCCTCCGGGGAGCTTCAGGCTGCAAAGCGCGGAGGACGCCGTACGATACGGCGCCTCCGGCTGGCGTGTTCCTGACTTGCAGCTTGAGACTGTTTTACTGCGACTTGCGTACCCGCAGGTACCATTCGGACAGCAGGCGTACCTGTTTCTCCGTATAGCCGCGCTCGACCATGCGTTTGACGAAGTCGTTGTGCTTTTGCTGCTCCTCCTTGCTCCCCTTGGCATTGAAGCTGATGACCGGCAGGAGATCTTCGGTGTTGGAGAACATTTTCTTCTCGATGACCACGCGCAGCTTCTCGTAGCTGAGCCAGCTGGGGTTCTTGCCGTTGTTGTTGGCCCGGGCGCGCAGCACGAAGTTGACGATTTCGTTGCGGAAATCCTTCGGGTTGCTGATGCCGGCGGGCTTCTCGATTTTCTCCAGTTCCTCGTTCAGGGCGACGCGATTGAGGATTTCGCCGGTTTCCGGGTCGCGGTATTCCTGATCCTGGATCCAGAAATCCGCATACAGCACATAGCGGTCGAAGATGTTCTGGCCGTATTCACTGTAGGACTCCAGGTAGGCAGTCTGGATTTCCTTGCCGATGAACTCGATGTAGCGCGGCGCCAGGTACTCCTTGATGTAGCGCAAGTAGCGCTCGCGCATTTCGGCCGGGAACTGCTCCTGTTCGATCTGCTGTTCCAGCACATAAAGGAGGTGCACCGGGTTGGCTGCCACTTCGTGCGGGTCGAAGTTGAACACCTTGGAGAGGATCTTGAAGGCGAAGCGGGTCGACAGGCCGTTCATGCCTTCGTCCACGCCTGCCGTATCGCGATACTCCTGAATCGACTTCGCTTTCGGATCTGTGTCCTTGAGGTTCTCACCATCGTAGACACGCATCTTCGAATAGATGTTGGAGTTTTCCGGCTCCTTCAGGCGCGACAGCACGGAGAACTGCGCCAGCATGCGCAGGGTGTCCGGTGCGCAGTGGGCGTGGGCCAGGGAGCTGCCGATGAGCAGCTTGTCGTAGATCTTGATCTCGTCGGCGACCCGGAGGCAGTAGGGCACCTTGACGATGTAGATCCGGTCGATGAAGGCCTCGTTGTTCTTGTTGTTGCGGAAGCTGTGCCATTCCGATTCGTTTGAGTGGGCCAGGATGATGCCGCTGAACGGCAAACCGCCCAGCCCCTCGGTGCTGTTGTAGTTGCCTTCCTGGGTGGCGGTCAGCAACGGGTGCAGCACCTTGATCGGCGCCTTGAACATCTCGACGAATTCCATCAGGCCCTGGTTGGCCCGGCACAGCGCGCCCGAGAAGCTGTAGGCGTCGGCGTCGTTCTGCGGGAATTCCTCGAGCTTGCGGATATCCACCTTGCCCACCAGGGCGGAAATGTCCTGGTTGTTCTCGTCGCCGGGCTCGGTCTTGGCAATGGCGATCTGGTTGAGGATCGAGGGGTAGAGCTTGACCACGCGGAACTTGCTGATGTCGCCGCCGAACTCGTTCAGGCGCTTGGTCGCCCAGGGCGAGATTACCGAGCGCAGGTAACGCCGCGGGATGCCGTATTCCTCTTCGAGAATGGCGCCGTCTTCATCGGCATTGAACAGACCCAGGGGCGACTCGAAGACGGGCGATCCCTTGATGGCATAAAAAGGAACGCGCTCCATGAGCTGCTTCAGCTTCTCTGCCAGGGAGGACTTGCCGCCACCTACCGGGCCGAGGAGATAGAGGATCTGCTTCTTCTCTTCCAGGCCTTGGGCAGCATGGCGGAAGTAGGAAACGATCTGGTCGATGCACTCTTCCATGCCATGGAAGTCGGCAAAGGCCGGATAACGACGGATCACCTTGTTGGAGAAGATCCGTGACAGCCTCGGATCGAGCGAGGTGTCGAGCAGTTCCGGGTCACCGATTGCCATGAGCATACGTTCGGCGGCGGTGGCGTAGGCACTGCGGTCCTGTTTGCACAGGTCGAGGTATTCCTGAAGGGAATATTCCTCCTGGCGAGTCGCTTCGAAGCGTTGTTGGAAGTGGCTGAAAATGCTCATGACGTCACCTCGCTGGAATCAGGAAGCCGGCGCGGGGTCGGTTGTGCGGGTGCGGGCAGTCAGCCGAAGAAGGTCGGCCGATTGAATTCCCCCAGAACACCTGAATGGTCGCTGCCGATGGCCCGGAACCGGTGTACCGGCTCTCCCCTTTTTTGGATGGCCTGAGCTAAGAGTAGTTCGTTATCGGCAAGGTCAAGCATTACGGAACGATAACAGGGGATTACCGTCCGTCGGAGAAGTGACGCCAAGCCAGTGATGGCGCGGGGTTGCGCCTCACCGAAAATTTTTTATTCGAGGTTGCCCTGGGCGACTTCCCCGGGATAGACGCTCCGCCACAGTTCGAAGCCGCCATCGAGGCTGTAGACCTCGGAGAAACCCTGATGGGCGAGGTAGGCGGCCGCGCCCTGGCTGGAGTTGCCGTGATAGCAGGTGACGATCAGCGGCTTGTCGAAGTCGGCCTTGGCGATGAAGTCGGGCAGGGAGTAGTTGTCCAGGTGGTGCGAGCCGCTGATATGGCCCAGGGCGAAGCTCTGCGGATCGCGGATGTCCACCACTACGGCGCCGTGTTCGCGCAGGGTTTGCGCCTGTTCGGGCGGGATGCGTTGGAATTCACTCATGGCGGTTCTCCTCGCAGCTGCAGCTGATCTGCTCGCCACTGTCGATGTTCAAAAGAGTCAAGCTGCCGCCCCAGACGCAGCCAGTGTCGAGGGCGTACAGGCCGGGTTCGTTGCAATTGCCTTCCAGGGCCGCCCAGTGGCCGAAGATGATCTTCTGCCCACGGGTCTTGCGCTCGGGGAAGCTGAACCAGGGGGAGTATCCCGGAGGCGCAGTGTCCAGGCCTTCCTTCGACTTGAGGTCCAGGGTGCCGTCGGCACGGCAGAAGCGCATGCGCGTGAAGTAGTTGGTGATCACCCGCAGGCGCGTGACACCTTGCAGATCACCATCCCATCTGGCCGGTTCGTTGCCGTACATGCCGTCGAGGAACAGAGGTAGGCGTGCGTCGTCCCGCAAGGCCTCTTCCACCTCGGCAGCGCGTTTCAGCGCCTTCTTGAGCGACCACTGGGGCGGGATGCCGGCGTGAACGAGGGCGATATCCCGTTGCTCGTCGTAGTGCAGCAGCTTCTGCTGGCGCAGCCAGTCGAGCAGTTCGGCACGGTCCGGTGCGTCGAGGATCTCGCGCAAGGTATCGGCCTTGCGCAGTCGTTCGATGTTGTTGGCCACGGCCAGCAGGTGCAGGTCGTGGTTGCCAAGCACGCACACTACCGAATCGCGGATCGAATAGAGGAAGCGCAGGGTCTCCAGGGACTTCGGGCCCCGATTGACCAGATCACCCACCAGCCACAGCTCATCCTTTGCCGGATCGAATCGTACTTGCTCAAGCAGGCACTTCAGCTGATCCAGGCAACCCTGGAGATCGCCAACCGCATAGGTCGTCATGCCGGTGCTCTCAGTGCAGAGAGCCGGGGACGGCGAGGCTGAAGGGCGCGATGATGGCGTCAAAGCGTTTGCCGTCGTCGGCGACCATCTGATAGCTGCCCTGCATGCTGCCGACCCGCGTGGCCATGACGGTCCCGCTGGTATAGGTGTGGCTGGCGCCCGGGGCGATCAGGGGCTGCTGGCCAACTACGCCGGCACCACGGACTTCCTGTACGTGGCCGTCGCCGTCGGTGATCACCCAATGGCGGGTGAGCAGCTTGGCCGGCAGCTCGCCATTGTTGTGGATGGTCACGGTGTAGGCGAAGGCAAAGCGATTCTCGTCCGGCTGCGATTGTTCCGGGAGGAAGCGGGTGACGACGCTGACGTCGACCTTATATCGGGGATCGGACACGCGAAGGCTCTCGAGTAGCTGGATATGGAGTCTAGGGTTTGGGATCCGCCGCAGCCAGTTGATCAGCCAGGCGGACAAAGGCAGCGAGGTCCAGTTGCTCCGGACGCAGACCGCCGTCGACACCCGCTGCGTCGATAGCGGCAGCGTCAAGAAGGCCCTTGAGGGTATTGCGCAGAGTCTTGCGCCGCTGATTGAAGGCTTCGCGCACGACGCGCTCAAGCATGGCGACATCTTTGGCCGGATGCGGCAGGACTTCGTGCGGCACCAGTCTCACGATGGCCGAATCCACCTTGGGCGGCGGGTTGAATGCGCCCGGTCCGACATTGAACAGGTGCTCCACGCGACAGTGGTACTGGACCATGATCGAAAGCCGGCCCCAGTCGCCGCCACCCGGCTCGGCGGCCAGGCGCTCCACCACTTCCTTCTGCAGCATGAAGTGCATGTCGCGGATCAGGTCCGCGTGGGCAAGCAGGTGGAAGATCAACGGCGTGGAGATGTTGTACGGCAGGTTACCCACCACACGCAGGCTGTGCGGTGCGGCATCGAGCCGGCGGAAGTCGAACTTCAGCGCATCGCCCTGGTTGAGGCGGAAGTTGGGTAACTGACCGAACTTGTGCTGCAGGATGGGGATCAGGTCGAGGTCCAGCTCGATCACATCGAGCTGGGCACCGCTACTGAGCAAACCTTCGGTAAGGGCGCCCTGGCCCGGGCCGATTTCCAGCAGGCGCTCGCCTTCGCGGGCATGGATGCTGCGCAGGATGCGATAGATGACGCCAGCGTCATGCAGGAAGTTCTGGCCGAAACGCTTGCGCGCGCGGTGTTGGTAGTGTTCGGACATCGAAGGCTCCGGGCCTTGGGGCCAGGCCGGAGGGCCTGGCGTGGAAACTGAATCGCGCAGTTTATCAGGCGCGGGCCCGCGCCGCCTAAGGCTGGAGCATCAAAGCGGCGCGGGGGCTCAATGGCTGCGTTGCTGCGCGGCGGCCATCTGGTAGGCGGTCTCCAGCGCGACCTCGAGGCTGCCGCAGTCGATCCGGCCGGTGCCGGCCAGGTCAAGGGCAGTACCGTGGTCCACCGAGGTGCGAATGATCGGCAGGCCCAGGGTGACGTTCACCGCGGCGCCGAAGCCCTTGTACTTGAGCACTGGCAGGCCCTGGTCGTGGTACATGGCGAGCACGGCGTCGCAGTGTTCGAGGTGCTTCGGCGTGAACAGGGTGTCCGCCGGCAGCGGGCCGATCAGGTTCAAGCCTTCGGCGCGCAGGCCTTCCAGGGTTGGCTCGATGACCTCCAGCTCCTCCCGGCCGAGGTGGCCCCCTTCACCAGCGTGGGGATTCAGGCCGCAAACCAGGATGCGTGGCTGAGCGATGCCGAACTTGTTCACCAGGTCGGCATGCAGGATGCGGCTGACCCGTTGCAAGCGGTCCGGGGTAATGGCCGCTGCGACGTCCTTGAGTGGCAGGTGCGTGGTTACCAGCGCGACCCGCAGGCCACGAGTCGCCAGCATCATCACCACCTGGCGCGTCGCGGTGAGCTCCGCGAGGAACTCGGTATGTCCGGAGAAGGCGATGCCGGCCTCGTTGATCACGCCTTTGTGCACGGGAGCGGTGATCATCCCGGCGAAGAGGCCGTCGAGGCAGCCTTGGCCCGCACGGGTGAGGGTGTCCAGTACATAGTCGGCGTTTGCCGGTGCCAGTTGTCCCGGGTCGACTGCGGCTCGCAGGGGGGTGTCCCAGACGTAGAGGCTGCCGGCAGGCGCAGGTGCATCCGGAAGTTCAGCGGGATCGACCGCGATCAGCTGGATGGAGAGACCCAATTCGCCGGCGCGCTTCTCGAGTAAATCGCGGCTGGCGATGGCGATGAGTGCATGGGGTTGGGCGGAGCGGGAAAGCAGCAGGCAGAGGTCGGGGCCGATGCCGGCGGGTTCACCGGGAGTGAGGGCGAAACGAAGGGATGTCATGGCGAGTCCTGTGCAGGGGGCCGATACGCTGGCGGGGATTGTACCGCCAGCGCACGACTGAGACTCGCTCGGGATTTACAGCTTGGTTTCGACGTACGCTTCGTCGCGGATCTGACGCAGCCAGGCCTGCAGCTCTTCGTCGTACTTGCGATTGCGCAGGATGTTCATGGCCTGCTGTTCGCGGAACTTCTCGCTGCTGTCGGTGGCGCGGCGGCCCAGCACTTCCAGTACGTGCCAGCCATAGGCGCTCTTGAACGGCTTGGACAGCTCGCCGGCTGGCGTCTTGCCCATGACTTCGCGGAATTCCGGCACCAGGGCGTTGGGGTCGATCCAGTTCAGGTCGCCGCCGTTGAGGGCCGAACCCGGGTCTTCGGAGAAGCTTTTCGCCAGTTCAGCGAAGTCTTCGCCGGACTGGATGCGCTCGTAAAGACGCTCGGCAAGTCGCTTGGTGTCTGCTTCGCTGCGAATTTCGCTGGGCTTGAGCAGGATGTGGCGGACGTGTACTTCGTCGCGAACCAGGGTGTCGCCGCCGCGCTTGTCCAGCAGCTTCAGGATGATGAAGCCACCCGGGGTGCGAACCGGATCGGTCACCTGGCCGGGCTGCAGGGCGCTGATCATGGCGTCGAAGGGCGGGGGCAGTTGAGCAGCCTTGCGCCAGCCGATCTCGCCGCCCTCCAGGGCGGTTTCGCCGGCGGAGCGGGAGATGGCCAGCTGGGCGAAGTCGGCACCCTGTTGCAGCTGCTGGTGCAGCTCCTGGGCCTGGCGCTCGGCAGCCTGAATGGTGCTGGGCGAGGAGCCTTCCGGTACCGGGATCAGGATATTGGCCAGGCGGAACTCTTCGGACAGCTGGATCTTGCCCATGTCGGAGGCCAGGAAGTTCTGCACTTCCTGATCGGTGACCTGGATACGTTCGGCGACGCGACGCTGGCGTACACGGCTGATGACCATCTCGCGACGAACCTGGTCGCGCGCGTCGTCATAGGACAGGCCGTCGCGGGCGAGCGCACCGCGGAACTGGTCGACCGTCATGCCATTGCGCTGGGCGATGGCTTCGATGGCCTGGTTCAGTTCTTCGTCGGCGATACGGATGCCGGAGCGGTCGCCGATCTGCAGCTGGATGTTCTCGATGATCAGGCGTTCCAGCACCTGCTGGCTGAGCACATGCTCAGGCGGCAGCGAGGCGCCGCGCTTGGCAATGGTCTGCTGCACTTCACGCAGGCGCTGGTCGAGCTGGCTCTGCATGATCACATCGTTATCGACAATGGCGACCACGCGGTCGATGGAGCGAACATCGGCGTGCACGAGGCCGCCGAGTAGCATGGCGCCCAACAGCAGCGGGCGCAGACAATCAGAGAGCTTGGTCTTCACGTTCACGGTAACCTTGGATGCCTTTTTCCAGGAAGCTTTCGGTCTGGTTGCCCACGACGCCACCGAGACCCTTCAGGACGATTTGCAGGAAGATCCCGTGATCGCCACTTTCGTTGGTCGTATCCGGGGTCTGGTCGAATTCGTCGTAGTCGACCCAGTAGCGGTTGATCAGGCGCAGCTTCCAGCAGCAACTGTCGTACTCGAAGCCGCCAAAGGCTTCCAGGGTACGGTTCTGGCTGTAGTCATACTGCCAGCGAGCCAGAGCACTCCACTGCGGGACGATCGGCCAGATGACGGAGAAGTCGTGCTGGCTGATCTTGTAGTAGTCCTTGATGAAGTTGGGGTTGGGCTGGCCATTCGCCAACGTCGGATTGCCGTAGTCGGGGCTGAACGTCCATTGGCCAGTCGTCTGGTCGTACCGGATGGTGTCATTGCGGTAGCGATAGCCCGCGTTGATCACCTTGTTCGGATTGTCTTCAGGCTGGTAGTGGAACATCGCGCTGCCGGAGCGGGTGCGATGGGAATCCGGGTCCCAGTTGAAGTCCGAGGTAAGGCGCCAGTCGCGGTTGAAACGGTACAGGTATTCCAGCGCGTAAGGTGAAACCGAGGCCTGGGCGTCGGCACGGGTGTCGGCGTCGATACCCGGCAGTTGTACCTTCCGATCCTGGAAGTAGAACGCCTGGCCGATGCTGAAGCGCTGGCGCTCGAAGCCATTGGACTCGATCCAGCGGTTGGTCACGCCCAGAGAGACCTGGTTGGCGTCGCCGATGCGATCACGGCCGGAGAAGCGGTTGTCGCGGAACAGCGAGGCGTAGTTGAAGGTGTACTCGCCAGTATCGAAGACCGGAATATCGTCCTGGTCTTCTTCCGGCACGTAGAGGTAGAACAGGCGCGGTTCCAGGGTCTGCGTGTAGTTCTTGCCAAAGAACTGGGTCTTGCGGTCGAAATACAGGCCGCTATCGACACTGTAGATAGGCAGCTGGCGATCCGGATTGCTATCGAAGTCCTGGTTGACCAGTGCAAGATCGCTCTTGCCGGTGCTGTCGAGGCTCAGATCATATTGGGTATAGGCGTACTTGACCTGCGGCTTGAGGAAGCCCCAGGTCCAGTTCATTGGCAGGCTGACACTGGGTTCAAGGTGGGTACGGTCACCATTGGCGCGCGCCAGGCCGAAGGTGTTTTCGTCGAGCCATGGCGTTGGGTTGCCATCGATGTCGAAGAAATCGCCCTTACGCAAATCCCGGTCGAAACGTACAAACTCAGTGCTGTAGCCGAAGTTCAGCCCACCGGGCTGGAAGGGCAGCGCGCCGTCCAGGGTGACCTGCGGCAGGCGATCATACGGAGTGGCATCGGAAATCGTCGCCAGCTCGTAAGCGTGGGCATTCAGCCTCGCGGTGTAGGAATCACCACGATAGGTCAGGGTGCCGCGCTGGTTGACGAAAGTGGGGGTGTCCACACCCAGGTCGGTATCCAGGTCGTCGAAGTAGTACGGATCGCTGATGTCGGTGTAGTCGACCTCCGCCAGCAGCCGGGAGTCCAGCCCGCCGATGTGCTTCCAGTTGTACAGCCAGCGCTTCTCCTCGAACTCGGACATGAGCTCGCGCTCATCTTCCTTGTCATTGAGATACGCGGCGCCCAGCTGGCCTTCGCTGCTGTGGGTCAGGTAGCGGAACTCGCCTTCCATCAGCAGGCCGCGCTTGGACATGTAACGCGGATACAGGGTGGCGTCGTAGTTCGGCGCCAGGTTGAAGTAGTACGGCGTGACCAGCAGGAAGCCGGTGTCGGTGCTGCTGCCGATGGTCGGCGGCAGGAAGCCGGACTGGCGACGGTCGTCGATCGGGAAATAGATGTACGGGGTATAGAACACCGGAATGTCCTTGACCCGCAGCGTGACGTTGGTCGCGGTGCCGAAGCCGGTGGCCGGGTTCAGCTTGATGTTGTTGCCCTTCAGGTGCCACGCGTTATCGCCCGGTTCGCAACGGGTATAGGTACCGTCCTTCAGGCGGATGATGGCGTCTTCCTGGCGCTTGGCGTACAGCGCGCTGCCACGGGTGTGCGACTGGTGCAGGACGTATTCGGCGTTGTCGACCTTGGCCTCGCCGTTGTCCAGTTGCAGTTCGGCGCGATCGCCGACAACCAGGGCGCCCTTGTCGCGCAGCTTGACGTTACCGATCAGCTCGCCACGGTTTTCCGCCTGGTGCAGGTTGGCCTCGTTGGCTTCCACCTGCATGCTGCCTTGGCGCAGGACGACGTCCCCAGCGAGGGTGGCGATCTGTTTCTCCTGCTCGTAGCGCGAGGCCTTGGCGGAGATGTAGGTTGGCGCATCCTCCATCGGCGTGCTGTCATCCATGCCCGGACGCGGCGGCTCGATGTAGGCACCGGCGCAGTAAGGACCGGCTTCGGCCAGTTGCGCGGGCGTGAGTTTGTCGCGCGGCACCCAGTCGAGGTGACTGTAATCGGCGCTGCGGGATGCCAGGCCCTTGCCTTCGGCCTCGGTCACCAGCGTGGTATCGCTGCCTTCGGCTTCACCTTCCTGGGGAGCGGCGCCAATGGTCGAGCTCACGGCACTGCCGCTGTGCACGGGGCGCGGTGGCAGGCTCTCTGTGCTGGCTTTGGGCGCGCATGCCCACCCGCCAGTTGTGGAAGCCTGGCAGTCGAATTGTTCTGCGGCGACGACGTATGAGGTGGCTACTGGCTGCAGGGCCAGCAGGCTGCCGGTCACCAGCAGGGGGAACTTTCTACGAAACGCGGGGGATCTTACTGCCATCTTGTTAGTCCGGGCTTCCTGCGCGCCTTCGACCCGCTAGGGCCGCACGCCTCTCGATGGGCTGAAAAAGATGCTGGATAATAAAGCATGACCCGCACAACGGCTAGCGCCGCCGGAGACCACCCGATGCACCATGAAGACCTGCGACTTCAGCAGCTGAGCCAGTGGCTTGATCAGCAGTTGCCCACCCTGTTCGCTGCCGAAGGCTGGGGCCCCGTGCCGGCCGCCGAGCTGGTTCCAGCCAGCAGTGATGCCAGCTTCCGTCGTTATTTCCGCTGGCAGGCCGAAGGCCGCACCCTGATCCTGATGGATGCTCCGCCGCCCCGAGAGGATTGCCGTCCCTTCGTCAAAGTGGCCGGAATGCTCGCCGAGGCCGGCGTGCACGTGCCGCGCATTCTCGCCGCCGATGTGGAGCAAGGCTTCCTGATCCTCGACGACCTGGGGCGCCAGACCTACCTCGAAGTCATCGATGCGGAGAACGCCGACTCTTTGTTCGACGATGCCCTGAAAGCGCTGCTGACCTTCCAGAAGCGCAGCCTCGATGTGCCCATGCCCAGTTATGACGACGCGCTGCTGCGTCGCGAGCTGCAGCTTTTCCCCGAGTGGTACCTGCAACATCATCTGGGCATCGAACTGGAAGGTGAGCGCCTGGCTGCCTGGGAGCGTATTTCCGACTTGCTGATCGGCAGCGCCCTGGCGCAGCCGCAGGTGCTGGTGCACCGGGACTACATGCCGCGCAACCTGATGCTCAGCACTCCCAATCCCGGCGTGCTGGATTTCCAGGACGCTGTCTACGGTCCGGTGACCTACGACGTGACCTGCCTGTTCAAGGACGCCTTCCTCAGTTGGCCCGAAGAGCGTGTCGCCGGCTGGCTGGAGCGTTACTGGAAGCTGGCCCGCGAAGCCGGCATCCCGGTTCAGTCCGACTTCGCCGAGTTCCGCCGTGCCAGCGACCTGATGGGCGTGCAGCGCCACCTCAAGGTCATCGGCATTTTCGCGCGCATCTGCCATCGCGACGGCAAGCCCAAGTACCTGGGCGACGTGCCGCGCTTCTTTGCCTATATAAAGGAAGTGATCGAACGCCGTCCCGAACTGGCCGAGCTGGGTGAACTGTTGGCCAGCCTTCCGCGGGACGAGGCCGTCCAACCATGAAGGCGATGATCCTCGCGGCGGGCAAGGGTGAGCGCATGCGCCCCCTGACCCTGCACACCCCAAAGCCGCTGGTTCGTGCCGCCGGCACCCCGCTGATCGAGTTTCACCTCCAGGCTCTGGTGAAGGCCGGTTTCAACGAGCTGGTGATCAACCATGCCTGGCTCGGCCAGCAGATCGAAGATCACCTGGGCGATGGTGCGCGCTTCGGCTTGTCCATCCGTTATTCGGCAGAAGGCGAGCCGCTGGAAACCGGAGGCGGCATTTTTCAAGCCTTGCCGCTGTTGGGCGATGAGCCTTTTCTCATCGTGAATGGCGATGTCTGGACCGACTTCGAATTCAGTCACCTGCGCCGACCGCTGGACGGCCTCGCGCATCTGGTACTGGTAGACAACCCGACGCACCATCCCCACGGCGACTTTGTCCTGGAGAATGGCCGGGTGCGTGATGCAGTGGCAGGCGAACCGAGTCTCACCTACAGCGGTATCGCCGTGCTCCATCCGCGTCTGTTCGAAGGGTGTCAGGCAGGGGCCTTCAAGCTGGCGCCGTTGCTGCGTCAGGCGATGGCCGCGGGCCGGGTGACTGGCGAGCGATTCGCCGGGCGTTGGGTCGACGTGGGCACCCACGAACGCCTGGCGGAAGTCGAACGTCTGCTGATGACGGAGGCCTGAGTTGGTCTGGCCCGCTACCCTGATCGGCGCTGCCGCCGGATTCGCCCTGGCGAACATCCCGGGAGCCATGCTCGGCGGTTTGCTGGGGCATGTACTCGACCAGCGTCTGCACCTTGATTCCTGGGGGGCGTTGCGTGCGCGCTTGCGTGGCGATCCCGGCATCGATCAGCAGGACCTGTTGTTCATCCTGTTGGGTCGCCTGGCCAAGAGCGATGGTCGGGTGCAGGAGGCACACATCCAGCAGGCGCGATCGGAAATGAAGCGCATCGGGCTGGACGAAGCGGGCACCCGGCGGGCCATCGCCGCCTTCAACCGGGGCAAGTCGGGCGGCGACAACCTGCACCTTGCATTGCACAAGCTGAAGGACGAGCGGGTCACGGTGGAACGCCTGCTGCGCAGCTGCTGGCAGATGGCTGCGGCAGATGGACGGATCGGCAAGCGCGAGCGCGAACTCATCCTGCAATGGGGCGGCTGGTTGGGGCTTGCGATTTCCCGGGTCGAGGCGCTTGGCGCGGGCTATGACACCCCGCAGGGCCTGCCGGCCAAACGCTCAAACAGCTACAGGGACGCCCTGATCTTGCTGGGCGTGACGGCCGACTGCGAACCCGCGGTGATCAAGCGGGCCTACCGCCGCCTGCTCAGCCAGAACCACCCGGACAAGTTGGCCGGTTCAGGTGCCAGCCCTGCGGTGGTACGTGCCGCGACCGACCGCACCCGCGAATTGCAAAGCGCCTACAACCTGATCCGCGAGCGTCACGGATTCCGCTGAGCCTTCAGCCGTCCGTGGGCGCTTTGCCGGTACCTGCTTCCAGGTGCAGGCTCAGCCAGCCACGAATGCGCCGGATGAGCTGCTCCTGCTCGGTGGCGCGGTCGCCTGGAAGGCCCTTCATGGCGATCTGGATGTAGGCCGGGTGCTTCTGCCGCTTGCTCGCGTGACTGCGACGCAGGGCGGCGTCGCGGTCGGCCGGCTGGTCCTTGTAGTAGAAGTCGCCCGTGGCCAGTTTCAATTCGGGTAGTGAGTCCTCCAGGGCCGGTGCATAGCCAGCAGGCAACTCCGCCGCTACCAACAGAAGATTGCGTACGTCCTGCGGCTCATTGGCGGCAAGGAACTGTGCCGCCCAATAGGCACCAGTGCCATGGCCCAGCAGCACGATGGCCTTGGGCTTCTGCTGGCGCGCGAAGGCGAGTGCCGCTTCGATCCGGGCAAACACCCGTGCCGTCTGGGTCTTCTGGATGGCGTCGCGGGACAGCGGTGGCGGCGCCGGGTCGGTGTTGGGTTCGGCACTTCCGGCCTGCTCGGTGTTGGTCGGGCCTTCTTCCTGGGCTTTCTCGGGGCTCACCGCCGGTTCCGCCTGGGTCGGTACCTCGGTCTTCAGTGGGCGTGGTGGCAGCGGATCGTCGCTGGGGTCGGGCAGTGTCAGGGCGAGGGTGCTCCAGCCGGAATTCGGCAAGCCGCGACGCAAGGGGCCGATCGCCTCCGGCCAGTCGGCCGTTTCGCCGTCGCCGGGCAGCAGGATCACCAACCCCTCGGGAGCGCTGACATTGGCCGGCTGCCAGAGCGCGAGGAAAGTCTCTTCGCCAGCATTGAGCCGCTGTTGATCCCGGCTCGGGATCTGGCGCTCCAGGCTGGTGGAGTCCTCCTGGCTACGTTCCTCCAGCGGCGCGCGCTCCACTGCCGGTGCAGGTTCCTTGGGCGCTGTCGCGGAGTCCGCTTCCCCCAGCACGGCAGGTGAGGCAGGCAATAGCGCGAGGCAAAGGGCTGCAAGGGGCAGGCGAAGGGCGCGAGGCATCTGGACATTCCTGGTCGAGCTGGGAAACAGGAGCCTAATGGCTCGATGGGTTTTTGTCAGGCCGAGCCTTCGCATGGTTGACCGTGGCTGGAGTAAGGTATGTCGGCTGTTTCTCCTTGTTGCGGTTGGTCCTCGATGATCCGTGCGCTCCTTTCCTTCCTGTTCGCCTGCTGCCTGGCGATACCTGCCTTGGCTGCATCCACGGCGCTGCCGCTGGACGACGGCCAGCGGCAATGGCTCGAGAGCCATGGGCAACTCCGTGTGGGTGCCGTGCTGCAAGCCCCTTACGTCCAGTTGGATCGGCGCCTGCAACAACTCTCCGGAGCCAACGTCGAGTTGATGAACTGGCTGGCCAGGTCCATGGGTGTCGAGTTGGTCTGGCGCACCTACGACAGTCAGGGCGAACTGGAACAGGGACTGCGCTCCGGACAGATCGATCTTGCCCCCGGCCTCGGGCAGACGCCCGCCGGTTTGCGCCTGTGGCTGTTCTCCGATCCCTACATGCGCGTCTCGCAGTTGCTGGTGGGCGAGCGCGAGGGTAATGGCGCGGTGGACCTGGAGCAGCTCGACGCCACGTCGCCGGTTGCCCTGCGCCAGCCGAGTCCAGTGGCCGACTACTTGCGCGCGACTTACTCCAACCTCAACCTCAAGCCCATGGGCAGCGAGCGGCAGGCCCTGCAGGCGTTGCTGGCCGAGCAGGTCCGCTATGCCGTGCTCGACGAGGCCCAGCTCAGCCGGCTGTCTCGCGAACAGGAGTTCACCGGGCTCGCAGTAGTCGGCGACATCGGTTTCCCGCAGCTGCTTCGGGTCGCTTCGAGGCGGGACTGGCCGGAACTGGCTGCCATCGTCGACATCGCCTTGCGCAACCTGCCGCCGAAGGACCTCGACCAGTTGCATGAGCGCTGGCTGCAGCCCAAGTATCCTCGCCTCGGTGAATCCAGCGGCTTCTGGCAGAACCTCAGTCTGTTTCTCGGCGTGCTGTTGCTCACTGCGGCCCTCATCATCACCTGGCTGCGCCGACAGCAGCGTCGGCTGGAGCGGCAACTGCTGGATTCGCGCCATGCACTGCAGCTGCGCGAGGCTGCCGAAGAAGCGCTGCGCCTCACCCAGTTTTCCATCGACCACAGCACCCTGGGCATCCTTTGGGTGAACTGGGACAGCCACGTGCGCTACGCCAACCGAGCGGCAGAACAGATGCTGGGTTATCGGCCGGGCAGTCTTGCAGATCGCCCCCTGGCGGATTTCCAGCCCGAGCTGAACATGGATCGCTGGCTCAATCTCTGGCGCCGCGCACGCAACAGTGACGAAGGCCCGCTGAGCTTCGAGACCCGTTGCTTGCGTCCCGACGGCGCCTGGCTTCCGGCAGATGTGTCGCTGAGCTTCCTGCGCTTCGGCTCTTCCGAATACCTGGTGGTGTTCCTCTCCGATGCCACCGAGCGCCGTCGAGCCCGCGAGGCCCTGGAAGAAAGTGAAGCGCGCCTCAAGGGCATCGCTTCCAACGTGCCCGGTCTGGTATTCCGCCTGGAGCGGCCAAAAGCGGATGCGCCTGCCGATTTCGCCTTCATCGGCGAAGGCAGCGAAGGCCTGGTGGGCTACAGCGCCAGTGAGTTGCTGGATACGGGACGTGGTATTCGCGGCCTGGTTCATCCGGACGACCGCGACGGCTACTGGCAGAGCCAGCTTCAGGCACTGGACGCCGATCGCGATTGGCACTGGCAGGGCCGCATCCTCACCCGCGACGGCGCGCTGCGCTGGGCCGACATCAAGGCCGGTGCGCGGATCTTCGACGACGGCCGTGCGGTCTGGGACGGTGTGGTCTGGGATATCACCGAGAACAAGCAGATCGAACTGGAGCTGGCAGCTTCTCGCGCGCAGCTCCGGGATTTGTCGGCGCACCTGGAAAGCGTGCGCGAAGAAGAGAAGGCACGCATTGCCCGTGAGGTGCATGACGAACTGGGCCAGGTGCTCACCGTCCTGAAGCTGGAAACTTCCATGTGCGAGCTGGCCTACGCCGGGCTCGACGCCGGGCTCAAGGAGCGCCTGGACAGCATGAAGCGTCTGATCGCTCAGCTCTTCCAACTGGTGCGCGACGTGGCGACGGCGCTGCGCCCGCCGATTCTCGATGCCGGCATCGCTTCTGCCATCGAGTGGCAGGCCAGGCGATTCGAGGCGCGCACGCAGATTCCCTGCCTGGTGGAAGTGCCCGAGCAATTGCCGCAGCTGTCCGACGCCAAGGCAGTAGGCCTGTTCCGAGTGCTGCAGGAGGCGCTGACCAACGTCATGCGCCACGCCGAGGCGCATACTGTCGCGGTTCGCCTGAGTGAAGAGGGCGGCACGCTCTGCCTGCGTATCAGTGATGATGGCCGGGGGTTCGATCCCGGCACCAGAAGTGGCAGTTCGTTCGGCCTGGTGGGCATGCGCGAGCGCGTGCTGATGCTGGGCGGCAGCCTGCAGATCGAGAGCCAGCCGGGCGAGGGCACGACCCTTTGCGTGCGCGTGGCGTTGGATAAGGAGAAAGTGGCGTGATCCGAGTATTGGTGGCAGAAGACCACACCATCGTCCGCGAGGGCATCAAGCAGCTCATCGGCCTGGCCAAGGATCTCTGCGTGGCGGGGGAGGCCGGCAATGGCGAGCAACTGATGGAAGCCTTGCGCCAGACACCCTGCGAAGTGGTGCTGCTGGACATCTCCATGCCCGGCGTCAACGGCCTGGAGGCCATTCCGCGCATCCGCGCCCTCGGCAATCCGCCGGCGGTGCTGGTGCTGTCCATGCACGACGAAGCGCAGATGGCCGCACGGGCCCTGAAGATCGGCGCTGCCGGCTATGCCACCAAGGACAGTGATCCGGCCCTGTTGCTCACTGCGATCCGCAAGGTGGCCGCGGGAGGCCGCTACATCGACCCCGACCTCGCCGACCGCATGGTCTTCGAGGTGGGCCTGACCGACGCCCGCCCGGCCCATACGCTGCTTTCAGAGCGCGAGTTCTCGGTGTTCGAGCGGCTGGTGCGTGGCGAAGGAGTGAATGAAATCGCCCAGCAACTGGCGGTCAGCAGCAAGACGGTGAGCACCCACAAGGCCCGCCTGATGCAGAAGCTGGGATTGCACTCGGTCGCGGACCTGGTGAAGTACGCGGTCGAGCACAAGCTGCTGTGAATGTCCGACAATCGCGCTGTGATTTGTAGGGCGATCCCTACAAGGAATCCTCTCCAAGCCTTATAGCAATCTCTCATACCGCCCGATTTGCGTGGTTTGCCGCGTTCTCTACGCTTTCCTCTACGGCAGACACAAAAACAAAGGTGCGGTTATGGCCGAGACACAAGGCAACGACATCCTGGTCAGCTTTCGCGGCGTGCAGAAGAGCTACGACGGCGAGACCCTGATCGTCAAAGACCTCAACCTGGATATTCGCAAAGGCGAATTCCTCACCCTGCTCGGGCCGTCCGGCTCCGGCAAGACCACCAGCCTGATGATGCTCGCCGGGTTCGAAACCCCCACCAGCGGCGAGATTCTGCTGGCCGGTCGCTCCATCAACAACGTACCCCCGCACAAGCGCGACATTGGCATGGTGTTCCAGAACTATGCGTTGTTCCCGCACATGACGGTGGCCGAGAACCTGGCCTTCCCGCTCTCGGTGCGCGGCATGAGCAAGACCGACGCCAGCGAGCGGGTCAAGCGTGCGCTCTCCATGGTGCAGCTGGATACCTTCCGCAACCGCTACCCCGGCCAGCTTTCCGGTGGCCAGCAGCAGCGTGTCGCCCTGGCCCGCGCCCTGGTGTTCGAGCCCCAGCTGGTCCTGATGGACGAGCCCCTCGGTGCACTGGACAAGCAGCTGCGCGAACACATGCAGATGGAGATCAAACACATCCATCAACGCCTGGGCGTCACCGTGGTCTACGTGACCCACGACCAGGGCGAAGCGCTGACCATGTCCGACCGCGTCGCGGTGTTCCACCAGGGCGAGATCCAGCAGATCGCTCCGCCGCGCGAGCTTTACGAACTGCCGAAGAACACCTTCGTGGCCAACTTCATCGGTGAGAACAATCGCCTGAACGGCCAGCTGGAAAGCCGCGATGGCGAGCGCTGCGTCGTGCGTCTGGGCCGTGGTGAGAAGGTCGAGGCCCTGGCGATCAACGTCGGCCAGCCGGGCGAGCCGGTGACCCTGTCGATCCGCCCCGAGCGCGTACGCATCAACGGTCACAGCGAGAGCTGCGTGAACCGTTTCTCCGGGCGCGTCGCCGAGTTCATCTACCTGGGCGACCACGTGCGTATCCGCATGGAGGTCTGTGGCAAGCCCGATTTCTTCGTCAAGCAACCTATTGCTGAGCTCGACCCCGCACTGGCGGTAGGCGATGTGGTGCCGCTCGGCTGGCAAGTGGAGCACGTCCGCGCACTGGACCCGCTTCTGGCGGAATGACGCGGCGGCACCAAGGCATTAGCAACCCTGCACTGTGGAGAAAATAACAATGTCGAAATCCCTGAAACTCACCGCCATCGCCCTCGGGTTGGCCTGCGCCACCCAGGCAATGGCTGCCGACCTGACCGTGGTGTCCTTCGGTGGCGCCAACAAGAATGCGCAGGTCAAGGCGTTCTACGAGCCCTACCAGCAGAGCACCGGCAACAAGATCATCGCAGGCGAATACAACGGTGAAATGGCCAAGGTGAAGGCCATGGTCGACACCAACAGCGTCTCCTGGAACCTGGTGGAAGTGGAGTCGCCCGAGCTGTCCCGCGGCTGTGACGAAGGTCTGTTCGAAGAGCTGGACGCTGCCCAGTTCGGCAAGGCTGAAGACTTCGTACCCGGCGCCGTCCAGCCTTGCGGCGTCGGCTTCTTCGTGTGGTCCACCGTGCTGGCCTACAACGCCGACAAGCTGAAGTCCGCCCCCACCAGCTGGGCCGATTTCTGGGACGTGAACAAATTCCCCGGCAAGCGCGGCCTGCGCAAGGGCGCCAAGTACACCCTGGAATTCGCCCTGATGGCCGATGGCGTTGCGCCCAAGGACGTCTACACCGTGCTGGCCACCAAGGAAGGCCAGGATCGCGCCTTCAAGAAGCTCGACGAGATCAAGCCGAGCATCCAGTGGTGGGAAGCCGGCGCCCAGCCGCCGCAGTTCCTCGCCTCGGGTGACGTGGTCATGAGCTCTGCCTACAACGGCCGCATCGCTGCGGTGCAGAAGGAAAGCAACCTGAAAGTCGTGTGGACCGGCGGTATCTACGACTTCGACTCCTGGGCCATCCCGAAGGGCGCCAAGGATGCCGACAAGGCCAAGGAGTTCATCGCCTTCTCGGTCAAGCCCGAGCAGCAGAAGATCTACTCCGAGAACATCGCCTACGGTCCGGCCAACACCCAGGCGGTGCCGCTGCTGGACAAGGGCCTGCTGAAGGACATGCCGACCACTCCGGAAAACATCAAGGACCAGGTCGCCATGGACGTCACCTTCTGGGCTGACTACGGCGAGCAACTGGAGCAACGCTTCAACTCCTGGGCGGCCAAGTAAGTCCGCCTGTGTACCCCCCCTCTCCCTGTGGGAGAGGGGCTGGGGGTGAGGGGGATTCTTCCTCACCCTGGCCTTAGGGCCTGAACGTTCAACCCTGTTTCAACGGAGTTCGCCATGGCCACTGCAGTGCCCCTGAACGAGGTCGCCGGCCCCAGCCTCAAGCAGCGCCTCGCCCGAGCCGAGCGGATGAACCGCCTGAAGTCCCAGGCGCTGATCCTGCCGCTGCTGATTTTCCTCCTGCTGACCTTCCTGGTGCCCATTGGCGCGCTGCTCTACAAGAGCGTGAACAACCCGGAAGTGGTCGGCTCCATGCCGCGTACGGTCGAGGCCATTTCCAGCTGGGACGGCAAGGCGCTGCCCGCCGAGCCGGTGTACAAGGCCCTGGCCGAAGACCTCGCTGCGGCGCGCAAGAACCAGACTATCGGCGACCTTTCCAAACGCCTGAACATGGAACTGGCCGGCTACCGCAGCCTGATGGCCAAGACTGCCCGCGCCCTGCCGTTCAAGACCGAACCGGCCTCCTACAAGGACGCGCTGGAAACCCTGGACGAGCGCTGGGGCGACCCCGCGTACTGGCAGGCGATTCGCCGTAACGCCAGCCACCTGACCCCCTATTACTTGCTGGCCGCCCTCGACCATCGCATCGACGACCTGGGCGAAGTGGCCCTGGCCACCCCGGACCAGGCCATCTACCTGGATATCTTCGCCCGTACCTTCTGGATGGGCGCGGTGATCACTGTGATCTGCCTGTTGCTCGCCTATCCGCTGGCATACCTGCTGGCCAACCTGCCGACGCGCAAGAGCAACCTGCTGATGATCCTGGTGCTGCTGCCGTTCTGGACCTCCATCCTGGTGCGTGTGGCAGCGTGGATCGTGCTGTTGCAGTCCGGTGGCCTGATCAACGGCGCGCTGCTCAAGCTCGGCCTGATCGACCAGCCGTTGCAGCTGGTGTTCAATCGCACCGGCGTCTACATCGCCATGGTGCACATCATGCTGCCGTTCATGATCCTGCCGATCTACAGCGTGATGAAGGGCATTTCCCCCAGCTACATGCGTGCGGCGATCTCCCTCGGCTGCCACCCCTTCGCCAGCTTCTGGAAGGTGTACTTCCCGCAGACCGTGGCGGGCGTAGGTGCCGGGTGCCTGCTGGTGTTCATCCTGTCCATCGGCTACTACATCACGCCGGCACTGCTGGGCAGCCCGAACGACCAGATGGTCAGCTATTTCGTCGCCTTCTTCACCAACACCACCATCAACTGGGGCATGGCCACGGCCCTGGGCGGCATGCTGCTGTTCGCCACCCTGATCCTCTACGTGGTCTACAGCTGGCTGGTGGGCGCTGGCCGCCTGCGTCTCGGTTGAGGAGAACAAGAAAATGCTGAGTCCCTACATGTCCCCGATCGAGCGCCTGTGGTTCTACACGCTGCGCGGCCTCTGCGGCCTGGTGCTGCTGTTCCTGATCCTGCCGGTGCTGGTGATCATTCCGCTGTCGTTCAACTCCGGCACCTTCCTGGTCTACCCGCTGCAGGGCTTCTCCCTACGCTGGTACGCCGACTTCTTCAACTCGGCGGAGTGGATGCGCTCGCTGACCAACAGCATGATCGTCGCCCCGGCGGCGACCGTGCTGGCGATGGTCTTCGGCACCCTGGCATCCATCGGCCTGACCCGAGGCGAGTTCCGCGGCAAGGCTCTGGTCATGAGCCTGCTGATTTCGCCGATGGTGGTTCCGGTGGTGATCATCGGTGTGGCCAGCTACCTGTTCTTCGCCCCGTTGGGCCTGGGTAACAGCTACCTGTCGCTGATCTTGGTGCATGCGGTGCTGGGCGTGCCGTTCGTGATCATCACGGTGTCGGCGACCCTGCAGGGCTTCAACTACAACCTGGTGCGTGCTGCCGCCAGCCTCGGCGCGCCGCCGCTGACCGCGTTCTTCAAGGTGACCCTGCCGCTGATTGCACCGGGGGTGATCTCGGGGGCGCTGTTCGCCTTCGCCACCTCCTTCGACGAAGTGGTGGTGACCCTGTTCCTCGCCGGACCCGAGCAGGCCACCCTGCCACGCCAGATGTTCAGCGGTATCCGCGAGAACCTCAGCCCCACCATCGCCGCCGCCGCGACCCTGCTGATCGGTTTCTCCATCGCGCTGCTGCTGGTGCTGGAGTGGCTGCGCGGCCGCAGCGAGCGCATGCGCACCTCCGTGCCGGAGTAAAAAGTCTCCAACCTTCCCGGCCCGCGAGCTTTCGCGGGCTTTTTTTTGCGTGCCGCCTCAGTCATCGGTCGAATCCCCGCGCGCCATTCATCCCGGCTACAATTCGCGCCACCGTGATTCTGCCCCGAGGTCAGCCATGCAGCCCTTCGCCATCGCACCGTCGATCCTTTCCGCCGATTTCGCCCGCCTGGGTGAGGAAGTGGAGAACGTTCTCGCCGCCGGCGCCGACATCGTTCACTTCGACGTGATGGACAACCACTACGTACCCAACCTGACCATCGGCCCGATGGTCTGCTCGGCGCTGCGCAAGTACGGGATCACCGCGCCCATCGACGCGCACCTGATGGTTTCGCCCGTGGACCGCATCATCGGCGACTTCATCGAAGCCGGTGCCACTTACGTCACCTTCCACCCGGAAGCCACTCTGCACGTCGATCGTTCCCTGCAACTGATCCGTGACGGCGGTGCCAAGGCCGGCCTGGTGTTCAATCCGGCCACTCCTCTGGACGTGCTGAAGTACGTGATGGACAAGGTCGACATGATCCTGCTGATGAGCGTCAACCCCGGCTTCGGCGGGCAGAAGTTCATTCCCGGTACCCTCGACAAACTGCGCGAGGCCCGCGCCCTGATCGATGCCTCCGGTCGTGACATCCGCCTGGAGATCGACGGTGGCGTCAACGTGAAGAACATCCGCGAGATCGCCGCCGCAGGCGCCGACACCTTCGTCGCCGGCTCGGCCATCTTCAATACGCCGGACTACGCCGAGGTCATTGCTGCCATGCGCGCCGAGCTGGCCCGGGTCTGATATGGGAACGTTGCACCGGCTGTTCGATGGGCGCCTGCCACGCCTGGTGATGTTCGATCTGGACGGGACCCTGGTGGATTCCGTGCCGGACCTCGCCGCCGCCGTCGACCGCATGCTGGTCGCCCTGGGGCGCCCGGTGGCGGGCATCGAACAGGTCCGCGAGTGGGTCGGCAACGGCGCCCGGGTGCTGGTGCGCCGCGCGCTGGCCGGCGGCCTCGATCATTCCACCGTGCATGACAGCGACGCCGAGCGCGGCCTGGAGCTGTTCATGGAGGCCTACGCCGACAGCCATGCGCTGACCACCGTTTACCCCGGTGTGGCGGAAACCCTGAAGTGGCTGAAGAAGACAGGCGTGGAACTGGCGCTGATCACCAACAAGCCCGAGCGCTTCGTCGCTCCCTTGCTGGACGAGATGAAGCTGGGCCGCTATTTCCCACTGATCATCGCCGGCGACACGCTGCCGCAGCAGAAACCCGATCCGGCTGCATTGCTCCATGTGATGCACATGACCGGGGTCAGCCGCAGCGAGGCATTGTTCGTCGGCGATTCGCGCAATGACGTGCTCGCCGCCAAGGCGGCCGGGGTGAAATGCGTGGCGCTGAGCTACGGCTATAACCACGGCCGGCCCATCGCCGAAGAGGAGCCGGCGCTGGTCGTGGATGACCTGCGAGAGCTGCTACCCGGCGGTTGCGCCGCCCACGGCGCTGCGCTAATGTCGCCCAACTCCTCCGACAATTCGCCTCAACGAGACAGAAACGTGGTGGTTCCCTGTAAGCATTGGCTCGAACGAGCCGGAATGAAGATCATCAAGGCCGTCGCCCGTTGGCGCTGGCGCGCCTAATTCATTCTGGCCGGATACTCCGGCGCGCTTTCACACCGACGTCTTTATCTCCCGGAACCCCTCAAAAGGGGTTCCCCGCCCCATGAGGCTGATCATGACCCGCGAAGATTTCCTGCGTTTGGCCGCCGAAGGCTTTAACCGCATTCCACTTGCGTTCGAAACACTGGCGGATTTCGACACCCCCCTGTCCCTTTACCTGAAGCTCGCTGATACCCCGTACTCCTACCTGCTGGAGTCCGTGCAGGGCGGCGAGAAATGGGGGCGCTACTCCATCATCGGCCTGCAGAGCCGCACCGTGCTGCGTGCCCACGGCCTGAAGGTCAGCGTCAGCGTCGATGACGTCGAAGTGGAGTCCCACGACTGCGAAGATCCGCTGGCATTCGTCGAGGACTTCAAGGAACGCTATCAGGTAGCGCCCATCGCCGGCCTGCCGCGTTTCAACGGCGGCCTGGTGGGTTACTTCGGCTATGACTGTGTGCGCTACGTCGAGAAGCGCCTGGCGAACTGCCCGAACCCCGACCCGCTGGGTACTCCGGACATCCTGCTGATGGTCTCGGACGCGGTGATCGTCTTCGACAACCTGGCGGGCAAGCTGCACGCCATCGTCCTGGTCGACCCGAGTCAGCCCGACGCCTATGAACAGGGCCAGGCACGCCTGCTGGAAATCCGCCAGAAGCTGCGCCAGCCGGTGGTACCGCGCCTGGGCGTGGACCCGAGCATGCCGGTCGGCGGCGAGCCGGACTTCCGCTCCAGCTTCAGCCGTGAGGATTACGAGCAATCGGTGCGCGAGATCAAGGAATACATCCTGGCTGGTGATTGCATGCAGGTGGTGATTTCCCAGCGCATGTCGATTCCCTTCCAGGCTGCGCCCATCGACCTGTACCGCGCCCTGCGCTGCTTCAACCCCACGCCTTATATGTACTTCTTCAACTTCGGTGACTTCCACGTGGTGGGCAGCTCGCCGGAGGTGCTGGTGCGCGTAGAGGATGGCCTGGTCACTGTGCGCCCGATCGCCGGCACCCGCCCGCGTGGTGCGACAGAGGAAGCCGACCGCGCCCTGGAAGAAGACCTGCTCTCCGATGCCAAGGAGCTCGCCGAGCACCTGATGCTGATCGACCTTGGCCGCAACGACGTCGGTCGTGTCGCCGACACGGGCAGCGTCAAGGTCACCGAGAAGATGGTGATCGAGCGTTACTCCAACGTGATGCACATCGTTTCCAACGTCACCGGCCAGCTCAAGGAAGGCATCTCCGCAATGGAAGCGCTGCGCGCCATCCTGCCGGCCGGCACCCTCTCCGGCGCACCGAAGATCCGCGCCATGGAGATCATCGACGACCTCGAACCGGTCAAACGCGGCGTCTACGGCGGCGCCGTGGGCTACCTGGCCTGGAACGGCAACATGGACACTGCCATCGCGATCCGCACGGCGGTCATCAAGGACGGCGAACTGCACGTACAGGCCGGCGCCGGCATCGTCGCCGACTCGGTCCCGGCTCTGGAATGGGAAGAGACGCTGAACAAGCGCCGCGCCATGTTCCGTGCCGTGGCTCTCGCCGAACAGACCGCCAAGATCGACGCCTGAGGATTGCACCATGCTGCTGATGATCGACAACTACGATTCCTTTACCTACAACGTGGTGCAGTACCTCGGTGAGCTGGGCGCGGACGTGCATGTGATCCGCAACGACGAGCTCTCCATCGCCGAGATCGAGGCGCTGAACCCGGAACGCATTGTGGTCTCCCCCGGACCCTGCACGCCCAACGAAGCGGGCGTGTCGCTGGAGGTGATCCGCCACTTCGCCGGCAAGCTGCCGATCCTCGGCGTCTGCCTGGGTCACCAGAGCATCGGCCAGGCTTTCGGTGGCGACGTGGTGCGCGCGCGCCAGGCCATGCATGGCAAGACCAGCCCGGTGTTCCACAAGGACCAGGGCGTCTTCGAGGGCCTGAACCACCCGCTGACGGTCACCCGCTACCACTCGCTGGTGGTGAAGCTGGAAACCCTGCCCGACGAGCTGGAAGTGACCGCCTGGACCCAACATGCCGACGGCAGCGTCGACGAGATCATGGGGCTGCGTCACAAAACGCTGAATATCGAGGGTGTGCAGTTCCATCCGGAGTCCATCCTTACCGAACAGGGCCACGAACTTTTGGCCAACTTCCTCAAGCAGACCGGCGGAGTGCGCTGATGGACATCAAGGAAGCCCTGAACCGGGTGGTCAACCAGCTGGACCTGACCACCGAAGAAATGCAGGACGTGATGCGCCTGATCATGACCGGCCAGTGCACTGATGCGCAGATCGGCGCGTTCCTCATGGGCATGCGCATGAAGAGCGAGACCATCGAGGAGATTGTCGGTGCCGTTTCGGTGATGCGCGAGCTGGCGGTCCGCGTCGAGCTGTCCACCCTCAAGCACGTGGTGGATGTGGTCGGTACCGGTGGCGATGGCGCCAACATCTTCAACGTGTCCTCCGCCGCCACCTTCGTTGTCGCGGCGGCGGGCGGCAAGGTCGCCAAGCACGGCAACCGCGCGGTTTCCGGCAAGACCGGCAGCGCCGACGTACTGGAAGCCGCCGGCATCTACCTTGACCTCAAGCCCGAGCAGGTCGCCCGTTGCATCGAGAGCATCGGCGTCGGCTTCATGTTCGCCCAGGTCCATCACAAGGCCATGAAGTATGCCGCCGGTCCGCGTCGTGAGCTGGGTCTGCGCACCCTGTTCAACATGCTAGGCCCGCTTACGAATCCGGCCGGTGTGAAGCACCAGGTGGTGGGCGTGTTCAGCCAGGCGCTGTGCCGTCCGCTGGCCGAGGTGCTCAAGCGCCTGGGCAGCGATCACATTCTGGTCGTCCATTCGCGCGATGGTCTGGACGAGGTGAGCCTCGCTGCGCCGACCCATGTCGCGGAACTGAAGAACGGCGAAGTGACCGAGTACCAGATCCAGCCAGAGGACTTCGGCATCAAGAGCCAGAGCCTGATCGGCCTGACCGTCGGCAGCCCCCAGGAATCCCTGGAGCTGATCCGTGATGCCCTGGGCAGGCGCAAGACCGAAAACGGCCAGAAGGCCGCCGACATGATCGTGCTGAATGCCGGCGCTGCGCTCTATGCCGCCGACCTGGCCTCCAGCCTGAAAGAAGGTGTGCGTCTGGCACAGGACGCTCTGCACACAGGCCTCGCCCGCGAGAAGCTGGACGAACTGGCCTCCTTTACCGCGGTGTTCCGAGTGGAGAATGAAGCGTGAGCATCCCAACCGTTCTTGAGAAGATCCTGGCACGCAAGGCCGAGGAAGTGGCCGAGCGTCGTGCCCGCGTTTCGCTGGCCGAGGTCGAGGCGCTGGCGCGCTCCGCCGACGCTCCCCGTGGTTTCGCCCGCGCGCTGCTGGAACGTGCCGAGCGCCACGAGCCGGCGGTGATCGCCGAAGTGAAGAAAGCCTCGCCGAGCAAAGGCGTACTGCGCGAGAACTTCAATCCTGCGCTGATCGCCAGGAGTTACGAAGCGGGCGGTGCCGCCTGCCTGTCGGTGCTCACCGACGTCGACTTCTTCCAGGGCGCCGATGCCTACCTGCAGGAGGCGCGTGCCGCCTGCTCCCTGCCGGTGATCCGCAAGGACTTCATGATCGACCCCTACCAGGTGGTCGAAGCCCGTGCCATTGGCGCCGACTGCATCCTGCTGATCGTGTCTGCGCTGGACGACGTACGCATGAAGGAGCTGGCAGCCACCGCCAAGGACGTCGGCCTCGACGTGCTGGTGGAAGTGCATGACGGTGACGAATTGGATCGCGCGTTGAACTGCCTGGACACCCCGCTGGTGGGCATCAACAATCGCAACCTGCACACCTTCGAGGTCAGTCTGGAAAACACCCTCGACCTGTTGCCGCGCATTCCGCGCGATCGCCTGGTCATCACCGAGAGCGGCATCCTCAACCGCGCCGACGTGGAGCTGATGGAAGTCAGCGGTGTTTACGCATTCCTGGTGGGCGAGGCGTTCATGCGCGCTGAAGAGCCGGGTGTCGAGCTGGGCCGACTGTTCTTCCCCGACCGTAACCGCGTGGTGGCGGGCATCGATCCGGATTGATCCGGTTCGCTCCTCCAGACATGAAAAAGCCGGCTTGCGCCGGCTTTTTCTTTGGCTATGTCTGCGTTAGCTGTTGCCAGCATTCAACAGTCGGTCCAGGCGCCTTGTAGGAGCTAGCTTGCTAGCGATAAGGAGGCATTCGCTGGCAAGCCAGCTCCTACGGGCAATGCAGCTACTTGCAACACTTACTGCAGACACAGCCTTTTCTTTCGGGTTCTCAGCGGGTGCCGAAGACCACCATGGTCTTACCCTTTACGTGCACCAGACCTTGTTCTTCCAGGCTCTTGAGCACGCGGCCGACCATCTCGCGGGAGCAGCCGACGATCCGGCCAATTTCCTGACGCGTGATCTTGATCTGCATGCCGTCCGGATGGGTCATGGCATCGGGCTGCTTGCACAGGTCGAGCAAGGTGCGCGCAACGCGGCCGGTGACATCGAGGAAGGCCAGGTCACCCACCTTGCGCGTGGTGTTGCGCAGGCGGTCAGCCATCTGGCTGCCCAGTGCATAGAGGATTTCCGGGTCTTGCTGGGTGAGTTCGCGGAACTTGGCGTAGCTCAGTTCAGCCACTTCGCATTCTGTCTTGGCGCGGACCCAGGCGCTGCGCTCCTTCTCCGCCCCTTCTTTTTCGAACAGGCCCATCTCGCCGAAGAAGTCTCCGGCATTGAGGTAGGCGATGATCATCTCGCGACCGTCGTCGTCCTCGATCAGGATGGTGACGGAGCCCTTGATGATGAAGAAGAGGGTTTCACAACGGTCACCGGCATAGATGATGGTGCTCTTGGCCGTATAACGGCGGCGGTGACAATGCGCGAGTATTTTGTCCAGGCTCTTTATTTTTGGTGTAAGGGTAATTGCGACCATGCCCGAGTCCCGAAAAAGAGAAGGTAAGCCTTTGTCAAACAGGCAATTTTCTAATAGTTGTCCGGCCAAGTGTGCCAGTAATCCGGCGCCAGCTTAACAGAGGTCCCTCATTCGACAATGTGATTTTGCGACGCACCTATCACCTGCTCGGGAACTATTTGAGGCCCGGCGTGGAAAAGGCGCTGTGATAAGCTACCGCACCTTTTTCCGAGCGGAGTTCCAGGCGATGAAAGCACGCATCCAATGGGCGGGCGAAGCCCTGTTCCTTGGCGAATCCGGCAGCGGCCATGTGGTGGTGATGGACGGTCCGCCCGAGTCCGGTGGTCGCAACCTGGGCGTGCGTCCCATGGAAATGCTGCTTCTCGGCCTGGGCGGCTGCACCAACTTCGACGTGGTGAGCATCCTGAAGAAATCCCGCCAGCCTGTGGAAAGCTGTGAGGCCTTCCTCGATGCCGAGCGCGCGAGCGAAGACCCCAAGGTCTTCACCAAGATTCACGTGCATTTCGTGGTGAAGGGCCGCGGCCTCAAAGAAGCCCAGGTCAAGCGCGCCGTGGAACTGTCCGCCGAGAAATACTGCTCGGCCTCGATCATGCTCGGCCGTGCCGGCGTCGAGATCACCCATGACTACGAGATCGTCGAGCTGGGCTGAGCACCAGTTCCAGCGCGCGCGATCGTGAAAACGCCCTGAACCTTGGGCCGATGGCCGGTTGTCCGAAGACATCCGGCCATCATATTTGCGCGGCAAACTCTGGCAGACGGCGCCCGTCGTCTGCATAATTCGCCCCCTTCCAATTTCCGGGGCATCGGGCTCCGAACCTACGACCACAATCGCCAACGCGAAGAGGTGTAAACCGTCCTACGCAGAAGTGTCGTGCGCTTCTGACGGGCATGCTCAACCACGCGGCAGAGCCGCATATGCACAGAGAGCTCTCAACGGTGAAAAGCAAACTCAAGCTCCACGGGTTCAACAACCTGACAAAGACCTTGAGCTTCAACATCTATGACATCTGCTACGCGGAAACCCCCGAGGACCAGCAGGCCTACGTCCAGTACATCGACGAAGAGTACGACGCCGAACGCCTGACCCAGATCCTCACCGACGTAGTCGATATCATCGGTGCGAACATCCTCAACATCGCCCGCCAGGATTACGATCCCCAGGGTGCGAGCGTGACCATCCTCATCTCCGAGCAGCCGGTGACCCCCACCGACAGCCAGATCGAGGAATCTCCGGGCCCGCTGCCGGAGACCATTCTGGCTCACCTCGACAAGAGCCACATCACCGTTCATACCTACCCGGAAATCCATCCGGTGTCGGGTATCGCCACCTTCCGGGTGGACATCGATGTCTCCACTTGCGGCGTGATCTCCCCGCTGAAGGCGCTCAACTACCTGATCCACCAGTTCGACTCGGACATCGTCACCGTGGACTACCGCGTGCGCGGCTTCACCCGTGACGTGGAAGGCAAGAAGCACTTCATCGACCACGAGATCAACTCGATCCAGAACTACCTCTCCGACGACACCCAGGACGCCTACCAGATGACGGACGTCAACGTGTACCAGGAGAACATGTTCCACACGAAGATGCTGCTCAAGGACTTCGAACTGGAGAACTACCTGTTCGGTGACGCCACCCGCAACCTGACGCCTGCCCAGCGCAAGGAAGTCGAAGAGCGAGTGCGCCACGAAATGCTGGAAATCTTCTACGCGCGGAACATGCCTCACTGAGGCAGTTTCGCGGTGGAAACGAAAAGGGCGCCCGAGGGCGCCCTTTTTTCATGTGCGGGATTCAGACCCGGTAGGTGCTCTTGGTCATGACCTTCGACAGCAACGTCATGCCGAACTTCACCGGCGCCGGGAAGCGCAGGCCACCCGCTTCCAGGGCGCTATTGGCATGCTGTTCCTCATCGGTACGCATCTGCTCGAGGATAGCTCGCGACTTGGCGTCTTCGGCCGGCAGCTGTTCCAGGTGCTCGTCGAGGTGCTTGCAAACCTGGTCTTCAGTGGCTGCGACGAAGCCGAGGCTGATCCGGTCGCTGATCAGGCCGGCTACTGCGCCGACACCAAAGGACAGGCCATAGAAAATCGGGTTGAGGACGCTGGGGCGGCTGCCGAGTTCGCGAATGCGTTGTTCGCACCAGGCCAGATGATCGACTTCTTCTTCGGCCGCGTGCTCCATGGCCTCGCGCACTTCCGGCAACTTGGCGGTCAGTGCCTGGCCCTGATAGAGCGCCTGGGCGCAGACCTCGCCGGTGTGGTTGATCCGCATCAGCCCGGCAATATGGCGAGCGTCCTCGGGTTTGAGTTCGGCGTCGGCCTGGCCTTCGGCAGGGGAGGGGCGGAAAGGCTGGCCGGTGAACGGCAGCAGCGTACGCAGCGCGGCATCGGCCTGTAGCAACAGGCGGTCGGCGGGGGAATAGGAACGTTCGCTGGCCATGCGGCACCTCCGTGGAATATCGGCGGGCATTCTAGCGCAAGGGGATGACCGAGGCTTGACCGGTATCAGGCCCCGGCCGATGGGGTCAGCCCGGCGGCCAGTGCATCTGGCGCTGGCCGAGCACATGCATGTGGATGTGAAAGACGGTCTGGCCACCCTGTTCGTTGCAGTTCATCACCAGACGGAAGCCGTCTTCGCAGCCTTGCTCCTTGGCCAGGCGCTGGGCGGTGTAGGCGATATGTCCGACCAGGGCCTTGTCGTCCTCGGTGAGGTCGGTGAGGGTGGGGATGTGCTTCTTCGGGATTACCAGGAAGTGCACGGGGGCCTGCGGCGCAACGTCGTGGAAGGCGACGACCTGGTCATCCTCGTAGAGTGTGCGAGCGGGAATTTGTCCGGCGGCGATTTTGCAGAACAGACAGTCCACGGGATTTCTCCGGCCTGATATAAGAAGTCCCGAGTTTAGCGGTGAGCGATTGCCCCGGCCAGCGCTGGCCGACGTCCACAAGGAGCCTGTGTGAAGAACGATATCCACGACCTCGGCCTGGTGCTGGATTCACGCGTGAAGCTGATCCTGATCGAGTCATGGGACGAACGGCGGGTGCTGGAAACGCTCACCAGCCTGGCGGTCAAGCGGGGGCTGGGGCTTTTCACCTGGGCCATCAGCGAAGGACTGCAGCGTCTGGGTTTCGGTGGCGAGAGCCTGGGTGAAGCGGACAGTCGCGAACCGGAAACGGCGCTCAAGCTGATCAAGGCTGATCCGCAGCCGAACCTCTATGTCATGTGCGACCTGCACCCGTTCCTTGGCGAGAATCCCAAGGTGGTGCGCCTGCTCAAGGAGGTGGCCATGGCGGAGGGCAATCACAAGCCGACGCTGGTGCTGGTGTCCCATGCGCTGAAGCTGCCGCCGGAAGTCCAGCGCTATGCCGCCCGCTTCGATCTGGCGCTGCCCAACGAAGACGAGCTGTTGAGCATCGTCCGGGAAGAGGCCTCACGCTGGAGCGAGCGCAATCGTGGCGCTCGGGTCCGAACCGACAACCGTACTCTGCAACAGGTGGTGAAGAACCTGCGCGGCATGAGCCATGGCGAGGCGCGCGCGCTGGCACGCAACGTGATTTGCGACGACGGTGCGATCACCCAGGAGGACCTGCCGGACCTGAACAAGGCCAAGTTTCAGTTGCTGGATCTTGAAGGCGTTCTCAGCTTCGAATACGAGACCGCCCGGTTCGCCGAAGTAGGCGGGTTGGCTAATCTCAAACGCTGGCTGGCTGAACGTCAGGCTGCGGTCGTGGACGAGAAGGCGGTTGATCGGCCGAAGGGAGTTCTACTGGTCGGCGTGCAAGGCGGTGGCAAGAGCCTGGCGGCCAAGGCCGTGGCCGGACTCTGGGGCTTGCCGCTGCTGCGCCTGGACTTCGCCTGCCTGTACAACAAGTTTTTCGGTGAGACCGAACGCAACCTGCGCGAGGCCCTGAAGCTTGCCGAGCAGATGGCGCCTTGTGTGTTGTGGATGGACGAGGTGGAGAAGGGGCTGGCCAGCGGCGACCACGATGGCGGTGTGAGCCAGCGCGTGCTGGGGACCCTGCTGACCTGGATGGCGGAGCGCAAGGCGCCGGTGTTCATGGTCGCAACCGCCAACGCGATCGATCGCCTACCGCCGGAGTTGCTGCGCAAGGGCCGTTTCGACGAGCTGTTCTTCGTCGATCTGCCGCAGCCCGAGGTTCGTGCCGAAATTTTCCGCATCCACCTCGTTCGCCGCGAACTGGACCCGGCGCAGTTCGACCTGCATCAGCTGGTAGCCGCCAGCGATGGTTTTTCGGGCGCCGAGATCGAGCAGGCCGTCGTGGGAATGCTCTATGCGTCACAAGCCCAGCAATGCCCGGCTGACCAAGCCCTGCTGCTACGCGAGCTCAAGGGAACGGCACCGCTTTCGGTGCTGATGGCCGAGCAGTTGGCGAACCTGCGTGCGTGGGCGGATGGGCGTTGCGTGAAGGCGGATTGAGGCGGGTCAGGGCTGGGCGAAGCGGCGATTGATCCGGCCCACCAGGCGACGCACCAGCCAGCGTGGTGCCAGTCGCGGCAACTGCGCGGCCAGCCGGTTGCGCCAGCCGGGGATGATGATCGCGCGGTTCTTTTCCAGCGCGCGCACGGTGATCAGCGCCACTTCTTCCGGGGTCATCATCAGTTTGCTGCCTTCGAGGCTCCCGACTTCCATCTGAGCGCCGCGGAAGAAGGCTGTGCGGGTCGGACCTGGGCATAGCACGGAGACTTTCACACCGCCGGGTCGCAACTCCTCGCGCAAGCCTTCGGAAAAGTTCAGGACGTAAGCCTTGCTTGCGTAGTAACTGCTCATCCAGGGGCCGGGCTGGAAGCCCGCAACCGAGGCGACATTGAGGATCTGCCCGCCGCCCTGTCGCGCCATCAGGCCGCCGACGCCGTGGCAGAGTCGCGCGAGGGCAAGGATGTTCAGTTCGATCAGTTCCTGTTCGCGTCCCCAGTCCTGGTCGACGAACGCACCGGAGGAGCCGATGCCGGCATTGTTCACCAGCAGGTCGATTTCCCACTCGCCTTGTTCCAGGTCCATCAGCAGGCCGGATACGTGAAGGGGTTCGGCGAGGTCGCAATAGCGGAACAGCACTTCCACGCCGAAACGCTGTGTCAGTTCACAGGCGATGCTTTCGAGCGCTTCCCGATTCCGCGCGACCAGTAACAGGTGCCGGCCTCGTCGCGCCAGTGCCTCGGCCAGAGCCAGGCCAATACCGCTGGAGGCGCCGGTGATCAAGGCATAACGAGGCATCTGGGGTTCTCCATAACAGGACCGGGTTGGACATCGCCGGCCCCGGGAGGTTGCTTACTCTGTGGACTCGCCTTCGAGCGCGGGCGCATCGGCTGGCTGCTCGAAGCTAGCGGCATCGCCCATCTGGGCGCGCATCAGATAGTCCTGGTAGGCCGGTAACGAAATGGCGGCGACTATACCGATAACCGGCACCAAAATGATCAGCCATGCCAGCACTTTTACCGCACGACTGTTGGGTGGCGGCGGCGGGCCGTAGCGGTTGGGGCCATCAGTGCCGGGCATGAAGAGCATCAGCAGGGCGAACACGCTGCCAACGATGGGGACGAAGTTCAGCAGCCAGAGCCAGCCGGACCAGCCGATATCGTGGATGCGCTGCACACCGATGCACACGCTGACCACTACCAGGGCAAGGCAGGCTACCAGGGTCAGCAGTCCCGCCAGGGCGTCGGAGAGTGCGAAGCTGCCGAGGATCACCCCGCCGATCGGCAGGAATGCCAGCATCAGCGCCATGCTCCAGCCGAGGTAGCGTACCCGGCCGATCCGGCCTTTGGTGCCGAGGACTTTCAGTTCCCCGAATTCCGGCAACTGCTCACCGACCTGTGCCCGAGGGGGCGCATAAGGAGAGGCCGCTTCGTTGCTGGGAGCAGACGTTTTCACCACCGCAGGTTCTTCCACCAATTGCGCCTGACGGGCCAGGTACTTGTCGATGATGATTCCGCAGGCCTGGCACTCTGCTGCCTTGGCCTGCTCGTGTCCGCATTTCGGGCAACTCATGCTGTCAGTGCCAGAGCTGGCTTCTGCGGCGGCGACAGTGGTGGCCGGGTCTGGGTGGTCTTCCGTGGCCACCAGGCTCAGGCCGGCTGCAACGTCCTGCTCCTTGCGCACCTTCGCGCCGGCGCGCTGCAGTGCGGCGAGATACTTGTCGGCCTCGGCCTCCACCAGATCGCGCTTCAGGGCGACGCTACGGCCACCGAACAGGCTGTCGATCTTGCTGGTGTCGCTCTTGAACAGGCGGGCGAGGTTTTCCTTGACGGTCTCCAGTGCCACGCCGGGCATGGGCTCTCCGTCGAAGACGATTTTGAAGCGGGCTTCGGTCATGCGGGCGTCCTTGTCAGCGACAGAAAGAATGATGGCACAGCGTAATGGCGCTCTGGCCCACGGCACAAGCGGCCTGGCGCACAAAAACAGGCCTCAGGCCAGGCTCAGCGGGGTCCAGCGTCCGACCAGATTGCCGCGGCGCAGCAGGCGCAGGTCGGCGAACTCACCCAGGGTGCCTTCGGATTGCTCGGGGCGTAGGAAGACCCAGTCGTCCACCGCGAGTCCCGTGGCGCCGGAGCCGATCAGGCGTTCCTGGTTGGCGCTGCGGCCATAGAGGCTGTCGTAGGCGAGCCCGGCGGGGGAGACAGGTTTCGCCTGCCAGTTGCCGCCGTAAAGATAGTGGGCGTGCTGGCGATTGGGGTTCCAGCCCCGCAGCAGGCCCTGGAGGTTATCCAGATAGGGCAGGGCGCCATCGAGCACCTTGAGCACAGGGCTGGCTATCCACAGGGCCGCGTGGTGTTCCCGGAGCAACTCACTGTCGAAAGCGGCAGGTTTGAGCAGGGCGGAACCCACCGCTACCTCGTTCAACGGGCTGTCGTCACTGGCATGCAGCGGGTAGGTCTGACTGCCGCCGCCATTCAGCAGGGAATCCCGTGGCCAGAGCGGGGATGTCCGTGCTGCCTGGATGAATGCCCAATAGCGCGCGTTGCTCTCACTCAGCGCCTTGTCCGTGCCGACCCAGAATGGCGCGTGGGCGACCTGGGCGTCGTATCCCATCAGCCCGCGCAGTTTCAACGGCGACGCGGACGCCTCCATCTGCGCAAGGGCGCTCGCCAGCTCCTGGGGTGTGGCGAATCCGCCGCGTGCGAGGCCGATGTCGATCTCCAGGGCAACCTGCAGAGGCTGGCCAAGCGCGCGGCTCAGCTCGGCGTACTCCTGCAGGCGCTGGGTGCTATCCACCAGCCAGGTCACCTGATGGCTCGGATCGAATCCGCGGTAATGGGGTAACTGCTGGTAGAAGGCCAAGGCTGCGGCGGCGGGCAGGGGTTTGCCGAGCAGCAGGTCGGCCGCAGGGAAGAGTCGAGCCAATTGGTTCAGCTGCGGTTGATGGAAAACCATGAAGCGCGTGCAGTTCAGGCGGCGCGACAGGTAATCGAGCAATCCGCCGGACGCCAGTGACTTGGCCACCAGCCGCAGCGGGCGTGGGCCCAGCCTGGCGGCAAGCACGTCGGCGTTGGCGTCCAGGCGGTCAAGGTCGAGGACCATTTGCGGGATGCCGCCGCCGTCTTCGCGCAGTAGCTGGTTCAGATGTGCGAAGTAGGTATCGTGGGGGCGGCCATGATCGGACGGGCGCGCCACCCAGATGCCCAGCGCGCCGAGTGCACCAATTCCGAGCAGGGTGCGTCGCCTCATCGTGCCCAGCGTTGGCCCAATTGCCCGGACTTGTCGCGAGCGGCGCGGTATTCCTGGTCGAGGCGGGCGATGAGTTCGTCCACGGTTGGCAGGTCGCGAATGTTGCCGACGCCTTGGCCGGCTGACCAGACGGTCTTCCAGGCCTTGGCTTCATCACTGACCGGTTTCAGTTTCTCGCCGTAGTCGATGCTGCCCTTGTCGGCGAGGCGCTTCATGTCATAGCCGGCCGCTTCCAGGCTTTGGCGCATGAAGCTGGCGGGAACGCCGGAGACGGCCGGCGTATGGATGATGTCGGCGGCTCGGGCGTCGAGGATCATCTGCTTGTAGCGGGTTTCGGCGTCGCTCTGTTGGGTGGCGATAAAGCGGGTGCCGAGGTAGGCCAGGTCTGCGCCGAGCATCTGTGCTGCGAAGATTTCGTGACCGTGGTTGAGGCAGCCGGCGAGCAGCAGCGTTTTGTCGAAGAACTGGCGAATCTCGGCGATCAGCGCGAACGGGCTCCAGGTGCCGGCATGGCCGCCGGCACCCGCAGCGACCGCGATCAGGCCATCCACACCGGCTTCAGCGGCCTTTTCCGCGTGGCGCCGGGTGGTCACGTCGTGGAATACCAAGCCGCCGTAGCTATGCACGGCATCGACCACTTCCTTCACGGCGCCCAGGCTGGTGATGACGATCGGGACGCGCTTCTCCACGCAGATGGCCAGGTCCGCCTGCACCCGTGGGTTGCTGTGGTGGACGATGAGGTTCACCGCATAGGGGGCTGCATCCGCTGCGAGCGAGGCTTCGATCTCGTCGAGCCAGGCGCGGAAACCGCTGCTCTCGCGCTGGTTGAGCGCAGGAAAGCTGCCGACGATGCCATTGTTGCAGCAGGCCAGGACCAGCTTGGGGTTGGACACCAGGAACATCGGCGCAGCTACGATCGGCAAGCGCAGGCGTTGTTCGAGCAGGGCGGGCAGGGACATCTGGCATTCCTCTTGTCAGGGTCAGAAGGGCTTGACCACCACCAGGATGACAATGGCGATCAGGAACAGCACCGGGACTTCGTTGAACCAGCGATAGAACACGTGCCCACGGCGATTCTCTCCGCGCGCGAAGCGCTTGAGCAGCGAACCGCAGGCGTGGTGATAGCCAATCAGAAGGACGACCAGGGTGAGCTTGGCGTGCAGCCAGCCCTGGCTGAGCCAGCCCGGGTTGAGATAGAGCATCCAGATACCGAACACCAGGGTGGCGATCATCGAGGGGCCCATGATGCCGCGGTACAACTTGCGCTCCATGATCTTGAAGCGTTCGCGGCTGGGTTCGTCCTCGGCCTGGGCGTGGTAGACGAAGAGACGGGGCAGGTAGAACAGGCCAGCGAACCAGCAGACGATGGCAATGATGTGCAGGGCCTTGAGCCACAGATAGAGCATGGGACGGTTTCCATCAGGCAGATTGCCCGGATAGTAGTGGCTGGAGCGGCCGCACGTCACCTCGGCGGTTGGCCCCTGGCCGATGCGGCCTTATCATCGGCAGCTTTCCAATCGGTTCTTTGAGGGGCAAGTGATGGTCAAGGTCGGAATCGTCGGCGGCACGGGCTACACCGGTGTCGAACTGCTGCGTCTGCTGGCTCAGCATCCGCACGCGGAGGTCGCAGTAATCACCTCGCGATCCGAGGCTGGGGTGAAGGTCGCCGATATGTATCCGAACCTGCGCGGCCATTACGACAACCTCGCGTTCAGCGTGCCTGATGTGGCTACGTTGGGCGGCTGCGACGTGGTCTTCTTCGCGACGCCGCACGGCGTTGCTCATGCCCTGGCGGGTGAACTGCTGGACGCCGGCACTCGCGTGATCGACCTTTCCGCCGACTTCCGCCTGCAGGACGCTGAAGAGTGGGCCAAATGGTACGGCCAGCCTCACGGCGCGCCCGCGCTGCTGTCGGAAGCCGTTTACGGCCTGCCGGAAGTGAATCGCGAAGCCATCAAGGGCGCGCGCCTGATCGCTGTCCCGGGTTGCTACCCGACTGCTACCCAGCTCGGGTTCATTCCACTGCTGGAGGCCGGTCTGGCCGACACCACGCAACTGATCGCTGACTGCAAATCCGGCGTCAGCGGCGCGGGTCGTGGCGCCAAGGTGGGCTCGCTGTTCTGCGAAGCCGGCGAGAGCATGATGGCGTACTCCGTGAAGGGACACCGTCATCTGCCGGAAATCAGCCAGGGCCTGCGTCGCGCTGCCGGTGGCGCGGTCGGCCTGACCTTCGTCCCGCACCTGACGCCGATGATCCGTGGCATTCACGCGACCCTCTACGCGAATGTCGCGGACAAGACCGTCGACCTGCAGGCCCTGTTCGAGAAGCGCTACGCCAACGAACCTTTCGTCGATGTGATGCCGGCAGGCAGCCACCCGGAAACCCGCAGCGTCCGTGGCGCCAACGTTTGCCGTATTGCGGTCCACCGTCCCCAGGGCGGCGACCTGGTGGTGGTGCTGTCGGTCATCGACAACCTCGTCAAGGGCGCGTCCGGCCAGGCTGTGCAGAACCTCAACATCATGTTCGGCCTCGAGGAGCGCCTGGGCCTGTCCCACGCCGCTCTGCTGCCCTGATGGCCTGCGGCGCCGGTAGCTGTATCACCGGCGCCGCACTCTGATCCCTATCGTGGGTCAAATCGCTTAATAGTTGACCAGTTTTCTAGGGTAAGCGGATAATGCCTCGCCTTAGCGCAGTATGGCGGCGTCAAGCCGGGAGAGTTGCAGCATGAGCGTCGAAACCTTCACCCCTTCAGCCCTGATGTTTACCGATAGCGCGGCCAGCAAGGTGAAGAACCTGGTCGATGAAGAGGGCAACCCGCGCCTGAAACTCCGTGTGTTCGTCACCGGTGGCGGCTGCTCGGGCTTCCAGTACGGTTTCACTTTCGATGAAGACGTGTCTGACGATGACACCATTGTCGAGCGCGACGGCGTGAGCCTCGTGGTGGACCCGATGAGCTTCCAGTATTTGGCGGGTGCCGAAGTGGATTACCAGGAAGGCCTCGAGGGTTCGCGCTTCGTGATCAAGAACCCAAATGCCACCACCACCTGCGGCTGCGGTTCGTCTTTCTCGATCTGAATCTCGCCCGAATTCAACAAACGCCGTGCCCTTGGGCACGGCGTTTTCGCTTGCGGGTCAGGCGGGGTAGATCGCGCCGAGGATACGCAGCCCCCTGGCGCCCGTGACGCTGGGGCGATTGGTGGGAATCCCTTCGAGGCAGCAGTGTGCGAGCCAGGCAAAGGCCATGGCTTCGACCCAGTCCGGGTCCACGCCGAAATCTGCGGTGCTTCGGACCTGGGTACCGGGTAGCAGGGCCGCGAGGCGCAGCATCAACTGGCCGTTGTGAGCCCCGCCCCCACAGACCAGGAGGTCGTCGGTCTTCGGCTGCGCAGCGCGGAGGGCATCGGTGATGCTCCGGGCGGTGAGCTCGAGCAGAGTGGCCTGCACATCCTCAGGTTTGAATTTCGGAAGGCGAGCCAGGTGGGACTGGAGCCAGCCGAGATTGAACAACTCGCGTCCGGTGCTCTTGGGGCCACGCGTGGTGAAGAAGGCATCACCCGAGAGGGTGTCCAGCAAGCGTTGTTGCAGGGTACCGCTTGCCGCCCAGTCGCCATTGCGGTCGTAGCTGTCGCCGCGCTGGAGGTGAATCCAGGCGTCCAGCAAGACGTTCCCCGGACCACAATCGAATCCATGAACCGGTTTGCCGGGCTCGATGAGGCTCAGGTTGCTGAAACCACCCACGTTGAGCACAGCACGCTGGCTGTTGGCGTCTCCGAAAAGCGATTCGTGGAATGCCGGCACAAGCGGCGCACCCTGGCCGCCAGCGGCGACATCGCGCCGGCGGAAGTCGCCGACCACGGTGATGCCGGTCAGCTCAGCGAGCAGGGCTGGATTACCGATCTGGATCGTGAAGCCGCGTGCGGGCTCGTGGCGCACTGTCTGGCCGTGGCTGCCAATGGCGCGAATGTCCTTGGCGCCAAGGTTGTTGCGAACCAGCAGGGCGTTGATGCCGGTAGCGGCCAATTCGACCCAGCCGTTTTCCGCCAGTGCAGCACGGGCCAGTTCGTCCGGGCCGGAGGCACAGAGTGCCAGCAGCTCGCTGCGTAGCGAGCTGGGCATGGGGATGTAATGGGTATCGAGGAGGGTGATGCGATCGGTCTGTTCGACCAGGGCGATGTCCAGGCCATCAAGGCTGGTCCCGGACATCACCCCCAGGTAGCGCGGCATCGGATCAGCGCTTGTTCAAGGCCAGCATGCTGGCCTTTTCCTGATCCATCCGCGCCATCAGCGGTTGGGTCATTTGCAGGAAGCGCTTCTTCTCGCTGGCCATCAGCGGATCGGCCATGGGCAGCTTCACGCCCAGCGGATCGACGTGCACGCCGTTCACCTGGAACTCGTAGTGCAGGTGCGGGCCGGTGGAGAGACCGGTAGTACCCACGTAGCCAATGATCTGGCCCTGCTTCACGCTGCCACCGGTACGAATACCCTTGGCAAAACCTTGCATGTGGCCGTACAGCGTCTTGTATTTGCTGCCGTGTTGGATAATTACGGCGTTGCCGTAGCCACCGCGTCGGCCTGCCAGGACGATTTTGCCGTCACCGGTGGCCTTGATCGGAGTGCCACGAGGTGCTGCGTAGTCCACGCCTTTGTGAGCGCGGATCTTGTTCAGGACCGGATGGCGGCGGCCATTGGAGAAGCGCGAGCTGATCCGTGCGAAGTCCACCGGGGTGCGGATGAAGGCCTTGCGCATGGCAGTGCCGTCACCGCGCAGATAGCTGGCGGTGCCTTGCTTGTCGACGTAGCGGACAGCGGAGAAGGTCTTGCCGCGGTTGGTAAAGCGAGCCGCGAGGATTTCCCCGCTACCGACTTTCTTGCCCTCGACCACTTTCTCTTCGTAGATCATTTCGAATTCGTCGCCTTCGCGGATGTCGAGGGCGAAGTCGATGTCGTAGCCGAAGATGTTGGCCAGATCCATGGTCAGGTCATGGGACAGACCGGCGCGCTTGGCGGACAGGAACAGGGAGCTGTCGATTACGCCGCGAGCATAAGCCGAGCGGAGCTCCGGCTTGATCAGGTCACGCTTGAAGGCATAACCCTTGGAAGTCTTTTCGAGGTGAACGCTTTCGAGACCGCTCAGCTTGGTGCTGATCTTCTCGAGCTCACCTTTGGGGTTCAGCTTGAACTCGAAGCTCTGGCCAACCTTCAGGCGGCTCAGCTGCTTGGCGTCCTTGCTGCTGTTCAGGACGTCGTGCAAAACGTTGGCGGACAGGCCGACCTTGGCAAACACCGTGGACAAAGTGTCGCCATTGCCCACGGTCGCAGTCTTGAGACTGGGATCGATAGGCGTCTGTACGGTAGCGGGAGCGGTAGCTACTTCTTTCTTCTTATCCGCGTCTTTCTCGGCGCTGTTCTGGTTCTCGGCTGGGTTCTCGATCTTGGCAAATGGCGAGAGACTCTCATCCCCGGCAGCGGAACCTTGTCGGAGGTCGTCCTTCTCCTGGGTCACCATCTCCGAGCCGTTCTCCAGCTCCAGGTTGATGTAGGTCTTCTTCGCCTCGACCTCGCGAGACGGGAACACCAGCAGGGCCAGGCTGAGCAGCGCAGCCACACCGCTTGCAGCCAGCAAGTGGCTCTTCGGGTATGGCGGCGGCGCTTTAGGTACTGAATGCGTCATGGCGTGTGGTGTTTTTGGAATATGAACTAACTGCCTAAAATATAATCAAAATCCGCCCTAGGCAACCTTGGATTGGTGCCTTCCGCTGACTGGCATGGGGCTGGGCGCAAAACTTGTAATTAGTTCGCGATCTTGTATGGTTGGTTCCCCTTTGTCTATCCATGGTCTACGAGTCCTGTCATGAAGTCGGTTGAAGAGCAGCTGGCGCTGATCAAGCGCGGTGCGGAAGAGGTCCTGGTCGAATCCGAGCTGGTCGAAAAGCTCAAGCGTGGCCAGCCGCTGCGTATCAAGGCGGGCTTCGATCCGACTGCTCCTGATCTTCACCTGGGGCACACCGTCCTTATTAATAAGCTGCGCCAGTTCCAGGAGCTGGGGCATCAGGTGATCTTCCTGATCGGTGACTTCACCGGGATGATCGGCGACCCCAGTGGCAAGAGTGCTACCCGCCCTCCGCTGACTCGCGAGCAGGTCCTGGATAACGCCGAGACCTACAAGGCCCAGGTGTTCAAGATCCTCGATCCGGCCAAGACCGAGGTGGCCTTCAACTCCACCTGGATGGACCAACTGAGTCCCGCTGACTTCATTCGCCTCGCGTCGCAGTACACGGTTGCGCGCATGCTCGAGCGTGATGACTTCAACAAGCGCTACAGCACCAATCAGCCCATCGCGATCCACGAGTTCCTCTATCCGCTCGTTCAGGGTTACGACTCTGTGGCGTTGCGTGCGGACGTGGAGCTTGGCGGTACCGACCAGAAATTCAACCTGCTGATGGGTCGCGAACTGCAGCGCGCCTATGGGCAGGAGTCTCAGTGCATCCTGACCATGCCGTTGCTGGAAGGTCTGGATGGCGTGAAGAAGATGTCCAAGTCCCTGGGCAACTACGTAGGTATCCAGGAAGCGCCGGGCGTCATGTACAACAAGCTGGTGTCCATTCCGGATCAGCTGATGTGGCGCTACTTCGAGCTGCTGAGCTTCCGCTCCATGGAAGAGATCGAGCAGTTCAAGCGCGATGTAGAAGCGGGCGCCAATCCACGCGACATCAAGATCAAGCTGGCTGAAGAGATCGTGGCTCGCTTCCATGGCGAAGAGGCCGCAGCCTCGGCTCATCGTTCGGCGGGCAACCGTATGAAGGAAGGCGAGCTGCCGCTCGACCTGCCTGAGGTTCAGTTGTCCGCTGCCGAAGATATGCCCATCGCGTCCGTCCTTAATAAGGCAGGCCTGGTAAAGAACGCTGCGGTAGCTCGTGATCTGCTGGGTGCTGGTGGTGTTCGTGTAGATGGCGAGGTCGTAGATCGCGGCTTCGTCTTCAAGCTGGGTGCGACTCACGTGCTGCAGGCCGGCAAGAAGTCCTTTGCGCGTGTATCTCTGGCTGCAGAGTAAAAAGACTTCAGAAAGTTGTTGACGGCAGATTTTGCATCCCTATAATGCGCCCCACTTCCGGCGCAGTCGCCAAGCAAAACTCCTTGTAGGTCAATGAGTTAAGTGCTTGGAGAAAGTTCTGGAAGGGTTCGCTTCGAGAAGTTCGCCGCTGGCGAATGAGGCTGAATCGGAGGTGTTGACAGCGAGTTTGAACGCTGTAGAATGCGCTCCCGCTGACGAGAAGAGTGAATCGGATCGGAAGCGCAAGCGGTTGAGTAGAAAAGAGATTTTCGAAAAACAGCTTGACAGTAAGAAAGGCTGCTGTAGAATGCGCGGCCTCGGTTGAGACGAAAGACTTGATCGAAACGCTCTTTAACAACTGAATCAAGCAATTCGTGTGGGTGCTTGTGAGGTAAGACTGGTAGTCAACTGATTATCAGCATCACAAGTAACACTCGTGAATTCGAGAGTTTATTTGCGATTGCTGAGCCAAGTTTAGGGTTTTCTCAAAACCCAAGCAGTATTGAACTGAAGAGTTTGATCATGGCT
>NZ_QJRF01000032.1 GCF_013393345.1 Pseudomonas taiwanensis
GGTGCCGAAGTCGGCTGCCAGGGCGAAGTGGGCTCGGCCTGCGCGATGGCCGCCGCTGGCCTGGCGGAAGTGCTGGGCGCGACCCCGGCGCAGCTGGAGAACGCCGCCGAGATCGGCCTGGAACACAACCTCGGGCTGACCTGCGACCCGGTGGGCGGGCTGGTGCAAGTGCCGTGCATCGAGCGCAACGCGATTGCCGCGGTGAAGGCGATCAACGCCGCGCAGATGGCCCTGCGCGGTGACGGCGAGCACTTCATCTCGCTGGACCAGGTGATCCGCACCATGCGCGACACCGGTGCCGACATGCACGACAAGTACAAGGAAACCTCGCGCGGTGGACTGGCGGTCAGTGCCATCGAGTGCTGACCTCGACCACGGGCGGCCGCCGCCGCCCAATGCTGGTGCAAGATGCGGCGGGGGCGGTTATGACCAATTGGTCTGGTTATGAATATTCCGTCTGTTACTGAAGGTGTTGTCCTACGGCACGGGGTGACATTCGCTGACTCCGCCAGTGCTACCTAAGTCCCCAGGGCCCGCCGGACGCGGGCTCTCACGGTCGTAAACAGAATGATTCTGTCGCTGATGCCTAGGCCGAATGGCACGGGCCTTGGAGGAATCTGCTGTTTTTAATTGAACGATCAATAAATCTAGGCACGACCTTTGCCTAGATTTGGTATCACCTGGTTTAGCCGTACCAGGCCATAACAAAAAAGCCCCGAAAACGGGGCTCCGCCCGTGCCTAGTCTGAGGGTTTCGCGAATGTCACAGTTCAACCAAGGGGCTCAACCCCAGAACCGTGTTCCCCAGTCCATCGGTTTCCTGCTGCTGGACAACTTCACCCTGATTTCCCTGGCATCCGCGGTCGAACCGCTGCGCATGGCCAACCATCTCTCCGGTCGCGAACTCTACCGTTGGTACACCCTCAGCCAGGGTGCCCGCCCGGTCAGCGCCAGCGACGGCCTGCAGATCACCCCCGACAGCGGCCTGGACAATGCGCCGGCCCTGGATGCCGTGATCGTCTGCGGCGGTGTCGATATCCAGCACAGCGTCAGCCGCGAACATGTGCAGTGGCTGCAATCCCAGTCTCGCCAGGGCCGCCAGTTGGGCGCCGTGTGCACCGGCAGCTGGGCGCTGGCCAAAGCCGGCCTGCTCGACGGCTTCGAGTGCAGCGTGCACTGGGAGTGTTTGGCGGCGATGCAGGAAGCCTTCCCGCGTGCCGGCATCACCACCCGCCTGTTCTCCATCGACCGCAATCGCAACACCTCGTCCGGCGGCACCGCGCCCATGGACATGATGCTGCACCTGATCGCCCGCGAGCACGGTCGCGAACTGGCGGCGGCCATCTCCGAGATGTTCATCTACGAGCGCATCCGTAACGAGCAGGATCACCAGCGCGTGCCGCTCAAGCACATGCTCGGCACCAATCAGCCGAAGCTGCAGGAAATCGTCGCGCTGATGGAAGCCAACCTGGAAGAGCCCATCGACCTCGATGAGCTGGCCACCTACGTCGACGTCTCGCGCCGGCAGCTGGAGCGCCTGTTCCAGAAGTACCTGCACTGCTCGCCATCGCGTTACTACCTGAAGCTGCGCCTGATCCGTGCACGCCAGCTGCTGAAGCAAACCGCCATGTCGATCATCGAAGTGGCTTCGGTGTGCGGCTTCGTGTCCACCCCGCACTTCTCCAAGTGCTACCGCGAATACTTTGGCATCCCGCCGCGCGACGAACGCGCCGGCCAGAACGCCAATGTGGTGGCCCTGATGCCGGTGCCGGACGAACTGGTACGCAACGCACCGTCCACCGCCGGCGTAGCCCTGACTCGTGCTCAAGGCGAGTCCACCTTCGCCAGTGTGCGGGTGGTATAAGGGCGCGCTGCGCACGCCTTAGCGAATGAATTCGCCCCCACAATGGCTGGATGGGCGAGTGGCCACCTTGCGGCACGTCCAGCTCCCTCTCCCTCTGGGAGAGGGTAGGGGTGAGGGTAGGTGGGCCGTGCAGGGATTTGAAGGAGGCCACGAAGCCCAACGAGGCTGCATCGATAACGATGGGCTTCGCTTCGCTCAGCCACAACCTACAGAGATGAAAAAGGGCGCCAATGGCGCCCTTTTTCATTCATGGGGTTCAGCTATCAGCGCGGCACCAACGCCGGCAGCAGCGTGCGCGAAATAGCTTCACGCACGTTCGGCAGCAGGGTGGCGCTGCCCCCCAGCAACTCTTCCACCAGGCGGCGCAGCGCCAGTGCGCGCTCCGGGCTGAGGCCGCTCACGGCCTGCTCACAGGCCTGCTCGGCGCTCACCCCCGACGGGATGCTGATACCCAGCGCCACCAGGCGCTCGCGAAAATCTTCCTGGTCGATCAGATCGGCATGCATCATCGCGCTATTCCTCCGCGTCAGGTGCTGCGCGATCAGCGCAGCACGCCCTCTTCCAGCAACAGTTTGAAGATAGCTTCGGCGCCCGCTTGCGGCGAGACATCCTTGAGCACCTGGCCGCCACCGCCGGATGCCTTGGCGGTCGCCGCCTTCATCCGCTCGGCGCCGGTCTTGGCCTTGATCACCTTGAGCCGCTTGGGACGCGGACGGGCCGGCTGCAGCTGGGCCTCGGCGAACATTACATCCTCCACGAGCTCCACGTCTTCCGCTTCGATGCGGCCGCGACGGGCCGGCCCGAATGCGCTTTGTCGCGCAGTCGGTGCGGCGTTGTCGACGCTGGCGACGAAGGGCAGGCGAACCTTCAGACGGCGACGTTGGCCTCGGGGCAGGGCTTGCAGCACCTGGGCCACGCCATTGTCGACTTTCTCCACCTCGGCCAGGCCCACCACCAGCGGCCAGCCCAGGCGTTCGGCCAGCAGGTAGGGCAGCAGCCCCGAGCCTTCGCCTGTTTCCGCCTGACTTCCGGTGAGGACGAGTTGGGCACCGCTCTCACGGAGGAAGTCCCCCAGCGGATGCAGCGCGTCGTCCTGCGGTCCCTGTTCCAGGACGATCAACTCATCCAGACCCATGCCCAGATAGGCACGCAGCGCTTCTTCGTGCGGATTGCCCGCATGCACCACACGCAGGCGCGGGCCCGCCAGGCGCAGGCCGAGTTCGACGGCGCGGGCGTCCTGGTCGGCGCGGCGCGCGCGGCCCGAAGTGGGGTGCGCGCCGATGGAGACCAGGCTGACGATCTTCAGTGCGTCATGCGGCATCGCGTGCCCCTCCCTGACGGTATTCGGTGGCCAGCTGGATCAGCGCGGCGAGGATGGCGCCGGAGTCGCCGATCACCGAGAGATCCGCGCGTTTGATCATGTCGCAGCCCGGGTCCATGTTCACCGCCACCACCTTGTCGCAGGCGCCGATGCCCTGCAGGTGCTGGATGGCGCCAGAGATTCCCACGGCCAGGTAGACCCGTGCGGTGACCCAGGTACCGGTGGCGCCCACCTGACGGTTACGCGGCATGAAGCCGTCGTCCACCGCCACGCGCGATGCGCCTTCGGTGGCGCCGAGGGCGCCGGCGGCTTCGTGGAACAGTGCCCAGTCCTTCACCCCGTTACCGCCGGAGAGGATGAACTCCGCTTCGGCCATGGGGATCTGCGCCGGGTCGACGGCCACCGGGCCGAGGTCCTCGATGCGAGGCAGGCTGTGGGCGATGTTCGCCGTCAGTTCCAGCGAACGGGCTTCATGACGGGTTTCGCTGACCGGTTCGGCGCATTCGGCGGCAGCCAGGATCAGGCGCGGCACAGCGCGCACCAGGTCCTCGCGGCCTGCACCGGCGCGGCCAGTGGCTTGTTCGTTGGCGACTTGCCAGACGCGGGTGGCCGGGCGCTCGCCCAGCTTCGCAGCCAGGCGCCGGCCCAGTTCACCACCACCGGTGCGGCTGTCGGGCAGCAGCCAGTGGCGCGGCGCCAACTGGCTTTCCACGGCACTCAGGGCGAGCACGCGGGCTTCCGGCGAGTAGCCGTCGAAATCGCTGCCGGCGATGCGCAGGATGCGGTCGACGCCCGCGGTGTCGAAGGCGGATTCCTTGTCCTCGCCGAAGAGCACGGCAACCACCGCGCCTTCGCTTCCGGCCAGCTTGCTGGCCAGCCCCAGGAGGTCCTTGTCGTGGCTGGACAGACGGCCACCGACCATGTCCGGGACCACGCAAATGTGGAAGGCCGGTTGTTCGATCACGTGCAGTGGCAGCTGTACCACTTCGCTGGCCGCGCTGCGCTTGCCGGCGGTGCCCTGCTGGGCGCCGCTGCGGTCGATACGCTTGACGCCGTTGGGGCCGATGAAGCCCGCTGCTGCGGCGTGGGGATTCTTGCGGATCAGGCCGTTGGGGCCCATCCAGCTCGTCTGCCCCTGGGTCTGCATGGCGGCATGCAGCGGGTGCAGGCGGTTGCGGGCGATCCACTCGGCGCGCGGGTCGCGGCGGATGATGTCGCTCATTGGCGGGCCTCCAGCGTGCTTTTCGTAGGAGCGAGCTTGCTCGCGAAGGGGGTGACGTCGGCGCGGTGCCGGTTCGCGAGCAAGCTCGCTCCTACACCTGCTACCGGGGCTGGGATGTGCATCACGCCACCTCCACAGCAGCTTTAGCCGCCGACGGCTTTTTTGCTTCCACCGGCACCTCGATCAGCACGTCGGCCACCAGTTCGGCGATGTCCTTGATCTCCGGGCGCGGGGCGACCACGCCTTCGAGCATTGCGGTGCACTGCGGGCAGCCCACGGCCACCAGCTCTGCGCCGGTTTCCTTGATGTCCACCATGCGCATGTCCGGAATCCGCTGCTTGCCAGGGATGTCGGTGATCGGTGCGCCACCGCCACCGCCGCAGCAACGGGAACGGAAGCCGGAGCGTTCCATTTCCTTCACCTCGATGCCGATGGCCTTGAGCACGGCGCGCGGGGCTTCGTACTCGCCGTTGTAGCGGCCCAGGTAGCACGGGTCGTGGTAGGTCACGCTGCCGCCCTTGTGCTGGCCGAGGCTGAGGTTGCCGCCTTGCATCAGTTCGTTGATGTAGGTGCTGTGGTGCAGGACTTCGTAATGGCCGCCCAATGCGCCGTACTCGTTCTTCAGCACGTGGAAGCTGTGCGGGTCGCAGCTGACGATGCGCTTGAACTTGTACTGGTTCAGCGTGGCGATGTTGCGTTTGGCCAGGGTCTGGAAGGTAGCTTCGTCGCCCAGGCGCCGGGCCACGTCACCGCTGTCGCGTTCTTCCAGGCCGAGTACCGCGAAGTCGACGTTGGCGGCCTTCAGCACCTTCACGAAGGCGCGCAGGGTGCGCTGGTTGCGCATGTCGAAGGCACCGTCGCCGACCCAGAACAGCACGTCGGCCTGTTTCTTCTCTCTCATCAGCGGCAGGTTCAGGTCCGCGGCCCAGTTCAGGCGGCCGCCGGGGGCGAAGCCGCCGGGGTTGTCGGTGGCGATCAGGTTTTCCAGCACCTCGGCACCCTTGTTCGGAGTGGCGCCCTTTTCCAGGGTGAGGTGACGGCGCATGTCGACGATGGCATCGACGTGCTCGATCATCATCGGGCATTCCTCGACGCAGGCACGGCAGGTGGTGCAGGACCAAAGAGTGTCCGCTCCCACCAGGCCCTTGCCGCCCTGGACCACGATCGGCTGGTGCGGGCCGCCAGCGTGTTCGCCCAGCGGGATGCCTGGATAGGGACTGCCGGCGAACTTGGCGTCATTGCCGCCAGCCAGACCGATGACCATGTCCTGGATCAGCTTCTTCGGGTTCAGCGGCTGGCCGGCAGCGAAGGCGGGGCACACCGCCTCGCACTTGCCGCACTGCACGCAGGCGTCGAAGCCGAGCAGCTGGTTCCAGGTGAAATCGGTGGGTTTCTCGACGCCGAGTGGTGCCTCGGGATCGTTCAGGTTAAGCGCCTTGAGGCCGGTGGAGCGGCCGCCGCCGAAGCGCTCGGCACGGCGGTGCCAGGCCAGGTGCAGCGCGCCGGCGAAGGCGTGCTTCATCGGGCCGCCCCAGGTCATGCCGAGGAACAGCTCGGACACGCCCCAGGCCACGCCAATGGCGAGGATGCCGGCGAGGAACCAGCCGCCGAAGCCTTCCGGCAGGATGCCCGCCACCGGCAGCGTCGCGATGAAGAAGCTCGCCGCGAACATCAGCAGGCTCTTCGGCAGGCGCATCCACGGGCCCTTGGACAGGCGGGACGGCGGGTCCAGGCGGCGTTTGGCGACGAAGAGGGCGCCGACGAACATCAGCACGGTGGCGGCCAGCAGCGCGAAGCCGAGGATCCGGCTGTGCAGGCCGAAGCCGTGCACCGCGATCGCCAGCACGGCCGACAGCACGAAGCCGCCAGCGGTGGCCACGTGGGTCTTGGACATGTACTTGTCGCGCTCGACCACATGGTGCAGGTCCACCAGGTAGCGGCGCGGCATCTTCATCAGGCCGCCGATCCAGTCGACCTTGGAGGGTCGGCCGCGGCGCCACATGAAGAAGCGCTTCGCGGCGCCCAGAACGGCAAGACCGAGGGCGGCGAAGAGCAGGATGGGAAGAAGGGTGTTCAGCATTCTAGTTGGTCTCCTTGCAGGGACCGAAAGGGGTGCTCCGAACCAGTCCCCTCTCCCTGAGGGAGAGGGTTAGGGAGAGGGGGATGCCGAAAACGCAGGGGTCGCCGGCTTGCCCTCTCCCCCCGCCCTCTCCCGCAAGCGGGAGAGGGGGCCGTCCGTGTGGGCGCTTAGAAATCCTTGCACAGACGCAGAGCGTCGTAGATCGCCGCGTGGGTGTTGCGCTGGGCCACGCAGTCGCCGATACGGAACAGCAGGTAGCCATCGCCGGGCTGGCTCAGGCAGGGCTGCGGCTTGATGGCGAACAGCGCCTCGACGTCGATCTGGCCCTTGTTGCGCGAACCGTCCTTGAGCGCGTAGTACAGGCCCTCGTCCGGGCGCACGCCGTTCTCGATGACGATCTGGTCCACCACACGCTCCTCGCGGGCGCCGGTGTACTCGTTCTCCAGCACCGCCACCACCTTGTCACCCTCGCGGTAGACCTTTTCCAGCATCAGGTCGCCGGTCATGATCACTTCTTTCGGGTACATGCTGCGGTAGTAGGTCGGGAAGGTGGTGCCGCCCATGGCGATGCCCGGCTTGATGTCGTCGGTGACGATTTCAACCTGGGCGCCCTTGTCGGCCAGGAAGTCCGCCGCCGACATGCCGCCGAATTCGCAGATGGTGTCGTAGACCAGCACGTTCTTGCCCGGCGCCACGGTGCCGTCGAGCACATCCCAGCTGCTCACTACCAGGCCTTCAGCCGCGCCCCAGTGCTCGTTCTGCTCCAGGAACGGATGACCGCCGTTGGCCAGGACGACGATGTCCGGCTTGAGGTCGAGGATGGCTTCCGGGTTGGCCGCGGTGCCCAGGCGCAGGTCGACGCCGAGGCGTGCGATCTCCAATTGGTACCAGCGGGTGATGCCGGCGATCTGGTCACGTTGCGGCGCCTTGGAGGCGATGGTGATCTGGCCGCCGAGCTGGTCCTTCTTCTCGAACAGGGTCACGTCGTGGCCGCGCTCAGCCGCCACGCGGGCCGCTTCCATGCCAGCCGGGCCACCGCCGACGACGACTACCTTGCGCTTCACGCCGGTGGTCTTCTCGATGATGTGCGGCACGCCCAGGTATTCACGGGAAGTCGCGGCGTTCTGGATGCACAGTACGTCCAGCCCCTGGTACTGGCGGTCGATGCAGTAGTTCGCGCCGACGCACTGCTTGATCTGATCGATCTGGCCCATCTTGATCTTGGCGATCAGGTGCGGGTCGGCCATGTGCGCGCGGGTCATGCCCACCATGTCCACATAGCCGCCTTCCAGGATGCGGGTGGCCTGGTTCGGGTCCTTGATGTTCTGCGCATGCAGGACGGGGACGTTGACCACTTCCTTGATGCCGGCTGCCAGGTGCAGGAAAGGCTCCGGCGGGAAGCTCATGTTCGGGATCACGTTGGCCAGGGTGTTGTGGGTATCGCAGCCCGAGCCGACCACACCGAGGAAGTCGATCATGCCGGTGTCGCTGTAGTACTTGGCGATCTGCTTCATGTCCTCGTGGGACAGGCCGTCCGGGTGGAACTCGTCACCGCAGATACGCATGCCGACGCAGAAGTCGTCGCCGACTTCGGCGCGCACGGCCTTGAGCACTTCCAGGCCGAACTTCATGCGGCCTTCGAAGGTGCCGCCCCACTCGTCGGTACGCTTGTTGACGCGGGGGCTCCAGAACTGGTCGATCATGTGCTGGTGCACGGCGGACAGCTCGACGCCGTCCAGGCCACCTTCCTTCGCCCGGCGAGCGGCCTGGGCGTAGTTGCCGATCACACGCCAGATCTCTTCGACTTCGATGGTCTTGCAGGTGGCGCGGTGCACGGGCTCGCGGATGCCGGACGGCGACATCAGGGTCGGCCAGTTGAAGCCGTCCCAGCGGGAGCGGCGGCCCATGTGGGTTATCTGGATCATGATCTTGGCGCCGTGCTTGTGCATGGCGTCGGCCAGATTCTGGAAGTGCGGGATGATGCGGTCGGTGGACAGGTTCACCGAGCTCCACCATTCCTGCGGGCTGTCGATGGCGACCACGGAAGAACCACCGCAGATGGCCAGGCCGATGCCGCCCTTGGCCTTCTCCTCGTAGTACTTCACGTAACGCTCGGTGGTCATGCCGCCATCGGTGGCGTAGACCTCTGCGTGGGCGGTGGACAGCACACGGTTGCGGATGGTGAGTTTGCCGATCTGGATCGGCTGGAACATTGCTTCGAATGCCATTGCCCTAGCCTCGCCTTACAGAGGTTTGACGATGAACAGGCCGTCGTCGTGGCCTTCTTCGGAGCCGCCGTACACCTGCTCGGCGACGGTGCGGACGCTGCTGCCACGGGCCTGGAGGACCTGGTCCATGGCGCCGGCGAACCAGCCGGTGAACATGTAGTCGACCTTGCGACCGACCTTGCCGTACACGTACACGAATGCGGAGTGCTTCAGGCGTACCTGGGCGGTGCCCTTGTCGAGGTCGATGGATTCGATCTGGAACAGGCCCCAACCGCGCTGGGACAGGCGCTTCATGTAGTGCTCGAACACCGCCACGCCTTCCAGGCCGTGGCATTCGGCTTCCTTCTCGCACCAGTGCCAGGCGGACTTGTAGCCGGCCTTGTAGAGGATTTCGGCGTAGCGCTCCGGGCCCAGCTCGGCTTCGATGCCCATGTGGTTGTTCACGAAGAAGTGACGGGGCACGTACAGCATCGGCAGGGCGTCGGTGGTCCAGACACCGGTTTCGCTGTCGACTTCGATGGGCAGTTCGGGGGCGTGTTTGGCCATGTTGTTTTAGCTCCGGAATTCGATTTGGGCCCGGCTGCGGGCTGCATTAACCCCCTCTCCCTTTGGGAGAGGGTTGGGGTGAGGGTTTGGCCCCTCTCCCAATGGGAGAGGGGAGAAGAGCGATCACTCGCCCCAGACGTCCTTCAGTACGCGAACCCAGTTCTCGCCCATGACCTTGCGCACCACGCGCTCGGGCATGCCGCGTTTGAGCAGGGTTTCGGTGAGGTTGGGGAATTCGCCCACGGTGCGGATGCCCAGCGGGTTGACGATCTTCCCGAAGTTGGTCAGGCGGCGGGCGTAACCCTTGTCGTGGGTCAGCCACTCGAAGAATTCCTTGCCATGGCCCTGGGTGAAGTCGGTGCCGATGCCGATGGCGTCTTCGCCCACGATGTTCATCACGTACTCGATGGCTTCGGCGTAGTCGTCGATGGTCGAGTCGATGCCCTTGGCGAGGAAGGGCGCGAACATGGTCACGCCGACGAAACCGCCGTGATCTGCAATGAACTTCAGCTCTTCGTCGGACTTGTTGCGCGGATGTTCTTTCAGGCCGGACGGCAGGCAGTGGGAGTAGCAGACCGGCTTCTTGGATTCGAGGATGACTTCTTCGGAAGTCTTGGAGCCCACGTGGGACAGGTCGCACATGACGCCGACGCGGTTCATCTCGGCGACGATCTCGCGACCGAAGCCGGAGAGGCCGCCGTCACGCTCGTAGCAGCCGGTGCCGACCAGGTTCTGGGTGTTGTAGCACATCTGCACGATGCCAACGCCCAGCTGCTTGAACACCTCGACGTAGCCGATCTGGTCTTCGAACGCATGGGCGTTCTGGAAGCCGTAGAGGATGCCGGTCTTGCCCAGTTCCTTGGCCTTGCGGATGTCGGCGGTGGTGCGCACCGGGATCACCAGGTCACTGTTTTCGCGGATCAGCTTGTTGCTCGCGGTGATGTTGTTCACCGTCGCCTGGAAGCCCTCCCAGACCGACACGGTGCAGTTGGCTGCGGTCAGGCCGCCCTTGCGCATGTCTTCGAAGAGTTCACGGTTCCACTTGGCGATGATCAGACCGTCGATGACGATGCTGTCGGCGTGCAGTTCGGCTGGGCTCATCAGGCTGTCCCCTGTTATCCATGCGCCGAATCTTCTGCCGGCGCTTTGAGGGGAGCATATCCCTGGGGAATTCGGCGCTATCGCGCAAAAGCGACCGGGGTATTGCCGAAAGCGTCAAGCCGGTCGCTAATGGGCAAGCGGGGTTCGGAACTGCCGTTTTTACGGGGGTGAGCCCTGCTCTTGTGGGGGCGAATTCATTCGCTATGCAGGCCGCAGGCCTGCCTTCAGGACGGAAATGGGGCGGCGGTGCCGCCCGTCGCGAATGAATTCGCCCCCACAGCAAAGCCGCAGGTCTGCGCTTCTCCAGGCATCGTTCCTGAGCGCCTATAAAGGAAGGTACAGAGCGCTCCGTCGGCCTGCGTCGGTTTCAGAATGTGCAGGGTCGCTGGGGTGAAATTTCCGAATGACGGGGATGGCAAGCTCCCCGAATGTCCCGACGAGCGCGCGTAGATGTGCTTCGGGGCGCTAGGACGGCCACCACAGACCACGCTCCGTGACGTGGTGAGTGAGCCGCAGCCGAGACCTCCGGACGATGAACGGCACTGCCCTGTCGTCCGCGAAGCAGAGGAACGCTGTATGCCCGATGAGACGCTTCACCTGCCTCTGATCCATAGCGTGCTGGAGCGCGAGAAGGACACCCCCGGTGCCTTGCTGCCGATCCTTCACGCAATCCAGGAAGGCGCGGGTTACATCCCAGACGTCGCCATTCCCGAAATCGCTTACGCCCTGAACCTCAGCCTGGCTGAGGTGCGTGGGGTGATCAGCTTCTACCACGATTTCCGTACCACACCGCCGGCGCGCCATACCCTGCGCCTGTGCCGTGCCGAGTCCTGCCAGAGCATGGGCGCCGAGCGCCTCGCCGCGCAGTTGCGCGAGCAACTGGAGCTGGATGACCACGGCACCAGTGCCGACGGCCAGATCAGCCTGCGGCCGGTCTACTGCCTGGGCGCCTGCGCCTGTTCGCCCGCCCTGGAGCTGGACGGCCGCCTGCACGCGCGCCTCACCCCCGAGCGCCTGCGTTCCCTGGTGAACGGTTGCCTGGAGGACGGCTCATGCTGACGCTGTACGTCTCCTGTGATTCCGTCGCCCGTGCCGTCGGCGCGGACGATGTGGCAACGGCGCTCGCCCGTGAAGCCGAACAGCGCAAGCTGCCACTGGACATCCGGCGCACCAGTTCCCGTGGCCTCTACTGGCTGGAACCGCTGCTGGAGCTGGATAGCGCCGAAGGGCGCCTGGGCTTCGGTCCGGTTGCACCCGAGGATGTGCCCTCGCTGCTGGAAGCCCTGCAGGGCGATGCCAGCGGCCATCCGCTGGCCCTTGGACCGGTGGAGGAACTGCCATATCTGAAGAGCCAGCAACGGCTGCTCTTCGCCCGCGCCGGCATCACCCGGCCGCTGTCCCTGGATGACTACCGCGCCCACGGCGGTTTCGAAGGGCTGGCGCGCGCGATTGGTTTGAGCGGCGATGACGTCGTTACCGCCGTGCTGGATTCCGGCCTGCGTGGCCGGGGTGGCGCGGCCTTCCCGGCAGGCATCAAGTGGCGCACCGTGCGCGGCGCCGCCGCCGCGCAGAAGTACGTGGTCTGCAACGCCGACGAAGGCGATTCCGGCACCTTCGCTGACCGCATGCTGATGGAAGGCGACCCCTTCCTGCTGATCGAGGGCATGGCCATCGCCGGCCTCGCCGTCGGTGCCACCATGGGCTACATCTACGTGCGCTCCGAGTACCCGCAGTCGGTGGATAACCTGCGTGCCGCCATCGAGATCGCTCGCGAGGCCGGCTACCTCGGCGCCAACGTCGGCGGCAGCGGCCGGGCCTTCGACCTCGACGTCCGCGTCGGCGCCGGTGCCTACATCTGCGGCGAAGAAACCGCTCTGCTGGACTCGCTCGAAGGCAAGCGCGGCGTGGTTCGCGCCAAGCCGCCACTGCCGGCCCTGCAAGGCCTGTTCGGCCAGCCGACCCTCGTGCACAACGTGCTCACCCTGGCCTCGGTGCCGGTGATTCTCGCCCGTGGCGCGCAGTTCTACAGGGACTTCGGCATGGGCCGCTCGCTGGGCACCATGCCCTTCCAGCTGGCCGGCAACATTCGCCACGGCGGCTTGGTGGAACGCGCCTTCGGCCTGACCCTGCGCGAGCTGGTGGAAGGCTATGGCGCCGGCACTGCCAGTGGTCGCCCGCTGAAGGCCGCACAGGTGGGCGGCCCGCTGGGCGCCTGGGTGCCGCCGTCGCAATTCGATACGCCGCTGGACTACGAGGCCTTCGCCGCCATGGGCGCGATGCTCGGTCACGGTGGCGTAGTGGTCGCCGACGACACGCTGGACATGGCCCATATGGCCCGCTTCGCCCTGCAGTTCTGCGCGGAGGAATCCTGCGGCAAGTGCACGCCCTGCCGCATCGGTTCGACGCGCGGCGTGGAAGTGGTGGACCGCCTGATCGCCGCCACGGACATCACCGCCCGCGAAGAGCAGGCCCTGCTGCTCAGGGACCTCTGCGACACCATGACGTACGGCTCGCTCTGCGCCCTGGGTGGCATGACCGCCTTCCCGGTGACCAGCGCGCTCAAGCACTTCCCTGCCGACTTCGGTCTTGAGCCCGTGGAGGCCGACCAATGATCAACATCTTCGATCCCTCCAGCGATGTCGATCTCGGCACCCCGGCCCGCGAAAGCGACGTGCAGGTCAGCCTGAGCATCGATGGCCGCGAGATCAGCGTGCCCGCCGGCACGTCGGTGATGCGCGCCGCCGCGCTGCTCGGCACCACCATTCCCAAGCTGTGCGCTACCGATAGCCTGGAAGCCTTCGGCTCCTGCCGTATGTGCCTGGTGGAAATCGACGGCATGCGCGGTTATCCGGCCTCCTGCACCACGCCGGTGAGCGAAGGCATGGTGGTCCACACCCAGACGCCCAAGCTTGCCACCCTGCGCCGCAATGTGATGGAGCTGTACATCTCCGATCACCCGCTGGATTGCCTGACCTGCTCGGCCAACGGCAACTGCGAGTTGCAGACCGTCGCCGGCCAGGTGGGCCTGCGCGAGGTGCGCTACGGCTACGACGGCGCCAACCACCTGGATGAGCAGAAGGACGTCTCCAACCCCTATTTCGACTACGACCCGAGCAAGTGCATCGTCTGCAACCGCTGCGTGCGCGCCTGCGAGGAGACCCAGGGCACCTTCGCCCTGACCATCAGCGGGCGTGGCTTCGAGTCCCGCGTGGCGGCGGCCGGTGGCGAGAACTTCCTCGACTCCGAGTGTGTGTCCTGCGGCGCCTGCGTGCAGGCCTGCCCGACCGCCACCCTGATGGAAAAGAGCGTGGTGGAGATGGGCCAGCCCGAGCGCAGCGTCATCACCACCTGCGCTTATTGCGGCGTGGGCTGCTCGTTCAAAGCCGAAATGAAGGGCGACCAACTGGTGCGCATGGTTCCGGACAAGAACGGCCAGGCGAACCACGGTCACTCCTGTGTGAAAGGCCGCTTCGCCTGGGGTTATGCGACCCACCCGGACCGCATCACCAAACCGATGATCCGCAAGCACATCGAAGACCCCTGGCAGGAAGTCAGCTGGGAAGAAGCGGTGAACTACGCGGCCAGCGAATTCCGTCGCATCCAGCTCAAGTACGGGCGCGACTCCATCGGTGGCATCACTTCCAGCCGCTGCACCAACGAAGAGACCTACCTGGTGCAGAAGCTGGTGCGCGCTGGCTTCGGCAATAACAACGTCGACACCTGCGCCCGTGTCTGCCACTCGCCCACCGGCTACGGCCTCAAACAGACCCTCGGGGAGTCCGCTGGCACCCAGAGCTTCGACTCGGTGATGCAGGCTGACGTGGTGCTGGTGATCGGCGCCAACCCCACCGACGCCCACCCGGTGTTCGGCTCCCAGCTCAAGCGCCGCCTGCGCGAGGGCGCGCGGTTGATCGTCATCGATCCGCGCCGCATCGACCTGGTGGATTCGCCCCACGCCCGCGCCGACCTGCACCTGGCGCTGCGACCGGGGACCAACGTGGCCATGCTCAACGCCCTGGCCCATGTGATCGTCACCGAAGGCCTGGTCAAACAGGACTTCGTGGATGCTCGCTGCGAAGCGACTGATTTTGCCCGCTGGCGCGATTTCGTCAGCCTGCCGGAAAACTCCCCCGAGGCCATGGGGCCGATCTGCGGTGTGTCGCCTGACGACATCCGTGCCGCTGCGCGGCTCTACGCCACCGGCGGAAACGCGGCCATCTACTACGGCCTGGGCGTGACCGAACACAGCCAGGGCAGCACCTCGGTGATGGGCATCGCCAACCTCGCCATGGCTACCGGAAACATTGGCCGAGAAGGCGTCGGCGTGAACCCGCTGCGTGGGCAGAACAACGTGCAAGGCTCCTGCGACATGGGTTCGTTCCCCCATGAACTGCCCGGCTATCGCCACGTTTCCAACGACACCGTGCGTGCCCAGTTCGAGCAGGCGTGGGGCGTGACTCTGCTACCTGATCCAGGCCTGCGCATCCCCAACATGTTCGAGGCGGCGCTCGGCGGCACCTTCAAGGCGCTCTACTGCCAGGGCGAGGACATCGCCCAGAGCGACCCCAATACCCAGCACGTCACCGCGGCCCTGTCGGCCATGGAATGCGTGGTGGTGCAGGACATCTTCCTCAACGAAACCGCCAAGTTCGCCCATGTCTTCCTGCCGGGCAGTTCCTTCCTGGAGAAGGACGGCACTTTCACCAACGCCGAGCGGCGCATCTCCCGCGTGCGCAAGGTGATGGACCCGCTGGGCGGCAAGGCCGACTGGGAGGCGACGCAGCTGCTGGCCAACGCCCTCGGCTACAAGATGGACTACAAACACCCGTCCCAGATCATGGACGAGATCGCCAGCCTGACCCCGACCTTCACCCGCGTGAGCTACGCCGAGCTGGATCGTCACGGCAGCCTGCAATGGCCCTGCAACGACGCCGCGCCGGATGGCACGCCGACCATGCACATCGAGGAATTTGTGCGCGGCAAGGGACGCTTCATGCTCACCGGCTACGTGCCCACCGAAGAGAAGGTCAACAACCGCTATCCGCTGCTGTTGACCACCGGCCGCATCCTCAGCCAGTACAACGTCGGCGCCCAGACCCGACGCACCGACAACGTCGCCTGGCATGAAGAGGACCGCCTGGAGATCCACCCGACCGATGCCGAGAGCCGGGGCATCAACGAGGGCGATTGGGTGGGCGTGGGCAGCCGCGCCGGACAGACGGTGCTGCGTGCCAAGGTCAGCGAGCGGGTGGCGCCGGGGGTGGTGTACACCACCTTCCACTTCCCCGAATCGGGGGCCAACGTGATCACCACCGACAACTCCGACTGGGCCACCAACTGCCCGGAATACAAGGTGACGGCGGTGGAGGTCACGCGGGTCTACCACCCCTCCGAATGGCAAAAACGCTATCAAGAATTCAGTGACGAACAGCGGCGCCTGCTCAAGGACCGCCGCAGGACCGAAAAAGTCGAGGTACGCCGATGAGCACCGACAACCTGATCAAGATGGCCAACCAGATCGCTCAGTTCTTCGCTTCCGAGCCGGACAGGGAGCAGGCAGTCAAGGGGGTGCGGACGCACCTGCAGAGCTTCTGGACACCGGCCATGCGTATCGAGCTGATGGCCTGGCAAGTGGAGCACCATGGCGAATGCCTGCACCCCCTGGTGCAGCAGGCGCTGGCGGAGCAGGGCAGGGCGGTGTAGCCAACCCTGGGGGCTTTTCTCTCTTGTGGGGGCGAATTCATTCGCTTAGGGCAGCGTAGCTGCCCCCTGCAAGGCCAAGGGCAGGACTGCGTCCTGCATAGCGAATGAATTCGCCCCCACAAGTGAACAGCGCTCGGCCGAGCTTTGTGGGAGCGATTTCAATCGCGATTGCAGGCTGAAGGCCGGCCTCATCCTATCTGGCGAGCAGGCTCCTGATCCGGATGCTCATGCCGGTCCTGGCTCGGGCAGGTGTTGAAGCGCGCACGGTACGCGCGGGAGAAGTAGGACGAGGACTCGAACCCGCAGGCCAGCGCCACTTCCAGCACGCTCATGTCGGTCTGGCGCAACAGCTGCCGTGCCTTCTCCAGGCGCAGGCCGAGGTAGAAGTTCGACGGCGTTTCCTTCAGGTGCAGGCGGAACAGTCGCTCCAGCTGGCGCGGCGTGACGCTCACCCGCTCGGCCAGCTCCCGTGAACTCAATGGCGCCTCGCTGTGGCGCTGCATCTCGCCGATAACCTGTACCAGCTTCTTGTTGTGCACATTGAAGCGGCTGGCGACCTGCATGCGCTGGTGGTCCTGCTGGGTGCGGATGCGGCCCAGCACGAATTGCTCGGAAACCTGCAGCGCCAGGGCCTCGCCGTGGCTGCGAGCGATGAGGGTGAGCATCAGGTCGAGACTCGCGGTGCCGCCGGCACTGGTGATGCGTCGCCCGTCGATCTCGAAGAGCTCCTGGGTGACGCTGAGCGCCGGGTAGCGCTCCTGAAAGGCTTCGATGGCTTCCCAGTGCAGGGTCAGTCGCTGCCGACTGAACAGCTCGGCTTCGGCAAGCACGAAGCTGCCGGTATCGATCCCACCCAACAGCAACCCGTCGTGCTCCGCACGGTTGAGCCAGTGGGCCAGGCGCGGACCGAAGCTGGCGAGCGGATCGAAGCCCGCGACCACGAACAGGCAATCCCCTTCCGGCGGAGTCTCCAGCCCAGCGTCGACGTTCAGCGACATGCCATTGCTGCCCGCCACCGGGCCCCCGTCCAGGCTCAGTAACCGCCAGCGGTACAACTCACCGCGAAAGCGGTTGGCCACGCGCAAGGGTTCCACCGCCGACATCAGTCCCATCATCGAGAAGCCAGGCAGCAGGAGGAAGCTGAAAGTCTGGGACATGGTCGGTTTCCGCGCATGGGATAACCCACTAAAAGGGAACGGCCTCAAGAGCGCAAGAAAGGTGGTCGTTCCTGTTCAACAGGTAGTCGTTTTAGTTCGAATCGCATCTTTGGACGCTGAGTAATTTGTCTCCATCGGGTTGTAGTGGCGCCCGAAAACGGAAGGAGTCGCCCCCGGCTCCTGCACAACAAATAAATAACCGTATGGCCGCAAGGGGAGCATCAATGAAACGTCTTACCGCATTCGCTGGTTGCTGTTTGTTCGCCCTCTCCAGTTCCGCCGCATTCGCCGCCGAAGACGCCAGTTGCCAGAAGATCCGCGTGGGCGTGGTCGGCTGGACCGATGTCGTCGCCACCACCGCCGTCGCCAACGAACTGCTCGGCAGCCTGGGGTACCAGACCACCCAGACCCAGGCATCGCAGCAGATCATCTTCGCCGGAATCCAGAAGAAACAGGTCGACGTCTTCCTCGGCTACTGGAAGCCGATTATGGATGACAACATCAAGCCATTCCTGGAATCCAAATCGGTCAAGGTCGCCGCCGAGCCGTCACTCAATGACGCCATTGCCGTACTCGCCGTTCCTACCTACACCGCCGAGCAGGGCCTGCGCACCTTCGCCGATATCGCGAAGTTCAAGGACCAGTTGGACGGCAAGATCTACGGCATCGAATCCGGTTCCGGTGCCAACACCGCGATCCAGAAGATGATCGACACCAATCAGTTCGGCCTGGGCGGCTTCAAACTGATCGAATCCAGCGAGGCGGCCATGCTCACCGCGGTCAAGCGGGCGGTGAAGAACAACAAGCCGGTGGTGTTCTTCGGCTGGAAACCACACCCGATGAACATCCAGATGCCCGTTACCTACCTCACCGGCAGTGAGGACGTGTTCGGCCCCAACGATGGCGCCGCCACGGTCTCCACCGTCACCGCACCGGACTTCGCCCAGCGTTGCCCCAACGCCGATCGCCTGCTGGCCAACCTGCGATTCACCAGCGCCCAGGAGGCTGAGTTGATGCAGCCGATCATGGAGCGGCAGGACCCCGCCAAGGTCGCCCGTGAGTGGCTGAAAGCCAACCCGGAAGTGGTCAAGGGCTGGCTCGCCGGGGTCACCACCTTCGACGGCAAGAACGGCGTCGACAGCGCCCTCGCTTCGCTGAAGTAACTCAACGCAACGCCCAGTGCGCGGGCCTGCCCGCGCACGGTTTCCGATCGCCTCGCAGAAGGATGAAACAACCGTGAACTACGAAGTCATCGTCACCTGTGCCGTTACCGGCGCCGGCGATACCGTCGGCAAGCACCCGGCCATTCCCGTTACTCCGAAGGAAATCGCCGCCGCCGCCATCGAAGCCGCCAAGGCCGGCGCCACCGTCGCCCACTGCCATGTGCGCGATCCGAAGACCGGCAAGCCGAGCCGTGATGTGGCGCTGTACCGGGAGCTGGTGGAACGTATCCGCGAGAGCGACACCGACATCATCATCAACCTCACTGCCGGCATGGGCGGTGACCTGGAAATCGGCAAGGGCGAGCAGCCCCTGGAGTTCGGCACCGGTACCGACCTGGTCGGGCCGCTGGAGCGGCTGGCCCATGTGGAAGAGCTGCTGCCGGAAATATGCACCCTGGACTGCGGCACCCTGAACTTCGGCGATGGCGACTTCATCTACGTCTCCACCCCGGCGCAGCTGCGCGCCGGTGCCAAGCGCATCACTGAGCTGGGCGTGAAGGCCGAGCTGGAAATCTTCGACACCGGCCACCTCTGGTTTGCCAAGCAGATGCTCAAGGAGGGCCTGCTGGAAGACCCGCTGTTCCAGATCTGCCTGGGGATTCCGTGGGGCGCGCCGGCCGACACCACCACCATGAAGGCCATGGCCGACAACCTCCCCGCTGGCTGCACCTGGGCCGGCTTCGGTATCGGCCGCTCGCAGATGCCGATGGTCGCCCAGGCCATGCTGCTGGGTGGCAACGTGCGGGTAGGACTGGAAGACAACATCTGGCTCGACCGCGGCGTGCATGCCAGCAACGGTCAATTGGTGGAACGCGCCATCGAGATCATCGAACGCCTCGGCGGCCGCGCCCTGACCCCGGCCGAGGGGCGCAAGAAGATGAACTTGAAGCCGCGCTGACCGCCCGTATGTGTAGGAGCGAGCTTGCTCGCGAATGATGCGTCCAGGAGCTTCGCGAGCAAGCTCGCTCCTACGGACTGTCTTTACCCAATTAGATTTGCCTGTCCAGGAGCCACCATGTCCTTCGTCACCCAGATCAAGACCTTCGCCGCCCTCGGCAGCGGCGTCATCGGCAGCGGCTGGATCGCCCGCGCGCTGGCCCACGGACTCGACGTCATCGCCTGGGACCCGGCACCCGGCGCCGAGGCCGCACTGCGTGCACGCATCGCCAATGCCTGGCCGGCGCTGCAGAAGCAGGGCCTGGCCCCCGGCGCTTCCCAGGACCGTCTGCGCTTCGTCGCGACCATCGAAGAGTGCGTGCGGGACGCCGACTTCATCCAGGAAAGCGCGCCGGAACGACTCGACCTCAAGCTCGATCTGCACGCGAAGATCAGCGCCGCCGCACGACCGGATGTGATCATCGGCTCCAGCACTTCGGGCCTCTTGCCCAGCGAGTTCTACGCTGACGCCGTGCACCCGGAACGCTGCGTGGTCGGCCACCCGTTCAACCCGGTCTATCTGCTGCCACTGGTGGAAGTGGTGGGCGGCGAGAAGACCGCGCCGCAGGCCGTCCAGGCGGCCATCGAAATCTACACCGCGCTGGGTATGCGCCCGCTGCATGTGCGCAAGGAAGTGCCGGGCTTCATCGCCGACCGCTTGCTGGAAGCCCTCTGGCGCGAGGCGCTGCACCTGGTGAACGATGGCGTCGCCAGCACCGGCGAGATCGACGATGCCATCCGCTTCGGCGCTGGCTTGCGCTGGTCATTCATGGGGACTTTCCTGACGTACACACTGGCGGGTGGCAACGCTGGCATGCGCCACTTCATGGCCCAGTTCGGCCCGGCGTTGCAGCTGCCGTGGACCTACCTACCGGCTCCGGAATTGACTGACGAACTGATCGACCGGGTGGTGGAAGGTACGTCCGAACAGCAGGGTTCGCGCAGCATTGCCGAGCTGGAGCGTTACCGTGACGATTGCCTGTTGGCAGTGCTCGGCGCCATCAAGGAAACCAAGGCCAATCACGGCTTCGCCTTCGCCGACTAACCTCAAACCTTCCCGCCACTCCGTGCTGGCCCCCTCTCCCTTCAGGGAGAGGGCTGGGGAGAGGGCGCATTGCTGGGAGTTTCCTGATGGGCCACGCCCTCACCACCTACCGCACCGCCGTCCTGCCCGATTGGGTGGACTACAACGGCCATCTGCGCGATGCCTTCTACCTGCTGATCTTCAGTTACGCCACCGATGCCCTGATGGACGAGATCGGCCTCGACGAACAGGGTCGTGCGTCCACCGGCCACACTCTGTTCACCCTGGAGTGCCACCTCAACTACCTGGCCGAAGTGAAGCTGGGAGCCGAGGTGGAGGTGCGCACCCAACTGCTCGCCCATGACGCCAAGCGGCTGCATATCCACCACGGCTTGTTTCTGAAGGGGGGAGAGGAGTTGCTGGCGGCCAGCGAGCAGATGTTGATGAACGTGGCTGCCGATACATCGCGCTCGGCGGCCTTCGCTGCGCCGGTGGCGGCGAAGGTAGAGGCCGTGTCGGCGGCTCATCGCGAACTGCCGCGACCCCGGCATGTGGGGTGTGTGATCGGGCTGCCGCCGCCCCGCTGAGGCGGCGGCATTTTCTTTTGGTGCGTGTTCCTCAGGGGGTGGGCACCACATAGCGGCGAGCGAAGTCGATCAGGTCGACCTGGTTGCGGGTCTTCAGCTTGTCCATCAAACGGGATTTGTAAGTACTGACCGTCTTGTGGCTGATGAACAGCTGCTTGGCGATTTCCTGATTGTTCTTGCCATTGGCCAGATTCTGCAGGACCGCCAGTTCGCGGTCGGACAGCGTGTCCAGCAGATGGCTGTCGCTGCACTCGCCCCGCTGCGAGGTATCCGGCAGGTGCACCGTGCTGGGAAACAGGCTGTACCCGGACAGTACCGAGCGCACAGCCGAGACCAGACTGACCGCCTGCTCCTGCTTGGACATGTAGCCGGTAGCGCCCGCCTGCAGGCAGCGGTTGGCGTACAGCGAGGCTGGCAGCGAGGTCAGCACCAGCAGTTTGAGGTTGGCGTCCATGCTGCTGAGTCGGCCCAGGACTTCCAGGCCGTCGAGCTTGGGGATGGCGATATCCAGTATCACCAGGTCGGGTCGCAGCGAACGCGCCATGCTCAGGCCTTCCACGCCGCTCTCGGTCTCACCGATCACCTCATAGTCCTCTCGCTCCAGCAGTACGCGAGTTGCAAATCGGATCATGGACTGATTGTCGATCAGCAGTACCTTGTTCATCTGTTGGTTCTCCATGTCAGGTTTCCAATGAGTACGGAGCGCTCACAGGCCTTCGGGAATTGCCGTTGAGAATGGGGCTATCGAAGATGTGGATGGCCACGCCGGCCCATTGAGATGGGGATTCGTTTCGACCGGCGTGAGAATGCCAAGTTGGCTTTAACGGAAATCCTATTCAGAATCTCGGCAACTTATCCTTCAGACCGATCTGATAACTTCGTACTAACTTTCACCTGTTTCTAAGACTTGCCCGTACTGTTTCCGGGTGTCCGTCCCAATTGGCAGGTGAATGTTCAGGGGCGGAAGTATATTGGCGGTTTTTCTGTTGATTGGACGTTTAGGAAGTTTCCTACAGAGTCTGTAGGCAGACTTCTTGGCGTGTAGGTCGCCCCGAAAAAAGTGCCCTGTTTCAACTAATGTTCTGTTCATTCAATTCTGCGAGGCGGACCGGCCAGGTGATCCGTAATTTCCTTTCCAGAGCAGTCCTGCCCTTCTTCTGGCTTCTCATGGTGGGGACTGCCTACGCTGGCGAGGATGCTCGCCCACTGACCCTTTCCAGCCAACTGGTGGTCGATCAGCAGGAGCTGTTGATCAGCGAGGAAGACTGGCACTGGCTACGGCAGAAGCGCGAGCTGGTGCTGGGCGTCACGGGTGGAGAGTTCGCGCCCCTGGAAATCATCGGGCGTGATGGCGGCTACGAAGGTATCGCGGCCGACGCCGTGGCACTGGTCCAGCAATTGCTCGGCATGCAGATCAAGCTGCGTCGGTACCCCGACCGGCCGGCCCTGCTGCAGGCCCTGGTCGCCGGCGAGATCGACCTGCTGATTGGCGATGGCCAGGACGGCGCCGGCCAGAGCGTCGTTCGCAGTCTGCCCATTGCGACTGATCGGCTGGCGCTGTTCCGCCGCTATGACGACCAGCGCAACTTCCCGCAGGACCTCGCTGGCGTCACCGTCGCTCTGGTGCCGGGGCATGACCAGGCGCTCGGCCAGCGCTATCCCGGCGTGCGGCAGGTGGTTGCCCGGTCGGTGGAGGATGGCTTGGCGGCGGTTGCGTTCGGGGAGGCCGATCTGCTGCTGGGCGACTTGCTGCCGGTCTATTACCAGCTCAATAGCAACTTCTATGGCATGGCCAGGTTCGATCGCTTCGTCGACCAGCCGGATGTCGGCGTCGCGTTCATCGTGCGGGAGCAGGACCAGCGTCTGTTGCGTGGCCTTGACGCGTCCCTGAGAGCGGTGGGCCGCGCGCGCCTTGACGAGATATCCCGGCGCTGGACGGGCGTTGGTGTAATTCCCGTACGCGACCTGCAGCCGCTCACACCCGAGGAAGCGCGCTGGGCTCAATCCCATCCGGTTGTGCGCCTGGTGATCGATGACGACAAGGCACCGCTGGCGTACTTCGACGACAGTGGACAGCTACGTGGTGGTGTGGCGGACCTGCTGGAAATGGTCTCGGTGCGCACGGGATTGCGTTTCGAAGCAGTCAGTCGTACCGGTGGCCCCGCCCGCCAGCTCGAGGATCTGGAAGAGGGTGACGCGGACCTGGCCATCCTGACGCCGAGCAAGGAACGGGAAAGCCAGCTGCGCTTCACCCGTCCGATTTCTACCAGCCCCTTCGTGCTGGTGGCGCATATGGACAAAGAGGGCGAAGTCGCGCCGATTGGGGAGAGGGGCCAGCGCCTCGCCCTGAGCCGCGGTAACGTGGCCCGGGAGCAAATCCGACAGATCTATCCCGAGATGCAGTTTATCGATGCCGCCTCCTCTCTGGATGCCATGAATAGGGTGCGTTCCGGCGAGGCGGACTTCGCCTTGGTGGCGATGCCGGTGGCGCAGTACTACACCGTGCCCCTGTTCGAAAACAGACTGAAGATCGCGGCACTGCCGCCCATCGACCCGGCGCATGCCAACTTCGCCGTGCGCCGCGGCGATACCGAGTTGTATTCGATCATCGAGAAGGCCCTGGCCAGCATTTCGCCGGACGAACTGAACGCAGCAACGAATCGTTGGCGCGGTAGCCGGGCCATGAGCCCACAGATCTGGCGCGACTACAGCGCCCTGATTCAGCGCATCCTCATCGGTGCCTCCCTGCTGCTGCTGCTCGTGCTCGCCTGGGTCCTGCGCCTGCGTCGCGAAGTGCGGCGGCGGCAGACGGCCGAGCGCCAGCTCAGCGACGAGCTGCGCTTCATCGAAACCCTGACCGACAGCATGCCGCCGCCGCTTTATGTGCGGGATACCGAAGGGCGACTGCTGTCGTGCAACCGCAGCTATTCGACGAGCCTGGGGCTGGCAGCGGATCAGGTGCGCGGCCTCACTCCGATGGAGCTGCCTGGAGACGTTTTCGAGGCTGCGCCGGAGTTCCATCGGCTCTACCTCCAGGCGATGGCGGAAGGGCGGATGATCAAGGGCATCCACCACGTTCGTCTCGGCGGCAAGAGCCTGTGGATCGATCACTGGATCCAACCTTTCCAGGACTCCGCCGGCAAGGTCAAAGGGGTAATCTGCGGCTGGCTCGACATCACCGAGCACCGTCATCTGGTGCAGGAGCTGGAATCGGCGAAGAACCTGGCGGACGAGGCCAGCCGGGCCAAGACCACCTTCCTCGCGACCATGAGCCACGAAATCCGCACGCCGATGAACGCGGTGATCGGCATCCTCGAACTGGCGCTGAAGCGTGCTGCCGACCAGCCCATCGACCGCTCCAGCATTGAAGTGGCCTACGGCTCGGCCCGCAGCCTGCTGGCGCTGCTCGGTGACATCCTCGACATCGCCCGTATCGAATCGGGTCGGCTCAGCCTGGCACCGCAGCGGGCCAACCTGCGCGAATTGGTGGAATCGGTGGCGCGGGTGTTCGATGGGCTGGCACGACAGAAGCGCCTGAGTCTGCTGCTGGATATCGACTCCAGCATCCAGGGCGACGTCCTGGTGGACTCCCTGCGTTTCAAGCAGATCCTTTCCAACCTGGTCAGCAACGCGATCAAGTTCACCCGTGAGGGCAGTGTTCGCGTGCACATCCGCGGTGAGGCGCTGGAGGGTGAAATGCTGCGCGTCCACCTCGGAGTCGAGGACACGGGCATCGGTATCTCGCTGGAGGAGCAAGGCCGGCTGTTCCGCCCCTTCGCCCAGGTGGAGCGAGGCAACCAGCAGACCGAAGGCGCGGGCCTGGGACTGGTGATCAGCCGCTCTCTCTGCGAAATGATGGGTGGCCGGCTGAACCTGACCAGTACGCCTGGCCAGGGCACGCGAATCGACCTGGAGCTGCGCCTGCACCGCCTCGAACCGGTCGAGGAGCCGGCGTTGCCCTCGCCCGATCGCGTACAGCAGCGCCGCAGGTTGCGGGTGCTGGTGGTGGATGATCATCCGGTGAACCGGCAAATCCTCGCCCAGCAACTGGCCTACCTCGGACACGAAGTGGTCGCGGTGGAGAATGGCGTGGAGGCCCTTGCCGCCTGGCGGGCCTATCCGTTCGATGTGATCGCCACCGATTGCCACATGCCGCTCATGAATGGCGCCAGCCTCGCTCAAGCGATCCGCGCCGAAGAACGCCAGGGGCCGCGTGCGCCGGTCCTGATTCTCGGCCTGACGGCCGATGCCCAGCCGGATGAAATCGAGCGGGGCCTGCAAGCTGGCATGGACGACTGCCTGATCAAGCCCATAGGTCTCGACCTGTTGGAAGAGAAGCTTTGGGGAGCGTCGGGAGGCGAAGCGGCTCCAGCGGAAGAAGCCAAAGGTGAAGCGCTGTTCGACCTGTCTCCCCTGGCGCCGCTTACTGGCGGTGATGCGGTTCTGATTCGCAATCTGGTGAACGAGTTGCTGGAGGCCAATCGGCGGGATCTGGAGCCCTTGGCCGACCTGGCCGGAAGGAGTGATGCGCCTGCCCTGGCTGAACTCGCCCACCGCCTCAAGGGCGCCGCACGTGTGATCCGCGCGGAACCGCTGATCGACGCCTGCAATGATCTCGAACAGGCATGCAAGCTACCGGCGCCGCAACCCTCGGACCTGCGCGCAGGTGCAGAGGGGCTGCGGCGGGCGATGCTGGAACTGGAGAGCGCGTTGCTGGCGGAGCTGGCCCAGAATCAGTGACGTCCGGGGTGCAAACGATCATCCAGCAGCGCCCGGAAGCTGCTGCGATCCAGCGGCCGTGCGAAGAGGAAACCCTGTGCCACCTTGCAGCCGAGCGAAAGCAGACGCTCACATTGCTCGGTGGTTTCCACGCCTTCCACCACCAGCGTCAGGTCCATGGCCTCGGCCATGGCGACGGCGCCGCGGATGACCGCCCCGCTGCGCGGCTGGTTATCCAGCTTGCGGACGAATGCCGCGTCCAGCTTGACCTCGCTGAAGGGCAGTTCACACAAGCGATCCAGCGACGAATAGCCGGCGCCGAAGTCATCCATGGCCAGTCCACAGCCCATCAGGCGCAGGCGGACCAGGCTTTCCAGGCTGGCGGCTGGCGCTTCCAGCAGGCCGGTTTCGGTGAGTTCGAACGTCAATCCGGAGCCTGGCAGCCCAGCCAGTTCCAAGGCCTGGCCAACGCGCTCGGCGATATCGAGATTGCCCAGCTGTCGTGGGTGGAGATTGAAGGCGAGGTTCACCTGCCGCCCGCTGAGGCCGAGTTCCTGCTGCAGTTCCAGGCCTTGCCCGAGGAGATGCCAGAACAGGCGATCGACCAGGCCGTGACGCTCGATGGCTGGCAGGAAGTGGCCGGGCGATAACACGCCTCGTCGTGGATGGCGCCAGCGGGCGAGGACTTCAGCGCCCTGGAGCTCACCGCTCCGCATGCACACCTTCGGCTGGAGAAACGGTTCGAACTCACCCTGTTCCAGGCCTCTGAGGATTTCCTCCAGGGTGGGCGGCGCGTTCGCCGCCGCGAGGGCTTCGGGCCGCGTGGGAAGGGCTGAATGGCGCTTGATCAGGTCGGCAGCACGCTGCATGTCGAAGGGCTTACCGAGGTCGCCGAGGAAATCCAGGCCAAGGCAGCGGATCATGGCAGAGGTCGCCTGGCGCAGCTCAGGCCCTACCTCGCTGCTGAGAATCACCGAACGGATGACGCCAGCCTGGCTGGCACAACGGAGAAAGGCCGCGCCATCCATGCCGGACATGCGCAGGTCGCAGAGGGCGATGTCGACTCCGCCGCAGGCTTCGAGCAAGGATAAGGCGCTGGCGCCGTCCGCCGCTTCGTGGATCTTCTCGAGCCCCAATTGCCGAAGGGCGGTTACCGCGATCAGGCGCTGGAATGGTTCGTCTTCCAGCACCAGAATGCTCAAGTTCTTCATGGCGGGCTCGACAGCGGTTGGGATAACGGCCAAGTTACCTACGGACACGCGTCCCCAGCTAGGCGATGCGTCCTAGGTGGTTGTAGGAAAATTCATCGGTTGTCGGCTTTGGCCAAGTTCGGGTGCAGCGTCATGGATGCTTGGCCCCTTTTTCGAGGTTGCAATGAGAAGTGCCCTGATCGTCGACGATCATCCAGTGATCCGTATGGCTGTCCGCATGTTGCTGGAGCGCAACGGGATGGAGGTCATCGGCGAGGCTGATAACGGCGTCGATGCCTTGCAGATGATCCGTCAACATGAGCCGGATATCGTCATCCTGGACATTGGCATCCCGCGCCTTGATGGCCTCAATGTCATCTCGCGAATCCAGGCGCTGGGGCTCGACAGTCATGTCCTGGTGCTGACTTCGCAGTCGGCAGAGGGCTTTTCCCAGCGCTGTCTCCAGGCGGGAGCAAAGGGCTTCGTCAGCAAGGAAGAGGACCTGCAGAACCTGCTCACGGCCATCAATGCCATCAACGCCGGATTCACCGTGTTTCCGTCCATTTCGATGAGCGGCAGCCAGGCACCGGCGCTGAGCGAAAGCGAGCTGGTGGAGAGGCTGTCCAACCAGGAGCTGATGGTCTTGCAGTACCTGGCGACCGGGCTGTCGAACAAGGAAATCGGCGAGCGCATGCTGCTCAGCAACAAGACCATCAGCACCTACAAGACCCGTATCCAGCAGAAGCTCAACCTCGGGTCCTTGCTGGAGCTGATCGAGTTCGCCCGGCGCAACGACCTCGCCGAACGACCCGAGGGCTGACCTTTCTTCCCTCAGTTCTGGCAGCTGAGGCGATAGCGCTGGTAGTTGCTGGATTTGTCTTGTGGCGGTAGCGCGTAGGCGGCGGCGCATTGTTGCCCACTCCACTTGATGGTCAGCGTGGCCTGGTCCTCTTCGACCAGGGCCAGTGCCCTGCCGCTCGGATCGGAGATGGCGAGCTGCTTGCCCTTGGCATCTTCCAGCGAAGCGCCGAATGGGATGGGTTGGCCCAGGCTGTCGAACAGCTCGAACTGGACGCGTTGCCCCTTTTTTCCTTCGTAACGGGCCAGCACTATGGCCCCGCGGCGCGGCACGACCTGCTGGGTAGCGTTGTCGATCTCGACGCCGCCGCCGAGGTTGCGTGTGTCCAGGGTGATCCAGTTGGTCCGGTAGGGCTGAGCGTTCGGCACTATGGCATAGCCGTTGTATCCGGTATTGACCCCGTTGAAGTTGCTGACGCTGACATCCGAGATGTCGGGGACTTCCACCAGTGCGAAGGTTTCACCCACCGGTTGGCCCAGGTTGATGCCGCCAGCGTGGGCGACGACGGAGCCCGACAAGGTGAGGTTCTCCGACGTGTAGCTGCGTCCCTTGCTGTAGCCAAGGTTGATCTCCGCAAGCGAGGTGCGGCTGTTCAGGTTGACCGAAGTCGAGCTACCCCTGCTGCTGTTCTGGCTGCCTTGCACCGAGTAGGAGGTGTCGCTGTCTTCGGACAGGTAGCCGTTCACGCCGACCTGCGTGTTGTCGTTGCTGTCCTGATGGGTGGTCGAGAGGTAGGCGCGTGGCGCCCGTGGCTTCGAGCCCAGAGGGAAGGACACGGAAAGGTTTAGCTGGGTGTCGTCGTTCGACGGGCCGGCAGTACCGATGTTGCGAGTTTGGCTCACGCTGAAGCTGTAGCTGACGTCGCGCCAACCATTGGAGTAGCCGGCGGAGAGGCTGCGCGTGCCGCCGCGATTCCAGTAACGCTCGTCGCTGGCGTTGATGTAGAGGCTGCCGTACTTGCGCTGGCCAAGGGTCTGGTTGACGGTCAGGTCGGTACGGATCTTCGAGCGACCACTCGTGCTCGGCATGCCCAGGGTGAGTTCTTGAACATGATCGGAGAGCGTCCGATAGCCTTCGGTGGAGTAGCGATAGGCCGCCAGGGTGAAGCTGGTGTCAGTGCCGGTGAAGGTCTTCGCGTACAGCGCACGCAGGCTGTTGCCTCGGGCGGAGAGCCCACGAACCCGGCTGGCCGAGTGCGTTACGTCGACCGACACAGCACCGATCGGGGTATTTCGCCCGGCACCGAGCGATACGGCATTGAAGTCCTGGGTGGCCTGGGTGCCAGCAATGCCCGTGAGGTTGCTGCTGAGGCCGTAGGCTGCAGTCGCGCTGACGAATGCCGGGTTTTTGAGGTCGTCACTGTTGCTATTGAACTCGCCGGCAGAAAGGCTGTAGTTCAGTTGGCCTTCGCGGACCATGGTCGGCAGGCTCGAAAAGGCCTGCTGGCTCACGCGCCGGCGCCCGTCGGCCTCGATGATGGTGATCTCCAGGTCGCCGTTGGAACCGGTGGGGAAGATGTCGCTGATCTCGAACGGGCCCGGCGCCACGGTTGTGGAGTAGAGGATGTAATCGTTCTGACGAATCTCCACGGTCGCGTTGGTCTCCGCAACGCCACGGATGACCGGTGCATAGCCGCGCTCGCTGTCCGCCCGCATGGCTTCATCGGAGGCCAGCTTGATGCCGCGGTAGCGCACACTGTCGAACAGGTGGGCGTCGGAGTAGATCTCCCCCAGGCTGAACTGCCCCTTGAGCCTTGTGATGTCGCGCTGCAAGTAAGTGCGGTTGCTGGTGAAGGAACTTGGCCGACCAGTGCCCGTCCGGTAGTTGGATTCGTTCCGCAGACGCCATGCCCCCAGGTTGATGCCGTTGCGCAGGCCCAGGTTGTTGTATGTCTGACGGCCGTAGTCGTCCCGGTTCCGGTTGGTGTTGAGCTGGTAATTGACGAAGGCGGCGGCGACACCGTTGTCCCACAGGGCCGGGTCTACGTAGCCGCGCCGGCCCTGGAGCATGGCGATCTGCGGAATGCTGGCGCTCAGGCGCAGGCGAGTGGAGTCGTAGCGCAGTGTGGCCTGGTCGATCAGTGTCGACAGGTCGTAACAGGTGTCGGCCCCGTCGGGATTGACCACGCCCTGTTCCACCAGCTTTGCCAGGTCGATGCCCAGCAGGTGAAGCAGCTCGATATTAAGGCAGGGTTCGACTATTCCCGTCTGCTGATTGCGCAAAAAGTCGATGTCCCTACGCCCGACCAGTACCTCGTTGCTGTAAAGGTCCACCCGATAATTGCCAGGCACGACGCTGTTCGCGTGCAGCAGGGACTGCAGGTCGACGGCTGAGGGCGCACCCTTGAGGAAGGTCGTGTTGAACGAATCGACCTGGGCGTCTGCCACCGGTAGCGGTTCGGGGGATTTGGCATGCAGCGTCATCGAAGGGAGAGCCAGGGAAATGGCTAGCGCGAGTTTGCTGCGGCGAACCAGGGGGCGCGATCTCAGGTTGCCCGCGGGCAACCGAGTGGAACGTCCCTCGATATGACTGGGCCAATTGCTCATTACTCAATGCCTGCGAGCTGCCCGGTTCACCTCCCCTCAGGACGAGCGGTGCCAGGCGGGAGCGTTCAGCACCCGCCGGAGGTGAGCCAGAGGTTTGGGGATAGAGCTCGTTACAAGCTCACTCGGACCGCTTTGCCGTGGCTCCAGCGGGACTCCCGATGGAAAGGCTTGCGGAGTAGGGCACCAGGGCTCCGTAGTCGTTGATGCTGAAGAAGGTCAGATCAACGGCTTTCGCAGACGGCAGATCCGGGACGCTGAATACCCGTTCTTCGCCGGGGGCGATCATGGTGGAGTCGACGGCCACCGTGGTGCCCAACTTCACATCGCTCATGGAGACGTGGTATTTACCCGGGTTTCGGAGCTTCAGCTCCGTCTTGCCGCCAAGGCGCGCGAGCTGCCATTGCAGTTCTTCTGGTGCACGGTGGGCCTCGGTCTTCAGCCCCTCCGGACGGAAGAACATCTTGATTCGCTGGCGTACGGCCAACTGCAAGATGTTCCGGCCTTCGCTGGTCTGGGGAATTTCCTGGACGTTGAGCCATACCACCGACTCCCGGTCGGTAGGCATGCCGCTGCCTTCGTAGAGAATGCGCAACAGCTGTCGTTCGTTCGCAGGTACGCGCGCCAGAGGAGGCGTCACGGCAAAAGGTGGCGGCGTGTCCAAATCCTTGTCGCTGTCGATCCATGACTGAACAAGAACGTCCTTTCCAGTGTTGCGAACGGTGATGCTGGCCTCTTTGTTGGGGCTGTTGAAGACAAGACGGGTGGAGCTGAGAGAGATTCCCGCGCATGCGTGGGAAGCCAGCACCAGGCTCAAGGCGCCCAGGCAGGTGGAGATCGTGCGACGGAGCATAGGATTACCATCAGGTACCAGGGAAGTAGCGGGGCCGGATGGCCCCGCCAGGCTTCATGGATGCCGTTCCTGCTTATTCGTACTGCAGGGTGAACGGCAGGGTGGCGTTAGCGTCACCGGGAGTGGCGGTCTTCGGGTCGGCAGTGGTGACGTAGGCTGCGGCGAAGGTCAGGGTGGCGTCGGTACCGTTCAGTGCGCTCTCGATCTTGGCGGTGTTTTTTGTGCGCAGGTCAATGATTTCACCATTGCTGTCCATGATGGCGATGCCGACGTTCGTGGCAGATTCGGTGCTTCGGTTCAGGGCCAGGATTGGCTTGCTGTCGACCAACCCGGAACCAGCTGCGGCGTCGAACACCATGGCGACCTTGGTGCCTTCGTTGCAGTTGACCTTCAGGTTGAAGTTGCTTGCGCCGATTCGGCCGCTGGTCGGGGCGGTATCGGTACCGATGTCCTTGATGGCAAGGTTGCCCATATCGACGATGATGGCCTTTTCCTTACCGACGGAGCCGTCTACCGTGCAGGCGTCGTTGTTGATGAAGCCGGTGAAGTTGATCTGGCCACCACCTGCGTCGATGGCAAAGGCGGAACCGCTAGCTGCGATGACGGACATCGCGAGGAAGGCCAGGGAGATCTTTTTCATGTGTTACTCCAGACAAATTGATCACGAAAAGTGGTGCATCGAAATGCCCGGCCAAGATAATCCCTGGTGAAATTCGGGAATATCAGATGGGGTTTTTGATTCTGTAAGGAATTACCGATATTGGGGGTAGCCGCTTTCTTGCCGGCGTTTTCAGCGACGATCGTGGTCGTTTCAATGCAGGCTGAAAGCCCCTATGAACGGATGATTCAGCTTGATTGCACCTGTGCCGAAGCTTTCGGAGAGCGGGTCCAGGTCGAGGCGACGGCTTTCCGCTTGTGCGTGAGGGGAGAAGGAAGCAGGCCCTTGCTTGGCCGGGGCGATTCGGAGCGGGTTCCGCGCGGAGGCATTCGGCTGATACCAACACTTCGTGATTGAAAGCTGTCTGCTTCCGACGGCAGCTGCAGCTTGCCGTTGCCCCCACCGGAGATAGCAGGCAAGGCCCCGTGGGGGGCTTGGCCCTTTCAGTTGAAGGTGACGATCACCACCTTGCCGCGAATCGTGGAACGGGAGCTGCTGGCGACTGCATAAGTGCTGATGGAGGACGTATCAGCTACGCCTGCACAGATTCCATTTGCAGCGGGAGCCGCCCCGGCGCTGCCCGGGCTGACGCCATTGATTCGACCCGCATGCCGGTTCCAAGTGGCCGTGGAATATTCACACGGTCCCCTCTCAATGCTCCCTACGAAGTGAATGACGCCATGAGTTGTCTTGCCGTCGCGTGCATGAGAAACCGCTGAAAATGCAATCAGCAGCATCGCTACTGGGATAAGAATTTTCTTCATGGCTGAGCCCTCTATCTGACTTAGGGTCAGTAAAGATCAGACGGCTCTGACCTACTAGATCTTGGGGTTTCCGATTTTTCTGTAGGAATTCAGGGTCCGTCTGAAGTCTCTTCGCAATCGCCGGAGAATTCCTATGAGGAATGTGTGCTTATCCGCACTTCCTCAGGAATGGGAAATTTCACACAGCCAATTTCCCGCTGGAACTGAGGATCATTGAGGGTTTTGCCGGACCGACGGTGCTTCAGAAAGGACGTTGGTGAGGAATGGCGGGCAAAAAAAGCCCCCGTCAGGGCCGACATCCCGACGAGGGCGAGGGTGGTCCTTGAGGGGACCTCAGTGTGAACGTTCGGACCAGGCCTTGAGCAGGCTCGAGGCCAGTCCATAGAGCGTCAGGAGGATGGCGAAGCCGAGGCATACGGACATGGCTGTTCCTCCGCCCGGCGAGGCTGCCGCAGCCGCCTCGCCGAGCTCCCTGGAAGTGTTACTCGTTGACCTGGCGCAGTTGGGTGGCCGGGGTATCACCGAGGTTGTTCAGCATGCGTTCGCTGTACCAGTCGAGGAAGTTGATCACGCCGAACTCGTAGGTCTTGGAGTAGGGGCCCGGCTGGTAGGCCGTGGAGTTGATGCCGCGCTGGTTCTCTTCGGCCAGGCGACGGTCCTGGTCGTTGGTGGCATCCCAGACTTCACGCAGGCGCTGCACGTCGTAATCCACGCCTTCCACCGCGTCCTTGTGCACCAGCCATTTGGTGGTGACCACGGTTTCCTGGGCGCTGATGGGCCACACGGTGAACACGATCAGGTGATCGCCCATGCAGTGGTTCCACGAGTGCGGCAGATGGAGGATGCGCATCGAGCCCAGGTCCGGGTTCTTGATGCGGCCCATGAGTTTCTTGCTGCCCTGCTTGCCGTCCATGGTCATGGATACGGTGCCGTCGAGCAGGGGCATGCGCACGATCCGGTTGCGCAGGCCGAAGCTGGCGTGGGCGTAAGGGATCTTCTCCTCGTCCCAGGCCTTGGTGCAGGCGGCGACCTGGTCCTTGAAGGCCTGGCTGGCGCGCGGGTCGGTGACGTCGTCCCATTCCAGCAGGGTTTTCAGCAGTTCCGGGTGCGAACCGTTGCAGTGGTAGCACTCGCGGTTGTTCTCCAGCACCAGCTTCCAGTTGGCGGCTTCCTTCAGGGTGGTCTGCACGGCCACCTTGGTGTTCTCCATGTCATACGGCTCCATGTAATGGGCCAGGGTGGAGAGGAAGTCGTCGATGGCTGGCGGGTTCTCGGCCAGGGAAATGAAGATGTAGCCGCCCGCGGTCTTCACATTGACGGGTTTGAGGCCGTATTCCTTCATGTCGAAGTCGGCACCCATCTCGGTACCGGCGAACAGCAGGCGGCCGTCGAGTTCGTAGGTCCACTGGTGATAGGGGCAGACCAGCTTGGCGACCTTGCCCTTTTCACTGACGCACAGGCGCGAGCCACGGTGGCGGCAGACGTTGTGGAAGGCATGGATCTGGCCTTCGCCGCCACGGATGACGATGATCGGGTTATCGCCGATCTGCAGGGTCAGGTAGTTGCCCTTGGCGGGGATTTCGCAGGTCATGCCGGCGATCAACCACTCCTTGTGGAAGATCTCCTGCATGTCGATCTGGAACAGACGCTCGTCGCTGTAGAACGGCTGCGGCAGGGAGAAGCTGTGGTCGCGTTCGCGGAGCATTTCGGCCGTGGCCTTGCGTGCGGGTTCAAGCGGATCGCCCAGGCTCAGGGTGGAAGTGACGTCCATCGGTAACTCCTCAATGGCTGGTCGCGCCGGCGACCGCCGCAAATAAGTGGCTGATTCGGTTGTCACGCAAGGCGGCGTGACCTGCCCTCGTTTCTTGCCTGCCGATTGGCTGCCCTGCTGCGGGTGCGAGGGTGGTTCGCTCGGAAGCCTTATGGTTCGGCTGGGAATGAGTGTGCTGGCGCTGGGAGGTACGACCTTATCCATGGGCGACATGGGGACATCCGTTTCCGACGGGCGAGCCCCGGTGGTTGCTGGCAGGTCGCGATGAGCATGTGAATGTCGCGGACAGGTAAATGGGCCGTTTTTGCGTTATTCACAATCCGCCACATTAGGCCGATATCCGGCCACGCGCGGAGCAGCGTCCATGACCAATAACTTCCTCAATCCGATCACGACCCAGACCTGGACCAACGGCCGGCACATGGTTCGCTGCGTCAAGGCGATCCAGGAAACCTGGGATGTGCGTACGTTCTGCTTCATGGCCGACCAGCCCATGGTGTTCTTCTTCAAGCCGGGGCAATTCGTGACCCTGGAGCTGGAGATCGACGGCCAGCCGATCATGCGCTCCTACACCATCTCCAGCTCGCCGTCGGTGCCCTACAGCTTCTCGCTGACGATCAAGCGCGTGCCGGGCGGCAAGGTGTCCAACTGGCTGCACGACAACCTGAAAGAAGGTGACGTGATTCCGGTGCACGGCCCGGTCGGCCTGTTCAACGCCATCGACTTCCCGGCGGACAAGGTGCTGTTCCTGTCCGGCGGCGTCGGCATCACCCCGGTGATGTCCATGGCGCGCTGGTTCTTCGATACCAACGGCGCGGTGGACATGATCTTTGTCCACAGTGCGCGGACGCCGAAAGACATCATTTACCACCGCGAGCTGCGTCACATGGCCTCGCGCATCGAGAACTTCAAGCTGCACCTGATCTGCGAGAAGTACGAGATCGGCGAAACCTGGTCGGGTTATCGCGGCTACCTGAGCCGCGCGATGCTCGATCTGATGGCCGGCGATTTCATGGAACGCGAGATCTTCTGCTGCGGCCCGACGCCTTACATGTCCGCGGTCAGGCGCCTGCTGGAGGCCGCCGGCTTCGACATGAAGCGCTATCACGAGGAAGCCTTCGGCCCGACGCCGCCGGAGATCCGCGAGGAAGTGAAGGAACATGCCGCCGAGGCAGCCGAAGCGGCGGCGGAAGTACCGGCCGGCGCGATGAACCTGGTGGAGTTCACCGGCACTGGCAAGAGCATCCGCGTGGCGCCGGGTGAAACCGTGCACTCGGCCGCCGCCAAGGTCGGCCTGCATATTCCCAAGGCGTGCGGCATGGGCATCTGCGGAACCTGCAAAGTGATGAAGACCGCCGGCGAGGTGGACATGGAGCACAACGGCGGCATCACCGACGAAGACGTCGCCGAGGGCTACATCCTGTCCTGCTGCAGCATTCCCAAGGGCGACGTGGCCATCGACTACTGATGGTTTTCTGAGCAACTCCCGCCAGCCCGCGGCAATCGTGGGCTGGCGCCATCTATCCACAGCTTGTGGACGCAGCGGTGCACAGTTGTTGTGCGCAACTCGCTGAAATCGCTGAAAAAACCACCAATCCTCTGCAGCCTACGCAGCACGCGGCCACGAATCAGGCACGAACAGCTTGTCCACAGCCTGGTCCACCGTTGGTGGGGGTAACCCCCGCTATGCTTGATCGGACCTTCGTTCCGCCGGCGCACCTGCCTGCGCCGGTCCCCTGCGACCTGCCTGAGGTGCCATGCGATGAAACTCTACTATTCCCCCGGAGCCTGCTCCCTCGCCGTGCATATCGTCCTGTGTGAAATCGGCAAGCCCTTCACTCTGGAGAAGGTCGACCTGGCCACGCACAAGACAGCCGACAACTGGGATTACTACCGCAGCAATCCCAAGGGCTATGTACCGCTGCTGGAAATGGACGATGGCCAGAAACTGACCGAAGGCCCGGTGATCTGCCAGTACCTGTGCGACGAGGCCGGGCGCACCGACCTGATGCCGCCAGCTGGCGACATGCGGCGCTATCGCGTCATGGAGTGGCAGGCATTCATCGGCAGCGAAGTGCACAAGACACTCGGGGCCCAGTTCAATTCGGCGCTGGATGACAAGGCCAAGGCAACCTACGCCGGCATGGCTCACCGGCGTCTGCTCTGGATTTCCCAACAACTGCATGACCAGCAGTTCCTCACTGGCGACGACTTCACCGCAGCGGATGCGTACCTCTTCACGGTCACCAACTGGACGGGTCACCTGAACATGGACATCTCCGATTGCCCCGATCTCCAGGCCTTCCAGGCCCGCGTGGCGGCCCGCCCGGCCGTGCAGGCCGCGCTGAAGGCGGAGGGGTTGGCCTGATACCGGAACGGTGGGCCGTGTCTGCATCAAGTGCTGCAAGTAGCTGCAATGCCCGTAGGAGCTGGCTTGCCAGCGAATGGCCCGTTTCGCTAGCAAGCTAGCTCCTACAAGGCAAGCCAGTCCCCACAAGGATTCTCAATCCTCCTCCTGCACCGCCTTGTAGTTGCCGGAGAGCTTCTGCTGAACATCCTGGGGTGCGGCGTTGTAGTGGCTGAGGACCATGCTGAAGGCGCCGTGGCCCTGGGTGATCGCCTTGAGCCGTCCGGCGTAGCCGTCCAGCTCCGCCAGGGGCACCTGGCCGTAGACCAGCGCCAAACCCTGGGACAGTGACTCGGTACCCGTGACCTGGCCGCGACGGCCAATCAGGTCGGTGGTGATATCACCCAGGTTGGCCTCCGGCGCAGTCACTTCCACCGCTACCACAGGTTCCAGCACGACCTCTCCGGCAGCACGCAGGGCATCGAGCATGGCCTTGCGTCCGGCGGCCTGGAAGGCGATGTCCTTGGAGTCCACCGGGTGGTGCTTGCCGTCGTAGACGGTGACCTTCACATCCTCCACCGGCAAGCCTGCCAGCGGTCCGCAGGTAAGCACCGAGCGCACGCCCTTTTCCACCGAGAGAATGAACTGCGACGGAATCACACCGCCCTTCACCTCGTCGGTGAAGGCGAAACCGGTGCCACGCGGCAGCGGTTCGATACGCAGGAACACCTCGCCGAACTGGCCGGCGCCGCCCGTCTGCTTCTTGTGCCGGCTGTGGCCCTCGGCGGGGCGGGTGATGGCTTCGCGGTAAGGGACCTTGGGCGGGCGGGTTTCCACTTCCAGCTTGTAGGTGCCGGTGATGCGATCCAGCAGGTAGCGCAGGTGCAGCTCGCCCATGCCGCGCAGCACGGTTTCCTGGGTAGAGGCCTGGTAGTCCAGCTTCACGCAGGGGTCTTCCGCCTGCAGACGACTCAGTACCTCAGCGATGCGTTGCTCGTCGCCACGGCGCTTGGCCTCGATGGCGAGCCCTTGCATTGGCTCGGGGAAGTCCAGGGCCTTGAGATGGATCTGATCCTCGTCGTGGGAGTCGTGCAGGACCGAGTCGAACTCCACTTCGTCCACCTTGGTCAGGGCGCCGAAATCGCCGGGGATCAGCCGTGTCACTTCCTCATGGCGCTTGCCTTGCAGGCGCAGCAGATGGCCGAGCTTGAAGGGTTTGCGCCCATCGCCGACGAACAGTTGCATGTCCCGCATCAGGGTGCCCTGGTGCACGCGGAAGATGCCCAGCTTTCCCACGAACGGGTCGATCACCACCTTGAACACGTGGGCCAGGACGTGTTGCTGAGGGTCGGGCCGGGAGCGGAAGGCCTTGGCATCCGCTCCCTCGCCCTTGAGAAAGAGCGGGGGGTTGCCCTCGGTGGGGTTGGGCGCCAGGCGCGCGAGGATGTCCAGCAATTCGGCCACCCCGGCACCCGTGCGTGCGGAGGTGAAACACAGGGGAATGAGATGCCCTTCGCGCAGGGCTCGCTCGAAGGGTTCATGCAGTTCAGCCGGGGCGATTTCACCTTGCTCCAGGTAGCGCGCCATCAGCTCCTCATCCACCTCCACCACCTGGTCGACCAGGGCCTGGTGAGCTTCGGCCACCGAAGAAAAGTCGGCCTCGCCAGCAGGCTCGAAGAAGCAATCCACTACGCGGCTCGCATTGTCTGCCGGCAGGTTCAGCGGCAGTACCTCCTTGCCGAAGACTTCCCGAAGGTTGGCCAGCAGGGCAGGGAGGTCGACCCGCTCGGCATCGATCTTGTTCACCACCAGCATCCGGCACAAGCCGCGTTCGGCTGCCATGGTCATCATCCGGCGTGTGGTCAGCTCGATGCCGTTCTGTGCATTGACCACCACCAGCGCGGTTTCCACGGCCGCCAGGGCGGCGATGGACTGGCCGATGAAGTCGGGATAGCCGGGGGTGTCGATCAGATTGAGCTCGGCGCCCTCGTGGCTGCAGTGGGCCAGGGCGGAGGCGAGGGAATGGCGGTATTCGCGCTCCAGTGGATCGAAGTCGCACACCGTGTCGCCGCGCTCCAGGCTGCCGGCGCTGGCAATCGCGCCGCTGCCCTGCAGCAGGGCTTCGGTCAGGCTGGTCTTGCCGCTATCACCATGGCCGACCAGGGCGACCGTTCGAATGGATTCCACCGAGTAGTTCGCCATGAGTACCTCCGCACACTGGGTGTTTCCAGTATAGGCAGGCGGCCCATGCGTGCCCGGATGGCTCGTGCTTTCTACAACTCATTGATATTGCGCGAAAAATGTACGAATCGCGGCAGGCCCCGCCATTCCTGGTGTCGGCCAGTGTCTGTACAGCTTGTCCACAGAAGACTCCACTGGCTTTGTGAGTAAACACCGGGTTTTCCACTGGCTGACCGGGTTTTTAACCTGCGGATGGACCTGAACGGCCAATAGATCGGCAAGTGATCACTTCTCTATACAGTGCGTAAATGCTGGCGTTGATCGACTTGCAAACGGTTTTTCCACAGGGTTCTTCACGGATTTTGTGCGCAATATTTCGGCGGCTGACCGCTCCGCTCCGTGAATCTGTTTGAAAGCCTTGAACTGCGGGGCTTTGCCTATACATAGCCACCAACAGGTTTTCAACAGGGTTATTCACAGGCTATGGGGATAGATCCGCAGAAACACTAGACTGTCTACTTTTTGATCGATTCTGCGCAAGGCAGGTAGGACTAGGTGCGCATTCCTTTTTCCACAGCTTGTGTACCTTTCGCTGCACAGAATCTGTGTGGAAGAAGTGCCAAGTCGTTGAAGTAGATCAGGAAATATACAAGTGACGGGAGGCCGCGGACGGCGTGGGCTGCAGCAGTGGCTCTACAGATTGTCCACAGGTTGGTCCACGGAAAACGGGGGTAAGGCGGGGAAAGAGGGAACGAGAGAAGCCTGTGGAAACTTGTGGGGGCGATTTCAATCGCTACAGGCCGCAGGCCTGCCGCCCGAAGGGGCAAGGGGGGCAACTGCGCTGCCCTTAGCGAATGAATTCGCCCCCACAAGAGAAGAAAGCCGGAGGCGTGAATCAGGCCCCCATCGCCGCACGGATATCCGCGGCCAGTTCACGCACGCGATCCATCTCGGTGTCCCACGAGCACATGAAGCGCGCACCGCCGGCGCCGATGAAGGTGTAGAAGCGCCAGCCCTTGTCGCGCAGGTATTCCAGCGCCGGTTCGGACATCTGCAGGAACACGCCGTTGGCTTCCACCGGGAACATCAGGCTGACGCCGGGCACGTCGGCGACCAGTTCGGCCAGCAGTTGTGCACAGGCGTTGGCATGGTTGCCGTAATGCAGCCAGGCGTCGTCCTGCAGCAGGCCAACCCAGGGAGCAGCGAGAAAGCGCATCTTCGACGCCAGCTGGCCGGCCTGTTTGCAGCGGTAGTCGAAGTCTTCGGCCAGATCACGGTTGAAGAAGAGGATGGCCTCGCCCACCGCCATGCCGTTCTTGGTGCCGCCGAAGCAGAGCACGTCCACCCCGGCTTTCCAGGTCAGATCGGCCGGCGAGCAGCCGAGGAAGGCGCAGGCATTGGAGAAACGCGCGCCGTCCATATGCAGGTTAAGGCCCAGCTCCTTGCACACCTGGCTGATGGCGCGGACTTCCTCGGGACGGTAGACCGTGCCGACTTCGGTGGCCTGGGTAAGGGTGACCACGCGGGGCTTCGGATAGTGGATGTCCTGGCGCTTGAGGGCGATTTCGCGGATCGCTTCGGGCGTCAGCTTGCCGTCGGCGGTCTTGGCCAGGAGCAGCTTGGAACCGTTGGAGAAGAACTCCGGTGCGCCGCATTCGTCGGTCTCGACGTGGGCGGTCTCGGAGCAGATCACGCTGTGGTAGCTCTGGCACAGCGACGCCAGGGCGAGGGAGTTCGCCGCGGTACCGTTGAAGGCAAAGAAGACTTCGCAGTCGGTTTCGAACAAGTCCCGGAAATAGTCGGAGGCCCGCGCCGTCCACTGGTCATCGCCATAGGCGCGTTCATGGCCGTGATTGGCCTCGGCCATCGCGGCCCACGCTTCCGGGCAGATACCGGAGTAGTTGTCACTGGCGAATTGCTGGGTCTGGTCGGTCATGTACTGGTCCTTCTGTCCGATCGCCTGCAGGCACAGGCGTATGGGGCCTAACTTTACGCCAGGTTGAAGGCTTGGGATTCGCTCGAGGCGACATCCTTTTCCATGGCTGGCGCCTGATCAGACCAAGGGAACTCCAGCGGCCATCCGCCCCTCAGAATCCAAGAGCCCGCCTCACGGCGACGCCCTGCCCAGGAAGGAGGAACCGACATGCGTTACCCGACCCTGATCGCCCTGTTCATCCCCGTGTTGATCGGCCTGCCGGCCATAGCCGCCGAATGGCCCAGCGGCGAGCGCGACCACTTCATCCAGGAGTGCAAGACCAGCGCGCAGGCCAATGTGTCAGGCGACAAGCTGCAGCGTTATTGCAGTTGCGCCGCTGACCAGGTCAGCACTGAGTTCAGCACTGCCGAGCTTGAAGAACTCAAGACCCAGAAAACCCCCTTGCCCGATCAGACCCAGCAGCGCCTGATCAAGGTGTCCCAGTCCTGCCTGAGTCAGCTGAACGGCTGAGCATAATTTGATCGATCGGCTGCAGCCCAGGCATTACGCGGGCTGCGTGGCCGCTCCCACAGTTTGTCCACAGGAACGTCCACGTTTTGTGGGGATAGTGGTCAGTCGACCGGCTCCCAGGCCGCCGCCCGCGCGCGGACATCTTCCGGGAACGCGCGGGCCTTGCGCGCCTGGGTATCCAGGTGCACGCCCACCAGGGTCGTGACGGCGGCGATCTCGCCAGTCTCGTCATTGCGCATTTCGTGGCAGAAGTGGATCGACTTGTCCTTTATCTCCAGCACCCGCGAATGAATGGACACCACGTCGCCGGCATGCAACTCGCGCCGGTACTCGATCCGCTGTTCCACGGCTGCCATCCCCGCGTTCTCGCCGCGCAGCCGCGATGGCGCGAGACCGAGCAAGCTGAAGAGCTGCCAGGTCGCTTCATCGAACTTGCCGACGTACCACATCACGTTCATGTGGCCCATGTGATCGCAGTGCCAGGGATAGACAGCGCCGCGGTAGGTGAGGGTATCGGTCATGTCAGGCTGCCTTGTGAGGAGTGACTGGAACAGGAAGTCGGGTTCTGAAGCGGTCATTATTTGAACGCGGTCAGTTATACCAATCGCTTTGAATGGCCGCCGCAGGGGTTACAAAATTTAATCGCGTGTTTAATTTGGTTGTTTTTTGATCAATTCTTCGCAAGTCCCGCAGCGCCGCCATTCGGCATCGACACACACACCTTATCCACAGCCCACTGCACAGATTCTGGGGGCAGCTGTTTCGGCAAGCGCCTGAAATGGCTCAAGAAATGACCATTCGGCTGCAAGCCGCGTGACGCAAGGGGCCGGGCGGTGGCTCTACAGCTTATCCACAGCATGATCCCCGGCTTCTGTGGGCGAGGCGGTGCGCCGGTACATTTTCGAGTCGGATACAGACAGATTTCGCTGAGGCGGGATCGGGAGAATCGTACTGGGCAGGCTCGGCCTGATTCGCGAATGAATTCGCCCCCTCACATCGCTCCTAAATTGCCTCCAAGCGGGGAACCTGCATGGCCATCAGCGTGTTCGACCTGTTCAAGATCGGTATCGGCCCTTCCAGCTCGCACACCGTGGGCCCGATGCGGGCGGCGGCGCTGTTCGCCACGGCGCTGCGTGAGCGCGGCCTGCTGGCGCAGGTGACGCGCGTCGAGGTGCGCCTGTACGGCTCGCTGTCGGCCACCGGCGTCGGCCACGGCACCGACCGTGCGACCCTGATCGGGCTGATGGGCGAATGGCCGGACCAGGTCGACCCGAAACAGATCGCTCCCCGTATCGAGGCGCTGAAGGAAGCCCGCGAACTGCGGCTGGATGGCAGTCACCCGGTGGCCTTCGACTGGAACCGCGACCTGTTGCTGCTGGACGAGAACCTGCCTTACCACCCCAACGCCATGACCTTGATTGTCGAAGGCGAGGCGGGCGAACTGCACCGCGACACCTACTACTCCGTCGGCGGCGGCTTCGTGGTCGACGAGGCCCAGGCCAAGGCCGGGCAACTCGATCAGGACGCCACCGAACTGCCCTACGACTTCTCCAGCGCCGAGGAGCTGCTGGTGCTGTGCCAGCGCCATAACCTGCGCATTTCGGAACTGATGCTGGCCAACGAGAAGGCCTGGCGCAGCGAGGCGGAGATCCGCGCCGGGCTGCTGAAACTCTGGGACGCCATGCAGGAATGCGTAAGCAACGGCCTCGGCCACGAAGGCATCCT
>NZ_QJRF01000033.1 GCF_013393345.1 Pseudomonas taiwanensis
AACCTTGTGGGGGCGAATTTATTCGCTAAAGCAGGCCGAAGGCCTGCCCTTAGAAGGTTCGTGGGGCCGCTACGCGGTCCTTAGCGAATGAATTCGCCCCCACAGAAAAGCGGCGCTACACCTGGCTCTGTTCCCCGCTGAACACCAGCGTCACCCGGCAGCGCCGGCAGTAATAGCGGCGCCCGCGTGCCACCAGGGCGTGACGCTGGGCGGAGAAGGGATGGCCGTCGGGGCAGGCGCAGCGGTACAGGTAGCGCGTCACCTTGCGCCGGTTCACTTCATAGGTGTGGCAGCGATTGGGTGGCAGTTCGTAGACGCCGCGCATGATCAGCTGCCATTCCTCGCCGTGGGGCTGGATGCGCGGGCCGAACAGTTGATGGGCGACCAGGTGCGCCACCTCGTGGGCGACGGTCTGGCGCAGGAAGTCTTCCTGGTTCTCGCGGTACAGCTGCGGGTTGAAGCGCAGCTTGTTCTCATCCAGATGGGCGACGCCGGCTTTCTGCCCGCGCAGCTTGAAGCTCACTTCGGGACGGGGAAAGCGGCATTTGAAAAAGTCTTCGGCCTGCAGGTAGCAAGCTTCGACGCGGGCAAGTAGCTGCTCGGGCATAGGGCACTCCGTTGGCGCGGAATTATGCCGCAAAGCAGCCGCTGCCCGAATCGCCGTTCGGCTGGGCGGTTATCTCACTACGTGGGTGATCTCCTGGTACTCGGGCGTCATGTAGAACTGCCAATGGAGAATCACCGACACCAGCAACGTCACCAGCACCAGCAAGCCCACAGCCCAGATGGAGGTGGCATAGAGCATGCTCTGCTCGCGCTTCATGCGCATGAAGATCGGCACGCCCACATAGAGCAGCACCGTGGAGTAGGCACAGGCCAGCCCCAGCACCAGGAGCGCCAGCCAGCGGCTCGGATAGAGGCTGGCGAGGCCGGCGATGAACAGCGGCGTGGCCACGTAGGCGACGAAGCCGACGCACTGGTTGAAGTTCGGTCGAACCTCGAACGTGCGCGACATCCAGCGTACGAACGAGCCCATCAGCACCACGCCAATCACCGAAGTGAGGTAGAGGCCGATGGCGAGTTGCAAGGCACTGTCCGGCTGCAGTCGCACCACTTCGTCACGGGCCAGGCTCCAGCCGACTTCGGTGGTGCCGACGTAGAGGCTGAACGCTGGAATCAGGGCGAGCAGCAGCAGGTGGCCGAGGTAGTGGAGGCTGTTCTGGCGTTCCTCGTCGCGGATTTCATCCCAGGCGCGCAGGGGCTGGGTGAAGAGGTTCACGAAGTGGGGAGTCATGGCGGTCTCCTTGCACAGGACGCTTTGGATTACCTGCGCCTGGCCGCGCAGGCCCTGTGCATATAGAGAGGAGTCACAAGCGGGGTTTCAGGTTTCTGGCCGAACGGTCATCTGCCCATGAAAAAGGCCGCCCATGGGCGGCCTTGTCTGCATCAGGAAAGCATCAGCTGGTGTACACCGGTCCCAGGCCGAAGCCCCAGAGGATCACGGCAGAGGCGATCATCGCCACCAGCACCACCAGGCCAACCGCCAGCACCGAGCTGGAGAACAGGAAGCCTTCGTCCTTGGGAATGTTCATGAACGTCGGTATGCCCACATACAGTAGGTAGACCGTGTAGCAGATGGCCAAGGTGCCCACCGTCGCGCCGAACCAGAGGTGCGGGTAGAGTGCCGCGAGGCCGCCAATGAACAGCGGGGTCGCGCAGTAGGCGGCGAAGACGATGCACTCGGTGATGCTCGGATTGGCGTCGTAGGTGCGCGCCATCCAGTGGATGAAACCACCCATCACCGCCACGCCGGCCAGCATCGCCAGGTAGGACATGATGGACATCTGCATCGCGCTGGCCTGGGTGAGCATCACAGGATCGCCCTTGCCCAGTACCCAGCCGACCTGGGTTGTGCCGATATAGGCAGAAATTACGGGAATTGCAGCAAGGATCAGGACGTGGGTGAGATACATGTGGCCGACGCTTTCGTCTTCGCCACGGATCTCTTGCCACTCTTGATCGGGATGGGTGAAGAGCCCCCAAACGTGGTGGATCATGCTGAACACCTCCTCATTATTATGAGGTCGCCCCCCAGCGAAGCGCCGGCAGCGCATGGACAACGCTGACCGGTGCCCGGCCGACCTATGCGACCTTATGTCGCAGTATAGGCAGGCGATTCGCCGACGCCTTAGAGCGAATCGAAGATTCAGTGTCAGCTGTAATAGCGTTGAAGTATTTCCATGGCCTTGTTGATCGATTGCAAGCGCGAGGTGCTGCCGCCCCGATCCGGGTGATGCTGGCTCACCAGTTGGCGGTAGCGCTGCTTGATCACCGCGAGGCTGAGCGGCTGGCTGCCGCTGTGCAGGCCGAACAGTTCCAGCGCCGCGAGCTTTTCTTCGCTGCCCTGCATACGCGTCCAGAAGCTGGCCAGCAGCTTTTCCACGTCTTCTTCCGTGGTATCGCGCAGATTGCTCAGGTCCAGGTAATAGTCGCGCAGCGGGTCCAGCTCGCTGAGGGCGGCGGCGGTGCCCGCTGCATAGGGCAGCAGCTGCACGCAGAGTGGGCTGATGGCCAACTGCGCCTCGCCAGTACCATTCAAAGCGTCACGCAGGCGGTAGAGCGCGTTGAAGACCAGGAAGTGCGTGCGGAACAGCACCAGCTTGTCGGTGAGTTCCAGGTGCGGGATGTGGGTGGAGTGGCGGGCCTTGAGGGCCTGGATCAGTTGGTACTCGCTCAGCCCTTCGGGAGCCCCGCGCAAGAGTTCGAGGAGCTGGTCGCTGAGGTCCAGGGCGGGGTCGAGGTCACTGTTCATCCGGCGGAGCCTAGCACAGGCCGATGATGGGGCTGGGGCCGCGCTCGCTTTGTGCGTAAAATAGCCAGCTTTTCGCATTCCTCCCGGATTTCAGAGCACCATGGGCACCCTTTCGGTCAACCAGAACAAACTGCAGAAACGCATCCGCCGCCTGGCCGGCGAAGCCATCACCGACTTCAACATGATCGAGGATGGCGACAAGGTCATGGTCTGCCTGTCCGGCGGCAAGGACAGCTACACCATGCTGGACGTGCTGCTTTACCTGCAGAAGGTCGCGCCGATCAAGTTCGAGATCGTGGCGGTGAACATGGACCAGAAGCAGCCTGGTTTCCCCGAGCACGTCCTGCCGGCCTATCTGGAATCCATCGGCGTGCAGTACCACATCATCGAAAAGGACACCTATTCGGTGGTGAAGGAGAAGATCCCGGAAGGCAAGACCACCTGCTCGCTCTGCTCGCGCCTGCGTCGTGGCACCCTCTATACCTTCGCCGACGAGATCGGCGCGACCAAGATGGCCCTGGGGCACCACCGCGACGACATCCTGGAAACCTTCTTCCTCAATATGTTCTACGGCGGCACCCTCAAGGCCATGCCGCCGAAGCTGCGCGCCGACGACGGCCGCAACGTGGTGATCCGCCCGCTGGCCTACTGCAACGAAGCCGATATCGAGGCGTACTCCATTCTCAAGGAATTCCCGATCATCCCGTGCAACCTCTGCGGTTCCCAGGAGAATCTGCAGCGCCAGGTGGTCAAGGAGATGCTCAACGAGTGGGAGCGCAAGTCGCCGGGCCGCACCGAGATCATGTTCCGGGCCCTGCAGAACGTGGTGCCGTCGCAACTGGCGGACCGTAACCTGTTCGACTTCGTCAATCTGCGCATCGACGAAACCGCAGCACCGCGCACCCTGGACGTGGTCAACATCTGACCGTGCCCCTGTAGGAGCGAGCTTGCTCGCGAAGGTTCGCCAGCAAGCTGGCTCCTGCAGGGAACCGTTCCGCATCGAAAGGACTCCCTATGCGCGATTACCGCTGGCTCCACGAATACTGCCTGAACCGCTTCGGCTCGGCCGAAGCCCTGGAAGAGCGCCTACCGCAGCCGCGCGGCGAAGCCGAGCTGCGTGCACTCAGTGACGACCGCTACTTGTCGCTGATGGCGTTGCGCGTCTTTCGTGCCGGCCTCAAACACAGTCTGGTGGATGCCAAGTGGCCGGCGTTCGAAGAGGCCTTCTTCGGCTTCGATCCGCATAAAGTGGTGCTGATGGGGGCTGAGCATCTGGAGCGGCTAATGCAGGACACCCGCCTCATTCGCCATCTCGGCAAGCTCAAGAGTGTGCCGCGCAATGCCCAGTTCGTGCTGGACGTGGCGCGGGAAAAGGGCAGCTTCGGTGCCCTGATCGCCGACTGGCCGGTGACTGATATCGTTGGCCTGTGGAAATACCTGGCCAAGCACGGCAACCAGTTGGGCGGACTGTCGGCGCCGCGCTTCCTGCGGATGGTCGGCAAGGACACCTTCATCCCCACGGATGATATGGTCGCGGCCCTCAAGGCCCAGGACATCATCGACAAGGCCCCCTCCAGCCAGAAAGACCTGGCGCAGGTGCAGGCCGCGTTCAACCAGTGGCATGCCGAGAGTGGCCGGCCGCTGTGCCAGCTTTCCATGATGCTGGCCCACACCGTCAATCACTGAGCCGCGGGAGACACCCGGCGTCGGTGGGCAGAGGAGGGGAGCATGTCGGATATCCAGCGTGTAGCCGCAGCCATCAAGGCGGCCGAGCGAATCCTGGTGATTACCGGGGCGGGATTGTCGGCGGACTCCAGCTTGCCTACCTATCGGGGGCTGGGCGGTCTCTACAACGGTGTGACGGAGGAAGGGCTGCCTATAGAGGAAGCACTCTCCGGGCCGATGCTGCGACGTAACCCCGCGCTGTGCTGGAAGTACCTCGCCCAGCTCGGTCGCGCTTGCCTGGGCGCCCGACCCAATGCCGGTCACGAAGCCATCGCTCAGCTGCAGAAGATCAAGCCCGAGTGCTGGGTGCTGACCCAGAACATCGATGGCTACCATCGCCAGGCCGGCTCACCGCGAGAACGACTGATCGAGATCCACGGCGAGCTGTCGCCGCTTTTCTGCCAGTCCTGTGGCGCGGAAAGTCCCGACCTCGCCCGACATCTGGCAGGGGAAATGCCTCCCAAATGCCATGAATGTGGTGGTATTCTCCGCCCACCCGTGGTGCTGTTCGAAGAAATGCTCCCAGAGCAAGCCATCGACAGCCTCTACGCCGAGCTGCGCAACGGATTCGATGCGGTGATCTCGGTGGGAACCACGGCGAGCTTTCCTTACATCATCGAGCCCGTCCTCCGCACCCGCCAAGCAGGCGGTTTCACCGTGGAGATCAATCCGGCGCTCACCGACCTCAGCCCCGTCGTCGATGTCCACCTCAGAGGAAAGGCCTTAGATGTTTTGCAGGGACTGCTGAGTCACATTTCAGGCGATTAAATTTGCAAATGGGTTTGATAGAGGGCATAGTCGCGCCTTCATCAAAAACTGTCCGACACGGTCGTGCCCATGCTGAAGCGCTTCGCACCCCTCGTGCCTCTCACCTTCGCCCTGTTTCTCGCCGCTTGCGCAGGCAATGTGCAGCAGCAATCCCAGACCCAAACGCAAGCTCCCGTAGCCGACGGCATGCCCGATTCGCTGCTGGCTGACCGCGAGCCTACCGCCCTGGATCTGGCGAACCTCACCGACGATGAGCCCTACCAGATGCCGTCCCTCTCCGACGGTCTGCTGGAGCGTGGTTTCGAGCTGGTGGGTACCCCGTACCGCTTCGGTGGCCGTTCCCTGAAGACCGGCTTCGATTGCAGTGGCTTCGTCGGCTACCTGTTCAAGGAAGAGGCCGGCATCCAGCTGCCGCGTTCTACTCGCGAGATGATCAACCTGGATGCCCCGGTGATCGCCCGCAGCGAACTGCAGCCCGGCGACATCGTGTTCTTCAACAACCGTGGCCGCGGCCGCGTCAGTCACGCCGGCATCTATATTGGCGACGACCAGTTCATTCACTCCAGCAGCAGCCGCAGCGGCGGTGTGCGCGTCGACAGCCTCGACGACCGCTACTGGAAGGCCAGCTACATGGAAGCCAAGCGCGTCCTGGCCATGAACACCCCGACTCGCCACCCGCTGCATCGCTGATTCAGCTGGATTCGAGTCGAAAAGCCGAGGCGGCCCTGAGTGGCCGCCTCGGTTTTTTTATGCCCGAGGCTTTCTTGAACGCAAAAAACACCGGATTCTGCAGATGGTCAGGGAACTTTTTCTGTCCGGGCGTGTAGCTTTCGCTTGCAATATCATTGTGAGATCAGCAAATTAGCGTGCACTCCTCAAGTCAGGACTGACTTGCCATGCTCGCACCGAACCGCCTCGCCATCCTTGCCCTGGCCTCGCTGCTCACCGCTTGCGCGAGCAAGGCGCCTCCGCCTTATTCCCCACCTGTTGTCACTGCGCCTTCCCAGCAGTTCTCCCCAGCGGCTGAAGATGTGCTGTTCCGCGCCCTCGGCCTGGTGGGTACGCCTTATCGCTGGGGCGGCAATACCCCGGACAGCGGTTTCGACTGCAGTGGCCTTATCGGCTATGTCTATCGCGATGCTGCGGGCATCAGCCTGCCACGCTCCACGCGCGAACTGATCGCCATGCGCGCGCCCAGCATCGGCCTCAATGCCCTGCAAAGCGGCGACCTGGTGTTCTTCGCCACCAATGGCGGCGCGCAGGTCAGCCATGCCGGCATTTATGTGGGCGAAGGCCGCTTCGTCCATGCGCCACGCACTGGCGGAACGGTGCGCCTCGACAGCCTGTCGAACAGCTACTGGCAACGCAGCTATCTCAGCGCCAAGCGCGTAATCTTCGACCCACGCCTGGCGCAATCCCACTGAGGCACTCATGACCAACCGCACGCTGAACCTCGATGACGCCCTCTACGGCTATCTCCTCGAGGTTTCGCTGCGGGAGTCACCGCTGCTGGAACGCCTGCGGGCGGAAACCGCTTTCTTGCCCATGGCGCGCTGGCAGATCGCGCCGGAGCAGGGCCAGTTCATGGCATTGCTGGTGAAGCTCACCGGCGCCCGTCGCATCCTCGAAGTCGGTACCTTCACCGGCTACAGCGCCCTGTGCATGGCGGCCGAGATCCCGGCTGACGGCCGGATGATCTGCTGTGACCTGCCGGGCGACTACAACGCCGTCGCCCTTCGCTACTGGCAGGAAGCCGGCCTTGCTGGGCGCATCGAGCTGCGCCTCGCGCCAGCGCTGGATACGCTGGCTTGCCTGGAAGACGGTAGCTTCGACCTGATCTTCATTGATGCCGACAAGAGCAACTATCCCGCCTATCTGGAGGAAGCCCTGCGCCTGGCGCGACAGGGTGGGCTGGTGCTCTTCGACAATGTGCTCTGGAGTGGCCGCGTGCTGGAAACCGAGTCGGACGACGCCGACACCCGTGCCATCCAGGCGCTTAATCTCGCCCTGAAAGCCGATCCGCGCGTCGACCTGTCGCTGCTGCCCGTGGGAGATGGCCTGACCCTCTGCCGCAAGCGTTGAAAGCATGCCTGAACCGATCCGCCTGCCGCCCCAGCCCGATGCCTGCGAACTCTGCGGTCGGCACTCGCCGCTGACCCGCCACCATCTGATCCCCAAAGCCCTGCACGACAAGCCTTACGTGCAGAAGCGCTTCGTGAAAAGCGAGCGCATCACCGCCACCCTCTGGGTCTGCCGTCCTTGCCATAACCAGATCCATAGACTGTTCAGCGAGAAGGAGCTGGCGTTGACCTTCAATAGCCGCGAAGCGCTGTTGGGCGACGAGCGCATGCGTACCTTCGTCGACTGGCTGGCCGGCAAGCCGGCGGGCTTCAACCCGAGGCATTGAGCGGCGGCGGTGATTCTGCGGGATGTGGCGGCGGAACTCTCCAGCGCAGCGCCATCCGCATCATTTCCTCGCGATGGCGTCAGCGCATCAGGCAATAGTTGATGAGCTGTTCCTCGATGCTTTGCCGCTGGCGCAGGAAAAGTGCCACCACCACTCGCGCCTCGGGCTCAAAATAGTGATAGAGGATTCGGTACTCGCCGATATGCAGCTCCCGGTAGTGGCGAATGCCGAGAAGCGCGGCCTGCTCGCACACTGGAGCGGCCAGTGGATGTGACTTCAAACGCTTTTCTGCGCTCCTGACCAACTCGATCAGTTGCGCTTGCGCTTGTTCGGGACCGTGGTAGGGCGTGAGGTGGTGGATCTGGGCAATCAAGCTTTCTTCGGCTGTCGAGGCGTAAGCGATCTCAATCGTTCTGCTCATCCTGGGCGTCTCCCGATCTTCCTTGGGCAGTGGGGCTGCGCTGCTTGAGTCGTTCCAGCAGGGTGTCACCCGAGATGAGTCGGCCTTCGGCTGCATCGCGGTCAGCGAAGGACAGCAATTTGATCAGCGCAAGCGCTTCGTCGCGGCGCTGGCGCTCGGCGTAGGACTCGACCACGTAGGCCGGCACACCATTTTGGGTGATCACCATGGGCTCGCTGAGGTCCAGCGAGGCAGCATGCTGCTTCAGGTAGCTGATGGTCTGGATTTTCATGGCATCTCCCGGGTGGTGAGGACGCCGCATTCCGGCCGAATGAAGCGCCCCCGAAGAGAACAAGTGGGGTGGTCTATTTATAGTCTGAATAAGAACTGGCGACAATCGGCGAGCTCGAGCCAATCTTGCCGACTGCGTTGAGAGCCATGCCGATACCCTGGTGGAAGTAAAAAGCGACTTCCACCCTACCGGTCCGATTCGCAGCGAATTTGCCTGACCCACGGTTGGCGTCCGATTTGACGCTACCCCGCGCACCCTCTAACCTTCGCCGCTGCCTCAGGTGCCCCGTGGTTCTGGACTACGGGGTGAAACAGGGAAGCCGGTCCATTCCTATGAAGAATCCGGCGCTGCCCCCGCAACGGTAGGCGAGTAGAACGCCGCAATCGGCCACTGTGCCCCAGGCATGGGAAGGCGCGGCACGGGAGCTTCGGCTCCACTCGCAAGCCCGGAGACCGGCCTGTAGCAAACAGGGCATCGCGGAGCCTTCCGCATGCAGTTCCCCCTAGAGATGTCGCGCGGGTGGCACGACGGAGATCCAAACCTTGATTCGCAAGCCTTTCATCAGGCCGGCGGCGCTTGCGCTGCTCGGCAGTTCTTCCATTTCTCCTTTCCTGGTCGCAGCGCCCCTGACGCTGGACGAGCAGGTGGTCACCGCAACCCGCAGTGAGCGGCCGGTGCGCGCGAGCCTGGCCGCCAGCACGGTCATTGACCGTGAAGAGATCGAGCGCAGCCAGGCGCGTTCGGTGCCTGAGCTTCTGCAAAAAGTGCCGGGGGTGACCCTCAGCAACAACGGTGGTCCGGGCAAGAACACCACCGTTTTCCTGCGCGGCAGCGAGTCCGACCACGTTCTGGTGTTGATCGATGGCATCAAGGTGGGTTCGGTGAGCGCCGGCATCACGGCCTTCCAGGATCTGCCGGTTGAGCTGATCGAACGCATTGAAGTGGTTCGCGGCCCGCGCTCCAGCCTGTACGGCTCGGAAGCCATCGGCGGCGTCATTCAGATATTCACCCGCAAGGGCGGAAAGGATGGAGCCAAACCCTGGTTCTCCGCTGGTTACGGCACCCATGACAGCTATGAAGGCAGCGCCGGCGTTTCCGGTGGTGACGACAAGGGCTGGTACAACCTCGGCGTCAGCAGCCAGGACACCGACGGCATCAATTCTCGCCGGCAGGGAAGCGACTACTACGAGCCCGATGCGGACGGCTACCGCAATCTTTCCGGCAGCCTGCGCGCGGGCTATCGCTTCGAGAACGGCCTGGAACTCGATGGCACGCTGATGCGCGCAAAGGCCCACAACGACTACGACGACATCGACCAGTTCGGCTATTTCCACCCCCTGGGCGGGCACAGCGCCAATGCCGACAACCGCCAGGAGTTGCTGGGTGGCCGCGCGCGTTTCAGCCCTGCGGAAATCTGGGACGTGACCCTGCAGGCGGGCCGTAGTGAAGACAAGACCACCAGCGAAACCGACGGTGTCTTCGATGCGCGTTTCAATTCCAAGCGCGACAGTGCTTCCTGGCTCAACGACCTGACCCTGGCCGAGGGGCACGTGCTGACCCTGGGCTACGACTGGCAGCGCGACCAGATCAGCAGTTCCACCGACTTCGACAAGGACTCGCGCCTGAACAAGGGCTGGTTCGCCCAGTACCTGGGCGAGTACGGTCGTCAGGACTGGCAGCTCAGCCTGCGTCGCGACGACAACGAACAATTCGGCACCCACGACACCGGCAATGCCGCCTGGGGCTACGCGTTGACCGACGCGGTGCGCTTCAGCGTGAGCTACGGCACCGCCTTCAAGGCGCCCAGCTTCAACGAGCTTTACTACCCGGGCTACGGTAATCCCGACCTGGATGCGGAAACTTCGGAAAGCTTCGAGACCGGCCTTGCCGGTCAGCATGGCTGGGGTCGTTGGTCCATCAATGCCTATCGCACCCATGTGGACGACCTGATCGCCTACGACTCCAGCCTTGGCCCTTACGGCGGCCCCAACAACATCGGCAAGGCACGCATCGACGGCCTTGAGCTGGTAGTGGGCAGCCAGTGGCTGGGTTGGGACTGGAACGCCAACGCGACCTTCCTCGATCCGGAGAACCGTGAGTCGAGCGCCAATTCGGGCAACGATCTGCCGCGTCGCGCGCGGGAAGTCTTCAACCTCGATCTGGACCGTCGCCTGGGTCGCTTCGGCATTGGCGCCACCCTGCATGCCGAAGGGCGCAGCTACAACGACCTGGCCAACCGCGAGCGTGTCGCCGGCTATGCCTCGGTGGACCTGCGCGGTGAATACTGGCTGACCGAGGAGTGGCGCCTGCAGGCCAAGGTGACCAACCTGCTGGATGCCGACTACGAAACCGCACTGGACTACAACCAGCCGGGGCAGGCAGTGTTTTTCACCGTCCGTTACCAGGCACTGTGACGAGGAACATCTGATGACCGAATCCGCAGATCGCGACGCCCGCCACAAGGCCCGCATGCAACGCAAGAAAGCCGTGGTCGACGAGAAGATCGCCCAGGCCCAGGACGAGTACGGCCTGCTGCTGGTGCATACCGGCAATGGCAAGGGCAAGAGCAGTTCGGCGTTCGGCATGGTCGCCCGAGCCCTCGGCCACGGCTTCAAGGTGGGCGTGGTGCAGTTCATCAAGGGCGGCATGTCCACCGGCGAAGAGAACTTCTTCCGCCGTTTCCCGGAAGAGGTCAGCTACCACGTGATGGGCGAGGGCTACACCTGGGACACCCAGGACCGCCAACGTGACATCGAGAAAGCGCGCGCTGCCTGGGCCATCGCCCGTGGCCTGCTGGACGATCCGCAGATTGGGCTGGTGGTACTCGACGAACTGAACATCGCCCTCAAGCACGGCTACCTGGAACTGGGCGACGTGCTGCGTGACATCGAATCCCGCCCCGAGCACCAGCACGTGGTCGCCACCGGCCGTGGTGCGCCCCAGGGCCTGATCGACGCCGCCGACACCGTCACCGAGATGGCCATGGTCAAGCACGCCTTCAAGTCCGGTGTGAAAGCCCAGAAGGGCGTGGAGTTCTGATGTCGCGCTCCTGCCCCGCACTGCTGATCGCCGCCCCCGCCTCCGGTCAGGGCAAGACCACCGTCACCGCGGCGCTCGCTCGTCTGCACGCCCGCCAGGGCAAGCGTGTGCGGGTGTTCAAGTGCGGACCTGACTTTCTCGACCCCATGATCCTCGCCCGGGCGTCCGGCGCACCGGTCTACCAGTTGGACCTGTGGATGGTGGGCGAGGCGGAAAGTCGCCGCCTGCTCTGGGAAGCGGCGGGGGAGGCTGACCTGATCCTCATCGAGGGGGTGATGGGCCTGTTTGACGGCTCGCCCTCGGCCGCCGACCTGGCGCGCCACTTTGGCGTGCCGGTGCTCGGCGTGATCAATGGCGCCGCCATGGCGCAGACCTTCGGCGCCCTGGCGGTGGGCCTGGCCACTTACCAGCCGGACCTGCCCTTTGCCGGCGTGCTCGGTAATCGTATTGGCAGCCAGCGTCACAGCGACCTGATCCGCGACAGCCTGCCGGACTGGATTCGCTGGTACGGCGCCCTGCCGCGCAGCGCCGAGGTGGAGCTGCCGAGCCGCCACCTGGGACTGGTTCAGGCCGATGAGCTGGCCGATCTGGATGCACGCCTCAATGCCGCCGCCGATGCCCTTGCCGCCAGTGCAGAAGTGGCGCTGCCGCCAGCCGTGAGCTTCGCCGCGCCCGAGCAGCAGTCGCTGGGCAACGAATTGGCGGATGTGCGCATCGGCGTCGCACGGGATACCTCGTTCGCTTTTATCTACCAGGCCAACCTCGACCTGCTGCAGCGGCTGGGGGCCGAACTGGTGTTCTTCTCGCCGCTGGCCGATGAATGCCTGCCCGAGGTGGACAGCCTCTACCTGCCGGGCGGCTATCCCGAGCTGCATCTGCGCCAGCTGGAGAGGAACCGTGCCATGGCCGAGGCGATCCGTGCGCACCATGAAGCCGGTAAGCCGATCCTCGCCGAGTGCGGCGGCATGCTCTACCTGCTCGACGCCCTGACCGACGCGAGCGGAGAAAGCGCTGAACTGGTTGGCCTGCTCTCCGGCCGCGCCACCATGCAGAAGCGCCTGGCGGCGCTGGCCCTGCAGGAAGCACCGCTGCCGGAAGGCAATCTGCGGGGTCATACCTTCCACCATTCGTTGCTGGATTCCGCCGTGGAACCGCTGGTTCGCGGCCTCTGCCCGAATGACAAACCGGTGGCTGAAGCCGTATTCCGTAGCGCAAGGCTGACGGCCTCCTACATTCACTTCTACCTGCCGTCCAACCCTCGGGTGGCAGCGGAGCTGTTCCGACCATGAGCGAACATGCCTTCAGCCCGGAGGAGCGCGCGGCGGTCTATCGCGCCATCGCTGAGCGCCGCGACATGCGCCACTTCAACGGCGGTGAAGTGGCGCCCGAACTGCTGTCGCGTTTGCTGGAGGCGGCCCATCAGGCCCCCAGCGTCGGCCTGATGCAGCCCTGGCGATTCATCCGCATCAGCTCGGGCGAGCTGCGCGAGCGCGTACATGCCCTGGTGGAAGCGGAGCGTGTGCGTACCGCCGAAGCCCTGGGCGAACGCTCCGATGAGTTCATGCGACTCAAGGTGGAAGGCATCCGCGACTGCGCCGAGCTGCTGGTGGCGGCTCTGATGGAGGGGCGCGACGCCCATGTCTTCGGCCGCCGCACCCTGCCGGAAATGGACCTCGCCTCGCTTTCCTGCGCCATCCAGAACCTCTGGCTGGCGGCCCGTGCCGAAGGCCTGGGAATGGGCTGGGTGTCGCTGTTCGATCCGACAGCCCTGGCGGAACTGCTGGGCATGCCGGAGGGGAGCAAGCCTGTTGCTGTGCTCTGCCTGGGTCCGGTGAACGCGTTCTATCCGGCCCCCATGCTCGCGCTGGAGGGCTGGGCCGAGCCGCGGCCACTGGCCGAGCTGGTATTCGAAAACCAATGGGGGCAGCAACCTTGAGTCTTGGATTCCTGACCCTCGGCGCCGTTGCGCTGGATGCCCTGTTCGGTGAGCCGAAGGGCTGGCACCCGCTGGTGGCCTTCGGCAAATTCGCCAATCGCCTGGAGCGCCGTTTCAATCCCGGCGGACGGGGTTGGCGCAGCCACGGCGTCACGGCCTGGGTGCTGGCGGTGATGCCGCTTACCTTCGGTGCCTGGCTGCTCGCGGAACTGCCCTATGTGGGGTGGCTGGTGGGTGTGATCGCGCTGTATGCCGCCATTGGCCTGCGCAGCCTCAACGAGCATGCCGAGCCGGTGGCCAGTGCACTGCAGGCCAGCGACCTGCCGGAAGCGCGCAAGCGCGTGGGCTATATGGTCAGCCGCGAAACCGGTGAGCTGGACGATTCCGCCGTGGCCCGTGCCGCCACCGAATCGGTGCTGGAGAACGGCAGTGATGCGGTGTTCGCCGCGCTGTTCTGGTTCGCGGTCGCCGGTGCGCCGGGCGTGGTGCTCTATCGCCTGTCCAACACCCTGGACGCCATGTGGGGCTACCGCAACGAACGCTTCGAACGCTTCGGCTGGGCCGCGGCTCGCATCGACGACGTACTCAATTACATCCCGGCGCGGCTGGTGGCCCTGACCTATGCACTGCTCGGCAAGACCGCGCTGGCCTTGCGCTGCTGGCGCCGACAGGCACCCCGTTGGGACAGCCCCAACGCCGGTCCGGTGATGGCTGCCGGCGCCGGTGCCCTGGGCGTGGCCCTGGGTGGACCGGCGGTGTATCACGGCGAACGACATGAGCGCCCGGTGCTGGGCGAAGGTCCGCAAGCCTGTGCCGAGGACATTCACCGCGCCATGGACCTGGTGCGCCAGGGCGTGATGCTCTGGCTGGTGGTGCTGATCATTGGAGGCTGGCTCCTTGCTTGAACATGGCGGACGGCTGCGCGCAGCGGCGCGGCGTTATGGCATTGCCGAGGCCGACTGGCTCGACCTTTCTACCGGCATCGCACCTTACGGCTGGGAGCTGCCGGCCATTCCCGCTGCGGCCTGGGCGCGCCTGCCCGAACTGGATGACGGTCTGGAAGACGCAGCGCGGCGCTACTACGGCTGCCAGTCACTGCTGCCGGTGGCCGGTTCCCAGGCGGCGATCCAGGCCTTGCCGCGCCTCCGCGAGCGCAGCCGGGTTGGGGTGATCTCGCCCTGCTATGCCGAGCACGCCCATGCCTGGCGCCGCGAAGGTCATGAACTGGAGGAGCTGGATGCGCAGACCGCGGAGCGCGAGCTGGAGCGTTTCGATGTGCTGCTGGTGGTCAACCCGAACAATCCCACCGGCCAGGAACTGACGCCGCAAACCCTACTGGCCTGGCGCGCGCGCCTTGCCGAGCGGGGCGGCTGGTTGTTGGTGGACGAAGCCTTCATGGACTGCACGCCGCAACAAAGCCTGGCGAGCCATTGCCCGTTGCCGGGGCTGGTGGTGCTGCGTTCCTTCGGCAAGTTCTTCGGCCTGGCGGGAATCCGCCTGGGTTTCGTCCTGGCCGAAGCTTCGCTGCTGGATCGGCTCAGCGAATGGCTCGGCCCCTGGACCGTCAGCGGCCCGGCACGGGCCCTGGCCAAGGCGCTCTTGCAGGATGAAGCGGGGCAACTGTCCCAACGGCAATCCCTGCTGCGCGATGGTCAGCGCCTGGAAGCGCTGCTGCGTGATTGTGGCCTGCCTCCCGCTGGCGGCACTGCCCTGTTCCAGCGCCTGGTCCGCGATGACGCCCAGGCTCTGCACGAATTCCTCGCCGCTCGCGGCATCCTTACCCGGTTATTCACCTCGCCACCCAGCCTGCGTTTCGGCCTTCCGCCGGACGAAGCCGGCTGGGCGCGCCTGGGCCGGGCCCTGATCGACTTTTCCAAGGAGCGCCCATGACCACCCTGATGGTGCAGGGCACCACGTCCGATGCCGGCAAGAGCACGCTGGTAACGGCCCTGTGCCGCTGGCTCAAGCGCCAGGGCGTCGCAGTCGTGCCCTTCAAACCGCAGAACATGGCGCTGAACAGCGCGGTGACCGCCGACGGTGGCGAAATCGGCCGTGCACAGGCCGTGCAGGCCCAGGCTTGCGGATTGGCGCCGCATACCGACATGAACCCGGTGCTGCTCAAGCCCAATACGGATATCGGTGCCCAGGTGATCATCCACGGTCGCGCCGTCACCAGCATGAATGCCGTCGCCTATCACGACTACAAGAAGGTCGCGATGGCGGCAGTGCTGGAGTCCCATCAGCGCCTGCTTGGCCAGTATTCTGTGGTGATGGTCGAGGGGGCCGGCTCCCCGGCTGAGATCAATCTGCGTGCTAACGACATCGCCAACATGGGCTTCGCCGAAGCGGTGGACTGCCCGGTGATCCTGGTGGCCGACATCGATCGCGGTGGTGTGTTCGCCCATCTGGTGGGCACCCTGGCGCTGCTGTCGGAAAGCGAACAGGCACGGGTGAAGGGCTTCGTCATCAACCGTTTCCGGGGCGATATCGCCCTGCTCGAGCCGGGTCTCGACTGGCTGGAACAGCGCACCGGCAAGCCAGTGCTCGGCGTGCTGCCTTATCTCACCGACTTCCACCTGGAAGCCGAAGACGCCATCGACCAGCGCCAGTCCGCCAAGACGGGCGATGTGCTGCGGGTGGCGGTGCCGGTGCTGCCGCGCATCAGCAACCACACGGACTTCGATCCGCTGCGCTTGCACCCACAGGTACAGCTCACCTTCGTCGGCCCTGGCCAGCCCATTCCACCAGCGGACCTGATCATCCTGCCCGGCTCGAAGAGCGTGCGTGCCGACCTCGCACGGCTGCGCGAGCACGGCTGGGACCAGGCGCTGCAACGTCATCTGCGCTATGGCGGCAAGGTGTTGGGTATTTGCGGCGGCTTCCAGATGCTCGGTCGCACCATCGCCGACCCCCACGCCCTGGAAGGGCCGGCAGGGGAGAGCGCCGGTCTTGGCCTGCTGGACATCGACACGGTGCTGGAGCCGGAGAAGCAGCTGCGCAATGTCGCCGGGCATCTGCTGTTGGAAGACGCGGCGGTGAGCGGCTACGAAATTCACGCCGGCGTCACCACCGGGATTGGCCTCGAAGCGCCCATGGTCGCGCTGGACGGCGGTCGCACCGATGGCGCCTGCAGTGCCGACGGCCAGGTCATGGGCACCTACCTGCACGGTCTGTTCGAATCCTCCGCCGCCAGCACCGTCATACTCCGTTGGGCCGGTCTATCCGCTGTCCAAACGGTGGACTACAACGCGCTGCGCGAACGCGATATCGACCGTCTGGCCGACCAGGTGGAACAGCACCTGGATACCGGGAGGCTGCGATCACTGTGCGGACTCTCTCTGTAGGAGCCAGCTTGCTGGCGAACCTTCGGACCACCATTCGCCAGCAAGCTGGCTCCTACGGACGTGCCCTACAACCCACGAGGTTTACCGATGCCTGAACTCATCCTCGGCGGTGCCCGCTCCGGCAAGAGCCGGTTGGCGGAGAAGCTCGCCGCTGAAAGTGGCCTCAAGGTCATCTACATCGCCACCAGCCAGCCGCTGGACGGCGAGATGAGCGCCCGGGTAGCCCATCACCGTGCCCGCCGCCCGGAACATTGGGGCCTGGTGGAAGAACCGCTGGCACTCGCCCGCGTACTGCGCGAGAACGCTGCCGCCGATACCTGCCTGCTGGTGGACTGCCTGACCCTCTGGCTGACCAATCTGCTGATGCTGGACGACCCGGCGCGGCTGGACGAAGAACGCGAGGCTCTGCTCGCTTGTATCGCCGCGCTGCCTGGCCGCGTCCTGCTGGTGAGCAATGAAACCGGCCTGGGCGTCGTGCCCCTGGGCGAGCTGACCCGCCGCTATGTCGACGAGGCCGGCTGGCTCCACCAGGCCCTGGCCGAACGCAGCGAACGGGTGATCTTCACCGTCGCCGGGCTGCCCATGATCCTCAAGGGAGACTCCCTATGATTCCGTTGCACTGGTGGCAGGCCCCTTGCCAGCCCCTCGATCCCATCGCCCGCGCCAAGGCTCAGGCCCGCCAGGACCAACTGACCAAGCCCCGTGGCGCCCTCGGCCAGTTGGAAGACCTGGCCATTACCCTCGCCGCCCAGCAGGGGCGCGAGCGGCCGTGCATCGATCGCCCCTGGTTCGCGGTGTTCGCCGGTGACCATGGCGTGGTGGAGGAGGGCGTGTCCGCCTATCCACAGGCAGTGACTGGCGAGATGCTGCGGAACTTCGTCCGTGGCGGGGCGGCCATCAGCGTGCTGGCGAAGAGTCTCGGCGCAACCCTGGAAGTCGTAGACCTGGGTACTGCGCTCCCGCTCGAACCGCTGCCGGGCGTACTGCACCTGCATGTCGGGGCCGGCACGGCGAACTTCGCCCGCGAACCGGCGATGACCTCCGCCCAGTGCCTGATCGCCCTGCAAGCCGGCCGTTCGAGTGTCGAGCGTGCCCTGGGCGCTGGCGCCGATCTCTACGTCGGCGGGGAAATGGGCATCGGCAACACCACCACTGCCAGCGCCCTGGCCTGTGCCCTGTTGGGGCTGCCGGCCACTGCGCTGGCTGGCCCCGGTACCGGCCTCGACGGCAAGGGCGTAGCCCACAAGATTCAGGTCATCGAACACGCCCTGGCGTTGCATTGCGATGGCTGCGACAGCCCGCAGGAAACCCTGCGCCGCCTGGGTGGTTTCGAGGTGGCGGCGCTGACAGGCGCCTACCTGGCCTGTGCTCAACTGGGCCTGCCGGCGCTGGTGGATGGCTTCATCTGCAGCGTGGCGGCGCTTTGTGCTGTGCGCCTGAATCCGGCCTGCCGCGAGTGGCTGTTGTTCTCCCATCGCTCCGCCGAGCCGGGCCACGTTGCGGTGCTCGAGGCGCTGGAGGCGCAACCGCTGCTGGACCTCGGCCTGCGCCTCGGGGAGGGCAGCGGTGCCGCCATCGCACTGCCGCTGTTGCGCCTGGCCTGTGAACTCCATGGCGGCATGGCGACCTTCGCTGAAGCGTCGGTTTCGGACCGGCCGGAATGAAGCTCGACCTCCTTCGTCACGGTGAAACTGAACGCGGCGGCGGCTTTCGCGGCAGCCTAGACGACGCCCTGACCGATACCGGTTGGGCGCAGATGCGCGCGGGTGTCGTCGCAGCAGGGCCCTGGGACGTGCTGGTGAGTTCGCCCCTGCAGCGCTGCGCTGCGTTCGCCCGCGAACTGGAGCAGCAACTAGACCTGCCCCTGCATTTCGACGCCGATCTCCGCGAACTGCACTTCGGCCAGTGGGAAGGCCGCAGCGCGGCCGAGTTGATGGAGGATCACGCCGAAGGCCTCGGTCTGTTCTGGAACGATCCCTACAGCTTCACCCCGCCGGAAGGCGAAACCCTGCTGGACTTCGAGGCGCGGGTGCTGGCTGCGGGCGAGCGCCTGCTGGAGCGCTTCGCCGGAAAGCGCGTGCTGCTGGTCACCCACGGTGGAGTGATCCGCATCCTGGTGGCCCGCGCCCGGCAATTGCCGCGTACCGGTTTGATGCAAGTGGAAGTGGCTCATGGCGAACTGTTCCGCCTGACCTTCGACGAACATGGCCTGCGGGAGCGTCCATGACGCCCCTGCTGATCGCCCTGCAATTTCTCACCCGCCTGCCGGTGCGCCTGCCGGGCATGCCCGAGCCGGAGCAGATCGGCCGCTCGTTGCTCTGGTATCCGCTGGTCGGCCTGTTGATCGGCGCACTGCTACTGGGTGGCGCTTGGCTGCTGGACGGGCGTCCGCCGCTATTGTCAGCCGCCCTGTTGCTGGCGCTCTGGGTCGGCTTGTCGGGGGGGCTGCATCTGGACGGACTGGCGGACACGGCTGATGCCTGGGTCGGTGGCTACGGCGACCGCGAACGTACCCTGACGATCATGAAGGACCCGCGCAGCGGTCCCATCGCCGTCGTGGTGCTGGTGGTGGTGCTGCTACTGAAGTTCGCCGCGCTGGTAACGCTGTTGGACGCCGGACATTTGCTGCCCCTGCTGCTGGCGCCCTGGCTGGCGCGCGGGATGTTGCCGCTGCTATTCCTCACCACCCCCTACGTGCGTCCTGGCGGCCTGGGGCAGGCGATTGCCGAACACCTGCCGCGGCGGGAGTTACCCGTGTGGTTGGGTGGGCAGGCGGTGGTGATGCTGTTGCTGGGCTGGGCTGCGTGGATTGCCCTGGTGGTGACGCTGGTGCTGTTCGGTTGGTTGCGTGGGCGGTTCATGCAGCGGCTGGGTGGGACGACCGGGGATACGGCAGGGGCGCTGGTGGAGTTGGTGGAGGCGGGGGTGTTGGTGGGGGTGGCGATTGCGCTGACCTGAAGGTTCCCTCACCCCTAGCCCCTCTCCCGGAGGGAGAGGGGAACCCGATCGTGCTTGGCCATAGCTTCTGACCTCCCTGGTGCTCTGCACTTTCAGCCGCGTCACCCCTCGCCCCCTGGGAGAGGGGCCGGGGGTGAGGGTGCAGAGCGTGTGGCCTGGTAGATCGCTTCAAACACCGCGTCCGTCTGTTGCAAAACGTCGTGGTTCCAGAAACGCAACACGCGGTAACCGCTAGCCTTGAGCCAGGCATCCCGTATGGCATCTACGGCACTCTCCAGATGTTGGCCACCGTCGACTTCAATGACCAGTTTGCAGTCATGGCAATAGAAGTCGGCAAAGTAGGGGCCCAGCGGTTGCTGCCGGCGGAATTTCAAGCCGGATAGCTGGCGATTGCGCAGATGCCGCCATAGCCGTTGCTCCGCATCCGTCTGCCCCACCCGAAGCTGTCGCGCAAACTTGAGCCTTTCCATGATCATCCCTGTCGTGCTGGAAAGGCTCGATTGTCTGAGGAGCGTCGCCAGGAGTTTTCCCAAAAGCTCCGCTGACGCGCCTTATTTCACTCAAACACAAAATGCTCCCCCGCCAGCCCCATCACCGACGCCGTCGGCTTCAGCATTGCCGCCGCGTGCCCCTTGGCGCGGGGTAGCAGGCGGGCGAAGTAGAAGTCGCTGGTGGCCAGTTTGGCGCGGTAGAACTCGGCGGATTCCGAACCGCCTTCGCGCAGCCGCACGCGGGCCGCGCGCTCCTGTAGGGCCCAGGAATACGCGAGGGCCGCATAGCCGGAGTACATCAGGAAGTCGTGGCTGGCGGTGCTGACCAGGTCGCGATCCTTGCGGGCGCGCAGGGCGATGCGCAGGGTCAGCCAGTTCCATTGTGCGGCGAGTTTCAGCAGCACCAGGGCGCGGCCGCGCATGGCGGGTTCGGTCTTCAGCAGTTCGATGGCGAAGCGGGCTAGCTGGCCGGTGAAGTCACGCACGGCTTTGCCCTGGGTCATCAGCAGTACCTTGCGTCCCAGCAGGTCCAGGGCCTGGATGCCGGTGGTGCCTTCGTAGAGGGTGGCGATGCGGGCGTCGCGGACGATCTGCTCCATGCCGTGCTCGCGGATGTAGCCGTGGCCGCCGAATACCTGCATGCCGAGGTTGGCGCTTTCCAGGCCCAGTTCGGTCAGGCAGCCCTTGAGGATCGGGGTCAGGAAACCGAGTTTGTCGTCCCAATGGGCGTACTGGCGTTCGTCCTCGTGGAGAATGCCTTCGATCATGCGGTCGGCGTACTGGGTGGCGAGGTAGACCAGCGCGCGACCGCCTTCGGCTATGGCTTTCTGGGTCAGCAACATGCGCCGCACGTCACCATGGACCATCAGCGGATCGGCGACGGCATCGGGTTCCTTGGTGCCGGACAGGGCGCGCATTGAGCGGCGTTCGCGGGCGTAGGCGAGCGCACCCTGGTAGGCCAGTTCGGCGGTGGCCACGCCCTGGATGGCGGTGCCGATGCGGGCGCTGTTCATGAAGGTGAACATGCATTCCAGGCCCTTGTTCGGCGGGCCGATGAGAAAACCGGTGGCGCCGTCGAAGTTCATCACGCAGGTGCTGGAGGCCTTGATGCCCATTTTCTTTTCGAGCGCCCCGCAGCTCACCCCGTTGCGTTCGCCGAGGCCGCCATCCGTGCCGGGGAGGAACTTGGGCACGATGAACAGGGAGATACCGCGCGTGCCCTTGGGTGCGTCCGGCAGGCGGGCGAGGACGATGTGGACGATGTTCTCGGTGAGGTCGTGCTCGCCCGAGGAGATGAAGATCTTGGTGCCGGTCAGGGCATAGCTGCCATCGGGATTGGCCTCGGCGCGGGTCTTCACCTGGCCCAGGTCGGTGCCGCACTGGGGCTCGGTGAGGCACATGGTGCCGCCCCAGCGGCCTTCGGTGAGAGGGACCAGGTAGGTCCTTTTCTGTTCGTCGGTGCCGTGCTGCATCAAGGTGTTCATGGCGCCGAGGGAGAGGCCCGGATACATGGAGAAGGGCCAGTTGGCGGTGCCGAGCATTTCCTGCTTAAGCGCACCGAGGCTCATGGGCAATCCCTGGCCGCCATACTCCACCGGGTGCGACAGGCCTTGCCAGCCGCCAGCCACATAGGCGTCGTAGGCTTCCTTGAAGCCCTTGGGCGTGCGCACCTCGCCGTTTTCCAGGTGGCAGCCTTCCTCGTCGCCGCTGTGGTAGAGCGGGGCGATCACTTCTTCGCAGAGCCGCGCGCATTCGCCGAGGATGGCGTCGACCATGTCCGGCGTCGCTTCGCCGCCATTGGCCAGGGCGCGATAGTGGGCGGGAAAGTCGAAGACTTCGTTGAGCAGGAAGCGCGTGTCGCGCAACGGGGCTTTGTAGCTGGGCATGGTGACCTCGGCGTGCGTTGATGGCCCGGTTTATACGGGGCAGGCAGCACGGGGGCCTTGGCAGCGGCAACGATAGCTTCTGGCAGTTGGGACAATTACCGGCTGCCAGGGATCATCGAAGAGCAGCTTGCGATTGACGCTCAGGTAGTTGCGGGTATATACACGTAACCCATGTTGCCGACCCAATGCCTCTGTACCAAGCTGCGCCGCGCCACGCGAAGCGTGACCCGGCTCTACGACGATGCCCTTGAGGGCGTCGGGGTGAACGTCGCCCAGTACTCGCTGTTGAAAAACCTGGCGCGGTTGGATCAGCCCAGCATCACCAGCCTGGCGGAAGCCCTGGGGCTGGATCGCAGTACGTTGGGGCGCAATCTCAAGGTGCTCGAAGGCAAGGGCCTGGTGCAGATGGAGGGTGGCGAGGACCAGCGCAATCGACTGGTTTCGCTGACCGCCGCCGGCCAGGCCAGCCTCGATGAGGCGCTGCGGGCCTGGGAACAGGTGCAGGTGCAACTGGGGCAACGCATGGGACTGGAGAAGCGGGCGGCATTGATGGCGCTGCTGGACGATCTGGAACATATCGCCTGATTATTTCGCTGAAAAGCGGGTATGTACCCGTAAAGGACTTTCTATGACATCGGTATGGCGTACGAGTGGCTGGGTACTTCTGGGGGCGTCGCTGATCCTGGCGCTATCCCTGGGCATTCGACATGGCTTCGGCCTGTTCCTGGCGCCGATGAGCAGCGAGTTCGGCTGGGGGCGGGAGGTGTTCGCCTTCGCCATCGCCCTGCAGAACCTGATCTGGGGTCTGGCGCAGCCCTTCACCGGCGCGCTGGCCGACCGTTTCGGCGCAGCCAAGACGGTAATCGTCGGTGGCGTGCTTTACGCCGTGGGCCTGGTGTTGATGGGGTTCTCCGATTCGGCCCTGTCGCTGTCGTTCAGTGCTGGCCTGCTCATTGGTATTGGCCTGTCGGGCACCTCGTTCTCGGTGATCCTCGGTGTAGTGGGGCGTGCCGTGCCAATGGAGAAGCGCAGCATGGCCATGGGTATCGCCGCTGCCGCGGGTTCCTTCGGCCAGTTCGCCATGCTGCCCGGCACGCTCGGTTTGATCGGCTGGCTCGGCTGGTCGTCCGCGCTGCTGGCGCTGGGTCTGCTGGTTGCGCTGATCGTACCGCTGGTTGGGCTGCTCAAGGACAATCCGCCGCCGCCCCAGGCCCATGAGCAGAGCCTGGGCGAAGCCCTGCGCGAGGCGACGTCGCATAGCGGTTTCTGGCTGTTGGCCCTGGGCTTCTTCGTCTGCGGCTTCCAGGTGGTATTCATCGGCGTGCACCTGCCGGCCTATCTGGTGGACCAGCATCTTCCGGCTTCGGTGGGCACCACGGTGCTGGCGCTGGTGGGGCTGTTCAACGTGTTCGGTACCTACATCGCCGGTTGGCTCGGCGGCCGTCATGCCAAACCGAAGTTGCTCACCGGGCTCTACCTGCTGCGCGGGGTGGTGATCGTGGCCTTCCTCTATTCGCCGCTGAGCATCTGGAGCGCCTATGCCTTCGGCATGGCCATGGGGCTGTTGTGGCTGTCCACCGTTCCTCTGACCAACGGCACCGTCGCGACCCTGTTTGGCGTGCGCAACCTGTCGATGCTCGGTGGTATCGTTTTCCTGTTCCACCAACTCGGCGCCTTCCTCGGCGGTTGGCTGGGGGGCTACCTCTATGACCACACGGGCAGTTACGAACTGGTATGGCAGATTTCCATCTTCCTCAGCCTGCTGGCCGCCGTCCTGAACTGGCCGGTTCGCGAGCAGCCGGTGGCGCGGCTCCAGCCCGCCGGAGCCGCATGAGCCTGCGCCTGGTCTGGGTGCTTGGCGCCCTGCTGTTCAGCCTGCTGCTGGCCTTGGGCTGGTGGGGCTGGCAACAGGGCGGGCTGGCGCTGATGCAGCTGGGGATGAGCCTTTGCTGATTGATCGGCGAGGAGGCTCGCAGTAGCGTAAGCGGATCACTCGACCTGTGCCGGAGTCCGCCATGAAAGCCTCGCCCTTCCTCTTCCTGTCGCTTGCCTTGTTTGGCAGCCAGGTCATGGCTGCCGAGTGCCCTACACTGCTGCAGCACGAGCTGCCGCAACTTCGTTCGAAGAACACCATCGACCTGTGCCAGCGCTTCGCCGGCAAACCGCTGGTGATCGTCAACACGGCCAGCCACTGCGGCTTCACTCCGCAGTTCAAGGGACTGGAAGCCCTCTATAAGCGCTACAAGGACCAGGGCCTGGAAGTGCTTGGCGTCCCCTCGGACGATTTCAAGCAGGAAGCCGCCAGCACCGAGGAAACCGCCAAGGTCTGCTACGTCAACTACGGCGTGACCTTCGCCATGACCCAGCCGCAGCACGTCACTGGAGACGAGGCGACGCCGCTCTACAAGGAGCTGATCGCCCAATCCGGACAGAAGCCGCGCTGGAATTTCTACAAGTACGTGGTGGACCGGCAGGGCAAGGTGATCGCGCACTTCTCCAGCCTGACCAAGCCCGACGACCCGGACCTGCTGAAGGCAGTGGAGCAGGCGCTGGCTAGCCAGCCTTGATCGACAAACATGAAAAAGCCCGGACGAGTCCGGGCTTTTTTGTGGCGCTGATTCCCGCTTAGAAGCGGTAGGTCAGCTGCGCACCCAGGCCGTGGGCGCTGTTCTGGAAGGTGGCGCGGTAGGCCCCCTTGGAAGCGCTGACCTGGTTGATGTCGGCGTCATCTTCCTTCAGGTAGGAGTAGGCCACGTCGACGGTCACGTCGTCGTTCGGGCTCCAGGCGGCGCCCAGGCTGAAGATCTTGCGGTCGTTGGTGGGAATGCGCGGCGAGCGGTGCTCGTTGCGGGCCGGGGACTGGTCGTAGGCCAGGCCGGCGCGCAGGGTCCACTGCTGGTTCAGCTTGTAGGCGGCACCGACGGCGTAGGACCAGGTGTCGCGCCAGTCCTGCTCTTCGACAATGCTGCCGAGGGCAGGGGCCAGGAGGCCGCGAACGCCTTCGTTGTCCACCCTGATTTCTTCCAGGCGGCTCCAGCGGGTCCAGGTGCTGCCGGCATAGAGGGTCCAGGCGTCGTTCAGGTCGTGGGTGACGGAGAAGTCGACGGATTCCGGGGTTTCCAGGTCCAGCGAGGCGTCGTACTTGCCGGCGGAGCTGGCCAGTACCGGGCCGCTGCCGGAAACGGTGGTGTCGCCCTTCAGCTTGTAGTCCACCTTGGAGTGGTAGGTCAGGCCGAAGCGGGTGCGCGGGTCCAGTTCGAAGAGGATGCCGGCGTTGAAGCCCAGCGCTGTGTCGTCGCCCTTCACCTTCACGCGGCCATCGTTGCGACCCGGGGACAGCGGGTTGAGCACGGAGGAGGTCAGCTCGCCGTCGATGCGGTTGATGGTGGGGCCGAAGCCGACGGACAGCTGGTCGTTGATGCGATAGCTGACGGTGGGCTGCAGGGTGATCACGCGTACTTCGCTCTTGTCGCCGTAGTAGCGGCCAGCGAAGCCGGTTTCGTAGTCGGTGATCAGGCCGAAGGGCACGTACATGCCGAGGCCGAAGGTCCAGTTGTCATCGATCGGCTTGACGTAATAGCCCATGGGCACGCCGACGGTAGGAACCATGTCGCCATCGTTGCTGCCACCGAAAGTGCCGCGAGCGTCGTCGATATCGGTCTTCGCGAAGATGGCTGCGGCGCCGACGCTGACCTGCTCGCGCTTCAGGCGCGACATGCCGGCGGGGTTGCCGTACACGGTGGTGGCGTCGTCGGCCGAGGACGAACGGCCGGCGAAGGCGGTACCCATGCTGCTGACGCTTTGTTCGTTGAGGGCGAAGCCCGCAGCCAGGCTGTAGCTGGAAGCGGCGCTGACGGCCAGGGCGAGGGCGGTCCTGAAGACTCTGCTTATCACGGTGAACTCCTGATCGGTGGTGCAAAGGCCGGCACGCTAACAGGATTCCCCCGACCTGGCCAGCGTGGAAAAGTGCGGCAATATGTCTTGTAAGATTGTCGAACAAAAGCCAAAACGATGGCATTTTCGCCGATCGTGCAGATGGCCTGGTACGTTTGTTCCTGACTGGTTGGTCAGTGATCAGGCGACTTGGCAGAGTCCGCCGACATGGCGCTGCCAGGCGTCGATGAACTCGCGGGGACTGCCGTCAGGCTGGAAGACCTGGCGCCAGATCATAGCCATGCCGATCAGGTCATCCGCGGGGGGCAGGACCAGAACGGTCGATTCCACCAGCATCCAGGCGATGGCGGTGGCGTAGCGTAGGTTGACGATCAGTTCCAGGTGGGGCGCAGTGAGAAAGGCATGTTGGCTGGCCAACCCGCGTACCTGGCTGGCGAGTTCCGGGTCATGGGCGAGATGCTGGTCCCAGAGCTGCTGATGGCGTTCATCGCTGATGCGATAGAGGCCGCGGCCCGTGCCGCAGTCCAGGGCGGCGCCGAGGGCGGATTGGCAGGCGGCGGCGCCCAGCAGCAGGCTTTCGGCGGTGGAGGAGGGGCGCTGCAGGTAGAGCAGCGTCGGTCGTATTACGTGCTGGCGGAGATCGGCGGCGGCAATTCCCATATGGCCCTCGCGAAAGGTGCCGGCGGGGCCGGGGCGTTTTGGCAGCTTCTCATCGTTCTAGGAAAGAGCCCCACCGGGAGCGGAGTTAGCCGCTCGATTTGAAGTCTAGTGCGATATTCCCGCTGTAAAGGACTGTTTTTAAACTGTTTCAGGCTTCTGGTTATTGTCTATATAGCTGCCTGTGATTAAAAAACAGCCAGTCGGGAAGGGCCGCGACGTCCCTCGCCGACTGGTATTCGGGGCTTATTCGCCGGTGGCCAGGGGGCGCGAAGGCTGGGTGATCCACTCGCTCCAGGAGCCGGCGTAGAGCCGTGCCAGCGGGTAACCGGCGAGACTCAGGGCGAAGAGATTGTGGCAGGCAGTGACGCCGGAGCCGCAGTAGGCCACCAGGTCGTCCAGCGGACGGTCGCCGATCAGGGCGGCGAAACGCTGCTTGAGGGCCTCGGCCGGGAGGAAGCGACCGTCGCTGCCGAGGTTGTCCGTGAAGGCGGCGCACTGGGCGCCCGGAATATGGCCGGCCACCGGATCGATGGGCTCCACTTCACCCTTGAAGCGAGGCAGCGCGCGGGCGTCCAGCAGGGTCAGGTTCGCGTTGCCCAGGCGTTGCTGGAGGTCGTCGGCGTCCACCAGCAGGCTGGCGTCGGGCTGGCCGGAGAAGGTGCCGGGCTGCGCCGTCGGCGCTACGGCCGTCAGCGGCAGTTCGACATCGCGCCAGGCCTTGAGGCCGCCATCCAGGAGGAGTACGCCATCACGCTTGCCCAGCCAGGCTAGCAGCCACCAGGCGCGCGCGGCGAAGGCGCCGGGGCCGTCGTCGTAGAGCACGATGGTACTGTCGGCGGAGATGCCCCAGTCACGCAGCTTTCCGGCAAGCGCCGTAGGGTCCGGCAGCGGATGGCGGCCGGTCACGCCTCGGGTCACGGGGCCGGAAAGGTCGCGCTCCAGGTCGGCAAAGCGGGCCTTGGGAATGTGGCTCTCGTTGTAGCTGCGCTGGCCGTAGGCCGGATCATCGAGGGAGAAGCGGCAGTCGAGGATGATCAGGCCCGGTTCATCCTGGCGGGCGCTGAGTTGGGCAGGGCTGATGAGCTGTGCGAGCGACATGGCGGGGTCCTTGTCGTGACCATTGTTGTGGCAAGCATCATAAGGACGCCCGCACGGGCTGTCGCGCGCAATCGGCGGCGGCGCGGAGCCCGCGCCGCCCGTGGGGTCAACGGCAGATGGCGCGCAGGCGCTGGAAGCCCGCGTCGAGGTCGGCGATGAGGTCGTCCGGGTGCTCCAGGCCGATGTGCAGGCGTATCAGCGGGCCGTCGGCCTTCCAGGTGGTGGCGCTGCGATGGGCGCTGGGATTGGTCAGCAGGATCAGGCTTTCGAAGCCACCCCAGCTGAAGCCCATGCCAAACAGGTTCATGCCGTCGAGCATGGCGCGCACGGCCTGCTCCGGCATGGCCTTGAGCATCACCCCGAACAGGCCACAGGCGCCGCTGAAGTCGCGCTTCCACAGCTCATGGCCGGGGGCGCCGGGCAGGGCCGGGTAGAGGATGCGTTCCACTTCCGGCTGTTCTGCCAGCCACTGCGCGACCTTCTCCGCATTGCGCTGGTGGCGTTCCAGACGCGTGGACAGGGTGCGCAGGCCGCGGAGGGCGAGGTAAGCGTCGTCTGCACTGACTGACAGGCCGAGCTGCTTGTAGAAGCCGCGCACCTGCGCGAACAACGCCTCGGTGGTCATGATCACGCCCATCAGCACGTCCGAGTGGCCGACGATGTACTTGGTGGCGGCGTGGATGGAGATGTCTACGCCGTGCTTGAAGGAAGCGAAGTGCACCGGGGTGCCCCAGGTGTTATCGAGCATCACGAGGGCGCCATGGGCGTGGGCGACTTCGGCGATGGCCGGCACGTCCTGCACTTCGAAGGTCAGCGAGCCGGGCGACTCGAGGAACACCACGCGGGTGTTGGGGCGGATCAGCTCGGCGATACCGCCGCCGATCAGCGGGTCGTAGTAGGTGGTCTCGATGCCGAAGCGCTTCAGGGTTTCGTCGCAGAAGGCGCGAGTCGGGTCGTACACCGAATCGGTCATCAGCAGGTGATCGCCGGGCTTGAGGGTTGCCAGTAAGGCAGTGGTGAGCGCGCTCAGGCCGCTGGGGGTGAGCATCGCGCCGAAGGCGCCTTCCAGCTCGGCCAGGGCATGTTCCAGGGAGCGCGTGGTGGGGTTGCCATGGCGGCCGTAGGTGTTGAGGGTGCCATTCTGCGCATGCAGGGCTTCCACGGTGGGGAAGAGCAGCGTGGAGGCGCGGTAGACCGGGGTATTGACGGTGCCGCCGACCCGGCCCCGTTCGCGACCTTCATGGGCCAGGAGTGTTTCGAGGTGCAGCTTGCGGTCGTCCACCTGGTGTTTCCTCTGATTCCGGATAGCGAAAAGTATGCGACGCCTGGCTGGGGATGGCGGCGTCTGGAGTGGAAAAAAGATTACGGGTGGAGGCGGGGAATTTCTTTGCTTTGATTGGCGAGCTTTAGTTGTTTTGTAGAAATAAAATCTACTTAAAAGACGCTGAGTGAAAAATATTTCCAAACGATTCGCTCGATTGGAAAATCATCCTTCGCCTTACAGCGTCAGGTGCCCGAGTGGCAGTGCCGTGGTGTGCTTGATCACTTCCATGGCGAAGCCGGAGCTCACGTCGGACAGGTCGGCGACGCGGATCAGGCGTTTGTACACGGCGTCGTAGCCCTTGATGTCCGGTACCACGATCTTCAGCAGGTAGTCGACGTCGCCGGTCATGCGGTAGATCTCGACGATCTCGGGAATGTCGCGGGTGCCCTCGATGAACTGCCGGGTCCAGTCGTCGCTGTGACGGCTGGTGCGAATGGTGACGAAGACCGTGACGCCGAGGTCGAGCCGTTCAGCATCACAGAGCGCCACCTGCTTGCGAATCACCCCGTCCTCACGCAGCTTCTGCAGGCGTCGCCAGCAGGGCGTAGGGGAGAGATTCACCGCCTCGGCGAGTTCCGCGAGGGAAATGGAGGCGTCCTGCTGAAGGAGGTCGACGATCTGCAGGTCTTTCTTGTCCATGGGCGGGTCCGTGGCGGAGTCGTTTGGTCAGAAGGCTGGCGGGCCGAGTGTGTCGAAACGATGACAATCGGCATCATAAGGTCACCCGCGCATGAAGTCGCGCGGGGAGAAGATGGGAGAGCTCGATGCCAAGCCTGCAAATTCTGAGTGAACGTGCCTCGCTGATCCGCCGCCTGGGCGTGATCCTGGGGACCTTGTCGGTGGTCCTCTACTACTGCTGCAAGGTTCTGGTACGCGCGCCGATGAAGCGCCTCGACCGCGCCTGCGTGGACCGCTACACCCGCGCCATGTCGCGCCTGCTGCTGCGCCTGGTACGCATGGACCTGTCGGTGCACGGTGCGATACCGGACTTCAACGACGGTCGCCGCTATCTGATCCTCTGCAGCCATTCCAGCCACTACGACATCCCGGCCAGCTTCGTCGCGTTGCCGGGGTCGATCCGCATGCTGGCCAAGAAGGAGCTGTTCCGCATTCCCTTCCTTGGCCCGGCCATGCGTGCGGCGGAATTCCCTTCCATCGACCGGCACAACCGTCGCCAGGCCCTCGCCGACCTGGAGACCGCCCGGCGCATGATGGAAAGCGGCATTGTCCTCTGGGCGGCGCCCGAGGGTACCCGCTCGGCCGATGGCCGTCTGTTGAAGTTCAAAAAGGGCTGCTTCCACCTGGCGCTGGACACCGATGCGGTGATCATTCCCGTGTCCATTCGCGGCATCCACCGCGTGCTGCCGGCTCGCACCTTCCGCCTGAACCTCGGGCAGAAGGTGGAAGTGCATGTGGGCGAACCGATCGACGCCAGCCAGTACAGCCCGGAGCGTCTCGGCGAGCTGATGGCGGATACCCGTGGGCGGATGCAGGGGCTGCTGGGGCAGGAGGTGGGTGACGCTACGAGTTCTGTAGAGACGACTTCCGACCTGCCGCCAGCGCGAGCCTTGTAAGCAGGCAGGTTGAAGTTGGATTTAATGTAGGAGCGAGCTTGCTCGCGAAGCTCTTGAGCACACCCGTTCGCGAGCAAGAACTCGGCGTCCCCCTCGCTCCTACATGTTCTGCGCTGCCTCAGCGGATTTTCAGCTTGCCGATCCGGTCGTTGTCCAGACTGCCCAGGTAGAGGTAGTCCCCTACCGGCTTGACCGACGTCACCATGCGCAGGTGAGTGCCGCTGGTGTCGTGCAGGCTGTGGACGATCTCGCCCTTCTCGTTCAGCTGGATCGCAAAGCCGTAGGGCACCGCCTTGGGCCAGAACATGCGCGGCAGCTTGGCGATCAGCGCTTTCAGCCAGGGCTGGGTGTGAAGGAAGTCGGCATCGGCCTTGCGCGGGGTGGGCAGGGCGACCCAGAAGTTGCCCTGGTGATCGCCTTGCAGGTTGTCCGGCAGGCCCGGCAGGTTGTCGATGAACACATCGTGGGTGCCGGCCTTCTCACCGCTCAGCCAGTAGCGAGTGATGCGGTAGCGGTAGGTCTCGTTGACCAGCACGAAGTCCTCGTTGGCGGACAGCGCCACGCCATTGGCGAAGTACAGGTCCTTGAGCAGCACCTCGGTCTTGCAGGAAACCGGGTCGAAGCGCATCAGCCGGCCATGGGGGCGGGCTTCGAGCAGGTCGAGCAGGTAGTCCGGCTGCTGGAACTTGCTGGAGGCGTCGGTGAAGTAGATGCGGCCGTCCTGGGCGATGTCCAGGTCGTCAGTGAAGCGGAACGGCACACCCTCGGCCTCGGTGGCCAGGACGCTGATCTGGCCTTGCGGGTCGATGCGCAGCAGGCCCTTGTAGGCGTCGCCGACGATCAGGTTGCCGGTGGCGTCGAAGTCCATGCCCAGCGGGCGGCCGCCGGTTTCGGCGAAGGTCGCGATCTCGCCCTTGTCGCTGATACGCACGATGCGCCCGTCATGCAGGCCGGCATAGAGGCGCCCCTGGGCGTCGACGGCAGTGTCTTCCGGACCATGGATCTGGCCCTGGGCGATGAGCTCGGCCTTCATCAGGGTGTCGTTGGGTTCCAGTACGCCGGTCATGCTCGGAGCCTTGGGCGCGTCCCAGGCCTGCGGGTCGATGGGGGAGGGCGTCAGGGCGAGATAGACCGTCAGGGCGACGATCAGCAGGGCGAACACGCCCAGCAGCTTCTTCATCTTCTTGTATCCATTGAGGTGGGGTAGTGGCCGGAGCCTTGTTCTTCTGCGCGGACTTTTTTAGCAGCCGCCTGCCACAGGCGCCAGGGCTGAATGTTGCCGCATTCGACAGACCACAGTTGACAGTGCTGGGGCGGCCTGCGCAGTATCTGGCCCTCGCTGCATTCAACCGAGCTGCAAATGCCTGCCATCGCCTTCTTCGCCGTTTCTGCCCTGGTCCTCCCGGTCCAGACGTCGGCCATTGGCGTTGCCGCAGGTAAATCGAAGAAACAGTCGCTCATTTGACCGGGGCGCGCTGTCCCGTCAGGTGGGCTGACAGGACAGAAGGCGCGAAGTAGGTCGATCCTCCCTCGAATTCCCTCCCTGCATCCTTCCGACGGTGACTCTGACGGTCAGCCATTGGAGATCTGCAATGCCTGTGTTTTCCGGAATCTGGGTTGCCCTGGTAACCCCCTTCAACGACGGCGCCATCGACTTCCCGGCCTTGCGCCGCCTGGCCCGGCACCTTCTGGACGAAGGCGTCGCCGGCCTGGTGGCCTGCGGCACCACGGGAGAGGCCGCGGGGCTGTCCAAGGACGAGCAGTTGGCCGTGCTGGACGCGCTGCTGGACGAGGTGCCCGGCGACCGCCTGGTGATGGGGCTGGCGGGCAACAACCTGACCGACTTGCTGGCTTTCCAGCGTGAGGTGCAGTGCCGGCCCATCGCCGGCGTGCTGGTGCCTGCGCCTTATTACATTCGCCCATCGCAGGACGGCCTGCTGGCCTGGTTCGGGGCCATCGCCGATGCCTCGACGGTACCGGTGATCCTCTACGACATTCCCTATCGCACCGGAGTGCGTCTGGAACTGGCCACCTTGCGCCAGCTCGCCCGCCATCCTCGCGTGGCGGCCATCAAGGACTGCGGCGGCAACCCCGAAACCACCCAGGCGCTGATCGCCGATGGCGAGCTGGATGTCCTGACGGGGGAAGACGGACAGATCTTCACCACCCTGTGCATGGGCGGTCGTGGTGCGATCTGCGCGTCGGCGCATATCCGCCCGCAACAGTTCGTGCGCATGGCCGAATGCATCGGCAACGGTGAACTTGAAGCCGCGCGCGTGATCTTCCAGAAACTGCAGCCGCTGATTCGCCTGGCCTTCGCCGAGCCCAATCCGGCTCCGGTGAAAAGCCTGCTGGCGCTTCAAGGGTTGATCAAGGACGAGCTGCGACTGCCCATGCAGCGCAGTTCCGAGGCCCTGCGCCAACGCCTTGCCACCGAGCTGGTTTAGGCGCTGGCCCGCCCCACGCAGATTGGCTGTGGCGGGGCGGGGGCGATGCAAGGCGCGAAGCGAGGACCCGGCGCGATATATACTGCGCGCCACTGATTCAAGGAGAGCCCTGTGGCCATCGACATTATCTGGATTCGCGACGACGCTTCGCTGGCCAAACACTGCGCCGAGTGGCGGCGCCTGCCCTTCGTGGCCCTGGACACCGAGTTCATGCGGGTCGACACCTTCTATCCCAAGGCCGGCCTGGTGCAGGTCGGTGACAGCGAGCGGGCGTACCTCATCGATCCGCTGCTGATCGGGGACTGGTCGCCCTTCGCCGAACTGCTGGAAGACCAGGCGGTGCTCAAGGTGCTGCACGCCTGCAGCGAGGACCTGGAGGTCTTCCTGCGCCTGACCGGCGCCATGCCGCAGCCCCTGCTGGATACCCAGTTGGCCGCCGGTTACCTCGGCATCGGCTATTCCATGGGCTACTCGCGCCTGGTGCAGGCGGTGCTCGGCATCGACCTGCCCAAGGACGAAACCCGCTCCGACTGGCTGCAGCGCCCGCTCACCGATATGCAGGTGCGTTATGCCGCCGAGGACGTGCAGCACCTGGCCGAACTCTATGCCGCCCTGGAGCCCCGCCTGACCGAGCCGAAGCGCTCCTGGGTGCTGGAAGATGGCGCCGAGTTGGTGGCCAACCTGCGCCGTGAAATCCTTCCTGAAGAGCTCTATCGCGAGGCCAAGCTGGCCTGGAAGCTCTCCCGTGCCCAGCTTGCTGTGATGCGCGAGCTCTGCGCCTGGCGCGAAATCGAAGCTCGACTGCGTGACCAGCCGCGCAACCGCATCCTGCGCGAGCACAGCCTCTGGCCGCTGGCGCGTTACCAGCCGGACAACCTCGTGGCCCTGGCGCGTATCGACGACATGCATCCGCGCACTGTGCGCCAGGACGGCAATACCCTGCTCAAGCTGATCCGCGAGGCCGCCGAGACGCCGCCTGCCCATTGGCCCGAGGCGCTGCCCGAGCCCTTGCCGCCAGAGGCTTCGGCGACGCTGAAAATGCTGCGCGGCATCGGCCAGGCCGAAGCCGAGCGCCTGGGCATGGCGCCGGAACTCATGCTGCGCAAGAAGCATCTGGAAGCCCTGCTGAAGAGCGGCTTCCCGAACGGCCCCTACACCCTGCCCGAAGGTCTGCGCGGCTGGCGCCGTGAGCTGATGGGCCAGGCCCTGCTGGATGCCCTGGCCCCGGCCGGCCAATGAACCTTTCCGCCGTGCCGCTGCGCACGGCTTGCCCCACGAGCCCGACCATGAAACGTATCTGCTCCATCTACAAAAGCCCGCGCAAGAACGAGATGTACCTTTATGTCGACAAGCGCGAAGCCCTGAGCCGCGTGCCTGAAGGTCTGCTCGCCGCCTTTGGTGCCCCTCAGCATGCCTTCGACCTGGTGCTCACTCCCGAGCGCCAGCTGGCCCGCGAAGACATTGGCAAGGTGCTGGAAAATATCGAGAAGCAGGGCTATCACCTGCAGATGCCCCCGGCCCAGGATGAGTACATCGAGCATCTGCCGGAAGAACTGCTGCGGATGAACGACCCCATCTGATGAAAATCCTCATCGCCGAATCCGAGTTCGCCCTCTATGCCGACCTGCTGCGCACCGAGTCCGGTTTGCAGCTTCACGGCGGCAGCGAAGTGGAGCGCCTGCTGGACGCCGCGCACGAGTGCACGGTGTGGCTCGGCGAACCCGATGTGATGGCGCAATTGCTGCGCAAAGGCTGCAAGCCGGAGTGGATGCAATCCACCTGGGCGGGCATCACGCCATTGCTGGCCGACGACCTGCCCAAGGACTACCGGCTCACCCGCGCCGTCGGCATCTTCGGCCAGGTCATGGCGGAGTACGTGCTCACCTACCTCCTGGCGCATCAGCGGCAGATCTTTTCGCGGGTTACGGCGCAGACCGAGAAGCGCTGGGACAACCGCCTGCCGCGTAGTCTGGACGGCAAGCGGGTGCTGATCGTCGGTGCGGGTGACATCGGCCAGAGCGTCGCCGGTTTCCTCGAACCCTTTGGCGTGGAGTTGCATGGCATTGCCCGCGAGCCTCGCCCGATGGAGCCTTTCGAACGGGTCTCCGGCATGGAGGCGCTGGCCGAGCAGGTGGCCTGGGCCGATTGCGTGGTGAACCTGCTGCCCGACACGCCGGCCACTCGCGACATCTACGACGCCGGAATCTTCGCCTGCATGCAGCCGACCGCGCTGTTCATCAACGCCGGGCGTGGCGTGGCGGTCGTCGACCATGACCTGGTGGCGGCGCTGCAGGCCGGCCAACTGGCCGGGGCGGTGATCGACGTTTGCCGTGAAGAACCCCTGCCGGCCTGGCACCCGTTCTGGAGCGCGCCCAACCTGCTGGTTACCGGCCACAGCTCGGCGCCGACGCTGCCCAGCGCCATGGCCCGCCTGTTCGTCGACAACCTCGCCCGCTATCGCTCCGGCGCGCCCTTGCGCGGGAACGTCAACTTCGAGCGCGGCTATTGAGTTCGCCGTGCCGTAACCAGCGGTCAGCTATGCTTGGCCGACACCCTGGACGCGACTAGAATACCCGCCCCCCGAACCAGCCCCCGCACACCATGGCCGCCAAAGTCGAACCCTTCTGGAAGCGCAAGACCCTCGAACAGCTCGATCAGGAAGAGTGGGAATCCCTCTGCGATGGCTGTGGCCTGTGCTGCCTGCAGAAGCTCGAAGACGAGGACGACGGCAGCGTCTATTACACGCGCATTGCCTGCAAGCTGCTGGACCTCAATACCTGCCGCTGCACCGACTACGCTAATCGTCGGAAGTTCGTGGCCGACTGCATCCAGCTCACCCCGGCCCAGGCCGACGAGTTCCGCTGGCTGCCGCCTACCTGTGGATATCGGCTGGTGGCCGAAGGCAAGGACCTGCCGCCCTGGCACCACCTGATCTGCAATGACCCCGAAGCGGTGCACAAGGCGGGCATCTCCCAATCCGGTCGCATGCTGAGCGAAAGCAGCGTGGCGGAGGATGATTGGGAGGACTACCTGATTTTCCGCGCCGGCTAGCAGGCGGATGGAAACTGGCCGCCGCGCTCGCTTTTTTTCAATGCGCTGCAGGGCCGGTCATGGATCAAACCGCCACCTTTCGAGTCTCAGGGACTGACCGTCACACCTACCAAGGAAGCCATCCTCGATGTCCGCCCGTTCCCAGCTGCTGCTGTCCACCGTCCTGCTGACCCTGAGCGCCCCGCTGTGGGCCGCCAAGAAGGTCGATCTCGACTACCAGGTGCGCTTCCTGCCCGAGAGCGACCAGGCCGAAGTCAGCCTGGTGCTGGAGAAGGGCGACGGCGTGCGCGGCCTGCGATTCGACCTGGGGGACAAGGGCTACTACAGCGACTTCAAGGCCAGCGGTGACTGGACTCAGGAAGACCCGGGCCATGGCACCTGGATACCCGGCAAGGGCAAGGCCAGCCTGAGCTACAAGGTCCGCGTCAGCCATCCCCGTGGTGACGGCCGTTTCGACGCCCGCATGACCCCCGACTGGGCGCTGCTCCGCGGCGACGACCTGGTGCCGGCTGCACGCCTGGACCTGGCGGACGGCATCGACCTGGTGGCGCGCCTGCAATTCGAGCTGCCCAAGGGCTGGGAAGCCGTGGAGACCGGCTGGCCGCGCATCGGCAAGAACCGTTTCCGCATCGACAACCCCGAACGCATGCTCGACCGTCCCACCGGCTGGATCCTCGCCGGCAAGCTGGGCAGTCGCCGCGCCACGCTGGGCAATACCGACGTCACCGTGAGTGCTCCGGTGGGCGAGGAGATGCGGCGGATGGACATCCTGACGATGCTCACCTTCGTCTGGCCCCACGCCCAGGAAGTCTTCCCCCGCGAGCCGGGCAAGCTACTGATCGTCGGCGCCAACGACCCCATGTGGCGCGGCGGTCTGTCGGCGCCCAACTCGTTCTTCATGCACTCCGCGCGTCCGCTGGTGAGCGAGAACGGCACCAGTTCGCTGGTGCATGAGCTGGTGCATGTACTCAGCCGCATCAGCGACACCGACCGCAGCGACTGGATCAGCGAAGGCGTGGCCGAGTATTACGCCATCGAACTGATGCGCCGCGCCGGCGGCCTGGGCGACGACCGCTACGAAGCCATCCGCAAGCAACTGCGTCAGTGGAGCAAGAAAGTGGACAGCCTGCGCGGCGAGCACGCCAGCGGCCCGGTCACCGCGCGCGCCGTGCTGCTGCTTCAGGACCTGGACAAGGAAATCCGCCTGCGCACCGACGGCCAGCGCTCCATGGACGACGTCGCCCGTGGCCTGATGCGCCTGGACAAGGCCAGCACCAAGGATTTCATCGAGATCAGCGAAAACATCATGGGCGGCGCGTCGGGCGTGCTGGATACCAAGTTGTTGCGTTGATTGCCGCTTTGCAGCTGCACTGCCCCGTAGGAGCTGGCTTGCCAGCGAATGGCCCTTTTTCGCTAGCAAGCTAGCTCCTACAACTCATGCAGCTCCGTAGGTTGCGGTAGCCCTCAAAGGTGGGCTGAAGCCCACCCTACGAATTCCGGGACAATCGCTTTTCCTGCACCCGCGTCACATCTCCCCCCGCCGCCCGCTCAGCAGCTCCAGCATGGCCGCCGCGGTCGGCTCGGACGATGCCGGGTTCTGCCCGGTGATCAGGTTGCCATCGGTGACCACATGGGGCTGCCAGTCGGCCACCTTGGAGTACTGGGCGCCTTTTTCCTTCAGCACGTCTTCCAGCAGGAAGGGCACCACCTCGGCCAGACCCACGGCGGTTTCCTCAGAGTTGGCGAAGCCGGTCACCGCATTGCCCTGCACCAGCGGCGCGCCGTCCGGCGCCTTGGCATTGAGCAGCACGGCGGGGGCGTGGCACACGGCGCCTACCGGTTTGCCGGCGGCGTAGAAACTTTCGACCAGCACGATGGAATGCAGGTCATCCACCAGGTCCCACATCGGGCCATGGCCGCCGGGATAGAAGAGGGCGTCGTAGTCGGTCGGCACCAGCCCGGCGAGCATGTGGGTATTGGCCAGGGCGCGGCGTGCTTCGTCATCCTCGCGGAAACGGTGGGTCGCTTCGGTCTGGGATTCCGGTTCGTCGCTCTTCGGGTCCAGTGGCGGCTGCCCGCCTCTGGGGGAGGCGAGTATCACTTCGGCGCCCGCGTCGCGAAATGCGAAGTAGGGCGCGGCGAACTCCTCCAACCAGAAGCCGGTCTTCTTGCCGGTGTTACCCAACTGGTCGTGGGAGGTCAGTACCATCAGGATCTTCATCGTGATCTCCTTGTGGACTCGGTTACGAACGGCCCGACGGGCTATTCCTCGCGCTTCAACAGGTCGCCAATGTCGGCGAATGCCTTATAGGTGGTACGCGGCCCCTGCCGCGCGCCGGGTTGTTCGTCGCTGTGCCACTGCTGGTCGGTATAGCGGGCATGTTCGTTGTCATGGCAGTAGAGGCAGAGCAATTCCCAGTTCGAACCATCCGGCGGGTTGTTGTCATGGTTGTGATCGCGGTGATGCACCGTAAGTTCGGACAGGCGCTTGCCACTGAATTCGCGGCCGCAGCGGCCGCATACCCAGGGAAACAGTTTCAGTGCCTGCTCCCGGTAGCTGTGTTCGCGCCGCTTGCGTTCGTCGGCGAGCAGCTTGTCCAGTTTGCTCGTTGAAGGAGGCGTAGTCATCGTCAACTCCCGTGCCTGCGTCTCTGAAAGTCTAGTTCCGGGCAGGGTCGATCGCTGGCAGCCCGTCGCATGGGGGATCGCCCCGGCGTGCGGGGATTAGACTGTTCAGTGTGATGAGCAGGAGGCTGGCACCATGATTCATTCCCGCGTTGCAGTGCTGCTGACATTGGCCCTGACCGCCAGCACGGCGGCGGCACAGAACCCACCGCTGCTGCGTGCGCCCCTGCAGCCACCAGCAGGCGCGCCCGGGACCGTCAGTCCGCAGCCTTATCCCCAGGTGGTGCCGCGCGCGATCACCAGTCCCTCGCCACAGAGCGGCAGCCCGCAGATGATGCGGCGGCCGGACCAGGAACAGCGTCTGCGCGAGTCCCTGGAACAGCGCGACCAGTCGATTCCCGCGCTGGAGCAGCAATTGGAACGCAACTCCAGGGGGCTCGGCACCGGGACCGGTAATCCCTGATTACTGCGGGAGCAGTCCCAGCACCTTGAGCAGGAAGGCATATTCCAGTGCCACATCGCGCAGCGCCTGGTAGCGACCACTCATGCCGCCATGGCCGGCGCTGAGGTCGGTCTTCAGCAGCAGCGGGTTGCCATCGGTCTTCATCGCCCGCAGGCGGGCGACCCATTTGGCTGCTTCCCAGTACTGCACGCGGCTGTCGTTGTATCCCGCCACCACCAGCATCGCCGGGTAGGCCTGGGCGCGGACGTTTTCATAGGGCGCATAACCCTTGATGCGCGCGTAGACCTCGGGCTCGTGCGGGTCGCCCCATTCGTCGTATTCGGTCACCGTCAGCGGCAGGTCGGGGTTCTGCATGGTGTTGAGGACGTCGACGAAGGGCACTTCGGCGATGGCCGCGCCGAACAGGTCGGCGCGCAGGTTGAGCACGGCGCCGATCAGCAGGCCGCCGGCGCTGCCACCGCTGACGGCCAGTTGCGCGGGGCTGGTATAGCCCTCGGCGATCAGGTGCTCGGCGCAGGCGATGAAGTCGTGGAAGGTATTGGCCTTGTGCTCCAGCTTGCCGGCGCGATACCAGGCCTCGCCCAGCTCGCCGCCGCCGCGCACATGGGCGATGGCGAAGACGAAGCCGCGTTCCAGCAGGCTGAGGCGCGCGTGGGAGAACCAGGGGTCGAGGCTTTCGCCGTAGGCGCCGTAACCATAGAGGTAGAGCGGGGCGGGTTTGCCCAGGGTGTCGCGGCGGGCCACCAGGCTGATGGGGATGCGCGTGCCGTCCGCTGCCGTGGCCCAGAGACGCTGGCTGAGATAGGCGTCTGGATCGAAGGGGCCTTCTACCGGGGTTTCCTTGAGCACGACCTGCGCGCCAGTGGCCAGGTCCAGCTGACGGACCTGGGCCGGACGGTTCAGGGCCTCATAGCGCAGGCGAATCACCGGGCTGTCGAATTCCAGGGTGTCCTGCACATACAAACTGTAGGCGGCGTCCGGCAATTGCAGCGGGTAAGGGGCGGCGCCCTCGGGGTGCACCTGGATCAAGGGCAGGCCACCTTCGCGCAGGCTGAGGGTGAAGCCGCCGGCATTCAGGCTGACGCCTTCCAGCATGCGCGCCTCGTCATGGGCGATCAGTTCCTGCCAGTGGGAACGGGCCGGCGCGGCTTCCGTCGCCTTGTACAGGGCGAAGTTGATGCCGGTCTGGTTGCTGCGGATCAGCCAGGTCCACTGGCCGTCGAGCTTGCCGTGGTCCGCGTAGTACTCGTGATCCTCTTCGCGGGGGGCGAGGCAGGTCCAGGCACCGTTCGGGGTATTGGCATCCAGCACCCAGGTTTCGCTGGTGGTCTTGCTGTTCAGCAGCAGGATCAACTGGCGTTCGGAGCTGGCGCGATAGCAGTGCAGGAAGAAGCGGCCATCGGCCTCTTCGAAGACCAGTTCGGCGCCGGCTTCACCCAGGCGGTGGCGGTGCAGGCGATGCGGCCGGTGCGTTTCATCCAGTTCGCCGAAGAACAGCGTGGCGCTGTCGTTGGCCCAGGTCATGCTGCCGTCGCATTGCTCGAAGGGCAGGGCGATGATTTCTCCCGTGCCCAGGTCCTTGACGAACAACTGGTAGGTCTCGTCGCCGCTGGTGTCCAGGCTGTAGGCCAGGCGCGAATGGTCCGGGCTGACGCTGAAGGCACCAATGGAGAGGAACCCGCCGTCCGCGAGCAGGTTCGGGTCCAGCAGCAGCTCCTCGGCGTCGTCGTCCAGGGCCAGCGAACCGTCCGCCGGGCGCGGGCAGCGATAGTGGCGCGGGTATTCGTCGCCCGCCGTGGTGCGCTGGTAGTAGAGCCAGGGCCCCCAGGGTACCGGCAAGGACAGGTCGGTCTCGCGGATACGGGCCTTGATCTCCTGGAACAGTGTCTCGCGCAGCGCCTTCTGCTCGGCCAGCCCGGTTTCGAGCCAGGCGTTCTCTGCTTCGAGGTGGGCGAGCACGTCAGGCGTATCGCGCTCCTCCAGCCAGCGGTAGGGGTCGTCACCAGGTTCGATACGGGCGATGGGGGCTTGGGACATGGGCACTCTCGAGGGCAGACGGTGCGGCGACGGCAGGAGCGCCGGAACCACGAAAAGCGTTTATCATAAGCGCCCTTTTGCCAGCCTTGCCACGGACGCCAATGACTGAAAACGACTACCTGCTCGCCTGGGCCGCCTACGGAGTTGCCGCGCTCGGCTGTCTGCTGGTCTGGTGGCACCTTACCGACTGGATGTGGCGCTGGCTGCGCGAGCCGCTGCGGGTGCTGGTCGCAGTGCTGCTGCTGACGCCGACCATCGTCGACCCGGCGAAGGACCTGTTCGCTCCGGCCGTGGCCATCACCGCACTGGACGTGGTCTTCAAGGTCGGCAACAACGCCTGGAAGGCGACCCTCGACCTGACCATGTACAGCATCATCGCCCTGGCGCTGTACCTGGTGTACGCCGGTATCCGCTGGCCCATCGAGAAGAAGCTCAAGGCCCGCCGCGCCGAGCGTGAAGGCGCCCAGCAGGCCGCCGACGAGCCGACCCTGCGTGAGGTGATGCGCGATAGCCGACCTGAAGCAGACACACGCTTCGACCAGAACGGCGACCGCCGCCTGCGCATCGAACCCCGCCTCTGACCTGCCGGGCCTTGCAGCCCGGCCATGGGGCGTTCAGCATGGGCCACCCCGGCCCGGAACGCCCTGATCGACTTCCCGGCCCGGAAAGTCTTCCCACCCCCAGAACGCCTGACGCCAGAGTCCTGAACCATGTGCGAATTGCTCGGCATGAGCGCCAACGTACCCACCGATATCGTTTTCAGCTTCACCGGCCTGATGCAGCGTGGCGGCGGCACAGGCCCGCACCGCGACGGCTGGGGCATAGGATTCTATGAGGGACGTGGTCTGCGCCTGTTCCAGGAGCCGTCGGCGAGCGTCGAGTCCGAAGTGGCGCGCCTGGTGCAGCGCTACCCGATCAAGAGCGAAACCGTGATCGGCCATATCCGCCAGGCCAACGTCGGCAAGGTCTGCCTGTCCAATACCCACCCCTTCGTGCGTGAGCTCTGGGGGCGCAACTGGTGCTTTGCGCATAACGGCCAACTGGCGGGCTTCGAGCCGCCGAAGGGCTTCTACTGCGCGGTAGGGGATACCGACAGCGAAGCCGCCTTCTGCGATCTGCTGAACCGCGTGCGCGGAGCCTTCCCTGAACCGGTGATGGCGGAAATCCTCCTGCCGGTGCTGATCCAGGCCTGCTTCGAGTATCGCCAGAAGGGCGTGTTCAACTGCCTGCTCAGCGACGGCGACTGGCTGTTCAGCTTCTGTTCCACCAAGCTCGCCCACATCACCCGCCGCGCGCCTTTCGGCCCGGCACGCCTGAAGGACGCCGACCTCACCGTGGACTTCCAGGCCGAAACCACGCCCAACGACGTGGTCACGGTGATCGCCACCGAGCCCCTGACCGACAACGAAACCTGGAACATCTACCAGCCAGGCGAGTGGATACTCTGGCGCCGTGGCGAGATCATCACCCAGGGCCGGACCTGATACGGAGAAACAGGGAATGTTGCGAAGCTACCTGCGCCTGGTCCTCTTCACCCTCGGGCTGCTGATCGGTGTTCAGGTGCCGGGCTTCATCGAGGACTACTCCCAGCGTGTCGACGCCCATCGGCTGGAAGCGGAGCAGGGGCTGAAGGGCTTCCGCGAAACCGCCCAGCGCTTCTTCCAGGGCGACCTGGCGGCGCTGGTGGCCCACTACCGCGCCAGCGACGACCCGGTAATGCGCAGCGACGCCGACAGCATCGCCCACCTTGTGGTCCGCAATGAGTTGATGCAACGGGAATGGCAGGCTTTGCAGGGGCCCTGGTACCAGCGCGCCTGGCACGTCCTGGCCACCGCCAACCGCGAGCTGCGCCAGGAAACTCTCGCAGCCTATAGCTATCAGCTCCTGCTCAAGCCAGATGCCATTGCCTGGGGCCTTGGCGCTGGATTGCTGCTGGCCTGGGTGGTGGAAAGCATCCTCCTGCTCATCGGCGCCGCAGCCGGCATCGGCCGCAGTCGCAAGGTACAGCAGCGACACAGGCTCTGAGTCCCGCACGCGTTCGGCCTTGGCTGCATTGCCCGTAGGAGCTGGCTTGCCAGCGAATGGCCCCGTTTCGCTAGCAAGCTAGCTCCTACAAGGCCCCTGGACCGATGGCCGATCTCTGGCAACAGCTAACGCAGACATAGCCAATGAATTCGCTCGGGCGCTGCATCGGCTGACGCGTGCCGGTGGTCGCTTGGACACAATGCGAACAAGGCGGATTCGTAGATGATTCCTATCTTGATTTAATATGCCCGTCCCTTAGATTGAGGCCAGCCATTCATGGATGTTCTCTTGCACCTCCATGAGCGCCTGTCCGAGTGGGTGATCGGGCCCGTCAGCGACCAGTTCGCCGGCATCTTCGACCTGAATGGTCGCTTCGGCGTGCTGTTTCTCGGTATTTCCTACGGCATCGCCTACACGCTGTTCCGCGTCAGGAAGCATCGTGGCCTTACCGAGGCGAGTTCCTTCTGGCAGTTCATCGGCGGTCGCCGGGTGTACTTCCACCGCTCGGCGCTGCTCGACTACCGCTACTACTTCGTCCGCGCCATCCTCAAGGTCGTCCTGGTATTGCCCATCGTCGGTCTGGTCGACCCGCTCATACTCCGTTCCGGGGACTACATCGCCTTCTTTACCAACCTCTGGGGCGCTCGCCCGCAACTGGGCGAGAACCTCGGGCTTTCCCTGCTCTTCGGGCTGGGCGTATTCCTGGTGAAGGACTTCGTCCACTACTGGGCTCACCGGGCCTTCCATTCCCGTTGGCTGTGGGCCTTCCACAAGGTCCACCACTCGGCGCCCGTACTGGTGCCGGCGACCGCGAGCCGGGTCCACTTCGTTGAGAAGATCGTCGAGAAGCTGGCCTCCGGCGTGGTTCTCGGCCTCTACGTTGGCGCGTTCTGGTACGCCTGCGGCGGCGAGATCAGCCGCTATACCCTGTTCGGCGTTACCTACCTGGTGTTCATCTGCAATGCCCTGGCGGCGAATCTGCGTCACAGCCATGTCTGGCTGTCGTTCGGTTCTGTGGTCGAGCATGTGCTGAACAGCCCGGCTCAACACCAGATCCACCACAGCGACGCCCCCAGGCACTTCAACAAGAACTTCGGCACCAACCTGTCACTCTGGGACTGGATGTTCGGCACCCTCTACGTCACCAGCTCCAGGCCCGAGGACCTTCGCTTCGGTACTCTGGAAAAGGACCATGACCGCTACCTGACGATCTACAGCCTGATCGTCACTCCATTCGTGGATACCGCGCGCAAGATCGCCAGGGTGAAGCACCCGCAGCGATTTCCGCTGCGCAACGGCTGAGCCGAACCCGCGCTTTGACGTTGGCTCCTTTTAGCCAACTTCGCCGGCTCGGCCAGCGTGGGATGCTTCGCTAGCGCCGTTCGATACGGCGGGAAGAAGAACGGAACGCTCGGCCAGTTCCTCATACAAACGGATCGCCTTGGGTGTGCAGCCGGTCAACTTGGCGAGCGTTCCGATTTACAGGGCAGGTTTCTTATCCGTGAGAGGGGCTATTGCAAGCGCTACGTATGGCTGATGCTCGGTTGGGCTCCCGCGCTGCTCAAGACTCGCGGCCGTGGGCCAAAGCGGCCAGTTGCCCGGGGTCTACCCGCACGAAGACGGAATCGCCAACGGCGGTCAGCAGTTCCCCCGCATAGACCTCGCAGATCACCCGGGTCTTGCGACCTGCATCCCCCTCAAGCCGGGCGCGCAGCAGCAGCGGCACGCCCATGGGGGTCGGTTTGATGAACTTGATACCGAGGTTGCCGGTGACGCACTCGATACGCGGCAGGCTGCCCGGCTCGCGGCCTTCTGCACGGTAGTGGTAGGCCATGGCGGTCCAGTTGGAGTGGCAGTCCACCAGCATGGCGATCAGTCCGCCATACACCAGGTCCGGCCAGCCGCAGTACTTGGCATCCGGCACGTGTTCGGCCACGACGTGTACGCCGTCCTCGTGCCAGCGGCTCTTGATTTGCAGCCCGTGATGGTTGCGGCCGCCACAGCCATAACAGACGCCGTCCGGCGCGGCGATGTCCTGCAGGGAGTTGTCTTGCATGATCGGCTCGTCTCGAAGAAATACGCGCCAAGCCTAGCGGCTTTGGCAACAAAGCAGAACGGGCCCCGCAGGGCCCGTTCTCATTTCGACAGAAACTTCATCCCATCCTCCAACCCCTGCAGGGTCAGCGGGAACATCTGCTCGTTGATCAGCTCGCGGACGATGTTGGTGGACGAGGTGTAGTTCCAGGTGTCCTTGGGGTAGGGGTTGATCCAGATGAGCTTCTTGTATTTCTCCATGAAGCGTTTCATCCAGACGTAGCCCGGCTCTTCGTTCCAGTGTTCGACGCTGCCGCCGGCCTGGGTGATTTCGTAGGGGGCCATGGCGGCATCGCCGACGAAGACCACTTTGTAGTCCGGACCGTACTTGTGCAGCAGGTCGAGGGTGGAGGTGCGCTCGGAGGTGCGGCGCAGGTTGTTCTTCCACACCGACTCGTAGACGAAGTTGTGGAAGTAGAAGTACTCCAGGTGCTTGAACTCGGTCTTGCACGCGGAGAAGAGTTCTTCGCAGACCTTCACGTGGGCGTCCATGGAGCCGCCGATATCCAGCAGGAGCAGCAGCTTCACGGTGTTGCGGCGTTCTGGGCGCATCTGGATGTTGAGCAGGCCGGCATCCTTCGCGGTGTGGTCGATGGTGCCTTCCAGATCCAGTTCTTCCGCCGCGCCTTCGCGGGCGAACTTGCGCAGGCGGCGCAGGGCGACCTTGATGTTGCGGGTGCCGAGCTCCACCTGGTCGTCGAGGTTCTTGTACTCGCGCTGGTCCCAGACCTTGACGGCCCGGCCCTGGCGCTTGCCGGCATCGCCCACGCGGATGCCTTCGGGGTTGAAGCCGCCGGAGCCGAAGGGGCTGGTGCCGCCGGTGCCGATCCACTTGTTGCCGCCGGCGTGGCGTTCCTTCTGCTCTTCCAGGCGCTTCTTGAACTCTTCGATCAGCTTGTCGAGGCCGCCCAGGGTCTGGATCTGCGCCTTTTCCTCGTCGGTCAGCATGCGCTCGAACTCCTTGCGCAGCCATTCCTCGGGAATCAGCGCCTGGAGGTAGTCGTCGAGCTTTTCCAGGCCCTTGAAGTAGGCGCTGAAGGCACGGTCGAACTTGTCGAAATGGCGCTCGTCCTTGACCAGCACCGTGCGGGCGAGGAAGTAGAACTCGTCCATGTCGGCGAACACCACGTTGTGCTTCAACGCGTTGATCAGGTCCAGCAGCTCACGGACCGAGACTGGCACCTTGGCTGCGCGCATTTCGTTGAACAGGTTGAGCAGCATGGCTGCACCCTCGTTGTTTATCGGTAAGGCCTCAGGAGCGGGACTCCTGGGGCAGGCCGTCGGCGATCACGTACCAGTCGGCCTTGGAATCTGTGTAGATGTGCGACTGCGGGATTTCACCTAGCGCGGAATCCAGCGTGCCGAGCGCGACGCCAACGCAATCGGGGCCGGCATTCTGGCTGTACCACTGCAGGGTGGAACCGCACTGCTGGCAGAAGGTCCGGGTCACGCCGGGGGAGGAGTGGAACTTGGCCACGACATCCTCACCCTGCACCCAGCGGAAATTGCTCCAGCGCACGGTGAAGTAGGTGCCGAACGCCGCACCATGGGCCTTGCGGCACTGGCTGCAATGGCAGTGGGTGGCGGATTCGATGGGCGCGTCGATCTCGTATTTCACCGCGCCGCACAGGCAACTGCCGTGGTGCATGGCTACATCCTCTCCCTAAGCGCTATCCCGTAGGAGCGAGCTTGCTCGCGAACGGGGCAGCAAGCTCGATCCTACGGTGATGATCAGCGGCTGGCGCGGCGGCTCATGAAAGCCAGGCGTTCCAGCAGTTGCACGTCCTGCTCGTTCTTCACCAGGGCGCCTGCCAGCGGCGGGATGGCCTTGGTGGGGTCGCGCTCGCGCAGCACGGCTTCGCCGATGTTGTCGGCCATCAGCAGCTTCAGCCAATCCACCAGTTCGGAGGTGGAGGGCTTCTTCTTCAGGCCCGGGACCTTGCGCACATCGAAGAACACGTCCAGCGCCTCGGCCACCAGCGAGTTGCTGATGTTCGGGTAATGCACGTCGACGATCTTCTGCAGGGTGTCGCGATCCGGGAAGGCGATGTAGTGGAAGAAGCAGCGGCGCAGGAACGCGTCCGGCAGTTCCTTCTCGTTGTTCGAGGTGATGATGATGATCGGGCGCTGCTTGGCCTTGATCGTCTCGTTGGTCTCGTAAACGTAGAACTCCATCTTGTCGAGTTCTTGCAGCAGGTCGTTGGGGAACTCGATGTCGGCCTTGTCGATTTCGTCGATCAGCAGGATGACGCGCTCGTCGGACTCGAATGCCTCCCACAGCTTGCCTTTCTTGATGTAGTTGCGAACGTCGTGGACCTTGTCGGAATCCAGCTGGGAATCGCGCAGGCGGCTCACCGCGTCGTATTCGTACAGGCCCTGGTGCGCCTTGGTGGTGGACTTGATGTGCCAGGTGATCAGCTTGGCGCCGAAAGCGGCGGCCAGTTGTTCGGCCAGCATGGTCTTGCCGGTACCCGGTTCGCCCTTGACCAGCAGCGGGCGCTGCAGGGTGATGGCGGCGTTCACCGCGAGCTTGAGGTCGTCGGTGGCGACGTAGGACTGGGTGCCTTCGAACTTCATCAGTAAATCCTCGGACGTGAGACTCCGGTTGGAATACCGGACGGTTCAGTATTTGGGAAAGGGCTGACTATAACGCGCGCATGAGTCGACTGTGAACGCAGACGATTCATTCAGTCACTGAATGGGCGGTCACTCGTCTGTATTGGCGCAATCGTCATGGCGGGCTAGTCGTTGCGCTTGGGCGGTGCCAGTTCGAAGCGGGCGGTGAAGGCCTCGATGAAGGCGTTGCGCAGTATGCCCAGGAAGGCCTGGATGGCGCTGACGTCCTTGCGATGGATATTGCCGCGCAGTTCCACGCGGGTGGCGAACTGGTCGCGCTGCTGGTTCTTCAGCACGGTTTCGCCGCCGCCTACCAGGGCTTCCCAGAGGGAACGGAAGAAGCCCTTCTCGGTGTTTTCCACGTCCTGTTCCCAGTCGAACACATCGACGTTGTGCAGCAGCGGCTTCACATAGCCGCTGAGCTGGCCGTTGTCGGCTCGCGCTTCGATAACGAGGTCGCCCGTGCCGGACTTGAAGTCGAACTTGCCGTAGGCACGGGAGAAGTCGTTGAGCTTCGGCAGGTCGATCTTGCGGGCGCGCAGGCGCAACTCGAAGTCATCGAAGTCCTTGAACGGATCGAAGGTCGCCTCGACCTCCAGCGGTGCATTCCCCAGGACCTTCGCCTTGCCTTCCAGTCGCGCCACACGCTCGCCCTTGCTGTCGGTGACGTTGGTCAGGTTGTAGATGCTGGCGTTCACCTCGGTGGCTTCGATGTCCACCTTGGGCCTGGATTTGAAGTTGTGAAAGGAGATGCGGCCGTTCACTACCCGCACTTCGTTGAGGGTGATGGGCAGTAGTTTATTCAACTGGTCGCGCCAGTCGGTGCCGGCGCCGGTCTGGGATTCTTCCTTGTTGGCGCCGCCATCGACGAAGTTCAATTCAGGCGCCTCGAAGACCACCTGGGCGACCACGGCGTGGTCATACCAGAGCGAGTGCCAGCTCACCGCCAGGTCGATGCCCGGTGCGTCCAGGAAAGGCACCGGCACCTTGCCGCCAACCTTGACGATGGACAGTCCATTGATGCGATAGGCACCGCGCCACCAGGCGAGGTCGACGTCGGCTATCTGGCCGTGGTACTCGCCCATGGCGGCGAGCCGGTCATTCAGATAGTTGCGGATCAGCACGGGCAGGGCGAGATGGGCCACCACCAGTAGCAGGAGGAGGGCCAGGGTCGCGCCAAGGGTCAAGCTGAAGCGTCGTTTCATGGGGCTAGCGCCGGGGGGGCCTCTTTTGCAGTGGACTGCGCCCGCGCGGCATGAGTTCGGCTGGACTGACATGGCTGGCGGGCATACGCTCCCCAGCTTTCAATCGACCCCAAGCACTAGGGACAGGATCAATGAGCCGTATCTACGCAGATAACTCGCAAGCCATCGGCAACACCCCGCTGGTTCGCATCAACCACCTGGGGCCGCGAGGCGTGACCATTCTCGCGAAGATCGAGGGACGCAACCCCGCGTACTCGGTGAAGTGCCGCATTGGCGCCAGCATGATCTGGGATGCGGAAGCGTCGGGTCGGCTGAAGCCCGGCATGACCCTGGTGGAGCCCACCTCCGGCAACACCGGCATCGGCCTGGCCTTCGTCGCCGCCGCGCGTGGCTACAAGCTGATCCTCACCATGCCGTCGTCCATGAGCCTGGAGCGCCGCAAGGTACTCAAGGCCCTGGGCGCCGAACTGGTGTTGACCGAACCGGCCAAGGGCATGAAGGGCGCGATCGAAAAGGCCAGCGAACTGGCGAACGCCAACCCTGAGCAGTACCTGCTGCTGCAACAGTTCGAGAACCCGGCCAACCCAGCCATCCACGAGAAGACCACCGGCCCGGAAATCTGGAATGACACCGAGGGTGCGGTGGATGTGCTGGTGGCGGGCGTGGGTACTGGTGGCACCATCACCGGCGTGTCGCGCTACATCAAGCAGACCTGCGGCAAGCCAATCCTGTCCGTGGCCGTGGAGCCGGTGAATTCCCCGGTCATCAGCCAGACCCTGGCCGGCGAGGAGGTGAAGCCGAGCCCGCACAAGATCCAGGGCATTGGTGCCGGATTCGTGCCGAAGAACCTTGATCTGACCATGGTCGATCGCGTCGAGCAGTGCACCGACGACGATGCCAAGGCCGTGGCCCTGCGTCTGATGCGCGAGGAAGGCATCCTCTGCGGTATTTCTTCCGGCGCCGCCATGGCGGTGGCCGCACGCCTGGCGGAGCGTCCGGAAATGCAGGGCAAGACCATCGTGGTGATCCTGCCTGACTCGGGCGAGCGCTATCTTTCCAGCATGCTGTTCGACGGCCTGTTCACCGAACAGGAACTGCAACAGTAGGTTGGTCCGAGCCCCGCGAGGCCCAACGTTCAGAGGGTGGGCCTCGCACTGTTGGGCTTCGCTGCGCTCTGACGGAACGCCGCCCGCCACAACCTACGTGAGCTCCTGAGCAGGAACTGCAACAGTAGGTTGGTCCGAGCTAAGCGAGGCCCAACGTTCAGAGGGTGGGCCTCGCACTGTTGGGCTTCGCTGCGCTCTGACGGAACGCCGCCCGCCACAACCTACACAAGGTCCTGTTCGCGGGAGTTGCGACAGTAGGTTGGTCCGAGCTCAGCGAGGCCCAACGTTCAGGTGGTAGGCCTCGCACCGTTGGGCTTCGCTGCGCTCTGCCACAACCTACGACTGCGCTGTTTCGTAGCTCCCCGATTCATAGCTAACCCCGTGGCGCACGCGGGGTGGGCCATCGCCTTCGTGCAGCATGGTCAGGTTGTCGATGATCGCCTTGTCGGCGATGGTCAGGCGATCGAGCATCCGCAGGTGCTGCAGCCAGTTCTCCACCACCATGGTTTCCTGCCACAGCTCCGGCTCGCTGGCATCGCGATAGAGCGCCCAGCGTTCGGCGCCGTTGCGTAGGCGCAGGCGGCGAAGCGGGCGACTGGCGCGGACGAAGTCGCGGGTGCGCTCCTGGGGAATGCGGTATTCGATGGTCACCAGCACGGAGCCTCGGTCCGGGTCGAAGGCGAAGCTCGGCTGGCCGGGCTGCGGACTGTCGGCATGGGCGATGCTCGAGGCGTCCAGCTCCGGCAGGCGACGCGGGTAGAGCAGGAAGGCGCAGGCGATCATCAGGCAGCCGGCGCTGAACAGCGCGCCCTTTACGCCCATGCTTTCCGCCAGGTGGCCCCAGAGGTACGAGCCGAGCGCCAGGCCGCCGTAGATCGCGGTCTGGTACAGCGCCAGGGCACGGGCCTTGACCCAATCCGGCACCAGAATCTGCACCGCCGAGTTGTAACTGGCCACCGCCGCGATCCAGCAGATGCCGCCCACCAGCAGGGCAGGGAAGATCACCCAGAGGCTGTCCAGAGAGCCCAGCGCCAGCATCACTACACCGAATACCAGGCCGGCGAGGCTGATCAGCTTGCTGGTGCCGATCAGCAGGCGTCCTCGATTGACCAGCAGGCTGCCGCTGATGGCGCCCAGTCCCAGTGCGCCGAGCATGTAGCCATACACTGCGGCGTCGCCATCCGGATTGCGGTGCGCCAGCAGCGGCAGCAGTGCCCAGACGGCGCTGGCGGAAATGCCGAACGAGAACGAGCGCAGCATCACCAGGCGGGTGACGCTGGAGTACTGGGTGAAGCGCAATGCCGCCACCACCCCCTGCATCAGGCCTTCGGGCGGCAGGGCGCGGGCGGGGATGTCGCGGCGCCATTGCCAGATCGCACCGATCAGCGCCAGGTAGCACAGGCAGTTGAACAGGAATACCCAGGCCGGACCCACTGCGCTGAGCATCAGCCCGCCCAGGGCCGGACCGGCGGCGCGGGCGACGTTGTAGTTGACGCTGTTGAGCAGCACCGCATTGCCCAGCATCTCGCCCGGCACCTGTTCGCTCACGGCCGCCTGCCAGGCAGGGATGGTGATGGCGCCGCCGATGCTGATCCAGAGGATGGAGACGATCAGCAGGATCGGGTCCAGGTAACCGAGGAAGGCGATGGCGCTGAGGAAGATCGCGCCGCTCATCTCGAAACAGAGTCCGGCGAGCATGATCTTGCGCCGGTCATGGTTGTCCGCCAGCACGCCCGAGAGGATCGACATCAGCACCAGGGGCAGCGCCGAGGCGACCTGGATCATCGCCACCAGCAAGGGGCTGGCCTGGGCCTCGGTGACGACCCAGGCGGCGGCCACCGATTGCGCCCAGGTGCCCAGGTTGGCGAACAGGTTGGCGATCCAGATGATGCGGAAGGCGGCAATCGTGAAGGGGCTGAACAGGCCCTTGCGTGAAGGGGCTTCAGGTTCGGTGTCGAGGGGGAGATCGTTCTTTGGCGAGACGGATTGGAGCATGGCGACCATCCTTGCAATGCGCGGCCCCGGGCAGGCGGGCCGGTCAAGGCAGAAGTGTAGACGCCGTCCATGGCCCGGTTTTGCGCTGGATCAGGCTTCCTCGCGGGCACGCTGGGACTTGCCGCGCATTGTCACTGGCGGCGCTGATGGAGAAGCTGGAAGCCCCGCATGACGGGGTCTCGATCCACAAGCAGCCAGGACACAACGACAATGACACGTTCCTTCGCGCCCCTCCTTCTGACGCTGGCCATGTCCGCCGCCGCCCAGGCGGCCGATACGGTGAAGATCTACAACTGGAGCGAGTACATCGCCCCGGACACCGTCGCCAACTTCAGCAAGGAAAGCGGTATCCAGGCCAGCTACGACGTTTACGACAGCAACGAGACCCTCGACGGCAAACTGATGACCGGTCAATCCGGCTACGACGTGGTGGTACCCTCCAACCACTTCATGGCCAAGCAGATCCAGGCCGGCGCGCTGAAGAAGCTGGACAAGAGCCAGTTGCCCAACTGGAAGAACCTCAACCCGGTGCTGCTCAAGGCGCTGGAAGTGAACGACCCGGGCAACCAGTACGGCTTCCCCTACCTCTGGGGCAGCACCGGCATCGGCTACAACGTCGACAAGGTGAAGGCCGTGCTGGGCGAAAACGCCCCGGTGGGCTCCTGGGACCTGTTCTTCAAGCCGGAGAACATGGAGAAGCTCGCCAAGTGCGGCGTCGCCGTGCTCGACAACGGCCCGGAGCTGCTGCCCATCACCCTCAACTACCTGGGCCTGCCGCACCACAGCCAGAAGCCCGAGGATTACAAGACGGCGCAAGCCGAGCTGATGAAGGTGCGTCCGTACATCACCTACTTCCATTCCTCGAAGTACGTCAGCGACCTGGCCAACGGCGATATCTGCGTGGCGGTCGGCTTCTCCGGCGACATCCTGCAGGCCGCCACGCGTGCCAAGGAAGCCAAGAACGGTGTGAACATCCAGTACTCGACGCCGAAGGAAGGCTCGCCCATGTGGTTCGACATGGTCGCCATGCCCGCCGATGCACCCGATGAGGCGGCTGGCTATGCGTTCCTCAACTACCTGTTGCGCCCGGACGTGATGGCCGGCATCAGCAACTCGGTGCATTACGCCAACGGCAACGCCGCGGCCGATTCGTTGGTGGAGGCCGAAATCAAGTCCGACCCGGCCATCTACCCGCCGGCCGACGTGATGGAGAACCTATTCGCCCTGGAGTCCATGCCGCCAAAGATCGACCGCGTACGGACCCGTGTGTGGAGTGCGATCAAGACGGGGCGTTGATCACGTGCGCGCCTGAAATCACCTTGTGGGGGCGAATTCATTCGCAAAGCAGGCCGTAGGCCTGCCAAGGGGGCTGCTGCGCAGCCCATAGCGAATGAATTCGCCCCCACAGGTTAAAAAAGGATTCCGGCTGGGCCTTACCCCGCCGATTTCGCCGCAGCCGGTTCCGCCGCCGGCTTGAGCACCAGCCACAGCGCCAGGGCGATCAGCACGCCGCCTTGCAGGTGCGCCATCGACACCGACTCATCGAGCAGCAGCACGCCCCAGAACACGCCGAACGGCGGGATCAGGAAGGTCACGGTCATGGTCTTCACCGGACCGACATTGGCGATCAGGCGGAAGTAGAGGATGTAGGCGAACGAGGTGCAGATGAACCCCAGGGCGGCCAGGGCCAGCCAGGTGCCCGGTTGCATGAGCGGTGCCAGTGGCATGCTCGGCGCATCCCAGGCGAATACCGGCACCAGGCAGAGGGTGGCGCCGATCTGGCAGCCGAGGGCCACCATCCCGCTGTCCATGCCGCCGGCCTCGGTAATCCAGCGCTTGGTCATGAAGCCGGCAAAGCCATAGCAGGTGGTCGCCACCAGGCAGGCAGCCGCCCCCCAGAGCAGTTGGGCATCGAAGGCGACGGGACCGGTGCGGGTCAGCACCCCCACGCCGGCCAGGCCCATCAGTACGCCAAGGGCCTTGCTGCCGGTGAGTTTTTCGCTGAAGAACAACGCCCCGATCAATACGCCCATCAGTGGCGTCGTCGCATTGAAGATCGCCGAGTAGCCGGCCGGCAGCACCTTGGCCGCCAGGGCATACATGGCTGCCGGAACCCCGGAACTGACGATGCCGATCACCAGGGTCTTGCCCAGCTTGCCGCGAAAGTCCCAGTTGGAGCGCAGCACGGCGAGCAGCACGGCCAGGCCGATCGCCGACAGCAGCACCCGCAGGAAGGCCGTCGGCAGTGCGCCGATTTCCGGCACCAGCATGCGGATGAACAGGAAGCTGGCGCCCCAGATGGCGGCGAGGCTCAGCAGGCGGACGATATCGGCGGGTTTCATGACAGGCTCCAGGCAGTGGAGCCGGCACGATGCGCCGCCCGGGAAGGCGGCGCAATCCACAACTTGCTTTCAAATTGGCGGAACAGTTTGAAGCGGGAACGGCTTGTCTTTTCTGTGGGGGCGAATTCATTCGCTGAGGGACGCGCAGCGGCCCCAAGCGAGCTAAGGCAGGTCTTCGACCTGCATCGCGAATGAATTCGCCCCCACAAAAGCTGGGTCACTGCTCAGTTCGTAGGGTGGATCACGCTTCACCGATCCACCATCGCAGCCTGGTGCGGCACCGATGGTGGACATACTGTGGGAGCGAATTCATTCGCGAATGGGCGGCATAGCCGCCCCTTGAGGTTTCGATGGGCGAACCTGCGGTCCGCTTCGCGATTGAAATCGCTCCCACAAGAGATGTCAGAAGCTTTTGCTCACGCTCGCCACCCAGGTCGCCGTGCAGACATCGGTGAAGCCGTAGTTACTGGCGCATTCGGCCTCAGAGAGGTCTGTGTCGACGTAGGAGAGGCCCCAGGTGACGCCGAGGAAGTCCCGGGTCAGCTTCGCCTCCCACTCGTGGTAGCTGTCGGTGCTGTCGCCATTGGTGGACCAAAACATCGGGTCCTTGAAGTCCATTCGCCCATAGCGCAGCTCCAGACCGACCTCCAGGGGCAGGCGGGTCTCGTAGCCGACATAGCTGTAGAGGGCATCCTGGTCCTCGCCGAACACGGTCGATGCGTCGTTGGAGTAGTAGGCCGCGAGCTTGAAGCCGTGGGCACCGAGGATGGCGTAGACCTCGCTCTGGTTGAACTGGCTCTCCTTCGGATAGCTGTACTTGATGTAGCCGAGATCCAGGTTCACCTCATCCGTGGCCTGCCAGTACCAGCCGGCGTAGTAGTCGACTTCCTGGCGGGTCTTCAGGCCGAAGCCGTAGTCCACGTTGGAGGTCCAGGCTCCGGCGTAGAGGCCGCTGGAGTGAATCAGTGTGGCGCCTGCCTGGGCGGCCGGGTCGTTCTGGGTCTGGGAAATGCCACGGGTGCGATAGTCGCTGAGGACGGCCAGGTCGACTTGCACGGAAAAGTCATCGTTGAGTTGCAGGGCCTGGCAGGCGAGCGGAGCCAGGGTGAGGGCGAGGAGCGTGATGCGGCGCATGGGGATACCCGTTGTTGTGATTGTTCTGGCAGATGCGGGCAAGGCTCCGCCCGGCCCCCGCCGTGGGGCGGGAGCAGAGCGGGAGCGGGTGGTGCTTGTTGTCAGAGAGCGGCGTTGAAGACTTCGCGGCCGCCGAAGTAGGTCTTGAGGACGCGGGTTTCGGCGAGGTCCTTGTCGGCGACGCTGAGCACGTCGCGGTCGAGGATGATGAAGTCGGCCTGCTTGCCGGGAGCGAGGGAGCCGATCTGCTGTTCCAGGCCGATGGTGCGGGCGGCGTTGAGGGTGTAGGCCTGGAGCATCGTTTCGCGGTCGATGCGCTCGTCGGCATTGAGCACGCCTTTGGGCCCGTCGCGGGTCACCGCCTGGTAGATGGCCTGCCAGGGATTGGGCGAGGACACCGGCCAGTCGCTGGCACCGGCAATGGTCGCGCCTTGTTGCAGCAGTGAATGGGCCGGGTACTGGTAGCGGAAGGCGAAGGCACTGACGTAGGGCTTCACCAGGTCCAGTGTGTAGTCGTCGCCCGAGGCCCACAGTAGTTGCATCGAGGCGATCACGTTCAGCGGTTTGAAGCGTGCGAACTCCTTGGGGTTCACCAGTTGCAGGTGGGTGATGGAATGGCTGACGCCGCTCTGGCGATCCTTGCGCGCCTGCTCGATGCCGTTGAGGGATTCACGCACCGCGCGGTCGCCGATGGCGTGGACATGCACCAGCCAGCCACGGGCGTCGGCCGCGCTGACCAGTTCACCGAAGTGGGCCGGGTCGATCAGCAACTCACCTTTCTTCTGCGAGTTGTTGTACGGGTCGATCAATGCAGCGCTCTGGGCCGGGTACTCCAGCACGCCATCGGCGAAGACCTTGATGCCCGGCAGGCTCAGGTTGGGAATGCCCTGGAACTGTTGGCGCACCTTGTCGAGGGTATCCAGGTCGGCGGGGCGACTCTTCGGGTTGGCCACCAGCAAGGCGGCGACATGCGCATTCAGCTCACCCTTGTCGGCCAGAGCCTTGTACACCGGCAGCACGCCCACGGTCTTTTCCGTGGGCTTGAGGGCGAACACCGCTTCACCCGGCGCGGCGTTGGCTGCCGGGTCCATCCAGGCGGTGATGCCCTGGCTGTTGTTGTACTTAACCGCAGCCTCACCAGCTCGCAGCATTTCCTCGGCACTGGCCGACGGCATGGCGGCGGCGATGCGATCCCAACCGGCATCCACGGCAAAGCCGTTGGGTGTGCCGTCCTTGTCGGCGCCCAGGGTGCCTCGCTCGGCTTCGGGCAGGGAGGCGACCAGCTTCGCGTCGATGCCAGCGCGATCCAGCATGGCCTGGTTGGCCCAGCCGGTGTGATGGTCGCTGCCGCTGAACACCACGGGCACCTTGGCCCATTCGCCGTTATTGAAGATCCGGCGCAGTTCCTCCGCGCGGCTCCAATAGGCCGAGCTCATGCCTGCGATATTCAGCACGTCGCCATGGCGGGCGCTGCCATCGTCACGCCAGGTGCGCAGGCGTTTCTCCAACTCGACCGATTCCACCACCTCGTCTTCCATGTTGGCGGAGGTCATCTCCAGTCCACCGAAAATGGCGTGGGAATGGGTGTCCACCAGCCCCGGCAGCAGGCGCTTGCCCGCCAGGTCGATGACCTGGGTGGAGGCGTCGGCCAGGGCCTTGATCTCGGCATCGTTGCCCACCTTCAGCACCTTGCCATTCGCCACCGCCATGGCCTGCGCGGAAGGCCGGGAGGGATCGGCGGTGTAGAGCTTGCCATTGAGCAGCACCAGGTCGGCGGCTGCCATGGACTCCATCGAGGAAAAAGCCAGCGCCAGTGCCAGCACCGTGGGCTTGAAGCCTTTCATGGGTGAACCTCTTGTTTTTATTGATCTGGCAGCGAGACTAACGACTAGACCGGGGCGGCAGAACGCCCGAAACGTGCAAAAGCTTTTTTCCTGAATGGAAAAACCATGGACAAGTTCGGTGCCATCAACATGTTCGTTGCCACGGCGGAGTTCGGCAGTTTCAGCCGTGCCGCCGAGCAGCTCGGCAAGACCCCTTCGGCCCTGACCAAGGCCGTCAGCCATCTGGAAGAAGAACTCGGTGTGCGACTGTTCGAGCGCAGCACCCGGCGCACGGTGTTGACGGAAGCCGGGCGGATCTACCTGGAAACCGCGCGCCAGGTGCTGCAGCGCCTGCATGAAGTGGGCGAGGAAGTGGGCCAGTTGCAGCACGGTCTTTACGGCAATCTGCGGCTGACCGCGCCGTTGGCGTTCGGCCGGGCCTTTCTCGATGACGTGTGTGTGGGATTCCTCGCCGAGTACCCGCAGATTCGCCTGCGGGTGGACCTGTCCGACGCCTTCGTCGACCTGGTGGAAAGCGGCTACGACCTGGCGCTGCGTGAAGGCCGTGGCGACCTGCCAGGGTTGATCGCCAAGGTGGTCGGCAGCAATCGCCTGGCCCTCTGCGCCAGCCCTGCCTATCTGGCACGCAATACCTTGCCGGTCACTCCGGAGACCCTCGACCAGCACGACTGGCTGCTCTACCGCCATGCAGCACTGAGCCGGACCTACTGGTGGGTGGAAAAGAGCGGCCAGCGCCTCAGCCTCCAGCAGCCTGCCGCCCCGCGCCTTGAAAGCGACAACTACGACTTGCTGCTGGCCAACGCGCTGGCCGGTGCGGGCCTGTTCCATGTCCCGCTGTGGAGTGGTGCTCCGTACTTCGCCGACGGCCGCCTGGTGCGGTTGATGGGCGACTACGAAATCGATCCGGACGCCTTTGGCCCGCAGATCCTTGCGGTCTACCCCAGCCACCGCCGGGCCACCGGCAAGGTGCTGGCGTTTATCGATTACCTGGCCGGTTTTCTTGCGGAGCGCGGGTTGGCGTGAAGGGGTGGATGCAGATTACCTGTGGGGGCGAATCTATTCGCTAAGCAGTCCGCAGGACTGCCCTTTGACGCCTGAGGGAGCACTGCGTGCTCCTTGGCGAATGAATTCGCCCCCACACGATCCACCGTCGGAGTCAGGTGCCACACCGATGGTGGAAATGAAGAGCGATTTCCACCCTACGCACAGGGAATACCTCTCCCGGGTTAGAAACGCTTGCTCACGCTCGCCACCCGGTCCTTATCGGCGAAGTCAATCCCTAGACACGCGTGTGTGATCGAAATCCTTGGGAAGATTCTGTAACCAAATCCCAGGAGATAAAGCTTATCCACGGCTTGTGATGCAGCATGCTTGATGCACGATAAACCGACCACCGCAGGGTAGGGATAACCTGATCAGCCTCAGCTAGCGACGTCCCGAGAGAGAGGTGTCAACATTAGCGTATGCGGCAAGGACGGGATCAACCGTTGGATATACCTGCGTTCAACAGTTACTTACTCATATCATTAGGCAGCCACTGCTTAGGATTGAAATCGGCGAGTACCTGCAGTCAGCGAGCGATGCCGATGAGGCAGACCAGCGTTTATGGACCTCCGCTTTTGCCCGTGCGTCCCCAAAGGAGGCTGCAAACTTTGCACTGCGGCTCACGAATGGGAGCCGCTTTGACTCCAGCCTGTTGGTGCATCTAGCTCAAATGCTTCCTGCTGACTCGCCGGAAGTTCAAATGACGCTTTCTCCGTATGAGAAGGATCGCTGGTCACCTTGGGTAGAAAGTGTGGTGAGCCTCAGTTAGGATGACCTCCGACCATAACCCCCACGCCTCGGGCGAGTTTCATCCCGTACTGCGCACCAGGGGGTTTCTTTTTGCCCAGAGCAAGCAAATCCTCGAGGGGAGATCGTTGCATGACTATGCCTCATGAACGAACCCGCGCTGTTATCCAGACACACGAGTTCCTGAAGCGGTTAGAGTGTGATTCGACGATCAGCGAAGAGGTACGCAGGACGGCCGTCCAATTGCTGCGGCACTACCCAACTCGAGGTGAGGTGCTTTTACAGGGCATGTTCGAAGAAGCACTGCCGGTGAGGTTCCGCATTTCCCCCTTCTTTAGTTCGACGCTGGCTTACCAGCCCTCTAGGTCTCTACCTGATCATCGAATGTGGCGCAGGTGGTGCCGTAATTTGGCAATTCTCCTGCTAGGTCGCCCTAGATAAATGCGCACGCTTCAACGCCGTCTGCAAGAAACAAGCACCAGTTTCCGCCGCGAACTGAACCTCGTACGCCACGAACTCTTCCTGTTGATGGCTTCTTCTGGCGAAGCAACCGAGAGTAGTGGAGTTTAGGACATGCCTATATGCCGACGAGCCGGTGCTCTCGGAAGCTGACCCTTCCATCCTAGGCTCACGAGTTAAGCTTCTTCACATTCTTCACATTCTTCACATCCTTCGCGCTAAGCACGTTGATGCGCGCTCGATGATGACGCGCGGCACCGGCCTGGTTGTCTACAACGTCCAGGCCGCCGTCGACACCAAACATCACCTGATTGTGACGCACGAGGTCATCAACGACTGCGTCGACCGCGACCAACTGAGTGCCATGGCCAAGCAGGCGCGGGACGCGATCCTTGGTCGACGTACAGAACCAACACGAGGAAGCTGAGCTACACAAATCGCAGGTGAGTCAGCACCAGGTGCTTCATGACAGCCTGAGAAGGTTGGGGGAGATCGTGAGTTCCATCCAGGGGATCGCCACGCAGACTAACCTGCTGGCATTGAATGCCGACATTGAGGCTGCACGAGCCGGAGAGAGTGGCCGGGGCTTTGCCGTTGGCTGATGAAGTCCGTCCCTTGGCCATTCGCACCACCGACGCCACTCGCCAAGCGAAGTCGATGATGGGGCTCTGCGGCTAAGAAGTGTGTTCGTCCTGCATACCGACCCGGAAATTACCAGCCTGAGGGCAAGGCCTTGGGGCTGATTCTTACTTGGCCGGTTTCTGCCGGTGCTCACGGGCAGCTACGGGCTGAAAGGAGCCACTAGTGAACGCAAGCTTCGCCGATATCGAGCGGGTCGGTGTTCCGCGGGATTAATCACTGGGGCCACCTGAATGAGGAGTCCGCACATAATTTAAGCCAGCGTGTCGGCGAGCTAACTTACGCTGCCGGGGGCGTTCGCGGCACCAGAATTTCCTGGATAGCCGGCCCGATGATCGACACCAACTCCTCGGTCTGCGCCGCAACCAGCAGCGGCACACCAATTATTCTGCGGCTGACGATAAGCCCCACCAACAACGACGAAGCCAGGCCCGCTCGCAACGTCGCATCAGGGCCAAGGAGCTTACCGGCACCGGCCAGCAGCCTGAACTGAATGAAATCACGCAGTTGCTCGCGTGCCTGTTCATTCACCATCGCCCCACGCAGCGTGGCCATCAGGGGTTCCGCCTGTTCACCGTTGCCTTCCCAGGCGCTGAGATAAGCTCGCACCACGCGCTCGCCAAGGTGTTCATCTCGCCCTTCGAAAACCGTATTGAATTGATCGAGAGCGGCTACCGGTATAGCCATTGACGCTGCGAATAGTTCGTCTTTCGAACGGAAGAACTGCATCACTTGTGCCACGTCGACTTTCGCATCAGCGGCCACCACACGAATTGTGGTGGCTGCGAACCCGTCACTGGCAAACCGAGCGCGCGCCGCGTCCAGTACGGTCTGGCGAGTGCTATTCGGGCCGGGGCGCCGACCACGGCGCGGCGGGGGAGTGGTTGATTCAGTCACACGTAGTCCTTATGCGTCAGTCGTCAGTATATCAACAGACATTGAGTTTGATGGCAAAGCACTATAGGCTCAAGCCGCCCGTTCGTGTGCCATTACAACAACAAGGTCACAAGACATGAAGCGCTGGTCGGTACTGTTTGGATGTTTTTTGGGGATGAGCATAGCGCCGCCGGCTATCTTGCTGATCCCGCTCGGGCTGTTCATGAAGTCCGTTTCAGGCGAGTTCGCTTGGTCACGTACTGAATTTTCCATCATCCTCTCTGCCGCTGCCGTGTGTAACGCGTTGGTGATGCCGCTGGCAGGCTATCTGGTTGATCGCTTTGGCGCTTCTCGGGTTGCGCTGTTGGGCACGCTGCTGGGATGTGGGAGTTACATGTGCTTGTCCCTCGCTCACTCGTTTGGCGCCTTCGTTGCCATCACCGCGATGAGTGTCGCATTGGGCAACCTCGCCAGCTACCCGGCCTTCCTGTTCCTGACTCAACGCTGGTTCGATAAACATCTCGGGCTGGCGTTTGCCATCACCTCCTCTGGCCTCGCAGTCGGCACTGGAGGCTTCTCCTACCTGATTTCGCAACATATCGAAATGCACGGCTGGCGTGAGGCGCTCGTGGTGGCCGGGGGCATTGCGCTGGTCATTGGACTGGTCAATCTCGCGGTTTTTGTTCGTGACAATAAAGGCCCGATTCCAGAGGCTGAACGTAGTGGGGGAAAAAACCAGCAGAGCCAGGACGGTTTGACCCTGCGCAGTGCCATGGCTACCGGCGATTTCTGGCTGTATTCATGTGCATTTGTCCTGGTTCTGTTCGGCGCCGTCGGTTGCAGCTTTCACTTGCCGGCGATGCTGTCGGATTGGGGGGCTACTGGTGCCCAGATTGCGGGCATCGTCGCCGCAGGCTCTGCGGGTTCGTTGTTTGGGCGTCTGTTAGGTGGGGTGTTGCTGGATCATCTGCACACGCGCACCGTCGCCGGGCTTTTCCTCGCCGGCCAGTTGGTTGGTTTCCTGCTCTTACTGGATCAGCTGACATGGGCGCTGCCCGCCAGCTTTCTGATTGGCGCGATGCAGGGGGCAGAGATCGATATTCTGGGTTACCTGATTGCCCGTCGCTTTGGTCGCCTGGCCTATGCGCGGATTTTCGGTAGCGCCTTTTCCGTCACCCTGCTTGGCGCCATCGTCGGCCCCATCGCGCTGGGGATGGTGTTCGATAAGGGCGGCTCTTACCACCTCGGTTTGATGTTGTTCCCCATTCTTCCGGTTCTCGCGTTTGGCTTGTTGTGTATGGCCGCCAAGTCACCGCAACAGCCCCAGCCTTCTGACTCGGTCAACGCCGCCTAGCGCGGCTCACTCAGTCCGCCTATTGAGCAAGTAACCGTGAAAGCATTACGGCCATGGCGTACGCCTGTGTTTGGTCGTTTTCACGGATAACAACAACGAAGGAAATACCATGCAGTCCCACTCAATCGGGTTGAACCGAGTCCGCATACGTGCTCCGGAGTATGTACGCGTCACGCTCGCGGCATTCCTGACTATTTGGGCGACCCACTCCTTCCATGCTCGCGCTGAAACCACGCCAGCCCGGCAGGCTTTAGCAGGGCAGATTGCCGCAGAGCTCAAGCAACCAGCTCCGCTGATAGCCAACAAAGCACTACCCGATAGCCAATTGCTTGGCCATATCATCGAGCGAAAAAAGCAGTTCGCAAAAATCGACGCATTGGCCGAGCGTGGCCAGCTCACCGAGTTGCCGCCGCCATCGGAAAGCATCATCGGTGATGCGGGCGGCCTGCGTTCCGATCTCGCCGAGCACGGAATCGGTTTCAACATCCTGAGCATGAGTACGTTCACCAATAATCTTAAGAGGCACGACAGGCATCAGCCACAGGCCTACCTCGGCGAACGTCCCACATACTCGTCCAATCTGGTAGCCGGCTTCACCTACGACCTGGGGCAGGTCGGTCTCGACAACGGTCAGTTCATCTTCGGCGTGGGCAGTTATTACTCCAGCTGGGACGAGGTGAATCCGTCGTCGCCCTTCAACTTCACCCGTATCGCGTACTACCAGAGCCTGTGGGACAAGACGGTCGAATTCAAAATCGGTGTGCTGCCCAACGATCTGGAATACATCGGACCATTCACCGGAGGCACTCTGGTCGGTGGCACCCAGGGTCTACAGGCCGTTATCCCGTATCAGGTCGGCCTGAGCCACGCGCCGGTTTCCAGCCCGGCCGCCAACGTCACACTGAACCTGGGCAATTTCTACAACAAGTTCGGGGTGCAGCGCAGTATCAGTCCCGATGGCATGGGCGCGGAGATAGACCGTCACCTGGGTGAACTGGACCTGCACGCTGACCATACCGGTGCGCTGTACATTGACGAGCTCGGCTACAAACGCGCCGCCACTCCGGGAACTCCTTATTCTTGGTTGCGCGCGGGCTACATCTACAACTCGTCCGACTACACGCAGTTTTTGAGTAACGAACGCAGCGACGACAATTACGCCGGGTATGTGTTGGGCGACTACCAGTTCTACCAGTTCAACAGCGCTATCGCCTCGCGCGGTCTGTATGCCGGTTTCACCTGGATGTCTGCCCCGGAGGATCGCAACCTGTTCGATCTGTATTACGGGCTGCGTCTGTTCGCCAAAGGTCCCTTGGACTCGCGTCCATTCGATATGTTGACGCTGGAGTACGGCTACACCAGCTACAGCGACGACGCCAATACCAAGCTCGACCGCTTTCACGTATCCAACGCTGACGACTCCAGGTCGACCACGCTCGCTTACAACATGCGCCTGGCTGCCGGTACTTACTTTCGCACTGGCCTGAGTTATGTGGAAAAGCCGGCCTTCAGTCCCGACGTGAAAGATGCAGTGAACCTGCAAGCCAGCCTGACGCTGTTCTTCTAATCGAGCTTACTTATGACCGATGCTCCAGCGCCCATTCTCGTGACCTCCGCCAACGGCAATCAGGGCAAGTGCCTCGTTCCCCGCTTGCTCGCCGCCGGCCACCGTGTACGCGCGTGTGTACAAAGCAGCGCCTCTGCCGAAGCCCTGCGCAAGCAGGGCGTGCAAGAGTTGCTGGTGGGCGATCTCGCTGAACCGGCGTTCATTCACAAGGCCATGCGCGGCGTTTCGAGCGTCTACCACATCGGCCCGACCTTGCATCCGGCTGAGCGGGCGATGGGCTTCAATATTATCGATGCGGCGCGAGAGGAGGGGGTGGGGCACTTTGTGTTCAGCTCAGTGCTGCATGCCATTACGACCGACCTCGTTCAGCATGAAATCAAGCGTGATATCGAAGAGCATCTGCTCTCCTCAGGCCTTGAGTTCACCATCCTGCAGCCCGCCAACTACATGCTGGCGGCTCGTTTAAAACCGGTCTTCGAGGAAGGCGTGTTTCGGTTGTCGTGGGCGTTGGAACGCTACCAATCGATGGTCGATCTGGATGATGTCGCCGAGGTGGCTTCCATGGTGCTCTCGCAGCCAGAGCGTCATCTTGCAGCCACCTATGAACTGGTGGGCCCCGGCCGCTTCACGGCACATGAGATCGGCCAGGTCCTTTCAGGGGTGATCAATACCGAAATTCGAGTTGAACGCATCGATATGGCTGCCTTTGTCCGGGCACGATTCGGTGAAGGTGATCCCGTTACATTCGCCCATCAGGCACAGGTGAGTCAGTCAATCGAAACGCGCTACAGCAACCACGACTTCCTTGGTAACTCGAACGTACTCAGCTGGCTGTTGGGCCGAGAGGCGACACATTTCGAAGACTTCGTGCGCAAGGAGTATGCGGCGTATCAAGCGCAGAAATAGGTCAGTCGCAAGGGCCCCGATGGCGTGGGCTCGGCACCTGCCACTAGATAAGTCAACCAAAAAGGAAATGCTGCCATGCCCATTCGCCTGCTTGTCTGTGTATTGCTGCTGGTGCCCACTTTGGCCCTGGCCAACCTCGACGCCGAACGCCTGCAAGCCATTCGCGGCAAGGCCTTCAGTGCCTGCAGCAACCTGTTGGTGCACTACAACCCCAATCAGGATGGCAGCGACTCCCGTTTTACCGAGCGCTATCGCCAGGACCTGTTGACGTTGCAGCAACTGGTGGCGCAGGAGGGGGACCCGCAGTTGATCCAGGCGGCCGCAGCCATGCGCCACAGCATCGACGAACTGGAGCGTCAGCCAGCCAGCAATGCCCAGCTCTATCCCGCCTGGATAAACCCGTTGCTCAAGGCCCAGGCCAGCCTCGACCAGCAGGCCGCCAAACGCTATTCCGCCGCAGTACTCGACGAGCCGCGTTTGGCGCTGCATGAGCTGAGCCTGAATGTCGCGCGCCTGCAGTTGCTCTATCAGGCGCGAACCTTCGGTGGGTTGGTCGTCTACGTGGTTGATGGCGATGACAACGCGTTCATACAACTGGACCGGCAAATCCTTCAGGGCTTCACGGCGCTCGAACATAGCTGGCCACAGCATGCTGCTGAGCTGAACAAGCTAAAGGGCAAATACGATTACGTACGCCCGCGGCTGCTCAAGAACGAGCAACGTTGGGTGCCGGGCAGTGCTGCTTATTACCTTGGCCAGGTTACCGATGGGCTGGCGAGCATTGGTGCCAAGTAAGTCACTACCCTGAGGCGACATTGCCTCGCCCCGATGCTATTAGCGTTTCAGCTAGCCCGCATCAGTATTGGCCATTGGCCGAACGTCGCGCCCACGGGATAGGCTGCTAACGTTATCGACGCATAGCGTCGGAAATCGTAAAAAAATAAGAAGATTCCCTATGCGTAGCTCGCCATGGTGCCTAACGCCGTTCCTCATCTACTGCAGATTCGTCGTCTCCGCGAAGGCGATCTGTAAAGCCACTGTTCATCCATATCCTTCTACGGCGTGCGCTCGCCTTTCGTTGGACGAAGGGTGGTATCTGTGATCGGTCGCGTACTGGGCAATCTATCGGTGGGCACCAAGCTGTCGCTTGGATTCGGTTTGGTGCTGTTATCGACGCTAGGCGTCGCAGCGACTGCGTTCTATGCCTTCACCGTGCTCGATACACGTGCTGAGAAGATGAACGATGTCGCCACCATCGAGTCGCTGATGCTGCAGGCGCAGGTATCGGTTAAGGCCTTTGGCTTGGACTTGGCGGAGGAGGAGGCCAACAAGGTGGCGGGCCTTACAGATGAACTTATTTCGTTATTGGAAAAGTCCCAAGCGCAAACCGGGCAGGGCGATTCCGTAGAAGCGGCAAGAGTTTTTCTCGCTCAGTTCCAGCGCTACGCCCAAGCCCAGCGTGATGCCCGCGAGGCGCGCCTGCGCATGCAGCAGTTGGCCCAGGTGCTTGGCGAACGCTTCACCGTGGTGATGCTCGATCAGCTCGATGTCGTCAACCTCCTGGCTGCCCGGGCGCAGCCGGCGGATTCGGTGCGCATGCTGCAGCTTGAGCAGGCTTCCACGCTGCGCGACAAGCTGGCAAACCTGCGCGACAGCGAACTCTATTTCACCTTGCAGGGCAGCGCGGAAGTACACAACGCCTGGGAGGCGCGGATTATCGAACTGCGCTCGTACATGGAAAACCTGGCGCTGCGGCTTGAGGGTCCGGAGCGGGAATCGCTGACCCAGGCGAGTGCGGCGCTGGCTGCCTACAGTGCCGCGTTCAATGGCTATGCCGCGAGTCGTGATCAAGCCAGTGATAGCCAGGCGGCGATGAATTCTGCCGCCGACAAGGTCAGTGCTCTGCTGGGTGAGGCCCGTGCCGCTCAGGTGCAGGCCTCGCAGTTGATGAGCCAGCGGATTTCGCGGCTGCTGGAAGTGATTGTGCTGTTGGCGGTCAGTCTCGGCATCGGCGCCAGCGTGTTGATTCGCCATTTGATCCTGCAGCCATTGCGTCAGGCTGTTGACCTTACCCGGCGCGTGGCATCGGGCGATCTCAGCGCACAGATCGATGCCGCTGGCCGACGTGATGAGCTGGGGCAATTGCTCGGCAGTGTCGGGGTCATGCTCGACAGCCTGCGTGGGCTGATCGGCCGGATTGGCCAGGGTGTCGGGCAACTGAACCAGGCTGCCACCAGCCTGGTGCAGGTGACTGAGCGTACGCGTCAGGGAGTCGACTCGCAGCGCGAGGAAACGGAACTGGCGGCCACTGCCATGCAACAGATGGCCGCCACCGCACAAGACGTTGCGCGCAATACCAGCCAGACCCGTGATGCCGTGGAGCATGCCGATACCCAGGCGCGCAAAGGCGAGGAACTGGTCCGGGAGGCGACGGCCAGGATCGGTCATTTGGCCCAGGAAATGAGCGGGTGTTCCGAGGCGATGAGCTCGCTGCTCAACGAGTGCACGGCGATAGGCAAGGTACTCGACGTGATCAATGCCCTGGCCGGGCAGACCAATCTGCTGGCCTTGAATGCGGCGATTGAAGCGGCGCGTGCTGGCGATAACGGTCGCGGCTTTGCCGTGGTGGCGGATGAGGTACGCAACCTGGCGCGGCGCACACAAGCTTCCACCGACGATATCGCCGCCATCATCCAGCAACTGCGCACCGTCGCCGAGCAGGCGGCCAGTCGCTTGCAGGATAGCCAGGCGCTGAGTGGCGAAAGCGTGGTGATTGCCGCACAGGCGTCACAAGCGCTGCAGGAAATTGCTGCGTCAGTGTCGACGGTGGAGCAGATGAGCCAGCAGATCGCCGCAGCGGCCGAACAACAGAGTGCTGTGGCCGATCAGGTTGGCGAGAGCATGGAACGGGTGCAGGCGATCGCGGAGCAGAGCACGGCAGCGAGCAGCTTGCTGGAGGCGTCGGTGCGCGGGCTAGAGCAAGTGGGCTGCACACTCAACGCAGCGGTTGGCGGTTTTCGCACGTCCACTTGAGGTGGGTTCATTTATGCCGAAGTTTGCCGGAGCCGATTTTAGTTGTATCCCCGCGAGGAAGCGGTAGTGCGGTTTTATATTTGACCTGCTTGAGCGCAAAACTCGAACGAATATTTGCAACCCCTGGAATTTTTGAAAGTTGATTGACGATAAAGCGTTCGAGCGCCTGTACATCCGGAACCACAACCCGGATCAGGTAATCAGCGTCTCCCGTCATGAGATAGCACTCCATTACTTCCGGATAGTTCTGCACTGCTTCTTCAAAGGTTTCCAGTGCACGCTCTACCTGACGCTCGAGCGTTATTTGAATAAACACACTAACGCTCAGGCCTAATTCATAAGGATCGAGCAAAGTTACATATCGGCTTATCAATCCAGACTCTTCCAGTGCTCGCACTCTGGTCAGGCAGGGAGAGGGCGAAAGATGCACGCGGGATGCAAGCTCGATGTTGGTTATACGGGCGTTTGCCTGCAGCTCTTCGAGGATGCGCAGGTCTGTTGAGTCAATAGGTGTTTGCGGCATTTTACACCTCAAATGATTGTGATGGCGGCAGTATATGCCGAAAAACAGCGTCAATGAAGCTTAGTGCAGCGGCACCTTCTGTCGATTTATCTCTAAGCTAAAAGCAACAAAAGTGGAGGCAGACATGAGTTCGCTAAACGAAAATTCCATAACGGGTTCAGTAACTTCTATAGATATTGACCGAGACGAAACACAGGAATGGCTGGAGTCGCTGGAAGCCGTTGTGCGCGATGGAGGTTCCGAGCGCGGTCAGTTCCTGCTTAAGCAATTAGAGCAACACGCAAGAGCACTTGGCATCACCTCGCACGTGCATCCGTACTCGGCCTACCGGAACACAATTCCGATTGAAAGGCAGGGTCCCTATCCAGGTGACCTTGCTGTCGAGGAACGGATTACTTCGATAATTCGTTGGAATGCATTGGCCATGGTGGTGCGCGCCAACCAAGCCTACGGAGACCTTGGCGGGCATATCGCCAGCTACGCGTCGGCCGCGGAAATCTTTGAGGTGGGTTTTAACCATTTCTTCCGTGCCCGTGATGAAAACCATGGGGGCGATCTGGTGTTTTACCAGCCGCACTCGGCACCTGGCGTCTACGCCCGTGCCTTCCTGGAGGGGCGGCTGTCGGAGGAGCAACTGGCCAACTACCGCCAGGAAGTCACAGGTAATGGGCTGAGCTCATACCCTCACCCTTGGTTGATGCCTGAGTTCTGGCAATTCCCGACCGGCTCGATGGGCATCGGACCTATCAGTGCGATCTACCAGGCGCGCTATATGCGTTATCTCGAGCACCGCAATCTGGCCGAAACCGCCGAACGCCACGTCTGGGGTGTATTCGGTGATGGGGAGATGGATGAGCCTGAATCCATTGCAGGCCTTACTCTTGCGGCACGGGAAAAGCTCGATAACCTCACCTTTATCGTCAACTGCAACCTGCAGCGTCTGGATGGCCCGGTGCGCGGCAACGGTCAGGTCATCCAGGAGCTCGAGGCCCTGTTTACCGGTGCCGGCTGGAATGTGGTGAAGGTCATCTGGGGATCGGACTGGGACCCGTTGTTTGCCCGCGACACCAGCAATGCGTTGCTGCAACGTTTTGCTCAGACTGTCGATGGCCAGTACCAGACGCTGGGCTCCAAGGACGGTGCCTACAACTTGCTGCACTTCTTCCAGCAAGAGCCCGAGATCCAGGAACTGGTCTCGCATATGTCCGATGCCGAGATCGATGCCCTCAAGCGCGGTGGTCACGACTTCCGCAAGCTGCATGCGGCGTTTGCGGCTGCCAAGGCGCACAAAGGGCGTCCGACCGTCATCCTGGCCAAAACCAAGAAAGGTTATGGCATGGGCGGTGCCGGCGAGTCGCGCATGACTTCGCACCAGGCCAAGAAGCTGGATATCGATGCCCTCAAGGCATTCCGTGATCGTTTTGCGCTGCCCCTCTCCGACGACGACGTGGCCCAACTGCGCTTCTATCGCCCGGCCGACGATAGCCAGGAAATGCGTTATCTGCGTGATCGCCGAGCAGGGCTGGGCGGCTATATGCCTGCGCGGCAGAAGGGCAACGAGCATGTCACCGTGCCAGCCCTGGCCGATTACGCACGGTTTGCGTTCGAGGCAGACGGCAAGGAAATGTCCACCACCATGGCCGTGGTGCGGATGCTCGGCGGCTTGCTCAAGGATAAAGAACTGGGCCCGCGCGTTGTCCCAATTGTCGCGGACGAAGCACGTACCTTTGGTATGGCCAACCTGTTCCGCCAGATCGGGATCTACTCGCCGCTGGGTCAGTTGTACGAGCCAGAAGATGCCGGCTCCATGCTCTATTACCGCGAGGCCCGGGATGGTCAGCTGCTGGAGGAGGGCATTACAGAAGCGGGTGCGCTGTCCTCCTGGGTGGCGGCTGCGACCTCCTACAGCGCCCACGGCAAACCAATGCTGCCGTTCTACATCTACTACTCGATGTTTGGTTTCCAGCGTGTTGGCGATCTGATCTGGGCAGCGGCCGATCAACGTGCACGGGGCTTCCTGCTGGGGGCCACCGCCGGGAGAACCACCCTGGGCGGCGAAGGGCTGCAGCACCAGGACGGCAGCAGCCATGTGATGGCTGCCACTGTTCCCAACTGCCGCGCCTACGATCCGGCGTTCGCTGGCGAGCTGGCGGTAATCCTGGACCATGGCATGCGGCAGATGATGGAGCGCGATGTCGACGAGTTCTACTACATCACCGTGATGAACGAGAACTACGCACAGCCCTCGCTGCCGTCGGGTGTTGAGGAGCAAATCATTCGCGGCATGTATCGCTATGCCGTAACCGATGCATCAGTGCCTCGCGGTTCGGTGCGGCTGTTGGGTTCCGGGACCATCCTGCGCGAAGTGATCGCGGCCGCCGAACTGCTGGCAACCGACTGGCAGGTATCGAGCGAGGTGTGGAGCGTCACCAGCTTCAGCGAACTTGCGCGCGAAGCTCGAGACGTCGAGCGCCACAACCGTCTCAATCCCGCTGCACCTGAGCAGGTCAGCCACCTGTGCGCCTCCCTGGCCGGCGATGCGCCGGTCATTGCCGCCTCCGACTATGTTCGTGCTTGGCCGCAGCTGATCGCCAGCTATATCGACGCTCGCTTTATTGCCCTGGGTACCGACGGCTTTGGTCGTAGTGATACCCGCACTGCGTTACGTCGGTTCTTCGAGGTGGATCGTCACCAGGTGGTCTTGGCTGCGCTGGATGGTCTGGTGCGCGACGGCAGCCTGCCGCGTCAGGTACTGGCTGAGGCCATCGAACGATACGGCCTGGATGGTGACCGCCCGGCGCCCTGGGCGCGGTAACAGGTTTTCTCTCCGCATGCGCTCGATGAGCGTTCCATCCGTTGCGTGAGCGCGCAACGGATCTCTTTCTTGGCGACGGTAAGTCATGAGTGAAATCAGAGAAATTCAGGTCCCTGACTTCGGGGACTTCAAAGACCTCCCGGTGATCGAAGTGTTGGTCAAAGCGGGCGATACGGTGGCATTCGATGAGCCGTTGCTGACCCTCGAATCGGACAAGGCGGCGATGGATGTGCCGAGCCCTTTCGCCGGCACCGTGGTGGCGGTAGGCATCAAGGTGGGGGACCGGGTTTCCAAGGGCAGCCCCATCCTTACGTTGCAACTGGCCAGCGATGGCGCGCATGCCCCTGTGGTGGCTGAGGCTGCGGAAAGTGCCAAGGATTCGCCTGCACCTGCACCTGCACCTGCACCTGCAGCGCATGTTGCCGCCGTTGTGCCAATTGCGTCTGCTTCTTCGCGGGTGGCGTCAGCGGTGAATGCCTCCAGCATCAAACCCCACGCATCTCCGTCGGTCCGCAGTTATGCCCGCAAGCTGGGTGTGGACGTCTCGAAAGTAGTGGCGACCGGCAAGGGTGGGCGAATGCTGCGTGAGGACGTCGAGCGCTTCGTCAAGGACGCGCTGGTTCGTCTGGACAGCGCTCCGTCACGTGGCGAGCACGCTAGTGGGCTGAATCTGCTGCCTTGGCCAGACGTGGATTTTTCCAAGTTCGGCAGTATCGAGAAAGTCGCGCTGTCGCGGATAAAGAAAATCTCCGGCGCCAACCTCTCGCGCAACTGGGTGATGATTCCTCATGTCACCAACAACGAAGAAGTGGACATTACTGAGCTTGAAGCCTTTCGGGTCCAGCTCAACAAGGAAGGTGGCAAGGATGCGATCAAGTACACCATGCTGGCATTCCTGATCAAGGCAGCGGTCGCCACACTGAAAGCCTTCCCGCAGTTCAACAGCTCGCTGGGCAGCGAAGATGGCGAGTCGGTGCTGATCTTGAAGCAGTACTACCACATCGGTTTTGCCGCCGACACGCCGAACGGGTTGGTGGTGCCGGTCATTCGCGACGCCGATCAGAAAGGCATTGGCCAGATCGCCAGCGAATGTGGTGAGTTGGCCAAAAAGGCACGAGACGGCAAGTTGGGCCCTGCCGACATGACGGGCGGGACCTTTACCGTTTCCAGCCTGGGCGGCATTGGCGGCACCGGTTTTACCCCCATTATCAATGCCCCCGAAGTGGCGATCCTCGGCGTTACCCGTGCGCAAATCAGACCGGTCTGGGATGGGCATGCCTTTGCCCCCCGCCTGATTCTGCCCATGGCACTGTCGTGGGATCACCGCGTCGTGGATGGCGCTGCTGCGGCGCGCTTCCTCCAGCATCTGGCGGCTCTGTTGGCTGATTTCCGTCGCATTACGCTTTGAGGGGTAGCCCATGAGTCAGGTTATTGAAGTAAAGATGCCGGGCCTCGGAGATACGGTCGCCATGTCGGTGATTGAGGTGCTGGTCCAGGTTGGCGATGCGGTAAAAATCGACGATCCCATCTGCGTGCTGGAATCCGATAAGGCCACCATGGATGTTCCGACTTCTGCCGCCGGTGTGGTCACGGAAGTGCTGATCAAGGTCGGCGACAAGGTGACAGAAGGCATTGTGCTGCTGAAGCTGCAGGCCCATGACGTGGCAACCCAGCCAGGGTCGGCTGCTGCCGCCACGCCATCCGCACCTGCGGCGCCTGCACCCGCCATGGCGCCTGTCCACGCCGCCGGAGCTGACCAGGAGTGCGACGTACTGGTGCTGGGCGGCGGTCCCGGTGGTTACTCCGCCGCCTTTCGCTCCGCGGACCTGGGGCGCAAAACCATCGTGGTCGAGCGTTACGCCTCGCTGGGTGGTGTGTGTTTGAACGTGGGCTGCATCCCCTCGAAAGCCTTGCTGCATATCGCTTCGGTGATGGAGGAGGTACCGCATCTGGCAGCACTGGGTATCGACTTCGGTGCTGGCAAAGTCGATCTCGACAAGTTGCGCGCGCACAAGGAATCGGTGGTCAGCAAGCTCACTGGCGGGCTCGCCGGCATGGCCAAGGGCCGGAAGGTTGAGGTGGTGCGTGGCTTCGGTCGCTTTCTCGACCCCCATCATATCGAGGTCGCCGTCACTTCAGGTTCCGGTCAAGAACAGACAGGAGAGACGAAGGTCATTCGTTTCAAGCAGTGCGTGATCGCGGCGGGCAGCCAGGCCATAAAACTGCCCTTTATGCCGAAGGACCCGCGAATCGTGGATTCTACCGGGGCACTGGAACTCCGGACGGTGCCCAAGCGCATGCTGGTGGTGGGCGGCGGCATTATCGGGCTGGAAATGGCCACGGTCTATTCAGCCCTTGGTGCGCGCGTCGATGTGGTGGAGATGCTGGACGGCCTGATGCAGGGGCCTGATCGCGATCTGGTGAAGGTCTGGGAAAAGCACAACAGCCACCGCTTCGACAACCTGATGCTGAGAACCCGGACGGTAAAAGCCGACGCGAGCGAGCAGGGCATCTGGGTGACCTTCGACGGGGAAAAGGCTCCCTCTGAGCCGCAATGCTACGACCTGGTATTGGTTGCCGTGGGCCGGAAGCCCAATGGAGACCAGATCGATGCGCACAGCGCCGGTGTCACCGTAGGTGAGAGAGGTTTCATAGAGGTGGACAAGCAGATGCGTACCAATGTGCCGCATATCTTCGCAATTGGTGACATCGTCGGGCAGCCCATGCTGGCCCACAAGGCGGTCCACGAGGGGCATGTCGCCGCAGAAGTGGCGGCTGGAGAGGCGGCGAACAATCCTGAGCTGGCGCTTAGCCGAATCGATGCGTTGCAGATTCCAGGGGTTGCCTACACCAACCCGGAGGTGGCCTGGGCCGGTCTTACCCAGCAGGAAGCAAGGGAAAAGGGCATCAAGGTCGAGGCGGCGGTTTTCCCATGGGCTGCGTCGGGGCGTGCGATCGCCAACGGCCGCGATGAAGGCTTTACCAAACTTCTGTTTGACGCCGACACCCAGCGGGTAGTGGGCGGCGGGATTGTCGGCACCGGTGCAGGCGATCTGATCAGTGAGGTTTGCCTGGCCATCGAAATGGGTGCCGATGCCGTGGATATCGGCAAAACCATCCACCCCCATCCGACCCTGGGTGAAACCGTGGGGATGGCGGCTGAAGTCGCCCATGGCAGTTGTACAGACCTGCCGGCGGCTCGTCGCTGAGTCGCTCAATGGCCAACCGATAGCCGAACAACAGCACGTGACGGAGGAGATAAGCATGAACGGCTGCAACGACACACTCGCGGATGATTTATCCCAATGGGTAGGCCGTGAGGACCAGCGTGTCGACCGCATCGACCCACGCATTGCCCAGGCGTTGGCCGCCACCCTCGATCTTGATCCTGACAGTATGAAAGCGGGTGCCGAGTTACCGCCCTTGTGGCACTGGGTGTACTTCACGCCCAACGCTCGATGCAGCGAGATCGGTGCGGACGGACATCCTCAACGCGGCGGCTTTCTGCCGCCGGTGGACCTGCCCAACCGCATGTGGGCGGGCGGACACCTGAACTTCAAGCAGCCGCTGCGGGTGGGCGAGGAGGTCAACCGCATTTCGCGCATCGTGCGCTGTCAGCGCAAGGTCGGCCGCCATGGCGAATTGGTGTTCGTCACCGTGGAACACAGCGTTTCGGGTGAACGCGGTGTGTGCCTGGTGGAGGAGCAGGACATCGTCTATCGACAGCCCGCACCGAAAGAGGCGCCGCTCGCCGGGGAAGTGGTCGACGGCTGCGCCGAATTCGGCCGACGAATTCGCCCGGATCCGGTCTTGCTGTTCCGTTACTCGGCGCTGACGTTCAACAGCCATCGCATTCACTACGACCAGCCCTACGCGACCCAGGAAGAAGGCTATCCCAGTCTCGTCGTGCATGGCCCGCTGGCCGCCACGCTGCTGCTTGAAACCTTCCGCGCCACCTATCCGGATAAACGTATCAGGCGCTTCGCATTCCGTGCCGTGGGCCCGCTCTTTTCTAGCGCGGATTTCGATGTGTGCGGCGAACTCACCGGCCCGGACTCCGCCGCGTTGTGGACCGAGTGCGACGGGCGCCTGGCGATGAAGGCCAACGTCACGTTCGACTGATCCGCGGCCTCCAAAGAACCAAATCTCAAGCAGGTGCTTCTGTGTAGAAGCACCAGGGCACCGCTTTGCCACGATGCTCCCCACAGGACAGGAAAACCAATATGACCATGCTGTATGCCCCTGATGAACACCAGGAAATCCGTGACGCCGTACGCGCCTTGTGCAGCGAGTTTCCGGACGAATACTTCCGCAAGATTGACGAGCAACGTGCCTACCCGGAAGCCTTTGTCGACGCCCTGATCGGCGCTGGCTGGCTCTCAGCGATGATCCCCGAGGAATACGGCGGCTCCGGCCTGGGGCTTACCGAGGCGTCGGTGATCATGGAGGAAATCAACCGCTCTGGCGGCAACTCCGGCGCGGTACATGGCCAGATGTACAACATGAGCACGTTGCTGCGTAACGGCAGCAAAGCGCAGAAGGAAAAGTACCTGCCCAAGATCGCTTCCGGCGAGTTGCGCATCCAATCGATGGCGGTCACTGAACCCACTACCGGCACCGACACCACCAAGATCAAGACCAACGCGGTGAAGAAGGACGGTCGCTACGTGGTGAGCGGCCAGAAAGTGTGGATCTCGCGGGTACAACACTCCGACCTGATGATCCTGCTGGCGCGAACCACGCCACTTGCCGAAGTGAAGAAAAAGTCCGAGGGCATGTCGATTTTCATCGTTGACCTCAAGGACTCGATCGGCAAGGGCCTTACCGTGCAGCCGATCCCCAATATGGTTAACCACGAGACCAACGAGCTATTCTTCGACAGCCTTGAGATTCCCGAGGAGAACCTGATCGGCGAGGAGGGCAAGGGCTTCAAATATATCCTCGACGGGCTTAACGCCGAGCGCACATTGATTGCCGCCGAATGCATCGGCGACGGTTACTGGTTCATGGAGCGCGCCGTCAAATATGCCAACGAGCGCGTGGTGTTCGACCGACCGATCGGACAGAACCAGGGAGTGCAATTCCCGATTGCCGATGCCTTTATCGAGATCGAGGCAGCCAACCTGATGCGCTTCAAGGCATGCCAGCTGTTCGATGCCCACCAGGGCTGTGGTGCCCAGGCCAACATGGCCAAGTACCTAGCGGCCAAGGCCTCCTGGGAAGCCGCCAACGTGTGCTTGCAGACCCACGGTGGTTTCGGCTTCGCCAACGAATACGACATCGAACGCAAGTTCCGCGAGACCCGCCTGTACCAGGTCGCGCCGATTTCCACCAACTTGATCTACGCCTATGTCGCCGAGCACCTGCTCGGGCTGCCGCGCTCTTTCTGAGGAACCCGCCATGGCTACTAGCAATCCGGTTCTTCCACTCGAAGGCGTGACAGTCGTATCGCTCGAGCACGCAATAGCAGCGCCGTTGGCCACGCGCCACCTGGCCGACCTGGGCGCCCGAGTGATCAAGGTCGAACGCCCTGGCAGCGGAGATTTTGCGCGTGCCTATGACGACCGCGTCGATGGCCTTGCTTCACATTTCGTCTGGGTAAACCGCTCGAAAGAAAGCCTCACTCTGGACCTCAAGCAACCCGAGGCCCTGGAGATCCTCATGCAGCTTCTGGCCGAGGCCGACGTGCTGGTGCAGAACCTGGCTCCCGGCGCTGCCGCCCGCATGGGGTTGTCATTCGAGGCACTTGCACCCACCCATCCGAAATTGATCGTGTGCGACATCTCCGGCTATGGAGAAGGCGGGCCGTACACCCACAAGAAGGCCTACGACTTGCTGATCCAGAGCGAAGCGGGTTTTCTGTCGGTCACTGGTACGCCGGAGGATCGGGTGAAGGCTGGTATCTCGATTGCTGATATCGCCGCGGGAATGTACGCCTACACCAATATCCTTGGCGCACTGATCGAGCGCGGCAAAACAGGGCGTGGCCGGCGCATCGAGATCGCCATGATCGATGCGATGGTCGAGTGGATGAACTTCCCTCTGTACTACGCCTACAAGGGCCAGGAGCCACCGCGGCGTACCGGTGCGTCGCACGCGACGATCTACCCCTACGGGCCGTTCCGTGCCGGTGATGGTCGTACGGTGATGCTCGGTCTGCAGAATGAACGTGAGTGGGCGGTGTTCTGTGAAAAGGTCCTGGGCGACGCCTCCATCGCCATGGAAGAGCGATTCGCCAGTAACGCATTGCGTACTGCCAACCGGGATGTCTTGAGCAAGCTGATCGAGGACAACTTCGCCAGCCTTACGGCCGAAGCTGTCATGGCTCGCCTCGATGCCGCCGACATCGCCAATGCCAACGTCAGCACCATGAGCGACATCTGGAGCCACCCACAGCTGGAAGCGCGCCAACGCTGGACCCACGTGGATACGCCGGCCGGACCGGTCCCCGCGCTACAGCCGCCCGGCATGGGCGGTGAGTATCCCGCCCGCATGGGACCGGTGCCGGCACTCGGTGAGCATACGAACGCGATCCTGCACGAGCTTGGCTACACAGACCACGTTGTCGGTCTGCGCGACAGGAGGGTGGTGTGATGGCTATTCGTCAATTGAATCTGGGCCGCGCCCGCACCTTCCTGTTCGTACCCGCCAACCGTCCCGAACGCATTGGCAAAGCCTTGGCCACCGGCACCGATGTCGTGGTCGTGGATCTTGAAGACGCCGTGGCACCAGGCGACAAGACGGCCGCGCGGCTGGCTTTGTTGGCCTGGTTGAATGCCAACCCCGATGAACGTGTCACGGTACGGATCAATGCCGCTGACACCCAGTGGCACGAGGATGATCTGGAGGTCTGCCGTCATAGCGGTATCGCTGGGGTGATGCTGCCCAAGGCCGACAGTGCGGCGCAGGTCGAGCATGCCCATGACGCCAGCGGCAAGCCTGTGTTGTGCATTGTGGAAACCGGTCGCGGCATCGAGGCGCTGCCGCAAGTTGCCAGTGCACGGGGCTGCGCCCGATTGTTATTCGGCAAGCTGGATCTGGCCGTTGAACTCGATCTGATACCCGACGAATCAGACCCCGAAGAGCTGGTGTTCCTGCCGTGGCGCGCGCTGCTGGTGCTTGCCAGCCAGCGCGCGGGATTGCCCGCCCCGGTCGATGGAGTGTTCACGGTGATTGGCGACGACGCAGGCCTGGCCCGATATGCCGCACGAGCGCGCCGGCATGGCTTCAGTGGCCAATTGTTGATCCATCCTGGCCAGGTGACCACCACCGCAGCGGCCTTCACGCCTTCGGCTCAGGACATTACCTGGGCGCAGTCTGTCCGAGGTTTGGCCGAGGCCGCCAGGGGCGGGGTGGTGGTGCTCGACGGTCGCATGATCGATGCGCCGGTGATGGCCCGCGCCGAACGCATTCTCGCGTTGGCAGTGGAGTTTGGACTCTGAGTCGGACCGGTCGTCGTGGAGAAGTGATCGAGCACGCAGTCGAAGCCTCTGGCTGCGTGCTCTTTTCGATTTTGGAACAGCTCCTCGTCCAATTCACAAATTCTTTAATCGGTCCCACCTCAATACTATCCAAGCCTGCAAGCCACTGAATTCCGCGTGCGGTGGTGATACCGCCGCAGGCCAAACGTTTCAATGCAGGAGCAGTGCCCATGGAATACAACACCAACAAAAAATCGTCTGCCATGAGTGGAGCCCGACAAGGCGTGCGCAACGGAGCGGATTACATCGCCTCGCTCCGTGATGGTCGCTCCGTCTGGATCGATGGCGAGCGCATCAAGGATGTGACGGTGGATCACCGTTTCCGTGGTGCGATTCAATCCATCGCCGATCTGTACGACATTCAGTGCGACCCGGCGTTGCAAGACAAGATGACGTTCCAGTCGCCAACCTCCGGCGCACGTGTTGGGCGCTCATTCATGCTGCCTCGCTCTGCCGAGGATCTGCGTCTGCGTCGGGAGATGATGAAGACCTGGATGGATGCAGTGGGCGGCATGATGGGCCGCACTCCCGACTTCCTCAACGTCATGGTCAGCGCCCACGCGTCGGCCTATGAGCTGTTTGCCGCGGGCGGAGAACAGTTCGGCCAGAACATCCTCAACTACCACGAACACATTCGCGAGAACGACCTGGCGCTCACCCACTCGCTGGTGTCTCCGGATATCGACAAACGCCTGCAGATGTTCGAACAGCCTGGCGACATGGTGATGCGCGTGGTGCGCGAATCCGATGCCGGTATCTACGTTTCCGGCGCCCGTTCAGTTGCCACCCTCGGCCCACTGGCCAATGAGGTGCTGATCATGCCAGCGGCCGCCAAGTTCCCGCTGGTGGAAGATGCCGAAGCCTACGCCGTAGGTTTTGCGTGCCCCATCGATACCCCCGGGATGAAGATGATCTGCCGTCCCTCGCTTCCCACCAAGGGCCGCTTTGCCAACGATCCGCTCTCGGCGCGGATGGACGAGATGGACGCCGTTCTGTGGTTTGACGAGGCCTTCATTCCTTGGGAGCGGGTGTTCATGTACCGCAGCATCAAGGCCGTGGAATCTGCAATGAAGTCGCCCTCCGGCCCCCATGGTTCGCATCAGTCGGCCACGCGCTCGTTGGCCAAGATGGAGTTCCTGCTGGGCATTGCCTACAACCTGACGGAAGTGAACCACAGCCGCTTCCCGAACGTGATGGTGCAACTGTCGGAGCTGGTGGCCTACGTTGAGACCCTGCGCGCCCTGATTCGCGTGTCCGAAATTGATTGCATCAAGGGACCAGGCGACACCGTGGTGCCGTATGAGCAGCCGCTCAATGTGGTGCGCGCACAGTACCCGGCGATGCACGCCCGGGCACTGGAGATCCTGCAGCTGCTCGGTGCTGGCAACGTGGTGGTGGCGCCAACGGTCGAGGATCTCTACAGCGAAAACGGTCCGGCCATCGAGCGTTACTGTGCCGGCGCCGACATTCCCGCCGAACGCAAGATGCAGCTGTTGCGCCTGGCCTGGGATGCCTCCTGCTCGTCCTTTGCCGGGCGGCAGAACCTGTACGAGAAGTTCTTCTCCGGCGACCCGTGGCGCAACGCTCAGATGCGCGGCGAACGCTATCCAGGTGCCCGCGAGGCACAGGACCGGGTGTGGGCGTTCCTGGATCGCAATGGCGAATGGGAACAGCGCATCAACGGCAACTAGTCGCAGGCTGCCGTAGTACCGCTACGGCAGCTGACCTCTAACAAGAATGTGCGGAGTTCTGTATGCCTCGTATCCACCTGCCAACCCCGGACGAAGAGCCAGAAGCATTTGCCCTGCTTCAGGCTAAGCGTGGCCATGCGCCGAATGCGCAAATCTTTCGCACCCTGGCCATCTGCCCGGAAATTCTCGACGTATTCATTCCCATGGCCGACGCCGTTCGCAACGGCTATGGCATCGATCCCAAGTTGCGGGAAATGGCCATCGTGATGGCGTGCCAGACCATGGGCACCAGTTACGAACACGACCCCCATTGGAATCGGGCCATCAAGGAAGGCGTCTCCAAGGAAAAAATGTTGGCGCTCTGGGATTTCGAAAAGAGCCCGCTGTTCTCCGACCTCGAGAAGGCCGTTCTGCGCCTGTCACGGGATGCGACCCGTGCGCCCGCGCAGGTCAGTACGGGTGTTTGGGAGGCCGTTTACCACGCCCTTGGCCCTAAGCAAAGCGTGGCGCTGCTCTTCAATATCGGTTGGTACAACATGACCGGCCGGTTGACTGGCCCGCTCGAACTGAGCAACGAAGCCGATTTCACTCGACTCTAGAAGACACCCGGAGACTCACCATGCCATTGCCAAAACCGGTCTATTACCCACCATTCAATGTCACCCGCTCCAGCCACGCCATCATCACCTCCCGTGACCTGGAAGCCAGCCGCGATTTCTATGAGCAGGTCATCGGCCTGGTCCTGACTGAACGCGACGCTGACACCTTGTATTTCCGTGGCTTGGAAGAGGTGTGCCACCACAGTCTGGTGATCAAGCGCCACGACGGCGCGCATGAAGCCGAAGCGATCGGCTTTCGGGTTTACACCGAAGAAGAGTTGGACAAGGCAGAGCACTTCTACAAATCCAAAGGCCTGCCGGCCCGCTGGATTGAAGTGCCGCATCAGGGCCGCACGCTGTTGGTCAACGACCCGGCCGGAACCCCGGTCCAGCTTTGCGCCACCATGACCACCACCCCCCGTCTGTATACGCAATTTCAAGACTTCAAGGGCGGCGCGGCCATGCGCTTCGACCATTACCAGATCCAGGTTCCCAATGTTCAGGAGCAGACGGATTTCTACGCGGAAATGGGTTTTCGCATTTCCGAGTACATGGTGCTTGATGAGAAGTTGATTGCGACGTTCATGTTCCGCAAACCCGGCACCCAGGACATCGTTTTCCTGGAAAACCCGGGCCCGCGCTTGCATCACTTTGCCTACACCGTTTCCGACTCCCACAGCATCCTGCGCGCCTGCGACATTGCGGGAAATATGGGCATGGGCGATGTCGTGGAGCGAGGTCCGGGACGTCATGGTCCAGCGGGGGTGTTGTTCGTTTATCTCCGCGACCCCGATGGCCATCGCGTGGAGCTGTTCTGTGATCACTACCTGTTGATCGATATCGAGGTTGAGCCTGTCGGCTGGGATGTGCGCAAGCCCGGCTTGTCCCTGCGCTGGGGGCTGCCGCCTCAGGAGTGCTGGTTCAACGAGACCACCCCGTTTGGTGGAGTTGCGACCAAGCAGCTGGACCACGAGCGCGGCCCGCTGTCGACGCTTGAGACCTACCTGGCCGAAAAAGCACGCGCCAGGGCCGCCAAGTAGTGGAGCAGGGGGCCACTTCGGTGGCCCCTGTGTAACTCGGCGCAATCGAATTGCAAGAGAAGAGGCATTCGCGATGACTACGCAGGCATCAACCCAAATAGACTCCGTCCAGGCAGGCCCACGCTTCGACGGCCGCGCCTTGCGCGACGCATTCGGCTCGTTTGCCACTGGCGTGACAATTGTCACCACGGCCGGCCCGGGCGGTGTGGACATCGGTTTGACCGCCAACAGCTTTTCCTCGGTGTCCCTGGATCCGCCGATGGTGTTGTGGAGCCTGGCGAGAACATCCCTGAACATGGATGCATTTCGCAACAGTGGGCATTTCGCCGTGCATATCCTGTCGGCAGACCAGGAGGCGCTTTCGTCGCGCTTTGCCAGCAAAGGCATCGACCGCTTCGAGGGCCTTGCGCTGGATCGCGGCCCGGACGGCATTCCGCTGTTGCCGGACTGCATGGCCCGTTTTTCCTGCAAGCTGGCTTACCAATACGAAGGCGGGGATCACGTCATCTTCGTCGGCGAGATCGTCGACTTCGGCCACTCCGCGCGTAAGCCGCTGGTATTCCACGGGGGACGCTACGGCATGTTGCTGCCCAAGCAGGCCGTTGCCGCGGTTGAGTCGGCGGATGAGTTCAGCAACCTGTCATCCGATGACCTGCTGTTCCAGGTTTCCAACGCCTATTTCCAGACCCGGCAGAGCGTGATCGATCGGCTTGAGTCCCACGGCTGGTCTGCAGAGGAATACGCCGTGCTGAGCATCATCGGTCGTGAGGATGGGCTGTGCGTACCCGAGATCGTGGCACGTAGCGAGAAAGTGCGCGGGCAGGGGATCTCCACGGCGATCGTGCTGAACCTCATCGAGCGCGGGCTGCTGCATGAAGTCGACTGCACTGATGGTCCGGTGGCTGTTCGGTTGACCGCTAAAGGCCGTCTGGCGGTGCTGGAACTAATCGCCATACGCAAGTCCAGCGAAGCGGATGTCCAAGGCAGTCTGGATCCGAGCGAAGTGCAGCTGCTCAAGCACCTACTGGCCCGGCTCGACTCATGAAGATTGCACGCTACAAATCTGCGGCCGGCCCTGAACGGCTCGGCGTCGTAACCGTCACCTCGGGTCTTGAGCGGCTGGTGGATGTCGCAAAGGCTGCCGCTGCCCGTGATGGCCTAGACACGCCCACTACGGTGATGGACCTGATCGAGGGTGGCGCACGGGCGATGGATGCCACCTACGACTTGCTTGACTGGGCCGCGCAACGCCAGGACCCCATCTGGATGGATGACCCGAGCACCGTGCAGTGGCTGACACCGGTGCCGGAGAAGTCCATGTTCTGTGCCGGCCGCAACTTTGGGCGGCACCTGATGGAGTCGAAACAGGGTGATACCGCCAACGCCAGCAAGCTGCATAGCGACTTTCCGACAGGATTTATAAAGCTTGGGCGAACGCTGGTTCCTCACAAGAGCCAGGTGAAGCGACCTGCGGACGTTCGCAGTCTCGACTACGAAGCCGAGATCGCATTGGTGCTGGGCCGGGCCATCGATGCGCATAGTGATATCGATCCGGCCAGCGCGATCTTCGGTTACACCATTTTCAACGACCTGTCCGCGCGTGAATGGCAGCTGCGTGAAATGCAGAACGGCATGCTGATGCTGGGGAAGAACTTCCCGGGTTTTGGTCCGATCGGCCCCTACATTCTTACTGCCGACGAGGTGCCGGATCCCACTGCGCTGGTGCTGTGGCTGAAGGTTAACGGCCAATTGCGTCAGCACTCCGACTGCCGCGACCTGATCTTTGGCTTTGGCGAAATGGTCGCATTCTGGTCGCGCTTCGGTCTGATGCCGGGAGACTTGATCAGCACAGGGACACCCGAAGGCGTGGCCTTGCACCATAAGCCCGATCCGCAGGAGTGGTACCTCAAGCCTGGCGACCGGGTAGAGGCGGGCGTGCATGGCATTGGTGTCCTGGAAACGCTCATCGTCTAGCCCCTCACCACTCCAATTCCCACCATTACCTATGGAGCGTCTTATGAAGCTGTATTTTTTGCCGGGTGCCTGCCAGATCGGCATCCATGCCTTGCTCGCCGAAATCGGCAAGCCGTTCGAGACCGAGAAGGCAGCTCGTCCCGGCACACCAGAGTTCGAGGCGTATACGAAGGTCAATCCGAAGGGGAAAGTCCCCGCGCTGATTCGCGATGACGGATCGCTGCTCACCGAGTTCCCGGTGATCGCGCTCTATCTGGCGCGCATCAATCCGGAGAGAGAACTGATCCCGACGGACATCGAAGGCGAGATACGTGTATTGGAAATGACCGAATACCTGGTATCTACCGTTCACATGCAAGGCTACACTCGCGCTCGTCGACCCGAGAAGTTCACGCCGAGCGAAGCTGACCACGCGGCTGTGAAGGCCCAGGGCCTGAAAATTTTCCAGGCCGGGCTCGACCGGGCGGAACGACAGATCAACGGCAAAGACTGGCTGTTCGAGAAATTGACCATCGCGGACTTTGCGCTCTTCTACCTTGAGCACTGGTGTGTGCTCAACGGCATCGGGTCGCTAGGTCCAGGCTGTCAGGCACACCATGATCGCCTGTGGTCGAAGGTGGACATCCGTCGCGCCGTCGAGTCTGAACTCATCACCTAATGCTGAGCGCTGCACCATGGACATGCTGTTGAAGTTGAAGGCTTTCGTCGTGACCGCCGACACCGGTAACTTCTCAGCTGCCGCGCGCACGTTGTACACCTCCCCGTCGGTGATCATGAAGCGGGTTGATGAGCTCGAATGGGATTTCAAAACCACGTTGTTCGACCGTTCGACCAGGCGACTGACGCTGACGGACACCGGACAAAGCTACCTGACTCATTCACGCCAGCTGCTGCGCTCATACAACGACATGGTCAGCGGCGCGATTTTGAGCCCTGGCAGTATCGAAGGCCCGATCCGGGTCAAGGCGCCTGCGGTGCTGATCCGCCAGGGCCTCGGTGAGCTGTTCACCCGCTACCTTGCAGAGAATCCACTGGTTCAACTGGAAATCGTCGCTTCTGACAGGGGCGGCAATCCAGCGGAAGAGGGCTTTGATATCTCGGTCGGGATGGATCAGATGGCCTATTCGGATGTGGTCGAGCAGGTCATCCGGCCCTTTCCCCGGCTGTTGTGCGCGGCCCCTGCTTATCTTTCACGCTGCGATGCGCCGCTGCATCCCCGCGACCTGATCCACCACCCCTGTCTGACGTTTTCCATCGCCGGTTCCATCTGGGCGTTCAACTCGCCAGAGGGGAGGGTGGAAGTGGATGTGCACCCCGTGCTTATCACCAATGATGAAGGCTATCTGTGCGCCGCCGCCCGCGATGGCCATGGGATTGTCCAGCTGGCACTGCCGGTGGTGGCCGATGCCCTGCAGGCCGGGGAGCTCGTGCCTGTGCTGGAGAGGTTTTCGCTGGTCGAGCGCTGGGTAAAAATCATGGTACCGGCTGCCCGACTGGAACTGACGCGGGTAAAGCTGCTGTTCGACAGGATGGCCAGGCATCTGGCTGCCAACGGTGCCGAAGAAGCAGACCCCGTAGGTCCTTGATGCGGAGTCACGCGACAGGTCTTCACCATCTGCATGTGTGAATTACGCCGGGTCTAGGCGCTGCAACAGCGCACTGAACATGCAGTTCCGGCGTCCATTCCAGTAACAATTTCTCCAATCGAACGGCCACCTTTGTCGGGCTGGTCCGGCGTGCGCGCGCGTTTGCCAGACCCGTCTAAAAGCCGCAGACCAGGTGGTTTCTCCATCGGCCGAGCAGTCAGTCGGCTCCCCGGCATTGCCATCAAAATTCCGGCTGCGGTGCAGCGGGATTAATCATTATCCCTACTGAAACACCGCTGCAATACTCCGGACAACACAGATGCGATCCAGCCGGAACAAGGGCTCGCCATGCATCTTTTCAAGCCTGGGCTCTGTGTTGCTTGCACTACGAATTGCTCGTGCTACGTATTCAGGACAGCACCACAAAATCATGGGAGACGTCTCTTGTAAGTGGCCGTGACTGGCCGGTGATCCTGTTTACCGGGCAGATCAGCAATCGGAGTTCATGCGTCAAACAATCTCTCCAGGAGACAACGATGCAAATAATAAAAATAAAATTTGCAATGCCGTACGACGTTTTGTACCGCCAGAGCCTGAATTCGGTGATTGCCGTCGCCGCTTTGATGGCTACGGGCTACTCATTGGCCGCGCCGATCGATGTGGGTAACCCCGATATCAAGCTGCGCTGGGACAATACGGTCAAGTACTCTGCCAGCATGCGTGTCAAGGACCAATCTGACACCCTAACCAAGAATGTCCCCCCAACTCCGGGTGGCGGAAAAGGCCCCGCTGCGCTGAACGGCGACGACGGCGATCGTAACTTCAAGCGCGGCAGGCTCATCTCCAACCGATTCGATCTGCTGTCCGAAATGGACTTGGTCTATCGCGAAGATTTCGGCATGCGCGTGAGTGGGGCAGCCTGGTACGACGACGTCTACAACCGCGAGAACGACAACGACTCTCCCGCCACTAATAACTCGCTGTCAGTGCGCAACAATAAGTTCACCGATGACACGCGTGAACTGCACGGAAGAAAGGCTGAGATCCTGGATGCCTTCGTCTTTGGTGGCACTGACATAGGCACAGCCCGCGTGAGTGGCCGCCTGGGCCAGCACACAGTGCTCTGGGGCGAGAGCCTGTTCTACGGCGCCAACGCCATTGCCGGAACCCAGTCGCCGGTGGATGCGATCAAAGCATCATCGGTACCCGGATCGACCACCAAGGAAATCATCATGCCGGTGGGGCAGTTCTCGGGCCAAATCCAGTTTTCTCCGGCGCTGACCCTAATTGGGTTCTACCAATACGAGTGGGATGCTACCCGCCTGCCCGCAGCCGGCAGCTACTTCTCGGTTGCGGACTTCCTGGGTGATGGCGGCGAGCGGATTCGAGTCGCGCCCGGCGTGCCAGGCAATGGTTTAGCGCGCGCAGGTGATATCAGTGCACGCGATAACGGCCAGTTCGGCCTGGGCTTGCGCACACAGTTGGGCGATTGGGAGTTTGGCGTCTATGGGATTCGTTACCACGCCAAGACGCCGGTGGTTTATTCCCGAGTGCCTGCTCCGACTGGCATCAGCGGTGCTGGGCTGGGGACGTACCAGTTGGTGTATCCGGAGGACATCAAGGCGTTCGGTATCAGTGCCACCACAACGGTGGGTTCGCTCAACTACGCCGGTGAAATCTCGGTGCGTCGTGATACGCCGCTGACCAGCCTACCGCAGAACGTGGGGCGTGCTGAGGCGGACAACAACAACCATGCGTTTTATGCCATCGGCAATTCGTTCCATGCCAACTTGTCGATGATCTGGAGCATGCCGCGCAACTTCCTGTCCGACGAGCCTACCCTCACCATGGAAGTGGCCTACAACCAGATGACCAGTTGCACCAGCAACTGCAACGCCATGGACCCAGGTCTGGATCGACGCGCGGAAGCGGTGCGTGCGGTATTCGCTGCACCGCAGCGCAACGTGATGGACGGCCTGGACCTTACGCCATCGTTCACCGTGGGCTACAACCACGGCAAGTCTCCAGTGGTGCAGCTCGGCCCCAACAATGGCGGGGACATGACCTTCACGCTGGCGGGCAACTATCTGACCGTGTGGGACTTCTCTCTGGCCTACACCCACTACTACGGCGGAGAAAACACCGCCACGTATGCCTCCACTGACCCCACCGTTAACGGCACCTTCACCTTCGCCCAGACATTGAAAGATCGGGATTTCGTCTCAGTGTCGCTGCGTCGCACCTTCTAACGGAGAACCACATGAGCATTTTCTCTCGCTTTACCCTCCTGGCATTGGCGTGCGCCACGCTCGCGGCACCGACGGTCCAGGCCGCCGTAACGGCTGACGAAGCGGCCAAACTCAAGACCGCACTGACTCCGGTGGGCGCAGAGCGTGCCGGTAACAAGGAGGGAACGATCCCTCCGTGGGAGGGCGGCTATCCGGTCGATGCTTCGTACACCTCGCCGGCGGTTCCTGACCTGTTTGCCAATGACAAGCCCCTGCTCACCATCACGCCGCAGAACGCAGCGCAGTATGCGGACAAGCTGACCGAAGGGACTATGGGGCTGCTGCAACGCTTCCCGAACTTCAAGGTTCAGGTGTTCCAAACCCGACGCACCGCAGCGGCTCCGCAATGGGTGTATGACAACACTTTCGCGAACGCCACCCGGGCGACGATGGATCCAAGTGGCGAACTTGGTCCTTTCCCGAAGGGCACCTTTGGTGGCACCCCGTTCCCAATCCCAAAGAACGGCGAAGAGGCGATCTGGAACCATCTGCTGAGATGGACCAGCCCTGGCTACCAAACGGCGCCTAGCCTGGCGCGAGTTACCCCTGAGGGCAAAGTGATTCCGGTCTCGCAGAACGTGGCGAAAAGCTCGTTCCCGTACTACGACCCGAGCAGCAACCTGGAAAAATGGGAAGCCGCAGGTTCCAACATCGTGGTGCGCCGCGTCGATACCTCGGGTCCACCCATCCGCGCCGGCGAGATTCTGCTACAGCGCGTAAACATCAATGACATCGAATCCAAGACCTGGGTGTACCTGACCGGCCAGCGCCGTGTTCGCCGCCTGCCGCTGACCTGCTGCGATGTGCCGAGCCCGGTGGCGGGCGGCATCCTGAACTTCGACGAAGTTGAGGTGTACTCCTCGTCCATCGGCCGTTACGACTGGAAGCTGGTGGGCAAGAAGGAAATGTACGTGCCCTACAACACCAACAGCTACCACCAGGCGCCGTCCCTCGACAAGTTGATGACCGCGCAGACCGTGAACCCTGATTTCGTGCGCTTCGAGCAACACCGAGTGTGGGTGGTGGAAGGCACGCTCAAGCAAGGCCAGCGTCATGTGATTCCTCGCCTGCGTGTGTACCTGGATGAAGACACCTGGATCGCTGTGGCAGGCGAGCGTTGGGATGCTCAGGGGCAGCTGTGGAAGGTGACCTATAACCTGCCGACCGTGTTCCCGGCGGCACCAGGGACCATCGTGGCCGGCTATATGTCCTACGACCTGATCGGTGGTGGCTACTTCGCGTCTGCCTACTTCCCCCGCGAACAACAGGTAAACCTCAAGGCCTCAATGCCAGAGCGGATCTTCACTCCTGAGTCGCTTGCTGGAGAGGGCGTGCGTTAAGGCTGTAACCCGCCAGAACTACAAACCCTGATGAGATGGGCAGTATGAACAACAATAACAATGAAGGCTTCGACGGCTCGCGCCGGACGCTGTTGCTGTTGGGAATGGGCGTGGGGCTGCAGGTGCTGCTGGCCCCCACCATGGCCTCCACCACAGTAGCGGTCGTCTCGGCAATCATGGCCGACCCGTTGCGCCAGCCAGCCACTATGACTCACCGAGCAGCACACGCAGTGCTGACCCGCGTGGTTCTGGCCGGTGACCGGCTGGTGGCAATGGGCGAGCGCGGCCTGGTCGTGTTGTCCGACGACGGTGGCCGACAGTGGCGCCAGGCGCGCGTGCCGGTCAGCGTAACTCTGACCTCGGCGAGCTTCGTCGATGCTCATCAGGGCTGGATCGCTGGCCACAGTGGTGTTGTGCTGCATACCACTGACGGCGGCGAAAGCTGGGCCCTACAGACCGATGGCAAGGCGCTCGCTCAGGCAACTCTGGCTCAGGCCCAGGGCTTGCCTGAAATCGACGCCGACCGTGAACGCCTGATCGCAGATGCTCAGCGTCTGGTGGATGACGGCGCAGACAAACCGTTGCTATCGATCTGCTTTGCCGACGCGCTGCGCGGAATGGTGGTGGGCGCGTTCGGCTTGGCAGCTACCACTGACGATGGCGGCAAGACATGGACTCCTTGCCGGGATCGTTTGGCCAACCCAATGCGTATGCATCTCTATGCGGTTGCCCGCCATGACAAGACCTGGGTGATCGCCGGAGAGCAGGGCGTGCTCATGCGTAGCAACGATGATGGCGCCAGCTTTGAATCGCTGGCTGCACCTACGGAGCGCACCTTGTTCGCCGTCACGCCCACGCGCAATGGTGGTTTTGTGTGCGCCGGGTTGCTGGGGGCTGCTTGCCGCATTGATCGGGGCAGCACAACCGCTGCCCCGATCGAGTTGCCGGCACCCTTAACTGTCTTGTCTGGCGTTGAACTGCGTGATGGCCGGGTGGCGCTGCTGGCACAGGGCGGGCGGCTGCTGGTAAGCCGCGACGGAGGTGTCCACTTCACCGAGCAGCCCCTTGCGCGGCGAGAGCCTCTGACCTCGCTCGCCGAAGCCCCTGATGGTGGTCTAGTTGCCACCAGCATGGGCGGGGTTGCCCGGCTTGGCTGACGCCACCCGTTCTCACGATCACGCGACGCGCCACACAACGAGTCCAACGATATGACCACTGTGACCCCAACCTCGACCGCAGCATGCCGGCTCGAAGACTTTGATCCGCGCTCGGGCTCCCGGCTCGAACGTGCCGTTTTCAACCACCGGATCCTGGTGCTGCTGCTGTCCGTGCTGGTCACGATCATGCTCGGCTTCAGCGCGTTGAGCCTGAATCTCAATGCCAGCTTCGAAAAGACCATTCCCACCAATCACCCGTACATCACCAACTACCTGGACAACAAGAAAGAACTTACCGGTCTGGGGAATTCGGTGCGCATCGCTGTAGAAGCACGCAAGGGCAACATCTACAACGCGAGCTATATCGACACGCTGCGCCAACTCAACGACGCCGTGTTCATGCTGCCTGGTGTGGACCGCGCGTTCATGAAGTCGCTGTGGACGCCCAACGTCCGCTGGACGGCGGTGACCGAGGAAGGCCTGGACGGCGGTCAGGTTATCCCTGATCACTATGATGGCTCGCCGGCCAAGCTCGAGGAGCTGCGTATGAACGTGCAGCGCTCGGGCGAAATCGGCCAGTTGGTAGCGGCCAATGGCGGCTCCACCGTGCTCCAGGTTCCGTTGCTGGAGCGTGATGCTTCCGGCAAACCGCTGGACTATGCAGCCCTGTCCGAGCAGTTGGAGCAGCTGCGCGCAAAATACAGCAGTGACGAGGTAGCCATTCACATCACCGGCTTTGCCAAGCTGTCCGGCGATCTTATGGATGGCATGCAGGAGGTGATCGGGTTCTTCTTCATCGCTCTGGTCATCTGTGCAGCGATGGTGTTCTTTTACAACCGCGACCTGGTCAGCACGGCGCTGGTGGTGATTACCTCGGTGACCGGCGTGTTGTGGCAGCTGGGTCTGCTGCCGCTGCTGGGGTATTCGCTGAACCCATATTCCATGCTGGTGCCCTTTCTCATCTTCGCCATCGGCATTAGCCATGGCGCCCAGAAAATGAACGGCATCCTGCAGGACATCGGGCGTGGGACGCACCGCTATGTGGCCGCCCGTTACACCTTCAGGCGCCTGTTTCTGGCCGGCCTCACCGCGCTGTTGGCTGACGCCGTGGGCTTCGCGGTGCTGCTGATGATCGATATCCCTGTTATCCGCGAACTGGCCATCGCCGCCAGCTTGGGCGTGCTGGTACTGGTGATTTCGAACCTGATCCTGCTGCCGGTGCTGTTGAGTTATGTAGGAGTGAGCCGTAAAGCAGCCGAGAGGGCAGTACGCCGAGAATCAGCTTCCGCGGCCGGGCAGAGCAGTGCCTTCTTTAGCTGGCTGGTCAGCTTCACCGAGGGGCGACGCGCCATGCTGGCTGTAGCCACGGCGGTGGCTCTGGCGGTAATTGGCATTGCCATTGGCACCCAGCTGAAGGTCGGAGACCTCGACGCCGGTGCACCGGAACTGCAGGCCGACTCACGTTACAACCGTGATGTGGCCTACCTGACGAAAAACTACGGTGCCAGCAATGACCTGTTTGCCATCATGGTCAAAACCTCCGATGGCAACTGCAGCCAGTACGACGTGCTGCGCCGCGTCGATCAACTCGAATGGGAGCTGATGGATCTGCCCGGTGTGGAGTCCACTCAGTCGATTGCGCGGCTGCAACGGCGTCTGATGGTTGGCATGAACGAAGGCAGTCCGCTGTGGTACGACTTGCTGAGCAATCAGAGCATGCTCAACACCATCACTGCCCGGGCACCGCGGGAACTGTACAACGAAGAATGCAACCTGCTGACGGTGTACGCCTACCTGCGTGATCACCGCGCCGAAACCCTGCAGCAGGTGGTCGACCTGGTCGAACGCTTCGCTCAGAAGAACAATGACAAGGACGCTACCTTCCTTCTGGCGGCCGGCTCGGCGGGGATCGACGCCACCACCAACATCGTGGTTCACAAGGCCTGGTACCAGATGTTGTTCATGGTCTACGGGGCGGTGGCGCTGCTGTGTTTCATCACCTTCCGTTCCTGGAGGGCGGTGCTGGTGGCCATGCTGCCGCTGATGCTCACTTCCGTTTTGGCCGAAGCGCTAATGGTTGTCTTGGGGATGGGCGTGAAGGTGGCGACCCTGCCAGTGATTGCGCTTGGCGTAGGCATCGGGGTGGACTACGCGCTGTATGTGCTGAGTGTGACCCTGACCCGCATGCGCGCCGGCACCACGTTGAAAGAGGCCTATGCCACTGCGTTGCAGTTCACCGGCCGGGTGGTGCTACTGACGGGGGTGACCTTGGCGGCAGCGGTCGCGACCTGGCATTTCTCCAGCATCAAGTTCCAGGCCGACATGGGCCTGCTGCTGGCCTTCATGTTCCTGTGGAACATGCTCGGGGCGTTGGTTCTGATCCCGGCCCTGGCGCGCTTTCTGCTGCCTCGCGCCCGTGAAGGCTCCAGCTGCGATACGGCCGACGTTGCGGCCCAAACTGTGGGTTCGACGTCCAGGGCACCGGGTCAAACCAACAAATTGGCGTACGAGAGATGCCTGCCATGAGCAATTTTATGAGTGCGCCGCTATCGGGCAGACCGCAAGTTGACGTTACGCAGGTTATCGACGGCGGCAAGTTCAATTCATTCAGCGTGCAGGTGGCGGTGATCTGCTTTCTCGCGATCGTGTTCGACGGCATCGACAGTGCGCTGTTCGGCACGTTGCTTCCCGCCATCATGACCGACATGAGAATGGGCCCCGCCGAGGCCGGGATTCTGGCAAGCGTTGGGCATATCGGGGCCGTGGGTGGTGCGATCATCTTTGGCGTGGCGGCCGATGCAATTGGTCGCAAGCGGATGATGCTGATCGGCATGACGGTGTTCATTATCTTCACTGCCGCGTGCGGCCTGGCTCAGGGGCTTGTTGACTTCGCCATCTACCGCTTTGTCGCGGGTTTTGGCCTGGCCGGCATCGTTCCGATTGCCGTGGCGCTGGTCTTTGAATACACGCCGGGCAAATGGAAAGCGATGGTTTCCAGTGTGTCCTATACCGGAATCTCGGTGGGCGTGTTGATCTCGGCATTGCTATCCATCGCGTTTCTATCCACCTTCGGATGGCGGGCGATATTGCTTGGAACCTTCGTCTGCATCGTCCTCGTTCCCATTGCGCTGGTGTGCTTGCCGGAGTCGATGTCGATCTTGGTGAAGAAGGGCAAAAGCGCGGAGGTTGGTAGGGTCTTGAAAAAGGCCGATCCGCAGTTTGTACCCAGCGCCAACGACGAATACCTACTGAAAGAGCCTCCGGCTGCCAAGGTGCCATTGAAGCGTCTTTTCCAAGGTGGCTACGCACGCAACACGCTGTTTCTGGGTATCGGGATGCTCTGCATCATGATGATTGCAGTCACCCTTACGACCTGGATCGCACAGTTGATGGTTCAGCGCGGGTATTCGCTCACAACAGGCGTGAGCTTCATCCTTGTGTTTACCTGCAGCAACTTCATCTCCACGCCATTGGCCGGATGGATGTCGGGGAAGATCGGTTACAAGAAAGTGTTCGCAATTTACATGCCTGTTCTATTTGTTTCGATATCGCTGATTGGCGTTATTCAAACTCCATTCATCGCATTGATTTGCATGTTTTTTGCGGGCTTTGCGGCGATGGGGGCAACTTGCATTCTCTTACCCTACGTCGGATCGCTATATCCTATGAGCTTTCGCTCATCCGCGATGGGCGTGATTTACGCTATTGGCCGGACTGGCCCCATTATGGGTCCCGCAATTGCCGGCTTTATGCTGGCTGGCGGAATCAGTGTGCCGATCATCCTGGTTTGCATGGCTGCACCTAGTTTGGTGGCCCTCATTGCGTTTCTCCTCGTGAAAGAGAGCCCCTTGCAGAGTATGTAGTAGCAACTGCTTATACAGATTTAGTATTGGTTTGTGCGCCATTTTGTCGTTGCTTGCATAGCGCAGGCTCGAACCCGGCTGCTTCACAATCGATGTATTAGGTGTTTTTCAACAGAAAAGCGAGAGGTCGCTTTCGGAGTAGATGAGGAGGGTGGGCGCAGCTAACCTGGTTTCAAATGAATAACAATTGAATTTAAGACAAGCCTGAAATTAAGGAAAAACCATGGATCGTTATATCAATCGTCTGTTTCACGTATGCATCACCGTCGCCGATATCGAAGCGGCACTGGAGTTCTATTGCGGCGTGCTCGGGCTTGAGTCTATCGGCAAACTGCGGGGCGAAAGAGCGCCCGGTGAAATCCTCGGTTTTCCGGGCCAGATCATTGAAATCCATGCCGATCACCTGGTAGGCAAGGACAAGGAAAACGCGACCGTCATCGATCTTATCGAGTTCGTTTCGCCGAAGACTGTTGTCAATAAGAACCCAGCTGCACCGCTGAACCACGCAGGCATCAATCGTATGGCGTTTGGCGTAGACGATACCGATGCCATCTATGAGAAGCTGAAGGCGCGTGGTGACATCGTTTTCCTGTGCGAACCACAAGTCGTTATTGCTCCAACCGGCGGTAAATTCAAGATCTTGACCTTCAAGGACCCCTTCGACAACATCCTGGAAGTCATTGAATACTGCAAGTAATTGATCGTTGGTTAGAAATGCCACCTGGAAGCGGTTTTTCTTACACTGACAAACCGGAGAGTTTTGAAATGAGCGTCACACAAGATAAATCTGAGATTATCGAAGTGATCAACCTCTATGGCGTTGCTTTGGATAGCCATGCCTGGGACCTGCTGGACGACGTCTTCACCGAGGATGCCCATGCTGACTTCGGTCCGGCTGGCGCTGTCTGGAAGTCTGTTGGCGCACTGAAGTTCGCCTTTAAGGACTTTCACGAGACGCTGACCAACCACATGCATACCATGACCGGTTCTTGCGTTCACGTTGATGGCGATACCGCCTATGCATTGACCTATGGCGATTGGCTGCTGTCGCGCGACACGGCAGTGGGCGGTCCTGACTGGGTTGGCCGCGGCTGGTATGACGATGTTCTGGTCCGTACTGATAAGGGCTGGCGTATCAGCAACCGCGTTTGCCGACTGATTTCATGGACAGGAAACCCGAACGTTCCTGAGCCGGCTTACGAACAGCATCCGGTGATGACTACCCATACGCTGCGTAGTCATCGTGAACAAGGGAAAGTCAAATTCTTCGAGGCTATCGCCAAAAAGAAATAAGCAAAGAATAAGTCCACGCTCACTTTCGTTGTTTGCTGGAAGTGGGTGCGGGCTCCCTTTGTCCGAATTTCCCTTGTATTTGTTATTGAGAATTCCAGAAATTTATTGTGGAAGAAAAGCAATGAGCAACCAAACAGTGATTTGGACGGTTGGCATCAACTGCCAGGCAGAAGATGAAGAAAAATTCAACGCCTGGTATGACGAGATTCATGTTCCTATGTTGTTGAAGGGCGACTTTGTCAAGAAAGTCACCCGCTTCAAACTGGCAGAGGAAACCTATCATGTGGGCGCCACCACGCAGCCGTGCCCAACCTATCTGACGATCTATGAATTCGACAGTCAGGCTAAGTTCGAGGCGTGGATGAATAGCGAGGCGCGCACTGAAGCCGGCGTAGATAAAGAGCAGACATGGGGCGACAAGGTCTACGACGTCCAGTGGGCAACACGCTACAACCTGACCAACGCCTGGAATGTATAAAGGACGGTAACCGCGATGAGCGCATTAGTTAAGAAACTCCTGCATGTATGCATCACCGTGCCTGACGTCGATCAGGCCCTGAAATTTTACCGCGATGTGCTGGGTTTTGTTTCGACATTCGAAACTCGCACCGACGAAGCGGACGGCCCGCTTCTGGGTTTCGCCGAAGATGAAATCAGCATTTATGCGCACCATATTCTGACCGCAGGCGCAGATCCCAGACACGCCACTGAAATCAATCTGATCGAATACACCAAACCCTCCACCATCATTGGTGACGGTCCTTATGATTTGATGAATCAGGTTGGCATCACTCGTTTGGCGCTATTGGTCGAAGATGCCAAAGAGGCGTTTGAAAAGATTCGCACTTATGATGGCGTTGAAATCGTTTGTGCGCCGAAAGACATTATTATCCGCAAACCCGGCGGCAACCTCACGATGACCTGGTTCAGCTTTAAAGATCCGTACGGCGTATTCATTACAATTGCAGAGCCGCCTAAGGCATAAGTTCAGCGCAGTCCAATAATGCGGTTCTGCGTTGGTCGGATCGCCTACTGCGAGTTCAATAGAGTCCCGGAGTTAAGATGCAAATCGATGTTCTGGTCGATGTAAAGACGACCATCGGTGAGGGCCCTTTATGGGACGTGCAAGAACAGCGCTTATACTGGATCGACGTGGTCGACGGTCGCGTCTTTCGCTGCACCGCTGACGGCCGTGAGGTGCGGTCGTGGGATATGCCCGACACGATTGGCTCCATGGCACTGCGTCGCGATGGCGGTGCAATCGTGGCACTGGGTTCGGGGTTTCATTTCCTCGACTTCAACACCGGCGATACCCAGCTGATAGCCCACCCCGAGGCTGACAAACCCCACAATCGCTTGAACGACGGCAAGGTGGATGCGCGGGGACGCTTTATCGTAGGCAGCATGGACACCCGAGAGGGTTTTGCGGACGGCACGCTGTTTCGCGTCGACCCCGACTTGTCGGTGCACACCCTCGATGCTGGATTCGCGATTTCCAACGGACCTTGCTGGAGCCCTGACGGGTCGACGTTCTATTTCTCGGACACCTTCTCCGGGGAAATCTGGATGTACGACTACGACCTCGACACCGGCGCCATCGCCAACCGCCGTACCTTCACCAAAGAAGGCTTCACCGCCACGACCGCCACCGACGGTTCAACCGTCGATGCCGAAGGTTTCCTTTGGAATGCCCACGTCTACGCGGGAAAACTGTGCCGCTACGCGCCCGACGGCAGCCTGGACCGTGTCATCGAGATGCCGGTGAAGAAGGTCACCAGCGTCAACTTTGGCGGTCCCAACATGGACACCCTGTTTGTCACGTCCATGACCAAGCCACCGTTGCCTCGCTATCCGGGCGACAACGCGATGCGCGGGAGCCTGTTCGCCATTCATGGCCTGGGGGTGAAAGGGCTGCCCGAGCCACGCTTCGGGGGCTGACTGATTGCTTACCTTGCCGATGCTGCCGGGCGAAATCATCCGGCAGCACCATCAACGTTCCGCCACTGGCCACTAACAGGACCGCTGCAATGGCAGAGTTCAAAAACAAGGTTGTGCTGATATCAGGAACCGGCGGGCGGATGGGGCAGGCAGCTGCTCAGATGTTTGCCCGGGAAGGTGCGAAAGTCCTCGGATGCGATGTCGCAACCCGACGGGCTCAGGAGACGTGCAGACTGGTGACGGAGTCGGGTGGCGAGATGTTTTCGCTGGAGCCACTCGATCTGGCCAACCCTGTTGACGCGCAACGTTGGGCCGACGAAGCCATATCGCGGTGGGGGCGAATCGACGTTCTCTGTAACAACGCTGCGGGTGTAGCCATAGCACCGTTCGACGAAGCCTCGATTGAGCATTGGGACTTCACGATCCGCAACGAATTGACGATTGCCTATGTGGCCGCTCGCGCGGTTTGGCCGCACATGCTCAAGCAGAAAAAAGGCGTGATTGTCAGCGTGTCATCAATTGCCGGCCATCTCGAACTCTCAGGCTTTCCCGCCGTTGCCCATGGTGCGGCGAATGCGGGCGTTCAGGCGCTTACGCGTATGCTCGCTGCCCAAGGCGCACCGCATGGCATTCGCGCGGTCAGCATCAGTCCAGGGCTGATTGCCAATCCAGACGCACTGCCCTCCCCAACACTGGATGAGCACGGCTTACCGGTAGCGCGCCCGCTGTGGCGTCATGCGGCGCTAGGTCGACCCGCCCGTGCGCAAGAGATCGTCGAAACGCTGTTGTTTGTTGCATCGGATAGAGCGTCGTACATCACCGGCACGGACATCGCGGTAGACGGTGGAATGTCTAGCATCATCTGGAATTCAAGGTCCTGAGCCTTCATGGACAGCACATGCCTTTGAACAGTAACTCGAGCGCTACAGGTGGTAGTCGTGCACACACATAAAGATCGTGTCGCCATTGTTTCGGGTGCCGCAAAAGGTATTGGGCAGGAACTGGCGATTGGGCTCGCACAGCGCGGCGCCTTGCTCGCGCTGCTGGATATCGCGGATCTTTCTGAGACCAGCCGCCTCGTTGAGGAGGCGGGTGGTCAGGCAATTGCCGTGACGTGTGATGTCAGCCGGGAAGAGGACTGGGACGCTGCCGGCGAGCTCGTCAGAAAGGAATATGGACGCTGCGACATTCTGGTCAATAACGCCGGCATCTACCCCAACGTGCATATCGACAATATGGATTTCAACACCTGGAAGCGAACATTTGAAATCAATCTGGACAGCATGTTTTTCAGCGCGAAGGTATTCGTGCCAATGATGCGTGAGAACAAGTGGGGGCGCATTGTGAACATCTCTTCGACATCAATCGTCACCAACGCTACCGGCGTTAGCCATTACATGGCAACCAAGATGGGCATCATTGGATTTACGCGCGGGCTTGCGAACGATTTGGGCAACGACTTCATCACGGTAAATGCCGTTGCTCCCGCACTTACTGCTACACCGGGTACTGGTCATCTGCCTGATGCAGTACGCGATGGCATCGTCAATCTACAAGCGTTTAAACGTATGGCTGTACCCCGCGATATCGTCGGGCCGATTTTGTTTCTGACCGGAGAAGACGCGCAGTTTATGACGGGCCAGTTGCTCGCCGTCGACGGCGGCATGATGAAGGTCGGCTAGACAAAGGACTACCCGGGTCGCAGACCGCACCATTTCACTGTCGTGGTCCAAGGGCACATGCACCTCGCCAGCGCAACGCAGGCGAACGCTGAGCGGATTTTCCCAGCGCGGATACCGTCGGCGAGACTGCACGCTGCGGGTAGTCTGGCCGTCACCCCGAGGAGGTCTGGCAAGCCATTACCTATGTGGATAAAGTACGAGCTTCCCGCAGTTCGTTAATGCCATGTAGCAAAGAATAATAAGAGACGGTCCAGCGCATGATGCTCCCGAAGTTGATGCACATCCGCATGTTCGTTGCCGTGTACGAGGAAGGCTCCTTCACCGTAGCCGCTAGTCGCGAAGGGCTCGGCCAGTCCGGCGTGTCCGCGCACGTCAGGCAGCTGGAAACCCAGCTGGGCGTACGGCTTTTTTCCCGCGACCACGCGATTGTTCCAACGCCAGCCGGCCATGCCTATTACCAACAGTGTGTGCAACTGCTGCGCTTGCACGAGAGCGCCTGCAACGCAGTCGGTCGCCGTGCGGAACCATCCGAAGGCACGCTGCGTATCGGCATGATCCCCACCATGACTCGCTCGGTATTCAGCCGGGCGCTGCGGGTTTTCGAAACGGCCTATCCCAATGTTTCCGTGCAACTGACCGAAGGCACCGGCAGCGTGCTGGCGACCGCAGTCCGGCGCGGCATGCTGGATTTCGCCATCACGCAGCGCATGTCCTACGAAGCCGGCGGCGCCAGTGGCCTGGGCATTTCGTTATTCACCAGGACACCCGCGTTTCTGGTTTCCTCACCGAACTCAGACCTGCCTCATTGCGAACCGATTCGTCTGAGCAAGATCGAGGATCTGTACCTGGTGTTGCCCGTTGGCAGAAGACCGCTGCTGGAGCAGTACCTGATCGACCACAAGGTTAGGGTGGCTCAGCGGCTCAACTGGTTCGAGTCCATGCTCGGTGCCATGGATCTGGTGCGCTCTAGTCACTGGACTGCGATTATTTCCGGACTGTTTATCGCCGACGATTTGCGACGCCGGCGCTTCACCCTCAATCCGCTGGCCGATCCCATTCTCTGGGACGAGATGCTGTTGGTGGAGCCGGCGCGAAAACCCTTGGCCCCGATTGCCCAGAACTTTATCGATTTGTTGAGGCAGGCCACCGAGGAGATCAATGCCATCCCGATCCGCATTGCCTATGGCGATAAGGTGTCAAGCCTCGGCCAACCTTCAATGAGCGAATTTCGTCATGACTGATTCGCTGCCCGGTCTGCGGGAGATGCAACTGTTCGTGGCGGTGTATGAGACACGTTCTTTCACTGCCGCGGCGACACGTGAGTTCGCCACTCAGTCGGGTATCTCTCAGCACGTCAAGCAGCTCGAAGAGTTGCTGGGCGTGCAGTTGTTCGACCGTCAGAAAACGGTGGAGCCCACCGCAGCGGGCACGGTGTTTTACCAGCATTGTCTGCAGGTGCTGGCTGCCAACACCAAGGCACTGCAGGCGCTGGGCACCTTTGAGCGCGGACTTTCAGGCGAAGTGCGATTCGGGGTGACGCCCACCCTGGCGACCTATCAGCTCGCGCCGGCCTACCTACGCCTGATGGATCACAACCCCAACGCGTCCATCGCCGTGATCGACGCCCCCAGCAATATGCTGATCGACAGGGTGCGCGCCAATGAACTCGACTTCGCCATCATCCCGTCGATCTCGCAGCCGCCTGCGGATCTGAGCACGACGGTCTTTGCTGCCACACCGGCGTTTCTGGTTTCGTCCATCACCCATGTCAGTGGTTTCGAGCATGGGGAAGTTATCGGGCTCGATAAGTTGGCGGGGCTAAAACTCCTGGCGCCTGATAGCCGTGAGCATGCGCAGTGGATCGGTTCGCAGCTCGACGCGCCGTCGGGGCAGGGGCCGAACTATCAACTCGATGCCGTGCTGGCGACCCTCGATCTGATTCGGCAAAGCGAGTGGATGGCCATTCTTCCTGGCTTGCTGTTCGTTCACGACGTCAACGCGGATCCCGCCGAGCGAGACTTCAGGCTCAACCCGTTTTCCGGCGCCGGCCTGACCCTGGAACTCCTGCTGGTGCAGCCGTCCCGGGCAACGCCTTCACCGCTGATGCTGGAAACCATTCACGCGATCCAAGAGGTCACCCAGGAGCATATTCAGCTACTGAGTACCTTCCAGCTGGGCACTTCAACCGCGAACTCCTGATCGGACTTTTGCAAACTACAAAAGAATCGCGGCTAAAGACGCTCCTACGAGTTGCGCAGTCTCGTCGGAGCGGCTTTAGCCGCGAGCTGTTAGCGCGGATCAAGCGTCTTTAAGCGATTTTTCCGCAATCGGCGTACCCGAAAAGCCGGCAACTTTGCGCAGTACGCGATCCGTGCCGTCGCGCGGGCTACCGGACGCATCCGGATGATCATCGAACCAGTTTTCCTTGGGATAGCGGTACATCAAATCGACCATAAGGCGGCGCTCTGCAATCAGCCACACGCCGTCGCGGCGTTCAAAGCGGTCAAAGTAGCGCGCCCACAGTTTGACCGTGTCGCCGTTCCAGTGATGGCGCTCCGACGAGGCGTGGTCAGCCTGCAGATAGGTTTCGACATAGGCAATCTCCGGGCCGTCGAATTCGATCAGGCTGTTCCCGAGGAAATGCTGGGTGCGATTGAACCGGGGCATTTCGGCAGTCAGGAATTGAAAAAATCCCTCGGCGCCGCCGATATGCAGGCTCTCGGGAAAGTGGATGTAGGCATCTTGGTGGAAGGCGCCACGGACCAGAGACATATCGATCCGGTCGAGACCACGGCAATAGCGCAGCAGTACATCGTGAATTTCGGTACGTGCAGCAAGTTCTTCGAGAGTCATAGCGAGCTCCTGTATTCATTGTTTTTGGACATGCGGTTTTCGAATCCCGGGCTCGTGTTCAAACGAGCCCACCACGTGCTATCGAATCAGGATTCGGCGGTTATGCGTCTCTCGCCGGCACGATTGGCAGCTGGATAAACCCCGGACGATGCGGCCCGGTGTAGATCGTGTTCCGCGCACCGTCGTGGTAGGTAGCGTCATAGCCGTGGCGGGGGCCATGATCGACGCCGTCGAATGGCTGAATGTCCACGCGCAGGCGATAGCCCTTACGGATCAACGCGGTGTTGGGGATGATCTCGATCTCGACCGGCACCACCTCGTTACCTACAAGCGGGGCGTAGTCGGCTTTGCGGTGCGTGTGCTTGACCGTGTAGTTGGTTGAGCGCGATGCATCGATTCGGCGATGCGACACCTTCAGCCAACCCTTGGCGAGCGGGTAGTTGGGCACGTTCATACCCATGGTGGTCGGGCCGGCGTAGTCGACTTCCTGGCCGCTCTCATCGAGCACCCGCAGGCTCACGTAGATGTCCATGTCCATGCTGGTGGACGACACCCACAGCTTCGCTTTGCCATAACCGGCGAACACCATGTCTTCGTTCACCGGATCACTGATGAACGAGATGCCCGTCCTCCAGATTTCCAGCACCGCTGGCGGTTTTACGGGCAGAAAGCAGGGCGGCATGCCGGTGCGCAGTTCCAGGGGAATTTCAGCGCTGTAGTCGGCTTGGCTGTCGACAGTTGGCGGTGTCAGCGACAGACGCAGAAAGTCATCGCGATAGGCATCGCCTTGCCAGTCCGATGGCGTGGCGTCGAAGAACCATTGCGGGTAGGTGGTTCGTGCGATGGGCCATTCATTTTCTTCCTGGATATAGGAGGCGCCATTGCCGCTACGAATCTCCAGGCGTACTGGCGCGGTGTCCATGACGCCGTTGTCGATACCTTTCAACCAGTAGTCGAAAAACGCCCGATGATCGGCGATGGCGGTACGCGAATAGGGCTTGGTGAACCAGTCTTCCCAGAAGTCGATTTTCTTCGACTCAGTGTTGGTGGCGAGGAAGGCCTCGCTGCTGCCGAGCTGGTGGAAGTGCGCCATGTGGGTGGTGCAGGCAACGGCCCAGAGCGGCACCTTCACCTTGCTCATGTCCGGGCTCATCAGAATCGTGGAGCGGGGGCCGAACGCTACAGCGGGGTCCGAGTCCCGGAAGGTGGCTGCTTTGAGCAGGCCGATGAAGTCGACCGCATTGGGCTCGCCGCACACGGCTGCAAGCACTCCGGCCCGGTACCAGTGGGTGAAGAACTCTTCATTGAGGATGCCGCCGGTATAGGCCACCTCGTCGTACAGATCCACGTCGGTGCCGATGGCGATCATCGCTTTCAGATGCCGGGGCTCCAGGCTGGCGGCGGCGTGCTGGCTCATGGCGTAGTACGACATGCCCCACAACCCGACATTGCCGTTGGACCAGGGCTGCACGCCGGCCCAATCAATCGCATCGCGAAATGCCTCGGCCGTTTCAATGCCGAAGGGCGCAAGCGTGCCCGGATTCTGGCCTGAGCCGGGCCCGTCCACACGCACCAGTATGTAGTCGTGCGGCACCCAGTCCACGGTATTGGCCGTTTCATGGTTCTCAAACACCTGTCCATCCGGATTGCCGTGGAAGTAGCGCTCTTCCATCTCCTCATGGGCGTCGAATTCGGCGTCGTTAGCGATGGAGTGGTGGTAGAACGCGCGACCATAGGGGCCGCAGTTCATGATCACCGGGAACTTGCCTTCCTTGGCCGGGCGGAACACATCCGCATACACGTACAGGCCGTTTTGCAGCGGAATCTTTACGTCTTTGAATCGCAGAATCCCTAGGATATGGCGGCGTACTTCATTTCGTGCAGTCGCGGCAGTGCACAGCGTGCGCGGCGTACGCTCGGAAAAGACGCCAGCGGCCGAAAGTTCGGTGAGTAGCCTGGCGATAACGGGGTCTTGCTCGAACTCGAGCACGGGGTTCAGCGCCAGGCCGGCAAAGGAAATGTCGTGGCGGAAGTTGATGCGCTGCTTGCCGAGAATTTCGTGGGCTGCCGGGTCGATGGTGATGCCACCGTTCAGGTTGCCATCGCGGTCGAGCGAGCAGAGGAGGCGGGCAATGTTAGTCAGACCGGCATCGCACAACTTGTTGATGTTGCCGTCCACGCGACTGACGATTTCCGCCAGGTTGATGTGCGGCGCACCGAGCGCCGAGCCAATCGAGGTGTTGCCGAGCAGGAAGGCGACGCGTTCGCCCTCGCGGTACTGGAACTCGCCATTTTCGTTGGTCAGCCCGCTGAGGGTAGGCGTCTGGTATCTGAGGCCGGTAACCGGGCCGGAAAAAATCCCGGTGTGCAGCGTGCTACGTGATGTCTGCGGGGTACTGCTCATGACGAGGTCCTCTTGTTGTGCAGATCTTGGTGTTGCCTGGGGGGCGGTGAGGCGAGTGTAGGTCGTGCGAAAATTAAACTCAACACGTGTTGAGTAAATTGATTTAACCTGTATCCGGCCGCGCCGATCAAGCCGATAGCCACCCCGTACCACGCGCAGACATCGGGCGCTGGGTAGAGGCTGCTTGGCCGGATGGCGGTGAAATCCATGGGGGCGGGATGGCAGCAGAGCTCAGGGGTTGTTATGTTTCGCGCCAGCCGATTTACCGATGTCCCTAACTGACCCATTCCCTTTTTCGCGGCAGCGAAGAACCTGACATAGCGGCGCCATGACAACTCAAGAAGAACCAAAAGCAGTAGCAAGGCGAGGGCGCAAACCTGGACGTCCATCGGGCTCTGGCAGCAGTCGACAGACCGTGCTTGATGCAGCACGGGCGCGTTTTGCCAGTGATGGCTTTACCGCGACTACGATGCGCCGCGTAGCCGCAGATGCCGGCGTTGACGTATCCATGGTGATGCAGTTCTTCCGCTCGAAAGACGAACTCTTTGCCGCGGTCATGAATATTCCTGAGTCGGCGCTGGAGAAGTTGAGCGAAGTATTCGAGCGCGCGGACGAGCATCTCGGCGAGCGCGTAGTCCGCGCCTTTTTCCAGGCGTGGGACGGTGCGCCCGAGGAGTCGGAGCCGCTCATGGCGATGCTCCGGAATGCGATGGTGAATGAGCAGGCGCGTCACCATCTGCGGGACTACATCGAGTCCAGGTTAACGGCGGGGGGCAGTGAGTCGCTCGGGCCGGACGCTCGCATCCGAGCTGGGTTGGCACTGTCGATGCTGGTGGGTGTGGTTACCGGGCGGCAGATCATCGGCGTGCCGGTGCTTGCCGAGGCCAGTCAGGAGGCGCTGGTGGCGATGGTTGCGCCGACTATCCAGCACATGCTGTTGCCGGCCGGTACGGGAACGACTGCTGCTGACTAAACGCCGCTGTGGGGACGATTCAAGCGGGAGTCAGGGTGTCCACCTCCATACGCCAGGTGGCACCCTGAATTATCCACCTAAGGGACGATAGGCAGTTGCAGGTAACTCGGATGATCCGGGCCCGTGTAGATGCGGTTCACTGCGTCGACGTGATAGCTCTTGTCATAGGCGCGAACCGGTACGCCCGCCGGTGCATAGGGCTGAATATCCACCAGCAGACGGCAACCTTTGCGGATCATCGCGGTGCTGGGGTTGAGGCCGACCTCGATCGGTACGATCTCGCCAATCTGCAGCGGGGCACAATCCTCCTCCAGGTGGGTATGCACGGGCCAGTACTCGGTTGAGCGCTCGACATCGAGCTTGCGGCGAGACACTTTCAGCAAGCCATGGCCAACCGGGTGAATGTGAACCGGATCCACAGGAAGCACCACCGACTCAAAACGAATCTCCCGGTCGTGCTCGTCCAGCACGCGCAGCGACACAAAGACATCCATGTCGGCACTGCTCGATTCCACCCACAGACCGACCTTCATGTACCCGGCGAGCACCAGGTCTTCGCTCATCGGCTCGCTGACAAACGAGATGCCCGTAGACCAGCGCGGCGTGCCGTCATTGGAGCCTGCAGGCGCGAGCGTGGGAGTGCCCAGATCAAGGTGCGCGTCATACTCGGCGCTTCCTGGCGCGGTGGGCACGGTTTCGTTGATGCGCAGCACATTGGGGCGCCGTCCATCGTTTTGCCAGCCTGAAGGCCGGGCATCGAGGTACCAGCGGCGGTACTGGGTTCGCGCAATCGGCCAGTCGTTTTCGTGCAGGACGAAATGGGCGCCGTTGCCAGTGCGCACCTGCACCCGCACGGGGGCCTCGTCCGGCACGCCGTTGTCGATTCCCTTGAGCCAGTAGTCGAAGTAGCGCATGTGTTCTGCAATCGACTTGTTGCTGTACGAGTCCGGGAACCAGGCATCGGCAAAATCAAATTTCCGTGCTTTGGAGGCGGTGGAGCGGATGTAAGTTTCGCTGCTGCCCAACTGGTGAATGATGGCGCCCACCTGAGGGCCAACGATCCATACCGGTGCGGTGGCCCTGCTCATATCCGGGCGCATGAAAATGCTGCCATTGGGGCCATAGGCGGCGGTGTCGTTGAACGGCGTGGCCAGGGCGCGGGCCATCCAGTCCGTTTCGGGGCGCTCACCGCAGTGGTTATTGCCGGACCAGATCTTCCACCACCAGTTCCAGAACCCGGCACCGAAGATGCCGCCGCCATACAGGGCCTCATTGTAGATATCGGAGTCGGTGCCTTGGGCGATCATTGCCTTGAGATGCGGTGGCTGCAGGCTGGCCACACTGTGCTGGGCCATGGCCAGGTAGGACATGCCCCACAAGCCGACATTGCCGTTCGACCAGGGCTGAGTGCCCGCCCATTCGATGGCGTCGTAATAGTCTTCAGCTTCCTGCACGCTGAAAGGAGCTTGCAGGCCTGGGCTCTTGCAGACGCCGCGTGCGTCCACACGAATGCAGACGTAGCCCTCTGGCACCCATACCGAGGTGTCGACGGTTTCGTGGTTCTCGTACTGGGCGCCATCCGGGTTTCCGGAGAAATAGCGGTCCTCCATTTCCTCCTTGCGCAGAACGTCGGCCTCGTTGCAGATGCAGTCGTGATAGAAGCTCTTGCCATAGAAGCCCTTGCTCATCACCACTGGGTAACGGCCCGGGGCGGCGGGGCGGAACACATCGGCGCAGACGTAGGAGCCGTCGCGTAATGGAATGCGCACATCCGTCATCTTGATGATGCCGCGAATATTGCGCCGCAACTCGTTACGACTGGTGGCTGCGGCGCACAGCGTGCGTGGCGTTCTGGCGGTGAAGACACCCGGCGTGGCGTTCAGCGTGTCGAGGATCAGGAGCAGGGTGGGATCGTCGGCAAAGTCGACGACCCCGCCCTGGCCCATGGGCATCACAGGCGGGCTGAAGTTGATCGGCGTAGCGCCAATCAACTCGTGCACAATGGGGGAGATGGTGACACCCGACTCGATATCGCCTTGCTGATCGAGGGTATGGACGAACCGCGCCAGGTTGGTCACCGACGGGTCGAGGAGCTTGTCGAGTTTGCCGTCCACACGCTTGGCGAGCTGCGCCAGGTTCAAGCGTGGGGCGGCTTCGACGGCACCCAAAACAATACCGCCGACCAGAAAGGTAATGGACTCATTGGCGCGGTACTGGAACTCGCCAGAGGCGCTGGTAACACCGGACAGCGTGGGCGTCTGGTATTTCAGGCCTGCAATGGGGCCAGCAATAATACCGGTCAGAACAGGACTCGGAGTGGGAGCAGAAGCGTTACTCATGGATCAAACCGCCATAAACGGAAGTTGCAGATAGGAGGCATGCTGCCCGCCGGTATGAATCACGTGCTGCCCGCTGTTGGCTCCGGCGTATTCAGCAATGCCAGGCATCAGTGTTCCCGAGAGATTTCGCGAGCTGATGATGAAGCGCAATTGTTCGCCCGGGTGGAACGCCAAGCCGATGGGGAGCAGATCGATTTCGATGTCGACGATCTCGCCAGGCGCCAGCTTTTCCACACGGTCGAAGCTGTGAGCCGGGACGTCGTCGGTTGACAGCGCTTCATCGAGATGGCGAGTCGATACCCGCAGGCGGCCATCCGACCCTTTGTAACGAAGCACGGTGGCGCCGTGGTCGGTCAGGTCATGCACCCTGGCGCTCTGGTTATGGGCGGTGAACTGCTGCAGTGGTGAACCGTACTTATCGAGCTTCTGGATAAGCACAAACAGGTCCATGTCGTCGGCGCCGCGTGCCTCGACCCACAGATGCGCCTTGGGATAGCCCACCATTACGGTCTCTTTTTCGAAGCGCGTGATGAATGAAACCACATCGGGGTTAGCGCCCACGTCGTAAATCGCAGGGACCTCGTCGGTGGGGGCACTGGCGTTCAGGGTGCGTGCACCGCCGTCGAGGTACAGTTTGGTCGAGACCACTTCCTTCGGCGGGAAGGCGTCTGCGGGCAGATTGAGCTGGTCACCGCCCTGGAAGTCATGCAGCGCATAGCGCACGCGGGGGGTGGTTTCCCAGCCGTTATCTAGGTCTTTGAGGTAGCGGTCGAAGAAGCGGCGCAGGTCTTCCACGTTGGCTTCGTCGTAGTAGTCCGGCCACTCCTGGCTGTTGTGGATGCGAAGCCACTTGTCTGCCGAGGCGATGCGTCGCCAGCCGCGGAAGGTGCCCGCGGTATGCAGCGTGTTGGAGTAACTGGCCACCACAAAGGCTGGCACGGTGATGCGGTCGAAGTCGGGGATCTTGTTCGCCCACAGCTCGTTCATGAGCGGATAGCGCTGCGCCTCGGCCAGCACGTCCTCTTTCTGGCTCTTGCCAAAAAAGCTGCCGTTCTGAAGCAGGCCCGCGAAGCCCGTATCCGGCATGCCGCCGCGCATCACCAGATCGCGGTAGACATCACTGACACCTTCCCACGGGTTGATCGCCGCCAAGTGCTTGGGCTGCTCGGCGGCGGTGAACCATTGCGACACCGCAAGGTACGAGGTACCGCTCATGCCGACCTTGCCGGTGCACCAGCTCTGCTCGGCCAGCCATTCAATCAGGTCGTGGCAGTCACGGCCTTCCTGGCGGTCCCACAGCACACTGTCGCCTTCGGAGTCCACCACGCCACGCACGTCCGGGTTGCAGATGGCATAGCCGTGGGCACACCAGTAGGCCGGGTCCGGAGCCTCGAATTTGGCAAGGCCGGAAACGACCGAATTGCTCAGCCCCACCAAGCCGAAAACGCCCATCACACTCACGGACGTGCCCTGGCCCTTGCCATAGGGACTCCAGGCCACGATCACCGGCACCTTCTCGGTGCCAGCAGGCCGGAATACGTCGACGTAAATAGTCACACCGTCGCGCAGCGTCACCGCCACATCTTTTTCAAACACGATGTCGACCGGAATGGGCCGAAATGGCGGGGCGACCTGGAACCCTGCCTTCAGCGTTCGGGTGCCAGGCTCGAAGGCAGTGAACACACCGGTTCTGGCCGGCGGTAGCGGTTGGGACGGCACGAACAGTTTTTGGTAGTCAGTCATGCTAACTCCTTGTTGTTTTTTGATTGCGGGACCGATTTCCATAAGGTACGACCGTCGACGAATTAATTCAACATGTGTTGATATGTGTGGGGTGTCAAAATATGTAGAGAGTGACGATGGATAAAAAAACTACCTCCACAGCGCGTCGTGGACGGCGGCCCGGGCCAAGTAGCACGCGGCAGAAAGTGCTGGATGCCGCGCGTGTGCGCTTTGCCAGTGCGGGCTATACCCGCACCACAATCCGGCTTGTAGCGGCTGACGCGGGGGTCGATGTGGCGCAGGTGATGCAATTCTTCCGATCCAAGGACGAACTTTTTGCGGCAGTGATGGCGATTCCCGAGTCCGCGCTGCAACGGTTCGGTGCCCTGTATGAGGGCCCCGACGAGTACCTGGGTGAGCGGCTGGTTCGTGCCTATCTCACGGCGTGGGAGGGCATCGCCGAGGAGTCCGGCCCTCTGATGGCCACGCTCCGGGGCGCGTTCGTCAATGATCAGGCACGCAATCAGTTGCGCGGTTTTATCCAATCCAGATTGCTGGCCGGCACCAGCGAACGCCTCAGCTCCGACGCCATGCTGCGCGCGGGCCTTGCGTCATCCTTGCTCGTCGGATTAATCGTTGGTCGGCGGGTCTTCGGAGTACCCGTTCTGGTTGCCGCGGAATCGGAAGAGCTGGTCAAGGTTATGGCGCCTGCCATTCAAAAGCTTCTGGTGCCGTAGGCAAAAGCCGCGAATGCCGGAAAGGGGAATGACAACATAGCCAGCTTTTCTCCTGCCATCTTTTAATCCGTGCACGTTGGCGTGTTGCTGTGGCAGACCGCCGCGCTGAATGTACCTGGACCTCGGTGACCTAAACGCCCAGCGGGCAGCTTTCTACAGCCCCATCAGGCACCTTTTGATTGACCCGGAGTTGATGGTACGCATGCTGTCGTCGGCTACTACTGCTACGGCCTTCGCTCCGAGCGGCGGTTGTGCGAAGGTGCATCTGAACTTGGCCTACCGCCGGTTCTGCCGGGTGGAGCTGGAAGATGAAGTGCCGTACCACTCGACCTTCTCCAAGAATCGCCATTTCGGCCTCGGTCCGGTAGCTGACGACTTGTCATTGTGGTCAAGCAGGACGCCGCCGCTAGCACGCTGAAGCGCGTGACCGGCAACTACCTCATGGCTGGCGTGTCCGGTCTGCGGTAGTACGAGCTCACAGCAGTACTTTTCCTACAGACCTAGAAAAGTGCTAACAACTGATGGTGATAATGCTGCGAAAAACTGACCTGATAGGCTGATGTGATATCGGAACTGTCTAATGACAAGCTCCGTCCGACACCAGCACACACTGGAGTCTCAGCATCCTCGTTCTGCAAGCTACCCAGGTGGAGTCCGACAACCGCTTCACCAATGACCTCGCCAGAGACAGTAGCAGTCGTATGCACACGGCTCAAAAGGGCTAGATCCTCAGGTAAATCATCAGCCACTCGCTGGGAGAATCCTTCGAGTGTTGACTCCGCTAAAACAAACAACCAAGCCTGATCATCAAATGTGCCCGTACGTCGTAGCACACGCCCTAATACCTGCCGATAGTGCAACTCCGTGCGAATGCGGCTGAGGTAGCAACAAACTTGTAGTCGAGGAATGTCCGTTCCTTCACTGATCATCCCTACCGCAACGATCCAACGGGAGTTGCCGCTTCGGAATTCATTTATCAGGTACTGGGCGCGCGCATCTCTGTTGGTAACAATGCGGCAAGACTCTCCCTTGGCTTCAAGTGCCAGCGCAACCTGGTGGGCGTGATTGACGTCGGTAGCAACTACGAGTCCAGCCGCATCCGGCTTGATCGCCCGGAGTTCATCGAGTTTGGCGATCCCCAGAGCGAGCATTTGATTGATCATGTCCGGATGGCGAAGCAGCTCCTCGTACGAGACCGGCGACTCACTCAAAAGCTTGTCGATACTAGGAAAGAGTGTGACCGTGCTGTCATCTGCTAGCTCTTCAGTCAGCTTCACCGCATGGTTATCCAGCAGCACAATTCGAGGCGAGCGGCATACATTATCTGCAATGGCCTCCTCCAATCCGTATCGATAATCACAAATCAATCGGCCCTCAGGCGCTGAGTAACGGGCCAGCGCAATCCCCTTGTCGTCGGAACGCCATGGTGTGCCCGAGAGCGCCAACGTAAATGCTGCACGATCCTGTATTTTCTCGATGATCTGCTGCCCCCATGCATTGCTCAAAAGAGGATCATGGCCAGCGCAATGATGAATCTCATCGAAAACAGCTAACACTCGATAGTCGTCCAAGAGCGCCCAGAAAGCCTCTGCCTGATACTCCATCGCCTGGTAGGTGCAGGCGTCACCGATGGCGCCGATCAACCCATCAAATCGCTTACCTAACACCCCAGAGAAGGTGGAACGGAACCCATCGACAACTTGGCAGGAAGGCGCAAAACAGAGCACCAGATCGATCTCGCCTTGCTGGAGCAAGCAGTTGGCCAATTCTGCTGCCATCCGCGTTTTTCCAGCGCCTGGCGTTGCTTGGCAGAAGAAGTGCGGTGTCGTGGCGTAATGGTCCAGCGCCGTCTTAATGCATCGACGCTGCCAGTCTCTCAATGATGCTTTCATAACATTGGCGCAAATGTCTTCAGGGTATTCTCGACCGCGCGAAGATGACCTAGCAGGCGAGAGCTGCGATCCCGTGCCTCAAAATAGTCACCCTCGACCCGGTTCCTAAGGTGGGGCATTTCATCGAGGAGTTGCTTGTAGCGCTCCGTCTCTCCCATCGCAGTCAAAAACTCGAGCCGAATCTCCTTCAGCAACGATTCCAGATGCTCCAAGACATCGATCTCTGAGGTTGATGGCGCCTCATGAGCAATGTCCTGAGCCGGCTGCTGCAGCGGCTTGAACTGTGGCGGAGGATTGATCTTGAAACCATCGTCGATGAGTTCGAAATTCAGGCCTTCTGGGATTGGTCCAAGGTGATAGACCTGTCCGCGCTTGCGACGCTCGGGGTCCTGAGTGATCCAGCCAACTCGTAGCATCCGCCGGATCTGCTCATACACGTACCGACGCACCTCGCTGAGGTTGAAGCTTGCTCCAGCAAGGCACTCAGCATAGGCATCGCGCAAGTCACGGGTCGTAAATTGCACGTGCCTCTCCTGCTGCAGCAGCTCGTACAGCCGCCTGTCGAAGATGAACGAATCCGATTTCATGCGGGGATACCTGGAGCGGGTGTCGCGGCACAACGAAAAATACGGATTATAGTCCGTGGTCGATGCGTCCGCAAACGCAGGATATTGCCGCCTCAAGGGAATCGAGGCGGCAATGGGTCAGCTTGCAAACGCGTTGGGCAAGAACATCCGAGCACAAAGGAAGGCCAAGGGGCTTTCTCAGGATGCCTTGGCGTTGTCCTGCAAAATTGACCGAAGCTACATGGGACGCATAGAGCGCGGCGAGGTAAACCTCACCGTAGAGAAGTTGTACTCCATAGCCGTTGTGCTGGAGTGCGAGCCAGGATCTCTGCTGCCCCCAGCATCCATTGGCCTCGATTGATGGCCAGGCAGGGTTCGAAAGAGACTCAGTATTCTTCGAGCTGCCTGCTTAGTAAGCATTCTCCTTCCGCGTCCATTTAGCAAAAACGGGGAGCGGACCAGCTTCCGACGACATTCAGTCGAGCCTGTCTAGTAATCCGGCTTTATCGCGCCTAATTGCTGTCCACCCGCCAATTTAGCTACTGGCATCCGAGAACGGCATCATGGAACCGACGGAACTCTTCGTCTCGCTCTAGCAGCAATGCGATGTCCACTCTTGAGGCTGCTAACTGGAAATGCTCGGCTAGGTATTTTCCGCCCCTGCGTCGGACGACGTCCCGGTCAATATCAATCCAGGTTTCGATCGATGGGTTCGGAATTGAAGGGACCCAGTCTTTGAACTCCAGTCCTTGCGAGAGCATGGCCGCTGTCCCCACTGGATCGCCATCGCTGTCTGTGACGATCAGCACCTTAGATTCGGACTGGAAGGTGTTCCACAGCGCATTGGCAACGCATGGAATGGTCAGCTTGCCCATCGCCGTAATGATCTTCACTGATCGACCAGAACTAGCTGTCGCGAGTATGCGTTCGACGAACGTGGCTATAACCACACGATCTGCCTCTCCCTCGCAAACAATCAACAAATCGGCAGCTGTGGGTTGTGCAGGCTGAGTCGCTAGAACCAGTCCCATCATGGGGTCGAAACGTAGGTGGTCAATTTCGATAGTGCGAGTTTCCTCAGCCGTGACAACCTCGCCCTCTGTCGGAAGGTAGATGGTGCCTTCCTCTGACGCCCCCCGAAGCTTCGGTTTCAGGACGTTCTTGAAGCCGCTGCCGCGAATGATGGCCGCATCCATATCACGTCGGTCGAACAGAATTACGTTGAGTCCTTTGCCGAGCATGAGCGCATCGACAGCGTCCTTCGCGTATCCCGACATGGAGATGAAGATTCCGATTGTCCCCGCGAGCTTGCCATCCACCTTGCCCTTGAATTGATAGAGAGTGGACGCCGGCAGCGGTTCAGAATGCCATTTGGCCTCAAGCAAGTAGATTCGTCCGTCGAGATAGATCGAACCATCGATCTGCTCTACTGCCGGGCGATATCCAGCACGTGGTTCAAGGTTGTCTAGCGTAAAGAGCTTATGGAGCAGGCGCTCGAACGCATAGCCTCGTCGGCGCTTCTCATTTGGATCAGAATCAGCGGGCAGGTTCGAAAGCTCTTTGTATTCTGTTTGGATTTCTTCGAGACAGGTTATCTAGTCACACAATAAGGCAAGCGGCTGAGGGAGACCCAAAGCCAGTGCGTGGAGACCGACATTTGTAAAATCGCGTGGTCATCGCAACGCGCCAGCAGTAGCTACTCCAAAGCGGTAAGCTCGTTCGCGGTAAACCATTCGGACTGTTTAATTGCCTCGAGCGCCGTAGCGGGGTTCTTCGCCCAAAGAACCAGGGCGAGGGTTTCCTCGGCTCGGCTGCAGGTGACATAAAGTAGCCGGAGGGTCCGATCGATAGTGGTCTCTTTTCCCCCCTCAGCGTTCTCAAGATCAGTAGGGCTCAATTTCTCTGAGCCGAAGAGTTTGTCGTAGGAGAACATCGTGCCGCCAGCTTCCTCATCATCCATGATGACCATGACATGCTTGAACTCAGAGCCTTTCACGACTTGATGCGTCGCGAGTTCGGTTTCACCCCCAAGATAGGCGTGATAACGAGCAATTTCTTGCCAGGGCGTGCCGAAGAGTGCGTGCCAGCCACGCTTACGTCGTTCCTCTTTCGTTTCCTTGCCCCTTACTTTGGGCTCTGGAGGTGGAAGCGACGAATCACGATAGGCCTCGACTAGGCGACTATCCGCTTCGAAGAGGCTGGCTTCGATGACCGGTTCCAAGACTTCTCGCACGGTTATTCCGGGTGTGATGGCTGCGGTTGCGAACCTCATAACTGCAGCGTGAGCTTTGGCCAGCGCGGCCTGACGCTCGGCGCTAGCGTCGGGGACCTTTGCAAGTGCGCCGTGCCTACGTAACACATCCATCACGCTGAACTCGTTCACTGAACCATCCGGCTGCAGACATTCGGAAAGTTCAACCATTGGGCCGAGAAGTGGCCTCACCATAGTGGGTCCCGTCCGCTCGCCATTGCTCTTGGGCACCGCGGCATCCTTGTCCAGCAGTTCCATCGCGCGGTATGCCGCGTAAAAGTTGCCTCGCTTGGCGGCAAGTTTGTGCTCAAGGGCGAGGGTTTTGTAGCCACGCCCACGCTCTTGCCAGGCCGATAGGGCAGTCACGGCCGACATGGTCAATGAGCATTCCGTTTCCCTCCGGATCTTCTCGGCGAAATCCGTCTTAGCATCGCCAACAAAGATTCGAACGGTTCCGGCGTTCTTCTCTGTCCTAGAGTGCTGGGGGACACCAGTCTTGGGCTGAGTACGGCCCTCGATATCCGAGTCCCAAATCTTGTTGATGAGTTCAACGATGCGATGCTGGCTACGATGATTCATCTGCAATGCAGGGCGCGCCCAATCTTCCGGCACGTGGGACGGTAAGTCGTGGTGACCGTCAGGGTAGATTCGCTGCCGATGGTCACCGAGGAGCCCTAGTGTGATGCGACCCAGACGGTTTTTGGATAGCTCAAATAGCGCATCAAGTACTCCTTTCATCGTGTCCTGGGATTCATCAATAAGGATGAGGGGGTGACGGTCTTCTAGGATGCGCTGGAGTGTTGGGCGTTTAACAATTAGCCATGCGGTCACATCCAGAACGTTGGTGTGCGATAGCGCCCCCGGACCGAAGGTGTTTCGGTCCGGGCTATACCTAAATTCATCGGTCTTCCGTATTTCCTCTGCCTCTGCCTCGATCTCCGCATATTTCCGCCGGTCGGTGTCGGACTCGCCCTTTTTCTTACCCATCGCATGGGCTTTGGCAGCCGCAAGATCTTCGACATTGAACGCAAGCAACGCTTCGCGGATGTCATCATCGAAGCCCTGGATGAGTTCCCAGCAAAAGGAATGGATGGTCGAGACTTCGGTCAGGTAATTTTCGCCGAGACGACCGTTGACGACAGCGGTCGCGTTTTTGGTGTAGGTGATAACACGCACCGACTGTCCGCGAGACCTAAGTCGTTCGGCATAGTGAGCCCCCGCTTCATGCTTTATCACTCCAGTGACTCGACGCAGAACCTCAATTAGCGTGCGAGTCTTTCCGGATCCTGCGCCAGCGAAGAGAAAGAAACTCCGAGGCGGGGTCGCCGTGATGTAGCCGCAGATGTCCTCGACGACATGAGCGTCGCGATCGTTTCCGAGAGATGGCAGTTCGGTACTCAAGGGGTCTCTCCTGCAGTGACGTTGAGTTGCCCGCTCAGCCAGTTGAGCGCGTCGGTGATATATGCGGGGCATTTCAGATCGTGGCCAGCATTTAGCCGTTCGAACAGGGTTGCCGCAAAATCGCCTTTGCTGAAGCTCCCGCGGAGCATGGCATGGAGTTCCCTGAGCAGCTCGGCGTGGTCAGGGTGGTCGAGCACTAGGCCGATTACCTTTGCCAAGGTGCCGCGGTGTTTAACTTTCGCAGCGGTGATAGGGTCCACCTCCTCGTCCAACGCTTTGAACCAATCGATGTTGGAGAGAACTAGAGAGTCCTCAAACGAGCTGGGCCACTGGCCGCTGGCAGCCGCAATCGGAAGCTGCCACGCGAAGCGGACTTGAGCGCCCGTGTTGGATGTCCAGACCAGTTGGGTAGGCGTCGGCTTACCAAAAGCTTGAAATTCCTCCAGCATCGGATGCCATGAGGTCAATGTGTCATTCCCGCACTCCAAATTTTCTTGGCCGGCGATGTGCGCTGCTTCCCGGACAAGGCGTCCCTTAGCAGTTTGGGTTGGCAGAACGGGATCCAAGTCGGTGATGACGATCGTCGGAATCCCCAATCGCTCCACTAAGGGTTTTAGGCGGTGAGCGTGGCTACCTCCGATATCGAGGAAAGAAACATACTTCTTGGCAAGCTTGGGGAAATCCCGTTCGATGAAAAGTGGCACCAGCATTCGCTCTGCTGTTCCTTCCACGAAGATGGCGGCGTCAGCGAAAAGCAGGTCGGTGTGTTGCACCTGAAAGTAGCGTTCGGCGAAAGTCCTGGTTAGCGCGTCGTCACCGAACGCATCGCCCAGGTTAACGACCTGCGTGCTGGGTTTTATGCCGAGCCCCGTGCTGGCTACCCGCCTCACGTACCGCAGACGGGTGAAGTTGTCTCCATGAGCCAAGTGGCTCGAGTGCGTGCTGATCAGCAGCTGACTGCGGAGATAGCTATGCACCTGCTCCTTTGGACGAATGAGCTCGTGGGCGCTCTTCGAAAAATTGCGTTGAACCTGAACGTGCAAGTGGGCCTCAGGTTCTTCAACCATCACGAGGTGAACTGCCGCCGGACTACCCTGAGGCGGATTGAGGCGTGCAGCGCGGAACGATACGAGCATGAAGCTCAGCGACTGCAGATTCTGATAGCCGAGGCCAATAGAGTGTTCAGGCAAGGACTCATCAACAGCAGTCTTGTCCAGGCGGTACTGGACGGCAGTGCTGTGAGCAAGAAGGTCTGCGGTCTGGATTCTTGTACGAAAATGGAATTGTTGAGGGTCATGCAGGCCTGGGTATCCAAGGATCTCCACATCCTCCATCGCTGGCTTTAGCGCCTTGTAGATAGATTTGTCGAGGTCTGCTTGTGCGTTGGCGACGGCTTTGACCAAGTCTTCTCGGTGTCCGTGGCCGGATGGGGCCACGTTCAAGTGTTGCCGAGCGAACTTCATGAGTTGGCTTGAGAACAGACCCGGTCGAGAACTTGCGGACTCAGACCGCATTTCGTCTTCCTCTGCACCGAGTCCTCGTTGGGCCGGCACAAAGTCCACACGAATGAGCTTGCGCAGATGCTGCAACTCGATCGGTTCTGATTCAGGTGGCAGCACCTGCAGGTCGCGGCGCGATTTATCGGCTAAGGGACCCTTTGTGGGGTCGAGACGGTAAGCAGCTATTCGGCGCAGATCCGCAGATTGTCGGAGCCAGTAGTCAAGTAGATCCATCGGCCAGGCATGGCCATCCTTCGGGAGCTCTCGGACCGGGGCGCGCGCTTCACGGTAGCGCCAAGCCAGATTGCGAAGTTCGTTGGCGTCTGCAACAGGCTCAAGCCGCACCCGTACACCAACTGCGCCACCCGACCACTTCAGCGAAGTGATGAACGGCGCAACATGGTTGTACGCCCCCTCTTTAGCGTCGAACCAAAGATCAATGAACGGCATGCATGCCTGGAGTTCCTGATACTCCGCCTCCCATGATTCGGCATCCTTGGACTCCGTCGTGGGATCCTCATCAAGTGCCTCCCACCGTTGGCACACCTCGCGCAACTTCGCCCACTGCGAAAGGCTAATGTCGAACGCGCGGAAACCGGGTGACTCGCTCAAGAAGTTTCGGAGCACTGTGAGGAGGGAAGTTTTACCGCTGTTGTTGGCGCCTACCAAGATGGTAGTGACCTCGTCCAGCTCAAGCCGGGTCTTGGCCAAGCGTCGAAAATTACAGACCTCAAGGCAGGCGAGCCGGATCGGCGGGGTGTCGATAGCTGCAGCTGCAGCTGCTTCGGGGGAGGGCGCCGCTGGGATCACGGGCGGGATGTCGGTGCGAGAGGAAGCAGAGATCTGGTCTGTGGTCATGGCGCCTCCATGCGGCCGCCCAGTTATTGACGATAAGTGACACCAAGGCATAGCAGCCGGGTGCTTCAGAAACTGAGCATACTGTCACTTGGGCATACCGGAAGAAAGTGCCAGCTTCCGCCTGCAAGGCAAATACTTCCGATCCGTTGCAAGGAATTGCTCAGAGAAGGAGAAAAACAGATTCTGGCGCCACAAAAACTAAAATATGCGCAATTATGTGAAAATTCATAATTTCGTCTGGGCAAGCAGCCGTCGTGTTCAGCAGATCACAAAGACACCTTCCCGACGCAGAATGCGTTAGCAAAGGGAAATTGCGGCTAGCTTGGAGTGCGGCTTCAGGCCAGTGCCACCCTCAATATAATGAAGGCAGACCATACTCCCGCCGGGCGGGTCCAGAGCTAATCACCAAGAAGGAATTATTTTCTAGTGTCTGTGCTATTCCACAGTGTCAGTGTAATTATGACGGTCTAAGATCGCGGACAAGCCAGCATCAACGCGTGTGCGGTGAAGATCAGTCAGGAGATTGTCATGCACATACCGGTTCACTAAATGAACATAGTATTCAAGAGTGGTTTTAACGTCAGTGTGCCCCAGCATTTTTCTGAGATCTTCGTCAAGCGCTGCATCGTAAACAAAACTCCTGCCTAGTCTATTCTGAGCCTTCAACGCCTCATAAACAAAATATGTGGCACAGGTGTGTCTAAGCATCCGCGCATTGAATCGTAAGGCTTTAAACGAAGTGGCGCGATCGGAGTTACGTGCTGCACTAACTACCTTGCTAAAGTTATAACCCAGCATCCCATATGTGACAACATCGCCTCGCGCGGAGAGGAACAAGTCGTTGTTTCTAGGCGGAACGCCATGTTTAGCCTCATATAGTTGAGCTCGCTGCCGTCTTAAGGGTAGATAATACTCGCAAATCACTCTCCACAGCTTACCCGGAAAATCTATGGAGCGCCATTTCCCCTTTGACTTGAAATAATAATAGATAGATCGGTTATCTAACCCTTCTGGGTGCTCACTCTCATCATAAGGAATGAATCCAGAATTTTCATTTTTCCCTCGATAAGGCAATTGAAAAAGATCAATCGGTCGAAGTCCGGTGATTCGTATGATCGCTGCGATGATTTGATAGACAGGATCATCCATGGCGCCGAGAGCTATTTCATAATCAGTTTGCCTTACAAATTTCTGCATTTCTCGTTGATGCAAAGCTGGTCTACCGCTGGGTAGATTGAATCCCAGGGTGGTAACTTTAACCCCTGGATCGATATGGGACAGGAATTTCTGGTCCTTCAGCATGTATCGGATATCTGACCTACTGATATCCAAATAATGTTTATAGCCCTGCCTTTCGGCCCACTGATAGAAGCTCCAGACCCTTGCTGCAATGTGATACATGGTTTCGTGAGACGGACCATCAGGAAGCGCATCCGTTGGAGATGCTATGTGAACAAGGAAGGCATCAAAAACATCCTCATCCACCAACTGCCAATTCTGCGCGCCAAATACAACTTCAGAACCTTCGATTTGGCTATCGTCTAACCACTGCAAAAACCTTCTCAGGATATTCGCATAGTTTCTTGTCGTTTCATCACTCCTTGAGCCTATCTTCGAGACAGCCATCGCCCACATGGTCGGTGCTTCAAGGATGTTGTGATTATCATCAAAAAAAATTCCTACGCGCTCTCGCATATAGCCAGAGTGGCTGGCCAAACCGTTTCCAAAATGAAGGATACACACAATTATTTTGGCCTTGATAAGGGGTACATCAGAAGTGATTTGGAAACTTCATTTAAATACTGATTGAACTGAAAAAGCGAAGCAGACAAGTCACTTAGCCGCTGCTCTAATTCCGCGTCATGAGTTAAACCATTCCGCGGAGCACAATTGGTATCCGCACTGCGAACGTGTAGCACCCCATGTTCTCTTAATTCGGATTCCAGGTCGCGAAGCAGAGCTACTACCTGAGAGTTTTGATAAATTAAGCTTCGCTTAATCCTACATGCCGCAACCAGCTTTACCCTTGAAAGCTTAGTCATATCTGCTGAAACGAAAACCGCCCAGTCTCCCAAGCGGCGACGCTCTTCAATAAACGATTGGAAACGCTTCAGGCCATTCATTGATTTCAAGCCAAAATGATTGAGTCAAAATTTTCGATGAATTGTATTTCTTCGAAGCGTGCAGCCACACTTTTGATAAGTGAAATATTCAATTCAAGAGCCGCACCATTGAACTGCTTTTCGGCTCTAGATATACAGGCATCAAGCCCTATGCGAAATCGAACACAGTGCACAGGTACGTTAAATGCTTTCCTAACCCTAGAAGCTAACAAATTCCGAATTGAAGCTGTTTCACTTGCTCCGCTCACATATAAGGATACGCCTGGGGTAGGTGGCTTGTGATTTTCAATCCAAGATGATTTGCCGCACATTGGTAGACCGCACAATATGTAGACTGTGGTAACAAGTGAAGATCGATTAGATAGCGAATCCAGTTTCTCCAGAAAATCCAGAATTGCCTCAGGTTCTGATAGTGTATTAGGTACTTCCAATATACTTTTTGAAGTAATAATTCCTGATACAGCAGGAGTTAACGATTCAGCAAGAGCCGCCTTGAGATCTGCGCGCAGAATCGCATTCTGGTTCTTCTGATGAGTTAGCTCTTGAAGGAGCTTAGCCTTCTCCATCTGCTTAGCAGGTTTTTCACTAGTCAACGCAAAGTAATATTGTAATCGGTCAATCAACTGATTATATGTGGTGTTAGCGCGCTCCCTTAGTAGGGCCAGCTGCTCCTCGAACTCTTTCAGTCGTTGATGTATTTCTTGAGTGCTTTTGAGTGGTTGTTCGAGAACAGCACTTGAGTCCTCTGCATCACTCCCCGAATGAAATGTCCCTTTGATGGCTTCTCTGACCTTTACCCAGTCAGGATCGTGCTTTTGATTGATTGTTGCGCGAGCGACACCGGATAATTTAGCAACCTCCATCACTGACAACTTTTTTCGGCCGCCTTTGTGGAGCGCTGAAATAGTCGCATACACCCGATTTAGGAGATCTTGATTAGCCATTCGCTACCTGTTTTAGGAAATTATGTGCTTCATCCCCTACAACCTCGTGAAGTCGCTTAAAAGCTTCAGCGATACGCCTCTGAGAATACTCTTTCTGAGTCGCTCCACAGTACCTGTGCTTAATCATGTTGTCGTGGAAAATTATCTCATTCTTTAAGGATGGAACATTGGCCTCGACAAATGCAGCATGTCTACAATTATACGGGTCACAAGCAAACAAATTTGGATGAAGTCTCGACCCAGGGCTATCATTCTTGGCATCACAAGGTGACTCGCTGGTAAGGCCTGGCGTTCGCAAACAGATTGCAAGATTCGTTCTATGCAGAAGCTTCACGCCTTCATCAAGCAAAGATGCGACATACTGACTTAAGCTCTCTTTCCCCGCGTTTTGCAATTTAGCCCTGAGTATTGGAGAAGAGTTAGCAGTCTTGGCCAATCTTTTTCCGCCAATACCCCCAATTTGTCCAGAAATTACGCCTTGCAAAACCTCGACGAGAATTTCCGTATTCTCCTCAATCAACGTAGCTTTGACTTCGTCGTTCACGCCCGGTAAAGAAAGGATATACCTTAGCGTCATTTTTAAGCTTCGGTGAGAAAAAAGGCGCTTAATAATTTCTAGATTTCGCGAATCTTGATGAATTATATAAAGGGCTAGTGACTTCCGATAACGATGTGGGTGTACTTTATAATCAATCCCTAGGGTACCTGCCACTCGATTGCAAGCTCGCTCAACCCCGGAGCTATGTGGAACGTTTCCAAAACTGGACATTGGTATCTTGGCAAACAGATAGTCGTGCTTTCCGTAAGCACGAGCATCGCGCCCCAATTCGACAATAACATCAATTGCATCCGCAGCAATTTTGGGGATGGGTATTGTTTTTATATCGCCCTGTGAAGAGATAGATGTTTTGAAAACAGTATAAGTAAGCCAGTAGCCATCAGCCTTAAACGAAAGACAATCCACCTTAAGTCCAACGACCTCTGATCGGCGCATGCCAGTAAGACAAAGAAGAAGCACGATGCACGCATCTATCAGAGCTACAACGATGCTAATCACAGTTGCGTGATTTAAAAACTGCCCCTCATTATCCTCATACTTTCTTTTCATGATTTCTATTCCCCACCAGGGAGTACCGTTATCTAGCAACTTAGGCTTATAAGCCATAAATCTTTCGATACCCTCAGCGGACGCTGTCGAAACACCAAAACTTAACATGGCAAGCTTTTCGGGATTCTCAAAAGCACCAGCTATCGTTGGTGCAAAATTTTTGTACAGCCACAGGACATCGTCACTGTAGTTTTCAACAAAACCAACACAGTATTTAAATATTCCTGCATAATCATCGAGCGGAATTGGTTCGAAAGGTCGAGAGGATTCGTCGTATTCTCTTCTATATTTGGCGACAAGCTCTTTTGTTACGTATGAATCGTATAGCGAGTACTCGGGCGGAAGCATTCCCAGCGATGACAGGTCCTGCCAGAAGGACATTATGTAACAGAACTCCCACTTAATCCCGGTGGTGGGTAGCGACTCTATATAGTAATGCACGCTCGACTTCGCCAAATCGCTCACCGTCCTAAAATCTGGTGAATTTTCAGAGCCTAAATATAGGCCCTCGGCATGAAATAAACCGACAAGTCTTAATATTTTAATTTTAACTCCCTCTAGAGAGGAATAGGCATTAAGACGACCATGAATTGCGAAATGCGGTACACGGTAAAATAGCAGCGCCCTAGCAATATACGCCCAGTGTTCGTGTCCTGCCGCACAGACATTCACACCATACATGTTGACATAATCAAGATTGATGCGAACGGAGAGGCCATAGGGGGAGGGGTAATCCCTAAAATCCCAAACCGGATCGCCGAAAGAACTTCTTGGACTTACCCTTATATAGCTCCACTCGTTCTTGTCTATTTTGGAAAGATTGAGTGTATTTGAATTGTTGCAAATTATCCCAAACGAAGAGTCGTCACTCAGAGTCTCATCATCTTCTTCATCAGTAATAGGCTCTGACTCTTCCTCGTGATAACCCAGTTCGCTCCTTATTTCTTCTAAAGCGGCTTTCAATTGGTCGCGTGTTGGAGTTGTCATGAGGGTCCTATCATTGTCAATGGCAGTGCATAACCGTTATGTTTCGATTGATCTATTGCCTCAGCAAGCTCAATCGGGTTCCCCCATCCCTCTAGAACCCCATTCCACCCTAAATACTCAGCTCGATAGCTTTTCTCCCATTCTAAGGGATTTAGCCGCTCCCTCAGACCGTCAAGATCGGAAACTCGTCTTGCAATAAAAGGTAATGCTTCTTTGAAGATCACACACTGTGAGCATAACGGACAACGATTGAAGTAGTTGCAGGACGTATCTGTGCTAAGAAAATTTTCAGCGCCTGGCCAGTCTGGTTGCTTTGAATTTAGACAACTTGCAATGAATGTCTGACCTTCCGGAGAAAGCAACTGTATTACTGAATCTTCAGAGGAATTTAGCTTGGCGACTAATGGGGCAACAACTGAGCGTAGTTCTTCTTTGCTGCCGCAGCGTAGCGTGGCTTCACGCAGTTTGGCTAAAGACACATCTGTAAGAAGATTTGCTGAGTAACTTCTAAAATCCTCTTCATGCTTGCTTTGAATCTTTCTTAGGCGACCATTTAATATTTCAGTCGACCCCCAGTCACTATCATAATTGTTTACTGTGGTGTCGATATCCGAATGCCCCATCATTGTCGAAACTTCGTCAATATCTAAACCTTGTTCTCTCCGTCGAGTTTCATAGGTGGTTCGTAGACGTTTTGTTTCAATTTTGGGTGACTTGGTATCCGTATCCAGTTTTATGCCGTGGCGGCGGAGAAACTCCGTTGAAGCGGGCCAAAAATTCGTAGTGGTCACCGGCGTGCATAACCGACCAAACATATTCCACAGATTTTTCGAGATGACACACTGAAATAAGGTGCCCGGTAGATAATGAGGCGACGAAGAATGTTCTCTGACTTTCTTGGCAACAAAATGCAAGATTTGATAAGCCCCAAATTTATCGCGCTTGTTTGATCTGTGCATTTGGCTTTTGTCGGACCGACCTTTGAATCCATAAATAATCGCATAGTCATCATCCAGAAGGTCGTCCTCAATGTGATCTTCTAGGTTATCGCTTATCGACACAATAACCTCAAAATTCCAGCCCGTCTGCAACATCACAAAGAGAAAGAATGGGAATAAGGTTCCCATTGTGAAAGCCACTCGGCTGATGTATGCCATTTGACCCATTTCATAGGGTAGATGCTCTGGCCCAACCCTCATATACATCAAGGCCAACCGTAATCTTCTTTCCAGTGTCGAGTATTTTTTGTTCGTTCCGTGAGCGGCGTTTTTATTCCACTCAGAGGAAAATAAATGTCCAGCTGCCTCGAAGGTAAATTGCATAGGCCAATCAGGATAGAGCCTTCCTACATTAGCAGTGGCAATTAGACCAGACTCTTCTCGATCACAGCCATACACTAATCCACGTTCACTGACCTCGGTACCAACGACAGGGCGTCCTTTTACTGCCAGTTCATGGGCGCGTGTTCGGTAAATTGCGAGAAACTGCTCTATACTTATTCCATTTTCCCGTATGTATTCTTTAACATCGCCAGTGTGGCGTATAACCCACTCAAATCCCTTTATGTGCGTCGCCTTGATCGAACCGTTAGATCTTTTAGTCTGTTCCTTTATGGTTAGATCAAACATCAAGTTTTCCAATGAAAGATCATATTCCAGCATTGTCTTTGCGTCTTTTACTACATGGTCGTAACTCTCCATCCATTTCATAATGAACTTAATATCAATCAGGCACCCTTCTATAAGTTTATTGTGAATCTCTCTGCTATATCCCTCTGTTACTTGCTCGTTTGACGCCGGTCCAGTCGGCCATTGAAACTCTTTGCCGACCCAGTCCTGCCCTTTATATTTGTTTTTCAACGAGAGGAAGATGTTTTTTATTGCGCCGTATCTTTTTCTATTTACGGTGCGGCCCGGATACGAACGAATTAGAAATGACCTAAAATTTAGGCACACCTGCCCATCGACATCAGCAACACCATTGACTGATTTGTTGATCGGCTCAGCGCTATTTAGGAACAGCACAAACTCTTGGATTGAGTAATAGATGTCTTGATGGGATTGATAGGTGATCAATCTCTTTGCGGCATGGAGCTGCGCACCTATAAGTAATTGCTGAACAATTAATTTATGGTGCGGATATTCGGTGACAAGATCGGTGAAGTCACGGACGAAGTCCTTTGTGCCTCTGGTCTTGTTTTGGACAATCAACCCTTGAGCTGAAACATCAGCTTGTCCCCGTGCAATGCTTCTTTTTTGAATTGCTTGGGGGGTGTTTTCTGGCAGCTTGCGCTGGAGGGGCGGTCGTTCACTCGACTCAAGGGCAGACTTGGAGAAGGGCTTGCGTGGCATCTGACCTCCAATGGGATTGGGTCTTTAGCCAGCAATATCAAGCATTACTAGACAGTCTGGCCATACATTTATGTTCGACGATAACAGGTCGAGCTGCACACATCGGTGAAACCGTAGTAGCTCGCGCATTCGGACTCGGAGAGATCGGTGTCGATGTAGGCGATGCCCCAGGTAACCCCAACGAAATCGCGGGTCAGCTTGGCTTCCCACTCGTGGTAGGCGTCAGAGCTTTCGCCGCGGGCGGACCAGAACAGCGGGTCCTTGAAGTCGTTGCGCCCGTAACGCAGCTTCAGGCCCACATCCAGGGGCAGGGTGTTCTCGTAGCTGATGTAGCTGTAGAGCGTGTCCTGCTTCTCGCCGATCAGGTTCTTCGCGTCATTGGAGTACTGGGCGGCGAGCTTGAAACCATAGGCGCCGAGGATCGCGTACACCTCGCTCTGGTTGAACTGGCCTTCTTTCGGGTAGCTGTACTTGATGTAGCCGAGGTCCAGGTTCACCTCATCGGTGGCCTGCCAGTACCAGCCGGCGAAGTAATCCACTTCCTGGCGCGTCTTGAGACCGAAGCCGAAGTCGACGTTCGAGGTCCACACCCCGGCGTACAGGCCGCTGCGATGGAGCAGGGTGGCGCTGGCCTGGGCCGCCGGGTCGTTCTGGGTCTGGGAGATGCCGCGGGTGCGGTAGTCGCTGGCCAGCGCCAGGTCGACCTGCAAGGAAAAATCGTCGTTCAGTTCAATGGCCTGGCAGGCGAGTGGAGCCAGGGTGAGCGCGAGGAGGGTGAAGCGTTTCATCGAGGGTTTCCCGTTGTTGTGATTGTTCGGGCAGATGCAGGCAAGGCTTCGCCAGCCCCCGCCAAGTGGCGGGGGATGCGTGCGAAGCAGGGTCTTTCTTGTGTTTAGAGCGCAGCGTTGAAGACTTCGCGGCCGGCGAACCAGGTTTTCAGCACCTGGGTGTCGCGCAGGGCTTCGGGCTCGACCTGGAACACGTCGCGGTCGAGGAGGATCAGGTCGGCCTGCTTGCCGGGTGCGAGCGAACCGATCTGCTTGTCGAGTCCAATGGTGCGGGCGGAATTGAGGGTGTAGGCCTGGAACATGGTTTCCCGGTCGATTTCCTCGGCGGCGTTCAACACGCCTTTCGGACCCTTGCGGCTGACGGCCTGGTAGATCGCCTTCCAGGGTTCGGGCGTGGTCACCGGCCAGTCGCTGGCGCCGGAAATGGTCGCTCCATTCTTCAGTAGCGAGCGGGCCGGGTACTGGTACTGGAAGGCCATGGCGCTGATGTAGGGCTGCACCAGGTCGATGCTGACCTCATCGGCGCTGGCCCAGTAGAGCTGCATGGAAGCGATCACGCCGAGCGGCTTGAAGCGGGCGAATTCCTTCGGGTTGACCATCTGCAGATGGGTGACCGAATGAGCGATGCCGCTCTGACGGTCCTTGCGCGCCTGCTCGATACCGTTCAGGGATTCGCGCACCGCGCGGTCGCCGATGGCATGGACATGCACCAGCCAGCCACGGGCGTCGGCCGCGCTGACAAGTTCGCCGAAGTGCGCGGGGTCGATCAGCAGCTCGCCACGCTTGTTCGAATTCTTGTAGGGATCGAGCATCGCCGCAGTCTGTGCTGGAACTTCGGCTACCCCATCGGCGAAGACCTTGATGCCGGGCAGGGTGAGGTTGGGCACGTCCTGGAACTGCTGGCGCACCTTGTCCAGGGTGTCGAGGTCGGCGGGACGGCTCTTCGGGTTGGCCACCAGCAGCGCGGCGACATGGGCGGTCAGCTCGCCCTTTTCGGCCAGTGCCTTGTAAGCCGGCAACACACCCAAGGTCTGGGCGGTGGGTTTGAAGTCGAACAGCGGCTCGCCCGGTGCCGCGTTGGCGGCCGGGTCCATCCACGCGGTGATGCCCAGGCTGAGGTTGTAGCGTAGTGCCGAGCGGGCGGCCTTCAGCAGTTGTTCGGCCGAGGCTGGCGGGAGCTGCGCCATCACCGGGTCGAGCCCGGCATCGGCGAGGAAACCATTGGGCTGGCCATCTTCGTGATGACCGATGGTGGCCTGCGCCTCGCCCTTCAGACTCTTCACCATTGCGGCGTCGACGCCGGCGCGTTTCAGCATCGTGCGGTTGGCCCAGCCGGTATGGTGGTCCCAGCCGAGGAAGAAGATGGGCACGTCGACCCATTCGCCCTGGTTGAAGCGTTGCTCCATCTCGGCCACCTGGCCCCAGGCAGCTGAAGGCATGCCGCTGACGCTGAGCGCATCGCCATGCCGCGCCTTGCCGTTGTCGCGCCACTGGCGCAGGCGTTGCTCCAGTTCCGCCACGGGGATCAGTTGGCCGCCCATGGAGGCCGAGTCCAGTTCCAGGCCGCCGAAGATGGCGTGGGAGTGGGAGTCGATAAAGCCTGGCATCAGCACCTTGCCGCCGAGGTCGACCACCTGGGTGCCGGACTCCTTCAGGCGCAGGACTTCGGCATCGCTGCCCACGGCGCGAACCTTGCCGTCTTCCACGGCCACGGCCTGTTGCAGGGCCTGGCCGGGTTCGGCGGTGTAGACCTTGGCGTTGTGCAGGATGAGATCGACGGCCGCGAAGCTTTCCATCGAGGAACAAGCCAGCGCGACGGCCAGGAGGGTAGGGGCGAAGGTTTTCATCGGGTGATTTCCGGTTCTTGTTGGTCTGCCGGTGAGCCTAACCAAGCCGATGAAGCGACAGAATGCTATGTTCTCGCACAACTTTTGTGCCGATCCGGAACAGATGAATGGACAAGCTCAGCGCGCTCAACATGTTCGTCGCCACCGCCGAGTACGGCAGCTTCAGTCGTGCCGCTGAGCAGATCGGCAAGACACCTTCCGCACTGACCAAGGCGGTGGGGCATCTGGAGGCCGAGCTCGGCGTGCGCCTGTTCGAACGCACCACCCGTCGCATGGCGCTGACCGAGGCCGGCCACATCTACCTGGAAGGTGCCCGGCAGGCCCTGATGCAACTGCAACTGGCGGGTGAAGAAGTGGATCAGCTGCAGGACGAGTTGCGCGGCAGTTTGCGCCTCACCGCGCCGCCGTCCTTCGGTCCGGCCTTCCTGAGCGAGGTGTGCTGCCGCTTCATGAGCGAGCACCCGCAGGTGCGCCTGGAAGTGGACCTCAACGACGCCTTCGTCGATCTGATCGATGGCGGCTATGACCTGGCCCTGCGCGACGGGCCAACTGACCTGCCCGGGCTGATCGCCCGGCCGCTGACGGAAAACCGTATCTACCTGTGCGCCAGCCCCGACTACCTGGAACGTAAAGGCGGGACGGTGACCCTGGAAAACTACCTGCAGCACGACTGGCTGATCTTCCAGCATCCGTTGCTCAACCGGCACTTCTGGTGGCTGCGGCGCAATGGCGAGCGCATACGCTTGCCGCAGCCCGTGCCAAGAATGGCCAGCGACAACTACGACTTTCTGCTCACCTGCCTGCTGGCTGGCCACGGCTTGCAGGTGATGCCGCAATGGAGTGCGGCGCCCTACCTGGTCAGCGGACAAGTGGTTCGGGTGATGTCCGACTACGAGCTGGAGCCCGACGCCTTTGGCCCGTGGGTCCATGTGCTCTACCTGGCACATCGCCGCCGCACCCGCAAGGTGCGGGTATTCATCGAAATGCTGGAGGCCTGCCTGTGGGAGAAAGGGATTGCCTGACTGCGTGGCTCCACATTGTGGGGGCGATTTCAATCGCTAAGGGCAGCGAAGTTGCCCCTTGGAGAGTCTAAGGGCAGGCCTTCGGCCTGCTTAGCGAATGAATTCGCCCCCACAGGGCATCGCACCCCAACCGAAGTAGCCACCCAGCGCTCTTTTTTTCCCTCAATCCTCTGGATAAGCTCGCCTTTCCCGTGACCGCAGCCGAGAACAATTCCATGGCGCAGCAATGGCCGGCCGAAGGCATCGCCCGACTGATCCTCGATGGCTTCGACGATTACCGTGAGCATTTCCGCCAGATCACCGATGGCGCCCGTTCCCGCTTCGAGGAGGCCCAGTGGCAGGCCACGCAGCTTGCGGCGGCTGAGCGGATCGCCCTCTACGAAGTGAAGGTCGGTGAAACCAGCGCGCGGCTGCGTGCGGCCTATGCAATGGACGAGCTGCTGGATGTGCAGCTCTGGCCCCTGGTGAAAAGCGCCTACATCGGCCTGATCGATGTGCGCTTAGACGATGAGTTGTCCGAGACCTGGTACAACTCGATCTTCTGCAGCCTGTTCAGCCACGACCTGATCAGCGACGGCTGCATGTTCATCCACACCACCCGGCCGTCGCTGCGTGTCCACGAGCGCGCGCCGCAGACCCGCAGCTATCGCCCCGCAGGCCGCCTGCATGCGGCGCTCTCGGCGATACTCGACGACTTTCGTTTCGACGTGCATTACGACGACCGACCCGGCGACATCGAGCGCCTCGAAGCCCAGCTGCGCGAGAATCTGCCGGACTGGGTGTGCAAGGACCCGGAGCTGTGCATCGAACTCTTCGCGTCACCGCTCTTCCGCAACAAGGGCGCCTACCTGGTTGGCCGCATCTACACCCGCGATGAACAATGGCCGCTGGTGATCCCGTTGCTGCACCGCGAGGGGCGTGGTATCCAGGCCGACGCCATGATCACCGACGAAGCGGAAGTGTCGATCATCTTCTCCTTCACGCGTTCCTACTTCATGGTGGATGTCGCCGTGCCGGCCGAGTTCGTCGGCTTCCTCAAGCGCATTCTGCCGGGCAAGCACATCGCCGAGCTGTACACTTCCATCGGCTTCTACAAGCACGGCAAGTCGGAGTTCTATCGCGCGCTGATCAACCACCTGGCCAACACCGACGACCGCTTCATCATGGCGCCCGGCGTGCGCGGCATGGTGATGAGCGTGTTCACGCTGCCGGGCTTCAACACCGTGTTCAAGATCATCAAGGACCGTTTCGCCCACGCGAAGACCGTGGACCGCAACACCGTGATCGAGAAGTACCGCCTGGTGAAGAACGTCGACCGGGTAGGGCGCATGGCCGATACCCAGGAGTTCGCCGACTTCCGCTTCCCCAAATCCAAGTTCGAGCCGGAGTGCCTGGCTGAACTGCTGGAGGTGGCCCCCTCCACTGTGGCGCTGGAGGGCGATGTGGTGTTGATCCGTCACTGCTGGACCGAGCGCCGCATGACCCCGCTGAACATCTACCTGGAAAGCGCCAGCGAGGCCCAGGTGCACGAGGCGCTGTATGACTACGGCCTGGCTATCAAGCAACTGGCGGCGGCGAACATCTTCCCCGGTGACATGCTGCTGAAGAACTTTGGCGTCACCCGCCACGGCCGCGTGGTGTTCTACGACTACGACGAGATCTGCTACCTCACCGAGGTGAACTTCCGCGTCATCCCGCCGCCGCGTTATCCGGAGGACGAGATGTCCGCCGAGCCCTGGTATTCGGTGGCGCCCAACGACGTCTTCCCCGAGGAATTCCCGCGCTTCCTCTTCGCCGATATCGGTCAGCGCCGGCTGTTCGCCAAGCTCCATGGCGAGCTCTATGAAGCTGAGTACTGGAAGACCCTGCAGGCCGCCATCCGCTCCGGCAAGGTGATCGACGTCTTCCCCTACCGGCGGCAGGAACGGGAACTCACCGAGGCCATCCAGTAGGGATCATGGTCGAGCACACTTTCTCCCGCGCCACCTGGCTCAACTCCCTGCACATGTCGGCACTCACCGCCGCACTGTTACAGGAGGATGGTATCGGAACCGCGGATGTCCTGGCCGGCAGTGGCATCAGCGAGCAGGACCTGCTCGAGTTGCAGCGCCTGATCAATCCCGAGCAGGAGCAACAGGTCTACGCCAACGCCGTGCGCCTGATGCCTCGCCCCGCCCTGGGCGTGACTCTTGGCCTGCGTACGCGCATTTCCGCCTATGGCCTGCTGGGCTACGCGATGCTCTCTGCGCCGACCTTCGGCGAAGCATTGCGCGTCGGTCTCAGTTACCCGGTGCTGCTGGGTACTTATTTCCGCCTGGCCCTGGAGCAGGACGGCGATACCGCCTGGCTCAGCGCCTGCGGTTACAGCGAGGATGAGTCCTTGCGGGCGTTCAATACCGAGGTGTGCCTGGGCTCGCTCAAGGTTGCCTTCGCGGACCTGCTGGGGCAGCCACTGCCGTTGCATGCGGTGCAACTGGACTACCCCGCAAGCGCTGGCATGGCGCGCCCCTACGCGCGTGGCTTCGGTTGCCCGGTCACCTTCGGCGCCGCCCGCAGCGCCATGGGGTTCGATGCCGCCTGGCTGGCCCGCCGCCTGCCGCTCGCCGATCCGGTGACGCACAAGGAAATGCTCGAACAATGCCGCCGTCAGAACGTCGAGTTCGCTGCCCGTCGCGCCTGGCTGGAGCGGGTGCGCGGCTTCCTCGCCGCACGCCTGCAAGACCCGCCGGGACTGGAAGAGCTGGCCCGGCAGATGAACTGCTCGTCCCGCAGCCTGCGCCGCCACCTCGCTCAGCAGCAGACCAGCTACCAGCAACTGCTGGATGAACTGCGCTTCACCCGCGCCAAGGAAATGCTTCAGCAAGGCGACATGCCTATCTACCGTATCGCCGAGGCGCTCGGCTTCAGCGAATCCGCCAGCCTGCGCCACGCCTTCCAGCGCTGGAGCGGGCAGCCGCCGAGTCATTTCCGGGGTTAGTGGAAGGGCGCAGGGGGAACCTGTGGGGGCGATTTCAATGGCTATGTCTGCGTTAGCTGTTTCCAGAATTCAACAGTCGGTCCAGGCGCCTTGTAGGAGCTAGCTTGCTAGCGAAAAGGAGCCATTCGCTGGCAAGCCAGCTCCTACGGGCAATGCAGCTACTTGCAACACTTACTGCAGACACAGCCATTTCAATCGCCAAGCGGACCGCAGGTTCGCCCTACTTGGCCAAAGGGAACAGCTGCGCTGCCCTTGGCGAATGAATTCGCCCCTACAAAGGATTCGCGTCCTTGTGCCGGTTCATTCGCGAAAGAGAAGCCTATTAGCTGGTATTCAATCCGAGCAAAAATCGGCGCGCTGGCTGATGACATTGCTTGTGTTCATTGACGCTTTGACGCCGGGAATTTTCGGAATCGGTTACAGACCTGCCTCGGCCCGAGGCCCATCTGGCATGGTTCACCCTCTTTGTGCAATGACGAAAAGGAGGAGCCATGAAACAGTTGGAATGTTGGGCACCGCCCACAGGAATTTGGGGGCCTTGGGTGGTAATCGCCGAGCAAATGGGAGGGCCACTCTCTTACAAGGTTGAGTTCGATACTTCGTCAGGATCCTCGACCTTTGACGCTGAGATACGTTACTTCCAAGGCGCGACCGAATCGAGCGACATAGTGGTGGGGCCCGGTACCCACACCTTCACCAGCGGTATCTGCGCCTGCGTTTCCCGGATCAGGTTCAGAAGTCACAGCTTGGGCCAGGTCATTACGCTCACTGTTTACTGAGAGGACATGATGAAGTCGCTTTTCTTTCTACCGCTATTCGTACTTGTTGTTTCGGGCTGCGTCTCTGCGACTTCTGAAGGTGTCCTGTTCAATATCGATGACAAGGACTACTTGCTAACCCGTGAATGCGTGGAGAATTCCATGGTCATGCGGGACCAGGGGCAGCGGTCCTATGTGCACGTGGCGCTGAATGATGTCTGCGCGAAGTCGTTGGCCGACTTCCTGAACTCCCATCGTGGAGGATTGCTGTCGGTGTCCCTGAATGGCCGCGATTTGTCACGCTCACTGCCGATCATGGGCGAGTTCCAGGCCAGTAGCTTGAAAATCGCAATCCCGGATGAGGGGCTGGCTAATGAAGTTCAACGAGTCTTGTCCCCCGCGGTAGAGCCATTGAGCGGTGCTCATCGCGAATGAATTCGCCCCCACTAGGTTCTACGTTGTTGTGGGGGGCGTAGGTTGGTCAGAGCGCAGCGAAGCCCAACAGCGGAGTCACCGGCGAGCCAGGATGTTGGGCTTCGCGTAGCTCAGCCACAACCTACGGGGGTGGCGAGGTGTAGCGACATGGAAGTGGTTACTGGCCATTGATGTTGGCCATATCAATCCCCTATTGGCCGTCCTTGCCACTGCGCAAACACCCCCGATTGCCCACAGAATCCCTCCCTCAATAACAAGACCCTGAATGAGGTGCTCCCCATGTTGACCGTCTACAGCGACGATCACCGTCTCCATTTCGGCCAGTCGGAACTGGTCGACGGCAAACTCCAGCCCTGTTTCGAAATGCCCAGCCGTGCGGACACTGTGCTGGCTCGGGTTCGCCAGCAGGAAATCGGTGAGGTGATCGAGCCGAAGGACTTCGGACTGGAGCCGGTCCTGCGGGTGCACGACGCCGCCTATGTGGAGTTCCTCAAGGGTGCCTGGCATCGTTGGGCCGCTGAAGGCCATAGCTGCGACATGCTCCCCAGCACTTTCCCGGCGCGCCGCCTGCGTCGCGACGGCCCCATTCCCACCGCGCTGCATGGCCAGCTCGGTCATTACTGCTTCGACACCGAAGCGCCGATCACTGCCGGCACCTGGCAGGCCGTGTACAGCTCCGCCCAGGTGGCGCTGACCGCCCAGGACCACATCCGTCAGGGTGCCAACACCGCCTTCGCCCTCTGCCGTCCGCCGGGACATCACGCCGGTAGCGACTTCATGGGCGGCTACTGCTTCTTCAACAACGCCGCCATCGTTACCCAGGCCTTCCTCGATCAGGGCGCGAAGCGCGTGGCCATCCTCGACGTCGACTACCACCACGGCAACGGCACCCAGGAGCTGTTCTACGACCGTGCCGATGTGCTCTTCGCCTCGATCCACGGCGATCCGCTGGTGGAATACCCCTATTACCTGGGCCATGCCGACGAGCGCGGAGAAGGCGAGGGCGCCGGCTTCAACCACAACTATCCGCTGCCCCACGGCACTGGTTGGGACGGCTGGTCCGCCGCCCTCGACGATGCCTGCCGCAAGATCGCCGCCTACGCGCCGGACGCGCTGGTGATCTCCCTCGGCGTGGACACCTACAAGGACGACCCGATTTCCAAGTTCAAGCTGGATTCGCCGGACTACATCCGCATGGGCCAACGTATCGCCGCACTGGGCCTGCCCACCCTGTTCATCATGGAAGGCGGCTACGCGGTGGAAGCCATCGGCGTGAACGCGGTGAACGTGCTGCAAGGCTACGAAGGGGCCGCCCAATGAAGGCCCGCATCCTGCTGGCGGGTGCCCTGCTGGGCGCCTCGCTGAGCGCAGTCGCCGAGCCTGAAGTGCGCATCTACAACTGGTTCGACTACATCGGCCCGAACACCCTGAAGGATTTCCAGGCCGACAGCGGAATCAAGCCCCAGTACGACGTTTACGACAGCAACGAAGTGCTGGAAGCCAAGCTGCTTTCCGGCCATTCCGGCTACGACCTGGTGGTGCCCAGCGACGGCTTCCTGCCCAACTACATGAAGGCGGGTGTGTTCCAGCCGCTGGACAAGAGCAAGTTGCCGAACTGGAAGAACCTTAACCCGGCGCTGCTCAAGGTGCTGGCCGCCAAGGACCCGGGCAACCAGTACGTGATGCCCTACATGTGGGGCACCAACGGCATTGCCTACAACGTCGACAAGGTGAAGGCGGTGCTGGGTGAAAACGCGCCGGTGGATTCCTGGGAGCTGATCTTCAACCCGGACAACCTGGCCAAGCTCAAGCAATGCGGCGTGGCCTTCCTCGACTCGCCCACCGAGGTGATTCCGGAAGTCCTGCACTACCTGGGCCTGTCACCCAACAGCCGCAACCCCGAGGACTACGAGAAGGCCGAGGCGCTGTTGGCCCAACTCCGGCCGAACATCACCTACTTCAGCTCGTCGAAGTTCGTCACCGACCTCGCCAACGGTGAAGTCTGCGTGGCCCTGGCCTGGTCGGGCGGTGCCATGCAGGCCGCCGCTCGGGCGAAGGAAGCCGGCAATGGGGTGAAGGTGGAGTACCGCATTCCCAAGGAAGGCACCGCTGCCTGGTTCGATGTGCTGGCGATTCCGAAGGACGCGAAGAACGTCGAGCAGGCCCACGCCTTCCTCAACTACTTGCTGCGCCCGGAAGTGGTGGCGCCGATCTCCGACCACGTCGCCTACGCCAACCCCAACCAGGCGGCGGACTCGCTGATCTCCGCGGAGCTGCGCGACAACCCCAACGTCTACCCGCCGGCGGAAGTGCAGGCCAAGCTGTTCTCGGTGGAGATGCTGCCGCCGAAGCTGGAGCGCATCCGTACCCGCACCTGGACCAAGATCAAGACCGGGACCTAGATACTTCCCTCATTGGTGTCTGCCTTTTGTGGGGGCGAATTCATTCGCGAAGGGCTGCGTAGCAGCCCCTCAACCTCAATGGGGCAGGCCTTCGGCCTGCTTAGCGAATGAATTCGCCCCCACAGGTTTCCTACCCCAAGTCCCCAGCATCAATCCCCCCGCCAGCACCAGCCCTGCTCCTGCCAAATAGAGCGCCGGTTGCAGGTCGCCGCTGACGTGGCTGCTCACCGCCGCCAGTAGCGGCCCGACCAGTTGCCCGAGGGCGAAGGCGGCCGTTAGCAGACCGACGTTACGGCTATGGCCGTGCGGGTCCAGTTCGCGGGCGTACTGCATCACCAGTTGCATGCCGGCGAGGAAGGGGCCGCCGCTGAGGATCACCCCCAGTACCAGTCCGGCCATGCCCGGCAGCGCGCAGGCGAGGGTGCCCGCTGCCTGCAACCAGAGCGCGACCACCAGCCAGCGACGGGTGCCAACAGGTCGCTGACGACGCAGGCTCACCAGCCACACACCGAACGCAGCCGCCAGGCCGAACGCGGGCCAGAACAGGTCCGCCTGCCATTGGCCATGAAAACGCGCGGCGGCCATCTGCGACAGGAAGGTGGCGGGAATGATGTAGCCCAGACCCACCAGGCCATAGGCCGCGAGCAGCGCATACAGTGCGCGAGGTCGTTGCCCTGCGGGTTGCTCGGTCGCCGTCGCGGTTGGCTGGGGATTCGGCAGCAGCGGCTGGACGATCAGGGTGAGCACCAGGGCGAGGCCGCCGAAGGCGAGCCAGATGGCGGCGGAGCCCTGGCCCAGCAGGTTCAGTTCAAGGGCCAGGAGCCCGGTCAGCATCACCCCGAAGGCGGGGCCGGCGAACACCAGGCTGCCCAGGCGCGGCCGATTGGCTTCGGCGGCGATGCGCTGGCTGAGGCCGGTCACGACTACCAGCACCCAGGCGCTGGTCACGCCCAGGCCGAAGCGCAGCAGTGCATGGGGCCAGAAGCCTTCGACCGGCACCGAAACCAGCGTCAACAGGGCGGTGGCCCAGAGGCCAAGGATCAGGCGCAGCCGCGCTTGGCGCGGCGAGCTGGCGCGAAAAGCATCCAAAGCGCCGACCAGATAACCCAGGTAGTTGGCCGCAGCCACCAGGCCAGCACCGGTCAAGCTCACCTGGCCTTCAGCGATCAGGTGCGGAAGTTGCGGCGTAAGAGCGAAACGGCCGACCCCCATGGCCACCAACAGGGCCGTGAAGCAGGCAAGCAGTCGGATCAGCGGGGACATGGGGAGGACTCCGGAGCAGGTCATCGGGATTCCATCCTAGGCACTGGTGTTGTTCATGAAAAGCGAATAAAAAAGAACGCAGTTGTTCTCTTTTGTTGAATGGTGAATCCATGGAACTCAGCCAGCTCCGCATCTTCCAGGCCGTGGCCGAAGAGGGCTCCATTACCCGTGCAGCGTCCCGTCTGCACCGGGTGCCATCGAACCTCTCCACGCGGCTCAAGCAGTTGGAGGAAAACCTCGGCGTCGAACTCTTCCTGCGCGAACGCCAACGCCTGACGCTGTCGCCCGCGGGCAAGGTCCTGCTGGGTTATGCCGAGCGCATGTTCGGCCTGCAGGCAGAAGCCGAAGCCGCCTTGCGCGGTGGTGAGCCCGCCGGGGATTTCGTCATCGGCTCGATGTTCAGCACCGCCGCCATCCACCTGCCGCCCATGCTGGTGCGTTATCACCGCGCCTGGTCGGCGGTGAATCTGCAGGTGCGGACCGCACCCAGCGGCGAGTTGTTGGATGGTCTGCTCGGCGGCCGACTCGATGCGGCTCTGGTGGATGGGCCGGTGGAGTTCGCCGAGCTGGATGGGCTGCCGATGTTCGAGGAGGAAATGGTGCTGATCACCGAGGCCAACCATGGTCCGGTGCGCTCGGCCGAGGATGTAGCGGGTCTGGAGGTCTACGCGTTTCGCCAGAGCTGTTCCTACCGGCGACGCTTGGAGGGCTGGTTCGTGGCTTCGCGGGTGCCGATGTCGCCGCCCATGGAAATCGAGTCCTACCACAGCATGCTGGCCTGCGTGATTGCAGGTGGCGGCATCGCCCTGGTGCCGCGTTCGATGCTGAACAGCCTGCCGGGTCGGGAAGAGGTACGGGTGCATGAACTGGGCGCGCCGTTCGACCGCGCCACCACTTGGCTGATGTGGCGCAAGGGCATGCTCGGGGCCAACCTGCGCGCCTGGATCGACCTGCAGCAGGGCAGCCGTCAGGAGGCGTAGAGAAGATCGCGCTTCACCGATCCGCCGTAGGAGCAGGCCTGAATGCGGGAAGCGATTCCCATCGGCAATTGCACTGAAGTCGCGGATATCTCGGACTTTTTCTCCAGTAGGATGTTTCCTGGATACCGTTCAGCGGTTTGATTCAGATCAGTAGGAAATTTCCGGGTGGGCGTATTTTGGATCTTGCCGGGAGCAACTAAGCTCCAGACGAGGGTGGTCCAAGAAGCAAGGGCCACCCGACCAACTTCCCAGGAAAGGGGGTCGAGCATGAAGAAGCGGCTAGAGGCGTGGATGTGGCAATTGGGTGTCGCGCTGGGCCTGATCGAGGCACCGCGCCTGCAACCCATTCCGGTCCGTAGTGAAGAGCAGCGCCGTCTCGCAGAGCAGCGCCGCCAGAAAAGGTAACCGGTTTACTCGTGGGCCTTTAGCCAGCTGTCTGCAAGTTGGCGCAGCCGCTCACCGGAAAAACTGGGGAAATGACCGCCATGCACGGTGCGCACCGGAAGGTCGCGCAGCCGTGTAAGGCTTTTCGCGTAATCCTCCAGATTCGAGTGGTAGGCGTTATCGATCAGCGGGCCGTCATAGACGATGTCGCCGCTGAACAGCGTTTGCGTCTTCGCTTCCCACAGGCTGATGCCGCCCGGTGAATGACCGGGGGTATGCAGCACCTCCAGGACCCGATCACCCAGGTCCAGCACATCGCCCTCATCGATCAGCCGCGTAGCCGGTGCCGCCTTCACGCGGTATTCGGCATAGCACAGCGGGCAGTCCGGGTGCGCTTCGAACATCTCATCACCGACATAGTCCGTCGCCAGGGTATTGGCCCCGGTGGGGGTGGCCAGGATGTCCGCTTCCGCCGGGTGAACCAGCCGCTCGGTGAATTCGTGGTGGCCGGCGATGTGGTCGAAATGCGTGTGGCTGGCCACTGCCAGCAAGGGCCGCTGGGTGAGCCAGGGCAGTTGTTCGCGCAGGCTGACCACGCCGGAGCCGGAGTCCACCAGCAGGTCACGGTCGCGGCCCTGGATATGCCAGATGTTGCAGCGGTAGAAAGGCCGCACGAAGGGTTCGCTGATCAGGCTGATGCCGTCGTAGCGGTGCTCGACTTCGAACCACTGGTCGCGGCTGACGATTTTCATGGGGTGCTCCGTGCCGGTTGATGCCACGTGGCTGACTGTGGGGCGGAAATCTGTGGGGGCGAATTCATTCGCGATGGGCGGCGTAGCCGCCCCTGGATGGTCGAGGCAGACCTGCGGTCTGCATAGCGAATGAATTCGCCCCCACAGGAAAGCCATGCCTTCAGCCTAGTCGTAGCTCGATGGGGAATAAAAAAAGCCCCGGTCGGCGGGTGCCGGACCGGGGCGGGAAAAGCCGCCTCCGGGGAGAGGCGGCAGTGCATGTCAGGCCAGTTCGCCGGCAGTTTCCGAACGACGGGACAGCAGGCTGACTACCACGAAGCTCACCAGGCCCACGGCCAGGCTGTAGTAGATCGGGGTGTTGGCTTCCAGGCCGTCGGTGAACATGAACACCAGGGCGGTGACGCAGCCCAGGAACATGCTGGCGATGGCGCCGGCGGTGGTGGCGCGCTTCCAGTAGATGGCGCCCAGCAGCGGGATCAGCATGCCGCCGACCAGCAGGTTGTAGGCCAGGGTCAGGGCGCCGAGCACGTCGTTGACGATGAGCGCGATGACCAGCACGGCGATGCCGGTGAGCAGGGTGAACAGGCGGGTCATGCCGAGGCTGGATTCCTTGCCGCCACGCAGCTTGGGCAGCAGGTCTTCGGTGATGGTGGTGGAGGCGGCGAGCAGGCCGGCGCTGGCGGTGGACATCATCGCGGCCAGGGCAGCGGCGATCACCAGACCACGGATGCCGTCCGGCAGCGAGGCCTGGACGATGGCGGCGAAGGCGTTGTTGACGTTGTCCAGGTCGGGCAGCAGCACCTTGGCGCACATGCCGATCAGGGCACCTACCAGGCCGTAGATCACGCAGTAGACACCGGCGACGGTGCCGGCGTACTTGGCCACGCCTTCGCTGCGCGCGGTGAACACGCGCTGCCAGATGTCCTGGCCGATGAGGATGCCGAAGAAGTAGATCAGGAAGTAGGTGATGATCGTGTCATAACCGATGGTGGTGAAGTTGAAGGCGGTTTCCGGCAGCTTGGCCACCAGTTCGTCCCAGCCGCCCACGCGGTACAGGCAGATCGGCAGCAGCAGGAACATCAGGCCGACGGTCTTGATGATGAACTGCACGATGTCGGTCAGGGTCAGGGACCACATGCCACCGATGGTGGAGTAGACCACGACCACGCCGCCGCCGAGCAGGACCGAGATCCAGAACGGCAGGCCGAACAGCACTTCCATGACGGTGCCGATGGCCAGGGTGGAGACCACACCGATCATCAGCGCGTAGGCGAACATGATCACCGCGCTGGCCTGGCGGGCCATCGGGTTGTAGCGACGCTCCAGGATCTGCGTAACGGTGAAGATGCGCAGCTTCAGCAGGGGCTTGGCCAGGAACAGGTTCAGCACGATGATGCCCGCGCCCAGGGCGGCGCAGAGCCAGAAACCGGAAATGCCATGGACGTAGCCCAGGCGCACGGTGCCGACGGTGGACGCACCACCGAGAACGGTGGCGGCCATGGTGCCCATGTAGAAGGCCGGGCCGAGGTTACGGCCGGCGACCAGGAACTCCTCATGGGACTTGGCGCGGCGCATGCCGTACCAGCCCAGCAGCAGCATGCCAGCGGCATAGATCAGTACTACGAAAATATCCAAAGCCATTTCAGGTCTCTCTATCTATTGTTGTTGCCACGACTTTGAGGCCGCGACAGGTGTTGCAAGGCGCGCAACGCTTCACACTGCGCCTCTTGAATTCGTCCTAGTCCTTGTATTCGGGGCATTCCCTTTCGAGCTTTCTCAGCCAGGCTTCCCAGACCAGCTGGCGCTGCCATTCGCAGGCCTGGAACTGTTCGCAGGCATGCACGCTGAGCTCGTTCGGCATCTCGCGGATGCCGCGCAGCGACGAGGCGGCGACTTGTATCTCGCACGCCTTGTTCAGGTAGTACATGACGTAGAAGGCATCGGCGACGCTGGCACCGACGCTGAGCAGCCCGTGGTGGCGCAGCATCAGGGCGATGTTGTCGCCGAGGGAGTCCACCAGGCGCTCGCGCTCACCCAGGTCCAGGGCGATGCCTTCGTAGGTGTGGTAGCCGACGCGCTGGTGGAACTCGGCGCTGATCTGGTTGAGCTGGGCCAGGCCGTTGTCCGAGGCGGCCACCGCCATACCCGCGAGGGTATGGGTGTGGATCACGCAGTGGGCATCGGCGCGGGCCATGTGCACCGCGCTGTGAATGGTGAAACCGGCGATGTTGTAGTCGGCGTTGCCTTCCACCACACGGCCGTGCATGTCCACCACTATCAGGTCGCTGGCGCAGATTTCCTCGAACATCAGCCCGAACGGGTTGATCAGGAAGCGCGGTTCCACGCCTGGCAGGCGCACCGAGAAGTGGGTGTAGAGGGTGTCATCCCAGCCGAACAGGGCGGCCAGCCGGTAGGCGGCCGCCAGGTCACGACGCAGGATGGCTTCGTTCTGTGCGTTCATCAGTGACGGATCTGCGAGAGGAATGCGCGGGTTCGCGGATGCTGTGGGTTGTCGAAGAACTCGTTCGGCGTCGCGGTTTCCACGATCTGGCCCGCGTCCATGAACACCACGCGGTCGGCCACCTTGCGGGCGAAGCCCATTTCGTGGGTCACGCAGAGCATGGTCATGCCGTCCTGGGCCAGTTCGGTCATCACTTCGAGTACTTCGCCGACCATTTCCGGGTCCAGCGCCGACGTGGGCTCGTCGAAGAGCATCACCTTGGGGTTCATGCACAGGGCGCGAGCAATGGCTACACGCTGCTGCTGGCCACCGGAAAGCTGGCCGGGCTTCTTATGGGCCTGGGAGCCGATGTGCACCCGGTTCAGGTAACGCAGGGCGAGTTCCTCGGCTTGCTTGCGGCCCATGCCGCGCACCTTCATCGGTGCCAGGGTGCAGTTCTCCAGCACCGTCATGTGGGGGAACAGGTTGAAGTTCTGGAACACCATGCCGACTTCGCGGCGCACGTGGTCGCTACCGGACTTGGTGGAGATGTCCTGGTCCTCGACTGTGATGGTGCCGCTGTCATGGGGATTGAGGCGGTTGATGCAGCGAATCAGCGTCGACTTGCCAGAGCCCGACGGGCCGCAGATGACGATCTTCTCGCCCTGGCGTACCGACAGGTTGATGCCCTGCAGTACCTGGAAATCGTCATAGTGCTTGCCGACGTTCTGCAGACGGATGATTTCGTTCATGGCGGGCTCCTCAGATACGGCGCATACGAGCCAGGGTGCGTTGCACCAGGCCGACGGATTTGCTGCTGGCACCGCCCTGGGCATCCCAGGAGAGGCGTCGTTCGAGGCCGCTTTGCATCCAGGTCAGGGTGTAGACCATGACGAGGTAGTAAACGAGGGCGACGGCGTAGTACTCGGAGAACTGGAAGGTGGTGGAGACCGTCTGCGAGGTGACTGCCATCAGTTCCTGCAGGGAGATGACCGACGCCAGCGAGGTGATCTTCAGCAGGGTGATGAATTCGTTGGCCGTTGGCGGCACGGCGATGCGCGCGGCCTGGGGCATGATGACGTAACGGAAGGTGTGCCAGCGCGACAGGCCCAGGGCGTGGCCCGCGGCGTACTGACCCTTGTCGACGGCCTTCAGCGCGGCGCGGTTGATCTCCACCTGGTAGGCGGCTTCGTTGAGCGACAGGGCGATCCAGGCGGCGATGAAGGGGGTGAACCACTCTTCACGGAACACCGGGAAGAACTGCGGCAGGGCGTTCCACACGAACAGCAGTTGCAGCAGGGTCGGCGCGCCACGGAAGACGCTGAGAACCCCGCGCAGGGAGCTGCGCCAGACGCTCGGCGGACCGTCCAGGGCCAGGGCGCAAGGAATGGAAATGAGGATACCCACCGAGTGGGACACCAGCGCCAGGATCAGGGTGATGCAGGCACCGCGGAAAAAGTGCCAGGACGTCAGGGCGTCCCAGAAGACAGTCACATCGAAGTTCATGTACGTGTCCTGCGTGAATGAAAGCGTGCCGTTGCACCCTCTCCCGCAAGCGAGAGAGGGGCGGGCGGTTGGCCGTGCTTACTGCGCGGCGGTTTCCAGGTTGGCTGGATCGAGCTTCCATTTCTCGGCGATGGCCTTGAGGGTTCCATCGGCCTTCAGAGCAGACACGGCGTCCTGGACGGCCTGCTTGTCTTCCGGGTTCGGACGCATGTAGGCGCCGAAGATGTCCTTCTCGGGGAAGGCGTAGAGGGTCTTGAACTGACCGGGGGTCTGCAGTTCGCGGTAGGCCAGTTCGGTGTCCTGGGACAGGCCGGCGGCGGCGCGGCCTACCAGCACTTGCTGGGCGACGTCGCTGCCTTTCGGGTAGGTCTGCAGCACGGCCGGGGTCTTGCCAGCGGCCTTCAGGTCGGCGTTGAGCTTTTCCATGATGGTCACGTAGCGGGTGCCGGACTGCACCGCGACCACCTTGCCGGACAGGTCGTCCAGGCTGTTCAGCTTGAGATCGCCCTTGCCGCTGCCGAAGACGATGGTGGCGCTAGACAAGTAAGGCACGGCGTTCAGCTTCTGGACGCGTTCCGGGGTGATCAGGGTGCCGCTGATGACCGCATCGCAACGCTTGGCATCCAGGCCCGGCAGCAGGCCGGTGAACTCGGTGACGATGAAGCGCGGTTTGACGCCCCAGTGCTTGGCCAGCGCGCGGATCAGGTCCGCGTCGAAGCCGCTGGGCTCGCGGTCACCGGTTTTCTCGAAGAACTCCAGCGGCGGGAAGGTCGGGTCGGAACAGACCTGGAAGCTTCCCGAACTCACGAACGAAGGTTTGCCGTCGGCGGCCATCGCGCCACCGCTGAGGGTGGCGGCGAAGAGACCGGCGAGGGCAAACAGTTTCAGCGGACGATTGGTCATCGTGTAACTCCTTCAAGGCGTTTTGCAGTGGTTGTTGTTGTTAGGCAGTCGCAAAAAAGGTGGAGCTGTTTCTTCGTTGTTACGCGGCTTCAGGCAAAGCCTGAGCGGACGCTTGGGAAGTCTTGCCCGAGGGGACCCAACGCGGACCTTTGGGACCGTAGACGGCGGCCGGTTCCGGGAAGATCGCCAGCAGTACCAGGTACAGCAGGGCGGCCGTGCCCAGAGTGACCGGCAGGCTGATATCGATGCCACCGGCCAGCTCGCCAAGCGGGCCGACGAACTGGCCCGGGAGGTTCACAAAGCATAGGCCCACCACGGCGCTCGGGATCCAGGCGCCCATGCCGCGCCAGTTCCAGCCGTTGGTGAACCAGTAGCGGCCGCCGGACTGGCCACGGGTGAAGACCTGCAGGTCGTCCGGGCAGTAGAAGCCGCGGCGGATGATCAGGCCGAGGATCATGATCACCATCCAGGGGCTGGTGCAGGTGATGATCAGCACGGCGAAGGTGGACACGCTCTGCACCAGGTTGAAGGCGAAGCGGCCGATGAAGATGAAGCCGATGGACAGCACGCCGATCATCACGGTGGCCTGCACACGGTTGAGCAGGCGCGGGAAGACCGAAGACATGTCGAGGCCGGTGCCGTAGAGCGAAGTGGTGCCGGTGGACATGCCGCCGATCACCGCAATCAGGCACACCGGCAGGAAGAACCAGGCCGGGGATACGGCCAGCAGGCCGCCGACGTAGTTGTTCTGCGCGATGTAATCCGGGGCCTGCACGGCAACGATGGTCGCGGTGACCAGGCCGAACAGGAAGGGAATCAGGGTGGCGAACTGTGCGGCGATCACGGCCAGCATGATGCGCTGCTTCGAGGTTTCACGCGGGATGTAGCGCGACCAGTCGCCGAGGAAGGCGCCGAAGGAAACCGGGTTGCTCATGGCCAGCAGGGCGGCACCGATGAACGCGGCCCAGAAGCCTTCCTGACCGAGGTTCACGGAACCGGCGTAGGCTGCGTCGAACGGACCGACGAAGGCGAAGATGCCCAGCAGGAACATGACGCTGGCGGCCCACACGGCGACCTTGTTCACCAGCAGCATGAAGCGGAAACCGTAGATGCACACCGCGAGTACCAGTACGGCGAACAGGCCGTAGGCCAGGCCCAGGGTCAGGTCGGTTTCCGGCAGGTCGAACAGGCGCTTGGCACCGCCCACCAGGGCGTCACCGGAACTCCAGACCGACAGCGAGAAGAACGCGATAGCGGTGAGCAGGGAGAGGAAGGAGCCAACGATACGACCATGCACGCCGAAGTGGGCGCCCGAGGACACCGCGTTGTTGGTGCCGTTGAGTGCGCCGAACACGCCCATCGGGGCGAGGATCAGCGAACCTACCAGCACGCCCAGCAGGATGGCCCAGAAGCCGGCCTCGAAAGACAGGCCGAAGAGCACCGGGAAGCTGCCGAGTACGGCGGTGGCGAAGGTGTTTGCACCGCCGAAGATCAGGCGGAACAGGTCCAGGGGGCCGGCATCCCGTTCGTGATCGGGAATCTGCTCGACACCGTGTGTCTCTATTCGGGTGACTGCGTGATCGTTGTTGTTGTTATGCATTTCTTACTCTCCCAGGGAGCCTTGTCAGGTCGGCGGCAGATGCGCCGGCATGGCCGACAAGTGCTCGTGACAGGCCAACCAGTGGCCTTCTTCTTGTTGCCGACGGAAAACGATGGTTTCCCGCTCGCGGCTTTCTATGTCTTCACCCTGGATGCGCAGGCGCGTGGCGACGTCGTGGTAGAAAATCGCCACGTCGCCTTGCAGGCTCACCACGGGGTTGAGGGATTCGCACGCCAGCACCTCGAAACCGTCGCGCTGCCAGCTTTCCCACAGCTCGCGATAGGCCGCGCGGGTGGGCAGCGGCTTGTCACAGGTGTGGAAGACGAAGCTGGCGTCTTCGCTGAAGGCAGCGAAGTAGGCTTCGGTATCGTTCGCGGCGAAGGCGGCCACCAGCGTGCTGGCGGCCTCCAGGACGTGTTGCTGTTCGCTCATGGCTGGACTCAACGACGCTCTACGCCCGGCAGGATGCAGAGCATTTCGTAGAGCAGGTTGGCGCCCAGCAGCGAGGTGTTGCCGGTGGTGTCGTAGGGCGGGGAGACTTCGACCAGGTCGCAGCCGATGACGTCCAGGCCCTGGCAGCCACGGATGATTTCCATCGCCTGGATGGTGGTCAGGCCGCCGATTTCCGGGGTGCCGGTACCGGGCGCCCAGGCCGGGTCGATGCCGTCGATGTCGAAGGAGAGGTAAACCGGGCCGCCGCCGACTTTCTCGCGGACTTCGGCCATCAGCGGAGCCAGCGACTTGTGCCAGCACTCTTCGGCCTGCACCACGCGGAAGCCCTGCTTGCGGCTCCAGTTGAAGTCTTCGGCGGTGTAGCCCTGGGCACGCAGGCCGATCTGCACCACGCGGTCGCAATCCAGCAGGCCTTCTTCCACGGCGCGGCGGAAGGTGGTGCCGTGTGCGATCTTCTCGCCGAACATGTTGTCGTTGACGTCAGCGTGGGCGTCAATGTGCACCAGGCCCACCTTGCCGTGCACCTTGTTGATGGCACGCAGGATCGGCAGGGTGATGGTGTGGTCGCCGCCCAGGGTCAGCGGGACGATGCCGTGGCCGAGGATGCGGTCGTATTCCTGCTCGATGATGCGCACGGCTTCCAGCAGGTTGAAGGTGTTGATGGCCACGTCGCCGATGTCGGCCACGTTCAGCGAATCGAAGGGGGCAGCGCCGGTCGCCATGTTGTACGGGCGGATCATCACCGATTCGGCGCGGATCTGGCGCGGGCCGAAGCGGGTACCGGAACGCAGGGAAGTACCGATGTCCAGCGGAACGCCGACGAAGGCGGCATCCAGGGCATTGAGTTCTTCAGGGGATTGGATGTGCGGCAGACGCATCATGGTGGCGATACCGCCGAAACGGGGCATCTCATTGCCGCCCAGGGGCTGATGGAGTTTTTTGTCCACGGGGTGGCCTCACGGTTGTTGTGGTTGTAGGTAGTTGGCGGATTCTGGTGACAGTGCCATCACGAACAAATCGCTGGCGGCAAATAATTACTTCAAGGATTTCTAAACTATCGGGAGCGGGTACACTGCCGCGGCTGGTGGGGACACCGGCTCTTGTGGGGGCGAATTCATTCGCTAAGGGACGCGCAGCGGCCCCATGAGAAATTGCATTGGCAGGCCTGCGGCCTGCTCAGCGAATGAATTCGCCCCCACAGGAAGGGACCCGGCATCGTTCTCGGCCAATCTGGAGCCCCCATGTCCACCCCCATGCCCGACCTGAAACTCCTGCGCATCTTCGCCAGCGTGGTCCGCAACCAGGGTTTTGCCGCTGCGCAGCAGGAGCTGAACCTCTCTACTTCGGCCATCAGCACCTACATGAGTCAGCTGGAAGGACAGGTGGGCCTGACCCTCTGCCATCGCGGCCGTGGTGGGTTCAGCCTGACCAGCAAGGGCGAGCTGTACTACCAGGAAACCCTGCGCCTGCTGGGCGAACTGGAAAGCTTCGAGCGCTACTCCGCGTCCCTCAAGGGCGAGCTGCGCGGCACGCTGAACCTGGGCGTGCTCGACTCCACCGTGGGCGATCCGTCTCTGCCGCTGGCCGAGGTGATCGGCGCCTACAGCCAGGAGCACGCCGCAGTGCACCTGCACCTCTCGGTGATGAGCCCCTACGACCTGCAGCTGGGTGTGCTGGACAACCGCCTGGACCTTGCCATCGGCGCCTTCTCCACGCGTATGAACGGCCTGGTCTACCAGCCGCTCTACCGCGAGCAGCACTGGCTCTACTGCAGCGAGCGGCACCCGCTGTACAGCGAACGGCGCATTCCTGCCGAACTCATCACCCAGCAGCGCATGGTGGGGCGTGGTTACTGGAGCCAGGCAGAACTGGCGCGCCACGGCTTCAAGCACAGCGCGGCAACGGTGGAGTCCATGGAGGCGCAACTGATCCTGGTGCTGTCCGGCGCCTACATCGGCTACCTGCCGGAGCACTACGCTCACCCCTGGGTGGAGCAGAAGCGCCTGCGCGCCCTGCTGCCGGCCACCTTCGGCTACCAGGCGCCGTTCTCCATGATCCTGCGCCGGGGCCGCGCCAAGGAACCGTTGATCCTCACCTTCCGCGACCTGCTGCGGGCGCAGTTGAACCTGCGCTGAGGTTCCCGGATGTAACCCGGATGCCCTGTGGCAAAATGCGTCTCCCAGGAGACCCCTCATGCCCCGCCCGAGTTGCCCGCGCTGCCAGCGCCCCGAATCCCACTGCCTGTGCCCGCTGATTCCTCACCTGGCGAGCCGCACCCGCGTGCTGCTGTTGCAGCATCCGAGCGAGGTGAGCCATGCACTGAACACCGCGCGCCTGGCCGCCCTGGGGCTGGCGAATGCAGAACTGCGCGTGGGCGAGCGCTTCACCGATCTGGCCGAGACATTCGCCGATACCCGTTATCGCGCCTGCCTGCTGTTCCCTGGTGATGATGCCCGCCCCGTAGCGGAAGTGGCCGGTGACGACGACCCGCGGCCGCTCCTGCTGGTGGTGCCCGACGGCACCTGGCGCAAGGCGCGCAAGCTGCTCTATCTCAACCCCGAGCTGGAAGCCTTGCCCAGAGTGACCCTGCCCGACGGCCTGACCTCCCGCTACCGCCTGCGCAAGGCGCCGATGGCCGGGGCGCTTTCCACCCTCGAAGCCATCGTTACTGCCCTCGACATCCTCGAAACGCCCACGCGATACGACGACCTGCTACGGCCGTTCGAAGCGCTGATCCAGGGCCAGATTGAAGCGATGGGGGAGGAGACCTTCAGGAAAAATCACACCCAGTAGGTTGGTCCGAGCTACGCGAGGCCCAACGATCCAGAGTCGGACTTCGCGTGTTGGGCTTCGCTTCGCTCTGCGCCAACCTACGGGCGCTCGGAATCGCCGGTCGTGTGGCTACTCCAACCTACGGAATGTCCGAAAGAATCACGCCCAGTAGGTTGGTCCGAGCTACGCGAGGCCCAACGATCCAGATGCGGACATCGCGTGTTGGGCTTCGCTTCGCTCTGCGCCAACCTACGGGTGCTCGGAATCGCCGGTCGTGTGGCTACTCCAATCTACGGAATGTCCAGAAGAACCACTCCCAGTAGGTTGGTCCGAGCTACGCGAGGCCCAACGATCCAGAGTCGGACTTCGCGTGTTGGGCTTCGCTTCGCTCTGTACCAACCTACGGGCGCTCGGAATCGCCGGTCGTGTGTAGGGTGGATGACGCTCTTTTCATCCACCATCGGTACCATGTCGGACTCCGATCGGTGGAAATGAAAAGCGATTTCCACCCTACGGAATGTCCCAGTCCTAGCGTTCCCGCATTGCTTCCTGCCGCGCTTTCAGCACCGGCTTCAGCAGGTAATCCAGCACGCTCTTCTGGCCGGTGATGATGTCCACCGTGGCGACCATGCCGGGGATGATCAGCAGCGGGTGGTCGTCCTTGCCCAGGTGATTCTTCTCGGTGCGCACCTGGATCAGGTAGAAGCTCTTGCCTTCCTCATCCTGGATGGTGTCGGCGCTGATCAGCTCCAGGCCTGCCTTGAGCCCGCCGTAGATGGTGTAGTCGTAGGCGGTGAACTTGACCATGGCTTTCTGGCCGGGATGGAGGAAGGCCACGTCCTGGGGACGGATGCGCGCCTCGATCAGCAGACTGTCTTCCAGAGGCACCACTTCCACCAGGTCGCTGCCGGGCTGGACCACACCGCCGATGGTGTTGACCTTGAGCTGCTTGATCACGCCGTGCACCGGCGAGACCACAGTGGTGCGGCTGACGCGGTCGTCGATGGCCTTGCTGGTGGAGGTGATCTTCGACAGTTCAGTGCGTGCTTCGTTGAGTTCCTTGAAAGCGTCGGAGCGGAACGAAAGCCGGCTTTCCTCCATCTTCCGTTCGATCTCCGACACCGCTGATTCAGCGCGAGGAATGGCCAGGTTGGTGGCCTCCAGTTCACCTCGGGTTTCCACGGCACTGCGCTGCAGGCGGAGGATTTCCACCTGGGAGATGGCGCCGGCCTTCACCAGCGGCTGGGACATGTTCAGCTCCTGCTGGATCAGCCCGAGGCTGGAGCGGTATTGCTGGCTCTTGGAGCGGAATTCGGCGAGTTCCTGCTTCTTCTGGCGTAACTGCTCGCTGAGGATGCGCTGCTCGCTTTCCAGGCGAGCGGTGCGCGCCTGGAAGAGGGATTTCTCGTCTTCAGCCAGTTGCGGCGCGTCGTGGGTGATCTCCCCGGGCAGCGCCATTTCGCGGCCTTCGGCCTCCGCCGACAGGCGTTCCACCTTGGCCGTCAGCGCGAGTCGGTCCGCTTCGCTCTCGCCCTTGTTGGAGCGGAAGCGGGTGTCGTCCAGACGCAGCAGCACGGTGCCCTTGTCCACCACCTGGCCTTCGCGCACGAGAATCTCCGAGACGATGCCGCCTTCGAGGTTCTGGATGATCTGCACCTTGCTGGAGGGGATGGCCTTGCCCTCGCCGGTGGTGACTTCATCGAGCACCGCGAAATGCGCCCAGACCAGCGCCACCAGCAGCAGCGTGCAGGCCACCCAGACGGTGACGCGGGTCGCCCGCGGTGAATCCTCCGCCATGGCGCCGGCCACTTCCGGCATGAACTCGGCGTCACTGCGATCACGGCGGCCGAAGTAGGAGTTGGGCGATTCTGCGCTGGCCATGCTGTGTCTCCTCAGGCGTTGCCCTGACCGATGCGGCCCTTGCGCAGGGCGTCGATGACGGTGTCCTTGGCTCCGTCGGCAACGATCTGGCCGTTGTCCAGCACCACCAGGCGGTCCACCAGCGCCAGCATTGAACTGCGATGGGTGATGAGGACCAGGGTCTTGCTCGTCGACCAGATCGACAGGCGCTGGCGCAGCTGTTCCTCGCTCGAGTTGTCCATGGCGCTGGTGGGTTCGTCGAGCACCAGCAGTGGCGGATCGAGCAGCAGCGCGCGAGCCAGCAACACCGCCTGGCGCTGGCCGCTGGACAGCAGTTGGCCGCGCTCGCCTACCGGCCGGTCATAGCCTTGCGGGTGTTGCCGGGCGAGTTCGGCGACACCGGTCATTTCCGCTACTTCCAGCATGCGGTCGTCATGGACGTGGCGCGCACCCAGGGTGAGGTTGTCGCGCAGGCTGCCGGCCAGTAATGGCAGATCGTGGCTGACGTAGCCGATCTGCTGGCGCAGGTCGCCGATATCGGTCTGCCGCAGGTCGATACCGTCCAGCAACAGTTGGCCTTCGTCCGGCGCATAGAAACCGAGCATCAGGCGCGCCAGGGTGCTCTTGCCCGAACCGCTGCGGCCGATGATGCCGACACGTTCGCCAGCGGTAATGCGCAGGCTGACCTTGTTGAGTGCCGCCGCGGCCTGCCCCGGATAGCGGAACTCGACCTGGCGCACTTCGAGGTTGCCCTTGAACGCCTGGTGTTCCAGCGGCTGCTGGATGGCCTCGCGCTCCTGAGGCAGGGCCATCAGCGCGTCCGTGGACTTCATGGTCAGTTGCGCCTGCTGGTAGCGGGTGATCAGTCCGGCGATCTGCCCCAGGGGCGAGAGCACGCGGCTGTTGAGCATGTAGCAGGCCACCAGGGCGCCGACGCTGAGGTTGCCGGCGATGATGCTGTAGACGCCCGCGACGATCATCGCCAGGCCGGCGAACTGCTGCATGAACAGCGTGCCGTTGGTGGCCAGGGCGGACAGGAAACGTGCGTGGCTATCGAGCCGGGTGAGGGCGCCGTGGGTGTGTTCCCAGCGGTGCTGGCGTTCGCTTTCGGCGCCACAGGCCTTGAGGGTTTCCAGGCCGGACAGGGTTTCGATCAGCAGCGCCTGGCGTTCGGCACCCAGGGCCAGGCTGCGTTGCACCGTGTCGCGCAGGCGCGTCTGGATGATCCAGGCGAAGATCGCGGTGAGCGGGAAGGCGAGGAGCGGGATGACCACCAGTGGCCCGCCGAGCAGGCCGATCACCAGTAGCATCAGCACCGAGAAAGGCAGGTCGATCAGGCTGGTGAGGGTGACGGCGGTGAGGAATTCCCGCAGCCCCTGGAAGTCATGGATGCTCTGGGCGAACCCGCCGATGGTGGCGGGGCGCGCCTTCATCGACATGCCGATGATGCGCTCGAACAGCGTGGCAGAAAGCACCACGTCGGTCTTCTTGCCGGCGCTGTCCAGCAGGTTGGCGCGCAGCACCCGCAGCAGCAGGTCGAAGCCGGTGCCTATCAACAGGCCGATGGTCAGCACCCAGAGGGTCGCGGTGGCCTGGTTGGGCACCACGCGGTCGTAGGTCTGCATCACGAACAGCGGCACCAGCATGCCCAGCAGGTTGATCAGCAGGCTCGCCAGCATCGCATCGGCATAGAGCCAGCGGGACAGCCGCAGGGTGTCGCGGAACCAGGATTTCACTCGTGGCACCAGCGGCGCGTGGGCTTCCTCCAGTTCGTGGCGCGGGCGCGCGAACAGGGCCTGGCCGCCGTACTCCAGCGCCAGGATCTCGCGCGGAACCCATTGCTCGCCGCCGTCGGCTTCGCACGGCAGGATCAATGCGCGCTGGTCATCGAGCCGGGTCAACACGGCGCTGCGCCCGCCCTTGAGCAGTAACAGCAGCGGCAGGTTGAGCGGCGAGATGGCCGCCAGCTCGCGGCGCAGCAGGCGGCCTTGCAGGCCGGCGCGAGCCGCGGCGCGCGGCAGCAGTTCGGCGGAAAGACGCTGGCCCGGCAGCGGCAGGCCGCTGCTCAGGCTGGCGCGGCTGGCGGGTCGGCCATGCAGGCGACAGAGGATCAGCAAGCCATCGAGCAAGGGGTCGTCATGACCCTGGCGCGGGTCGCGGGGACTGTCAGCCCTCTCCATGGTGGTCATGATCCTGGACTCCCATGCTGGCTCATTTCATGTCGGGCAGCCGGGCTTCGCTCTTCACTTCGGAGACGGCGACGGCTTCTGCCGGGACAACGACTTTCTGGCGACGCAGGAGGTCGCCCATGGCCGAGATCACGCGGTACATGGAGAACTCTTCGGTGTAGCGCACTTCCACGTAGCGGCGGTTGGCGGTGAAGAGTTCGTTCTCGCTGTCCAGCAGGTCCAGCAGGGTGCGCTGGCCCAGGCCGAACTGCTGCTGGTAAGCCTCGCGGACGCGGGCGGTGTAGTCGGCGTAGGAGCGCGCCTCGGGGGTTTGCTTGCGGGCGTTTTCCATGGCGTTCCAGGCCAGCGAGAGGTTCTCGTTGAGCACCCGCAGGGCGTTGTTGCGGATGTCCATGGATTGGTTGACCTGGTAGGCGGCTGCTTGCAGCCGGGCCTTGTCGCGCATGCCGTTGTACAGGTTGTAATTCATCACCACGCCGGCTCGCCAGGTGTTGTAGTGACCCTCGTCGCCTTGCACGTTGTCATCGGCGGTGGTGGCCAGTTCGGCATCGAGGCGTGGGTAGAAGGGCGCCTTGGCCGATTCGTACTGGCTCTCGGCGGCCTGTACATCGGCCTGGGCCGATTTCAGCAGCGGGTTGGTATCCATCACGCCCTGGCGTGCAGCCAGGAGGTCGGACGGCATCTCGGGCTTGACGCTGGACGGCTCCACCAACTCGTCGGCGGGCAGGCCGACGGCGCTGTAGAAGTTGGCTTCCGCATCCGCCAGGTTCACTTCCTCGGTGTAGAGGTTGTTCTTGGCCAAGGCCAGGCGCGCTTCGGCCTGGTCGAAGTCGGCGGTGCTGCCCACGCCGCGTTCGCTGCGCAGGCCGATCTGGTCGTGGATGCGCTCGTGGGCCATCAGGTTGTTCCTGGCCAGGACCACCATCTCACGACGCTTGAGTACTTCCAGGTAAACCTCGACGGTGCGCAGCGCCAGGCTTTCCGCAGTGCCCAGGGTGAAGTAGGCGCGGGAATTGACCACGGACTGGGTGCGATCCACTTCGTTGGGGGTGTTGAATCCATCGAACAGCATTTGCCGCAGGCGCAACTCGGCATCGCGGAAATTCAGGGTCTCCTTGTTGTGATCGCCGAGGGCTCGGGTGGTGGGGCTGTCGCTCTGCTCCCGCCCCACACCGGTTATCAGGTCGACGGTCGGTAAATACCCACCTTTGGCGACTTTGACTTCTTCGTCGGCGACCAGCCGATTCTGGGCGCTGGCGAGGAGTTCGGGATGCTTGTCGAGGGTGCTCTGGATAGCGTCGGTGAGCGTCATGGCGTGGATTTGCGTGGTTGCCAAGGCAATCAGGATGCCGGACCACAAGGGGGTGAGAGTGTGCATTTCTTGTCGTTCTCCTTGTTAATACATTGCGTCCTGGCGCCGTAAAATTGGCGAAAATCCATCGAAAACCGTTTCAGGCTTGTAACATCAGAGCTAAGAACAACTTTTCGATTACCTAAGAAGAATTTTTCACATGAGTTAGCAGGAAAAATTCTTATGCACTCGTCGGAAATCCAAGACATCTTTTTGCCAGCAGATCGCGGTTTTTGGGGCTTTCCGGCCTCACCTGCGGTTGCTTAATGCGGTCAAGCACAAATCAAGAAACTCAGGGCGGGGTTAGTCCGGCGTAAAAGGCCGTCGGCGGGCTGCGTGACGTTTTATTGACATTGCGTGGTTTTCTGGCTGGCGACGCTTCCTCTGGTGCTTCTTCACGTTCCCGTAGTCCGGTTCGGATGTGCTGTGACCCCTCATTGACTGGGATCGGCGCTGTCCGTCTGGCAGCACGCGGTGCGGGAGGAAGGAGTCATGGCTGGATCAATCGGGGTCGTTCGGCAGGTCGTCGGGGACGTGTTCGCGGTAGCTGCGGATGGTTCGCGCCGCCTGCTCACCGAAGGCGATCGGGTCTTCGCAGGTGAGCAACTGGTCACCGGCGCCCAGGGCGCGGTAGCGGTGGCCCTGGCCAACGGCCAGGAACTGGTGCTCGGACGCGACAGCAGCATGCCGCTGAACAACACGCTGCTGGCCGGCGCGCCCGATGCGACGCAGCCCGGCACCGACAGCGCGCCGGCTGCGCCCAGCCAGCAGGACCTGACCGACGTCGAGAAACTCCAGGCTGCCATCGAAGCCGGTGTCGACCCGACCCAGGCCGCTGAAGCCACTGCTGCCGGTCCCGGTGGCGGCGCTGGCGGCGGCAACGCCGGCGGCGGCCACTCGTTCGTACTGCTGGGCGAGACGGCCGGTGCCGTGGACCCTACCATCGGCTTCCCCACCGGGCCCATCGCCTCCGCTGTGGAGTTCCCGCAACCGGAAACCGGCATTCCCGACATTCCCGACATTCCGCTGGCGGTACCGGTAGAAGTGCCGGTCAACGGCGTTCCCAGCGCAGTGGATGACACCCAGAGCGTCAGCGAAGGCGAGGAAGGCATTCAGGGCAACGTATTGGGCAACGACGACGGCGGCCCGGACCTGCCGACGACCTTCGTTTCCTGGCAGGCGGCCAATGCCATCAGCGGAGCCAATGGCAGCCTGTTGGTGAACACGCCCTACGGCGTGGTGACCCTCAACCCCGACGGCAGCTACAGCTTCCAACTGGCCAATGGCACGCCGGCCGTGGAAAGCCTCGGCGAGGGGGAAACCGTCGACCTCGGCTTCGGCTACAGCATCCAGGACAGCAACGGTGACCAGAGCTCCGCAAATCTGATCATCACCATCGTCGGCCAGAACGACGTGCCGACGATCGAGGTCAATTTCCCGGATGTCGGCGGCCGCGTGGTCCAGGTGTTCGAGCGCGGCCTGCCCGGCGGTTCCAGCGAAGGCGATGGCAGCAACGTAGTGCATGGCACCTTCACGATTCGGGACCCAGACGGTCTGGACAAGCTGAAAAGCCTGGCCGTGGGTGGCCTGGACCTGCAGATCGACGCGACCCACCCGCTTGGCAGCTTGATCGGACGGGGTTTCGAAGCGGCGCATGGCACCGTGCAGATCACCGGGTTCGACGCTTCCACGGGTACCTTCAGTTTCAGCTATACGCTCACCCGGCCCATTACCGATCTCGCCACGGGTGATGAGCTGGACGGTTTTGTCCTCCAGCTGAGCGACGGTCTGGGTCTTCCGGTCTCGGCCAACGTCAGCATCGAGATCGTCGACGACGTCCCCACCGCCAGTCCGGACAGCGGCAGCCTGACAGAGAACGGCGAGCCGTCTAGCCTGGCGGGCAATGTGCTGGACAACGACGCCAGTGGCGCCGACCAGCCGAAGGCCTTCACCAGCTGGAATGGCGTGGCCGGCGCGTCTGCTGGCGAAGGCGGCAGCCTGCTTGTGAACACCCCCTATGGCGTCGTCACACTGAATGCAGACGGTAGCTACAGCTTCGTGCTGGCCAATGGTTCGGCGGCGGTCGAGGCGTTGACCGAAGGCCAGCAGGTCACCCTGCAATACGCCTATTCGATGCAGGACGGCGACGGTGATCCGAGCAGCTCGACCCTGACCCTCACCATCACCGGCAGCAACGACATTCCCAGCATCGAAGTCAGCAGCCCGGATGCTCAGGGCGGGTTGGCTCAGGTATTCGAGAAAGGGCTTTCGGGCGGCAGCAGCGCGGGTGACGGCAGCACCGTCACCACCGGCAGCTTCACCGTGGCCGACTCCGACGGCCTGGCCAACCTGAAAACCCTCAGCGTCGGTAGCCTGACGGTGGACCTCACCACCAGCGGCTTCGCCAGCCTGGTCGGGCAGAGCTTTGCCACGGTCCACGGCACGGTGCTGATCACCGGCTACAGCGACGGCGCCTACAGCTTCAGCTACACGCTGACCGAGGTGGCTGCTGATGCCGCCGGTCTGGAGACGGACGGCTTCCTTATTAATGTGGGCGATGGCCTGGCCAATGCTTCGGCGACCGTCACCATTGAAATCGTCGACGACGTACCGCAGGCCAAGGCGGACAGTGCGTCGGTCAGCGAAGGCGGCAGCGTGATCGGCAATGTGGTCACGGGAGCGGGATTGGGTTCGGTGGCCGATGCCTTCGGCGCCGATGGTCGTCCGTCGCCGACTAGTGGTGTGGTGGGTGTGCGTGCCGGTGGCGACACGTCGACGCCGGTTGCCGGCGGCGTGGGCAACAGCATCCCCTCCGCCTTCGGCACCCTGGTGCTGCATGCCGATGGCAGTTACACCTACACCAGCAATGCCAACAGCCTGGCCCAGGTCGGCACGCTGGATACCTTCACCTACACCATCGTGGATGCCGACGGTGACCTCAGCACCACGACCCTGACCATCGATGTGTCCAACATCACCGTGGTGGGTGGCGTACAGGCTGGCTCGGACAATGATGCGCGTGAGGCCGCCCTCGGCTTTGGCAGCGAGCCGGCCAGCAACGACGAACTCGCCAGCGGCACCCTGGTTGCCAACGGTGGGAACGGGCCTTACAGCTTCAGCCTGGGTGTCGGAGCCGGCAACGGCCAGTACGGCCAGTTGGTGGTTGGCAGCAATGGCACCTACACCTACACCTTGCTCTCCGCGCCCAAGATCAATCCCGGCGATAACGGCAACAACCTGCAGTTCACGGAAACCTTCACCTTCCAGGTGGTCGACGCCAACGGCAACACCGGCATTGGCACCCTCACCATCGACATCATCGACGATGTGCCGAACATCAGCGTGAAGGGGACCGAAGGGCTCGATCTGCAGGTGGACGAAACCACGCTCGGCATCACCGACAGCGGTAATTTCGCAGACGCCTTCGCGCCGGTTTTCGGCGCCGATGGGGCCGCCGCCAGCAATGCCATTACCTACGCCCTGGAGGTGAAGGTGCCGGGGGTGGACAGCGGCCTGCGTGACACCGCGACGGGCAACAGCATCCTCCTGTTCAAGGAGGGCTCGGACATCGTCGGGCGCGTGGTCGGCGGGGGACAACTCGCCTTCCGTCTGAGCGTGGACGCTAACGGCACAGTGACCCTGGAGCAGTCGCGGGCGATCTTCCATACGCCCGACACCGGGCCGGATCAGTCGGCGGGCCTGGCCAGTGCCGACCTGATCACCCTGACCGCCACCATCACCGACGGTGACGGCGACAAGGACAGCGCATCCCTCGACCTGGGTAACGCCATCAGCTTCAGGGACGATGCACCCAGCATCGACCCGTACGTGAAAGTCAGCCTCGACGATGACGCTCTGCCTGGCGGCAACCCGGGCGGGGTGGACGACAACACCCCGGACACCCACAACACCAGCGGCGTCATCGCCCATGATTTCGGCGCTGACGGCCCCGGCGAGATCGAGTTGCAGGACAGCGGCGCGCCTTATGGCTTCACCTACGTGGAGGTCAACGGCGGCCTGTTGATCAAGCAGGGTGAAGTCACGGTCATCACTATCACGCTGGACAGGTTCACCGGTGCCTACAGCGTTACCCAGAACGCGCCGATCATGCACCCCGAGGGGTATGACGAGAACGACCTGACCTTCGAGATCGAATACAAGATCGTCGACCGCGATGGCGACCGTGCCGACGGGTCGCTGTACATCAAGGTGGATGACGACTCGCCCGTGGTCAGCAGCAATCTCGTGGTGCAACTGGATGACGATGCTCTTTCGGGCGGAAATGCCGACGGCATTGGCGACGTCATGCCGGATACCGCGAACGTCACCGGCACACTGGGGCACAGCTTCGGGGCGGATGGTCCGGGTTCGATTACGCTGCTTACCAGCGGTGCGCCCGAAGGCTTCAGCTATGAGAAGAGCGGCGACAACCTGTTGATCAAACAGGGCGGCCTGACGGTCATTACCCTGGCCCTGAACTGGGCGACCGGTGCTTACAGCGTCGTACAGAACAACCCGATCATGCATCCGGACGGGTACGACGAAAACGACGTGAGTTTCAGCATTGCCTACAAGGTGACCGATGCCGATGGCGACAGCGTCGCGGGCAACCTGATCATCAACGTGGACGACGACACGCCCACGGCTTATGCCGACAGCGCCAGCATCGTCGAAGGCAGCGTTCCCGCTACTGTGGGCGGCAATGTGCTGGACAACGATATGGGCGGCGCGGATAAACCGAAGGCCTTCACCAGTTGGAACGGCGTGGTCGGCGCCATACCCGGGGATAACGGCAGCCTGCAGGTGAACACCCCCTATGGCGTCCTCACCCTGCATGCAGACGGTAGCTACAGCTTCGCACTGGCCAATGGTTCGGCTGCCGTCGAAGCGCTCGCGCCGGGCGAACAAGTGGTCCTGCACTACGCCTACAGCATGCGCGACGCCGACGGCGATGCCAGTCACTCGACCCTGACGCTGACGATCATCGGCAGTAACGACACCCCCACGGTTGAGGTGGCTTTCCCGGATGCCCAGGGTGGAATGGCCCTGGTATACGAGAAAGGCCTGCCGGATGGTTCCAGCGCCGGGGATGGCAGCACCCAGGTTGATGGCACGTTCAGTCTTGGCGATCCAGATGGCATCGGCGATCTGAAGTCCGTCAGCGTTGGCAGCCTGACGGTGGACCTCACTACCAGCAGCTTCGCCAGCCTGGTCGGGCAGAGCTTCAACACGGCTCATGGCACCGTGCAGATCACTGGCTACAGCGATGGCACCTACAGCTTCAGCTACACCCTGACCGAGGCCACTACTGACGGCGCTGGGCCGGAGTCGGATGGCTTCCTGGTCACCGTCAGCGACGGCGTGGCCAGTGCCTCGGCCACCGCGACCATCGAGATCGTCGACGACCTGCCCGCCGCCAATCCCGACAGCCGTGGCCTGACCGAGAACGGCAGCCCCTCTAGCGTCACCGGCAATGTGCTGGACAACGACGTCGGTGGTGCCGACCAGCCGAAAGCCTTCAGCAGCTGGAACAGCGTGGCCGGTGCCACACCGGGGGATAACGACAGCCTGCTGGTGAACACCTCCTATGGCCTGGTGACCCTGCATGGCAACGGCGGCTACAGCTTCGCGCTGGCCAACGGCTCAGCCGCGGTGGAGGGACTGGATCAGGGCGAGCAGGTTAGCTTGCAGTACGCCTATTCCATGCGCGACGCCGACAACGACCCGAGCGATTCGACGCTGACCATCACCATTACCGGCAGCAATGATATCCCCACGGTGGATGTCAGCTCCCCGGATGCCCAGGGCGGAATGGCCAAGGTTTATGAGAAGGGCCTGCCGGAGGGTTCCAGCGCAGGGGACGGCAGCACTGTCACCACCGGCAGCTTCACCGTCGCCGACTCCGATGGATTGGCCAACCTGAAGACCCTGAACGTCGGCAGCCTCAGCGTCGACCTCACCGCCAGCAGCTTTGCCAGTCTGGTCGGGCTGAGCTTCACCACCGCCCACGGCACGGTGCAGATCACTGGCTACAGCAATGGCGTCTACAGCTTCAGCTACACGCTGACCGAGGCCACGACTGATGGCGCCGGCCCGGAAACGGACGGCTTCCAGGTCAACGTGGGCGATGGCCTGGCCAGTGCCTCGGCGAATGTCAGTATCGAGATCGTCGACGATTCTCCAAGCGCCAACCCGGATAGCCGTGGCCTGACCGAGAACGGCAGCCCATCCAGCGTCAACGGCAATGTGCTGGACAACGATGTGGGGGGCGCGGATCAGCCGAAGGCCTTCACCAGCTGGAATGGCGTGGTTGGCGCAACGCCGGGGGATAACGGCAGCCTGTTGGTCAATACGCCCTACGGCGTCGTCACCCTGCATGCCGATGGTAGCTACAGCTTCGCGCTGGCCAATGGTTCGGCGGCGGTGGAGGGCCTGGACCAGGGCGAGCAGGTCACCCTGCAGTACGCCTATTCCATGCGGGACGCCGACAACGACCCGAGCAGTTCGACGCTGACCATCACCATCACCGGCAGCAACGATATCCCCAAGGTCGATGTCAGTACGCCTAACGCTGGCGGCGACCTGGCCAAGGTCTACGAGAAGGGTCTGCCGGATGGCTCCAGCGCCGGGGACGGCAGCACGGTCACCACGGGCAGCTTCTCCGTCGCCGACGCCGATGGGCTGGCCAACCTGAAGACCCTGAATGTCGGCAGTCTCAGCGTCGACCTCACCACCAGCAGCTTTGCCAGTCTGGTGGGGCAAAGTTTCAACACCGCTCACGGCACGGTGCAGATCACCGGTTACAGCAATGGCACTTATAACTTCAGCTACACGCTGACCGAAGCGACCACCGATGCAGCTGGTCCGGAGACGGACGGCTTCCAGGTCAACGTGGGTGATGGGCTGGCCAGTGCCTCGGCGAATGTCAGTATCGAGATCGTCGACGACGTCCCAAGTGCTAATCCCGACAGCCGTGGCCTGACCGAGAACGGCAGCCCGTCCAGCGTCGGCGGCAATGTGCTGGACAACG
>NZ_QJRF01000034.1 GCF_013393345.1 Pseudomonas taiwanensis
CGGTTGGCCACCCAGCCCTGGATCTGCTCGCGGGTCGCACTGCCCTCGTACATCGCCCGGTGGTACGGGTGGTGGATGTGGTAGCAGGCGCCCTTGGCACGCAGGGCCTGTTCGAATTCGGCGGGCGTCATGGCGATCTGGTTCATCTCGGGCTCCGTTACAACACGATGCTCATGCCATCCCAGGCCACTTCGATGCCGTGGCGCTCCAGTTCGGCGCGTTCGGCGGAATCGATGTCGAGGATCGGGTTGGTGTTGTTGATGTGGATGAGCACCTTGCGCGGACCGGCAATGCCGTCGAGCACCTCGATCATCCCGCCCGGGCCGCTCTGCGGCAGGTGGCCCATCTCGCTGCCGAGCTTGTCGCCCACCTCGCAGTGGCGCATCTCGTCGTCACGCCAGAGCGTGCCGTCCACCAGCAGGCAGTCGGCGCGGCGCATCCAGTCGAGCAGCGCGTCATCCACCTGGCCCAGGCCCGGGGCGTAGAACAGGCTGCCGCCGCTCTCCAGGTCCTCGACGAACAGGCCGATGTTGTCACCGGGGTGCGGGTTGCCGCGGTGCGGCGAGTACGGCGGCGCGCTGCTGCGCAGGGGAATGGCGGTGAAATTCAGGCCCGGACAAGCGGGAATGGTGAACGACGGGCTGGCCAGGTCGATGGGGTTCCAGGTGAGGCCGCCATTCCAGTGCTGGAGCATGCTGAACAGCGGGAAGCCGCTGGACAGGTCCTGGTGGACCATGTCGGTGCACCAGACCGGGTGCGGGCAGCCCTCGCGCAGGCTCAGGAGGCCGGTGACGTGGTCGATCTGGCTGTCCATCAGAATGATCGCGGCAATGCCGGTGTCGCGCAGGCGGCGGGCCGGTTGCAGCGGCGGAAAGGCCTCGAGCTGGGCGCGGATATCCGGGGAGGTGTTGCACAGCACCCAGTCGACGCCATTGGCGCTGAGGGCGATGGAGGACTGGCTGCGCGGCTGCGCGCGGACCTTGCCGCTGCGTACGCCGGCGCAGTTGCGGCAGTTGCAGTTCCACTGGGGGAAACCGCCGCCGGCGGCCGAGCCGAGAATCTGGATGTGCATGGGAGTTGCCCTGGCGGGGGCCCCGGCTGGGCCGGGGCGATGCGGATCAGCGGTTGGCGAAGTACAGGGTGACTTCGAAACCAATGCGCAGATCGGTAAAGGCGGGTTTAGTCCACATGGAGCCATCCTCTTGTTATGTCGCCGGAGGATTCCGGCAAGTCCAGTTAACCACCGGCCCGGAGGGGCCCGAATGGTACTTTCGGAGGAGATTTGCTCGTGATTTGGTAGGGGCCGGAGGGTGGGATGGGGGAGAAGGTAGGTTGGGCAGAGCGCAGCGAAGCCCAACATTCGGAGCTTGACCCTGGCACGTTGGGCTTCGCTGCGCTCTGCCACAACCTACGGGAAGAGGTTCGTGCTCCATGAAATAAAAAACGCGGCCGAGGCCGCGTTTTTTATTCAGGTGCCGGGGATCAGAAGAAGCCCAGCGGATTGATGTCGTAGCTCACCAGCAGGTTCTTGGTCTGCTGGTAGTGGTCGAGCATCATCTTGTGGGTTTCGCGGCCGACGCCGGACTTCTTGTAGCCACCGAAGGCGGCGTGCGCCGGGTACAGGTGGTAGCAGTTGGTCCACACGCGGCCGGCCTTGATGCCACGGCCCATGCGGTAGGCGCGGTTGATGTCGCGGGTCCACAGGCCGGCGCCCAGGCCAAACTCGGTGTCGTTGGCAATCGCCAGGGCTTCGGCTTCGTCCTTGAAGGTGGTGACACCCACCACCGGGCCGAAGATTTCTTCCTGGAACACACGCATCTTGTTGTGGCCCTTCAGCAGGGTCGGCTGGATGTAGTAGCCGCTGGCGAGGTCGCCTTCGAGCTTCTCGGCAGCGCCACCGGCCAGCAGCTCGGCGCCTTCCTGTTGGGCGATGTCGAGGTAGGAGAGGATCTTCTCGAACTGCTGCTGCGACGCCTGGGCGCCGACCATGGTCTCGGTATCCAGCGGGTCGCCACGCTTGATGGCTTTGACCTTCTTCATCACCTCAGCCATGAAGGTCGGGTAGATGGATTCCTGCACCAGGGCGCGCGACGGGCAGGTGCAGACTTCGCCCTGGTTGAAGAAGGCCAGCACCAGGCCCTCAGCAGCCTTTTCGATGAACTCGGGCTCGGCCTGCATGATGTCTTCGAAGTAGATGTTCGGGCTCTTGCCGCCCAGCTCCACGGTGGACGGAATGATGTTCTCGGCGGCGCAGTGGAGGATGTGCGAACCCACCGGGGTGGAACCGGTGAAGGCGATCTTGGCGATGCGCTTGCTGGTGGCGAGCGCCTGGCCCGCTTCCTTGCCGAAGCCCTGGACGATGTTCAACACGCCCGGAGGCAGCAGGTCACCGATGATTTCCGCCAGCACCATGATCGACAGCGGGGTCTGCTCAGCGGGCTTCAACACCACGCAGTTGCCCGCGGCCAGGGCCGGAGCCAGTTTCCACGCGGCCATCAGCAGCGGGAAGTTCCACGGGATGATCTGCCCGACCACGCCCAGCGGCTCGTGGAAATGATAGGCGGCGGTGTGTTCGTTGATCTCGGCGGCGGAACCCTCCTGGGCGCGGATGCAGCCGGCGAAGTAGCGGAAGTGGTCGGCGGCCAGCGGCACGTCGGCATTCAGGGTTTCACGCACGGCCTTGCCGTTGTCCCAGGTTTCAGTAACGGCCAGCACTTCCAGGTTCTGCTCGATGCGGTCGGCGATCTTCAGCAGGATCAGGGCGCGGTCCTGCACGGAGGTGCGGCCCCAGGAATCGGCGACGGCATGGGCGGCGTCCAGGGCTTTCTCGATGTCTTCGGCGCCGGAGCGCGGGAACTCGGCGATCACTTCGCCATTCACAGGCGAAGTGTTGGTGAAGTACTGGCCACCAATCGGCGCGACGAATTCGCCGCCGATGTAGTTGCCGTAACGCGGCTTGAAGGTGACGACGGCGCCCGGAGTGCCTGGTTGTGCGTAGATCATGGCGTTGCTCTCTCTGGTCGGTACCTGCCCGGCTGGGCAAGCTGTGGACCGATCTTAGTCAGCCGTTGCCCAGCCCCGGTATGCGCCCATGGGAGAGACGCCCTCGTCATTTGGTATTAGTTGGCGGGCGCCGAGGCCCGCGCCAGAGCCTTCTTCCCCGAATTCGGCGTCGCCGCCTGCTCGGGTCGATAGCCCAGGCGCAGCCCGCCCCAGTGCCGGCCCTGGACGATGATCGGCACCGAGAGATCGTGCATCAGCTCGCCCGTATCGCGGGTGTAGGTCTGCAGCAGCAGCGGCTGCTGGTGGCTGCCGCAGCGCAGGCCGGTGCGGTCGTTGAACATGCGCTTGCTGCGGCTGCGGGCCATGTCCTGCTCGGGGTCGCCGGTAGGTGCCTGGCTGAAGGCCTTGTTGTGGGTTGGCACATAGCCTTCCTGGGTGCAGGCGATGGCGAACACCAGCCCCTCGTGCTGCTTGAGCAGCGCCTCCTGGATATCCGGCAGGACCTGGTCGGTGTAGCGGTCGAAGCGCGAGCTGTACTTCTGCGGGTAAGTACCGGGTACCACCTGGAAGCGCCGGTCGAAGAGGTCGTCGAGACTGACGCGCCCTTCCTGCACGTCACGTTCGAAGCGCGCGGCGATGGCAGTCGCGCCGTCGCGGGCCAGGTCGTAGATTCGCTGGTGGTAGTCATCCAGCGCTACTTCGGCCAGACGCTCGCTGATGGTTTCGGCCTGTCCTTCCAGCTGGCTCGCGGCCCCGGCCAGGCGGCGGGTCTGTTCATCGCTGTCACCAAGGTCACGGCGCATTTGCCCCACCGCGTCGAACAATCCGGCAAGCTGATCGCGGTTGGTCATGGCACCACGGGCGATCTGGTCCACCTGCCCTTCCACCGCCGCGGCCAAACCGGCGATCTTCTCCAACTGCCGGCCAGTCAGCTCGACCTGGCCGACACCGGCCTCCAGGTCGGTGGAGAGTTGTTGGATCTGTTCCACCACCAGTGTGGTCTGACGCTGGATGTCCGCCACCATCTGCCCGACTTCGCCCGTGGCACTGGCCGTGCGCCCAGCCAGACCGCGCACCTCATCCGCCACCACGGCAAAGCCACGACCATGCTCGCCGGCCCGCGCCGCCTCGATGGCGGCATTCAGCGCCAACAGGTTGGTCTGGCTGGCGATGGACTGGATGACCTGGGCCACTTGCTGGATTTCCTCGCTGCGCTGGCTGAGCGTGGCGATCAACTCGCGACTGGCGCCGGCCCTGAGACTCAGTTGCTGCATGAGTTCGATAGCCTGCTGCAGCACTTCACGCCCCTCATCCCCGCTCTGGCGTACATCGTGGGCAGCAGCGAACGCCTGCTGACTGAGTTCGGACGTAGCCGCCTCGGTGGCGATCATCACCTCGGCGCTACTGACAATGCGTTCGGCGGCCTGCAGCTGGGACTTGAGGCGATCGGCCAGACGATCCACCGACCAGGCGACGCCGGCGGCGGACAGGGCGTTATGGCTGGTACTGCGGGACAGGTCGCGGGTCAGTCGGGACAGGTCAGCCCCCTCTTCTACCGTTGTCCGCTCCTGGGGCTTCTGCCGGAACAGCCACGGCAGTGGCAACAACACGAGAACGCCGAGCCAGGGCGGCAGGCCCGTAAACGCCACGCCAATGGCGATGAGGAAGATCAAGAGGCTGTGAATCAGGCAGTAGCGCATCGCTCATCCCTTTGTTGTCATTGTTTTCGGGTATTAAGCGGCTAATCGCCATCAGGCGACATGGTTCCTTGGTCGTAGAACGCACGGTGTAAATCCATGTGGGAGCGAATTCATTCGCGAATGAATTCGCTCCCACATGAATGAACAAGGCCCGCCGGAGCGGGCCTTGCAGCGCATCAGCGTTTGGCTACGGCTTCTGCCTTCGGCAGTTTGAAGGTCCAGAGCATGCCGCCCTGGTTCAGGTCCTTGATGCGTTTGGCCACCTCGCCACCCCAGAGCGGCACCGCGCCACCCCAGCCGGACAGCACGGAGACGTACTGCTCGCCATCCATTTCCCAGGTGATGGGCGAACCGATCACGCCGGAGCCCGTGTTGAACTCATAGAGTTTCTTGCCAGTCTTGGCGTCGAAGGCCATCAGGTAGCCCTCGGGGTTGCCGGTGAACACCAGGTTGCCCTTGGTGGCCAGGACGCCACCCCACAGCGGCGCGTAGTTCTTGTAGCGCCAGACTTCCTTGCCGGACTTCGGATCGATGGCGCGCAGCACGCCAATGTAATCCTCGTTCAGCGGTTTGATGGTGAAACCGGCGCCGAGGTAGGCCGCCCCCTTCTTGTAGGAGATGTTCTCGTTCCACATGTCCATGCCCCACTCGTTGGAGGGCACGTAGAACAGGCCGGTGTCCTGGCTGTAGGCCATGGGCATCCAGTTCTTGCCGCCGAGGAAGGACGGCGCAACGAATACCGAGCTGCCGTGCTTGCCATCGGTAGCCGGCGCGCCCGGACGCTTGGCGTCGTCGTAGATCGGACGGCCTTCCTTGTCCAGGCCCTTGGCCCAGGTCACGGTGTCGACGAAGGGGAAGCCACGGATGAACTTGCCGTTGGTGCGGTCCAGCACATAGAAGAAGCCGTTGCGGTCGGCGGTGGCCGCGGCCTTAACGGTTTTGCCGCCGTCCTTGTAGTCGAAGGACACCAGCTCGTTGACGCCGTCGAAGTCCCAGCCATCGTGCGGGGTGGTCTGGAAGTGCCACTTGATGGAACCGTCTTCCGGATTCAGCGCCAGGCGCGAGGAGGAATAGAGGTTGTCGCCCGGACGCAGGTGAGAGTTCCACGGCGAGGGGTTGCCGGTGCCGATCAGCAGGGTGTCGGTGTCCGGGTCGTAGTAGCCGCCCAGCCAGGGCGCGGCACCGCCGGTCTTCCACAGATCACCGGGCCAGGTCTTGCCAGCCTCGCCGCCGGAGATGCCGCTCTCGACCTTCTTGCCGTCCTTGTAGACGTAGCCCATGTGGCCTTCCACGGTCGGACGGCTCCACAGCAGTTCGCCGTTCTTCGGGTTGTAGGCTTCGACCTTGCCCACCACGCCGAATTCACCACCGGCGACGCCGGTGATCAGCTTACCCTTCACCACCAGCGGTGCCGCGGAGATGGAGTAGCCGGCCTTGTAGTCGGCCACGGTCTTGCGCCAGACCACCTTGCCGGTGTCCTTGTTCAGGGCCACCAGCTTGGCATCGAGGGTCCCGAAGATCACCAGGTCGTCGTAGAGGGCCACGCCACGGTTGATCACGTCGCAGCAAGGCATGATGCCGTCCGGCAGGCGGGCATCGTATTGCCAGAGCTTCTTGCCGGTGCGCGCATCGACGGCGAACACCCGCGAGTAGGAGCCAGTGACGTACATCACGCCATCCTTCACCAGCGGCTGGGCCTGTTGGCCACGCTGCTTCTCGCCACCGAAGGACAGCGCCCACACCGGGCGCAGCTGCTGCACGTTGTCGCTATTGAGGGCTTCCAGGGTGCTGTAGCGCTGGCCTTGCAGGCCCAGGCCGTTGGTCACCACCTGGTCGGTGGATTTGGCGTCATCGAGGATTTCCTGGTCGGTGACACCGGCCAGCGCCAGGCTACTGGACAGCACCAGCGCGACGCCGAGCAGCGTCCGGGCAAAAGGCGGTTTGAGTGTGGCGAGATTCATTGACGGCTACCTCTGCGGGCTTGTTGTTGTGATCCGGGAAAATTTCCCGGTCTGCCGCAAATTCTTGGTTTGCCGCGCCAGGCCAACAATTGGACGCAGTGCGGATTTTCCTACTCCGTTGGTAGCAATACCGACAATCCCTCGCATACTTCAGCTGCCGATTGTGCTGCGGCGTCTACCACTGGCAGACTGCCGCCCCTGCTTTGCACTCCAATACCCCGGGACCTATGCAAGTCTTCAGTGATCGTCAACTGCTCCTGGCCAGCTGGGCCATCGTTCTCCTCGGCCTGCTGCTGGTACTGCCCTTCCGGCTCCTGCCTTCCCTGCTGTCCGGGCTGCTGGTCTATGAACTGGTCATCAGCCTGGCGCCGCGCCTGCAACCCGTGATTCCCGGCGGCCGCCGCGCCCGTTGGCTGGCAGTGGCCTTGCTGGGCACCCTGGTGGTGAGCCTGTTGTCACTGTTCTTCGTCTGGATCGCCGGCGTGGTGACGCAGGAAGTGCACAACCCCGGCCAGTTGCTGGAGAAGTTCATCACCCTCACCGAACAGGCCCGGGCACAACTGCCGGCGTCCGTCGAGAACTACCTGCCGGCCAGCGCCGACGACCTGCGCCGCGAACTGATGGATTGGCTGCGCGCTCATGTCGGGCAGCTGCAGCTGTTGGGCAAAGGCGCGGCGCATACCTTCGTGACCATGCTGATCGGCATGATCCTCGGCGCCATCATCGCGCTGCAGCCCATCCCCAACTTCGAGACCCTGCGTCCGCTCAGCCGCCTGTTGCTGGAGCGCATGGCCCTGCTGGTCACCGCGTTCCGCAACATCGTCTTCGCGCAAATCAAGATTTCCCTGGTCAACACCACCCTCACCGGCATCTTCCTGGCGGTAGTGCTGCCGCTGATGGACATCCAAATGCCACTGACCAAGGTCCTGATCCTGCTGACCTTCCTGCTTGGCCTCTTGCCGGTGATCGGCAACCTGATGTCCAACACCCTGATCTTCATCGCCGGGTTCTCGGTATCGCTCTGGGTGGCGGTCGGCGCGCTGGGCTACCTGATCGCCATCCACAAGCTGGAATACTTCCTCAACGCCCGCATCGTCGGCGGCCAGATCAGCGCCAGGGCTTGGGAGTTGCTGCTGGCCATGCTCGCGTTCGAAGCGATCTTCGGCCTGCAGGGGCTGGTGGCGGCGCCGATCTACTACGCCTACCTGAAAAGCGAGCTGAAGCACGCGGAGCTGGTGTAAGCCCAGTCCAAACTCGACCGTAGCTTTGTAGGATGTGGTGGAGCGAAGCGATACCCATCAGCCGTGATCGATGGGTATCGCAAGCTCCACCCATCCTACGGGGCGAGCGTATCCAACCTTTGCATCCGCGCCACCTCGTACTTCGGGTAGAGGTGGCTGACGCTTCGGATCAGCTCGTAGCGGCTCAGGTTCACTGACGCAAAACGCTGGGGAATAGGCGACCGGATCACCTCGTTCATCTCCTCCCCCTTCCCCGCCGCTTCTTTCAGCAACCCGTCCAGCCAGCCCAGGTAGTCACGCATCTGCGCGAACGGTGCCTTGTCCTGGCTGACGGGTCCGTGGCCGGGCACCAGGACCTTCCAGGGCTGCGCCTCCAGCGTGTCGATATCCGCCAGCCAGGCCTCCAGGCCAGGGCTGTTGGGCGTGGTCAGGGCGCGCTGGTAGAACACCAGGTCGCCGGCGAAGAGCACGCCGGTGTGTTCATCCAGCACCGCGAGGTCGGCGCTGGTGTGGCCGCGCAAGGCCAGCAGCCTCAAACGGTGACCGCCGATTTCACGCACGCCAGGCTCCAGCGTTTCGGTCGGCAGGACAACCTCGGTGCCGCGCATCCAGTCCCCGACCAGTCGATACATGTTCTCCGCCATGGCGTTGCCCTGTTCGTCGAGCAACTTGCGGGTACCGGCCAGTGCGGCGATGGGCACGTCAGTGAAAGCCTGATTGCCCAGCACGTGATCCGGGTGATGGTGGGTCAACAGCACCAGCGTCACAGGCTGGTCGGTGACCGCCTTGATGGCCCGGCGCATGGCCTCGCCGTAGGCCTTCGACGGCCCGGTGTCGATCACCACGACACCCGCGTCGGTAACGATGAAGCCGGTGTTGACGATGTTGCCGCCGTTGGCCTTGTCGAAATTGTCGGTGCTGCCTTCCAGCAGCCAGGTCCCCTCGGCGATCTGCCTGGGGCTGAGTGCGTAGTCCGGCTCGGCCTGGGCGGTGATGGCGACGCAGGCCAGTATTAGGGCGATCAGGCGCATGGTCCCTCCTTAGAAGCTGGCCTCGAATTCGTTGCCGTTGTTGTCCCGCAACCACAACCTGGCTTCCTCATTGCCCTGCACTTCCAGGCTGATGGTGGGGTTCTCGCTCACCGCCGGGAACAGTTCGAGGCTGGCCAGCACCTGGCCGCTGGCGTCACGCAGTTCGGCCTGGTTGAGGAAGAACTCAGGGATGCCGCCGACCAGGCCGTTGTCCATGGGGTGGTCGATGCGCAGGCGCAGGCGGTTGCTGCCGCCATGGGAGAAACGGCCGCCGTGGACCTGGCCCAGGCGATCCTCCCAGCCGGCCTGGGCACGCACCACACTGGGCGCGGTGCAGCCGCCACCCGCCGCATCGACGCGGGTGGAGCCGATATGCCAGAGGCCGTCACGGGTCAGCACGGCGGCGCGAATGGGCGTGGCCTGCTCGACGCGGATGCGGATGGCCAGCACCGGCGCCACGCGCTCGCCGGGCTGGAAGATGAATATCTGCGGAATCGGGTTGAGCTCGGCCCAGGCCATGATCTTCACCACCTGACCTGCATAGGCGCGGGCGTCCACCTGGATGGGCACCTGGCGAGAATCCTCGGCAAAGGGTGGCGCTTCCAGCACCACCTTCGGGTCGTGGACGAAGGGTTGGCCAGCAAGAATCCGCTGGTGGAAATAGTCCCACATGACCGATTCCACCGGGTCCTGGCCAGCGCCCAGCAACGGCGCGCTGGCCCCGAGCAATCCCAATAGCAGCAACGAACGCCTGTGCATCCCGCACCTCCGGCTATTGAACGTCCTGATAGAGCCCCGGCAACTCGTACCGCAGGCCGTAGGCGGCGTAGAGCTTTTCCATGCGGCCGTCACGCACCATGCCGTCGAGGGTTTCTTCCACGGCATTGGCGAGCTGGCGATTGCTCTCGTGCACCGCCATGCCGATGTCCCATTCGGGCTGGCCGAGGTTGGGGTAGGTGTTGTCGGCGTTGAGAATCTGCGGGTCGTGGGCCTGGTGCTCCAGCCAGTCCAGCTCCCCGCGCAGGGCCATCACGGCGTCCACCTCTCCCTTGCGCATGCCTTCGAAGGCCGCCGCCGGCCCCGGATAGTGGTGGGTATTGCGCGACAGGCGTCCGGCGAACACCGAGGTGAGGTAGAAGGACGGCACGCTTTCCAGCTCCACGCCGATGGGATGGAACTGGAACACCCCGATGCTCGGCACCTCGGGCAGGCGCCGGCTGTCGTAGGCCACCTGCCAGCGTTCGCGCTGGTACGGACCGAACATCACCACCTGCTCGTTGGCCAACTCGCCCACGTCGTTGCGCTTCTGCGAGTAGTCGCGGTCGTAAGGCACCCGCAGCATCACATCGGCGAGCACGCCGGGGCGCATGTAGTGCCCCTTCCAGATGAAGTTGCGCAGGTCATCGTCAAGCCGTTCTCCCGGCGTGACCCAGAGCAGTTCCAGCTTCAGCCCGAGCCCCTCGGCCAGGGCATTGGCAAGGTCGATATCGACTCCGCGCGCCTGACCGTCTTCCTTGAAGCTGTAGGGCGCGAAGTTCTCGTAGACGGCCACCCGCAGCACGCCCGAGTCGACGATGTCGTCATAGGGGCGCACCTGTGCCTGCGCCAGAGGCAGGCACAGCAGCCAGCACAACAGAACCAGCAGGCGCATGGCGATCACTCGTCCACGTGCACGCTTTCCAGGTAGGTGCGGATGGCCCAGAGCGCTTCCTGGCTCAGGTAGTCGGCCATCTTCGGCATGTACACCGCCCCGTCGCGCACCGCACCATTGATCACCCGCTCCTTGAACCACTCATCGCCGCTGGCGTCGGTTTCCAGGAAACGCAGGTCGGGCGCGATACCACCGGACTTGGCTTCCAGGCCATGGCAGCGCGCACAGTTCTGGTTGTAGGCGGAAGAGCCGATCTCAACCGCCAGGTCATGCTGGGCATAGGGCGCGCGGTAGGGGTTTTCCTCACGCCACTCCTTGCCCAACTGCTCCAGGCCTTCGGTATTCACTGCCTGGGGCACCACGTCGCCGTGGGCCAGGACGATTCCGCTGAGGGTCAGACCGGCCAGGAATGCGAGGCCGCGCAGTGCGCTGTTCTTGTTCATCACGTACATCCTCATTAGCTGTGCAAGGCGGCGCCCCGGTGAGGCGCTGTGAGGAAATGGTAAGAAGCCCCCGATCACACCCCCATCCTGCTTTGGTGGCCTGACCCTACTTCCTTGGTAGTAGTGCGGGCGGAGGCAAACGAAAGGCCCGCAGGCGGCAATGCAAACGGGCACGCGCGAGTGTGCCGGCGAATGGCAGGAGGCCATTCGCCGGCGAGCGAGTCCTGTGCAGGTGAGAGAGGTCGGGCTATTCAGTTGGCTCTGGAGTGCAGCGCCAAGGGGGGAAGATTTTGGCCGGCCAGGTCGCTGGAGGCCCTGGCGAGCTCAAACTCGAGCACACAGCAGAGCACCAGTAGCGGAAACAGAAGATGCTTGATGACAACCACGACGGAATCCTCTTGAAGGTTCCTGTGTCCGTCATGCTAGGGCCCTGCCCCCTGGCTGACCTTGCTACCTTGGTATCGACTGGGTAATACCTTCGTTGCGCACGCTTCCGCCGCCTCTGGCGGCAGCCCCGTCGGAGACAGCGGCAGGGGCATTCGCAGCAGCGCCAAATCATGGACCCCGGCATGCGCAGGATCAGTCCGTAGGATGTGGCGGGCGGCGCTCCGCTGGAGCGCAGCGATACCCATCACCTGTGAGCATTGACGCATCAGAAGCGCCCTACGCCCCGACCGCCTTGTAGTCCTACAGGCCCCACCGATAGCGTCTCGCCCCGTTGTGGCTTCGGCTGCAACCGGGCTTAGAACCCCCGAAAAATCGACACGCACATCGCCATAAGCGAGATCGGAGTGCTGCCCGCCAGCGCAACGCAACTCGGTTGTCTATGGCGGACCGTGCATGGGTGGGCTTTTGCCCACCGGTTTCGTGCGTATCGACCGGGGTTCTAACCCTGCACGGTCCGCCACCCTTTCCCGCGGTGGCGGCTACTCAGTTCCGAACATGGAGTTTGAACATGAGAGCCCCAACCCTGTATTTGCGCCCCTCTGGCGCCCTGCCCCTCCACCTCCGCCAGGAGGTGCGCCATGACTGACTACCGCACACCTACGCGCTTCCAGCGTTTTCGCCTGCCACTGCGCGCCCTGCTGATCGACGACCGCGCCTGGTTCGTCAGCCGCGACCTGGCGAAGCTGGCCAGCATCCGCACCGATACCGACTTTACCCGCAAGCTGGACGAGGACCAGCTGCGCGATGAGCTGATCCTTCTGGAGGACGGCGGCTTCAGCCTGGAACGGTTGGTGAACGAGAGCGGGCTGCACCAGTTGCTGCTGGTGCATTACTACCACCCGGAGCATCGTGGCCTGCGCCGCTGGATCACCGACGAAGTGGTGCCCGGTCTGGGCCGGGAGCACGCCCAGAGCCAGCAGCCGCGCCGCCGTCTGATGAACTGGCAGGGCCAGCCGCTGAACCTGATGGAGTGGCAGGGCACGCTGTGGATTCGCTATGAGGACATGCCTCGCTTCCAGGGGCAGGTGCCGGAGAGGAAGGCATTGTTGTGAGCCGTACATTCGCTACGTGACCACGGCACCTTGTGGGAGCGAATTTATTCGCGAATGAATTCGCTCACGCAGATGAGTCCTGATCTGGCCGTGCTCGCCCTCGACTGGGCCGGCTTCGCTGGCCTTAGCGAATGAATTCGCCCCCACAGGATGAGTGCCCCGCCGGCACTCGGCTGCCCGTAGGGTGCGCCGTGTGTTCAGCCGGGGGCCAGCTTCGCTGTCCTTGGCGAATGAATTCGCCCCTACAAGGTGAGTAATGACCTGCGCCGACAGAGTGCTTCAATCCTTCAGCCATATGACCGGCAACACCGAGGTACTGCCCTGGGGTTGGATGCCGGAGGGGCCGACGCGGTCGAAGCCGAGCAGGCTGAGGATCAGCAGCAAAGGCAACAGCAAGTGCTTGAGGATGCGCATTGGACGGCTTCCTTCTGGTTTTTGTGTGGTCATCCTAGGGCCTCGTCGCCGCCCGCCTTCTACTACCTTGGTACCGCCCGACCGGTACTTTCTTCATATTTCCCAGGCCCTGCCCCCTTCCTATGCTGGCTCCACGTTCAGAGGAGCCATGAAATGCGCCATTACCTGCTCCACGGCCTAACCTACTTGCTGGCGCTGACCAGCGCCGCCCTGGTCGCGACACATGTCCACGCTGAAGACGACGGCCTGGAGGTGCGCATCGGCTATCTGGCCTGGGAGCCCGCGCGCGGCCCGCTGTTGTCCAACGTGATTCCCGAACCGGAAGATGCCGGCCTGCGGGGCGCCGAACTCGCCATCATCGACAGCAACAGCACCGGCCGCTTCCTCAAGCAGAGCTACGCGCTGAGCGCCGTGCGCACCGGCACGCCCGAGGCGTTGCTGACCCAGGCGCGGGCGCTGCATGAACAGGGTCTGCGCTTGTTCGTGGTCAACGTCCCGGCGAAGGAGCTGCTGCAACTGGCCGATGCCCTCCCGGACAGCCTGCTGTTCAACGCCGGCAGCGCCAGCGACGAGCTGCGCGGTGCAGAGTGCCGCGCCAACCTGCTGCACAGCCTGCCCAACCGCGCGATGCTGGCCGACGCCCTGGCGCAGTTCCTCGCCACCCGCCGTTGGCAACGCTGGCTGTTGGTGACCGGCGAAACGCTGGACGACCTGGCCTACGCCTCCGCCCTGCGCCGCGCCGCCGGGCGCTTCGGCGCGAAGATCGTCGAAGAGAAACCCTGGACCTTTGACAATGACCAACGCCGCAGCGCCCAGGCGGACATGCCGTTGTTCACCCAAGCCAGCGAGTACGACGTGGTGCTGGTGGCGGACGAGCGCGGCGATTTCGGCGAGTACCTGCCCTACAACACCTGGTACCCGCGCCCCGTGGCCGGCACCCAGGGCCTGACCCCCACCGGCTGGCACAAGACGGTGGAAACCTACGGCGCCGCCCAGTTGCAGAAGCGTTTCGAAGCACTGTCCGGGCGCTGGATGAACGACCGCGACTTCGCTGCCTGGATCGCGGTGCGCAGCATTTCCAGCGCCGTGACCCGCCTGAAGACCGCCGATGCCCAGGCCATCCGCACCCTGGCGCTGTCCGCCGACCTGCCGCTGGATGGCTTCAAGGGCCGCAAGCTGAGCTACCGCGACTGGGACGGCCAACTGCGCCAGCCCATTCCCCTGGTGCATCCCCGCGCCCTGGTCAGCACCTCGCCCCAGGACGGTTTCCTGCACCCGGTGAGCGAACTGGACAGCCTGGGCTTCGACCGCCCCGAGAGCAGCTGCCACCGTTTCACCGCCACCAACTGACAACAACAAGAAGGAAATCCGCCATGCCCACTCCCCTTGCTGCCGCCATCGGCTCCGCCCTGCTGCTGTTTGCCGGCCAGGCACTGGCCGCCACCGCCTATGTGTCCAACGAGAAGGACGACAGCATCAGCGTCATCGACCTGGACAGCCTTGAAGTCACCGCCAGCCTCGATGTGGGCGCGCGCCCCCGTGGCCTGGCGCTGTCGAGTGACAACAAGCTGCTCTACATCTGCGCCAGCGACTCCGACACGGTGCAGGTGATGGACCTGGCCACCCGAAAGATCATCAAGGAGCTTCCCTCCGGCGCCGACCCCGAGCAGTTCGCCCTTCACCCCAACGACCGCTGGCTGTACATCTCCAACGAAGACGACGCCCTGGTGACCGTGGTCGACACCCAGAGCGACCAGGTGCTGGCACAGATCCAGGTCGGCGTGGAACCCGAAGGCATGGCGGTGAGCCCGGATGGCAAGTGGGCGGTGAACACCAGCGAAACCACCAACATGCTGCACTGGATCGACACCGCCACCCAACAGTTGGTGGACAACACCCTGGTGGACCAGCGCCCCCGCCACGTGGAGTTCAGCCCGGACGGCAAGCTGCTCTGGGCCTCGGCGGAAATTGGCGGCACGGTGACGGTGGTCGATGTGGCCAGCCGCCAGGTGCAGAAGGTGTTGAAGTTCCAGATCAAGGGCGTGCACCCGGACAAGGTGCAGCCGGTTGGGGTGAAGCTGACCCGCGACGGCAAGTACGCCTTCGTCGCCCTGGGCCCGGCCAACCATGTGGCGGTGCTGGATGCCAGGACCTATGAAGTCCTCGACTACCTGCTGGTGGGACGCCGCGTCTGGCACCTGGCGTTCACCCCGGACGAAAAGCGCCTACTGGCCACCAATGGCATCAGCGGCGACGTTTCGGCGATCGATGTCGACAGCCTCAAGGTGACCAAGTCGATCAAGGTTGGCCGTTACCCCTGGGGCGTGGTGGTGACCCCGTGAACGCGCTCGATCTGGTCGATCTGTCCTTTGCCTACGGTCCACGCCGCGCCCTGGACAGGGTCGGGTTCCACCTCGAATCAGGCAGCTTCACCGCCCTGCTCGGCCCCAATGGCGCGGGAAAATCCACTCTCGTCGCACTACTCACCCGGCTCTACGACCTGCGCCAGGGCGAGATTCGCGTCTGCGGCTATTCGCTGCGACAGGAGCCGCGCAAGGCCCTTGCACAACTTGGAGTGGTGTTCCAGCAGAGCACGCTGGACCTGGACCTCAGTGTTGAACAGAACCTGCGTTACCACGCTGCGCTCCATGGCTTGCCCGGCAAGTTGGCCACGCAGCGCATTGAGCGGGAGCTGGAACGCCAGCAATTGGGATCGCGTCGGCACGACAGTGTGCGCCTGCTCAATGGCGGCCACCGGCGCCGGGTGGAGATCGCCCGCGCACTGCTCCACGAGCCACGGCTGCTGTTACTGGACGAGGCCAGCGCCGGCCTCGACCCGGCCAGCCGCGAGGGCTTGAACCGGCACGTGCGGCAACTCTGTCGCGAACAAGGCGTTGCCGTGCTCTGGACCACCCATCTACTGGACGAGGTCCGGCCCGAGGACCGGCTGCTGATACTCAACCAGGGGCGGATCATCGCCAACGATCGCGCCGCCAGCCTGGGCGCGCAGCAGGATGGCGGCCTGGCCGCAGTGTTCGAGCGGCTGACGGCATGTGCATGAGCAGAAGTCTTTGCGGCGCACCCTATCCACCTTCGGAGGCATGACGATGTTCGCTCCCTACTGGCATTGCCTGCGCGGAATTCTGCTGCGCGAGTGGCTGCGTTTCGTGCTGCAGCGCACCCGTTTTCTCAGCGCCCTGGTGCGCCCGCTGCTCTGGCTATTGGTATTCGCCGCCGGTTTCCGCGCGGCCCTGGGCATCGCCATCATCGAGCCCTACGACACCTACATCACCTACGAAACCTACATAGTCCCGGGCCTGGCCTGCATGATCCTGCTGTTCAACGGCATGCAGGGCTCGCTATCGATGGTCTACGACCGTGAGATGGGCAGCATGCGCCTGCTGCTCACCAGCCCCCTGCCCCGTCCCTTCCTCCTGGCTTCCCGCTTGCTGGCCACATCGCTGGTATCGCTGCTGCAGGTCTATGCGTTCCTCGCCATCGCCTGGCTCTACGGGGTGCAACCGCCGGCCTTCGGCCTGCTCGCCGCCTTGCCGGCACTGCTGCTCGCAGCGTTGCTGCTCAGCGCCCTGGGGCTGCTGCTCTCAAACGGCATTCGCCAGCTGGAAAACTTCGCCGGCGTGATGAATTTCGTGATCTTTCCGCTGTTCTTCCTGTCATCGGCGCTCTATCCGCTCTGGAAGATGCGTGAGGCCAGCGAATGGCTGTACTGGCTCTGCGCACTCAACCCCTTCAGTCATGCGGTCGAGATGGTGCGCTTCGCCCTCTACGAGAGCTTCAACCCATTGGCGGTTGCCATCTGCCTGGTGCTGACGCTGGCCTTCGCCATGGCCGCACTGTTGAGCTTCAACCCCCAGCATGCGGCCTTGCGCAAGGCCGGGTAGCAGCCCTACCAGGGGCACTGTAACGCTCGGGAAACACTGGAGTTTTTCTCTGTGTTCTGTGGGAATGAAATGCACTTCTTTAGTCTTAAAGAGACTGAGAAAGCGCACGATGGCTGATTGACAGCACCCCCTATTCGTAACAGGATGTTTCAAAGAAACTGCAAAGCGATACAGAAACGTCCTGCTGTCTCATTCAGTCATTGAGAGTGGCCTGCGGGAAACGAGGCCAGCCTTGGGACGTGCCGCGCGAAAGCTCCCTGCTCATTCCATGTACTTTCGTTCTTCCGGGCCTCGGCGGCCGGTAGCCTTGCCTCTGCATCCCGTTCCTGCGCAGGGGCTCTTCCAGGGGTGCCACTATGAGGAGGGGCAGATGTACCTTCCACGAGATGTGTCCGGGGCACGGCTCAGGGAAGCGGAAAATGCGCGAAGGAACTTTGCAGAGTTGGCGAGTGCCCTCGCCAAAAGCCAAGTCACGCGACGTGACCTCATCAAATGGGGCCTTGCCACCTCCAGCGGACTGCTGCTTCCAGTCCATGGATTGAGCCCCTTCACCAGCAGCGCCTACGCCGATACGTTCGACATCCCCACGGGTCTGCCACCCAGCCCGTTGTTCGGCGTCCAGGCATTCACCCAACCCATGCCACGCTTCGACGTGCTGCTACGCAAGCCCTTCACGCCGGGCGCCGGAGTGATGAACCCCATCCCCTCCCGGCCGGGCGTGCCCGGACCGGACCCCATGGAGCAGGCGAACACGACGCAACGTCCGGTTCCCGCAGTGCTGGGTGGTGGCTTTGGACCCATCGAGGGGCGACCGCCGGGACCCATCTGGGCTCACCAGCAATGGGGCACTTTCCCGCCCAGGTTCATCGTCGAAGTCACCCAGGAAGGCGCCAAGGTAAACAAGAACTACAACCCCGGGGTGCCGTCGAACCTCAATTCGGGCATCGATCCAGCGCGGGACCTTCGCCCGGCATTCCACCCTGGCCTGCCTGACCAGGGACCGCTGGCGATGTGGACCTTCAACGGCACCTTGCCGCCCAAGCTGCTGATCGGCCGCTACCACGACTCGATCATCTTCCGGCACCACAACCGCTTGCCCGAGGACCCCGCCGCCAACGGCGGATTCGGCATCCACACCATCAGCACCCACGAGCACAACGGTCACCACGGTGCGGAAAACGACGGGTTCACCGGGGCCTACTTCTTCCCCGGCCAGTTCTACGACTACCACTACCCCATCTGCCACGGCGGCTACTTCAGCTTCAACAAGGATGGGACGGACCCCCGTTGCGGCGCCCCCAGCGATGGCGGAGGCATCGTTCCGTATCCGGGCGACTACCACGAGACCATGAGCACCCACTGGTTCCACGACCACATGTTCAGCTTCACCTCGCAGAACGTTTACAAGGGCAACGCCGGGATGTTCAACATCTACAGCAGCCTGGACCGCGGCAACGAGGAGCTGAAGGACGGCGTGAACCTGTGCCTGCCCAGCGGCTCAGCCAAGTCGTATGGCAACCTCGACTACGACGTAAACCTGATGCTTGCCGACAAGGCCTGGGACCAGGACGGTCAACTGGCGATGGACATCTTCGACTTCGACGGCTTCCTCGGTGACGTGATGACCGTGAACCTGGTCTACAAGCCGTATTTCGAAGTCGAGCGACGCAAGTACCGCTTCCGCATCCTCAATGCGGCGGTGGCCCGGTTCTTCAAGCTGTCCCTGAGCGACGCCTCGCCAATGATCCAGATCGCCAATGACGGCAACCTGCTGCCGACGCCGGTGGTACTCACCACGCTGGACGAAATGGGCATTGCCGAGCGCTACGACATCGTCATCGATTTCAAGCGTTACAAGGTTGGCGACAAAGTGTGGTTCGTGAACCTCGCCGAACACGAGAATGGCCGGCGGCCGAAGGAAGACCTGACGCTGCGCGAGGCCCTGTCGGGCAACTCCAGCGATCCTTGCGTGGGCCGATTCCTCGAGTTCCGCATTGTCCGCGACCCGGCGCGGCCCGATGTCAGCCAGGTACCGGACCAACTGATCCAGAACCCGGACCTGACGAAGATCCCGGTGGCTGCCCAGCGCACCTTCGAATTCGGCCGTGGGGCGAAGCAAACCAGCGCAGACCCGATCACCAGCTTCCTGGGCCCGTGGGGCATCAAGGTCGACGGGGTTACCACGCTGGCGGCGGACTTCGGTAGGGTATCGGCTGGGCCGCGATTCGGCACACGCGAGATCTGGACCTTGAGGAATGGTGGCGGTGGCTGGGATCACCCCATCCACATCCACTTCGAGGAGGGACAGATACTCGCCCGCGACGGCAAGGCGAGCAACGTGCCGGCCTGGGAACGTGGACGCAAGGACGTGTACCGCCTGCACCCTGGCGGCAGCGTCACGCTCACCATGCAGTTCCGCGACTTCGGCGGGATGTACATGGAGCACTGCCATAACACCACCCACGAAGACAACGCCATGCTCCTGCGCTGGGAGATTGACGATGCCGGCGGCGCCTTCCTGCGTCCGCTGCCAACGCCGATTCCAACGCCACAGGGCGTGAAGTTCGTGCCACCTGACGAAATCCTGCCCACCGCGTTCCGCTAGGAGGTCGCCATGGGCAGCTTGAAATGGCTGGTGCTGCTGGCCGTCAGCTCGCTGACGGCCAGCGGGGCTGCGCTCGCGGCGCAGCCCTGGGGCCCCGGTTACTTCCCCGATGTGCCCCTGATTACCCAGGACGGCCGGACCGTGCACCTTTATCAGGACCTGCTGAAGGGCAAGATGGTGGCGGTCAACATGATCTTCACCTCCTGCCCGGACAGCTGCCCACTCAGCACGGCCAACCTGGCCAGGGTGCAGCGGCAACTCGGGGACAAGGCCGCGAACATCCACTTCTACTCCATCACCGTCGACCCCGAGACCGACACGCCGGAAGTGCTCAAGGCCTATGCCGAGAAGTTCCACGCGGGGCCGAACTGGCTGTTCCTCACCGGCAAGCCGGATGACATACGCCTGGCGCAACGGAAGCTGGGCCTGTGGTCCAGCACCGATGCCGAAGCCCCGGATGCGCACCTGACCAGTCTGACGGTAGGCAACGAACCCACCGGCCAGTGGATGCGCCAATCCACCCTGGACAACCCGAACTTCCTTGCGGCCAAGATCAGTACGTTCCTGCTGGGCTGGCAGAACCAGCGCGGGGTGGCGGCCCAGGGTTATACGGAGGTCCCGCCCATCACCAACACCGACGCTGGGCGGCTGTTGTTCCGCAAGACCTGTGCGGCCTGCCACACCATCGGCAAGGGCGAGGCACTGGGCCCCGATCTGCAAGGCGTGACCGCGCGGCGCGACAAAGACTGGCTGCGGCACTTCATCAAGGCCCCGGATCAGATGCTGGAGCAACAGGACCCGATTGCCGTGGAACTGTTCGCCCGCCATAACCAGGTGCGCATGCCGAACCTGCACCTGGGTGACGAGGACGTGGAGGCGCTGATCCACTATTTCGAGCAACAAGGCGCGACCCCATCAGGGCAGTCGGAGTCGTCGCCAATTCCCCCGCAGAGCGAGGGGAGCCTGGCGACCCCCTGAGGGTCGAGGAGGTACAGATGAATATCGATCGAAGGCATCTACCCGCCGCGCTGCTGACCTTCGTCGGCCTGGTGGCCGCCACGGCATCGGGCATCGCCAACGCCCTGCCGCTGTTCAAGCGCAGGGCAGACCAGCTGGTGATCCCTATCGCCGGCACCCTGACCACCGCCACCGAGGACATCAGCCTGAAGGGCACCGCGCGCATCAGGAGCACCGAATTCAGCGACCCCGACTTCAATGGGCCGCCGGGGGCCATCCTGTTCATCGACTTTCTCAACGTGGTGGGAGCCGGATTGACCAGCAAGACCCGTTTCTTCGCCCATGGCGAGAACCGCGTTGTGCGCGAACTGCGCCCAACCGACGTGGTGGAGCTGACCTTCCTCATCACACCGGTCAACGCCAAGGCCACAGTGGCCGCGATCCCCGTGCTGGCCACCTTCCAGCTGACCTTCAACGTCGACCAGGGCCAGCTCACCGCCGCGACCGGGAGCTTCTCGACGCCGGACTTCTGACCTGTCCGTGGCCGCTGCCGGACACGGGGCCGGCAGGGCCAGCTACTACTTTGGTACTGGTTGCCCCCTCTTAACGTCGAATTCCCAAAGCAGCGGCGCTGGCCTGTAATGGCTGCATAAAAAGAACAGAGCGTCCGCCATGAAGCGCCTACTTACCTGCTTTGCCTGCGTTGTCCTTGCGCTGCCCGCGATTGCCAGGGAAGCAGCCGACATCCCGCTGTTCTCCGCGGACGGCTACCGCCTGACCCGCTACCGCAGCCCTACCCCCGCCAGCGCCGAATCCGCCCGCACCCTGGATACCGCCCAGCTCCAGGCCCAGTTGAAGGCGCAGCCCGATACCCTGCTGGTGGACGTCTACCGCCGCCAGTGGCTGCAAGGGAACTTCATCGAAGACGAACCCCACGCCAACATTCCTGGCAGCCTCTGGCTGGCCAACACGGGCGATGGCGAACTCAGTGCCGAATGGCTGGGTTACTTCACCCGCCATCTGCGACAGGCCAGCCAGGGCCGCAGCGACCGCCCTCTGGTGTTCTACTGCCGCTCCGATTGCTGGCTGAGCTGGAACGCCGTGAGGCGCGCTGCCGCGCTGGGCTACACCAACCTCTACTGGTACCGTGACGGCATCGATGCCTGGGAACAGGCCGGGCTTCCCATGCAGCCCGCCCATCCCTTGCCATTCCCCTGACCCGGCAGGGTCGGGCATGCCGCACCATAATGACAAAAACGAGGTGAAAGGCCGTGTACAAGATTCTGATTGCCGATGACCACCCGCTCTTCCGCGAAGCCATCCATAACGTCATCAGCGATGGTTTTCCCGAAAGCGAAGTGATGGAGACCGCCGACCTGGACAGCGCGCTGGCGTTGACCCAGGAGCACGATGACCTGGACCTGATTCTCCTCGACCTGAACATGCCGGGCATGCACGGCCTGAACGGGCTGATCAACCTGCGTAACGAGGCACCGACCGTGCCGGTGGTGATCGTCTCCGCCGAGCAGGACAAACAGGTGGTGCTGCAGGCCATTACCTATGGCGCGGTGGGTTTCATCACCAAGTCCTCGCCCCGCGCGCAGATGACCGACGCCATCGAGCAGATCCTCAACGGTAACGTCTACCTGCCTTCGGACATCATCCGCACGCAGAAAGCATCGCCCCGCCGCCACCATGATGAAGCCAGTATCCCGCCCGAACTGCTGCAGGCCCTGACTCGCAAGCAGTTGCTGGTGCTGGAACGGATGACCAAGGGCGAGTCGAACAAGCAGATCGCCTACAACCTGGACATCGCCGAGACCACCGTAAAAGCCCACGTCTCGGCGATCCTGCGCAAGCTCAACGTGCACAACCGGGTACAGGCCATTCTCTCGGCCAGCGATATCGACTTCACCGCCTATCTGCGCCGTTGAACACCGGCTACTTCCCTAAGGACAGCCATGCCCGCTCCTCGCACGCTTCTGCTCACGGCACTGGCCATGCTCGCCTTTGCCGGCAATTCCCTGCTCTGCCGTCTCGCCCTCAAGCACACCGCCATCGATGCGGTGAGTTTCACCGCTATCCGTATCGTCGCTGGCGCCCTGATGCTCTGGCTGTTGCTGCGCCTGCGCCGCCAGCCCCTAGCGGCGACCGGCAATTGGCGAGCAGCGGCGGCGCTGTTCGTCTATGCCGCCGCCTTCTCATACGCCTACTTGCAACTGGATGCCGGTGCCGGCGCGCTGTTGTTATTCGGCGCCGTGCAACTGTGCATGGTGGTCTTCGGCCTGCTGCGCGGTGAGCGGTTGAACCTGCAACAGGCGCTGGGCTTCACCCTGGCCACGGGAGGACTGGTGGTCCTGCTGCTGCCCGGCGCCAGCGCTCCTCCTCTTTTCGGCGGCCTGCTGATGCTGCTCTCCGGCCTTGCCTGGGGTGCCTACACCCTGCTTGGCCGCCAGGCTGGCCCGCCGCTGGCGGCCACCGCCGGGAACTTCATGCGCGCCCTACCGTTCGCGGCACTGCTCCTGTTGCCTTTCATCGACCAACTCAAGCTGGATCTGACTGGCTTTAGCTACGCCGTGCTTTCCGGCGCACTGACGTCCGGCATCGGCTACGCCATCTGGTACAGCGCCTTTCCGGGCCTCGGCGCCCTCCAGGCCGCGAGCGTGCAACTCAGCGTTCCCGTCCTCGCCGCCCTCGGCGGCGCTGTGCTGCTTGGCGAACACATCAGCCTGCGCCTTGCGCTGGTGTCGGTGGCTGTCCTCGGCGGCATCGCCCTGGTGCTGCGGGCGAAATTCCAGGCGGTGCCGCAGAGGGTTTGAGGTACACCTTTCCTGTGGGGGCGATTTCAATCGCTAAGCAGGGCGCAGTCCTGCCTTTGCTTGTGGGAGCGAATTCATTCGCGAAATTGACTAGGCACCGTGCCAGCCGGTGGCAACCCTCACCCCCGGCCCCTCTCCCAGAGGGCGAGGGGTGACTCACGGCTCACCTTCAGCACAATCCTGTAGGAGCGAATTTATTCGCGAAATTGACCAGGTACCGTGCCAACCGCTGACCACCCTCACCCCAGGCCCCTCTCCCGCACGCGGGCGAGGGGTGACTCACGGCTCACCTTCAGCACAATCCTGTGGGGGCGAATTCATTCGCTGAGCAGGTCGGATCCGTTCCCACAAACGGCACTCACCTACCCCGCTGCATCCACGCCGCGCCCAGTCCGCTCAGGCAGATGATGGCGATTCCCACCAGGCTGGTCGTGTCGGGCTTCTGGGAGAAGATCAGGAACCCCAGCAGGCCGGCGAACACGATTTGGCAGTAGCCGAACGGCGCCAGCAGCGCGGGTGCAGCGACGCGGAAGGCCTGGGTCAACAGCAGGTGCGCAGTCATCCCCGCTCCACCCAGCGCGAGCATCAGCAGGCCGTGGCCCAGGCTCGGCACCTGCCAGAAGAATGGCACCAGCGCACTCATCGCCAGGGTGTTGCACAGGCCGGCGAAGAAGTTGCTGGTGGTCGGGCTGTCGTGGGCCGCCACCTTGCGCGTGAGCACCTGGTAGAAGCAGAAACCCAGCGCCGAACAGAACGGGAACAGGATTGCCGGCGTGAACAGCTCGCCGCCGGGATGCACCACGACCAGCACACCGACGAATCCCATCACCACCGCCAGCCACTGTCCGAGGGTTACCTTTTCCTTGAGCAGCGGCACCGACAGCGCGGTGACCAGCACCGGCGCGAGGAAGTTGACCGCCGTCGCCTCGGCCAGGGGAATGTATTGCAGCCCGGCGGTGAACAGCAGGCTGGTGCTGAGCAGGCTCAACGCGCGCAACACCTGCAATACCGGGCGCCTGGTTCGCAGGACACGCAGGCCGGCCTGGGGCAGAAAAATGCCGGCCATCAGTAGCGTGTGCACCAGATAGCGAGCCCAGACGACCATGACGACCGGGTACAGGCCGCCGAGAAACTTGGACAGGGCGTCATGCCCCGCGAAGAGAAAGGTGGCCAACACCACCAGCAGGATGCCCCGCAGCGGTTGGTTGGCTCCGGACAAAGGGGCATTCGTACTCATGGGTCACTCAAAAAAAGACGCGGCCCAGCCGGCCGCGTGAAGGGGTGAAATCTCAGATGCGTTCGAGCAGCGTCCGCGCCTTGTCCAGCGCCATCTGCGCACGCACCTGGGCGCTCACGCCCTGCTCCATGAGCTGGCGCGTGGGGATTTCCAGGCTGAGGGGAATGTTCGCCGGCAAAGTCCGCAGCAGGCCGAGGAGATCGCAGTCGCCGTCGCCGGGGAAACGCCGCTCGTTGCGCGCCTGGCGAAGGATCTCGTCCATGTCGTCGGGCCGCGGGCCGGCCACGTCGCAGAGTTGGGCATATCGCAGGCGCGCCGGCGCGACCCTGGCGAGGTCCTCAAGGCGCGAGGCCGAGCGATTGAAGTGGAAGGCATCCACCAGCACTGCACCGTTGTCCCGCCCGGCCGCCTCGACAATGCGCAGGGCCTGGGTCAAGTCACGCGCGTCGGTCCAGGGCATGAACTCCAGACTCGGATGAATACCAAAGCGCGCAGCCAGATCGCAGAAAGCCGCGAAGTTGTCGGTGAGGCGCGCCTCGTCGCCGTCATTGCCGGCCACCAGCACCTCCGTAGCGCCGAACTCGGCGCCCGCTGAAAGCACGGCCTCGAAGTCGGCCACGCGGGTTTCCGCCTTGAGCCGGAGTATTTCGATGTCCATTACCCGCACGCCGGTATCACGCAAGCGATCCAGGGTCTGGCGGCGCAGCCCTGCGTCGGCCACCAGCGGGAAGTGGTATTCCTCGGGTGTGGCAGGCACCAGTCGCAGGCCGACATGGCTGTAGCCGGCACGGGCGGCCACCTCCACCATTTCAGGCGGTGAGAGTTCGAGGACGGTGAGCGCGGCGAGGGAGAAAATTCGTTCAGTCATGTTCTTCTCGGAATCCAGTTCCACAATTGGATTTGCAATATTTAGAACCTCGTTCCAAATAATCTCAAGAGGAATATGCGACCGACTGACGAAGTCAGGATTCGCGAAAGGTTTCGGGAAGGCGCAGAAAACGTGTAGGGGCGATTTCAATCGCCAAGCAGCCCGAAGGGCTGCCCTGCGGACCAACATGGGGCAGCTGCGCCGCCCTTGGCGAATGAATGCGCCCCTACAGGTTGTTTGATGTGATCAGACGAAAAACTCGGACGCCTGGCTCGCCGCAGTGAGCTCTTCCACCGCAGCCAGCAGCTGCGGCGCAACCTCATGCATGCGCGCTTCCGGCAGGCGCGCCGTGGGGCCGGCGACGCTGAGCACGCCGATGGGCCTGGCGGTACGCGGATCGCGCACCACCGCAGCAAGGGCCGACATGCCCACCGAGGAGCTTTCCACCACCCAGGCGTAGCCATGCTCGCGTGCCAGCCGCAGGCGTTCCAGCAGTTCGATGTTGGAGCGCGGGGCGTTGGGGCCGAAGTCCTGGCGGTCGGCCACGCCCTGACGTTCCACCAGGACCAGCGCTTCGGCATCGCTCAGGCTGGCCAGCCAGGCATGCCCGGAGGCGGTGTAGAACAGCGGTGCATCGCGCCCCATGTCAGGGTCGTAACGAAGGCCGGAACGCGCACCCTGGGATTTGACGATCCAGGTCAGGCGATCACCGTCGATGACCCCGAGGCGCACCAGTTCCCCAGTCTCCTGGGCCAGACGATCGAGGATCGGCTGGACGATGTCGGCGCCGCTGCTGGCCAGGTAACGGAAGGCCATGGCCACAAGGCGGGTGGACAGTTGGTAGCGGCTGTTTTCCTCGTTCTGGCGCACGTAACCGAGGCGGATCAGCTCAGCCAGCATGCGGTGGGTGGCGCTCTTGGGAATCTGCAACTCGTCGGCCAGGGTCTGCATCGGCAGGCCGCGTGGGTCGCTGGTAAGACGTTCGATCAGGTTCAAGGCGCGTTCGATCTGGCTACCGGCCATGGGAGAGGGTCCTCTGGAATATCCGCCGATTCTAGAAGACAACGCTGTCCTTACGAAACCTGGAACCGCGACCGTGGTTTCACGTAAGTCGACGCGATAAATGTACGGAACGGTTAGTTTTCGTTCGATGATCGAACAAAAGCGCTTTCGACCGATTGAACGCAAGGCTGGTGGATTTCACTATCGATCCCAGGTGCGAGGCGTTGCCGCAACCAGCCTGCGATCCCCAGCGACGCCTCGCCTTTTACCGACATAAATACAAGAAAGGTCGACCACGATGCTCCAGCCAGCCACCCCCAATGCCTCGTCGCCCATTCCCGGGCCGTCCTTCGATTGCGCTTCCCCTTTCGCCTCCGTTGCCCTGGTCCAACTGGCCAGCGGTGAAGGCCTGGGCGATCGACTGCAACGCTGCGTCGCACGCCTGATCGAGCGCCGCAAAGCCCGCTGACGCCAGCCGCAAACCCAACCCTGAGCTGTATTCGCGCAAGCGCCGCGAAGGGGCTTTTGCGCACCCGAAAACAACAATCACAGAGGCAAGAACGAGCATGAATTCCACCCGCCGCCAGGCCCAACCCTTTGTTCCGTGCATCCTCGCCGCCGCCGTTTCCCTGGCCGCCCTGCCCGCCCTGGCTGCCGATGAGCACGGTTTCGTGGAGGACGCCACGGCCACGCTGAACCTGCGCAACTTCTACATCAACCGCAACTTCGTGAACCCGACCTACCCCCAAGGCAAGGCCGAGGAATGGACGCAGAACTTCATCCTCGATGCCCGCTCGGGCTTCACCGAAGGCCCGGTGGGATTCGGCGTCGACATGCTCGGTCTGTTGTCGGTCAAGCTCGACGGTGGCAAAGGCACCCGTGGCACCCAGCTGCTGCCGGTGCATGACGACGGCCGCCCCGCCGACGACTTCGGCCGCCTGGCCGTGGCCGGCAAGATGCGCGTGTCGAAGACCGAGCTGAAGGTCGGCGAGTGGATGCCCGTGCTGCCGATCCTGCGTTCCGACGATGGCCGCTCCCTGCCGCAGACCTTCCAGGGCGGCCAGGTCACCTCCCAGGAGATCGACGGCCTGACGCTCTACGGTGGCCAGTTCCGCCAGAACAGCCCGCGCAATGACGCGAGCATGGAAGACATGTCCATGAACGGTCGCGCGGCCTTCACCTCCGACCGCTTCAACTTCGCCGGCGGTGAATACGCCTTCAACGAGAAGCGCACCCTGGTCGGCCTCTGGTACGCCGAACTGGAAGACATCTACCAACAGCAGTACCTGCAGGTGATGCACAGCCAGCCCGTCGGCGACTGGACCCTGGGCGCCAACCTCGGCTACTTCAACGGCAAGGAGAACGGCAACGCCCTGGCCGGCGACCTCGACAACCGCACATGGTCGGCGCTGCTGTCGGCCAAGCATGGTGGCAACACCTTCTACGTCGGCCTGCAGAAAGTCAGCGGCGACGATGCCTGGATGCGCGTCAACGGCACCAGCGGCGGCACCCTGGCCAACGACAGCTACAACTCCAGCTTCGACAACGCCAAGGAGAAGTCCTGGCAGGTCCGTCACGACTACAACTTCGCCGCACTCGGCGTGCCCGGCCTGACCCTGATGAACCGCTACATCAGCGGCGAGGACGCGCAGGTGGGCACAGTGACCGACGGCAAGGAATGGATCCGTGAAACCGAACTGGCCTATGTGGTCCAGTCCGGCGCCTTCAAGGCACTCAACGTGAAGTGGCGCAATTCGAGCATCCGCCGCGACTTCAGCAACAACGAATTCGACGAAAACCGTCTGATCGTCAGCTATCCGCTGTCGATCCTCTGATCCTTTGGGTAAGCGTGCTTCACCTCCCTCGGCCCGCCAATTGGCGGGCTTTTTTATGTTCGCTGACCGGCCACTTGCACGACCCCGGCCTTGGTCACGGGAGATAGCAGCAATAGAATACGGAACATGGTTCCAGTATTTGAGGTTAATCCGACATGCCTGCCGCACGCTCTGTTCCCAACCGCCTCGACTGCGATCTGCTGGTCATCGGCTCTGGCGCCGCGGGTCTTGCCGCCGCCGTCACCGCCGCCTATCACGGCCAGAAGGTAATCCTCGTCGAAAAGGAACCGGTATTCGGTGGCGCCACCGCCTGGTCCGGGGGCTGGATGTGGGTACCGCGCAATCCCTTGGCCCGGCGTGCCGGTATCGAAGAAGACATCGAGCAGCCGCGCACTTACCTGCGCAATGAGCTGGGCGAGCAATTCCGACCGGAACTGGTGGATGCCTTCCTCGAAACCTGCCCGGAGATGGTGAGCTTCTTCGAGCAACACACCGAGCTGCAGTTCGTCGATGGCAACGGTATTCCCGACATGCACGACGATACGCCCGGCGCCGCCAGCGGTGGCCATCAGGTGATCGCCGCGCCCTATGACGGTCGCGAAGTCGGGAACCTGCTGCCGCGCCTGCGCAAGACCATGCGTGAAACGTCCTTCATGGGCATGCCGATCATGGCCGGGGCCGACCTGGCCGCCTTCCTCGGCATGACCCGCTCACTAAGCGCCTTCGCCCATGTGACGCGGCGCTTCCTTACTCACCTCTACCACCTGGCACGCTATGGACGCGCCATGCACCTGGTGAACGGCGTAGCGCTGGTGGCGCGCCTGGCCCGGTCGGCCAACGACCTCGGCGTGCAACTGATGGAATCGGCGCCAGCGCGACGGCTGATAGTCGAAGGCGGCAGCGTTCGTGGCGCCGTGATCGAGCAGGACGGCATAGAGGTCACCATCCATGCCAAGGCCGTGGTCCTGGCAGCCGGTGGTTTCCCCAACGACCCGGTTCGACGCAAGGCCATGTTCCCCCGCGATATCAGTGGCCACGACAACCTTGCCCTGCCCCCGGCGTCCTGCTGCGGCGACGGCCTGCGTCTGGGTGAGTCCGTCGGCGGCGTCGTGGCCGACGACCTGCGTTCTCCCGTGGCCTGGGCGCCGGTATCCCGAGTGCCCTACCCCAACGGCACCTTTGGCCATTTCCCCCACATCATCGATCGCGGCAAGCCCGGAATCATCGGCGTCCTCAGCAACGGCAAGCGCTTCGTCAACGAAGCCGGCGGCTACTACGACTATGTGGACGCCATGAACAAGGCTGTTCCGGAAGGCGAGGAAAGCTGTTCCTGGCTGATCTGCGACCATCGCTTCCAGCGCCGCTACGGACTGGGCTTCGCCCGCCCCGCACCAGTGCCGCTCTGGCCGCACCTGCGCAATGGCTACCTCAAGCGCGGCAGCACCCTGGTCGAACTGGCACAAGCCTGTGGCATCGACGCCGCCGGGCTGACCACCAGCGTGGCTGCGTTCAACCACCATGCCCGCCACGGTGAAGACCCGGAGTTCGGACGTGGCAGCACCGCATTCAATCGCCGCAACGGGGACGCCCTGCATAAGGGTTCCAACCCCTGCGTGGCGCCGATCGAGCACGGCCCGTTCTATGCGGTGAAGGTCCAGCCAGGCTGCTTCGGCACCTTCGCCGGCCTGCGCACCGATGGACAAGCACGTGTACTGGACGGGAACGGCCAACCGATTCCCGGGCTGTATGCAGCAGGCACCGACATGGCCAGCGTGCTGGGCGGGCACTACCCGTCCGGCGGCATCAACCTGGGCCCGGCCATGACCTTCGGCTACATCGCCGGCCGCCATGCGGCTGGCATCCCCCAATGAGCAAGCTTCTATCCACGAACAAGGAGTCATCCATGCGGAATCTCACCACCGCCCAGGGACTGAACATGCCCCAACTCGGCCTCGGCACCTGGCCCATGACGGGCGAGGAATGCACCCGTGCTGTGCGCCAGGCCCTGGAGCTGGGCTACCGCCACATCGACACAGCACCCGCCTACGAGAACGAGGCCGCCGTGGGTGAAGCCCTGCGCCAGACTGATGTCGTTCGCGACTCCATTCATCTGACTACCAAGGTCTGGTGGGACAAGCTGCAGCCGGCCGCCATGCGCCAGTCCCTGGAAGACAGCCTGCGCGCCCTGGGCACCGAGCAGGTGGATCTGTTCCTGATCCATTGGCCAGCCAGGGACTGGGACCTTCCGCGCAGCATCGAAACCCTGGTGGCCCTGCGCGATGAAGGTAAAGCGCGCTGCATCGGTGTCGCCAATTTCCCCCTGGGCCTGCTGCGCCAGGTGGTCGATGACCTCGGTGCGCCCCTGTCCGCCATCCAGGTGGAGTACCACGTCATGCTCGACCAGCAGCGCCTGCTGGATTATGCCCGCAGCAAAGGCCTGGCCCTGACCGCCTACACCCCACTAGCCCGTGGGCTGGCAGCGGAGCAGGCCGCGATCAGGCAGATTGCCGAGAAGCACGGCGTGCTACCCAGTCAGGTGGCGTTGAAGTGGCTGTTGGAGCAGGACGGCGTCGCGGCCATTCCGAAGGCGTCCAGCCAGGCGAATCAACAGTCCAACCTGGATGCGCTCAAGGTGGAACTGGACGACGAAGACCGCGCCCTGATCGACGCGCTGCCGAAGAACCGCCGAGTGGTCAGCCCGGACTTCGCGCCGGAGTGGGATGCCTGATAGCGAGAAATGTGGGGGCAACTGCGTTGCCCTTAGCGAATGAATTCGGCCCCCCCCCCACAAGGTGCAAGCCTGTTCCGACTCTCGGCCCGGCACCAATCCTGTGGGGGCGATTTCAATCGCGAAACAGGCCGAAGGTCTGCCATTGCTCTGACCTGAGGGGGTTCAGCCACCCTTTTCGCGAATGAATTCGCTCCCACAAAAACTGCCACGAATGTCCGATCCGGAACCGATGGCCCAACAAAAAACGCCGCCCGGATGCGTGGTCCGGGCGGCGTTCGGGTATTGCGCAGATCAGCCTTGCAGCGATTCCACGCCCAGCTCATCCCACACGGCTTCGGCCAGGTGGAAGGTGGCATTGGCGGCGGGGATGCCGCAGTAAATGGCGCTCTGCATGATCACTTCCTTGATCTCGTCGCGGCTAACGCCGTTGTTCTTCGCGGCGCGCAGGTGCAGCTTCAGCTCGCCCTCGCGGTTCATGCCGATGAGCATGGCGATGGTGACCAGGCTGCGGGTGTGGCGCGGCAGGCCCGGGCGGGTCCAGATATCACCCCAGGCATGGCGGGTGATCATTTCCTGGAACTCTTCGTTGAACGGCGTGAGGTTATGCAGGCTGCGGTCCACATGGGCGTCGCCCAGAACCGCGCGGCGAACCTGCATGCCGGCTTCGTAGCGTTCTTTCTCGTCCATCGATACGTCCTCGAATGGGGATCGTAGGAGCGAGCTTTGCTCGCGAACCACTTCGCGAGCAAGCTCGCTCCTACATCAATAGTCAGGCAGTGAGGAACGCCAGCACGCGCTGGCTGAAGGTATCGCCAGCCTGCACGTTGGACAGATGCGCGGCGTGGAACTCCACCAGTTCGGCACCGGCGATGCGCTCCTGCATGAAACGGCCGTGCTCGGTGGTGGTCACCGGGTCGCCGCTGCCGCAGACGATCAGGGTCGGCGCGCTGATGCGGCCAAGCTGCTCGCGGTAATCGGCGTCACGCACGGCGGCGCAGTTGGCGGCGTAACCCTCGGGCGAGGTCTGCGCCAACATGCCGACGATGGGCTCGACCTTGGCCGGCTCCGCCTCGGCGAAATCCGGGGTGAACCAGCGGGAGATCGAAGCATCACGCAGATCGCGCATGGCCTGGGCACCGCCAGACAGCACGGTGTCGATGCGCGGATTCCAGACTTCGGGGGCGCCGATCTTGGCGGCGGTGTTGCACAGCACCAGGCGCTCGATGCGCGCGGGGGCGTTGATGGCCAGCCACTGGCCGATCAGGCCGCCCATGGACAGGCCGCAGAAGTACGCCTTCTCGATATCCAGGGCATCCAGCAGGGCCAGTACGTCACCGCCCAGTTGCTCGATGCTGTAGGGACCCTCGCTGACCAGGGACTTACCGTGGCCTCGGGTGTCGTAGCGCAGCACCTGGAAGTGCTGAGTGAAGGCCGGGATCTGGACATCCCACATGTGCAGGTCGGTGCCCAGGGAGTTGGACAGCACCAGCACCGGCGCACCGGCCGGGCCTTCGAGGAGGTAGTTCAGGTCGCCATCGGCGAGACGTACGGCAGGCATGTAAATCTCCTAACGCGAAAAATGCTTGTGATCGGTCACAGCGCGTTCGACCCAGCGACGCGCCTGTCCGAGGTAATGGGCCGGATCGAGCAGACGGTCCAGCTCGGCGGCGGAAAGTTGTGCGCTGACTTCGGCATTGGCGCCGAGCACGGCACGCAGGTGGGCGCCCTCCTTCACCGCCTGGCGGCAGCACTGCTCCACCAGGTGATGGGCGGCGTCACGGCCGATGCGCTGGGCAAGGGCGATGCTCACGGCTTCGGCCAGCACCAGCCCCTGAGTCAAGTCGAGGTTGCGGCGCATGCGCGCGGCATCGACTTCCAGGCTGGGCACCACCAGCAGCGCCTGCTGCAGGGCACCGGATACCAGGCAGCAGAGCTCCGGCAGGGTTTCCCATTCGGCATGCCACAGGCCGAGGCTGCGCTCGTGCTCCTGGGGCATGGCGGCGAACATCGTGGACACCAGGCCAGGCGCGCGGGTGGCGGCGCCGATCAGCACGGCGGCACTCACCGGATTGCGCTTGTGCGGCATGGTGGACGAACCACCTTTGCCGGGCGCAGAGGGTTCGAAGACTTCACCTGCTTCGGTCTGCATCAACAGGCTCAGGTCACGACCAAGCTTGCCGAGACTACCGGCGATCAGGCCGAGCAGGCTGGCGAATTCCACCAGGCGGTCGCGTTGGGTGTGCCAGGGCTGGTCCGGCAGGTTCAGGTCCAGTTCGCGGGCCAGCGCTTCGGCCACCGGCCAGGCCTGATCGCCCAGTGCAGCCAGGCTGCCGGACGCGCCGCCGAACTGCAGGCAGAACAGACGCGGCTTGAGCTCGGCCAGGCGTTGCCGATGACGGGTGACGGCGCCCAGCACCCCGGCGAGCTTCATGCCGAGGGTGACGGGAGTGGCCTGCTGCAGCCAGGTGCGGCCGGCCAGCGGGGTATCGGCGAAGCGTTCGGCCTGGACTGCCAAGGCTTCGGCCAGGCCGGCCAGGTCCTGCTCCAGCAGCTCGGCTGCGGCACGCAGCTGCAGCACCAGGCCGCTGTCCATGGCGTCCTGGCTGGTGGCGCCGAGGTGCACGTAGCGTTCGGCTTCCGCGCTCTTGGCCGCGACCCGCTTGCCGAGGGCCTTCACCAGCGGAATGGCGGAATTGCCAGCCGTGACAATGGCGTGGGCCAGCGCGAAGTAGTCGTAGAGTTCAGCCTTGCTAGCTGCCTCGATGGGCGCGACGGCGTCGCCGGGAATCAGGCCGACGCTCGCCTCTGCACGGGCCAGTGCGGCCTCGAAGTCCAGCATGCCCTGCACCCGGCCCTGGTCGGAGAACACCGCACGCATGGCAGGCTGGGTGAAATAGGCGTCGAAGAGTTGGTTGCTCGGGCTGTTCAAGCCAGTGCTCCGAAATTCGGGATAGTGTTTCGTTTTATAGCAGCCGGCCCTTGCGAGCCAGTGGTGCGAGATCTAGCCGTAGGATGGGTCGGGCGGCGATCCGCGAGCGGAGCGAAACCCATGCGGTGTCGCATTGATGGGTTTCGCAGGCTCTACCCATCCTACAGGTCAGCCATTTCCGGCAAGCGCAGTAGCCTGTCAGACCTTCTCGATGGCGATGGCCAGGCCTTGGCCCACACCCACGCACATGGTTGCCAGGCCGAGCTTGCCGCCGGATTTCTCCAGCTGGTGCAGGGCTGTCTGGACCAGACGCGCACCACTGGCACCCAGCGGGTGGCCGAGGGCGATGGCGCCGCCGTTCGGGTTGACCTTGTCGCTGTCGTCGGCGATGCCGAGTTCGCGCATTACGGCCAGGCCTTGAGCAGCGAAGGCTTCGTTCAGTTCGATCACGTCGAAGTCACCGATGGCCAGGTTCAGGCGTTCCATCAGCTTGCGCACCGCCGGCACCGGGCCGATGCCCATCACGCGCGGGGCAACGCCGGCGCTGGCCATGCCGAGCACTTTCGCGCGCGGGGTCAGGCCGTGCTTCTTCACCGCTTCGGCGGAAGCCAGGATCAGCGCCACGGCACCGTCGTTCACGCCAGAGGCGTTGCCGGCGGTGACGGTCTTGCCTTCACCGTTGACCGGTTTCAGCTTGGCCAGGGCTTCGAGGGTGGTGTCCGGACGCAGGTGTTCGTCCTGGTCGACCACGGTCTCGCTCTTCTTGCCCTTGATCACCACCGGAACGATTTCCTCGGCGAAGAAGCCTTCGGCCTGAGCGCGACCGGCACGCTGCTGGCTGCGCAGGGAGAACAGGTCCTGGTCTTCACGGGAAACCTGGTAGTCATCAGCCACGTTGTCCGCGGTCTGCGGCATGGCATCGACGCCGTACTGGGCCTTCATCAGGGGGTTGATGAAGCGCCAGCCGATGGTGGTGTCTTCGATTTTCTGGGTGCGGCCGAAAGCGCTGTCGGCCTTGCCCATCACATAGGGGGCGCGGGACATGGATTCCACGCCGCCAGCGATGGCCAGCTCCATTTCACCCGAGGCGATGGCGCGGAAGGCAGTGCCCACCGCATCCATGCCCGAAGCGCACAGACGGTTCAGGGTGACGCCCGGAATGCTGTCCGGCAGGCCGGCCAGCAGCAGCGCCATGCGCGCGACGTTGCGGTTGTCTTCGCCGGCCTGGTTGGCGCAGCCGAGGAAGACCTCATCCAGCTGGTCCCATTTGACCTGGGGATTTCGCTCCACCAGGGCCTTGATCGGGACGGCAGCCAGGTCGTCGGCGCGTACCGGAGCCAGCGAACCGCCAAAGCGGCCGATGGGCGTGCGGATGGCGTCGCAGATGTAGACCTCCCGGCTCATTCCTCACCCCCTTGCTGGCCGTGGGCGGCGGCGGTGCGTTCCTCAAGGGCGCGCAGTGCGGTCAGCTCGGTTTCGTTCGGAGCCTGAGTCTCGGACACATCGGCAGCGAAGCGGATGGCCCAGCCGGTGTTCTCGATCACTTGCTCGCGGGTCACGCCCGGGTGCAGCGAGGTGACGATGAATTCGTTGGTGCCAGCTTCCGGCTCCATGATGCAGAGGTCGGTGATCAGCGCCACCGGGCCTTTGCCGGGCAGGCCGAGCTGCTTGCGGTGGTCACCGCCTTCGCCGTGGCCGACGGAGGTGATGAAGGCCAGCTTGTCGACGAAGGTGCGATGGGACTGCTTGAGGATGATCAGCACTTCCTTGGCGGAACCGGCGATCTCCGGAGCACCGCCCGCGCCCGGCAGGCGCACTTTCGGGCTGTTGTAGTCGCCGATCACGGTGGTGTTGATGTTGCCGAAGCGGTCCACCTGGGCTGCGCCGAGGAAGCCGACGTCGATGCGGCCACCTTGCAGCCAGTAGCGGAAGATTTCGCCGGTGGGCACTACGGTGTCGGCGGTTTCGGCCAGTTCGCCGTCACCGATGGACAGCGGCAGCACGCTCGGCTTGGCGCCGATGGGGCCGGATTCATAGATCAGCACCACGTCCGGGGAGGAAGTCAGGCGCGCCAGGTTGGCGGCCTTGGACGGCAGGCCGATGCCGACGAAGCAGACGGCACCATTCTTCAGGCGGCGGGCGGCCGCCACGGTCATCATTTCGTTAGTGGTATAGGCGCTCATCACTTGGCCTCCGCAATCTTGGCTTGGAACTCGCTGAAATCCTTGGTGCCACGGATGTACTCATCGATCCAGGCAGTGAAGGTTTCGCGGTTGCGGGCGATCGGATCCCAGGCCTGGTAGAAGCGGTTATCGCGCTCATAGTAGCCGTGGGCGTAGGACGGATGGGCGCCACCGGGAACGTGGCAAACAGCGGTCAGGGCCCAGGTGGGCAGGACGCAGGCGTTCATCGGCGCGTTCAGGTCATCGACGATTTCTTCGACGGTGACGATGCAACGCTTGGCCGCCAGGGCAGCTTCCTTCTGCACGCCGAGGATGCCCCAGAGCAGCACATTGCCCTTGCGGTCAGCCTTCTGGGCGTGGATCACGGTGACGTCCGGGCGGACCGAAGGCACAGCAGCCAGTTGCTCACCGGTGAACGGGCACTGGATGAACTTGATATTCGGGTTGACCTTCGGCAGGTCGGAACCGACGTAGGCGCGCAGCACGGCGAACGGCAGGCCGGATGCGCCAGCTACATAGGAGTTGGCCAGGTCGGCATGGCTGTGCTCGTCGATTTCCAGGGCGTTCGGCCACTGCTTCTCGACGGCATCACGCAGGCGGTGCAGCGAGCCCACGCCGGGGTTGCCGCCCCAGGAGAAGGTCAACTTGCGGGTGCAGCCAGCGCCGATCAGCAGGTCATAGACCAGGTCGGGGGTCATGCGCACCACGTGCAGGTCTTTCTTGCCCTGGCGAATGATTTCGTGGGAAGCGGCAGTAGGAATCAGGTGGGTGAAGCCCTCAAGGGCTACCTTGTCGCCGTCGTTGATGAAACGCTCGACGGCTTCGCGGAGGGAAATGATTTCAGCCATGGTCGATCTCGTGTTGTTATCCAGGGCGTTTGGGGGCGCCGGGTGAGGAAAAAGTACTCCCCGCCCCCATCCTGGACAATCCGATAATCGACTATTCGTGCGGTTATCGAACGGATGTGTATCTTGCTACCGAATCCGTTCCGGGCCGTTGCGACCTCAGCCGTCGAACGCTTTTTTCAGCGCCGCGACATCCAGTTTCTTCATCTGCATCATGGCTGCGAAGGCGCGCTGGGAGCCTGGCGACTGGGAGTCCTCGAGCATCTTGATCATCGCGATGGGGACTACCTGCCAGGAGAGCCCATAGCGGTCCTTTAGCCAGCCGCACTGTTGGGCGTTCGGGTCGCCTCCGGCGGAGAGTTTGTCCCAGTAGTGGTCCAGTTCCTCTTGATCGTCGCAGTGGATCTGAAAGGACACCGCCTCATTGAACTTGAACACCGGACCGCCATTGAGGGCGGTGAAGCGCTGGCCGTCCAGTTCGAAGTCCACGGTGAGCACCGATCCCGGCTCCCGGCCATGGACGTCCCGACCCGCCTCGCCATAGCGGCTGATAGCGGTGACCTTCGAATTGGGGAAGATACCGATGTAGAAATTGACCGCGGCCTCTGCCTGGTCGTCGAACCAAAGACACGGGACGATGGTGTGAATCCGCTTGCTCATGGTGCACCTCCTGGTGGGTGGAATGACGATAGATGATCTTCCCCTGGTCGATTGGCGCCCCGACAAATCGACATCACTCGATGATTTCCTGTAGGAGCCAGCTTGCTGGCGAAGCAACTCCATTCGCTGGCAAGCCAGCTCCTACAGGGCGAATTCCCCTCAGCGGTGCATATCCTCGATCCAAACAAATCGATGACCTCCTGTAGGAGCCAGCTTGCTGGCGAAGCGACTCCATTCGCTGGCAAGCCAGCTCCTACAGGGCGAATTCCCCTCAGCGGTGCATTTCCTCGATCCACACAAATCGATGAACTCCCGTAGGAGCCAGCTTGCTGGCGAAGCGCGGCCATTCGCTGGCAAGCCAGCTCCTACGGGGCACATCCTGCTCAGTCGGACATTTCTTCCACCAGCACCTTCACCAGCTCCGCCGCCGGCATCTCCCGCGCCAGCGGCGCGCCCTGCCCCGCCCATTGCACGGCGAAGGCGTTGCAGCCCCTGGCGCTGGCGGCGGCATGCAGGGCCTTGGCGGCGTCGTAGGTATTCGGGTAGTCCGGCAGGGCCGGGGCATCGGCAGTGTCGAGATCAGTCCAGAGGCGGTTGACCATGCCACGGGCGGCGCGGCCGGAAATGGCGGCGGTGATGCGAGTCTGGTGGGCGCGCTCGCCTTTCAGGGCCGCGCGATAGGCAGCATTTGCGGCGGATTCCGGGCACGGCACGAAGGCGGTACCCAGTTGCGCAGCCTCGGCACCCAGCGCCAACGCGGCGCGGATGCCCTGCCCGTCCATGATGCCGCCGGCGGCGATGACCGGCAGGCGGCAGTTGCGGGCGATCAGCCTCACCAGTGCCAGGGTGCCGATGCCGGCATCGCCCTTTTCGGGCTCGAAAACGCCACGGTGGCCACCGGCTTCGATGCCCTGGGCCACGATGGCATCGACGCCTGCTGCCTCCACCAGGCGCGCCTCTTCCAGGCTCGTGGCGCTGGCCAGCAGGCGAATACCGGCCGCCTTGAGCGCGTCGATCCAGTCGCGGGAAGGCAGGCCGAAATGGAAGCTGACCACGGCCGGACGCTCATCCAGCAGCATCTGCACCATTTCCGGATCGGCGAGGAAGCTCTTGTAGATCTCGCGAATGCTGGCTGGCGGCTCGGCGCCGAACTCGGCAAACAGCGGTCGCAGGTGTTCCAGCCAGGCAGCCTCGCGCTGGGCGTCGGCCACAGCTGGGCGATGGCAGAACAGGTTGACGTTGAAGGGGCGGCTGGTCAGGGCACGGGTTTCCGCGAGCATGGCGCGAGCCTGAGCCGGGGTGCTGGCACCAATGCCGATGGAGCCCAGGGCGCCGGCGTTGGACACGGCAGCCGCGAGGGCCGGGGTGGAAACACCCACCATGGGGGCCTGGATGATGGGGAATTCGATACCGAGCAATTGGGTGATGGACATGACGCAGCGACTCCTGGACACGTGAAAACCTGGCCAATCTATCTCAAATAGAGAATAATTTTAAGCACTCATTCTCCATTAGAGATTATTAGTCATGGATCTATCCAGCCTGGAGATATTCCGTGCCGTGGCCCTGGAGCACAGCGTGACCCGTGCGGCCCAGCGCCTGCAGCGGGCGCAGTCCAACGTCACCACGCGGATTCGCCAGCTGGAGGAAGAGTTGGGCACGCCCCTCTTCCTCCGTGAGGGCAAGCGCATGACCCTGACCGATCGCGGCCAGGCCTTCCTCGACTACAGCGAACGCCTGCTGGCCCTGGCTGACGAAGCGCGCCAGGCCATGCACCCCCTGCAACCAGGCGGCCGCCTGCGCCTGGGCAGCATGGAAAGTACCGCTGCCAGTCGTCTTCCCGTTCCCCTCGCGCGCTTCCATGGCCAGTGCCCTGACGTGGAACTGGAGGTGAGCACCGGCACCAGCCAGGCTCTGCTGGAAGGTGTTCTGGCGCGCCGCCTCGATTGCGCCCTGGTGGCCTGGCCCAAAGGCCAGGAGGAAGTCGCCGCGATGGGACTGGAGGCGCAGCCGGTGTTCCTGGAGGAGTTGCTGCTGGTACTGCCAGCCGGCCACCCACCGGTAACGGAACCGTCCGATGTCCAGGTGCGTGGACTGGCAGGATTCGCCGAGGGCTGCACCTATCGGCAGATCGCCGAGAACTGGTTGTCCGGCGAAAGTCGCCCATTGCCCAAAGTCCAGCAGGTGGGTTCCTACCACGCCATCCTCGCCTGCGTATCCGCTGGCTCCTGCGTCGGCATCCTGCCACGCTCGGTGCTGGAGCTGCAGCGCGAACCCTCGCCACTCCAGCAACTGCCCCTCATGCAGGTCGAAACCCTGCTGGTATGGCGCCAGGGCTACTCCACGGCCGCCTTCGAGGCGTTTCGCCAGGTGCTCTCCGGCAACTACTGAGGTGTTCCGGCCTCCTTCAGAGCCGACCGTGCAGTGCCTTCTCGAAGATGCGGCTGTACGCCTGGGCGTCGTACTGCACCGGGTTGGTGCCAGCCGACGGATCGACTTCGGCCATACGTCCGACCTGTTCCACTCGCCCATCGTCGATGCCGATGTCGCCCAGGCTGTGGGGGATATCCAGTTCGCTGCGCAGATCCACTACCCAGTCGAGCACGCCGGCAAAACCCGCCTTCGGCAGGCCTAGGTAACGCGCCAGCCTTGCCATGGGACCTTCGATGTGGGCGCGGTTGGCCTGCAGCACGTAGGGCATCAGCACGGCATTCAGCAAACCGTGGTGAGCGTCGTACAACGCGCCCAGGGGATGAGCCAGCGCATGCATGGCACCCAGGCCACGCTGGAAGGCGGTGGCGCCCATGCTGGACGCCACGAGCATCTGCAGCCGGGCTTCGACATCGCTGCCCTTTGCGGTTGCCCGGGGGAGATAGTCCTTGACCAGGCGCATGCCCTCCAGGGCGATGCCGGCAGCCATGGGGTGATAGAGCGGTGAGCAATAGGCCTCCAGGCTGTGGGACAGCGCGTCCATACCCGTGGCTGCGGTGATTTTCGGCGGCAGGCCGACGGTGAGTTCCGGGTCGAGGATGACGATCGCGGGCAGCATGCGGGCGTGGAAGATGATGCGCTTGATATGCGCCTGGTCGTCGGTGATGACCGCGGCGCGACCGACTTCGGATCCGGTGCCGGCCGTGGTGGGTACGGCAACCACCGGAGCCATGCCAGCCACGTTGACGCGTGAGGCGTTGTCGCCGATGTCCTCGAAGTCCCAGAGCGGACGATCCTGCCCCACCATCAAGGCGATGGCCTTGCCGGCATCCAGGGCCGAGCCGCCACCGAAAGCGATCACCCCGTCATGACGACCCGCCTTGAATGCGGCCACGCCATCCATCACGTTTGGTCCAGTCGGGTTGCCCTTGATCTGGTGGAACAGCCCCGCAGTGAGTCCCGCATCGCGGCATTGGCGCAATGCCGAATCGATCATCGGCAACGCCGCGAGCCCCGGGTCGGTGACCAGCAGCGGCGCCTGCATGCCCAGTTCCCGGCAAGCGGAATCGAGCTCCTTGATACGACCGATACCGACGCGCACCGATGTCGGGTAGTTCCAGTTCATGCGGAAGTGGCTCGGGTCCATGTCGCGCCTCACAAAGTGTTCTTGAAATGGAATGACTTCGGCCGGGTCAGGTGTTCGTAGCCCACCGTTGATAGGGTGCAGCCGCGCCCGGACTGCTTGACGCCGGTCCAGGCCAGGGCCGGGTCCAGGTAATCGCAGCGGTTGAGGAACACGGTGCCTGCCTCGACCCGGTCCCCCAGCGCCAGGGCAGTGGTTTCGTCCCTGCTGAAGATCGCGGCAGTCAGGCCATAAGGGCTGTCGTTCATCAATGCTACGGCCTCGTCGTCGTCGCGCACCTTCTGGATGCCCACCACCGGGCCGAATGATTCCTCGTTCATCACCCGCATGCCGTGGTGGACATCGGTGAGTACCTGGGGTGCGAGGTAGGCGCTGCCGGGCTGGTCCAGGGCGAAGGTGTTCGGATCGAGATGGACTTTCGCGCCCTGCCCCACGGCTTCGCGTATCTGCGCCCGGACGAACTCCGCCGCTTCGCTGCGCACCAGTGGTCCGAGGGTGGTTTCCGGATCGTCGGAACGGCCCAGACGGTATTCCCCCACCAGCGCCACGGCCTTCTCGACGAAAGCGTCGTAGAGATCGGCATGCACGTAGATGCGCTCGATGCCACAACAGGACTGGCCGGAATTGAAGAAGGCGCCATCGATGGCGGTTTCCACGGCATGGCCGAGGTCGGCATCCGCGCGCACGTAGGCTGGGTCCTTGCCGCCGAGTTCCAGGCCGGAGCTGATGAAGCGCCCGGCCGCCGCGCGCTCGACCATGGCACCGCCTTCTACCGAGCCGGTGAAGGCCACATGACGAACCGGCTCGGCCTGGATCAGCTGTTCCGTGTCACTGTGGGTCAGGTGCAGGTACTGCAGCACGCCCAGCGGCAGGCCGGCTTCGACGAATGCCTCTGCCATCCGCTCTGCGCAGAGCGGTGTCTGCGCCGAGTGCTTGAGCAATACGCAGTTGCCCGCAAGCAAGGCCGGCACCACCGCGTTCACGGCCGTCAGGTAGGGGTAGTTCCAGGGCGCGATGACCAGCGCCAACCCCAGTGGTTCGCGGCGGATCAACCGGGTGAAGCCAGGTTTGTCCGGTAGACGGATATCAGCCAGGGCCGCTTCGGCGATATCCGCCATGTAGGTGGCCCGCTCCACGAAGCCACGAATTTCCCCAGGTGCATAGCGAATCGGCCGTCCCATCATCCAGCAGAGCTCTTCGGCCAGTTGCGCCTCACGCGCAGCGAATGCAGCGATGGCGCGGCGGGTGATCGCGACCCGTTCGGCCACGGGGGTTCCTTTCCAGGCTGCCCGTGCGAGTTCGGCACGCTCCAGCGCCGCCGCGATCTGCGTCGATGAGGCCCAGGGCCGCTCGACGTAGATCGAACCGTCGATGGGTGAGCGGGTCTGCAGCAGCTTGCTCATGGAACAGCTCCCTTGGTTGCCTTCCTTTCAAGCCTAGCCAACGCACTACTGGCCGAGGGTTTCCTTGAACAGCGCCTGCATGTCGGCCCAGGAGTTCTCGTCCGCCACCTCGTTGTAGCCCAAGTCCGGTCCTTTCTCGCTGCCGTGCCCGGCATGGCTCAGGCGGTCGGCATCTGGATTGGTGAAGCTGTGCTTGGCCTTCGGCTGGATCACCACACGGTAGTCGGCCTTGGCGTTGTCGAACTCTTCTTTGAACGTGGTGACCGAGGCCATGGGCACCAGAGTGTCCTTCTCGCCATGCTCCACCAGCACCTTGGCCTTGACCGCGCCCGGCTTGGCGGCGGAGGTGGCGGCCAGGACGCCGTGGAAACTGACGACGGCGGCCAGCGGCAGGCCTTCGCGAGCCATGTCCAGGACCACTTTGCCGCCGAAGCAGTAGCCGATGGCGGCCAACTTGTCGGGGTCGGTCTGCGGTTGCGCCTTCAGCAGGTCGAGCCCGGCGAGGAAACGCGCCTTGGCCGCCGGAGCGCTGGCCAGGGCAGCCTGCATGAAGGCCTGGGCATCGGCCGGGTGTTCGGTGTTCTTGCCCTCGCCATACATATCGATGGCGAGCGCGCTGTAACCGAGCGCGGCGAGATCGCGAGCGCGACGTTTGGAGTAGTCGTTCTGGCCCCACCATTCGTGAACCACGATCACCCCTGGCCGTTTGCCGACGACGGCATCGTCATAGGCGTAGTAGCCGATCAGGGATGTGCCGTCCGGGCCCTTGTAGGGAATTTCTGTGGCTTTGATTTCGGCCTGGGCGAGGCCGGCACCGAGGAGCAGCGCAAACAGGAGCGCGATTCTGGACATGCAGCATTCCTCCAACCTGAAGTGGTGAGAAACAACTGCATCCAGTGTCGCGGGTTTGCCGGATTTCGCCAGCGATCCCTGCAAAGACCCGCGCGGAGCGTCGATTGTGGGGGCGATTTCAATCGCTATGCGGACCGCAGGTGCGCCTATCCACTCGTCAGAGGGCAGCTGCGCTGCCCTAAGCGAATGAATTCGCCCCCACAAAGCAAGGCGATCCAGGGCGACGAGATCAGTCGCGATCGAGCAGATGGAATCGCGGCAACGAAAGCTTCCAGTGGATGGCCGCCAGGCGAATCAGCAGCACCACCAGCATGGCCGCCGCGGTGACCAGCCAACCCGGCAACGCCACCTCGCGCAGACCAAGGAAGACGAGGGAACCGGCGATGCAGGCGATTGCGTAGATTTCCTTCTGGAAGATCAACGGCACCTCGTTGCAGATGATGTCGCGCAATACGCCACCGCCCACACCGGTGATCACGCCCATGATCACTGCCGTGCCGGGCTGCAGGTTGTGCTGCAGGGCAACCTCGGTGCCATACACGGTGAACACCGCCAGACCGAAGGCGTCCGCGACCAGCAGACCGGTTTCATTGATCGGCTGTGTCAGGCGCACCCAGATCACAGTGCCGAGCGCTGCCAGGGACGCCACCAGGATGTAAGTGTCGTCGCGAATCCAGCTCACCGGGTGGTTGCCGAGGATGACGTCACGCAAGGTGCCGCCACCCAGGGCAGTGATGATTGCAATCACCAATACACCGAACAGGTCCATGGATTTGCGCCCCGCCATCAGGGCGCCGGTAATGGCGAAGACCGCTACGCCGAACAGGTCGGACAGGTAGAAGAGTTGCTCCATTCAGCGTCAGGCGCCGACCGGGGTACGCATGGTCACGAACTCTTCAGCGGCGGTCGGGTGCACACCGATGGTTTCGTCGAAGATGCGTTTGGTGGCGCCAGCCTTGATCGCCACGGCCAGGCCCTGGACGATTTCACCCGCCTCCGGGCCAACCATGTGGCAACCGAGGACTCGATCGGTCTCGGCATCCACCACCAGCTTCATCAGCGTGCGCTCCTGGTTTTCCGTCAGGGTCAGCTTCATGGGCCGGAAGCGGCTCTCGAAGACCTTGACCTTGTGGCCCTTGGTACGCGCTTGCTGCTCCGTCAGGCCAACGGTGCCGATATTCGGCAGGCTGAAGACGGCGGTTGGAATGTGGTCGTAGTCCACCGGCCGGTATTCCTCCGGCTTGAACAGGCGACGGGCCACGGCCATGCCTTCGGCCAGGGCGACCGGCGTGAGTTGCACGCGGCCGATCACATCGCCCAGGGCCAGGATGGAGGGCTCTGTGGTCTGGAACTGCTCATCCACCTTGATGAAGCCGCGCGCGTCCAGTTCCACTCCGGTGTTCTCCAGGCCCAGGTTGTCGAGCATCGGGCGGCGGCCGGTGGCATAGAAGACGCAGTCGGCTTCCAGGTGGCGGCCGTCCTTGAGGGTCGCCAGGAGGCTGCCGTCGGACTGTCGCTCGATTCGGGCAATGTCGGAATTGAACTGCAGGTTCATCCCCTTCCTGCCCAGCTCTTCGCGCAGGTGGTTGCGCACGGAGTCGTCGAAGCCGCGGAGGAAAAGCTCGCGGCGATAGAGCAAGGAAGTCTGCGCTCCCATGCCGTGGAAGATCGACGCGAACTCGACGGCGATATAGCCGCCGCCCACCACCAGCACGCGCTTGGGCAGTTTCTCGAGGAAGAAGGCTTCGTTCGAGCTGATGGCCAGCTCACGTCCGGGAATGTCGGGAATCTGCGGCCAGCCGCCGGTGGCGACAAGGATGTTCTTCGCGGTGCATCGCTGGCCGTCCACTTCCACGGTGTGCGGGTCCACCAGTCGGGCGTGGCCTTCCAGCAAGGTGACGCCGCTGTTGACCAGCAGGTTGCGGTAGATGCCGTTGAGGCGATGGATCTCGCGGTTCTTGTTGGTGATCAGGGTTTGCCAGTCGAAGTCGGCCTCATCGAGGCTCCAGCCGAATCCCTTGGCCTGCTCGAAGTCCTCGGCGAAATGGGCACCGTAGACCAGCAGTTTCTTCGGCACGCAGCCGACGTTGACGCAAGTGCCGCCCAGATAGCGGCTCTCGGCTATGGCCACACGGGCCCCGAAGCCTGCCGCGAAGCGCGCGGCACGCACGCCGCCGGAACCGGCACCTATGACGAAGAGGTCGAAGTCGTAAGCCATGGCAAATCTCCAGAAACAAGCCGCCAGCATACCGGAAGATCTGTCTCTGACCAGTTGCCGGGCCTATTCTTGAAGCATCGAGAAGGAGGTTGCCATGCACCCCACCCTCACCCATGTGGCCCTGCATGTACCGGAGCTGGAGGCCTGCGTCCGCTTCTATGCAGACTTCTGCGGGATGCGCGTGATACACGAGCGCGCGGGCAAGGGCTCGAAGATCGTCTGGATGGCCGAGCCCGGCAAGGAACACCAGTTCATCTTCGTGATCATGCCCGGCGGCCAGGACCGCCATCTTGCCGCTGACGACTACAGCCACCTTGGCTTCGCCGTGGACAGCCGCGAAAGGGTGGACGCCATCGCGGCCCAGGCCGAAGCGGCGGGCTGCCTGATCTGGCCCCCACGTGACGAGCCCTATCCCGTCGGCTATTACTGCGGCCTGCGCGACCCGGCGGGCAACTATGTGGAATTCAGCTACGGCCAGCCGTTGGGGCCGGGGTCGGAGGCGATGCCGATTCCCTAGGGAGCTCGGCGCTTCTGTTGTGGGGGCGATTTCAATCGCTATGCGGACCGCAGGTTCGCCCCTCACCCTTTGAAAGGGGCAGCGATGCTGCCCTCAGCGAATGAATTCGCCCCCACAGGAAAAAGCGAACACCTTGTGCCAAAAATGAAAAAGGCCGCCCGAAGGCGGCCTTTTCACGGGTTCAGCCCAATCAGTAGGCCTTGCCGGTCTTGTACAGGTTCTCGAAGCAGTAGTTGGTGGCTTCGATATAGCCTTCCGCACCACCGCAGTCGAAACGCTTGCCCTTGAATTTGTAGGCCAGCACGCAGCCGTCCTGGGCCTGCTTCATCAGGGCGTCGGTGATCTGGATTTCACCACCCTTGCCCGGCTCGGTCTGCTCGATGAGATCGAAGATGTCCGGGGTCAGGATGTAGCGGCCGATGATCGCCAGGTTGGACGGGGCATCTTCTGGCTTGGGCTTCTCCACCATGCTGTTCACACGGAAGATGTCGTCACGGATCATCTCGCCGGCGATCACGCCGTACTTGGAGGTTTCCTCGCGCGGTACTTCCTGGATGGCGACGATGGAGCAGCGGAACTGGTTGTACAGCTTGACCATCTGCGTCAGGACGCCGTCGCCTTCGAGGTTCAGGCACAGGTCGTCGGCCAGGACCACGGCGAAGGGCTCGTCGCCGATCAGCGGACGACCGCTGAGGATGGCGTGACCCAGGCCTTTCATTTCCACCTGACGGGTGTAGGCGAAGCTGCACTCGTCGATCAGGCGACGGATGCCGACCAGGTATTTCTCCTTGTCGGTGCCCTTGATCTGGTGCTCCAGCTCGTAGCTGATGTCGAAATGGTCCTCGAGGGCGCGCTTGCCACGGCCAGTCACGATGGAGATTTCGCTCAGGCCAGCGTCCAAGGCCTCTTCAACGCCGTACTGGATCAGTGGCTTGTTCACCACTGGCAGCATTTCCTTGGGCATCGCCTTGGTGGCCGGCAGGAAGCGGGTACCGTAACCGGCGGCGGGGAACAGGCATTTCTTGATCATTTCGATCCTTTGCGGTGGGTGTTATGGCGAATTGCCGCGCAGTCTAATCACGCGGCACTCGCCTTACAATGCCCGCTTGCGGGCCGTCCTATGCCGCGATAGAGAAACCCTGCTTCGACCAGCTGCGCCGGCTCGTAGAGGTTTCGTCCATCAAAGATCACGGGCATGCGCATAAGACCACGAACCCGCTCGAAGTTCGGTTGGCGGAACTGCTTCCATTCAGTGACCAGCACCAGCGCATCGGCGCCTTCCACCGCGCTGTAGGGAGAATCCAGCAATCGCAATTGCCCAGTTTCCAGCGCTTTCGGATAGCGCGCTGCGACGCCGGCATTGGCCACTGGGTCATGCGCCTGCACCCGCGCACCGGCCTGTAGCAGGGCCTCCAACAACACGAGGCTGGGCGCTTCGCGCAGGTCGTCGGTACCCGGTTTGAAGGCCAGCCCCCAGAGTGCGACCACCCTCCCCTGCAGGAATCCGTTGAAGTGCTCGCGCACCGTCTGGAACAGCAAGGTCTTCTGCAGGGCGTTGCGCGCTTCCACGGCGCGCAGGATGCCGGGCTCCATGCCTTCCTGTTCCGCGGTACGGATCAGCGCGCGCACATCCTTGGGGAAGCAGGAGCCGCCGTAGCCGCAACCCGCATAAATGAAGTGGGTACCGATGCGCTTGTCGCTGCCAATGCCTCGTCGCACGTCTTCGATGTCCACGCCAAGTCGCGTGCAGATGCCCGCCATTTCGTTCATGAAAGAGATCTTTGTCGCGAGGAAGGCATTGGCAGCGTACTTGGTGAACTCCGCCGCACGCACACCCATGGTGATGACTCGCTCGTGATTGCGCAGGAACGGCGCGTAGAGCCGGCGCAACTGCTCGCTGGAGCCTGGATCATCGCAGCCGATGATGACCCGGTCCGGACGCATGAAATCGTCAATGGCCGAGCCTTCCTTGAGGAACTCCGGGTTGCTCGCCACCTGCACCCGAAAGCCGAGGCCGCGCGATGCCAGACCCGCATGGATACGCTGGGAAACCCGCTCCGCCGTTCCCACGGGTACGGTGGATTTGTCGACCACAATGCACGGACGCCTGAGCACCGCGCCGAGTTCGTCGGCCACGGCCAGCACATGGGACAAGTCGGCGGAGCCGTCCTCACCGCTTGGAGTACCCACAGCGATGAAGATGATATCGGCCTGCAGGACGCCCTCTTCCAGCCGCGCGGCGAAGCTCAACTGGCCGCTGGCGAGATGTGCCTGGAGCATGGGTTCCAGGCCAGGTTCGTAAATCGGCACCTGACCCCGGGATAGGCGCGCCAGACGGAACGGGTCTCGCTCCACACAACTGACCTGGTTGCCCATTTCGGCAAAGCAGGTTGCCGTCACCAAACCCACATATCCCGCCCCAATCACGCATAGCCGCATGGATAGTCCTCCACCTGTGATAGGCGGATTCCATCCAAGGCTGATGGCAAGGCCGTGACGAGGGCGTGACAGATCAGAGAAACAGAGTGTTTCGGACCGTCTGTTCAGGATTCCTGTGGGAGTTCGTTCAGCTCAAGCTCCACCAGGGTCTCGTTACCCTCGTGGGCGACAGGCACGCCACTGTAGCTGGCGAGTGCTTCCCAATGCTGATCCAGCCCGGCCCCGATGGCAGCCAGGTGGTCGATCATGCGCCGTCCTGCGCTTTTAACCGCTGGGTCCTCACTACGCATCATCTCGAACGACATTTCGCTCATTGCCGCCGTGAGATGAGTGAGGCTGCGGGTCGTCAGGCTGAGCAAACGCACCAGGTGCTGCTCTTTCGATTCCATTCGATTCCTCTCCTGCGCCTGATCCATTCAGGTCCCCCTAACGCTAGCCGAAATTGCGCCACCACTTCGCCATGAAGGCGTTGCGCAGCTTCAGCCTTAGTCCGCTCGTGGGTTCAAAGGTTCTGCGATGCAGCAGATGACCCCTCATCCGCGGCAGGCCGGGCGATCATAAACCAGGAGTTGCGAAGGAGATATCGCCAGACACGAACAGGCCCGCACGTGGCGGGCCTGGGATTCGTAGTAGGTGGCCGGCGCTGGTTTCCGGCTTGCAAGGTTTATCAGGCATCTCACAGAAGCCAGTAACTCTTCTGCTTCACACGGCGTAAGGGCTGGATCTCATCTGGGAGATCTTTCTAACCGTGTACCCTTCGGAACGCGCCCCACGTTTCCTTGCTATCCGCTTGCGCATCAGTCTGCGTATCCACCTACTGATATTGAATTTAGCAAAGCCCTCTACTTCCGAAAGCGAGTTTTTAGATCAATTTCTTTCGGAGCCGGAATGGGCTGTAACTGAACGGACTCAGCATCCTGCACCTGCACGCAGGAACCGCGAGAGCGCGCAGAAGTTACTTGAGCAGAGGATGGTAAGAGACTGATTTTATTGGTGCCCGGAGCGGGACTCGAACCCGCAAGCCCAAAGGGCGAAGCATTTTAAGTGCTCTGCGTATACCGATTTCGCCATCCGGGCAGGAGGGGCATTGGTGCAGGGCGCTGATTTAAGCCCAAATAAAATTTCGAATCAATCACTTAGGCGTCGAACAGACAACTTGTGAGCAATCAGGTTCCACTGCCCAAGGGCTGAGCGCGCCGGGAGCTTCTGCGCGGCAGCGGCTCGGCCGTCGACCGCCCTCTGCGGGGCGCAAAGACCCCGGATAAATCGCCCCCGGCCGACATGTCGGCCGAGTGCTCAACCGGGGGCTTATGCGCGCTGGGCTGGAAACTGTGCGCTGCCTGGCAGGACGAGGAGCAGTCAGTTGCTCCAGTGAGGAAGGCTCAGCGATTAAACATCGCTGATGCCACAAGTACCTACATGAGCAACCCGGGCATAGGGGCGAGCTTCGCCCCTATGCCGATCCGTGGACCTGGTTTATTGGAAGCAGTCGGCCAGCTCATCATCCTAGCGTGTAGGACGTAAGGGTTGCTAAACGCCCTCGTCGGTGGATCAGGCGAGCTCCTGGATCAGCTCAGGATGCTTACCCAGGAGGCGGATCAGGACGGTGGCCTGGTCGTTCGGGGTGGATCGGCCCTGCTCCCAGTTCTTCAGAGTGGCCGGTTTGGCGTGAAGGGCATTCGCGAACACCGCCTGGGACATTTTCAGCTTCTTGCGGATCGCTTGGATTTCCTGGCCAGTGGCTGGCTCAAGAGGCTTGACCTCGACCTTGTGGGTACGCAGGGTCAGCTTGCCTTCGCGTTCCGCAACTAGGTCGTCGAAGCCTTGCATGAGTTCGGCAAAAATGTCGCGCTTGGTCATGGGATCGATCTCGCTTTGACTTCTCTATCCAGTGCCTCAATGCCTTGCGCTGGTCGTTGCTCAGGTCGTCCAGTTCGTCCTTGTCGTAGACGGTGAAGAGCCAGAACTGCGTTCCGATGTGCCAGTAGTAGTAGATGACCCGGATCCCGCCACGCCTGCCCTTGTTCCGCTTCGGGTCGGCGAAGCGGATTTTCCGTAGCCCGCCAGTGTGGGCAATCACCGCCCCTCTTCGGGGTTTTCCAAGAGCAACTGCTGGAACGCGCGGTATTCGTCGTCGTCCAGGTAGTCCTTTCGAATCCGTTCGAAGGTGGTCTTCTCAACGAAGAGTGCTTTCATATTACTGTACGCATCTTGCGTATAGCTTCGAAGGCACTCGCTTTGTGTGTCAAGCGAACTGCCGGCCAATTCGGGGCTACTGGTCCGATCATTTCTGATTGGGGGCCTCACGAAACGCCGATGCTAGTGGCGTCGATAGACATTCATGAGCGGCAAGGAACGCGAGTCATCGATCTCGATCGGCAACTCGTCAGCCAGGCGATTACACGTTTGGTCCCCTGAATTCAGCTGAACAGGCAAGCGTGGCGAACGCCTCGACAGACGCACTTGAATCGCCCATCCAACGCAATCGAGACGCATCCGCAATATGTCTTTACATTCCATTTACAATGATTATCATTTGTAAACGATTATTGATACTGGATTGCCATGATTCGTCAGTCACCCGTCCTTGAACGAATAGATCAAGGAGGTTTCGTCTTCGGCCTGCTCAATTCCGTGCCATCTCCCTTGCTCTGCGAGATGATCGCCCATGCGGGCTATCACTTCGTGATCCTCGACATGGAGCACCTTTTGCGCTCTGGGGATGAGCTGATGCATTGCCTGCGCGCCTGCGAGTCGGCCGGCATCTCGCCATGGCTGCGTGTGCCAGAAGTCGACGCCAAGCTGATTGGTCGTGCGCTCGACGCTGGCGTAGAAGCCATTGTGCTACCCCGCGTCGAAAGCGCCGAAGAAGTCTCCCGCGCTCTCTCGGCAGCATTCTTCCCGCCCCGGGGCACGCGCGGTATCACTGGCGGCAGAGTGACCGGCTTCGGTCGCCTGCCCCTGGCGTCCTATATCGAGAGAGCCAATCACGCACGCCCCATCGTACCGATGATCGAAAGCGCAGCCGGCGTTCAAGCCCTGCCTGAAATCCTTCAGTTGCCCGGGATTGGCATGGTTCTCGAAGGTGCGCTTGATCTGGCCCTTGACCTCCAACTAGGCCCGGACCCACTCCATCCGCGCGTCTGGCAGACCCTTCAGGATATGGCGCAAGCCTGCACCGCCGCCGGCGTCCCATTTTGCGCCAATCCACGTACCCCCGAACAACACCAGCATTGGCAAGCACTGGGTATTCGAAGCTATCTGGCCGGCGAAGACCGCGGCCTGCTGCATAGCGCGCTCAAGACACGCCTAGCCAGTCTTCAACCTTCCCCTAAGCCCTGAAGCTATTTGGATGATAAAGGAATATCAATTGCGCACCTCATCCCCTAATCCCCTGTTCCTGAAGATCGCACTTATTCCGCGGTCTCGACTCGCCCGCCACGTCCGGTCGCTTCTTGGGCCTAGGCGTTAGCAACCGCTTCTAACCCACCCCCGCACGCACCCGTTGTCTGCCGTCGCCAGCCCCTCGCTGCTCGCCGGCCGGCTACCCCCAAACCGTCGTCCGCTCATTCGGAGGGACGATTGCTGCCCGCAGGAGGCTTTCCATGCAACGCCCGCTCGTGATTCTGACTCACATCGTTCACCCCGCCATCACCGAGGGTTTCCTTCCCGCCGCGCGCAAACGCGGGATACCGGTGGTGCTGATCAGCGACCACGCCCAGGCCCATAGGCGGGAACTGGCGTCGGCCGGTCATGCCGCCAAAGGCCTGGAAATCCTCGAGTGCGACGTGTTCAACCCGCTTGCCGTGATCGAGTTGATCAATGCCCATGGCCTGCGCCCCCTGGCCGTATTCTCCAACAGCGATCACCTGCAGACGGCCACCGCCCTGGTGGCAGAAACCTTCGGCTGCCCCGGCAAGGACTGGCACCTGTGCTACGCCGCCAAGAACAAGGCCGCGATGCGCGAGCGCATGCAGCAGCTCGGCCTTCCCAGTCCATGGTTCCACGTCCTCACCGCAGACGGGGCGGTGCCCGCCGATGCACCCTTCCCCCTGGTCGCCAAGCCCCGCGAGGGCGTCGCCAGCCTCGATGTGCGCCTGTGCCACAGCGCCGACGACCTGAGCGCCTACTGCGGGCAGTTCTGGCAACACAATCCCGGCCGTGCGCTGCTGCTGGAGGCCTACCTGGAAGGCCCGCTGTTCACCCTCGAAACCCTCGGCGACGGCCAGCGCCTGCGCGCCATCGGCGGCTTCGACGTGACCCTCTCCAGGCCTCCATATTTCGTCGAGCTGGCCGCACGCTGGAACGGCCCGCGCTGCCGCGAACACCGTACTGCGGCCCTGGCCCAAGTGGCTGCGTTCGGCATCAACTTCGGCGTCTGCCACAGCGAATTCATCCTCACTGCGCAGGGTCCTGTGCTGGTAGAGATCAACTACCGCAGCATCGGAGACGGCCGTGAGTTCCTCCTGGACCGCCTGCTGCCGCAAGGCTGGTTCGATCGCATCCTCGCCCTGCACCTGGGTGAGCCGCTGGCGGATGCCGAAGACAGCGCTGCCGACGCCCTGGTGCATTATCTGGTTGCCGAACGGGCCGGCCGCCTGGTCGAAGCCCCCGGCAGCTTCCAGCACGAGCATGACGGCCACTGGAGCGACTACCGTGCCCTGCATCAGCCTGGCGACGAGATCCGCCTCAGCAACTCCAACAAGGATTACCTCGGCGTACTGCGGCTGATCGCTCCCAACGCCGCCAGCCTGGACGCACGCCTGGCCGCCGCCTTGGCCGACCTGCGCTGGGTGCTGGCATGAGCCTCGTCGCTAGCAGCGCCGACAAGGCGTCGATCGCCCTGCGCATCATCGACTGCTGCCTGCGCGAAGACATCCGTGGCTTGCTCAGTCAGGGTCAGGTGCGCGACCTTCCAGCGGAGCTGGCCAACCAATGGCCGGGAGCCTCGGTGCAGGACTGGCTCTGCGTCAGCCATCTGGGCAGCGGCGAGCTCTGGCTGCCATTGCGCCGCGGCGGCCCTCTGCAAGCCTGGTGTGTGGAGCGCGATAGCTGGCTCTGGAAACAGCCGGATGGGGCGCGTGTCGAACAGGGCTATGATCGCTGGCTCGAACACCTCGGGCATGGCCTGGACGCCGAGAGCCTGGCGCTCTTCGCCGCCTACCGTGACGAAGCCGACTGCGCCGCCCTGCATCGCGGCCTCTGTCGCGAGGCCTACCAGGCGCAGGCAAGTAGCCTGGCCACCATGCTCGATGAACAATCCTGGGGCCAGCGGTTGCTCGGCATCGACCGCATCGCCAGCTACCTAGACCACCCCTTCTATCCCACCGCCCGCGCTAAGAGTGGCTTCGACCAGGCAGCCCTGCAGGGCTACGCGCCGGAATTCGCCCCGCGCTTCACCCTCAATTGGCTGGCCGTCCCGAAAAGCGATCTCAGACTCAGCAGCCCAGCGCCGGCCCATTGGCCGAGCTTCGGCGAACTCGGCCTGGACGTGGACCTGGCCACCAGTCATGTCCTGCTGCCGGTTCATCCGCTGACCTGGCCGATGCTGGAGCAATACGGCCTGCCCGCAGGCAGCCTCAAGGCCCCGCGCAGCGCCCTGCTGGTGGAACCGACGCTCTCCGTACGCACCATGGTTTGCGTGGAACACCCGCACTGCCACATTAAGCTGCCACTGCTGGTCAGCACCCTCGGCGCCCGCAACCTGCGGCTGATCAAACCGAGCACTTTGTACGACGGCCACTGGTTCCAGACCACCCTGCAAGCTCTCGCCGTACGCGACCCGGCCCTAGGCCAGCGCTACCTGCACGTCGATGAGCTGCATGGCGGGCACGCTGGGGAACACAAGCACCTGGCCTACATCGTCCGGCGCTACCCGGCCGAACTAGCCGAGGCTACCCTGGTACCGGTCGCCGCCCTGGCCAGCCCGCTACCGGATGGCCGGCTGTTCCTCGAAGCGCTGGTCGAGCGCTTCCATGCCGGCGACCTGCAGGCCTGGCTGAGCGATTACCTGGACCTGCTGCTGCAAGTGCATCTGCGCCTGTGGCTGCGATACGGCATTGCCCTGGAAGCCAACCAGCAGAACGCCGTGCTCATCCTGCAGAGCGGCCAGCCCATGCGCTTGCTGATGAAGGATAACGACGCCGCACGCCTCTGGCCCGAACGCTTCGCCCAGGCCTGCCCTGACCTCGCGAGCCTACCTGTCGCGCTACGTGACGAGCGCATCCGCGTGGCCGACAGTCAGCCGCTGGCGGAAATGTTCTGCACCATCACCCTGCAGCTGAACATGGTCGCCCCGCTGGAGGCGATCGCCGACGCCGGCTTGGCAGCGCGGGAAACGCTCTACGCGACCCTGCGCCAACGCCTGCTCGCCTGCATCGAGCAGCTGGAGGGCGAAGGCCTGGACTGCGGGGAGGCCCGACGCTTCCTGCTGGGCAGTCCGACCCTGCCGGTGAAGTACCTGCTGAGCGCCGGTAGCCTGTTCAGCAAGGCGCAGTCCGGGGCCCAGGACATCAACAAGTTCTATGGCTACAGCGCGGCAAATTTTCTGCTGGAGGTGCAACCATGCCGCGCCGACTGATTGCCAGCGTGCTGCTTGGCCACTACCTCTCCGCCTTCACTGCCCTGGGCATTCCGCTGTACCTGCCGCGCATCCTCGCCGATCTGGCGCCGGATACGCCGGCCTGGAGCATTGGCGTGCTGTTCATCCTGCCGACCCTATGCACCGCCCTGGCTGCGCCGCTCTGGGGCCAGCTGGCCGATCGTCATGGCTGCCGCCTGTCGCTGTTGCGCGCCCATGCGGGACTTTGCGCTGGATTCCTGCTGGCCGGCTTCAGCCCCAACCTCACGGTGTTTGTGCTGGCACTGGTGATCCAGGGCACCTTCGGCGGCGCCATGGCGGCATCCAATGCCTACCTGGCCACCCAGCTCAAGGACGGCAGCCTCTCCCGGGCATTGAACTGGACCCAGTATTCGGCACGGCTGGCGATGATCAGCGGGCCAATCCTGCTCGGCCTGCTCACGGCCAGCGGCATGGGTCTGGAGCTCTACCGGTCGCTGGCCTGGCTGCCGCTGCTGGCCTTCGTGCTGATCCTGCCGCTGCCGGCCGATTCGCCCCGGCGCCAGGCCGGCACCAAGGCCAAGGGCGAGCAACCTGGCCAACTGCCGGACGACCTGCAACGCCTGCTGGCGGTGCAGTTCCTATTCAGTTTCGCCATGGTGGTGACTTTCCCCTACTTCGTCCCCTACGGCGAAGCCCTGGGGCTGGGCAACGACGCCCTTATCGGTCTGCTCTACAGCCTGCCGCATCTGGTCTACCTGCTGGCCCTGCCGTGGGCCCAGCGCCAGGCCGCCAACCTGCTCCTGCCGGGACTCGGCCTATTAGCCCTAGCCAACGCCCTGCAGTTCTGGACCAGTCAGCCGGAGTCGCTGTTCGCGCTGCGCCTGCTTAGCGGCGCCGGCATGCTGCTTGGTTTCATCGGTCTGCATCGCTGCCTCAGCCAACGCAGCCGCCAAGGCAGTGCCGGGCGCCTGTTCGGCTGGTACGACTCCAGCGGCAAATGGGCCGGCGCCGCAGCCGGCGTCACCGCAGGTCTGGTCAGCCAGAGCTGCGGTATCGCGTCCCCCTTCCTGGTCGCCTGCCTGGCCGCCGTCGCGGCGCTGGTACTGGCGCGTCCCTTGCTCACCGCCACGCGGGAGATAACTGCATGAACCTTGCGAACAACCTGGCCACCCTCCACGAACGCACACTCGACGGCGACGCCCAGCACCACGCCATCGAATGCCTGATAAATTGCTATCTGCGCGAGTACGCCTTGCCCCGTGGCGAGGCCAGCCTCGACTCCCGGGATCACGACCTGCCGATGAGCCTTCGTCAGCTCGCTGGTCAGCGCGTGTGCATTCGCTTGCCGGCGGGACGCCTGGCCCTGCTGGCCGATCGCACAAGCGTGCTCGGCCGCTGCCGCTTTGTCAGCGCGCCCTACTACAAAGGCAACGGCAACGGCTGGCGTCCCCTTGGCGCCCTGGAGCTGGCGCGCCTGCTGATCGCCCCGCTGACCAGCGCCGAACGCCATGGTGAACTGGTACAACAGATCGGCAACAGCCTGCACATCACCCGCACTTTCCTGCGCCACGCCGTACCCGCCAACCAGCAACCGGAAGACAGCCTGTTGCGTTCGGAGCAGCACCAGATATGGGGCCACGCCCTGCACCCAACGCCCAAGAGCCGTGAGGGCGTCGCCCTCGACGCGCTGCTGGCGTGCTCACCCGAGGTGGGCGCCTGCTTCGCCTTGCATTGGTTCCGTGTCGACCCGATCCTCGTACGCCACCAGGGCAATGACCCGCGCGACACCCTGCGACAGCTCAGCGGCCGTGACGACCTCTACCCGTGCCACCCCTGGGAAGTACAGCGCATTCTCGCCAATCCGTTGGTGCAGCGGGCACAGTCGCAGGGGCTGATGGAGTACCTCGGCGCCCAGGGCCTGCCGCTTTACCCCACCTCATCGGTGCGTACCCTGTACCACCCGGATCTGGAGTATTTCCTCAAGTTCTCCGTGCACGTGCGGCTGACCAATTGCGTGCGCAAGAACGCCTGGTATGAGCTGGACAGCGCCGTTGCCCTGACCCGATTGCTGACGCCGGTCATGGACGAACTGGCCGAGGCCCGGCCGGGCTTCGAGCTGATGCCTGAGCCCGCCGCCAGTACACTCGACCTCAGCGCCCTGGGCGATCCCGAACAGGCCCGCGACGTCACCGAATGCTTCGGCATCCTCTACCGCAGTAACCTGGAGCTGGCGAGCCGCACCGCGTTCCAGCCGCAGGTGGCCATGGCCCTGTTCACCTGGGACCTGCACGGCCACAGCGTGTGCCGGCAGCGCGTCCGTCAGTGTGCTGAACGCCGTGGCTTGTCCCAGGCCAAGGCCACCCTGCTTTGGCTGGAGCGCTATGCCGACCTGCTGCTTGGCGGCGTATTGCACTGCCTGTTCCGCCATGGCGTGGTACTGGAGCCGCACCTGCAGAACACCGTCCTCGGCTTCGACGACGACGGCCTGCCCAGCCGCGTCTGGGTCCGTGACCTGGAGGGTACCAAGCTGGTCCCCGAGTATTGGCCGCAGGCACGCCTGGCGCACCTCGACGAGCGCACCCGCGCATCCCTCTACTACAGCGCCGACAAGGCCTGGAAGCGATTCGCCTACTGCGCCCTGGTGAACAACCTGGGCGAAGCGATCTTCCACCTCGCCGACGGCCAAGCCGCACTGGAGCAACGTCTGTGGCAGCGTGTCGGCCAGCAGCTGGAGCAGCTCTGCGAGGACCTCGGCCAGCCGGAGCAATTGCTCGATCTGTGCGCCGGTGCGGCACTGCCTAGCAAGGAAAATTTCATGACCCGCCTGATGCAGCGCGCCGACCGCGACGCCGGCTACACCACCCTGCCCAACCCCTTCTTCGGAGCCCGCCCATGAGCCTTCCCCAGCGCATCACCGATGCCATCGACGAGCTGCGCGAGAAAGCCCGCGACCCGCTCTGTGCCTACCTGTACGACCTGCCGGCCTTGGAGCAGCGCGTGCGTGCCATGCGCGCCGTGCTACCCGCGGGCTGTGAACTCTTCTACGCTGCCAAAGCCAACCCGGAAGTACCCATCTTGCGCACCCTGGCACCGCTGGTCGATGGTTTCGAGGCCGCTTCCGGCGGCGAACTGGCCTGGCTGCATGAGCACTGCCCGAACCAGCCGCTAATCTTCGGTGGCCCCGGCAAGCTCGACAGCGAACTGGAAGCCGCGCTGGACTGCCGGATCGACGCCTTCCATGTGGAAAGCGTGCACGAATTGCGCCGCCTCGCGCGGCTCGCCGCAGTACGCGGCCTTCGCGCCCCAGTGCTGCTGCGGCTCAACCTCAAGCTGGCCGAGGCACCGGACAGCCGCCTGGTAATGGGCGGCAAGCCCACGCCCTTCGGCCTCGATGAAGACGCGCTGGACGAAGCCTTGGCACTGCTGCGCCAGGAACCTGCCCTGGAGCTCAAGGGCCTGCATTTTCACCTGCTCTCCCACCAGTTGGACGTGGCGGCCCACCTGCAACTGATCCGTGCCTACTGCCAAGCCTTCCGCCGCATCTGTCGTGAGCAAGATATGCAGCTTCCGCTACTGAACGTGGGCGGTGGCATGGGCATCAACTACCAGGACCCGGCAGGCTCCTTCGACTGGCCCCGCTTCTGCCAGGGCCTGACCGAGGTACTGGCGGAGGAAGGCATGGCGGACACCCGTGTCCGCTTCGAGATCGGCCGCTTCATCAGCGCTGCCTGTGGCTACTACGTGATGCAGGTGCTCGACATCAAACGCAACCACGGCCAGTACTTCGCCGTGGCCCGCGGCGGCACCCACCACTTCCGCACCCCGGCGGCCCAGGGCCACGACCACCCCTTCGTGGTGCTGCGCGGGGGTCGGGTACCGGAACTGCGAGGTCAGCCCATCACCCTGGTTGGCCAGCTATGCACGCCAAAGGACGTATTGGCACGCCAGCAGCAAATAAGCGAACTCGCGGTCGACGATCTGCTGGTGTTCACCCACGCCGGCGCCTACGCCTGGAATATCTCCCACCAAAAATTTCTGATGCATGAGCCACCGCAAATGATCTTCCTGGCCGAGTAAGGATCGGTATGTGAACGGACAGGCATTGACCGGAAGCAGACGACAGCAAGAGGCCAGTAGCAAATGCCCGTCATTTGATGCCTCTAGCTGCCATTGGTCGATGTGATGAACGGAGAGTGCACAGCCTGGTGGGAGGGCTATACCGGTTAAGCCGTATTCGTCCTCCACTGCCGGCCGGGCGCCAGCTACGGATCTGCTAATGCATCAGGGCATTGCACAAAGTTTGCAAACGAAGCTTTGCAAGGTGCTGCCTCGTTGCCTGATTCAATGCTCGGCTGACCCTACGGGCGATCTGACGGTCGTGGCGAAACCGCTGGAGGGGATGAGGGCTGGGTCATCACGGGCTTCAATGCCAAAGACCTTGCCACGCCGGCAGCGCTCGACCAGGCCGTTTGGGAAATCTACTGGGAGATTCGGGAAGGCCTCAGGGAACAGTGAGGCCGCCACGGGAGAGAACCATGGCGGCCCCTGAGACGTTCAAGATCATGCGCCAATGAAAGTGATCCTGAATGCCCACTCGAAAGTAATCCTGCTCCACGCTGTGGACGATTCAATGTGTAAGGCCTGTCTATTTGCCCTGAGTATTGCAAATGCACGATGTAGACCTTCCCAATCTGCTTGGCTACGTAATCTCCGAAGTGCTCGATGCTGGGAATCTGATGCTGGCGGAGTGGGCTCGCCCTAAAGGGCCACGACGTCGCAAAGGGAAGTCGGTCGTCGATACTGAAATCGAATGGCAATTGCGGGATGCCTTGAAAGAGGCACTTGAGTGCAATTTCTGGGGCAGAGCCACGGGATATGTATTGACTGGCGATCCATGGTGCTGGGTAGTTAATCCCAATGATGGCAGCAACGATTTCCTCAAGGGTCGGATGGTCTCGACCATCTCTGTGGGGCTGCTGTACGAAGGTGTGCCCGTGTTGGGGGTGGTGTATGCCCCTATCACAGACGAGTTCGGTCCCGACTGCATCGCCTGGGCTGAGGGACTACCGCACTTGCTGCGCAATGGTCACGAAGTACGCAATGACCTGAGTGAGCAAAATTTGTCCGCAGGAAGCGCCGTCCTGGTAGGCACGACCGTTCTTCAGCCCTACTTGAAGACGGAGCTCTGTGCACCTGGCCAATGCATGGCGATGACGAGCATCGCCTACCGTCTTGCCCTCACGGCTGCTGGCGATGCAGTGTGTGCCATCTCGTTGGATGCTTTGTCTGCACACGACGTTGTGGCAGGGCACGCGCTACTGCGTGCGTGTGGCGGGGTCCTGCTGAACCAGGATGGGCAGGCAATTACGTACGGCACTGAAGCAACCATGATCACTGCCTCGCAGCATTGTCTGGGTGGCGCACCGCAAGCCTGCGCAGTGCTACTGCATCGCGAATGGATTACTTAGGAGCGCAACCAGTCCTTGCGCAGCAGCCAGGCCGCATTTCCGATTTGCAGGATGCCGCATTCTTGTCCTCCGTGTGAGCGAGGATAAGAATGCGGTATCCCGTACAAACGGCGTTAATGGTCAGAAGGAGCCGGTAGCGAAGGGCTGCCTCGCATACTCACGAGACAGTCCAAAGCTGATCCACCCTCGTCGTAAAGCTCTGACTCATCAGCTCCCGCCTCATCCCCCAGTCCGGCGCCACGGGCACCCCGCCCGGCCGGACTGTCCCCTTCCCCCATCGCACATTGATGGCATCCATCACCGCCATAGCCTTGCTCGCCCGCTCCGGCTGGACGGGCGCGAACAGATCGCCGGTGAACTCGCCCGGCTGGCGTAGATCCAGGAGCAGCACCTCGGCCTTGCTGAAGGCGAAGCCGGCCCGATAGACCAGCTCCAGCCCCTCGCAGGCAGCCTTGGTGATCAGCCGAGTGTCATCGGTGGGGTACGGCAGCTCGACGGCGACGCCCTTGGCGAACTTGGGTTCGTCCGGATTGAACATGCCGGTGCGGATGCTCACTCGCACCTGCTTGCACATCGAGCCCTGGGCCCGGAGCTTTTCGCATGCCCGGGCAGCATAGGTGGCCACCGCCTCGCGAATGGGCGCCAGGTCATGCAGGCGCTTGCCAAACATCCTGCTGCAGCAGATCTCCTGCTTGCGCGGGGCAGCGTCCTCCAGCTCCAGGCAGGCGACTCCTCGCAGCTCGCGCGCAGTCTTCGGGGAGATCGTCGACCCCACAAAATGAGAGGGGTTACGGAAACGATGTAAAAGTTACGGAAATGATCCGCTAGTGGGGAAAAGAAAAAACCCCGTAGATTTTTGATCTACGGGGCTTTTTAGATGGAGGCCGAAGTCGGAATCGAACCGGCGTACACGGATTTGCAATCCGCTGCATGACCACTCTGCCATCCGGCCTAACAATAACGCCGCTTGCGGCGGCGTCATCGCGTGAAACTGGAGCGGGAAACGAGACTCGAACTCGCGACCCCGACCTTGGCAAGGTCGTGCTCTACCAACTGAGCTATTCCCGCTTTGTCGTGTTGACGGGCGCCATTCTATAGATTCATGAACAGCCGTCAACCCCTTGATTCAAAAAACTTTTATTTTTCCTTCGGGTCGGTGCTGAGGTGCGGCAAAGCGGCTAGCAGGTAGTGCAGCATGGACCAGAGGGTAAGTGCGGCAGCGAGGATCAGCAGGAAATATCCAACGCCGACCCAGAAGGTGAGCAGCGGCGGATTGGCCAGAAGAATGACCAGCGCCACCATCTGCGCCGCAGTCTTCCATTTGCCCAGGTTGGACACCGCAACATGGGCACGCGCACCTAGCTCCGCCATCCACTCACGCAGGGCCGACACCACGATCTCGCGACCAATGATGGTGGCAGCAGGTAGCGTCAGCCAGAGGTTGTGGTGCTCTTCCACCAGCAGCACCAGCGCTACCGCCACCATCAGCTTGTCAGCCACCGGATCGAGGAAGGCACCAAAGGGCGTGCTTTGCTGCCAACGCCGCGCCAGGTAGCCATCGAACCAGTCGGTGACCGCCGCGATGGCAAAGACTGCACTGGCTGCCAGATAGCTCCAGGAGAACGGCAGATAGAAAAGCAGGATGAAGACGGGAATGAGCAGTACGCGCAGAACGGTGAGCAGGTTAGGAATATTCATCGTTACGGCTGGTTCTGAAGGAAGGCCGCATTCTACTCGCTGTGCAGAGCGGCATAAATCGACTCAGCAAGCTTTTTGCTGATGCCCGGTGCCTTGGCGATCTCTTCGATGCTCGCGCGGCTGAGTTCCTGCAGTCCGCCAAAGTGCTTGAGCAACTCGCGGCGTCGCTTGGGCCCTACTCCAGCCACGTCTTCCAGGCTCGAGGTACGCCGCGCTTTGCCACGCCGGGCGCGGTGGCCGGTGATGGCAAAACGGTGAGCCTCGTCGCGAATCTGCTGGATCAGGTGCAAAGCGGGAGAGTCCGCTGGCAGCGTGAACTCGTGCGCAGCATCGTTCAGGTAGAGCGTTTCGAAACCGGGCTTGCGAGTCACGCCCTTGGCGACGCCGAGCAGAATCAGCTCCGGCACGGCCAGTTCCTTCAATACTTCCTGGGCCATGGCCAACTGACCCTTGCCGCCATCCACCAGCAGGATATCGGGCAGCTTGCCTTCCCCGTCCTTGAGCTTGCCGAAGCGGCGCGAGAGCGCCTGGTGCATGGCGGCGTAGTCGTCACCCGCGGTGACGCCCTCGATGTTGTAGCGTCGATAGTCCGACTTCAGTGCGCCCTCAGGGCCGAAGACTACGCATGACGCGACAGTGGCCTCACCACTGGAATGGCTGATGTCGTAGCACTCCAGGCGCTGCGGCGCTTCATCCAGACCGAGGGCCTCGGCCAAGGCTTCGAAGCGAGCCGCAGTGTGCTGCCGGTTGGCCAGGCGCGCGGCCAACGCTTGCTCCGCGTTGGTGACTGCCAGCTGTTGCCAGCGTGCGCGCGTGCCACGCACCCGATGACTGATGTCCAGCTCCCGACCACGTAATTCGGCCAGTGCTGCGATCAGTGTCGGGAAGTCTTCATGGGTTGCATTGACGATGAGTTCGCTGGGCAGATCGCGCTCCTGGTTGCCCAGGTAGTACTGGGCGATGAACGCCACCAGCACGTCCGCAGATTCTTCTTCGATGCCGACCTGGGGGAAGAAATTCTTGCTGCCCAGCACACGTCCACCGCGAACGCTGATCAGGTGGACACAAGCACCGCCCGGCGTCGCGATGGCAGCGACTACGTCGATATCGCCGGTGCCGCCTTCCATGCTTTGCTGGTCCTGCACCCGCCGCAGGATGGCAATCTGGTCGCGAAGCTCGGCCGCGCGCTCGAAATCGAGTTTCTGTGCCGCCCCTTCCATTGCCGTGGACAGCTCCTGGGTCAGCGCATTGCTACGCCCTTCCAGGAACATCACGGAGTGCCGCACGTCTTCGGCGTATTCCGCCGGGTCCACCAGTGCAACGCAGGGTGCCTTGCAGCGCTTGATCTGGTACTGCAGGCAAGGCCGGGTGCGGTTCTTGTAGTAGCTGTCTTCACACTGACGGACCAGGAAAGCCTTCTGCAGCAGGTTGAGGCTTTCGCGGATGGCACCGGCACTGGGATAAGGACCGAAATAGCGGCCCTTCTTCTTTTTCGCGCCCCGGTGGATGCTGAGTCTCGGAAAGTCGCCATCGCTCAGGTGCACATAGGGATAGGACTTATCGTCCCGCAGCAGGATGTTGTAAGGCGGCCGCCATTCCTTGATGAGCGTCTGCTCCAGCAGGAGCGCTTCAGTCTCATTGGCGGTAATGGTGGTCTCGACCTGGACGATCCGCGCCACCAGGGCTGCGGTCTTGGGCGCCAGCCCGGTCTTGCGGAAGTAGCTGGCGAGACGCTTCTTCAGGTTCTTCGCCTTGCCCACATAAAGCAGCTTGCCGCCCGCATCGAGCATCCGGTAAACACCCGGACGACCGCTGCAGGCGGCTAGGAAAGCACTTGCGTCGAAGGAGTCGGACATCTTAGCTGACGGCGTCTACCATGCCGTGCCGAACGGCCAGCAACGCCAACTCGACATCGCTGGAAATCGAAAGCTTGTCGAAGATTCGATAGCGGTACGTATTCACCGTCTTCGGCGACAGGCAGAGCTTGTCCGAAATGCTCTGCACCTTTTGGCAGTTGGCGATCATCAGGGCGATCTGAATTTCGCGCTCTGAAAGCAGATCGAATGGAGAGCCGCTGGCCTGGGGCTGAAAGGACTTGAGCGCCAATTGCTGGGCGATCTGTGGGCTGATGAACCGATGCCCTGCGAAGACCTGGCGAATCGCCTGGATCATCTCTTCCAGGGCCGCGCCCTTCGTCAGGTAGCCGGCCGCACCGGCCTGTAGCAGACGAGTCGGGAAGGGATCTTCCTCACAGGCAGTCACCGCGACCACCTTGATGTCGGTGTGGCTGCGCAGAAGCTTGCGAGTAGCCTCCAGACCGCCGATGCCTGGCATCTTGACGTCCATGAGGACGACATCGGGCTTGAGTTCCCGTGCTTTCTTGAGTGCTTCCTCACCGCTATCGGCCTGCCCTACCACCTGCAGGCCATCGATATCGGCCAGCATGCGGGTAATCCCCGTTCTTACTAGATCGTGGTCATCGACCACCAGCACCCTAATCAAGCGACACCTCTTCAGTGCATCGCGCGCTGCCTGGGGCAGCAAGCTTGTTCAAATGAAGCTCACATTAGCAAATGACCAGAGATTGACCTAGCTCCAGTTTCAACACACGTCAAAGGAGCAGCGCCAATTTCTCAACCGAGAAATACCAGACAGAGATCGAATCAGATACTGAATGTGGGAAGAATCCGAATAAATACAGATGATTACGCGCTATTCAGGATGTGGATGATAAGAAAAGCGGGCACGGAATGCGAGGGTGTCCCTGTAAAGCCAGGGACACCCTCGAATTCGTCACGAGGTTGCTACCCATTCGCGATCGACGTGGTTCAACGTGGCAAGGATGTGCTGCGGTCCGGTCAGTGCAGGTGCCATGGTCCAGCGTTCGTAACTGTCGTTCCCCATGCGCACGAGCCCGGTGTGACTGGTCAGATTGCGATCGACCTCGGGATCGATATCGTAGAAGCCCAGGCTGAAGCGAATGGCCTCGATGTCTTCGGGCGCTCCGGTAAGGAATTCCCAGCCCCGACCGACGTGGTACTTCTCGACATAGGCCTTGAGCACGTCGGGCGTATCAAGCAATGGCTGCAGGGTAATGGAGTGCATGAACACACTGTGCCCCACCCGGTCACCCAGCAGTTGCTGGAACTGGCGCAGGTTTGCCGTCATGGTCGGGCATTTGCCGGTGCATTGCGTGTACATCATGTTGAAGGTGACAACCTTGCCGCGAATGAGGTCGTCATAAAACCGCACCCTGCGGCCCTCGTGGGTATAAAGCGTGACATTGGGAAAGGGAATTGCCCCCGCCCCTTTTGCATAGGCGGTTTCGACCATCCCATCGCCGCCGCGCATGGCTGCCCAACCAGCCAGCAAGGTAGCCGCACCACCCATTCCAGCCAGCATCTTTCTTCGCGTGTTCATCATGATTCCTCCCACCTCGAAAATGCTCCGCAATCGGCCTCAGACGATGTCCCAACGCAGCATCATCGAATGGTCCTCGTGGATCAGGTTGTGGCAGTGCATGGGGTACTTGCCCTTGTAGTCGCGGAAACGCAGGAATATCCGCAACGTGGTGAACGGCTCGACCACATAGACATCCTTGCGCCCTTGCTCATGGGGCGGGATGGGCACGCTGACACCCCTGACGAGCTTCTGCAGGATTCGTCCTTCTTCGAAATGGATGTGAATGGGGTGGCTCCAGCCATCATCGACGTTGGACAGCTCCCAGATCTCATACCCGCCCTTGGGAATCTGTGCCCTCGCCACATTCACATCGACGAACAGCTTGTTGATCGCCCACATGCCCCTGTCGCGCTCGAAGATCCAGCGACGAACCGGCGCCGTGTCGATCTCGGCCTGGGTAATCACTGGCAACGGCCGCAGAGTTGCCGGCACCCGACTCAGATCCTGGGCTGGCGCATAACGATCGACGACTATCTTCAGCACGCGATCGCCCGGATCCTTGATGTCCTTGGGACGACGGGTTTCGATCTGACGCATGCGGTTGACCAGATAGAGCTGCGTACCGATCACATACTTCGAGAAATCGACCACTATGTCCGCGCGCTCGGCAACGCCCAGCGTCACGTTGGTCTGATTGAGCAGCGGTGCCGGGAACAGGTTTCCGTCATTGGAGATGTGAGTGAACTTCTGCATCACGTTGGTCGGTGACACCAGAGCGAAATTATAGAAACGGCTCGGGCCCGTGTTCAGCAAGCGGAAACGGTACTTGCGGGCGGCCACCCGCAGAACCGGTTCGATTCGGCCATTCACCGCCACCTTGTCGCCCAGCACCCCTTCCGGATTGACCTGGTCGTAGAACAGCCTGCCGTTCGCATCGAAACGCCGATCATTGAAGTTCAGCGGGTAGTCGTACGGATAGCTCGGCAGGCGCAGCGCATTGGGATTCGGATCGGCCTCATTTCCCGAATCCAGCTCATCGAACATGCAGTAGAACCCCGCCAGCCCGAGGTAGAGGTTGGGTGCGGTGAAGTCCAGCGTGTGATCGTGATAGAACAGCGTGCCGAGGGCTTCGGTAGGGTCTCCGACCAGGTCCTGACGTGCTTCGAACCCCGCCTTCACGTTCGAGTACAGGTGATCCTTGAATCTGCCGTTGGCCGAGAGCGTCGGGCCATGTTTGGTGGGGCTGTAATAGTCACCCGGGAAACCATCGCTCTCCGATCCGCAATGCAGGTTATGCAAGTGAGTCGAGATCTCCGGCGTACCGAAGCCCACATGGTTCTGCGGCAGCTTGTTATGGATACGACAGATCAGCGGGCGCCCATAGCGTGCAAAGAACGTCGCGCTGGGCATGCTGTGGTCCGGATTGCTATTGGCCTGGTAGCCCCAGATCCGCTGCGGTGGATAGGACGGGCTGTAGACCCAGTCATTTCGCTCCGTGGCACTGATCTCGTAAAGCAATGCACCCGGCCCGAACTGCGCCCAGCGCTGGTGAGGGTTGCGCCCTGCCTCGCCTCCGGCAACGTTGGCAACCTCAGTAGGTGGCGGACTCAGTGACGATACCGGGCCCGCCGGAGTGATCTGCGTCGGCAGTTCGTGGGCCCAGGGAACGGTTGGTGGACTTGGCGGGAATACCGGTGGCGCAGTTTCAGCTCGCACCTTCGTACCCGTCATCAGCAGAGGCGCCGCCATCGTCGCTGCTGTCAGTTTCAGAAATTTCCTTCTCCCCTCGCCGTCAGCCTGTTCCTCAGACCGACCTGTCGCGTGCTCGCAGTCAGGGCGTTTCATGACTCTCTCCAGTTGCTGGCCCTAAACACTGGACGGACGCCTTATGGCGTCTCTAGAGGAACTGCACCAGTGAATATCTGGGCTGTTTGAGCGTTTACTCGTTCTTGTTTAGCGCCGCATAACGTCAATAACCTGACTAAAGTGCAGATGTTTCAAAATGTAAATGCCAATGGTCATCCGATTGACGCGCCCGTCTGACAGCGATGAAACGCCCGAGATAGAGCGGCTGGAGAGATAGGGAGGGAGACAGCCAAGCCGCCACTCAGGGATGAGCGGTCAAACACTTGCGCTGAAGGGCTGGAAATGTAACGAAATCGAGAAAACTCCCGCGCCCAGAAGCCCGGGAACGAGTCGCATGACGAATGCTTGGCGACATGAAAGCGACCCTCGAAATGATCCGTATCGAGATCCAGGTTGCGGGGTCGGCAAGGTCCAGCTATCAAAAATGTTCCACTTCTACCTACACAAGGAGTTCCACCATGAGTGCACGCTTCTCGGTGAAAAGGGTCCCGAATGTTCAGGCCAGAGGGATCAGAAATGGTGAAGTTCTCGGAGGAACAGCGCTGGATGCCTATTGGTACCGGATTATCGACCGGGCCACCGGCAACTTTGTCGGCGACAAGCATCAGGAAGAAGCCGTGGCGATAGGCGAATGCCAGAGGCTGAACACCAGAACCTGAAGCGCCCAAAACGAAACTGGGGGCCGCTCTTTCGAGGCGGCCCCCAGTACCTTCTGTTTCCAAGGGTTCCAGAACGCTGCATCGTCGTCAAAAAAGGGAATTTCTTCGCAAAGTTTTCGGCGGCTGGTTCATGGGCGGGCCCACGCGCACGCCATCAGATTGGCAAGACGAAAAGTGGCTGGGGAGCAGGTGGTGCACGGTTGGGCGATGGGGGCATGACGACCGCAATGGCGCTCGAAAACACCCGACGTACCCCACTAGAGTCGAGCCCTCCAAAGTTGACAATTTAGCAACCTCGCCCTAAGGTTGCTAAAACATCAACAAGGACGGACATGCACGTTTTCAAGAAGAAGGCTTTCACTGATGCATGTGAGCAGTACCCCGTGAAAGCAACGAGCATCATGGAAATCTTCAAGGTCCTGGACAAATCCACCGCCCGCACCCCGCTGGAGCTCAAGGCGACCTTGTCATCACTGGGCAATTTCACCCACCGACCCAACTGGTGGGTGATCGACATAGGCGGCAACGAACTGCGACTGATCGCCGCCATCGATTTCGAGAAGCAACGGATCTTCGTCAAACACATCTTCAACCACGCCGAGTACGACAAGGCCAACAAGTGGTACCGAAGCCCCAAGAACACAGGAGTCATGCCATGAGCGCCGTCGCCATCGACTACGCCCCGACTGCCGGCATCCACGAACTGGCGGAGCACCTCAAGAAATTCCAGTGCAGTCTCGAGCGCGCTGGCGGCACCATCATCCAGAGCATCACCAGCGAAGCTGAGTACGACCGCGCCCTGGCACTGCTAGACGAACTCACCGAAGTAGCCGAGCAAACCCCGCAAACCGAGCGTCTGGTCGACCAGCTCTGCCTGGCCATCAAACGCTATGAGGACACCGCCCCCCAGTTCGCCGAGTTCAATGCCGGCGTGGCGGCCATCACCGGCGTACAGATGCTGAAGTTCCTGATGGCTCAGAACCACCTCACCGGTTCTGACCTGCCAGAGATCGGCGACAAGACCGTGGTATCTCGCACCCTCAATGGAAAGCGCACCCTGAGCAGCACGGATATCCAGGCACTGTCGAAGCGCTTCCATGTAGAGCCGGGCGTGTTCTTCCCAGTGGCCTAAGCCTCTCAATGCCAGGCACAGGCCCCGCGGGGCCTGCGCCGAAGTTTCAAGGACACTGCCATGAAATGCCCCAGCCTGCGGCCAGGCTGACCTGGTACACGACGTTCGTGAAATGCCCTACACCAGCAAAAGCGAGATCAGGTGAAGCGCTTGGCCTGGGAGGATATAGACCTGGTCGCCGGCACCGCCCTATTCCGGCGGGCCAGGGTGCGGAGCAAGTACAAGGTCACCAAGACGCGTCGATCAACGCGAGAAGTTCGGCTGTTGGCCCCTGCGCTCAGGGCGCTGCAAGCCCAAGCGAAACTGACAGGTAACCTGAAACCGGTAGAGATCGAGGTGACGAAGCGGGACAGCCGGACAATCCGGCGTCAGAAGGTGCGTTTCGTCTTCCACAACGGCGGTACCGGCCAGCCCTATTCGACCTCGGACAACCTGCGTAACGGCTGGTGGAAGACTCACCTGAAGAAGGCCGGTGTGCGCTATCGCGACCCAGACCAGTGCCGGCACACCTTCGCCAGCCAGATCCTCAGCAGCAGCGTGGCCTCACCCGAGTGGATTGCCGACCAGCTGGGGCACAGCTCCACCGCCATGGTCTTCAAGCACTACGCCAAGTTCATTAGCAAAGACGGCCCCGATATCGTAGGCATGCTGAATCGCGCCCTGGACCTCTAAAACGACACTGGGGGCCTCTCTTTCGAGAAGGCCCCCAGTGGTCTATTGTTCCCAAAGTGTTCCCCAAACGCTCCAATTTGGCGTTTTCTGGAAAACTTTCCCTTTGAAATCAATATGTTAGATGGCGGAGGCGGTGAGATTCGAACTCACGGAAGAGTCTCCCCTTCGGCGGTTTTCAAGACCGCTGCCTTAAACCACTCGGCCACACCTCCGCTTGCGCGGGGCGCCATAGTACCGGAACGCAACACGCTGTCAAACTCTTGCAATAGGCGCCTTCCACGCCTCTGTTAATATCCAGCTCTGACCAAGGTCACGGAAACCAAATCGGGAGTGTCGCGATGAACGAACAGAATTATGCCCTCAACCCTGCGCAGGCTGAGCAGCTTGAAGTCAGCCGCGTGCTGCGCAATACGTACGGGCTGCTGGCCCTGACGCTGGCGTTCAGCGGCCTGGTCGCCTACGCAACCCAACAGATGCGCGTGCCATATCCCAGCATCTTCGTGGTGCTGATCGGTTTCTACGGCCTGTTCTTCCTGACCGTGAAACTGCGCAACTCCGCCTGGGGCCTGGTCTCCACCTTTGCCCTCACCGGCTTCATGGGCTACACCCTGGGTCCGATCCTCAACATGTATCTCGGGATGCCCAACGGCGGTGAAGTGGTGAGTTCCGCCTTCGCCATGACCGCCCTGGTATTCTTCGGTCTATCCGCCTATGTGCTGACCACCCGCAAGGACATGAGCTTCCTCGGTGGTTTCATCACCGCCGGTTTCTTCGTCCTGATCGGCGCCATGCTGGTAAGCATCTTCTTCAATATCAGCGGCCTGCAATTGGCGATCAGCGCCGGCTTCGTAGTGTTCTCGTCGGTCTGCATCCTGTTCCAGACCAGCGCCATCATTCACGGCGGCGAGCGCAACTACATCATGGCCACCATCAGCCTGTACGTATCGATCTACAACCTGTTCATCAGCCTGCTGCAGTTGATTGGTGTATTCAGCAGCAACGATTGATTGCCAATGCTCCTCGGACTAGCCCGCTTCGGCGGGCTTTTTTCTGTCCGGGCGGGCAAAAGGGCGCGTCTGGCCGTATCATTCCAGCAGTTTTCCATTCGCCCGAGCGACCATGAAATTCGCCATTGCCCTGTTCGCCCCGCCCCATTCGCCCTCCTCCCGGCGCGCCCTCCGCTTCGCTGAGGCCTGCCTTGACGGGGGCCATGAAATCGTCCGGTTGTTCTTTTATCAGGAGGGTGTGCACAGCGCTTCCGCCAATGCCGTTGCCCCCCAGGATGAGCCGAACCTCGCCGCCGAATGGAGCGCTTTCGTGCGCAAGCACCAGCTGGATGGCGTCGTCTGCATCGCCGCGGCACTCCGCCGTGGCGTGCTGAATGCGGAAGAAGCGCGGCGTTATGAAAGAACCGCGGCCAATCTGGCCGAAGGCTGGGAGCTATCCGGCCTGGGACAACTGCATGAAGCCGCGCAGATAGCCGATCGACTGGTCAGCTTCGGAGGCAACTGAAATGAAGTCCATGCTTATCATCAGTCGCCAGGCCCCCTGGAGCGGTCCCGGAGCGCGCGAGTCCCTGGATATCGCGCTCGCGGGAGGCGCGTTCGACCTGCCACTCGGACTGCTGTTCCTTGATGACGGGGTGTTCCAGCTCGCATCCAACCAGCAGCCGGCAACACTCCAGCAGAAGGACCTGACCGCCAATCTCCAGGCCCTGCCGCTGTTCGGCGTCGAGTCGCTTTTCGCCTCCGCGCGCAGCCTTCAGGAGCGCGGCCTGGACGGCGCTGCCCTGAACCTGACCGTGGAGGTCCTCGACGATAGCGCCCTGACTTCCCTTATCGACCGTTATGACCAGGTGCTCACACTCTGATGGCCACCCTGCACGTTCTCTCCCACTCCCCTTTCTCCGACAGCCGCCTCGGAAGTTGCCTCCGCCTGCTGGGCCCCACTGACGGACTGCTACTTAGTGGCGATGCTGTTTACGCGCTGCAACCTGGCAGCCTGACTCGCCAGGCGCTGGAGCTGATGCCGGACTCGATTGCCCTGCACGCGCTTGCGGAAGACTTGCAAGCTCGAGCCCTGACCGGCCTTCCGGCGCGCTTGAATGCCGTGGATTATCTGGCATTCGTGGAGCTCTGCTGCCACTACGACAAGGTGAACAGCTGGCTATGAGCGACTTGGTAATAGACGGGCGCAGCATCCCGCTGGACAAGGATGGCTATCTCCAGGAGCTGAGCGACTGGAGCCCTGCCGTGGCCAATGCCCTAGCCGATCTTGAGGAGTTGGCCCTGCAGCCGGAGCACTGGGAGATTCTCGATCTGCTCCGCGGTTTCTATGCCGAATTCCAGCTGTCCCCCGCGAACCGCCCCCTGGTCAAGTACGTTGCGCAGAAACTGGGCCCGGAAAAGGGCAACAGCCTGCACCTGAATCGCCTGTTCAAGGGCGCCCCTGCCAAGCTTGCCGCCAAGCTCGCCGGACTACCCAAGCCGACCAATTGCCTATGAATCTCGTCACCCCACCGGAACATCCCTTTGCCCAGTTCGTGCGCATCCTCGGAAAAGGCAAGCGCGGCGCTCGTAATATGACCCGAGAGGAAGCCCGCGAAGCCATGGGCATGCTTCTCGACGGCGAAGTTGAAGACACCCAGCTCGGTGCCTTCCTCATGCTGCTGCGACACAAGGAAGAGAACGCCGAAGAACTCGCGGGCTTCACCGAAGCGTTCCGTCAACGCAATCAGGCGCCACCTATCCAGGTGGACCTGGACTGGCCGAGCTACGCCGGCAAGAAACGTCACTTGCCGTGGTACCTACTGGCAGCCAAGGCGTTGGCCGACAGCGGCGTGCGCATTCTCCTGCACGGCGGTGGCGCCCATACGGCCGGTCGCATGTACAGCGAGCAATTGCTCGATCTGTTGGACATTCCGCTATGCCGGGACTGGGAGCAGGTCGCTGTAGCCCTCGACAAACGCCGTCTGGCCTTCATTCCCCTGGGTTCATGGGCGCCGCAATTGCAGCGAATGATCGATCTGCGCAACACCCTTGGCCTGCGCTCTCCCATCCACTCCCTGGCACGCATCCTCAACCCGCTCGATGCGCGCTGCGGCCTGCAGAGCATCTTCCATCCCGGCTACCAGGCGGAACACCGTGAAGCCAGCCGTCTACTCAACGACCACGCGATTGTGATCAAGGGTGAAGGTGGCGAGATCGAGGTCAATCCGGACGCTGCCTGCCATCTCTACGGCACCGTCAACGGCGAGGCATGGGATGAGGAATGGCCAGCACTTTCCCCCCTCCGGCACGTGAAGCCGGAAAGCCTGGACCCCAACCACCTGGTTGCCGTCTGGCAGGGCAAGAGCGGCGATGAATACGGCCTCCTGGCAATACGCTCCACCATGGCGCTGGCCTTGCGAGGCATGGGCATGGAACGCGAACAGGCCTTCGAGGAAGCCGATCGGATCTGGGCGCTCCGCCAGATATCGATTTAGTCGATAACCAATCCCATCAATTTGCGCTTTTCCATCGATAGCTTGTCGCTAGACTGGAATCCGAACTCAACTTCGGAGACCGATCATGGGCTTGCTGATCGATGGAAAGTGGCATGACAAGTGGTACGACACCGCCAAGGATGGGCGTTTCCAGCGCGAGAGCGCGCGTCGGCGAAACTGGATCACAATCGATGGATCACCAGGCCCGTCAGGTGTCGGGGGCTTCCCGGCAGAATCCGGCCGCTATCACCTCTATGTATCCCTCGCCTGCCCCTGGGCCCATCGGACCCTGATCTTCCGAAAGCTCAAGGGTCTGGAGTCGTTGATCGACGTCTCAGTGGTCAGTTGGCTGATGCTGGAACAGGGCTGGACCTTCGACCCGGAATTCGGCTCCACCGGCGACAAACTGGACGGATTCGAATTCCTGCACCAGCGCTACACGCAGGACACTCCCGACTACAGCGGTCGGGTGACGGTGCCACTGCTCTGGGACAAGCGCACCGGACGCATCGTCAGCAACGAATCCTCCGAAATCATCCGGATGTTCAACAGCGCTTTCGACCCTCTCACCGGCAATACCCTGGATTTCTATCCGGAAACGCTGCACGACGAGATCCACGCACTCAACGAGCGCATCTACCCGGCGATCAACAACGGCGTCTATCGAGCAGGCTTCGCCACGACCCAATCCGCCTACGAAGAAGCCTTTCAGGTGTTGTTCGATGAGTTGGACCAACTGGACGCGCTACTGGAAACACGACGCTATCTAACTGGCGAGCGGATCACCGAAGCGGACTGGCGACTCTTCACCACGTTGATTCGTTTCGACGCCGTCTACCACGGACACTTCAAGTGCAACCTGCGGCGCCTCGAGGATTACCCGAACCTCTCAGGCTGGCTGCGTGAGCTGTACCAGTGGCCTGGCGTTGCTGAAACGGTGAACTTCACCCACATCAAGCACCACTATTACGCCAGCCATCGCACCATCAATCCCACAGGCGTAGTGCCGCTGGGTCCAGCACAGGATTTCAGCCGCCCACATGGTCGTGGGCACCTGAAGGCACTGCCTGTAGCAACGACGGCTCAGACGCCCGCCTGAGCCCCTTCGAACCAGGCCAGCTTGTCGCGCAGGGTCACGACTTCACCCACGATCACAAGGGTAGGCGCATGGACCTCGTGCTCCGCCACCAGTTGCGGCAGGTTGGCCAGGGTGCCGGTGAAGACGCGCTGGCGGCTGGTGGTGCCCTGCTGCACCAAGGCAGCAGGAGTATCGGCGGCGCGGCCATGCGCGACCAGTTGCTCGCAAATCAGCGGAAGGCCCACCAGTCCCATGTAGAACACCAGGGTCTGGCCCGGGGAGACGAGGTCTGCCCAGGGCAGGTCGCAGCTTCCATCCTTGAGGTGACCAGTCACGAAGCGCACCGATTGCGCATAGTCCCGGTGGGTGAGCGGGATACCGGCGTAGGCGGCGCAGCCGGAGGCAGCGGTAATACCCGGCACGACCTGGAAGGGAATTCCCTCGGCCGCCAGTTCTTCGATCTCCTCGCCTCCACGGCCGAAGATGAAGGGGTCACCACCCTTGAGGCGTAGCACCCGCTTACCCAGCTTGGCCTGTTCGATCAGCAAGCGATTGATCTCGTCCTGCGGCAGCGCATGGTCGGCACGACGCTTGCCGACATAGATGCGTTCGGCGTCCCGACGGCAGAGCTCGATGATGGGCGAGGCAACCAGGCGGTCGTAAAGCACGACATCCGCCTGCTGCATGAGGCGCAAGGCACGGAAGGTCAGCAGGTCCGGGTCTCCCGGCCCAGCGCCCACCAGATACACCTCACCCAATGCCTTGGGCGCGCCGCCAGCTACTCGCTCGGCCAGCAGACGCTCGGCTTCGGCGCCCTGCCCGGCCAGCATGCGTTCGGCCACCGGCCCTTGAAACACTTCTTCCCAGAACACGCGTCGCTGCTGCACATCCGGGAGAAGCACCTTTACCTGGTCGCGAAACTTCTTCGCCAGGCCAGCCAACTGGCCGTAGGCGGCAGGAATCCAGGTTTCGATCTTCGCGCGAATCAATCGCGCCAGTACGGGGGCGTCACCCGCACTTGATACGGCAACGATCAGCGGAGAGCGATCGACGATGGCGGGAAAGATCACGCTACAAAGCTTGGGAGCGTCCACCACGTTGACGGGAATGCCACGCGCCTGGGCCTGCGCCGACACTTCCGCGTTCAGCGCCGTGTCGTCGCCGGCAGCGATAACCAGCACACAGGCGTGCAGATCCGCCTCCTGATAACCGCGCAGATGCGACTCGCCGGCGCTCTGCTCGACCATATCCAGCAGCTGCGCATCGATTTCCGGCGCCACGACTCGCAGCCGAGCCCCCGCGTCGGCGAGCAGGCGCGCCTTGCGCAGGGCCACCTCGCCCCCACCGACCACGAGCACCTTACGCCCTTGAAGATTGTGGAACAGCGGGAGGAAATCCATAGCAGCGCCTTCTAGCAGTAACGGGTGGAAGTAGAGCTTGAACGGTCACCGCCCGCGTGCAGCCAGGCTACGACGCGGGCGGTGGGGCTTTCCATGTCCCCTGGCGATGCAGGGGCTGGCGATCAGCCGATGACGTCGATGCCGCCCATGTAGGGCTTCAGCACTTCCGGCACGCGGATGCTGCCGTCAGCCTGCTGATAGTTCTCGAGGACGGCAACGAGCGTGCGGCCGACAGCCAGGCCGGAGCCATTCAGCGTGTGCACCAGCTCAGGCTTGCCGGTTTCCGGATTGCGGTAGCGCGCCTGCATGCGGCGAGCCTGGAAATCACCGCAATTGGAGCAGGAGGAAATCTCGCGGTATTTGTCCTGGCTAGGGACCCAGACTTCGAGGTCGTAAGTCTTGGTGGCGCTGAAGCCCATGTCGCCGGTGCAGAGGGCCAGAACGCGGTAAGGCAGTTCGAGCAGTTGCAGTACGCGCTCAGCGTTGGCGGTCAGGCCTTCCAGGGCCTCGAAGGACTTGGACGGCTCGACGATCTGCACCATCTCGACCTTGTCGAACTGATGCTGACGGATCATCCCGCGAGTATCACGACCCGAGGCACCGGCCTCGCTGCGGAAGCACGGTGTGTGGGCAACGAACTTGATCGGCAGTTGCTTGGCGTCGACGATCTCGCCAGCAACGATATTGGTCAGGGAAACTTCTGCGGTCGGAATCAGGTAGAAGTCCGCCTCGTTCTCACGAGTGATCTTGAACAGATCCTCTTCGAACTTGGGCAGCTGGCCGGTTCCCTGCAGGGCCGGAGCCTGGACCAGATAAGGCGTATAGGCCTCTTCGTAACCGTGGTCAGTCACGTGCAGGTTGATCATGAACTGCGCCAGGGCACGGTGCAGGCGGGCAATGGGGCCGCGCAGCAGGGCGAAACGTGCACCGGAGAGCTTGGCGGCGGTTTCGAAATCCAGCCAGCCATGTTGCTCGCCCAGGGCGACGTGGTCCTTGACGTCGAAGTCGAAGCTGCGCGGAGCGCCCCAGCGACGCACCTCAACGTTGCTCTCTTCGTCCGCACCTACCGGCACGGACTCATCGGGCAGGTTCGGGATGTTCAGGAGCAGGTTGTCGAGTTCTACCTGGATGCTTTCCAGCTCGCGCTTGCCCTCTTCGAGCTCATTACCCATCCGATCGACGTCGGCCAGCAACGGCGCAATGTCTTCACCGCGCTGTTTGGCCTGGCCAATGGATTTGGAACGGGCGTTGCGCTCGGCCTGCAATTGTTCAGTGCGGGTCTGCACCGACTTGCGCTGGTTCTCCAGCGCTTCCAGGCGCGCTACGTCAAGTTCAAAGCCACGGGTGGCAAGGCGTTCCGCGATTTCCCGGGGCTGGGTGCGGACCAGTTTGGCGTCGAGCATGTCAGGTTCTCGTCTCTCAGATTTTCGTCAGTATCAGGCCCGCCCAGGTGGCGAGCAGGCCACCCAACACGCTCAGCAGCCCATAGCCCAAGGCCATTGGCAGCTGGCCATTTTCAAGCAGGCGCAGCGTGTCGAGGGAAAAGGATGAAAAAGTCGTCAGGCCACCCAGGAATCCCACCATGAGCCCGGCACGGATTTCCACCGGAACTTCGGGTCGCAGGAGGAACAGGCCGTACAAATAGCCTATCAGCAGGCAGCCGACGATATTGACCGCAAGGGTACCGGCGTAGAAGTAGCGTGGCCAGTAGGCAGCAATCAGATTACCGGTGGCGAATCGCAGCAAGGTACCCGCCACGCCACCAGCAGAGACCGCCAGGATCAGTCCGATCATGGTTTTCTCCGCTGCCAGGGGCTGTTGCGATCCAGATTCTTCAGATGCTGCAGCTTGTCGCGAATCTTCAGCTCCAGACCGCGCGGCACCGGTTGGTAGTACTGGCGCGGCTCAAGCTGCTCAGGGAAGTAATCCTCCCCCGCCGCGAAAGCATCTGGCTCGTCATGGGCGTAGCGGTATTCCTCGCCATAACCCAGTTGTTTCATCAGCTTGGTGGGGGCGTTACGCAGATGCAGTGGCACCTCGAGCGAACCGCTCTCGGTCACATCGCGCATGACGGCCTTGAAGGCCATGTAGACCGCATTACTCTTCGGCGCGCAGGCGAGATAGGTAATGGCCTGCGCTACAGCCAGTTCGCCTTCGGGGCTTCCAAGCCTTTCCTGTACATCCCACGCCGACAAGCACAGGCTCAGGGCGCGGGGATCGGCGTTGCCGATGTCCTCACTGGCCATGCGCACGACACGGCGGGCGATATAGAGGGGGTCGCAACCGCCGTCGAGCATCCGCGCGTACCAGTACAGCGCCGCATCCGGGTCCGAGCCACGCACTGATTTATGCAAGGCGGAAATCTGGTCGTAGAAGGCTTCGCCGCCCTTGTCGAAACGGCGACGGCTGTCGCCCAGGAGATTCTGCAGCAGCTCAGAGCCGATCTCGCCACCGTCTTCGGCAAGGTCGGCCGCGTTCTCCAGCAGGTTGAGCAGGCGGCGACCATCGCCGTCGGCAGCAGCCATCAGCATGGCGAAGCTCTCGTCCGGCAAGCTCAGGTTGCGCTTGCCCAATCCCTTCTCCTCGCTCAGCGCGCGCGCCACCAGCTTGCGCAAGGCCGGCTCGTCGAGGCTCTTCAGCACATAGACACGTGCACGCGACAGCAGCGCATTGTTGAGTTCGAAGGACGGGTTTTCGGTGGTCGCACCGATGAAAATCAGGGTGCCGTCTTCCACGTAAGGCAGGAAGGCGTCCTGCTGGGACTTGTTGAAGCGATGCACCTCATCCACGAAAAGGATGGTGCGACGACCGTACTGCGCGGCCTGCTGCTTCGCCATTTCCACGGACTGACGAATCTCTTTCACGCCCGAAAGGACCGCGGAGATGGTCTCGAAGTGAGCATCGGTGACCTGGGCCAGCAGTTTGGCCAAGGTCGTCTTGCCTACGCCGGGCGGCCCCCAGAAGATCATCGAGTGCAGTGCGCCCTGCTCCAGGGCCTCACGCAACGGCTTGCCGGGTGCCAGCAGGTGCTCCTGGCCGACGTACTCGTCCAGGCTGGTAGCACGTAAACGCGCAGCCAGCGGTTGGGCGATGGGTTCGGAGCGGAAAAGGTCCATGGGCGTTACAGCTTATTCCTGGATGACGTCGGCGCCTTCCGGGATCTTGAAGTTGAACTGCGCGGTATCGATCGCCTGGTTCATCTTGACCCCGAGGAAGAGGATGTTGGTGCGCTGGCCGACGCTGTCGATCAGTTGCATGTCGTTGATCACGCCATTGCGGAACGACAGGCGCAGGGTGTCGAACAGGGTGTCCTTGGCCTTGGGCTTGAGGATGAAGTCCACCACATCGCCGCCTTCCTTATGGGTGATCTCGAAGTTCTCGCTGATCTTCGAAATATCACCGGACAACAGCAGCGCCGGAGTGTGGGTCAGGCGTTGATCGAGGGTCTGGATGGTTACCTGTTGCAGGTCCGGGTCGTAGAGCCAGACCTTCTCGCCATTGGAAACCAGCAACTGCTCCATCGGCGCATCGGTATGCCAACGGAACAGGCCTGGACGCTTCAGCGAGAGCTCTCCCGAGGTTTCCTGCAGTTGAGTACCGGAACCATCGAGGGTCAATTGGGAAAAGCGGCCGGTAATGGTCTGGGCCTTGTTCAGCATTTCAGTCAGGCGACCGATGGCCAGCTTGTCGTCAGCCTGGGCGGTCAAGGCGGTCAGCCCGAGTACAGCGACCATGAGCATGCGGATGAGTCGCATGGAATTCCTCGTCAAAAATCCGTTTCGGATCAGTCTCGCACCGGTGACGGCGCGATCACCTCGCGCGAACCGTTGCCGTTCATGGGGCTTACCACCCCAGCCATTTCCATCGCCTCGATCATGCGCGCGGCGCGGTTGTAGCCAATCTTCAGCTTGCGCTGCACGGCGGAAATCGAAGCGCGGCGACTTTCGGTCACGAAGCGCACCGCCTCGTCGTACAGCGGATCGTCCTCGCTGCCTTCGCTGCCGCCTTCACCGCCGTCTCCGCCGGAGAAGCTGCCACCGCCCTCATCCGCGCCCGCGAGGATGTCTTCGATGTAGTCCGGCGCACCGCGCAGCTTCCAGGCTTCCACCACACGGTGCACTTCGTCGTCGGACACGAAAGCGCCATGGACACGGATTGGCAGGCCAGTGCCCGGGGGCAGGTAAAGCATGTCGCCATGGCCCAGCAGTTGCTCCGCGCCGCCCTGATCGAGGATGGTGCGGGAGTCGATCTTGCTGGATACCTGGAACGCCATTCGAGTCGGGATGTTGGCCTTGATCAGGCCGGTGATCACGTCAACCGAAGGACGCTGAGTCGCGAGAATGAGGTGGATGCCGGCTGCCCGCGCCTTCTGCGCAATACGGGCAATCAGCTCTTCCACCTTCTTGCCGACGATCATCATCATGTCAGCGAATTCGTCGACGACGACCACGATGGTCGGCAGCGTCTTCAGCAGCGGCGCTTCGTCTTCCATGCTCTCGCGGCGATACAGCGGATCAGTCAGCGGCGTGCCGGCTTCCTCGGCGTCTTTCACCTTGCGGTTGAAACCGGCAAGGTTCCGCACGCCCATGGCCGCCATCAGCTTGTAGCGCCGCTCCATCTCGGCAACGCTCCAGCGCAAGGCGTTAGCCGCTTCCTTCATGTCGGTGACCACGGGGCACAGCAGGTGAGGAATGCCTTCGTAGATGGAAAGCTCCAGCATCTTCGGGTCGATCATGATCATCCGCGCCTGCTCGGGTGTGGACTTGAACAGGATCGACAGGATCATGGCGTTCACGCCGACCGACTTACCGGAACCGGTGGTACCAGCCACCAGCAGGTGAGGCATCTTGGCGAGGTCGGTGATGATCGGTTTACCACCGATGTCATGCCCCAGGGCAAGGGTGACCGGCGACTTGGCCTCGTCGTATTCGGACGAGGACAGTACTTCGGAGAAGCGCACCATCTGGCGGTCTTCGTTGGGAATCTCGATGCCGACAGTGGTCTTGCCGGGAATGACTTCCACCACGCGAACACTGATCACTGCCAGGGAACGAGCCAGGTCCTTCGCCAGGTTGGAGATACGACTGACCTTCACACCTGCGGCCGGCTGGATCTCGAAGCGGGTAATCACCGGGCCGGGGTGTACGGACTCCACGATTACCTCGACGCCGAACTCCTTCAGCTTGATCTCCAGAAGGCGCGACATGGCCTCCAGGGATTCCGGCGAGAAGCTCTTCTGCTTCTTCTCGGCGACATCGAGGATGGAAATGGGGGGCAAGGTACCTTCGACGGCCGTGTCGACGAACAGCGGCGCCTGTTTCTCCTTCTGCACGCGCTTGCTCGACTCTGCCGGCTTGGGCGGCGGTGGCGGCGCAATGACTGGCGCCGGGCGCTTCTCACGCTCAGTCATGTGCTTGGTCAGGGCATCTTCGCGCTCGATCAGGCGCTCCTTGACCTTGGCCTGCTCGCGGCGATCCGGCACCACTGGCGCCGCAACCTCGTTCACACGCACATCCACTTCACGCAGCTTGGCCACCAGTTGCTTGCGCTCGAGGCGCGCGCTCCACCATCGGTTGACGGCGCTCTGAATGAGCTCGAAGAGGTCGAGGGTGATCTTGCCGGTCAGATCCATGACCTTGAACCAGGAAAGATCGGTGAACACCGTCAGGCCGAAGAGGAAGAGTGCGAAGAACAGCAGGGTGCTGCCCTGCACATTGAGGGCATTGACCGCCAGATGACTGAGACTCTCGCCCAAGGCGCCGCCCGCGGAGGCCGGCAGCCCGGCATGGTCCTGGAAGTGGATATCGGCCAGTGCGGCGCCGGAAAGTACGAGGAAAACCAGGCCGATCAGGCGCCAGGAAAACAGCCAGCCGCTCCAGTCGATGGGTTCGTGTCGGTGCCGGAAGACCTGCAGGGTCTTGATCGCCAACAGCAGCGGGAACACATAGGCGAAGTAGCCCAAGGCCATGAACAGAATGTCGGCGAACCACGCGCCCAGGCGGCCGGCAGCGTTCTGCACTTGCTCGACGTTGCTGGTATGGGTCCAGCCCGGATCGGAGGAGTCGTAGGTGAGCAGTGCCATCCACAGGTAGAGGCAGACCGCACCCAGCGCGATCAACGCACCTTCCTTGAGGCGATAATGCAATTGCTGGCGCCAGACAGGAATCTGGGCTCTGGTCGTGGAATTCTTCAAAACGCGTCTTTTCCTGCGCCCGTGGCGCGTTCAAGAGTCGGTCGAGGGTGAAAAGCCCGCAGGCACTGTGCCATCACGGGCTCCAACCCATTCGGAACGCGGCCCATTGTACGGATTTGCCTGCGCGACGCCATGAGGGAACTGATTGTCGCTCCAGCGTTTTGGCGACGTCTCGCGCTTCGGTGTAGCATAGCCGCCAACAATTTGCGCAATGCTCAATTGGAGCATGCATTCTCTTTCGTGACAAAGACTTATGGAGCCTTTTTATGAGCGAAGTCAAGCATTCCCGATTGATCGTCCTGGGCTCCGGCCCGGCGGGCTACACCGCGGCTGTCTATGCCGCTCGCGCCAACCTCAAGCCGGTGGTGATCACCGGTATCCAGCCCGGCGGCCAACTGACCACCACCACTGAAGTGGACAACTGGCCGGGCGACGTCGAAGGCCTGACCGGCCCGGCCCTTATGGAGCGCATGCAGAAGCATGCCGAGCGTTTCGATACCGAGATTGTCTACGACCACATTCACACCGCCGAGTTGCAGAAGCGCCCCTTCATCCTCAAGGGCGACAGCGGCACCTACAGCTGCGACGCACTGATCCTGGCGACCGGCGCCTCTGCCCAGTACCTCGGCCTGCCCTCCGAAGAAGCCTTCGCTGGCAAAGGCGTCTCCGCCTGCGCGACCTGCGACGGTTTCTTCTATCGCAACCAGGTGGTCTGCGTTGTTGGCGGCGGTAACACCGCAGTCGAGGAAGCCCTGTACCTGGCCAACATCGCCAAGGAAGTCCACCTGATCCATCGCCGCGACAAGCTGCGCTCGGAGAAGATTCTTCAGGACAAGCTGTTCGAGAAGGCCGCCAACGGCAATGTACGCCTGCACTGGAACCACACCCTGGACGAAGTCCTGGGCGACAACACTGGCGTAACCGGCGTGCGCCTGCAGAACACCGTCGACGGCACCACCAAGGAGCTCTCCCTGGCGGGCGTATTCATTGCCATCGGCCACAAGCCGAACACTGACCTGTTCAAGGGCCAGTTGGAGATGCGTGACGGCTACCTGATCGTCCAGGGCGGACTCGAAGGTAACGCGACTGCCACCAGCATTCCGGGCGTATTCGCCGCCGGCGACGTGGCTGACCACGTCTACCGCCAGGCCATCACTTCCGCCGGCTCGGGCTGCATGGCCGCGCTGGACGCCGAAAAGTTCCTCGACGCCAACTGACAGGAATGGCGGGCTTCGGCCCGCCCTCCCCTCCTCCATGCTGACCTGGCTACATCGCGACTCCCTCGAATTCCCGCCGCTCGGCCGAGCGATGCGTGAGCCCAATGGCCTATTGGCTGCCGGTGGCGATCTCTCGCCCGAGCGCCTGATTCAGGCCTATCGCCACGGCTGTTTTCCCTGGTACCAGGAAGGCCAACCCATTCTCTGGTGGTCTCCCAACCCCCGCACCGTGCTGCAGCCGCAGGAAATTCACATTTCCCGCAGCCTTGCGAAGCTGCTTCGCCAAGGACGCTTTCGCGTGACCTTCGACCAGGCGTTCCACGCTGTCGTAGAGGGCTGTGCCGGACCACGCAGCTATACCGACGGCACCTGGATCACCCCGGCAATGCAGGCGGCTTATATCGAACTGCACCGTCGCAACGTCGCACACTCGGTGGAAGTCTGGAAGGACGATGAACTTGTTGGCGGCCTCTACGGACTGGCCATCGGCAAGCTGTTTTTTGGCGAGTCGATGTTCAGCCGGACCGACAACGCGTCAAAAGTCGGTTTCGCCACCCTGGTGCAACACCTCGACCAATGGGGCTTCGTTCTGATCGACTGCCAGATGCCCACGCAGCACCTGCAAAGCTTTGGCGCCCGCACCATCAGCCGGGAGAAGTTTTCCCGCTACCTGCAGCTCTACCTCGATCAACCGAACACCGCAGACTGGATCGCCTAGGCGAGCCCCGCAGCCTGACATACACTTGCTGAAGGGATTTCCCGGGGGTTGATCATGACCGAGCTGGCTCGTCTCAAGTTTTACGCCACTCAGCCGCATCCATGCAGCTACCTGCCCGAGGAGCAGGCCACTACCCTGTTCCTCGATCCCAGCCAGCCCATGGACGTGGAGGTCTATGCCGAATTGTCGGAAATGGGCTTCCGCCGCAGTGGCGACCATCTCTATCGCCCACATTGCCAGCGCTGCAATGCCTGCGTGCCTGCGCGCATCCCTGCTGACCAGTTCATTCCGAGCCGCCAGCAGAAGCGCATCCTCAAGCGCAACAGCGACCTGACCGTGACCGCCGTGCGCCCGTCCTTCACCGAGGAGTATTACGCGCTCTACGTCCGCTACATCGAACAGCGCCACTCCGATGGCGACATGTATCCGCCCAGCCGTGACCAGTTTTCCACTTTCCTGGTTCGCGACCTGCCGTTTTCGCGTTTTTATGAATTCCGCCTCAAGGGCGAACTGAAAGCCGTGGCGGTGACGGATGTACTGCCGAACGGGCTTTCTGCGGTCTACACCTTCTACGACCCCGACGAAGAGCGACGCAGCCTCGGTCGCTATGCCATCCTCTGGCAGATCGGCGAAAGCGCCCGCCTCGGCCTGCAGGCCGTGTACCTCGGCTACTGGATCAAGAACTGCAGGAAGATGAACTACAAGACCCAGTACCGCCCCATTGAACTCTTCGTCAATCAGCGTTGGGTGACGCTCAGCTGAAGCCCTTGGCGAGCAGTGCTGTTTTCGGGCACAATGCACGCCGTTTTTGCCCGCCGCGCGTTGCGGCCGGGCCTATCTCTGAATCCCGAGGGCTTTACTGCATGTCGAAAGAAGACAGCTTCGAAATGGAAGGCACTGTCATCGACACCCTGCCCAACACCATGTTCCGTGTGGAGTTGGAAAATGGGCACGTCGTCACCGCGCACATTTCCGGCAAGATGCGCAAGAATTACATCCGCATCCTCACCGGCGACAAGGTTCGCGTCGAGCTGACGCCGTACGATCTGAGCAAAGGCCGCATCACCTACCGCGCCCGCTGATCGGATAGTCATGAAAAAGCCCGGCAATTGCCGGGCTTTTTTGTGGATGGCCGTCAGGCCATCTCTGCTGTGGTCTCGAACTCGAAGCTGAGCTCCTCATCCTTGACGTCGACGTGGACCACGCCGCCGTGCTCGGCCAGTTCGCCAAACAGGATCTCCTCGGCCAACGGCCGCTTGATCTTGTCCTGGATCAGCCGCGCCATCGGACGCGCGCCCATCTGGGCATCGTAGCCCCGCTCTGCCAGCCAGCCACGCGCCTCATCGCTGACCACCAGCTGCACACGCTTGTCCTCCAGCTGCGCCTGCAGTTCGGTGAGGAACTTGTCCACGACATTCTTGATGACTTCGTGGCTCAGGCGGCCGAACTGGATGATGGTGTCCAGGCGGTTGCGGAACTCCGGCGTGAAGCTCTTGCGAATGACTTCCATCGCGTCCGAGGAGTGATCCTGCAGAGTGAAGCCGATGGACGCCCGTGCAGCGGTTTCGGCGCCGGCGTTGGTGGTCATGATCAGGATCACGTTGCGGAAATCCGCCTTGCGACCGTTGTTGTCCGTCAGGGTGCCGTGATCCATCACCTGCAGCAGCAGGTTGAAGACTTCCGGGTGAGCCTTCTCGATCTCGTCCAGCAGCAGCACGCAGTGCGGCATCTTGGTGATCGCCTCGGTCAGGAGGCCACCCTGATCGAAACCAACGTAGCCCGGAGGCGCACCGATCAGACGCGAAACGGTGTGCCGCTCCATGTACTCGGACATGTCGAAGCGAAGCAGCTCGATACCCATTGCCTTGGCCAACTGACGAGCAACCTCGGTCTTGCCTACCCCGGTGGGACCGGCAAACAGGAAAGAGCCAACAGGCTTGTCCGGGGACTTCAGACCAGCGCGGGACAACTTGATCGCGGTGGACAGGGAGTCGATTGCCGCGTCCTGACCGAACACGGTCAGCTTCAGGTCACGCTCCAGGTTACGCAGCAGCTCTTTGTCGGAACTGGTGACGTGTTTAGGAGGAATCCGCGCGATCTTGGCAACGATATCCTCGACCTGCGCCACTTCGATTCGCTTGGCACGCTTTTCTTCCGGCTGCAGGCGCTGGTACGCACCCGCTTCATCGATCACGTCGATCGCCTTGTCAGGCATGTGCCGATCATTGATGTAGCGCGCCGCCAGCTCAGCAGCGGCACGCAGCGCCTCGTCGCTGTACTCGATATGGTGATGCTGTTCGAAGCGCGCCTTGAGCCCCCTGAGGATGCCCACGGTGTCTTCGACGGAAGGCTCGGTGACATCGACCTTCTGGAACCGCCGCGCCAAGGCCCGATCCTTCTCGAAGATGCCGCGGAATTCCTGGAAGGTGGTGGAACCGATGCAACGGATCTCACCCGAGGAAAGCAGCGGCTTGAGCAGGTTCGACGCATCCATTACGCCGCCGGACGCCGCACCGGCGCCGATGATGGTATGGATCTCGTCAATGAAGAGGATGGCGTGGGGGCGCTTGCGCAGCTCATTGAGGAGCGCCTTGAAGCGCTTCTCGAAGTCACCGCGATATTTGGTGCCCGCCAGTAGCGCACCCAGATCAAGGGAATAGACCACGCTATCAGCCAGCAGGTCGGGCACCTGGTTGTCGACGATACGCTTCGCCAGGCCCTCGGCGATCGCAGTCTTGCCGACACCTGCCTCCCCCACCAGCAACGGATTGTTCTTGCGACGACGCGCCAGGATCTGGGCGACGCGCTCGACTTCGTTCTCACGCCCCACCAACGGGTCGATCCGCCCCATCCGTGCCAGTTCGTTCAGGTTACTGGCGTAGGCATCGAGAGGATGTCCGGAAGCAGCGGCCTCACCGCCCTCCTCGTCTTGCATTTCCTGCTCGTGGTCGTGCTGCTCGCCGTGTCCCGGCACCTTGGAAATACCGTGGGCGATGTAGTTGACGACATCGATACGGGCCACGCTCTGCTGTTTCAGCAGGAACACAGCCTGGCTCTCCTGCTCGCTGAAGATCGCAACCAGCACGTTGGCGCCGGTGACTTCGCGCTTGCCGGAACTCTGTACGTGGAACACCGCGCGCTGCAGAACACGCTGGAAACCGAGCGTCGGCTGGGTTTCACGATCCTCGTCGTGCTGGGGAATCAGCGGAGTGGTGGAATCAATGAACTCCTGCAGGTCGTGCCGCAACTTGTCCATATTCGCGCCGCATGCACGCAACACCGTTGCGGCAGCTTCGTTATCCAGCAGGGCGAGCAACAGGTGCTCGACCGTCATGAATTCATGGCGCTTGGCGCGGGCCTCCTTGAAGGCAAGATTGAGGGTGACTTCGAGCTCGCGGTTCAACATGGCTTCACCTCATACCCAAGGGGCGGCATTAACCGTCCTTCTCGATCTCACAGAGCAGCGGATGCTGGCTCTCTCTCGCATATTGATTGACCTGCATGGCCTTGGTTTCGGCTATGTCACGCGTGAACAAGCCGCAAACCGCCCGACCTTCCGTATGCACGGTCAGCATGATCTTGGTGGCGAGTTCCCGGTTCATACCGAAGAACGTTTCGAGCACCTCGACCACGAAATCCATTGGGGTGTAGTCATCGTTAAACATGACCACCTTATACATAGGTGGCGCCTGCAGGGCTGGCTTGGCTTCCTGCACTGCCAGGCCCGTGGAGTCGTCCTCATAATGCTGCGGACTGTCCTGATTGAATGTTAGTCGAATCTGGCTGCTTGCATGCATGCTGGAATTAAAGGTCATAGGTGAGTGAAAAACGGCCGCTGGAAAGACTTTGATCCGTTTCTCAGGCGATGCCGGGAACGCCTTGACTAACGGCAAAACGGTGTTACAACCAGTGGATACCCGTCTTCGGGTATCAGGGGTTCCACGTGCGTGGCCAAGGCGGCCCTAAGGGCGTGGAGTCGAAGTGGATGATACTCCAGTGATGGAGTCCTTTGCAGAGGGATATCAGCATGCTTAGCGGTAAGGTCAAGTGGTTCAACAACGCCAAAGGCTATGGATTCATCCTCGCCGAAGGCCGAGATGAGGACCTGTTCGCCCACTATTCGGCCATCCAGATGGACGGCTACAAGACGCTAAAGGCTGGACAGCCGGTAAGCTTCGATATCATCCAGGGGCCGAAAGGCCTGCATGCCGTGAATATTCGTCCGGTCACGGCCACCACCGAAGCGCCTGCCGCAATCAGCCAACCCCAGGGCAGCACGGTAGAAGTTTGAGCCCTCGAAATATTTGGGCAAAAAAAGGCCGGTCAGATGACCGGCCTTTTTGTTTCCGCCTTCAGCCTCACATGTGAGCGATGATCGCGTCGCCGAACTCGGAGCAGGACAGCAGCTTGGCGCCATCCATAAGACGCTCGAAGTCGTAGGTAACGGTCTTCGCCGCAATGGCTCCGTTGGTGCCATCGATGATCAGGTCGGCCGCTTCGGTCCAGCCCATGTGGCGCAGCATCATCTCTGCGGAAAGGATGACCGAGCCCGGGTTGACCTTGTCCTGACCCGCGTACTTCGGTGCGGTGCCGTGGGTGGCTTCGAACATGGCAACGGTGTCGGACAGGTTGGCACCGGGGGCAATACCGATACCACCTACTTCGGCAGCCAGCGCGTCCGACAGGTAGTCACCGTTCAGGTTCAGGGTGGCGATGACGTCGTACTCGGCCGGACGCAGGAGGATCTGCTGCAACATGGCGTCGGCGATCACATCCTTAACCACGACATTCTTGCCGGTGCGCGGATTCTTGAACTGCATCCACGGGCCGCCATCCAGCAGTTCGGCACCGAACTCATCGCGAGCGACTTCGTAGCCCCACTCCTTGAAGGCACCCTCGGTGAACTTCATGATGTTGCCCTTGTGAACAATGGTCACGGAGCTGCGATCATTGTCCACGGCATATTGCAGGGCCTTGCGCACCAGGCGCTTGGTACCATCCTGGGAAACCGGCTTGATGCCGATGCCGCAGTTCTCGGTGAAGCGGATCTTCTTGACGCCCATTTCCTCGGTGAGGAATTTGATGACCTTCTCGGCCTCGGGGCTGCCGGCTTTCCATTCGACGCCTGCATAGATGTCTTCGGAGTTCTCGCGGAAGATCACCATGTCAACGTCGCCGGGCTTCTTCACCGGGCTCGGAACGCCCTCGAACCAGCGAACCGGGCGCTGGCAAACGTAGAGGTCCAGCTCCTGGCGCAGGGCCACGTTGAGCGAGCGGATGCCACCACCGACAGGCGTGGTCAGCGGCCCCTTGATGGAAACGACGTAATCGCGAACGGCTTCCAGGGTTTCTTTCGGCAGCCAGGTGTCCTGGTCGTAGACCTGGGTGGCCTTCTCACCGGCATAGACTTCCATCCACGATATCTTGCGGGCACCGCTGTAGGCCTTGGCCACCGCGGCATCCACCACTTTGATCATGACAGGGCTGATATCAACGCCGATGCCGTCACCCTCGATGAACGGGATGATCGGGTTATTCGGTACATTCAGGGACATATCTGCATTGACGGTGATTTTGTCACCGACTGCCGGCACCTGGATCTTTTGGTATCCCATGCTGAGCTCCGTATTGTGGTTGAGAACGCTCTTGCAGCTCGTGAGCCTACTCCAGTTGGCCGGTCATCGACCATATCTTCCTTAGTCGAAACACCCCCTCGCGTCAGCCCGCCTAAAGGAGTGATATACTGCGCGCCGTGACTTGACAGTCATCGGGGTCGAGCAGTCTGGGACCAGACTCACTGTCCTCGCAGCGGCCGAACCACCACCATGGCAAAGCCGTACAACGCTCTACTGGCGCTTCATTACCCCCGCGGCAAATCTCGACACAGCTCAACTTCGACATTGAGCGAATGTGCCTACCAATGCGCTTCGAGACTCTGTGCGCGCCCAGAAAAGAAGAGAGTTAAACGTTAATGTCCAACCGTCCGAAGATTACGTACACCTTCACCGACGAAGCCCCTGCGCTCGCCACCTACTCGCTCCTCCCCATCGTCAAAGCCTTCGCCGCCTCGGCTGGCATCGACGTCGAGACCCGCGACATCTCTCTTTCAGGCCGTATCCTGGCCTCCTTCGCTGACAAGCTCCCCGCCGACAAGCGCATCGAAGACGATCTGGCCTACCTGGCAGTCCTGGCCACCTCGCCGGACGCCAACATCGTAAAACTTCCGAACATCAGCGCCTCGGTGCCGCAGCTCAAGGGCGCCATCGCCGAACTGCAGGCACTGGGCTACGGCATCCCGGACTTCCCGGAAGATCCGCAGACCGACGACGAAAAAGACACCCGCGCCCGCTACGCCAAGGTACTGGGTAGCGCCGTGAACCCGGTCCTGCGCGAAGGCAACTCCGACCGCCGCGCCCCCGCCGCCGTCAAGGCCTATGCCCGCAAGCACCCGCACTCCATGGGCAAATGGAGCATGGCCTCCCGCTCCCACGCCGATTACATGCGTGGCGGCGACTTCTTCTCCAGCGAACAGTCCATCACCATGGCCAAGGCCGGTGACGTGCGCATCGAGTTCGTCGGCAAGGACGGCAAAGTCGAAGTCAAGAAGCAGCTCCCCCTGCAGGACGGCGAAGTTCTCGACAGCATGTTCATGAGCTGCAAGAAACTGCGCACCTTCTTCGAGCAGACCCTGCAGGACTGCAAGGAAAGCGGCGTCATGTGGTCCCTGCACGTCAAGGCGACCATGATGAAGGTCTCCCACCCGATCGTGTTCGGCCACGCCGTCAGCGTTTACTACAAGGACGTGTTCGACAAATACGGCGAGCTGTTCAAGGAACTGGGCGTCAACCCGAACAACGGCATCAGCAGCGTCTACGACAAGATCAAGGTGCTGCCGGCTTCCCAACAGGAAGAAATCCTCCACGACATCCACGAGGTGTACAGCCACCGTCCGGAAATGGCGATGGTCGACTCCGTGAAGGGCATCACCAACCTGCACATCCCGAGTGACGTGATCGTCGACGCCTCCATGCCGGCGATGATCCGCAACTCCGGCCAGATGTGGGGCAAGGATGGCAAGCAGAAAGACACCAAGGCGGTCATGCCTGAGAGCACCTACGCTCGCATCTACCAGGAAATGATCAACTTCTGCAAAACCAACGGCGCCTTCGACCCGACCACCATGGGCACCGTGCCGAACGTCGGCCTGATGGCACAGAAAGCGGAAGAATACGGTTCCCACGACAAGACCTTCGAGATGACCGCTGACGGCACCATGCGCGTCGTGGCCGCCGATGGCACCGTGCTGATGCAGCACCAAGTGGAAGCCGGCGACATCTGGCGCGCCTGCCAGACCAAGGACGCCCCGATCCGTGACTGGGTCAAGCTGGCCGTGACTCGTGCTCGCCAGTCCAACACCCCGGCCATCTTCTGGCTGGACCCGGAGCGCGCCCACGATCGCGAACTGCGCAAGAAGGTCGAGCTGTACCTGCAGGATCACGACCTGACCGGACTGGACATCAGCATCAAGGGCTACAACGAAGCCATCCGTACCAGCATGGAGCGTCAACTGCGTGGCCAGGACACCATTTCGGTGACCGGCAACGTACTGCGCGATTACCTGACCGACCTGTTCCCGATCATGGAACTGGGTACCTCGGCCAAGATGCTGTCCATCGTTCCGCTGATGGCGGGCGGCGGCATGTACGAGACCGGTGCTGGCGGTTCGGCTCCGAAGCACGTACAGCAGCTGGTGGAAGAGAACTACCTGCGCTGGGATTCCCTCGGCGAGTTCCTGGCCCTGGCGGTCTCCCTGGAAGAAACCGGGATCAAGACCGGCAATGCCAAGGCCAAGCTGCTTGGCAAGGCACTGGACGAGGCCACCGGCAAACTGCTGGACAACAACAAGTCGCCATCGCGCAAGGTTGGCGAGATCGACAACCGCGGCAGCCACTTCTACCTGGCGATGTACTGGGCCCAGTCCCTGGCCGCCCAGGACGAAGACAGCGAACTGAAAGCCCACTTCGCCCCGCTGGCGAAGGCTCTGACCGAGCAGGAAGCGACCATCGTCGCCGAACTGAACGGCGCCCAGGGCAAGGCTGTGGAAATCGGCGGCTACTACCGTTCGAACCCCGAGCTGACCAGCCAGGTGATGCGTCCCAGCAGCACCTTCAACGCTGCGATCGACGGCCTGCTGGCTTAAGCCACAGGGCGACACAGGAAACCCCGGGCATTGCCCGGGGTTTCTTTTTTTCGCCACAGGCGACTTATGATGTCGCCCCCTTTTCCGGAGCCTTGCCGATGACCTGGCAACCTCACATCACCGTCGCCACCATTGTCGAGGACCAGGGCCGCTTCCTTCTGGTGGAGGAAGAAGCCGATGGCCGCGCCGTGTTCAACCAGCCCGCCGGCCACCTGGAAGCCAACGAGACCCTCCTTGAAGCTGCGCTGCGCGAAACCTTCGAAGAAACCGGCTGGGAGGTCGAGCTGACCGCAGTGACAGGTATCTACCTCTACACCGCCCCCAGCAACGGCGTGACCTACCAGCGCGTCTGCTTCGCCGCCAAGCCGCTGCGCCACCATCCGGACCAGCAGCTGGACGACGGCATCATCGGCCCGCGCTGGCTGACCCGCGACGAGCTCTTGGCCGAAAAAGACCGCTGGCGCAGCCACCTGGTCCTGCGCTGCATCGACGACTACTTGGACGGCGAGCGTTTCCCCCTGAGCCTCATCCGCGCGCAATGAAACCCTTGTAGGAGCGAGCTCTGCTCGCGAAGCTCTATCGCCCGCGCCATCGCGAGCAGAGCTCGCTCCTACGAAAGACAGGCCCGCCCATCTGATCATGAACCGGTTCTGATAGAATTCCGCTTTTGCGTAATAGCCAGTGCAGATTCCCATGCGTGATCCAGCCAATACCCGCGTCATAGTCGGCATGTCCGGCGGCGTCGACTCCTCGGTTTCCGCCCTCCTCCTGCTCGAACAGGGCTATCAGGTTGAAGGCCTGTTCATGAAGAACTGGGACGAAGACGATGGCACCGAGTACTGCACCGCCAAGGTAGACCTGGCCGATGCCCAGGCCGTCTGCGACCGCATTGGCATCAAGCTGCATACGGCCAACTTCGCCGCGGAGTATTGGGACCATGTGTTCGAGCACTTCCTTGAGGAATACAAGGCCGGCCGCACGCCCAACCCGGACATCCTCTGTAACCGCGAGATCAAGTTCAAAGCCTTCCTCGACTACGCCCTCTCCCTGGGCGCCGACCTGATCGCCACCGGCCACTACGTACGCCGCCGTGACATCGACGGACGCACCGAGCTGCTCAAAGGCCTGGACCCGAACAAGGACCAGAGCTACTTCCTCCACGCGGTTGGCGGCGAACAGATCGCCCGCACCCTGTTCCCCGTGGGCGAACTGGAGAAGCCCGAAGTGCGCGCCATCGCCGAAAAATACGGCCTGGCCACCGCGCGCAAGAAGGACTCCACCGGTATCTGCTTCATCGGCGAGCGCCGCTTCACCGATTTCCTCAAGCAGTACCTGCCCGCACAACCCGGCGACATCGAAACCACCGAAGGCGACGTCATCGGCCGCCACCACGGCCTGATGTACCACACCATCGGCCAGCGCCAGGGCCTGGGCATCGGCGGCATGAAAGACGCGAGCGATGAGCCCTGGTACGTCCTCGCGAAAGACCTGTCGCGCAACGTACTGATCGTCGGCCAAGGCAACGAGAACCCCTGGCTTTACTCCCGCTCGCTGAACGTGTCGGAAATCTACTGGGTAAACCCCATCGACCTCAGCCAGCCGCGTCAACTCAAGGCCAAGGTGCGCTATCGCCAGAGCGACCAGCCCTGCACCCTGGAAGCAACTGCCGACGGTTACGTTGCGGTGTTCGACGAAGCCCAGCGGGCCGTCACCCCGGGACAATCCGTGGTCTTCTACGACGGTGAAATCTGTCTCGGCGGCGGCGTGATCGAAAGCGCCGAGCCTTCGGATGCCGGAGTGAAACGCCCATGAACCAGACCCGTGAGCAATTGGTCGCCCTTGGCGCCGTCTTCGAAGCGGCCGCGCTGGTGGACCGCATCGCCAAGACCGGCCAGATCAGCGAACCACCGCTCGGCTGCATGCTCGGCAGCCTGCTGGTCCGGGACCCGAAAGACACGCTGGACGTCTACGGCGGCGACGACCTCAACCTGCGCGACGGCTACAAGGCCCTGGTCAGTGCCCTCGAGCGCGAGCCCGCCAGCCTGCAGCGCGAGCCGCTGCGTTACGCCCTGGCCCTTCTGACCCTGGAGCGCCAGCTGGCGAAACGCGGCGATATGCTCGAAGTGATCGGCACTCGCCTGGACCAGATCCAGCAGCAGGTACAGCACTTCGGCCTGGTGCACGATAACGTCATCGCCGCTTGCGCCAGCTTGTACCAGGACACGCTGAGCACCTTCCGCCAGCGCATCCAGGTGCATGGCGACATGCGCCACCTGCAGCAATCCAGCAACGCCGCGAAAATCCGCGCCCTGCTGCTCACCGGCATCCGCGCCGCGCGCCTCTGGCGCCAGCTGGGCGGCAATCGCTGGCAGCTCCTGTTCAGCCGTCGCAAGCTGCTCAACGAGCTGTACCCGCTCCTGCGCGGCTGACTCGCCTGCGCCATGTGTCGTCGACCATGGCGCTCGAGCACCGAGTTGGACTAAAACCATGTATGATGTGCGCCCCTTTTCGTTGACCGATTGTCCGAGAACGCACTCATGCAGCTTTCCTCGCTCACCGCGGTTTCCCCCGTCGATGGCCGCTATGCCGGCAAAACCAGCGCCCTGCGCCCGATTTTCAGCGAATACGGCCTGATCCGTTTTCGCGTCCAGGTAGAGGTCCGCTGGCTGCAGCGCCTCGCCGCCCACGCCGGTATCCCGGAAGTCGCGCCCTTCTCCGCTGAAGCCAACGCCCTGCTCGACAAGCTGGCTGAAGACTTCCAGCTGGAGCACGCCGAGCGCATCAAGGAAATCGAGCGCACCACCAACCACGACGTGAAAGCTGTGGAATACCTGCTCAAGGAGCAGGCAGCCAAGCTTCCCGAACTGGCCAAGGTCAGCGAATTCATCCACTTCGCCTGCACCAGTGAGGACATCAACAACCTGTCCCACGCCCTGATGCTGCGCGAAGGCCGCGACCAGGTCGTGCTGCCACTGATGCGCCAACTGGCCAACGCCATCCGCGATCTGGCCGTGCGCTTCGCCGACGTGCCGATGCTCTCCCGCACCCATGGCCAGCCGGCCTCGCCGACCACCCTCGGCAAGGAAATGGCTAACGTCGTGTACCGCCTGGAGCGTCAGATTGCCCAGGTAGCCGCCGTACCGCTGCTGGGCAAGATCAACGGCGCCGTGGGCAACTACAACGCCCACCTGTCCGCCTATCCGGACGTCGACTGGGAAGCCAACGCCCGCGAGTTCATCGAAGGTGACCTGGGGCTGACCTTCAACCCCTACACCACCCAGATCGAGCCGCACGACTACATCGCCGAGCTGTTCGATGCAGTCGCCCGCTTCAACACCATCCTCATCGACTTCGACCGCGACGTCTGGGGCTACATTTCGCTCGGCTACTTCAAGCAGAAGACCATCGCTGGCGAGATCGGCTCTTCGACCATGCCGCACAAGGTCAACCCGATCGACTTCGAAAACTCCGAAGGCAACCTGGGCATCGCCAACGCCCTGCTCCAGCACCTGGCCAGCAAACTGCCAATCTCCCGCTGGCAGCGCGACCTGACTGACTCCACCGTGCTGCGCAACCTCGGTGTCGGCTTCGCTCACAGCGTCATCGCCTACGAGGCGACCCTCAAGGGAATCAGCAAGTTGGAGCTGAATGCTCAACGTATTGCTGAAGACCTGGACGCCTGCTGGGAAGTCCTCGCCGAGCCGATCCAGACCGTGATGCGCCGCTACGCGATCGAAAATCCGTACGAGAAGCTCAAGGAACTGACTCGCGGCAAGGGCATCAGCCCGGAAGCGCTGCAGACTTTCATCGATGGCCTGGATATTCCGGCCGAGGCCAAGGCTGAACTGCGCAAAATGACTCCCGCCAGCTACATCGGTAACGCTGTAGCTCAGGCCAAGCGCATCTGATTGGTTTTGAACCAGTGCACGCCCGGCTGTGCCGGGCGTTTTTATTTCAAAGGCTTAGACATGAATCCTGATACTCCTCTTCAACTTTTGGGCGGACTTACCGCGCGCGAATTCCTGCGCGATTACTGGCAACAGAAGCCGCTCCTGATCCGTCAGGCGATTCCCGGATTCGAAAGCCCCATCTCCCCCGACGAGCTCGCCGGCCTTTCCCTGGAAGAGGAAGTGGAGTCGCGCCTGGTACTCGAACATGGCGAGCGCCCCTGGGAACTGCGTCGCGGCCCTTTCGCCGAAGACACTTATCAGAACTTGCCCGAGCGCGACTGGACCCTGCTGGTCCAGGCGGTCGACCAGTTCGTTCCGGAAGTTGCCGAATTGCTGGAACACTTCCGCTTCCTGCCGAGCTGGCGCATCGATGATGTGATGATCAGCTATGCCGCGCCCGGCGGCGGTGTAGGCCCGCACTTCGACAACTACGACGTGTTCCTGCTGCAGGGCCACGGCCGCCGCCACTGGAAGCTCGGCCAGATGTGCGATGCCGAAAGCGCCCTGCTACCCCACGCAGACCTGCGCATCCTCGCCGACTTCCAGCAGAGTGAAGAATGGGTCCTGGAGCCCGGCGACATGCTCTACCTGCCGCCACGCCTGGCGCATTTCGGCATCGCCGAAGACGACTGCATGACCTACTCCGTCGGCTTCCGCGCCCCAAGCGCGGCCGAAGTGCTGACCCACTTCACCGACTTCCTCGCCCAGTTCATGCCGGACGAAGAGCGCTACAGCGACGCAGGCACGGCCCCCACCAGCGATCCGCACGAGATCCAGCGCGACGCACTCGATCGCCTGAAATCGCTGCTCAACGAGCACATGAGCGACGAACGTCTGCTGCTCACCTGGTTCGGCCAGTTCATGACCGAACCGCGCTACCCGGAACTGGTGGCTGGCGCCGAAGTGGAAGAAGAGGATTTCCTCGGCGCGATCGAGGATGGCGCGGTACTGATCCGCAACCCCAGTGCGCGCCTGGCCTGGTCCGAAGTCGACGTCGGCCTGGTGCTGTTTGCCAGCGGCCAGAGCCGCCTGCTGCCAGCCAGCTTGCGCGAACTGCTGAAGCTCATCTGCGCCGCCGAAGCGTTGCATCTGGAGAATCTCGGCCAATGGCTGGCCGATGACGAGGGGCGTAAGCTTCTCCTCGAACTGGTCAAGCAAGGAAGTCTGGAGTTTGCCGATGAGTGAGATACACGTCCGCGTTGCCGACTGGCAGAAGGACAATGCCGACCTGCGCCGTATCCGTGAGGCTGTATTCATCGCCGAACAGTCCGTCGCACCGGAACTGGAATGGGATACCGAAGATGCGGACGCCGTGCACTTTCTCGCCTTCGAGCGGGACTATGCTATCGGCACCGCCCGCCTGCTTCCTGATGGCCACATCGGCCGTGTTTCGGTGCTCAAGGACTGGCGCGGACTGAAGGTTGGCGATCGCCTGCTGCAGGCCGCTATCGCCGAAGCCGAACGTCGCGGCCTGAAGCGCCAGATGCTGTCCGCCCAGGTCCATGCCACCGCGTTCTATGAGCGTCACGGCTTCAAGATCGTCAGCAGCGAGTTCCTCGAAGCTGGCATCCCCCACGTGGACATGGTGCGCGAAAGCCAGTAGAGGCCGAGATGAACGAAAACACCCCGGAAAGTACTGAGAACGACGTCGAATTACCGGCCATTGAGTTCCAGTCGCCGGGGCGTTTCAGCGTTCACAACCCCTCTTCGCTGCAAGCCGAGGCGCCCGAATGGGAACCCGCCCCGTTCAGCCTCGGCAGTCATGATCGCCTCGAGCGTTTCAGCACTCCGGACGACGCCCGCGCCCACGCCCTTGCACTCATGCAACAGGCGCACCGCCGGCTCTGCCTCTACACCCCGGACCTGGAGCCCTGGCTTTATCACAACAGCGCTATCCAGCAGGCCTGCACCCGCCTCCTGGTCAGCTATCCGAAATGCCAGGTGCGCATTCTCGTGCGCGACTTGAGCCGCGCAGTGAAAGAAGGCCATCGCCTGCTCAGCCTCAGTCGGCGCATTTCCAGCAACTTCCAGATTCGCCGGATCAACCCCGACCACCCTTCGGAGGACCTGGCGTACCTGATAGCCGATGACCGCGGACTCCTCGTTCGCCCCGAGCCCGAACAGTACGCCGGCTACGCCCTCTACAACGACCCCGGAAGGACCCGGCTGCAGCAGACCCGCTTCGACCAGGCCTGGGACCTGAGCATTACCGATGCCGATTTGCGGAGCTTCCTGATATGACCCCACGCGCCCTGCTCGCTGCACTCCTGCTGCTCATCTGTCTGCCACTGCAGGCGGCGACGGAGCTCATCCAGTTGCGCTATCGCACGGCGGATGAGCTGCTGCCGATGGTGCAGTCGGTGCTGGGCAATGAAGGACGCGTCAGCGCTTATGGCAACCAACTGATCGTCAACGCCGAACCGGCGAAGATCAACGAACTGCGCAACCTGCTCGACCAACTCGACACCCGCCCCCGCCGCCTGCTGATCAGCGTCGACACCAGCGACAGCAACTTCCAGAGCGACCGTGGCTATGCGGTCAACGGCTCGGCCAGTGTTGGCGGCGTCGATGTCCAGGCAGGGCGCGGCGAAGTCCATGGACGTGACCAGGTGCGCATCATTCGCCGCAGTACCGACAGCCGTGGCGCGGGCGTACAGCAAGTGCAGACCACCGAGGGCTACCCGGCGCTGATCCAGGTGGGCCAGAGCGTACCCCTCACCACCACCAGCAGCGGCCCCTACGGCGAGGTCTACAGCAACACCGAATACCGCAACGTAACCCGCGGCTTCTACGTCACCGCCACCCTCACCGGCGAGCTGGTGCACGTCAGCATCAGCAGCAACCGGGATCGCCTGAACAGCAGCCAGCCCGGCGTGATCGACGTGCAGAGCACCGACACCAAGGTCAGCGGACGCCTTGGTGAATGGATCACCATCGGCGCCGTGAACGAGGACAGTCAGTCCGACCAGAGCGGCTTCCTGCGCCACCGCACCACCCAGGGACGTGAAGACATGACCCTGCGCCTCAAGGTCGACGCAGTCGACTGACAGCCTCTTTTCAGACCACCCGGTCTCATCCGAAGGTCTTATGTAGTAGTCCAAAAAAAACACTACAAAACGATTGACGAACACTTGTTTGAAAGAGCAAGATGGCCTCGCTCCCGCTAGCCAGGGGCTCTGAAAAGGGCCTCCGGGTCGCGCTCCAGCCAACCAGCCGAGCCGCCCCGTGTTGTAACAGCCCATAAGGCAGTGCGACGAGGTTGCGACTGGAACGAGGTTGTCCTGAGGGACGGGGAAGCACCCGCAACAATCGCAGGATCGAAGGCAGTGCCCGGCAGATCGCCCAACGGTTTCCACGAACCGGCAAGTGATCGAAGAGCGCAAAACCACCCATCGATTTCGCGAGCGTCTGCAGTCAGTCACCCCGCCTCCAGTTACACCTCCCTCCAGTCGGCCCTTCGACGCGCTGCGGTGAGCAACCCGCAATAACCTTCAGAACGCAGGTTTTTGAGTGGGAAAGTCGGTGCTCAACCACATACACACTTTGAAGGATTGACCATGTCCGCTTATCAAAACGACATCAAGGCCATTGCCGCTCTGAAAGAAGCGAACGGTAACAGCTGGAGCGCTATCAACCCCGAGTCGGTTGCCCGTATGCGCGCCCAGAACCGCTTCAAGACCGGTCTGGATATCGCCAAGTACACCGCGGCCATCATGCGCAAGGACATGGCCGAGTACGATGCCGACGCTTCCGTCTACACCCAGTCCCTGGGCTGCTGGCACGGCTTCATCGGTCAGCAGAAGCTGATCTCCATCAAGAAGCACCTGAAGACCACCAACAAGCGCTACCTCTACCTGTCCGGCTGGATGGTTGCCGCGCTGCGTTCCGATTTCGGCCCGCTGCCCGACCAGTCCATGCACGAGAAGACTGCCGTTTCCGGCCTGATCGAAGAGCTCTACACCTTCCTGCGCCAGGCTGACGCCCGCGAACTGGACCTGCTGTTCACCGCGCTGGACGCCGCCCGCGCCGCCGGCGACAAGGTCAAGCAGGACGAAATCCAGGCTCAGATCGACGGCTACGAAACTCACGTAGTACCGATCATTGCAGACATCGACGCTGGTTTCGGTAACCCGGAAGCCACCTACCTGCTGGCTAAGAAAATGATCGAAGCGGGTGCTTGCTGCATCCAGATCGAGAACCAGGTTTCCGACGAGAAGCAGTGCGGCCACCAGGACGGCAAAGTGACCGTTCCGCACGAAGACTTCCTCGCCAAGATCAACGCCGTTCGCTACGCCTTCCTCGAGCTGGGCGTTGACGATGGTGTGATCGTTGCCCGTACCGACTCCTTGGGTGCCGGCCTGACCAAGCAGATCGCCGTGACCAAGCAACCGGGCGACCTGGGCGACCAGTACAACTCCTTCCTGGACTGCGACGAAATCAACGCATCCGACCTGCAGAACGGCGACGTGGTGATCAACCGCGGCGGCAAACTGCTGCGTCCGAAGCGTCTGCCGAGCAACCTGTTCCAGTTCCGCAAGGGCACCGGCGAAGATCGCTGCGTCCTGGACTGCATCACCTCGCTGCAGAACGGCGCCGACCTGCTGTGGATCGAAACCGAGAAGCCCCATGTTGGCCAGATCAAAGGCATGGTTGACCGCATCCGTCAGGTCATCCCGAACGCCAAGCTGGTTTACAACAACAGCCCGTCCTTCAACTGGACCCTGAACTTCCGTCAGCAAGTGTTCGATGCATTCGTTGCTGAAGGCAAAGATGTTTCCGCCTACGACCGCGCCAAGCTGATGAGCGTCGAGTACGACGAGACCGAGCTGGCCCAGGTTGCAGACGAGAAGATCCGCACCTTCCAGCGCGACGGTTCGGCCCACGCCGGCATCTTCCACCACCTGATCACCCTGCCGACCTACCACACCGCGGCCCTGTCCACCGACAACCTGGCCAAAGGTTACTTCGCCGACCAGGGCATGCTGGCCTACGTGAAGGGTGTTCAGCGTCAGGAACTGCGTCAGGGCATCGCCTGCGTCAAGCACCAGAACATGGCTGGCTCCGACATCGGCGACAACCACAAAGAGTACTTCGCTGGCGAAGCGGCTCTGAAAGCGAGCGGTAAAGACAACACCATGAACCAGTTCCACTAAGAAGAACTGCCACCGGTCGACCACGCATCGACCGGACATGGCGAGTCAAAGAACCCCGGTGCTTGCACCGGGGTTTTTCTTTGCTGCAGCAATGTGAACTTCAGCCGTATGTATCGGCCAGAAAATCAAACGGAAGGACCCGGGATCAGCGATCCGATCACCGAGAATTTGCCTCATCGCCCGGGCCGCATAGAATCGGCATACCCCCCCTCGGAGAACTGGCCGTGCCGAGAGCCCTCTTACTGATCCTGCTACTGCTCTCCCCCGCCCTGCACGCAGGCGACCTGGAGACGCTGATCTCCCAGCCCTCCCTGGGCGACATTCTCGATGAATTGAAAAGCAGCCAGCACCCGCGCTTCGCGGTAGTCGACTACGGCCGCTCCTCCACGCTGCCACGCTTCTACCTTTTCGACAGCCGCAGTCATGCACTGCTCGGCAGTTTCCGGGTCGCCCACGGCAAAGGCTCGGACATGGACCATGACGGCAATGCCGACTACTTCTCCAACGACCCAGGCAGCCGCGCCACTTCCCTCGGCCTGTTCCGCACAGCCCAGGTATTCGACAGTGCGGAGCCCGGTCACGGTCGCTCGATGCGCCTGATGGGACTTTCGCCAAGCAACAGCAATGCTGAAGAGCGGGCCATCGTCATCCATGCCAACGCTTACATGGAAGAAGACTTCATTCGCCAGCACGGCGTACCGGGGCGGAGCTTCGGCTGCCTGGTCCTGTCCAGCGCCGATCGCGATCGAGTAATCCAACAACTCGCAGGTGGCGCGCTGATCTTCGCCATCCAGCAGAAAGAGCGGACCATGGCGCGCAACTGAAAGCGTGCGCCAAATCCCGCGCAACAGTATTTCCATCTCGCTGTAATCGTTCCGTCGCCTTCGACAATTAGCGTCAGATCTCCGTCGATTCGCCTGCGTGGAGACCCGCCTTGAACGAACACAACGACAACGCCGTGCTCTTTGGTAGCGGCGACGAACTACCCAGCAACACCTCCAACAACCCGCACATCAACGACCTGATCGGTGGCCTCAATCGCCGCCAGGTGCTGATCGGTGGCGCCGCCGCGAGCGCCCTGGCCTTCCTTGGCGCAGCTATTCCAGGTGATGCGATGGCCGCCGACTCGCAGGCAAAGGGCTTCCCCTTCAAGCCGCGCTCGCGCCTGCCCTTCGATGCCATCCCCACCGGCCGCGCCGACACCATCAGCGTGCCGCCGGGCTACAAGGCCACACCGTTCATTCCGTGGGGCACGCCAATCACGGGCCGCTACCCGGCCTTCGCAGAGGATGCCAGCAACAGCGCACAGGATCAGGCCGAGCAGATCGGCATGCACCATGACGGCATGCACTTCTTCCCCATCGACGCCCGTCGCGGTCCGGGTAAGCGTTCCGACCACGGCCTGCTGGTTCTCAACCACGAGTACATAGACGCCCCGCTGCTGCACCCCAATGGCCCGACCGTTGTCGACGGCAAGCGCACCATTGCCGACGAGGTTCGCAAGGAGATCAATGCCCACGGCGTTTCCGTGGTTGAGATCCGTCGCAATATAAATGGCGAATGGGAAGTGGTGCCGAGCCGCCGCAACCGCCGCGTCACCGCCGCCACGCCGATGCAGATCACCGGGCCGGCGCGCGGCCACACCTTGCTGAAAACCCGTCACAGCCCGCAGGGCACCGCCACTCGCGGCACCCAGAACAACTGCTCCAACGGCTTCACCCCCTGGGGCACCTATCTGACTTGCGAGGAGAACTGGGCCGGCTACTTCGCCACCCGTGACAGCGACCTGCCGCGCGAACTCAAGCGCTATGGCCTGCGCAGCAGCAGCCGCTTCGGCTGGGAGACCCTACCGGGCGACGAGTTCGAACGCTTCGACGCGACCCGCAAGACCGCCGACGCCACGGGCGACTACCGCAATGAGCCGAACCACTTCGGCTGGATCGTCGAGATCGATCCCTTCGACCCGGACTCCACCCCGGTGAAGCACACCGCCCTGGGCCGCTTCGCTCACGAAGGCCTGATCTTCGCCCCGGTGAAACCCGGTCGCCCAGTAGTCTGCTACTCCGGTGACGACTCGCAGAACGAATACATCTACAAGTACGTCAGCCGCGACAAGTACCGCCCCGGCCAGGCCAACGGCCGCCTGCTGGACGACGGCACCCTGTATGTCGGTCGTTTCAATGCCGACGGCAGCGGCGACTGGCTGCCCCTGGACATCAATGACCGCAACTTCCTCAAGGCCTGCCTGGCAGCGGGCGTCACCTTTGCCGACCAGGGCGAAGTGCTGATCAACACGCGCCTGGCTGCCGACGCCGTTGGCGCGACCCGCATGGACCGACCGGAATGGGGCGCAGTCAATCCGGACAATGGCGAGGTCTACTTCACCCTCACCAACAACACCGCCCGTACTGCGGCCGACGCCGCCAACCCGCGCCCGGCCAACGCCTACGGGCATATCATTCGCTGGCGCGAAGACAGTCGCGACCATGCCGGACGCCGTTTCGACTGGAACATCTTCCTGCTCGCCGGCCCCGAGGCGGACAGCCGTGGCCCGGATGGCAAGCCGCTCGGCGCACAGAACATCCTGGCCAGCCCGGACGGGCTCTGGTTCGACGACGAGGGACGTTTGTGGATCCAGACCGACATGAGCGGCAGCCAGCTCAGCGCCGGCCCCTTCGGTAACAACCAGATGCTCGTAGCCGACCCGCGCAGCGGCGAACTCAAGCGTTTCCTGGTAGGCCCGCTGGGTGCCGAAGTCACCGGCATCAGTGCAACACCGGATTTCCGCACCCTGTTCGTCAACATCCAGCACCCGGGCGAAGGCTCCACCGCGACCAACCTGCTCAGCGCCTGGCCGGACGGCCCGGGCAAGCGCCCCCGCTCGTCCACCGTGGTCATCCAGCGCGAGGACGGCCGTCGACTGCTCTGAATCCCCTCAAGGATTTCGGCCGGCTCATCTGGGCCGGCCTCTTTTTCCTCTTTCGCAATTCAATATGAACAAAAACAAATGGAATTGTCGCAATTATGAAAACAGCTGGAAGAGCAACTTAGGAACGTTCACAGCATATTTTCCGAGGCAATTTACAAGTTCTCCTGAGCAACTCACGTGTAGTGATTAATTAACCACCAATCAAACGCTAATGACTATCATTTGCTCACCTAGAGCACCCCTCGCTGCGACATAAGGCCGCAATCCGACCAAGGCCTAAGAAAACGCTGAAACACTGATGAGTAGTGGCCTGCAGAGGAGCAGAGGGTCAGAAATCCGGCTGCGCGGGCAATTTTTTGACGTGAAAAATTTACTTGCACACCCGGTCGGGCATAAAATTGTCCGAATCGATTGCCAGGGTCTCAATGAAACCCGGCACTAAACCTATTAAACGCAAGTGAACGCCGTTCCTTGACTAAGGAGTTCCGGCATGTCGGAAGCTACTGCCATCATCTCCCACAACTGGGGTTTCGCTGTTTTCCTGTTGGGTGTCGTCGGCCTCTGTGCCTTCATGATCGGTGTCTCCAGCCTGCTGGGCAGCAAGGCCATCGGTCGTAGCAAGAACGACCCCTTCGAATCCGGCATGCTCCCCACCGGCACGGCCCGCCTCCGCCTCTCCGCAAAGTTCTATCTGGTCGCGATGCTCTTCGTGATCTTCGACGTCGAAGCCCTCTTTCTCTTCGCTTGGTCCGTCTCTGTCCGTGAAAGCGGTTGGGCCGGTTTTATCGAAGCAACCATTTTCATAGCAATTCTGTTGGCAGGTCTTGTCTACCTTTGGCGCATCGGGGCGCTCGATTGGGCTCCCGAAGGTCGTCGCAAGCGGCAGGCGAAGCTAAAACAATGAGGCTTTGGCAATGCAATACAAACTTACTCGGATCGATCCGGATGCCACTTACGAGCAGTATCCGATCGGCGAACGGGAGACCGTTTCCGACCCGCTGCTAGAAGATCAGGTGCACAAGAACATCTTCCTGGGCAAGCTCGAGGATGTTCTCAACGGAGCAGTCAACTGGGGTCGCAAGAACTCCCTGTGGCCGTATAACTTCGGCCTCTCCTGCTGCTACGTGGAAATGACCACTGCCTTCACCGCACCGCACGATATCGCGCGATTCGGTGCGGAAGTCATTCGTGCATCACCACGCCAGGCCGACTTCATGGTCATCGCCGGCACCTGCTTCATCAAGATGGCACCGGTCATCCAGCGCCTCTATGAGCAGATGCTGGAGCCGAAGTGGGTAATTTCCATGGGTTCGTGCGCGAACTCCGGCGGTATGTACGATATTTACTCGGTCGTTCAGGGCGTAGACAAGTTCCTGCCCGTGGACGTCTACATTCCCGGCTGCCCGCCCCGTCCGGAGGCGTTCCTGCAAGGCCTGATGCTGCTGCAGGAATCCATCGGCCAGGAGCGCCGCCCGCTATCCTGGGTCGTGGGGGACCAAGGCGTCTATCGTGCCGATATGCCCTCCGAGCGAGAAAAGCGCCGCGAACAGCGTATTCAGGTCACCAACCTGCGCAGCCCCGACGAAGTCTGAGCCTGTTCTTCTCCGGAAGACCCCAGGCTCATTCTTTACGTTGACCGATAGCGACCGAGACCATGACTGCAGACACCGTTCTGTCTATTCCGCCTTATAAGGCTGACGACCAAGACGTCGTCGTAGAGCTCAATTCCCGCTTTGGCGCCGAAAGCCTGACCATCCAGTCGACCCGTACCGGAATGCCGGTGATCTGGGTCGCCCGTGACAAGCTGATCGACGTCCTGAAGTTCCTGCGCAACCTCCCGCGCCCCTACGTCATGCTGTACGACCTGCATGGCGTGGACGAGCGCCTGCGCACCCAGCGCCGCGGCCTGCCGAACGCCGATTTCACGGTGTTCTACCACCTCATGTCGCTGGAGCGTAATAGTGACGTGATGATCAAGGTGGCCTTGTCCGAGGGCGACCTCAACCTGCCTACCGTCACCGGTATCTGGCCGAACGCCAACTGGTACGAGCGCGAAGTCTGGGACATGTACGGCATCACCTTCGCCGGCCATCCGCACCTGTCGCGGATCATGATGCCCAACACCTGGGAAGGACACCCGCTGCGCAAGGACTACCCGGCGCGCGCCACCGAATTCGACCCTTTCAGCCTGACCCTGGCCAAGCACCAGCTTGAAGAAGAAGCTGCGCGCTTCCGCCCGGAAGACTGGGGCATGAAACGCCACGGCGAGAACGAGGACTACATGTTCCTCAACCTCGGCCCGAACCACCCTTCCGCCCACGGTGCCTTCCGCATCATCCTGCAGCTTGACGGCGAAGAGATCGTCGACTGCGTGCCGGAAGTCGGTTACCACCACCGCGGTGCCGAGAAGATGGCCGAGCGCCAGTCCTGGCACAGCTTCATTCCGTACACCGACCGTATCGACTACCTCGGTGGCGTGATGAACAACCTGCCGTACGTCCTCGCGGTCGAGAAGCTCGCCGGCATCAAGGTGCCGCAGCGCGTCGACTTCATCCGCGTGATGATGGCCGAGTTCTTCCGGATCACCAGCCACCTGCTGTTCCTGGGTACCTACATCCAGGACGTGGGCGCCATGACGCCGGTGTTCTTCACCTTCACCGACCGCCAGCGTGCCTACAAGGTGATCGAAGCCGTCACCGGTTTCCGCCTGCACCCGGCCTGGTACCGCATCGGTGGCGTCGCCCACGACCTGCCGCGCGGCTGGGATGGCCTGGTGAAAGAATTCGTCGAATGGCTGCCCAAGCGCCTCGACGAATACGAAAAGGCCGCCCTGCAGAACAGCATCCTGCGTGGCCGTACCATCGGCGTCGCCCAGTACAACACCAAGGAAGCCCTCGAGTGGGGCGTCACCGGTGCTGGCCTGCGCTCCACCGGTTGCGACTTCGACCTGCGCAAGGCACGCCCCTACTCCGGCTACGAGAACTTCGAGTTCGAAGTGCCGCTGGCCCACAACGGTGACGCCTATGATCGCTGCATGGTCCGCGTCGAAGAAATGCGCCAGAGCATCCGCATCATCGACCAGTGCCTCAAGAACATGCCGGAAGGCCCGTACAAGGCGGACCACCCGCTGACCACGCCGCCGCCGAAAGAGCGCACGCTGCAGCATATCGAGACCCTGATCACCCACTTCCTGCAGGTTTCCTGGGGCCCGGTCATGCCGGCCAACGAAGCCTTCCAGATGATCGAGGCGACCAAGGGTATCAACAGCTACTACCTGACCAGCGACGGCAGCACCATGAGCTACCGCACCCGGATCCGGACGCCCAGCTTCCCCCACCTGCAGCAGATCCCCTCGGTGATCCGCGGCAGCATGGTGGCAGACCTGATCGCCTACCTGGGCAGTATCGACTTCGTAATGGCTGACGTGGACCGCTGATCATGAGCACCCTTATCCAGACCGACCGTTTCGTACTCAGCGAAACCGAGCGCTCGGCCATCGAGCACGAAATGCATCACTACGAGGACCCGCGCGCGGCGTCCATCGAAGCCCTGAAGATCGTCCAGAAAGAGCGTGGCTGGGTGCCGGATGGCGCTGCGGACGCCATCGGCGCGATCCTCGGCATTCCCGCCAGCGACGTCGAAGGCGTGGCGACCTTCTATAGCCAGATCTTCCGCCAGCCGGTCGGCCGCCACGTCATCCGCGTGTGCGACAGCATGACCTGCTACGTCGGCGGCCATGAGTCCGTCGTTGCCGAAATGCAGAAGCAGCTCGGCATCGGCCTCGGCCAGACCACCACCGACAGCCGCTTCACCCTGCTGCCGGTCTGCTGCCTCGGCAACTGCGACAAGGCCCCGGCTGTGATGATCGACGACGACACCTTCGGCGACGTACAACCTGATGGCGTTGCCAAGCTGCTGGAGGCCTACCAATGAAGACCCTCACCTCCATTGGCCCGGCCAACCGCATCGCCCGCAGCGAAGAAACCCATCCGCTGACCTGGCGCCTGCGTGAAGACGCGCAGCCGGTATGGCTCGACGAATACCAGCAGAAGAACGGCTACGCCGCTGCTCGCAAGGCCCTGACCGAGATGGCACAGGCCGACATCGTTCAGCAGGTCAAGGACTCCGGCCTCAAGGGCCGCGGCGGTGCGGGCTTCCCCACCGGCGTGAAGTGGGGCCTGATGCCGGCCGACGAATCCATGAACATCCGCTACCTGCTGTGCAACGCGGACGAAATGGAACCCAACACCTGGAAGGACCGCATGCTGATGGAGCAGCTGCCGCACCTGCTGGTGGAAGGCATGCTGATTTCCGCGCGCGCCCTCAAGGCCTATCGCGGCTACATCTTCCTGCGCGGCGAGTACGTCGACGCGGCGCGCAACCTCAATCGCGCCATCGATGAAGCCAAGGCCGCAGGCCTGCTGGGCAAGAACATCCTTGGCAGCGGCTTCGACTTCGAACTCTTCGTCCACACCGGCGCAGGCCGCTACATCTGTGGTGAAGAGACCGCACTGATCAACTCGCTGGAAGGCCGTCGCGCCAACCCGCGTTCCAAGCCGCCCTTCCCTGCCGCCGTCGGCGTCTGGGGCAAGCCCACCTGCGTCAACAACGTCGAGACCCTGTGCAACGTGCCAGCGATCGTCGCCAACGGCGTGGACTGGTACAAGACCCTCGCCCGCCCGGGCAGCGAAGACATGGGCACCAAGCTCATGGGCTTCTCCGGCAAGGTGAAGAATCCCGGTCTCTGGGAACTGCCCTTCGGCGTTCCTGCTCGCGAACTGTTCGAAGACTACGCTGGTGGGATGCGCGACGGCTTCAAGCTGAAAGCCTGGCAACCCGGCGGTGCCGGTACCGGCTTCCTGCTCCCCGAGCACCTGGATGCACCCATGTACGCCGCAGGCATCGCCAAGGTGGGCACCCGTATGGGTACCGGCCTCGCGCTGGCCGTCGACGACAGCATCAACATGGTCTCCCTGCTCCGCAACATGGAGGAGTTCTTCGCCCGCGAGTCGTGCGGCTGGTGCACACCCTGCCGCGACGGCCTGCCCTGGAGCGTCAAGGTCCTCCGCGCCCTGGAGCGCGGCGAAGGCCAGGCGGGTGACCTGGAGACACTGGAGCAGCTCGTCAGCTTCCTCGGCCCAGGCAAGACCTTCTGCGCCCACGCACCGGGTGCCGTCGAGCCACTGGGCAGTGCGATGAAGTATTTCCGTCCGGAGTTCGAGGCAGGCATCGCCAGCCAGATTCCGGCAGCGCGTCCGATTCCCGTCGGCGCCTGAACAGAAGAATTCGCGCAGCGGCGGCCGCTCACCCGGCCCCGCGCGCACGCTGATTCCATTAGCCAAAGCCCGGTCACACGGGCAGATGAAGACTGAACCATGGCCACTATCCACGTAGACGGCAAGACGCTCGAAGTCGATGGTGCAGACAACCTCCTGCAGGCCTGTCTGTCCCTCGGACTCGACATCCCCTACTTCTGCTGGCACCCGGCGCTCGGTAGCGTCGGCGCCTGCCGCCAGTGCGCGGTCAAGCAGTACACCGACGAGAACGACAAACGCGGTCGCCTCGTCATGTCCTGCATGACTCCCGCCACCGATAACAGCTGGATTTCCATCGATGACGAAGAGGCCAAGCAGTTCCGCGCCAGCGTCGTCGAATGGCTGATGACCAACCACCCGCACGACTGCCCGGTGTGCGAGGAAGGCGGTCACTGCCACCTGCAGGACATGACGGTAATGACCGGCCACAACGCCCGTCGCTACCGCTTCACCAAGCGTACCCACCAGAACCAGCAGCTCGGCCCGTTCATTTCCCACGAGATGAACCGCTGCATCGCCTGCTATCGCTGCGTGCGCTACTACAAGGACTACGCCGGCGGCACCGACCTCGGCGTCTACGGCGCCCACGACAACGTCTACTTCGGCCGCGTCGAAGACGGCGTGCTGGAGAGCGAGTTCTCCGGCAACCTGGTCGAGGTCTGCCCGACCGGCGTGTTCACTGACAAGACCCACTCCGAGCGCTACAACCGCAAGTGGGACATGCAGTTCGCCCCGAGCATCTGCCAAGGCTGCTCCAGTGGTTGCAACATCAGCCCCGGCGAACGCTACGGCGAGATCCGCCGCATCGAGAACCGCTTCAACGGCTCGGTGAACCAATACTTCCTGTGCGACCGTGGCCGCTTCGGCTACGGCTACGTCAACCGCGAAGACCGTCCGCGCCAGCCGCTGCTGGGCAACCAGCACCTTGGTCTGGACGCTGCGCTGGACAAAGCCGCCGAGCTGCTCAAAGGCAAGCGCGTGATCGGCATCGGCTCGCCCCGCGCCAGCCTCGAAGGCAACTTCGCCCTGCGTGAGCTGGTCGGCGCCGAGAACTACTACTCCGGCATCGCCGCCCAGGAACTCGCAAACCTGCGCCTGATCCGCGACATCCTGCAGAACGGCCCGCTGCCCGTGCCCACCCTGCGCGACGTCGAGAAGCACGACGCCATTTTCGTCCTCGGTGAAGACCTGACCCAGACCGCCGCCCGCATGGCCCTGGCCCTGCGCCAGGCCGTCAAGGGCAAGGCCACCGACATCGCCGCCTCGATGAAGATCCAGGATTGGCACATGGCCGCCGTGCAGAACGTCGCTCAGGACGCCCTGAACCCGCTGTTCATCGCCAGCGTCGCCGCCACCCGCCTGGATGACGTCGCCGCCGAAAGCGTCCACGCCGCTCCGGCCGACCTCGCCCGCCTCGGTTTCGCCGTGGCCCACGCCATCGACCCGAGCGCACCGGCCGTGGAAGGCCTGGAAGGCGAAGCCGCTGAACTGGTCAAGCGCATCGCCGATGCCCTGCTCGCTGCCAAGCGTCCGCTGGTCATCTCCGGCGCTTCCCTGGGCGAGAAGGCCCTGATCGAAGCCGCCGCGAACATCGCCAGCGCGCTGAAGAACCGTGAGAAGAATGGTTCCCTCAGCCTGGTGGTGCCGGAAGCCAACAGCATGGGCCTGGCCCTGTTCGGCGGCGAGTCCGTCGATGCCGCCCTGGAAGCCCTGACCGCAGGCAAGGCCGATGCCGTCGTCGTTCTCGAGAACGACCTGTACCGCCGCGCCGACGCCGCCAAGGTGAATGCCGCCCTGGCAGCAGCCAAGGTCGTGATCGTTGCCGACCACCAGCAAACCGCTACCGTCGAGCGCGCCCATCTGGTGCTGCCGGCTGCCAGCTTCGCCGAAGGCGACGGCACCCTGGTCAGTCTGGAAGGCCGCGCCCAGCGCTTCTTCCAGGTCTTCGACCCGACCTACTACGACGCCAACATCCTCGTTCACGAAGGCTGGCGCTGGCTGCATGCGCTGCACAGCACCCTGCTGGGCAAGACCGTCGACTGGACTCAGCTGGACCAGGTGACTTCCGCCTGTGCCGACAGCAGCCCGCTGCTGGCTGGTATCCGCGATGCCGCGCCGGCTGCCTCCTTCCGCATCAAGGGCATGAAGCTCGCTCGCGAGCCGCACCGCTACAGCGGTCGTACCGCCATGCGCGCCAACATCAGCGTGCACGAGCCGCGTCAGCCCCAGGACAAGGACTCCGCATTCGCCTTCTCCATGGAAGGTTATGCCGGCACCAAGGAAGATCGTCAGCAGATTCCGTTCGCCTGGTCCCCGGGCTGGAACTCGCCGCAAGCCTGGAACAAGTTCCAGGACGAAGTCGGTGGCCACCTGCGCGCTGGCGACCCGGGCGTGCGCCTGATCGAGGCCAAGGGCCAGTCCCTGCCCTGGTTCGGCATCAACGCTGCCTTCAACCCGGCCCAGGGCACCTGGCAGGCGGTGCCGCTGCATCACCTGTTCGGCAGCGAGGAGAACAGCTCCCGCGCCGCGCCGGTACAAGAGCGCATCCCGCAGCCTTACGTGGCCCTGGCCAAGGACGAAGCTGACCGCCTCGGCGTCAACGATGGTGCCCTGCTCGCCCTGACCGTCAACGGCCAGACCCTGCGTCTGCCGCTGGCCATCAAGGAAGAAATGGGCATCGGCCTGGTCGGCCTGCCCGCCGGCCTGCCGGGCATCCCGGCCGTCTTCGCCGGTGCCGTCGTCACTGCCGTACAGGAGTCCGCGCAATGAGCTGGCTGACGCCCGAACTGATCGACATCGTCGTCACCGTTCTCAAGTCCATCGTCATCCTGCTCGGGGTGGTCGTGAGCGGTGCGCTGCTCTCTTGGGTAGAACGTCGCCTGCTCGGCCTGTGGCAGGACCGCTACGGTCCGAACCGCGTAGGTCCGTTCGGCGCTTTCCAGCTCGGCGCCGACATGATCAAGATGTTCTTCAAGGAAGACTGGACTCCGCCGTTCGCCGACAAACTGATCTTCACCCTGGCGCCCATCATCGCGATGAGCGCCCTGTTGATCGCGTTTGCCGTGGTCCCGGTCACCCCCACCTGGGGCGTGGCCGACCTGAACATCGGCGTGCTGTTCTTCTTCGCCATGGCAGGTATCGCGGTGTACGCGGTGCTCTTCGCCGGCTGGTCGAGCAACAACAAGTTCGCCCTGCTCGGGAGCCTGCGCGCCTCGGCCCAGACCATCTCCTACGAGGTGTTCCTGGCCCTGTCGCTGATGGGCATCGTGGCGCAGGTCGGCTCGTTCAACATGCGCGACATCGTTGAATACCAGGCCCAGCACCTGTGGTTCATCATTCCGCAGTTCTTCGGCTTCTGTACCTTCTTCATCGCTGGCGTTGCCGTGACCCACCGTCACCCGTTCGACCAGCCGGAAGCGGAACAGGAACTGGCCGACGGTTACCACATCGAATACGCCGGCATGAAATGGGGCATGTTCTTCGTGGGCGAGTACATCGGCATCGTGCTGATCTCCGCCCTGCTCGTGACCCTGTTCTTCGGCGGCTGGCACGGCCCGTTCGGCATCCTGCCGCAGATCCCCTTCATCTGGTTCGCCCTGAAGACCGGCTTCTTCATCATGCTGTTCATCCTGCTGCGCGCATCCATTCCGCGCCCGCGCTATGACCAGGTGATGGCCTTCAGCTGGAAGGTGTGCCTGCCGCTGACCCTGATCAACCTGCTGGTGACCGGCGCCCTGGTGCTGGCCTCGGCCCAGTAAGGAGTAATGCCATGATCAAAGAAATCATCCACGTCGTGCATGGCACCTTCACCCAGCTTCGCAGCCTGGTGATGATCTTCGGCCATGCCTTCCGCAAGCGTGACACCCTGCAATACCCGGAAGAGCCCGTATACCTGCCGCCGCGCTACCGTGGCCGCATCGTCCTCACCCGCGACCCCGACGGTGAAGAGCGTTGCGTAGCCTGCAACCTGTGCGCCGTGGCTTGCCCGGTCGGCTGCATCTCCCTGCAGAAGGCCGAGACCGACGATGGCCGCTGGTACCCCGAGTTCTTCCGCATCAACTTCTCCCGCTGCATCTTCTGCGGCCTGTGCGAAGAAGCCTGCCCCACCACCGCAATCCAGCTGACCCCGGATTTCGAGATGGGCGAGTTCAAGCGCCAGGACCTGGTGTACGAGAAGGAAGACCTGCTGATCTCCGGTCCCGGCAAGAACCCGGACTACAACTTCTATCGCGTGGCGGGTATGGCCATTGCCGGCAAACCGAAAGGCGCCGCGCAGAACGAGGCCGAGCCGATCAACGTGAAGAGCCTGCTGCCCTAAGGAGACGCGCGTGGAATTCGCCTTCTATTTCGCCGCCGGTGTGGCCGTTGTCTCCACCCTGCGTGTGGTCACCAACACCAATCCGGTGCATGCCCTGCTGTACCTCATCGTCTCGTTGCTGGCGGTGTCGATGTGCTTCTTCGCCCTCGGTGCCCCCTTCGCCGGCGCACTGGAAATCATCGTCTACGCCGGCGCCATCATGGTGCTGTTCGTCTTCGTGGTGATGATGCTGAACCTCGGACCGGCGATCGCCGAGCAGGAGAAGAAGTGGCTCAAGCCCGGTATCTGGACCGGCCCTGCCCTGCTCTCCCTGATTCTGCTGGCAGAACTGCTGTACGTGCTGTTCGGCAACGCCACTGGCGCCACCATCGGTCACACCACGGTGGACTCCAAGGCAGTCGGCATCGCCCTCTTCGGCCCGTACCTGCTGGCCGTGGAACTGGCGTCCATGCTACTGCTCGCAGCCCTGGTCGCCGCCTTCCACCTCGGCCGCCACGAAGCTAAGGAATAAGCCATGAACGCAATCCCACTGGAACATGGCCTCGCGGTCGCCGGCGTGCTCTTCTGCCTGGGCCTCACCGGCCTGATGGTGCGCCGCAACATCCTCTTCGTGCTCATGAGCCTGGAAGTCATGATGAACGCCGCCGCGCTGGCCTTCGTGGTCGCCGGCGCCCGTTGGGCCCAGCCTGACGGCCAGATCATGTTCATTCTGGTGATCAGCCTTGCAGCCGCCGAAGCCTCCATCGGCCTGGCGATCCTGCTGCAACTGTACCGCCGCTTCCATACCCTCGATATCGACGCTGCCAGCGAGATGCGCGGATGAACCTTCTATTCCTCACTTGCCTGTTCCCGCTGCTTGGCTGGTTCATCCTGGCCTTCTCCCGCGGGCGTTTCTCCGAAAACACCTCCGCCGTCATCGGCGTCGGCTCCGTGGGCCTGTCGGCCCTGGTCGCCGCCTCGATCATCTGGCAGTTCAGCGTGGCCCCGCCGGAAGGTGGCGTGTACACCCAGGTGCTCTGGCAGTGGATGAGCGTGGCGGGCTTCGCGCCCAGCTTCACCCTCTACCTGGACGGCCTGTCGCTGACCATGCTTGGCGTGGTCACTGGCGTCGGCTTCCTGATCCACCTGTTCGCTTCCTGGTACATGCGCGGTGAAGAGGGTTACTCCCGCTTCTTCGCCTACACCAACCTGTTCATCGCCAGCATGCTGTTCCTGGTGCTGGGCGATAACCTGCTGTTCCTCTACTTCGGTTGGGAAGGCGTGGGTCTGTGCTCGTACCTGCTGATCGGCTTCTACTTCAAGCACACCCCCAACGGTAACGCGGCCCTCAAGGCCTTCATCGTTACCCGCGTGGGCGACGTGTTCATGGCCATCGGCCTGTTCATCCTGTTCTTCCACCTGGGCACCCTGAACATCCAGGAGCTGATGAAGCTGGCCCCCGAGAAGTACGTGGCCGGCGACGCCTGGCTCTGGGTCGCGACCCTGATGCTGCTCGGCGGCGCCGTGGGCAAATCCGCCCAGCTGCCGCTGCAGACCTGGCTGGCGGACGCGATGGCGGGCCCGACCCCGGTTTCCGCGCTGATCCACGCGGCGACCATGGTGACCGCGGGCGTCTACCTGATCGCCCGTACCCACGGCCTGTTCCTGCTGACCCCGGAAATCCTCGAACTGGTCGGTATCGTTGGTGGCGTGACCCTGGTCCTGGCCGGCTTCGCCGCCCTGGTGCAGACCGACATCAAGCGTATCCTCGCCTACTCCACCATGAGCCAGATCGGCTACATGTTCCTCGCCCTTGGCGTGGGTGCCTGGGACGCGGCGATCTTCCACCTGATGACCCACGCCTTCTTCAAGGCCCTGCTGTTCCTTGCTTCCGGTGCGGTGATCAACGCCTGCCACCACGAGCAGAACATCTTCAAGATGGGCGGTCTGTGGAAGAAGCTGCCGCTGGCCTACGCGAGCTTCATCGTCGGTGGTGCGGCCCTGGCGGCCCTGCCGCTGGTTACCGCGGGCTTCTACTCCAAGGACGAGATCCTCTGGGAAGCCTTCGCCAGCGGTCACGCCGGTCTGCTCTACGCGGGTCTGGCGGGTGCTTTCCTGACCTCGATCTACACCTTCCGCCTGATCTTCATCGCCTTCCACGGTGAAGCGCAGACCGAAGCCCACGCTGGCCATGGCGTTGCCCACTGGCTGCCGCTGAGCGTGCTGATCGTGCTCTCCACCTTCGTCGGCGCACTGATCACCCCGCCGCTGGCCGGCGTGCTGCCGGAAAGCGTCGGCCATGCCGGTGGCGAAGCCAAGCACAGCCTGGAAATCGCCTCGGGTGCCATCGCCCTGGCGGGCATCCTGCTGGCCGCCCTGCTCTTCCTCGGCAAGCGCCGCTTCGTCAGCGCCGTTGCCCAGAGCGCTCCTGGCCGCTTCCTCGGTGCCTGGTGGTTCGCCGCCTGGGGCTTCGACTGGCTCTACGACCTCTTGTTCGTCAAACCCTACCTGCTGGTCTGCCGCCTGCTCCGTCGCGATCCCATCGACGGCACCATCGGCCTGGTCCCGCGTGTAGTGAAGGGTGGCAACTTCGCCCTCAGCCGTAGCCAGACCGGCCAGCTGCGCTGGTACGCCGTATCCATCGTCGGCGGAGCCGTGCTCGTGCTCGGCGCCGTGCTGCTGACCTGAATCTTCTTAAGGAATTGAGCCCGTCATGATTCTGCCCTGGCTAATCCTGATTCCCTTCATCGGCGGCCTGCTCTGCTGGCAAGGTGAGCGCTTCGGCGCCACCCTGCCCCGCTGGATCGCCCTGCTCACCATGACCCTGCTGTTCGGTCTCGGCCTCTGGCTGTGGGCGACCGGCGACTTCACCCTGGCCCCCGCTCCCGGCACCGATCCGGTATGGGCGCAAGAGTTCAAGGTGCAGTGGATCGAGCGTTTCGGCGTCACCATCCACCTGGCCCTGGACGGCATCTCCATCCTGATGATCGTCCTCACCGGCCTGCTCGGTGTGCTGTCCGTGCTCTGCTCCTGGCGTGAAATCCAGAACCGCGTCGGCTTCTTCCACCTCAACCTGATGTGGATCCTCGGCGGCGTGGTTGGCGTGTTCCTCGCCATCGACCTGTTCCTGTTCTTCTTCTTCTGGGAAATGATGCTGGTGCCGATGTACTTCCTCATCGCGCTCTGGGGTCATAGCGGCAGCAAGGGCAAGACCCGTATCACCGCCGCCACCAAGTTCTTCATCTATACCCAGGCCAGCGGCCTGATCATGCTGGTGGCGATCCTCGGCCTGGTGCTGGTGAACTACAGCAATACCGGCGTACTGACCTTCAACTACGCCGACCTGTTGAAAGCGCAGCTCGCTCCGGGCACCGAGTACCTGCTGATGCTCGGTTTCTTCATCGCCTTCGCGGTGAAGTTCCCGGTGGTGCCGTTCCACTCCTGGCTGCCCGATGCCCACGCCCAGGCCCCGACCGCGGGTTCCGTGGACCTTGCCGGCATTCTGCTGAAGACCGCCGCTTACGGCATGATCCGCTTCGCCCTGCCGCTGTTCCCCAATGCCTCGGCCGAGTTCGCGCCGATCGCCCAGTGGCTCGGTGTGTTCGCCATCGTCTACGGTGCCTTCCTGTCCTTCGCCCAGACTGACATCAAGCGCCTGGTGGCTTACTCCAGCGTGTCCCACATGGGCTTCGTGCTGATCGCCATCTACTCCAGCAGCCAGATCGCCCTGCAGGGCGCCATCGTGCAGATGATCGCCCACGGCCTCTCCGCCGCCGCGCTCTTCATCCTGTGCGGCCAGCTGTACGAGCGCCTGCACACCCGTGACATGCGCGAGATGGGCGGTATCTGGAACCGCATGCCCTACCTGCCCGGCATCAGCCTGTTCTTCGCCGCCGCCGCCCTCGGCCTGCCGGGCACCGGCAACTTCGTTGGCGAGTTCCTGATCCTGGTCGGTTCCTTCCAGCAAGTACCGTGGATCGCCGTCCTGGCGTCTACCGGCCTGGTGTTCGGCTCGGTCTACTCGCTGATCATGATCCACCGCGCCTACTTCGGTCCGGCGAAGAACGAAAACGCCTACGAAGGCCTGCGCTATCGCGAGCTGACCATGGTCCTGGGCCTCGCCGCCCTGCTGATCCTGCTCGGCGTTTACCCGCAACCGGTACTGGATACCTCCGCTGCGACCATGCATGGCGTGCACCAGTGGCTGGATTCCGCCGTCAATCAACTCGTTGCCCGGTAAGTAGGTTATGGAATTCACGACTCAACACCTGATCGCCCTGCTACCGCTGCTGGTCACCTGCGCCACCATCGTCGTGGTGATGCTGGCCATCGCCTGGAAGCGGCACCACTCCTGGACCTTCGGCCTCTCGGTCATCGGTCTGAACCTCGCCCTGCTGTCCATCCTCCCGGCACTCAAGGTCGCTCCCCTGGAAGTGACCCCGCTGATGATGGTCGACAACTTCGGTGCCTATTACATGGCGCTGGTCCTGGCTGGCACCCTCGCCTGCGTCACCCTGATCCACGCCTACCTGGGCGGTGAGTCGGGCAAGGGCTACCCGGGCAACCGCGAAGAGATGTACCTGCTGATCCTCCTGGCAGCCGCCGGCGGCCTGGTCCTGGTCACCGCGCAGCACCTCGCCGGCCTGTTCATCGGCCTGGAACTGCTTTCGGTACCGGTTTACGGCCTGGTGGCGTACGCCTTCTTCAACAAGCGTTCCCTGGAGGCCGGCATCAAGTACATGGTGCTGTCCGCTGCCGGTTCCGCCTTCCTGCTGTTCGGCATGGCCCTGCTCTACGCCGACGCCGGCAGCCTGAGCTTCAGCCAACTGGCCGCCGCCGGTAGCTCCAGCGTGCTGTCCCAGCTCGGCATCGGCATGATGCTGATCGGCCTGGCGTTCAAGCTGTCCCTGGTTCCGTTCCACCTCTGGACCCCGGACGTGTACGAAGGCGCCCCGGCGCCGGTGGCCGCCTTCCTGGCCACTGCCAGCAAGGTCGCCGTGTTCGCCGTGCTGCTGCGTCTCTATCAGCTGTCCCCGGCCACCGCCGGCGGCTGGCTGAACGACCTGCTGACCGTCATCGCCATCGCCTCCATCCTCTTCGGCAACCTGCTGGCCCTGGTGCAGAACAACATCAAGCGTCTGCTCGGCTACTCCTCGATCGCTCACTTCGGCTACCTGCTGGTGGCGCTGATCGCGAGCAAGGGTCTGGCCGTGGAGGCCATCGGTGTCTACCTGGCCACCTACGTGCTGACCAGCCTGGGCGCCTTCGGTGTCGTGACCCTGATGTCGACCCCCTACAGCGGCCGTGACTGCGACGCCCTGTACGAGTACCGCGGCCTGTTCTGGCGCCGTCCGTACCTGACCGCCGTGCTCACCGTGATGATGCTGTCGCTCGCCGGCATCCCGCTCACCGCAGGCTTCATCGGCAAGTTCTTCGTGATCGCCGCCGGTGTCGAATCCGGCCTCTGGTGGCTGCTGGGCGCCATGGTCCTGGGTAGCGCCATCGGCGTGTTCTACTACCTGCGCGTCATGGTCACCCTGTTCCTGGTCGAGCCGAACCTGCGTCGCCACGACGCCGACCTGCACTGGGCGCAACGCGCCGGCGGCATCATGCTGCTGTTCGTCGCCCTGCTGGCGTTCTTCCTCGGCGTCTACCCGCAGCCGCTGCTGGACCTGGTCCAGCACTCCGGTCTGGTGGCTCTCGCCCACTAAGCGGAACCCGAGAAACGAAAACCCGGCCATGTGCCGGGTTTTTCGTTTTTGGGGACCTGCACGCGTCTAGGGCAGCATCACCTTCTTGCCCGTTTCGGTGAACAGGTCCCAACTCGCCACGAACAGCGCGGCGATCAGCGGACCGATGACGAAGCCGTTGAGGCCGAACAGCGACAGCCCGCCCAGGGTGGAAATCAGCACCAGGTAGTCCGGCATCCGAGTGTCCTTGCCCACCAGCATGGGCCGGAGAAGATTGTCCACCAGCCCAATCACCAGAATGCCGAACAGCGCCAGCCCAACGCCTTTCCAGAGCTCGTCGTTGATCATGAAAAACAGCGCGACCGGTCCCCAGATCATGCCCGCCCCCACCAGTGGTAGCAGCGAAAGGAACGCCATCATCACCCCCCAGAACACCGGGCTGGGAATGCCCAGGAACCAGAACACCGCCCCGCCCAACGCCCCCTGGACGATGGCGACCACGATGTTGCCCTTGACCGTTGCGCGTACCACGCGGGTGAACTTGATCTGCAACCGGCGCTTGTGCTGCTCGCCGAGCGGGAACGCCATGCGCACGTTGCGCGCCACTTCGTAGCCGTCGCGGAGGAAGAAGTACAACAGGTAGACCATGACGAAGAATCCGACCAGGACCTCGAAGGTGTTCTGTCCGATGGCGAACGCCTTGGTGGCGAGGAACTGGCTGCCTTGCAGCATGCCGCTGACGATGCGATCGCGCAGACCGTTCAGGTTGCCCATGCCGAGGCGATCGAGTTGGCGCTGGAGGAAATTCGGCAACAGGTTCTTGAACTGTTCGACGTAGCCGCCGATGTCCAGCTCGCCGGATTCGAGCCGATGGTAGAAGTCGGCGCCCTCCTGCACCAACATCAGGCAGATGAGCAGCACCGGCATCACCGCAACCAGCAGGCAGATCGACAGCGTGATCATCGCCGAGAGATTGCCCCGCCCGCCCAGACGCAATGCCAGGTCGCGCTGCAAGGGGCTGAAGATCACCGCCAGCACCACCGCCCAGAATACGGCTCCGTAGAACGGCACCAGAATCCAGCAGAACGCGAGCGATACCACCACCAGGAGGAGAATCAGGGTGCGGTTGTGCAGTTGCCGCTGAGAAGCCATAGCAATGCCGCGGGGTGTAGAGGACCTACTGGGTTAGTCCGCGGCGAATCGGGGAAAGTGCTAAGTGTTTTTCGGGCGCCTACTGGGCGTGTAGGAGCGAGCTTGCTCGCGAAATAGCGCGCTCGGGCTCTTCGCGAGCAAGCTCGCTCCTACGGGGAAGATCACGCCGACGATGGCATCCAGCGACCTTACAGCACCATCGCCGCGACCCAGCCGAAGGCCAGCAGCGGCAGGTTGTAGTGCAGGAACGTCGGAACCACGGTGTCCCAGATATGGTTGTGCTGGCCGTCGACGTTCAGGCCAGCGGTGGGTCCCAGGGTGGAATCGGAAGCCGGGGAACCCGCATCGCCCAGCGCACCCGCGGTACCAACGATGCTGACGATGGCCAGCGGGCTGAAGCCCAGCTGCACGCACAGCGGCACGAAGATGGCCGCGATGATCGGCACCGTGGAGAAGGACGAACCGATCCCCATGGTCACCAGCAGGCCCACCAGCAGCATCAGCAGTGCACCGAGCGCCTTGCTGTGGCCGATCCAGGCCGCCGAGGTGTCCACCAGCGTCACGACGTGGCCGGTCTCACGCATCACCTCGGCGAAGCCCGAGGCGGCAATCATGATGAAGCCGATCATCGCCATCATCTTCATGCCTTCGGTGAACAGGTCGTCCGTCTCCTTCCAGCGCACCACACCGGACAGCGAGAAGATCACGAAGCCCAGCAGCGCGCCGATGATCATCGAGTCGAGCAACAGCTGCACCACGAAGGCTGCCACGATCGCCACGCCTGCGACACCCAGGCTCAATGGGTTGTAGGCGACGCTCACCTGCTCGGCCTCGGCGATACGCTCCAGGTCATAGGTGCGCTTGCCGCGATAGCTGATGAACACCGCGATGAGCAGGCCGGCAACCATGCCCAGGGCCGGTATCAACATCGCTTCGGTGACATTCACACCGGTAACGTCCACGCCACTTTTCACCACATTCGCCAGCAGAATTTCGTTCAGGAAGATGTTCCCGAACCCCACTGGCAAGAACATGTAGGGCGTGATCAGGCCGAACGTGATCACGCAGGCGATCAGCCGGCGGTCGATGGCCAGACGCGTCAATACATATAGAAGAGGCGGTACCAGCAGCGGAATGAACGCGATATGGATCGGCAAGATGTTCTGCGAGGAGATCGCCACGCACAGCAGCAGTGCCACCAGCACCCATTTCAGTGCGTTACCCCCGTTGGCCTCCTGCCTGCCCACCAGCGCCAGGGCCTTGTCGGCCAGTGCGTGGGCCAGGCCGGAACGCGCGATGGCCACGGCGAAAGCGCCCAGCAGCGCGTAGGACAACGCCACGGTGGCACCACCACCGAGCCCCTTGTTGAAGGCCGCCAGGGCCCCGTCGATTCCCAGGCCACCGAACATGCCGCCTGCCAGCGCACCAATGATCAGGGCCACCACCACATGTACCCGGCACAGGCTGAGGACTAGCATGATCCCCACCGCCGCCACTACCGCATTCATCGCCACTCCTCGGTCCTGCGGCCTTGCCAGCCAAGGCTTCTGCCGCGAAAAAAAGCGCGCACTCTGCCGAAACCGGCCGTCCCTGTCAAAAGCGTTCGGAATATTAGTCGGACTGTGCATAATTCTTGCCTGCAAATTGCACCCTAGTGCATTCCGCACGGCTATTCGTCGTTTACGCGTCAAGAAATCGCCAGCCGCGCCGACAACGAATGAAGTTCCGACGAGACAGAAGGAAGCCCCAATGCCGTTCAATCGCCTGTCCATCCAGTGGAAGATCACCCTGCTGGCTGGCCTCTGCCTGCTGGCCATCGTGACCTTGCTGGTCGGGTCGTCGCTGTACCAGTCCAAGCGCAGCGCCAGCCTGGTGAAGGCTGACAGCAGCCAGATGCTCGATCAGAGTGCCCGGCAAAGCCTGCAGGCCCGTTCCGAGCTGCAGGCCATCCGCATCCAGCGCTACTTCATGGACAGCTACCAATACGGCAAAGGCTTCTCGCGTCAGGTCCTGTTCCTTAAAGAGCAGGCGGAAAAGCGCTTCCTCGACGCCTTCGACCTGCGCGAAGACCTGACCCGCCAGGTGCGCACCAGCCTGGAGGCCAACCCGGAGATCCTGGGGCTGTACCTGGTCTTCGAACCCAACGCCCTGGACGGCAAGGACGAACTCTTCGTCGACCAGGCCGAACTCGGCAGCAACGACAAGGGCCGTTTCTCCCTCTATTGGGCCCAGCCGACTCCCGGCAAGCTCGAATCCGAGTCGATGACCGAAGAACTGCTTGCCGACAGCAGCACCGGTCCCAGCGGCGCCCCTTACAACGCCTGGTACACCTGCCCGATGAAAACCGGTCAGGCCTGCGTACTGGACCCCTACTTCGATAACGTGGGCGACCGTCAGGTGTTGATGACCAGCATCGCCTTCCCGCTGCAACTGAACGGCAAGACCGTCGGCGTCATGGGCCTGGACATCAGCCTGGAAAGCCTGCAGCAACTGAGCATCGCCGGTAATCGCGAGCTCTATGACGGCAACGGCCACGTCAGCATCATCAGCCCGGCGGGTCTGCTTGCCGGCCACAGCCGCGATGCCGGCCTGCTCAGCGCCAAGCTGGACAAGGCCTTTGGTGATAAGGCAGCGGAGCTCGTCGGCAACCTGCAAGCCGGCAAGTCCGTGGAAATGGAGCACGACGGCATGCTGCGCGTCATGCAGCCGTTCAAGCCTATCCCCACCGCCGCACCCTGGAGCGTGATGCTGGAAGTCCCCGAGAAGGTCCTGCTGGCGCCGGCACTGAAGCTGGACGCCAAACTCGATAAGCAGAACGACACCGCCAACCTCATCGGCCTGTTGATCGGCCTCGCTGCCGCCGTCGCCGGCCTGCTGCTGGTGTGGCTCACCGCCCGTGGCGTGACCCGGCCGATCCTCGGCGTGGCCAGCATGCTCAAGGACATCGCCACCGGCGAAGGCGACCTGACCCGCCGCCTGGACTACGCCCGCCAGGACGAACTGGGCGAGCTGGCCGGCTGGTTCAACCGCTTCCTCGACAAGCTGCAACCGATCATCGCCGACGTGAAACGCTCGGTGCAGGACGCCCGCAGCACCGCCGACCAGTCCGCCGCCATCGCCAGCCAGACCAGCGCCGGCATGCAGCAGCAGTACCGCGAAGTGGACCAGGTGGCCACCGCCTCCAACGAGATGAGCGCCACCGCCCAGGACGTCGCCCGCAGCGCCGCCCAGGCCGCCGAAGCCGCGCGCGGCGCCGACCATGCCACCCAGGAAGGCCTCGGCGTGATTGGCAAGACCACCAGCGCCATCGAGCAACTGGCCAGCGAGATGAGCGCGGCCATGGAAGAAGTGCAGGCG
>NZ_QJRF01000035.1 GCF_013393345.1 Pseudomonas taiwanensis
CGGTTGGCCACCCAGCCCTGGATCTGCTCGCGGGTCGCACTGCCCTCGTACATCGCCCGGTGGTACGGGTGGTGGATGTGGTAGCAGGCGCCCTTGGCACGCAGGGCCTGTTCGAATTCGGCGGGCGTCATGGCGATCTGGTTCATCTCGGGCTCCGTTACAACACGATGCTCATGCCATCCCAGGCCACTTCGATGCCGTGGCGCTCCAGTTCGGCGCGTTCGGCGGAATCGATGTCGAGGATCGGGTTGGTGTTGTTGATGTGGATGAGCACCTTGCGCGGACCGGCAATGCCGTCGAGCACCTCGATCATCCCGCCCGGGCCGCTCTGCGGCAGGTGGCCCATCTCGCTGCCGAGCTTGTCGCCCACCTCGCAGTGGCGCATCTCGTCGTCACGCCAGAGCGTGCCGTCCACCAGCAGGCAGTCGGCGCGGCGCATCCAGTCGAGCAGCGCGTCATCCACCTGGCCCAGGCCCGGGGCGTAGAACAGGCTGCCGCCGCTCTCCAGGTCCTCGACGAACAGGCCGATGTTGTCACCGGGGTGCGGGTTGCCGCGGTGCGGCGAGTACGGCGGCGCGCTGCTGCGCAGGGGAATGGCGGTGAAATTCAGGCCCGGACAAGCGGGAATGGTGAACGACGGGCTGGCCAGGTCGATGGGGTTCCAGGTGAGGCCGCCATTCCAGTGCTGGAGCATGCTGAACAGCGGGAAGCCGCTGGACAGGTCCTGGTGGACCATGTCGGTGCACCAGACCGGGTGCGGGCAGCCCTCGCGCAGGCTCAGGAGGCCGGTGACGTGGTCGATCTGGCTGTCCATCAGAATGATCGCGGCAATGCCGGTGTCGCGCAGGCGGCGGGCCGGTTGCAGCGGCGGAAAGGCCTCGAGCTGGGCGCGGATATCCGGGGAGGTGTTGCACAGCACCCAGTCGACGCCATTGGCGCTGAGGGCGATGGAGGACTGGCTGCGCGGCTGCGCGCGGACCTTGCCGCTGCGTACGCCGGCGCAGTTGCGGCAGTTGCAGTTCCACTGGGGGAAGCCGCCGCCGGCGGCCGAGCCGAGAATCTGGATGTGCATGGCGAGTACGACCTGCCTCGGAGTCCTGCAAGAAAAAGGACCCCGGCGAACCGGGGCCAAGCAAGGACGATGCGCCGGTGGAGGCCAGCGCAGCGCCGTGGAGCATCAGCGATTGGCGAAGTACAGGGTCACTTCAAAGCCAATGCGCATGTCGGTGTAGCTGGGTTTGGTCCACATAGTTGAGTCCTCTCTTTTGTTGTTGCGTGGGGTGAATCGAAGCACTCTTCATCCGATTTGGTCAGGCAAGGCGGCGAGGTTGTGGCCGCCTTGCCTGGCCCCGATCAGGGTTTGTCTTTCGCAGCGGTCGCCTGCTGCTCCTTGGTGTAGTCCGCATACTCGCGGCTCATGACGTAGGCCTTGATCTTTTCGACCTCGTCCGCGGTCAAAGTGTCCCCGAAGGATGGCATGCCCAGGGGGCGCAGCACGCCTTCGCGGACGATCTGCTGGAACAGGCTGCGGCGCGACTCGTCGGATTTACGCAGGTCAGGCACCAGACCGCCGCTCATCGCCCCGACGCCGTGGCATACGGAACAGTAGCTGCCGTACAGCTGCTGGCCCGCCTTCAGGTCGGCTTCGCTGGCGTGGACCGGTTTCGGGATGCGGGTGAGGGCGGCGACCTGCTTCTCCGGCAGCGGCGGCAGGCTGGCCTTGCCATCCAGCTTGAACACCAGCAGGCGGCTGACGTTGCTGACGCCCGGCGCTTTCGCCGCATCGCCGCCGATCAGTGGGGCGACACCGCCCCAGCCAGCCATGATCGCCACGTATTGCTCGCCCTTGTAGCTGTAGGTCATGGGCGCGGCGACGATGCCGGTCTGGGCGGCGAAAGACCAGAGCTGCTTGCCCTTGTCGGCCGAGTAGGCCACCAGGTTACCGGCGGCGGTGCCCTGGAATACCAGGTTGCCCGCGGTGCTCAGGGTGCCGCCGTTCCAGTAGTGCGGGTAGGGCACACGCCAGGCTTCCTTCTGTTTCACCGGGTCCCAGGCGAGCAGCGCACCGGACACCGCTTCGCGCGGAATCTCGGTGGCGTCGGAGAAGCCGGCGCCGGTGTTGAAGCCCTTGCGGCGGACGAAGTCCTTGCCTTCATTGCGGTAGACACCGGGGATTTCCTGGTAGGGGATGTACACCAGGCCGGTCTGCGGGTTGTAGGACATCGAGTGCCAGCTGTGGGCGCCGAACGGACTCGGCCACATCACGACGGGTTCTTTCTCGTAGCGCACACCCGGTACTTCCACGGGGCGGCCGGTGGCCAGGTCGACGCGCTCGGCCCAGGTCACCTTGCCGAACTTCTCGGCGGACAGGAGCTTGCCGGTTTCTCGGTCGAGCACGTAGAAGAAGCCGTTCTTCGGCGCCTGCATGATCACCTTGCGCGGCTTGCCGTCGAGCTCGAGGGTCGCCAGGGTGAGCTGCTGGGTCGCGGTGAAGTCCCAGGTCTCGCCCGGGGTCGTCTGGTAGTGCCAGGCCAGTTTGCCGGTGTCCGGGTCCACGGCGAGGATCGACGACAGGTAGAGGTTGTCGCCGCCGCCGGGGCTGCGCAGCTCACGGTTCCAGGGCGAGCCGTTGCCGGTGCCGATGTAGAGCAGCTCCAGCTCGGGGTCGTAGGCCATGCCGTCCCAGACGGTGCCGCCACCGCCGCCTTTCCAATACTCGTCGCCTTTCCAGGTCTTGGCTGCTTCGGCCAGCTCCGGATGCTCATAGGGCTTGGCCGGGTCACCGGGCACGGTGTAGAAGCGCCAGGCCATCTTGCCGGTCTCGGCGTCGTAGGCGGCGAAGTAACCGCGCACGCCGTACTCCGCGCCGCCGTTGCCGATGATGACCTTGCCCTTCACCACGCGCGGGGCGCCGGTGATGGTGTAGGGCTTGCTGTTGTCGGTGGTCTGCTGGCTCCAGACTTCCCGGCCGGTCTTGGCGTCCAGGGCGATCAGGCGGCCATCGAGGGTGCCGATGTAGATCTTGCCATTCCACAGCGCGACGCCACGGTTGACGGCATCGCAGCAGGCGTCGCGGGCCTTGCCGCGTTCGATCTGCGGATCGAAGGTCCAGAGAACCTTGCCGGTGGCGACGTCGACGGCAATGGCGCGGCTCCAGGACAGCGAGGCATAGAGCACGCCGTCGGAGAACAGCGGGGTCGCTTCCAGGCCACGGTGGTTATCGAGGTCGAGGTACCAGGAGAGGCCGAGCTTGCCGACGTTGTCGGCGGTGATCTGCTTCAGGGGGCTGAAGCGCTGTTCGTCATAGGTGCGGCCATGGCTGAGCCATTCATTGCCATCTTTCTTGCTGGCGACGATGGCGGCCTGGTCGACGGGCGCCGCGTAGGCAGCTGGGCCCAGCAGGGCGACGAGCAGGGCGGCGGCGAGGCGGGTACGGTTTTTGTGCATGGGCTGCGCTTGGGACATTACGCAGGACTCCTTGATGTGCTTGTTATGGGCGGAGTGTTTTTCGCTCATCCGATGTGAATCAGGCGGGCGGCTGGCGAAAGGTCAGAACACCTGCAGCAGGCGCAGGTTGATGCGGTTGCTTTCCTCGAATCCATTCTCCACGGACAGGTCCTGTCCATAGGTCGCCAGCACCTGGGTGGTGGGCGTGATGAAGTAGGAAGCGCCTATGCTGTATTTGCTGGTATCGGGCTCGTCATCCAGGTCGACGCCGTCGACTTCGCTTTCGCCGCCCCAGGTCCTGGAGATGCCTGCACGGATATCGAAGCTCTGAGTGAAGTTGTAGCGCAGGAACGCCTGGCCCTGATAAAGCTCCGACTGCTTGCGTGTCACGCTGTCCGGACCGTAGTCGTCGTTGTCGCCGAAGAAGGTCACGTCGCCCACCAGGTCGAGGGTGAGCTTGTCGGTCAGACCGGTGATGTAGCCGGCCTGGAGGGTGAGCTTCCAGCGATTCTCGCCGAGGTTTATCGGCTGGTCGTTGTCGTAGCTGCCGGTCGGCGCAAAGATGAAGGGCGTGATACCGAAGTAGCGGCGCTTGGCCGGGTCGTTCACCAGCCAGAGGGTGGACGCGAGGATCAGGTCGCCGGTGCCGCTGTCGCTGCCCAGTCCCTTGAGGTCGTCCTTGGCACGGACATTGCCAAAGGGCAGCAGAAACTGCGGATCGATGATGTAGTCGCCCAGCTTCATGAAGTGGACACCCCGGAGGATGCCCACGTCCGAATCCAGGCCGGCGTCGATGGGTGCCTTGTGGCCATTCGCGTAGAGGGCGTCGCGTTCGGCGTGCTGGTAGTACAGGAGGCCGAGGTTGGTGCCTTCGGGCAAGGCGGTGTAGTCGCCTGCATCCACATCGAGGGCGTGGGCGAAGGAGCTGAAACCGGCCGCGAGGCCGAGGGTGGTGGCCAGGGTCAGGACCCTGGAAAGAGCCGTCTTCTGCGTGCTGCTGGTACAGGCGAGATGAGCGGATGCGCTCTTCTTCATGGACATCACCTTTTATTGTTTTTGTTTAGAATCGGTTGCTGTTTCCGGTTTGAAAATCAGGGAAGAACCGGAGACGCACCAGCTGTTCAGCAGGACCTGTGCCATGTTGTTTTGAGTTCTGATTAGTTCTTGAAAATCAATGGCTTGTGTAACGATGACATTAACGGTCAGGAGCCTTTGGGCAACCGCATCGACTCGCTGTCTCACTCTGAGTCAGAGGCAGGGCGGAGATGCTGTACCGGAGTGATACAACCGTTTCGAGGATGAGCCATGAGCAAGCCCGATGACCCCACTCCCGCCACTGAAGGCAGGACGGTTCTCATGTCACCTGAAGGCCGCAGGCAAGCCTTCGGATCGCAACTGATCGCACGCTCCTGGCAGCGCTCCCACCAGTACGGTATATCGCCTTGTGACCGGGTGCTGTTCGACGCGCCGGTGGTGGTTCGCCCGAAGGACATCCAGGACCACGGCGGCTTGCTGCTGCGCGCTGCTTCGCCCGAGATGGAACAGCTGCACGGGGCACTGGCACCGAAGGACTGGGTGCTCGCCTGCATCGACATGGAAGGGGTGGTGCTCAGCTCGATCGGCAAGTGCAACAGCGCCAGCCAGGAGCTCAATCAGGTATTCCGGCCCGGCGCGCAATTCCTCGAAACGCTGGTAGGCACCACCGGCCCGAGCTGCGCCCTGGAAGAAAAGGAAACCGTAGTGGTGGCCGGCTCCGACCACTACCTGGAAGAGGCGCGTGCCTTCACCTGCATGGCCACCCCGATCTTCGGCCTCGATGGTGGAATCGTCGGTGTGCTGGATGCCAGCCGCAAAGGACCGGCCACCTCCCTCTACTGCCTGGAATCCCTGGTCATCGCGGCACGCGCCATCGAGCGGCGGATGTTCATGGAGCTGGGGAATGTCCTGCTGGTGCATCTGCATTATCGACTGGACATCCTCGGCACCCCCATGGAGGGGCTGCTGGCGTTCGATCCGGTCGGGAAGCTGAAGGGCGCCAATCGCATCGCCACGCAGATCTTCTCGTCGCCGGGGTTGAAACCGGGGATGGATTTCAACGAGCTGTTCGACATGCCGTTCGCCCATGCCGTCTGCTATCGCCGCTACGATCTCAGCGTACCGTTCCGCATGCAGACGCAGTGGGGCAGTCATCTGCATGCCTGCCTCACCACCGCGCCGGACAAGAAGGCCGGGCAGTTGCCCGAGCCACCGCGACCTTTCACCACGGCCGAGCGCCGCCCTCTCGCCGCGCAGGGGCCGTGCCTCGAAGACCCGGCCGTCAGCTCTGCTCTGGAACGTGCGCGCAAGGCCTTTGCGCGGGATATCCCGGTGCTGATCAACGGCGAGACCGGCACTGGCAAGGAAGTGCTTGCCCGATTGCTGCACGAGGGCAGTGCCCGCGCCAGTGGGCCCTTCATTGCGATCAACTGCTCATCGATTCCTGCGAGCCTGATCGAGTCGGAACTGTTCGGCCATGTCGAAGGCGCGTTCACCGGCAGCCGCAAGGGCGGGGCGGCCGGCAAGATCGAGCAGGCGCACCAGGGCACGCTGTTCCTGGACGAGATCGGCGATATGCCGCTGGAGCTGCAAGGACGCCTGTTGCGGGTGCTGCAGGAGCGCAGCCTCAGCCGTCTTGGCAGTACCGCCGTGATCAAAGTGGATTGCGCGCTGATCTGCGCGACCCACCGCGACCTGGCGCAGCTGTCGCAGGACCAGGGTTTCCGTGAGGACCTCTACTACCGCATCAATGGCCTGCGGGTCACCCTGCCGGCCCTGCGCGAACGGTCCGACCTGGCGCTGTTGATCCAGCGACTGCTGCAAAGCGAGACGGCATCCCATGCGCCGCTCGCGCTGGAGGAATCCGCATTGCAAGCCCTGCTGAATTACAGCTGGCCGGGGAATATCCGGCAGCTCCACCAGACGCTGCGACTCGCCGCCGCGCTGGCTGAAGACGAGGGCTGGATCGGATTGCAGCACCTGCCAGACGAGGTGCTGCAGGCTATCCCCAAGGCGCCGGGGCGCGAGATGGAAACGGTTGCGGCTGTCGCTCCGCAGTCACTGGCGGGGGATACCTTGCTGGCATCCGAACAGCGCGCGATCCGCGCCGCCATCGACGCCTGCCAGGGCAATCTCTCGGCTGCCGCCCGCAGCCTGGGCATCGGGCGGGCAACCCTGTACCGCAAGCTCAAAGCGATGGGCGAAACCTAGGGGGGTGATGGGTATCGTGCCTCCACCCATCCTACAAAAGCTCCGTAGGATGGGTTGAGCTTGCGAAACCCATCAGGTGCGCAGGCGGTTGGTTGCCGCGTCAGCGAGCCGTGGTCGGATCGATGATCCCGCGCACTTCGGACACGCGATTGGCCGGGAAGCCACCTTGCTCGGCATGTTCGCGGACCAGCTGTTCGTTATCCGCGCGGTACACGCAATAGACCTTGTCGTCGGTCACGTAGCTGTGCAGCCACTGGATCTGCGGCCCCATGGCACCGAGCACGGCGCACGACTTCTGCGAGATGGCCTGGAGTTCCTTGATGGTGAGTTTTCCCGCGCCGGGGATTTCGCGTTCGATGACGTAGTTCGGCATGGTTGTTTCCTTGTTGTTGTGGGTTGTCTGGTTGCTTTCTTGTGGGAGCGAATTCATTCGCGAATGAATTCGCTCCCACAGGTCGGAGTACGGCTTTTGTAGGGTGGATGGCGCTTTTTCCATCCACCAGCGGTGCCGGGTTGGGCGCCGAAAGGTGGATCGGTGAAGCGTGATCCACCCTACGAGAGCCGTGTAGCGGCGGATCAGAGCTTGATCAGCACCGACTTCAGCTCGGTGTAGTGCTCGATGGCCGCTGCGCCCATTTCGCGGCCGACGCCGGAGAGCTTGTAGCCGCCGAAGGGCAGGGCCGGGTCGAGGGCGCTGTGGCAGTTGACCCAGACCGAGCCGGACTTGATGCGCGGAATCATCCGGTGCACCGCCGCGAGGTCGTTGGACCAGACGCTGGCGCCGAGGCCGTAGGGGTTGTCGTTGGCCATGCGAATGACTTCATCGACGTCGTCGAAGGGCATTGCCACCAGCACCGGGCCGAAGATTTCTTCCTGCACCAGGCGGTGCTGCTGGTCGACGTCGACGATCACCGTCGGCTTGACGAAGTAGCCGGGGCCGAAGCCTTCGCCGCCGCAGGCGATGGTGGCGCCCAGCTCGCGGCCGAGCTCGATGTAGCCGGTGACGCGGTCCTGCTGCTTGGCGGAGATCAGCGGGCCCATCTGCACGCTCGGGTCGAGGCCGTTGCCGAGCTTCATGCCGTTGGCGATGCCGGCGATGTCGGCGATCACGTTGTCGAAATGCTTGCGGTGCACGTAGAGGCGCGAGCCGGCGCAGCAGACCTGGCCCTGGTTGAAGAAGATCGCGCTGGCGGCGCCGGCGGCGGCTTCGGCGAGGTTGGCGTCGGGCAGGACGATGGTCGGCGACTTGCCGCCGAGTTCCAGGGTCACGCGGGTCATGTTGTCCATGGCCGCCTTGCCGATCTGCTTGCCGACTTCGGTGGAGCCGGTGAAGGTCAGCTTGTCGACGCCCGGATGGCGGGTGAGGGCGACGCCGGCATTCAGGCCGGTGCCGGTGATGACGTTGAACACCCCGGCCGGGTAGCCGGCTTCCAGCACCAGTTCGGCCAGCTTGAGGGCGGTCAGCGGGGTTTCGTCGGCGGGTTTGAGGATCACGGTGCAGCCGGTGGCGAGCGCCGGGCCGAGCTTCCAGCAGGCCAGCAGCAGCGGGAAGTTCCAGGCGACGATGGCGCCGACCACGCCCACCGCCTCACGGCGGATGAAGCCGTGGAACTGATCATTGGGCATCA
>NZ_QJRF01000036.1 GCF_013393345.1 Pseudomonas taiwanensis
CCGCCGGGAAACAGAAATCCGCCGGCTTGATGCTGGTGTGACCGCTGATGGCCTGGAGTACAGATGTCCTGGGTCATGGGCTCCCTAAGTTCTGTCGTACTGACCTGCGCATGAGGAATACACGCTGCACCCACAAGCGAGCTGCGCAGGCTCGAACACCAGCGGGCGTCCGTTCATGATGGCCGAACTGTCGCCGCCGGATGCCAGCGGGAATCTGCCCTTGTGGGTCGGGCACTGGGCATGGTCGCCCAGCAGGCACTGCGGCCTGCCGTCCACGGGGAATCCGCTGGCCTCTACCATCGCGCCGCCGCCGGAATGGCCGTCTCCCAGCCGAATCGCTCCACCCATCATGTGCTCCTTGAAATGTTCTACGTGGAAACCGATGGCATTCGCAATGAATGGCCATGAACGAAAGCTCTACCCTAAATCTCCAGCACTGCGATCGCGTTGCTCGTGATTAATCTCTACGTCCTGCCTCTTCGATGGCGCGCGGGAACCGCGGCTCGTAGCACAGCAGCAGCGACAGCCAGTGGCCGGTGGCGTGGATAAGGATGACCGGCAGCATCAGCAAGTTGGCCAGGACGAACACCCACAGAGTGCGGTTTTGCAGAAAGCGGGTGTCCAGGCCCCAGGCGGCCTTGAGTGATAACCAGGGCCAGGGGAATTTGCTGAGGAGCTTTTTTGGTGCGGGTGCGGCGGCGGGGCCGTCTTCCATGTAGCGGCGGATGTACTCCCAGAACGCCAGCAACTCACTGGCGTTATGGGTCGGCTTGCCGACGAAGGTCACCTCAAGGTCGTCGGTAAGCGTGCCATGCAAATCCACGCCATCGCCCCGGTCCCAGACCAGGATGACGAAACCGCCGGTGCCATCCAGTTCACTCATGTTCTTGTCGATAAGTACCTCGGTCTTATCCCAGTCCATGATGCGGATGCCGCCCAAATGCTTGGGGCGCAGCAGGTAGACTTTGCGAGTGATGCGGTTGAAACGAACGATAATGCGGCGGGCGGTGAGGGACTCGAGTCTGAAATATCGAAATGTGTATTTTAGAAACACGCCAAGAATTGTCATAAAAAATAGCGGGAATAGTGGTAGAAAGAAATAGTCCTTGCTGGCAAGAGGTACATCTTCGTAGTAGCCATGGCCTGCGATAATATATTCGGCTGCAGTGCTAGAGAACTTCAGTAGGAAATAGAAGAGAAACCAATAAATCCAGCCTAGAAATATGGTGATTAAACCTCTCTTCTCATCGCTGGGCGTGCGGAGATCAATTACGGTGTCGTTATACGCATAGATTGAGTTGTTGTCGTAAACGGTTTTTGAGATAGACTCAGTTACACCTTCCGGGGCATGAAGTTCAGTCTGTCCAGGTTGCCGTTGTTTTTTGTTGAATCTTTCAACGGCCTCTTCGTAAGTCATTAAACTCTTTGACCATTGAAATCCCCATTCAAACAAATACATCAGAGTGTGCTCCCGATTGTGCGCTGCATGATTTCGATTTCTCTTTCCTCGGTCTTGGCAATGCCGTTTCTGCGATTCTTTCGGAAAGTGCAATGGTCCAAATAACGCTCCAAGGCGTTGGGAAGTATGAATATTTCAATCAAAATCAATACAAGAATGACGTTATTGACTCCTAAGAACAGTCGGAGCATAGGAACCATACGACCAGCCATGGCGGTAGATACTTGAGTTCCTCGTTCAAATACAGGTCCAAGAATGGGGCTGGTTCCGTACTTCTTAAGTAGATATTCAAAATATGGACCTGCACAACCCAGCCCGATTGCAATCGACAGGCTCGCTGCGCCTAGTTGTGTGCTTGCGCGTAAGATGTACACGCCCGCTATCGAATGCTTATTAAACTTATAGCTTTCATAGGCATCCACAATGTCATACCACGCCCCGACCAGAGCAGCGGAGCCAGCCAAAACCCCAGCCCCCAACCGCAAACCACCACTGAACACCTTGGCGCCTTGCTGAACTGCCGCATTGCCGCTTCGCTCGGCAAACCCCACGGCGGTAGCGCCCACTTCGACGCCGGCGGCGCTAAGGGCCACCAGTGCCGCCACGGCCTCGATGTACTCCCTGCTTCGCTTGTCTTCCGTTGCCAGCTTGTTGTAGAGGTTCCACATCTCCAAAAACACAAGGGCGCCGCCAATACGCATTTCCGTCATCGCCCCCATGTTGCCCGCGCGCAATGCCTCGTCGAGGCTGCGGGCGGAGGCATGGTCTATGCGGGCCACCGTCCCTCTACTCAAGGGCTGTCCACCGCGCATTTCTAGCCGGAAGTGTTGTGCAAAGCGTCCTAGCCTTGCATGTATGGCCGAGGCAACCACCTTGTTGACTGGCTTGTCCACGAGGGTTGCAACCGTGCTTTGGAACAGCGAGTTGCCCAGCGTGTTGATGAGCATTGCACTGCCCACCAGGTAGCTGGAGGGCGGTCCCGCTATCGAGGCGTCCGCCAACGAATCCAACAAGGCGTGGCTCTTGTCGTACAGGTTTGCCAGCTTTTTAAGCCGGTCTTGCAACGCTGTGGGGTCGAGAACCGCCAGGGCACCCTGTTCGTTAAACAGCTTGTCGACCTCGTCCTCGATGGCATCCTGATTCTGCGCCAGCGAGCGCCAGAACAGGTTTTTCCTGGATATCCCCGCTTCGCGCCAGCGTTCGAGCAGTGCCTCGCCGACCGCGGTGGCATTCATGCCGGCGATGGCCTTGCCCATCTGGTCTTCGAACAACAGGGCCTGCTCGGTATCGTTGCGGTCGAAGGCATCAAGCGCTTCGAGAAGCTGTTCGCTCTTCAGCCAGAGCAGGTGGTCCGCCGCTCGCGCGTCCTTGGCGGTGTCCGCCTTGTCGACCGCCTCGCGATAGCGCGTGAGGAAGTCCTGGCGCATGTCTTCGTTGATGTACCCGGCGTATTTGTCCCAACTCTTGGCGCGACGGTCTTGGGCGGCCGCCTCCTGTACCTGTCGCTGATGTTGCGGATTGCGGAAGTTCTGGTAGTTGCCCGACGATTGCACGACCGCGTGCCGATTACTCACCTCGTACTCGGGGTCCGTGTAGCGCACGCCGATGTTCTGCTGCTGCTGGTAGTAGCGCTGCTCGGCTTCATCCTCCACGAGCTTTTTGATGTTCTCGATGGCAAAAGCGATGGTGAACTTACGATGGTTGGTGAGTTTTTCCCTGTCCTCACACGCCATAAATTCCTCGAGGGGCTCGGTGCTTGCGTTGCGCCAGGCATTGAGCTCCTGGACGATTCCAAGGGCATCATTCAGGACGATGGCGGCGCCACGTTGCTCCTTGCGGCCAGCGGCAGGCATCATTTCGGCGCGTGCAGACTGCAGCGGCGGGGGTAAGGTGGTGAAGGCTTGCTTCTTCAGTTGTTCCTTGAGTCGCGGTTTGCTGTCCGCCGCAATATCCGCGACAAGGCCGAGTTCGCCGTAAGAGAGAACATTGTCCATTGGTGGCGGCTCTGCCGAGGCCAGTTTGGCAACGTCCACCGACGTCATCATGTCCCGGTACATCTTCAGAACACGGTACTTGTTCAGCCCATCCCTGGTCAGGGGCGCCGGGCTGTAGAGCAAGCGCAGGCCTTCGATGCCGTCCACATCGTTGAGCTTCAGCATCCAGGTCAGCCCCTTGATGCCTTTCACGCCGACACTGACCGATGCCGGCGGAGCCCAGGGCAGTTCTGCTTCGATGAAATGGAGGGTGCCGAGTTCGGAGACGCGGTACTGGCTGTGCCATGCATACGGCTCGCCCTTGCGCTTGATGAGGACGTACAGAAAGCCCTCGCGCAATGGCCGCAATGCATAGTCGGATTGGCTGAGCGCACCGACCTGATGAGGCCGACGCAGATGCGCCGGCAGAGAAGGCAATTCCCCCCTCTGAATCTCGGTTCCTCCGACTACGCCGTATCGGAGGGGCAGGATGGTGAAGGTGCGTGTGCAGGTAACTTCTGCGTTCGGATTCAACACGCTGTCCAGCAGGGTGCGGTTTTCCGAGCACTGATCGAAGGTGTTTTTCCATTGGTACATGGTGAGGTTCACTCGATATTTGGGCGGATGCGCGCTTTTAGCGCCAGTGCAAGGGGGCGGCCATCGTCGCGCGCCTCTGCCAGGGCTTCCTGCCAAGCAGGCGTTGCCTGCAATTCCTGGCCATGCAGGGTGAGGAGGGTGACGTAGTCACCCCGGTCCCCTGGGCGGTTCAAACCGTTTTCTTGCGCTTCTGCCAAGAGCTTTCGAACCTGGCCAAGCCGGGTTCCATAACAGTTTTCTGATAGGGCAGCCGCAAGCGGCTCTTGGAGTTGGTCGGCTAGGTGATAGCTCAGCGGGTCTCCGGCCAAGGCGTCCCAGCAGGCCTGGTCAAGCTGGATGAGTGGAACCCCCCAGCATTGCGGCTGGTCGTAGCCCGAATAGTGCCGCCAGGCTCTATGTTCAGGATGAGGCTCCATCACCCACCATGAATGGATTGGGGCAAGCAAGTGGGCGATGCCGGGCAAGTCGTGGCGGGCGTGCAATACGGGAAACGCCTGCTCGGTGTGAAAGCGCAGCATGTAGGTACCGCCATCGGGCCCACGCGCGGTGGTGCCCTGGCCCAGGTGGTGGGCCAGCTTTGAGAACGCCAGCGTACTGACCAGCCAACCGCAAAGCGCATCGCCTGCCATCTCGGTCAGCGCGCAATGGAAGTCATGCTGGCCCTGAAGGTCGGCATGCTGCCCCGGAGAGAACAGCCAAGGACCAACGTCACGGAGGTTCGAGAAGCACTCTTGGTAGAGGATCGGAGCGCTCTCGCTGTACCGGTCCGTGAGGCGTTGACGTTCGACCTCCGGCACTCGGGCCATTTCCACGATGGCGCTCAATCGATGGTTCGGTGCCTGTCGCAGCTGCTCGACCAGTCCTTTTGCGAAGGGAGTCATTAGTTGAGTGCTCCTTCCATCCGAATCAGGCTGCGCCCTTCGGCTATGGCCTTGAGCAAGCAACCCAGGCACACGGGCTCGCCCAGGTCCGGCACGCCGTCGATGGCGATGCTGTTGGAGCTGCCGCCGGGGTTCAGCGTCAGGGGTCCCAGCATGCGAATTGCGATTCCGTCGAGCGTTATCCCGCTGCCGTCGATTCGCAGCGTTCCTCCTGGAGCTCTAAGCGTTATGCCTTTTGCGGCAAGAATTTCGTAGTCTTGGGTGCGATGCGTGATGTGCTGGCTTGCCTCCAGTTCAATGTGGCCTTCAACGCGTTTTTCGAGGTGCCCGCCAATCTGTATCCAATGGTTGGCCGTTGTCTTGTCGTGACGGTTGTTGCCTACCTCTTCGACACGGTCTTTGGTTGTGACGATGACTTGGTTGCGGCCAATGTTGAGGTAATCGTCCTGACCGATATCATGGCGACGGTCCCTGCCGATGGAGATGGTCTCGTCGTTGCCGACGTCCTCCTTGCGGTCGTGGCCGATGGAGACGGTTTCATCGTTCTCCACGCGCTCGCTGCGGTCGTGGCCGACCTGGGTGGTCTCGTCGTGGTTGACGACGTTGTTCTGGTCCTTCTGGGCATGGATGAAGATTTCTTCCTGCCCAGCCTCGTCCTCGTAGCGCAATTCGTTGAAGCCGCTGCCCTTGTGGGTCTGGCTCTTGAGAGACATCCGCGTCTTGTGCGCCGGCAGCTCGTACGGCGGTCGCTGGTGGGCGTTGTAGGTCCGGCCGGTAATCACCGG
>NZ_QJRF01000037.1 GCF_013393345.1 Pseudomonas taiwanensis
CCGCCGGGAAACAGAAATCCGCCGGCTTGATGCTGGTGTGACCGCTGATGGCCTGGAGTACAGATGTCCTGGGTCATGGGCTCCCTAAGTTCTGTCGTACTGACCTGCGCATGAGGAATACACGCTGCACCCACAAGCGAGCTGCGCAGGCTCGAACACCAGCGGGCGTCCGTTCATGATGGCCGAACTGTCGCCGCCGGATGCCAGCGGGAATCTGCCCTTGTGGGTCGGGCACTGGGCATGGTCGCCCAGCAGGCACTGCGGCCTGCCGTCCACGGGGAATCCGCTGGCCTCTGCCATCGCGCCGCCGCCGGAATGGCTGTCTCCCAGCCGAATCGCTCCACCCATCATGTGCTCCTTGAAATGTTCTACGTGGAAACCGATGGCATTCGCAATGAATGGCCATGAACGCCAGCTCTACCCTAAATCTCCAGCACTGCGATCGCGTTGCTCGTGATTACCTAATCTTTACGTCCTGCCTCTTCGATGGCGCGCGGGAAGCGCGGCTCATAGCACAGCAGCAGCGACAGCCAGTGGCCGGTGGCGTGGATGAGGATGGCGGGCAACATCAGTACGTTGGCCACAACGAATATTCGCAGGCCGCTATGGCGCAGGAAGCGGGTGTCCAGGCCCCAGGCGGCCTTGAGTGATAGCCAGGGCCAGGGGAATTTGCTGAGGAGCTTTTTTGGTGCCGGAGCGGCGGCGGGGCCGTCTTCCATGTAGCGGCGGATGTACTCCCAGAACGCCAGCAACTCGCGGGCACTGTGAGTCGGTTTGCCGACGAAGGTAACCTCGATGTCTTCGGTGGGCGTGCCTTGCAAATCGACGCCATCGCCCCGGTCCCAGACCAGGATGACGAAACCGCCGGTGCCATCCAGTTCACTCATGTTCTTGTCGATAAGTACCTCGGTCTTATCCCAGTCCATGATGCGGATGCCGCCCAAATACTCGGGACGCAGCGGGTAGACCTTGCGAGTGATACGATTGAAACGAACAATGATTCGGCGAGCAGTAAAGGACTCCAAACGAAGGAGCCTAAATGCATACTTGAAATAAAAAAACAAAGCAGCCGATCCAGTGAGCGGGGACAAGATTAAGCTAAATACGTAGAAGTCCCACCCAAGAACTACTGATGGATTCAGGAGGTCCGCGGTGGCCAACCATATAACTGCCAGTTCCGCCCACAACAAAGTTCCTCCTATTGCACATCCGAAGAACGTAATTGCTCCCTTCTTTTCATCGTTGGGGGTGCGCAGGTCAATATAAGTATCATTGTATGCATAGAGAGAGTCATTGTCGTAGACGACTTTTGAGACTGACTCGTTTACGCCTTCCGGTGCTTTTAGCTCGGGTTGACCGGGTTTTCGTTGCTGGTCTTTTAGGGTCTCGACAGATTCCTTGTGCGTCATCTGTTTTTTCGACCACTGAAACCCCCATTCGAGCAGATACATCAGAGCGTCCTCTCTATCGCGCGCTGCATTAGAGCAACCTCCCTCTCTTCAGTATCGACTATGCCGTTGTTGCGATCTTTGCGGAAGGTGCTATGGTTCAAGTAGTTCTCCAAATCGTCAGGTAGTATGAATAATTCAATTGCAACCAGCGCGATGAGAAAGAGGTTTATCCCAAAAAATATGCGGAGCATTGGAATCATACGTGAGGCTAGTGCTGCCGATGCCTGGGAACCACGCACAAGGACCTTTCCAATCACCACTTTCGTCCCATGTTTTTTGATTAGGTGTTCAATGTATGGACTTGAATAGGCCAAACCAACCGCAATAGAGAGCCCTGCCGCTCCTGTTTGCACAACCGCTCGGAAAAAGTAGAAATAAACGACGGAGTGTCTGCCAAGCTTTCGTTGTTCCCAGAAGTCGGCATAGTCATACCACGCACCGACCATACCGGCAGTTCCGGCTAGAATTCCTGCCCCCAACCGCAAACCACCACTGAACACCTTGGCGCCTTGCTGAACTGCCGCATTGCCGCTTCGCTCGGCAAACCCCACGGTGATAGCGCCCACTTCGACGCCGGCGGCGCTAAGGGCCACCAGTGCCGCCACGGCCTCGATGTACTCCCTGCTTCGCTTGTCTTCCGTTGCCAGCTTGTTGTAAAGGTTCCACATCTCCAAAAACACAAGGGCGCCGCCAATACGCATTTCCGTCATCGCCCCCATGTTGCCCGCGCGCAATGCCTCGTCGAGGCTGCGGGCGGAGGAATGGTCTATGCGGGCCACCGTCCCTCTACTCAAGGGCTGGCCGCCTTGCCAGATGGTGAGCAGCGCGGGACGGTCGAGGACCTGGCCGAAGTCGATGGCGGGGTTGGTGCAGCTGCGGGTTACTCGATGAGCCAGTCCGCGTCCCCTTCGACCAGCGTGCCTCCGTGACTGGTGACGTCGCCCAGGCGAGCCACGGGCTGGCCTTCCACGATGGTGTCGGCAGAGCCGGTCAGGATGACCGCGCCACAGCTGATTTGGTCGCCGATGCGTGCTATTGCACGCCCGTCGACGTGGGCTTCGCTCGCACCGCTGACGACGGTGCCACTGCCATGGATGGGACAACTGTGCTGATGGCCAACGAGAACAACGGGTTTCATGGCAGGTTCCTTGTGAGTGTTGCCTGCGAAGTCTGGCGACCTGCGAGACGGCAGGGCAGCTTGCTCGTTGAGACCACTTATGGCGCGGTCCGCGATTCGCGGTCGATGTCGGCCGGCCATTCCACCTTTGGCGCCAGGCGTAGGGGCAGGTTGTACCAGGGCACGTCGTTGTTCCAGTCGCGCGGCGGGTGCGGGTATTTCGGCAGGGCCTCGGGGCCCTGATTCATGAAGGCGCGCGCCATGGCCCACATGTGCTCGCCGTTGGCATTGCTGCCGGCCAGCTGGAAGCGGTCAATGACGTGGTTGGTGCCGGGCTCGACCACGGCGATATCTACTCCCCAGGCGAAAATCGGCACACCGCTGGTAGTGGGTCCCATCCGTCTCCAAGCCTCGGCACGCAGGTCGTGCCAGTTATAGACGGTGGGGCGGACGCCCCAACCATTTCGGCTAATCGGCCCGCCGCTATGGAAGCGATAGACATAGACCTTGCCTCGCTTACGATTGAAGCGAATCGGCTCATCGCGCGGTGGCGTGATGCCCATTCTTAGCATTCCTATGCCTCCGACAGCTGCTCCAATTAAGAGACCAATATCCATCAGCGACAGAAGTGGACTATCTAAAAATTCGCTAAAACTTGTCTCGAATATGAGCATGAAGGCCATGCTTACCCCCCAAAACATGGCAGTTGCGCAAAGAACAACCACCGTCCGATTCAAAAGCCTGGAAGTGTGCAGCTCCAAGCACGTATCGTCCGCATAGTTAGGGGGCAAACCTACTGGTGGTATCGGTTCTTCCGGCGCAGTCGAGGGACAAGGCAGGTCGGCTTTCCATCCTTTTGTTGGCTTATTCAGCAATGGCGTGTTCACGCCCCCCCTCACGGTGCTATCCGCGACTCGCGGTCCATGTCGGCAGGCCACTGGACCTTGGGCGCCAGCCGAAGGGCGAGGTTGTACCAGGGCACATCGTTGTTCCAGTCGCGCGGCGGGCGCGGGTATTTCGGCAGGGCCTCGGGGCCCAAGTTCATGAAGGCACGCGCCATGGCCCACATGTGCTCGCCATAGACGTTGGTGCCGGCCAGTTGAAAGCGGTCGATGACGTGGTTGGTGCCGGGTTCGACCACGGCGATATCCACGCCCCAGGCGACAATCGGCACTGCGGTGGTGGTCGGCGCCGAACGGGTCCAGGCCTCGGCACGCAGGTCGTCCCAATTGAAAACGACCGGGCGCACGCCCCAGCCCTTGCGGCTTATCGGCCCGCCACTATGAAAGCGATACACATAGACCTTGCCACGTTTGCGGTTGAAGCGAATCGGTTCGTCTCGCGGGAAGGCAATACCGGTACGCAGCATCCCCACTCCAGCGACAGCCCCTCCAAGCAAAAGTCCAATTATCATCGAGTATAAGAACAGATACCCGAAGAATTCCTTCGCATTCACCTCGGCATATAAAAATACCCCGCCCGCGCTGGCTATAAAAAGCATACCCAGTGCACAAAAAAAAACTCCTGTGCGATTCAAAATACTGGATCTGTGTAACTCCAGATAGGTCTCATCCACAGCATTGGGTGGCAAACCGATTGACAGCAGCTGTTCACTTGGGACAGTTTGCGGGAGAGGAAGATCGGCCTTCCATCCTTTGGTTGGCTTGTCCAATAGTTGCTTTGCCTGTTTCGTCATATGACCTCCACAACCTCCATTTTGGCTACCATCTCGGCGTCATGGATATCTGGCAAGTACTCGACGCTAATGATTGCTTCATCGATATCATGCCCAAGCATCAACTCTATTTTCCCTTCGACTATCAGGAAATTTGTCTTTCTTCCGTCGACTGCCGAGATAGTGCGTTCTTGACTAACCGGTGTAGCGCTATGAGGCTCGTAGTCCAATCGGGTAGGCGGCTTCAATTCTGCACTTGGCGAAGACAAGGTTGACCGGTGACTCCCTGACGCCAGCAGTTCTTCTCCGGAGTAGCGTTTCACGAGTAATTTCCAGGTATAGCCCGCACGGGATGCGTCATACTGTGGCAAGGAAATCTGGTACTTTAAATATGGAATAGGCACAACAGCTATCCTAGTACCTCCCATGAGAGCTCCAACCTCGAAGGTTTTACTTACCAGTTCCGATTCGAATTTCGCGTTGACATCGACTCCCAGCACAGCTGCATTCAACGCGGCAACCGGCGTATTCGCATCAGCGAACATACTGTTCTCTGCTCGACCAAAGTAGCTGCAGTACGCCCACCGTTCCAAGGGAGAAGACTCTGCCTTTTCAGCAATCTTCCATGCTACGTAGGCCGCCATACCGAGGAGAATCGCCCACCCGATTGGTCCAAGGATCCACGAAGCGCTTAGTATTGTCGTGGAGGTCGCGTAGAGGGCGTATAGCGTAAAGCCCGCACTGAATGCATAGGCGAAACCGGCCCCGATATACAGAGCCTTGGCAATTCCACCTCCCTCAGCACCAGCACGTCCAGCGGCCTTGAAAGACGCCAAGGCATCAACAACGCCAGCCACAGCGCCAATCACTCCGCCAAATCGCGCAATGGCCGCACCTGCCACAGCAAGTCGGCTTACCGCGCCCATGCCAACTGGAGGCAAGCGAAGAACCTTCTGAGCCTGTTCAGCACCGCCTTGCATCATCAGGCCTACTGCCTCAATGCTACCTCCCAATACGCCAACGGATGCCGAATATACCGCGAGCACGGCTTCGTCGTGCTTGGCGCCGAAGGTGGCATCCACAGTCTCGACCGATTTGCGCAGCCCCTGCGACAACAAGTAGGTACCACCGACAGCTACAAGCAGTTCAGCGCTGCCCACCGCACCCCGGGCAATGGTGGCGGCATTGCGTGCGCCGCTCAATCCAGACCGCGCCAGACCGGTGACCTGGAAGGCGGTCATTTGAAGACCAGCCAAGACCTTGCGTGCCCCCGGTTCCAGCGTACCGGCGAGGACCGTCAGACCATTCACAGTTGCACTGGTGCGGCGGGTGGCCTCACCGAGCATTTCGCCGGCGTGCTGCGCAGCATCCTGGACAACGCTTCCGAATCGTTGGCGCAGATCACTAGCCTTGCCTTCCACCCACAGCACCACTTCCACAACCTGTGCGGCCAGTTTCGGATCGGCCAGGGCAAGGCTGAGCACGCCCCCCATCAGTACCGAACGAACCTGCTTATGTGCCCTGCCGGTGGCTTGCTCGATGGCGGCGGCCAACTTGTTGCGGTCTTCGCGTATCTGCTCGCACATCAGCTTGTATAAGTCGCCCAGCTTCATCTGGACGGCGACCTGAGTCATGTGGATGTGCGAGTAGAGCAGCAACGCAGCGCTGTTGACACGGGTGGCAACGTTGCGCGCCCCATTGTTGACTTGGGTGCCGAGGCGGCTCACCGCGCCGTTGTAGGCGGCCAGTACGCTGGCAATAGCTGCCTGCACCTTGGGCTGGATGAGTTTGTCGCCCAAGTCGCTGCTGGCCATTATTTTGGTGACCGGGCTGTAGATTTTCTCGAAGTCGCTCCAGTCCAGTTCGCCCTGGTTATTGAAGGTAGGCACGAGGCTTTCCATCAGGCTTTTGTCACAGGCGAGCAAGGTCTTGAAGACGATGCTCTGGCCGTCCTTTATCCACCCCTCCCATGCAGCGGCCGACGGGCCGGCGACGGGCTTGATAGTGCCATCGGCATCCGGCGGGAGCGAAGCCTCGGTGATGCCGCCGCGCAAGCAGGATTCGAGCGTCTGGATGTAGCACACCACCGAATACGCCACGTGTGCGTCGTAGTCGTAACGCTCGGCCAGGTGGAACAGCGGATTGGTGAGCACATGGCTGGCATAGAGTACCGCCATATCGTCGATCTGCTGCTGCAGACGCTGCTTGGTGGTCTCGAACTCCTTTTCGAAAGCGGCGCGCTTGCGTTCGCTGTAGCGGTCGTCGAGCCTGCCGAGCAGCTCTTTGGTCTTGCGCGCCACGAGGAAGGCGCGTTCACGAGCTGGGTCGTGGAATACCGGTGGTCCACCCGACTCACTGGGCTGCATTTCCCAGACGATATTGGTACTCGCGGGCACAACATCGTCGGCGGCCTGCTTGCACATCTCGCGCAGACGCTTGAGGCATTCGGAGGTGAAGAACTTGTAGTTGGTGGTGGGGTCGCTTTCGTACTGCTGTCGCTGGCGTTGCCAGGCCAGGCGCTGGTGGTTTATCTCCTGCACCAGACCGATGGGGTCCAGCAGGACCAGCGCGAGCACACCCTCGGGCAGCTGTTGCCTCTGCCTCTGGATACGCACGAAGCCGCGCAGTGCTTCCAGCCGGTGATTGCGGGTGCTGAAGCCATGCGCGCTGCTGAAGTCGCCGGCCGTAGGAGTGGCGTATTCAAGCACTTTCTGGTCGACCTGCAGTGCCTGTTCGGTCATGGCGAGGCCGACGCTGGCGGGGTTTTCCCGCGCGGCCTTGAGGTCGAGTTGGTGAAACCTGGGCTCCAACGCAGTGCCGTCTTCGCCTTTGCCGCTCAGGTAGCGGTCCAGCACGCTCTTCGGCCAGGGGTCGCTGGAGAAGGCAATCGAGGCGGTGCTGTACTTCGCCGTGTCGATGTTGATGAAAGACGCGGTGACATCGTGGTCTTGCTTGATGCAGTCCTCGCTCAGTGGCTGGGGCTCCTCGCGCGGCGGCTGATATGGCCGGAATTGGCGCAAGGCACCTTCTGGCGTGACCTGGTAAGCCTGCCATTCGGTCTTGTCGAGCAGTACATAGAGATAGCCCTGACGCAAGGTGCGGGGTTGGTCGATCCGCATGCGCACAGCCATGAGGTCGGAGCCGCGGGACACCGGTTGCATGTGCGTGCCATAGGGCGCTGGGGCGTAGGCGGCGCGTAGGGGCAGAATCGGCAGCCCGGTCCGCTGGCAGGCGTTGCAGGCTCCGGAGGGATTAGGCGCGGCCTGCTGGGTGGCCGTGCCGAGAGCGGCGCTGGTATTCATGTGTAGTTCTCTGCTCTGGGCAAGTCTGCAGCGATGCGCTTCCAGGTGCCGTCGCTGTAGGTTGCGAAGTGTTCTTGCAAGCTGAAGGCACCGGCGGCCGCTTGTGCGATGGCGTGTTGGATGTCCGGGTGCTGCGGCAGGTGTGGGTGGATAAACACCCGATGCAGACTCAAGGCAATGATGTCGTGACTGTTGCTGAGCCCAAGCCTGCGGGCATCGCGCACTAGGCGAAAGGCGTGGGTGCCGACCTGGGGTGGCAGGACCGACGTCCCCGTCCAACGCCAGGGCGCAAAGCCCATGGGGAGTTCCAGGGCGTGGCGCCATACACCAAGAAAGTCATTGACCACCAGCGCCAGCTGCTGGGTTTCCCTGGCCAGCGGGGGAAGCTCTGTCGCCAGGGCGCCGCGTGCACCGCGCAGCAGCGTATAGCTGCCCCAACTGGTCGGGCAGAGCCAGGCATGGACGGGGTTCAGAATGCTGCCAAGCTGGCCGCCGAGTGCGGCGGCCAGCAGCTCCAGACGCAGCGGTTCGAACCACGGCGAGGTTTGCCCATCGAGCGCCGCGGTGGTGTGGCACTGGGTCGCGATGTGGGTCGCGATGGCCTCCAACGGTTGGGGACTTAGCAGCCACCCGCAGACATAGCGCTTGTTGTAGGCCGCATCGTCCATGGCGTAGCGGGCGCTGCGTTCGAGGTATCGCCGCGGTGGGGCCTCTCCCGGCGCGGACAGCTGGACCAGCGCAGGACAGGCGGAAGGCGTGTGGCTCAGGTCCGGCCGCAGTACACGAGCCACGGACGCTTCGCCCAGTGACTGGGTCAAGGAGGCAACGCTGAGCGGGTTTTCCTCCTCGCAGTCGGCAAGATCGTCCACCAGGAGGTAGACGTGGTCAGCCGGTGACCGAGGCCGTTCGGCGAAGGCAATGACGTGTTCTGCGCTCATCGATTTCGCTCCACGCAATCCGCTTGGAGTCCTTCCAGAACCTGCCTGCCCAGCGAGAGGCTGTTGCCAGCGCCACCGCCCTGTTTCTTCATCGGGCCCTTGAGCACTATCGCGATGCCATCCAGGGTGATACCGCTGCTATCAATGCGTAGCGTGCCGCCGGGAGCCTTGATGACCAAAGCCTCGGAGGCGTGGATTGTGTGCACTCGGGTGTAGTGTGTGATGGTCAGACCGGCCTGGAGTTTGACCTCTCCTTCCACCTGTTGGTCGAGGTTGCCCCCAATCTCCGCCCGGTGGTTGGCAGCCGTTTTATCCAGGCGGTTGTTACCGACCTGTTCGGTACGGTCCTTGGCGGTGTTGATGGTGTGGTTGCGGCCGATGGTGAGGTAGTCGTCGTTGCCAATTTCGTGGCGCCGGTCCTGGCCGATGGCAACCTGCTCGTCGTTGCCGACGGTCTCCTTTCGGTCGTGCCCGATGTCGATGATTTCGTCGTGTTCGACCTGCTCTTTGCGGTCATGGCCGACGAAGGTGGTCTCGTCGTGGTTGACGACGTTGTTCTGGTCCTTCTGGGCATGGATGAAGATTTCCTCCTGCCCAGCCTCGTCCTCGTAGCGCAATTCGTTGAAGCCGCTGCCTTTGTGGGTCTGGCTCTTGAGAGACATCCGAGTCTTGTTCGCTGGCAGCTCGTACGGCGGCCGCTGGTGGGCGTTGTAGGTCCGGCCGGTAATCACCGGCTGGTCTGGGTCCCCATCGAAGTTGGAGACGATGACTTCCTGGCCGATGCGCGGGATGGCCACGAGGCCCCAGGTCGCGCCCGCCCAGTTCTGTGACACGCGAATCCAGCAGGAGCTGTGCTCGTCGTTGCTGCCCTCGCGGTCCCAGGGGAACTGGACCTTCACCCGGCCGAACTCGTCGCAGTAGATTTCCTCGCCTGGCGGGCCGACCACGGTGGCCTGCTGCGGGCCGTCGATGCGCGGCTTGGGCAGCGGCGTGGCGCGCCATTCGGCGTCGTCCGGCACCAGGGTGGCGGTGCTGCTGTAGTGGGTGCCCTGTTTGGCGTCGGCACTTTCCTCGGCCT